>JAXGYX010000001.1:545000-2315419 GCA_040772065.1 Oscillospiraceae bacterium | reverse complement strand
CTTCAATGATTTTTCTTGCCACCGCTTCCGCAACAGGAACCGTCACGGCATTGCCTGCCTGTTTGTAAAGCTGAGATTCCGAGCAGACAGCGGCTGCTTTTTCATAGAGATGATCCGGAAAGCCCTGAAGCCTGAAGCATTCTTTCGGCGTAAGCCTTCTGATGGCATAGTGATTGCCGTCGCTTAAAAGCACACCGTGCCTGTCTTGACCGGTCAGGGTAAAGGACGGCTCGCCGTCTTCCTTCACACGCCTTGCTGTCTTGGAACGGGGTGATGAGCGAAAAGGTGTAGATACACTTCTTGCTTCAAGAACTCCCGTCCGCATGCCTTTGTTATCAAGGCCGTGTCCGTAGGTAGCGACGATGCAGGTCGATTGATCCCTCGTTTTTACCTTGCCTTTGCTAACCGTCATTCCTTCCTGCGAAATTAAATAGAGCCCGGTTTTCGCACCGAGCCCTCCTGCTGAAGATTGGATTGTGCATGCGACACCTCCGGGATCGTAGACCCGGTAGCCTTGAGACCCGCCTACAAGCCTTCTAAGATGCGCATCGTTTTCTCCCTCGAAAGGTAGTATTTCAAATCGACCTCTTGTTCTAAGATGTCCAATAAGGAAGACGCGCTCTCTTGATTGGGGCACGCCGTAGTCTTTGGAATTGAGCACCTGCCAGAAGACGTCGTACCCTGCTTCATCCATTTCAAGGAGAACACGGGCAAAGTCCCATCCGTCATGAATGGATAGCAGGTTTTTAACGTTTTCAGCGACAAGCCATCGGGGCTTATCTTTTTCTTCTTTGCCCTTGACGAGGTCAAGGACTGTAAAATATAGGCCGCTTCTTTCCGCAGAGACTCCTCTTTGAAAGCCGGCAACTGAGATATCCTGGCAAGGAAAGCCGAAGGTCCAGCAGTCTGCGTAGGGGATATCTTTTGATTTGATGCATCGTATGTCTTCACAAAACCACTCTCCCTTCGTGTCAAACATCGCCCGGTAGGATTCAAGAGCAAACTTATCGTTCTCACAGCTTCCAATACAGCGAAAGCCCTCTCTTTCAAAGCCCAAGCGGAAACCTCCGATTCCTGAAAAAAGATCGATCATCGTCCGCATCTCAGTCACGCTCCTTTTTCTTACGAAGGAGGCGCTCCATCATGTCGTCCTGGGGTGTAGAGATAAAAGCGGTTGTCGTGTTTTGCTTTACGATGTCAAAAATCTCGTACCAAATGAGATTGGCCTGCTTTTGGAAGTTCTGACTCATGGAAACAAAGGGGCTGGCAATCGCTCCGCCTGTTGTCGGATGCTTTCCTAACAGGCCATAGGTGCTGACCGCTTCCTCGCACTGAATGAAGCGGGCAAAGGCCTGTGCATAGGATTCAATGAGTCTCGGATTGACGAGCTTCTCGCATCGTCTTTCCTTTAGCCAGAGCCAGGTTTCCTCGTAAATTTCATCTGCGCCTAAGGGCTTGCCGTCCTTTTGCCGAGCGGATAAGTAGTCTGACGGCTCGGGCATATCCTCACCGTATAAATCCGAGATGCCTTCCGGCTCATCCGGAGCAAAAAGGGCCTCCGGGTCAAAATCATGTGTTTCTAATACATTTGCTTCTTTTCCAGCGGCAATCTTATCGACTAAGGGTTCCGGCTTACTGCCGGCCTTGACACGTCTGCCGCCTCGATATGTTCCGTCTCTTGCCACAAGGCACCTCCTTTCCTGAAAATAAAAAAGGGGGGGTTAATCCCCCGTTTGAATTGAACTTTTTTTGCACGGCGCCCACCGCCCGTTGCTCGGAAAATCCTCCGCAGAGATTAAGACCCCCCTACCGGGTCAGCTCCACCTGTCGCCACGCTCGGCATGGATTCTCGAATGGCAGGACTTGCAAAGAGCCATCAAATTTTGCTGTTTATTTGTTCCGCCTTCGGACAAAGGAATGATGTGATGAACTTCTTCAGAGGGAGTGAGCTTCCCGTTTCGTTTGCACTCCTCACACAAAGGGTGAGCCTTGATGTAGCGGTCACGGATTCGTTTCCACGCTCTGCCGTAGCGTCTTCTTGTCTCTGGGTCTCTTTGGTATTTTTCGTATCGTCTTGCTTCCTCCTGCTCATGCTTCTTACAAAATCTTCCCTCAACAAGCTCGGGACAGCCGGGATAAGAACAGGGGCGCTTCGGTTTTCTTGGCATCAAGCACCTCCCGCATAACAAAACCTGCAGCACTCGCCACAGGTCTCCTTACTTTTTTGCTAGCTTAATAGTAACAGGGTCTTGAAGTACGAAGCACTAACAAGGATTACCTCTTTTCTAACATTCCTTACCAAAGTTCAGGAAGCACCTTTTCTAAGTCGGTAAACGCCTGTTTACGGTCACGGGATATGGTCATCTGGCTCACGTGAAGCTCATCCATGAGTTCCTGCCAAGAAAGGCGTTCAACGTAAAGTCCATACAGAATCTCTTGCTGCCTTCTTGGCCGACTGCGGATCGCCCATTCTAAAAGCGTCAATTGTTTAAACCGCATCTTGGCATGCTCCAGACGCTTCTCGATACGATCATCCGCCACAAAATCAACCGACGCTTCAATCTTTCTTAGCATCCGGCCTAACACATTTGTGTTCCCGTTCGGTTCCGGCATTTCTATATGCAGGATATCCGCTAGCATACAAAGGTCTGCTTCCAGCTCGCCGCGATACCGTTCGTAATTTTCAAACTGCTCTTGTATCTTCATCTCGTAGTTCCTCCAAACCAAAATACTGATATTGTTCTTCGAGCGTCTTTGCCATGTGCCGGATCGCTTTTTCCTTCTTCCTCGAAAACTCTGCTCCGCTGATCGCAAAGTGCTGGCAGACCTCACTCCAGCTTTTATCTTCTAAAACGTCTACCGTCATAAGGTCCCGGTAAAAGCTCGGCAGTGCCCTGATGGCGTACTCGACAAAGGCCACTTCCCTTGAAGGTCTAAGGCACTCACGGGAGAGCTCCGACCAGACGCTTTGGTTTATGAGCCACGTGAGACGTCTATAAGTCGTGGCGATCGTCATCACCCGGCAGGTGTCTACGTCGCGCTGCACCCGGACGCTGTTTTCCGTCTTCCCGGGTAGGGTCAGCACCTCTAAGACCTCAACTTCTGTTAATGGGATAAAGCGTTTTGCTTCTTCTTGAAGGCTTTCTATCCGGGCAAGGTTCTCAGGGTAGTTTTGGATCATTTCTTCCACCAGTTTCTTACTATCCATGTACCCTCGCTTTCACCGCCTGCATCAAGGCTTCTTGCGTCACGTCCTTTTTCTCAAGTGCCCGTGCCACATCGGTATCGATCGTGCCAACGCTAAGTAGCCTAAAGATTACGACCGTGTCCGTTTGACCTTGCCGCCAGAGCCTTGCGTTAGCCTGTTGATAAAGTTCTAAGGACCAGGGAAGCGAAAACCAGATGACCGTGGAACCGCCGTGCTGGAGGTTCAGGCCGTGGCCCATCGAGGCAGGGTGTGCCATAGCAATTTCTATTTCTCCCCTATTCCAAGCCCTAAATTCCTCCGGTGTTTTGAGTTCCAGAGCGTCCGGGAACTTCTGCTTAATCCGCATCTTTTCATGCCGGTAGTTGTAATAGATGAGGACGGGTTTCCCGTTAGCCGCTTCAATCAGGTCTTCTAAGGCGTCCATTTTTGCCGTATGAACTTCTACCGGATTACCGTTTTCGTCATAGACCGCACCTGAGGCCATTTGGATGAGTTTGTTTGTCAGGACGGCTGCATTTACCGCATCAATGGTCTTGTCCTCTAATTTCGTCACCATCTCTCGCTCCATCTCCTTGTAGCTTTCTTTTGCTTCTTGAGGAAGGTGGACTTTCACATCACGCTCGAGCCGTTCCGGCATCTTGAGAAAATCGCCGGTCTTCATGGAGACGCAAAGGCCGGACAATAAGCTATAGATAAAATCTTCTGCGCCGTGACGAGGTTTATAGCTATAAACGATGTGGCCGTTCATGCGGTCAGGTGTAAAGAAGTCTGCCCGGTAAGAGCTGATCGTTTTCCCGAGACGCTTGCCCTGGTCTAAAAGATAAATCTCCGCCCATAAATCCATCAGGCCATTAGTCGATGGTGTTCCCGTAAGACCCACCACCCTCTTGATGCCGGGGCGTCTTTGTTTTAGTGCCTTAAAGCGTTTACTCTTATGGCTCTTGAAGCTTGAAAGTTCATCAATCACCAGCATGTCAAACTCCAGGCCGTCAATCTCGCATAGCCAGGCCACGTTCTCCCGGTTAATGACGTAGATGTCGGCAGGCCTTTCTAAGGCCGTCCGCCTTTCTTTTTCCGTACCGAGGATTTTCGAGATCCGAAGAAAGGTCAGGTGGTTCCACTTTTCAAGTTCCTCCGTCCAGGTGTTTTCCGCCACTCGAAGGGGTGCGATAACGAGAACCTTAGAAATCTCAAAGTATTCAAACATCAAGTCCCAGATGGCAGACAAAGTGATGACCGTCTTCCCAAGTCCCGGCTCTAGGAAAAGCCCCACCGCTTCCCTTTTTATAATCTGCTCTTTGGCGTATTCTTGATAATCATGTGCCTTGTATTCCATCCAGTACCCCTCCGATATCCTCTTTTTTATCTAAGACAAAAACCTGAAAGCCTAAACGCCTAAGCTGCTGGTGCCGTAAGAGTTGTATTTTCCGGGGCTTCTTCCCCGGGCTCTTTACCTCAACAAAGCCCGCCTTCCCATCAGGGAAGAGCACGATCCTGTCGGGCGCTCCGTTCCAGCCGGGTGAGACGAACTTCAGGCAAAGTCCGCCCCTCACTTTTGTCATTAATCTAAGTTGTTGTTCAATCTGCTGTTCTCTCATCACATATACCTTTCAAGGTGACTGTCGGTGACGGTCATCTAATAAACTTCTCTATATTTAAATTTTTCGCCCTAAAGGGGTTTAATACAGAGACTGTCACCGACCGTCACCCCTCGCTAGTTTGAGGGGTAAACGAAGCCTCTTTCGTTCAAGCAATTCATACTCTTTCCAGCATGCTTCGAAAGTCTCCATACACTCATAGCAAGCACCTTGATGCAGGAGGTAGTCCCTGATAATTTTGTACCAGCCATCAAATTTACCTACACCGTTTTTAGGAAAGGTCGCCTTATCCATCTTCATGTCCTTAGCCAAATCGCCTCTCGGACTATCCTCATCAATAAAATTACGAGTCATATAGTTATAAAAATTCATGTCTTCCTCCTTATGGGTGACAGGCGATGACGGCTATTACAAGACTTTCTCTTAGAGGAAAAAATTCAGAATTTTCAGCCCTAAAGGGAACTAATGTAGCAGGCGTCATCAGGCGTCACCCTCTCTCAAATAAAGTCCTCAATTAATAGTTTCAAGCCCGTTATGAAACGACCGTTTTTACGCCTTACTCTGCCAAAGCCACGCTGCTCCAAAGCCGATGTGAACTCATTCGCACTCCTCGTGAACTCGCCCTTTCTCGCACAGTAATCCCGGTATGTCTCATAAAGCTTTCCGGACTGTTCATGAAGACCATCTCCTATCTCGCAGCACTCATCTAAAAAGTGAGTGAGCCAGTCGTTGTCTGACCGGTAGCTGTTGATGGCATCTTCCACACAAGAAGGCATAGGAAACTTGAACTCAAGGTTGATCGCCTTTTTTGCTCCCTCGATCACCCATTGCAAGACAAAGGGTGCTGCCTCGTCCAAAAGATACTGGCCATAATTCTTGATGTCGTTCTTCCCTTCAATCTTGGCAAGGAACGGGATGACGATAAGCCTTCGCCAGATACCGGAGTCCATCGCTCCGACCTTTGGCAGGTGGTTTGTATAAAGGACCAGCGTATGGGTCGGGATAAAGTCAGCCGGGTCTTTGTACTTCTTTTCACCCTTAATGCGGTCAGTGGAACAAAGCTGTTTGACGACCGAGGTAGAAAGCCGCATACCCTCATCAAGCTCAGCTGCAATAAGTAGCCGCTTGCCCTTTGCCTCGGCTAATTCCGGTTTTACGTTACGCCGGACATTTGCCGTTAAGGTGTCGGCCGAGATCGTGCCACTATAACTTCCAAGAACTCCTGCGATCGTATTCCAAAAGGTCGACTTACCGTTTGATCCCTCGCCGTAGGAAATGATGAGGGCTTCAAGCTGCACCTGACCTATAGCGGCAAGCCCGGCAATCATCTGGACGTAATTAATCAGCTCAGAATCGCCTTTAAAGGTTTTCTCTAAAGAATCAAGCCAGAGTTCTCGCCCTGTATCGCCCGGAGCCACAGCCGTGACCTTCGTGATTAGGTCTAAGGCAGCATGGTCACGCTTCCCTCCCATACCCAGCCTTAAATCGTAAGTGCCATCCGGGCAATTAAGAAGATACGGGTCGCTGTCGAGATCTTCATAGTCCGCCTCTAGCATCGGCTTGGCCGCCTGTAAAGCAGAGGTCACATATTTCATATCACGCCTTTTCATCACAAAAGTGTGGTAGGCTTTGGCCGCTAAAAATCTTAGGTAAAGTGGTTTTGTTGCCGGTGTAGTTTCTTTTTCAAGAGTCCTTCCACCGGCACGAATCGCTTCTTCCGGAACGCCCGCCTTCTTTAAAGCTTCCGTAGCTTGTTCCAGCTCCTTTATGGCATCGGCCAGTTGCTTATCTAAGAACTCCTCCATTGCACCGACTGCTCGCTGTTTTGATTCCACCCAGCGGACACCGTCATAGCGTAAATAGTCCGTGGCCGAGGTATAGACCAGTTCCTCGCCGTATTCTTGAACCAGCATCTTAGCCTGACCGATATCCGAGTAGTCCGGGGGTCTGAGCATAAAACTCTGCCCATATTCATCGGGCGGCACATAGCCTTCCTGCTCTGAAACACGCCTACCAAAGCGAAGGGCGCTCTGCCAGATACTGTCCAGTTCTTCCTCCGGAAGTGGCGGATTACAAAGTTCTGCCTTTTTTGAAAACATCTCATAGGCTTCCTCGGTACCACCTAGACGAACAACAAGCCGCCCGGCATAGCGAGACATGGTTTGGTTCCTAGACCCTTCCGGGATCTCATCTTGCTGCTCGTCCCACTCGGCAAAAGCATCATGGAGAAAGTCGGTGATGAGCTCAGTTCCTTCCTTCCAATAAACTGTTGTCGCAGCGTTCCCGTACATAAACCTCGCCGCATCAAGGGCGTGTTTATCAAAGAAAGAAAAGCTATCAGCGAGAAGCTCCTTTAGCTCCCGTACCTGGTCTGCATCGGTGGCAAGCGGTATCGGAAAATAGACATGAAACCTTGGCCTTGCCGACTTCGATCCTTTTGTCTTCATGTGACTCCTGCTGGTCGAGATAGCAAGCGACACCCCGTCAAAGATAGACAAGATATCCTCCGGCGTGATCCAATCCTCCGGCTCATCACTGAGCTCGTTGTCCACGTCCATGCTAATGTGATCAGCTTGGATAAAGTTCGTATTACTTCGATAAGCCCCCTTAAACTCAGCTGCCACATGATCTAAAGAGACCGCCGCCTTAAAGCTGTCCTCGTCCAGAGCCTCCACTCGGTTCGAGTAATAAGGGTTTGAGGCGTTCCCTGCACAGTTCGCTGTAAAAATTGTTAGTTTCATTTCAACTCCCCCACATACCTGACCGGAATCCCCTGACTAATGGCACTGTTGATCTCCTGCCTCATACCGTCCGTGACACGTTCGCCAAAGACCCAGAGCTCATCCATTGCCGTGAGCATGTCGAGCCCTAGTTCCATGCCAAGTTTCCTGTCCGTTTCTTCATCTAAAATCTGGGTATAAAGAAGATGTGGAGCAAAAGGGGTATGCCCTTGCGTGATGACGGTTTCTACATACGCCCTTGCTCGTTTCGTGTTTCTTTCTATGTCGCCTCGATAAGGCGAGCAAACAAAAACTTTCATATTTTCCTCCTTTGTGAAAATCTGGTGTCTCACTTTCTAGGCAGGAAAATATGGAGTTTTGAACGGGCCTAATCTTTCTGATAAAAATCACAGGTGAACCCGTCCGCATCAAGTAGCAAGCCGTCAGCCCATTCAGGCGTTCTGCTCATTTGTTTGCAGACCGCCTCAACCGACATCCGAGGATCTGCCTCAATCACAATTTCGTCATGAACGTGCATGACGATGTCGGAATATTTAAAGGTCATGAGAGCCGAGCATAAGATGTCACGGGAGATAGCCTGAACAATATTTTCTACAAGCTTTGCCCCGTAGGTTTCAAGCCGCTCCCAGCGTCTTCCCGTACCGACACCCATGTAGCTGATCGATTCACCACCGAAGCGGTTTTCAGCGATGCGGGGCTTCACATAAAAGAGCTGGCGCTTGGAAGGCAAGGTAAGCATCAGCATGCCGCTCTTATACTCGAAGCTGATATTTTTGACCTTTGTCTTTCGTCTTTCTCTAACCGTTGTCATCGCTGCCGTATCCACATCACGCCAAAGCTTAGTGATTTGAGTGTTAGACATGCGCCACGAATCAACAAGCCCCGGGAGTTCTTCTTCCAAAAGTCCCATTTCCAGAGCACCCATTGATTTAAGTGCTCCGACCGAGCCGCCATAGCCACAGGCCAGTTCTGCGATCTTACCTTTTTGCCTTAAGTGGCTATTTATACCGTTCTTTTCAACGGGCACTCCAAACATCTCGCTTGCCGATTGGCAGTAGATGTCGCCGCCCTTTTGAAAGAGGTTGACACGCCACCTTTCTCCGGCAAGCCAGGCCAGCACCCTCGCCTCAATGGCTGAGTAGTCGGCCACTAAAAAGACACGCCCCTCTTTGGGAATAAAGGCAGTCCGGATTAGCTCTGATAAAACCTGCGGAACAGAATCAAAAAGAAGCTCTAGGGTGCTAAGGTCATTTTTCTTTACAAGCGTTCGTGCCAGTTCTAAATCTTCCATATTATTTCTCGGGAGATTTTGCACCTGGATTAATCTGCCGGAGAAGCGACCGGTCCGATTTGCACCGTAGAATTGTAAAAGCCCTCTTGCCCTGCCGTCCTTACAGACACAGTCTCGCATCGCCTCATATTTCTTGATGCTGGACTTGGAGAGTTCTTGCCTCGTTTCGAGGACTTCTTTAACATCTCCCGTAGCATCCTGGAGAAGTTCCCTCACGGCCTTTTTATCAAGGGAATCAGTATTAATGTCCTTTAATGCGAGCCATTTTTTTAGCTGAGCCACCGAGTTGGGATTTTCAAGATCGGTGATGTTTTTCAATCTCTCAAGATACTCTTGACGCACCGAACCGTTCATCCGAATGGCGTTTTCTGCGAGTTCCCTGTCGATGAGGATCCCGAGGTCATTGATCTGCTGGTCACGGACGTAGAGTTCCCACTCAGACTCCGGCACCGGAAAGCGTGAAAGCTTTTCGTGAATCAGCATCTCTGTCTCAACGTCTCGCTTGTTGTAGGCTTTGAACTCTGCCCATTTCTCAGAATCGTGGCGCGGGAGATTTCTCGTTCGCTGCTTATTGGATATGGTAGGTTTACAGGGAACGGAGAAATAGCGTATGAGGTCTTTGCCATCTTTTAGTTTCTTCTTGTCGAGGTTCAGGACACTGCCGACTTGATCTAAGGAAAGCGGCAATCCCAAATAGGCAGACCAGACCATGTCGCACCGCCACGAAACAGGATCAAGATAGCGTAAGAATTCTCGTTCCTCACCAAAGCAAACGGGGCGTTCTAAATCATAGCCGTTTCGCTGCAGCCACTCAGAGATACAGACACGTTCAAACTGGGCGTTAAAGGCCCACTTGATAACCTCATCGGAGAGGAAGGCTTGGATGATGTCGTCTGGAATCTTCTCGCCCGCGGCTAGGTCAATTGTCTGAATCGCTCCTCCGTCAATAGAGTAAGACAGTAAGAGGATCTCAAAATCCTCAGCCTCCACGTAGCGGTAAACGCCCGTCTTTCGCAAATCCGCTGAGGAAAATGTCTCAATATCTAATAGTATATTTTTCATGCATCGCTCCTATAAAAGTAGGGCGGTAGATTCCTCCACCGCCCGTAAGGCCAACTAGCGTTTCCTTGTTTTTCGCTTCTCGTGCCGAACAAATTCGACTAACTCAATGAATAGAGTTATCGGAATCGAGATGAGACCGAGGGTCAGGATAATGGCCAAAAGAAAAGCTATGATGTGCACAACATAGTGCCAGACTAAAGCTGTCATAGGCGGTCTCCCATTAGCTTAAAAAGTCGTCATCGTCTTCTGCAAAATCAGCGAAGTCGGACTCGGCAGTAGCGCGGCTTCCTAAGGGTTCTCCGTCTCGGATTTTCTGCAAGTTGTTGAGACCTACAGCTATTCCCCGGTTACCGTTTGAGTTAAAAGCGTAGAAGTTAATGGAGGCTCTTCCGTACACGCCGCTATAGACTTCCGAGCGAGTGAGAATAGGCTGAACGTTTGCATCCACAATACCGGGAGGCGTGGTCGAGTTTGCATTGAGGAAGTAGCTGTTTTTGTAAGCTTCATCATCGGGCCGTTCAAGATCACCGTCACGAAGCGGTGTCTTGATGGCTTCCAGTGCGGGAACAGATCGGCTGCTTCCTTTCAGCTTGGCCTCGCCTTCCTTGTAGGCAGCTTCAATCGCTTTCTTGATTGCGTCAATGGTCTTGGTATCACTCTTTGGAATGATGAGCGAGACAGAATACTTAGGTGTACCACCATTAATAGATTTAGGCTCCCAGACGTTGCAATAACTCCAGCGTGTGTCTTTGCCTGTGATAACTTTCATTGGGTTCTTAGTCATGGATAGATTCCTCCTTAAAATCGTCAAAAATCGTTGTCATCGCCGGTCTTTTGTCGCTCACCGGTACGAGCGTCGGTTTACCCTCCGGTTTCATCACCAGATGACCTATAAGTTCATTGAATTGTCTTCGTCCGAGGAGATTAGTCATGGCAGTGATGCCTAGAATCTTCTTCTCGTAGGGTTCGTAGCCTGCTTCGGAAACGGTCTCTGCGACAGCTTCCTCGTCTGTGTACTTACGGTTCGACCTGCCTTCTACCAACTTGTAGCCCGGGAACTCTTTACCTGAGAGAGCGGCAGATAGGGCGTATTCTTTTACGTCCTTCGCCCATGAAATAAGGTCGTCCGCTTTGTCTAGGACATCGGCTACCTCTTCATCGCTAAGGAGCTCGGCTTCACGAAATTCGTACTGGGCAAGAGCCAGATTTGCTTCCGCACGTTCCCGGCAGGTCGCCTTCACAGAACAGAACTGACAGTGCTTCCCTGCCTTAAAATCTCCCTTGCCTTCAAAGGCAAGCTTGGCAATTGGGCGGACCGTTTCCTCAGCCCAGTGGATAAGTTCATCCTTACTGATGCTGTAGGTGCTGATGTTGTCTCGTCTTGGCTGAATGATGGTCATTTGGACTTCGTCAAAGTCATAAATCACATCAAAGAGCAAAGTGGCAGCAAGGCCGTAGAGCATAAGCTGTGAGTTTTTCTCCGCATCGACCAGGATCCCGGTCCCGTACTTGAAATCAAAAAGTGACAGGCACTTATCCGCTATGACGATGCAGTCCGCTGTACCAAAGCCCTGTGGTACGTACTCTGAAAAATCCAAACGCTGTTCAATGAATACCATCGGGTCCGAGGTCGTGAGCTTTGCCCCCTCAAGGCACTCCATGACGTGTTCCACATAAGTCGTGGCCGCACGTTCCATTTCTTCGGAGTACATGGTGAGACCGGGTCTTGGGTCCTCGGCTTTTATCCCGAGGGCTTCTTTAAGCAGGCTCTCACAAAGCTGATGGGCTTCCGTTCCCTCTAGGGCATAGGTCGAGACTGTGCTTTCAGGGCCGGCGTTCAGCCTTGCCGAGGGCGGGCAGTTTAACCACCTGTCTGATGAGGAAGCGGATAGTAGAGCATGATTAGTCATTCGCTAAGTCCCTCCACTTCCTGTAGCAAGGCTTCATAAAGTTCAGAGTCCACGTCAGATAATTTCTCGGCACCGTATTTGCTGATGAGTGCTTTTATCTCTTTCGTGAATCCGGCTTGTGACTTCCCTGCCAGCACGGCTCTAACATCAGATAAGGTGAGAGCAGGAGCTTCCGCCTCTGCTGATACAGGTTCCTGCTGTTCTCCGCTTTCAATAGCTGTCGCCAGCGTACCGAGGCTATTTACCAGGGCTTGTAAGTCGTCTACTACATCTTTAAGGAGTTTGATGCGGCTCATCTCACACCCCCTTGAAGCAGGAGACGAAACGTCTCACGCCCCTTCGGTGTAACCAGAGTCTGATAACCCTTCCAGTCGGTCTTCTTGTTGTAGCATTCCTTGATTTCAAAGAGGCCGTCATTCTTATCGGCATAAGGCCTTAGCTGACCTTTACTTGTTCTGTAGAGGTACCCTTCCTCGAGCAAGAAAGAAATGTAATCCTTTTGCCCGATACCGAGTGCCTTTGCCGTGTCACGAAGATTGGATAACAGGTTTCTATCAACCAGCTCATCAAAATAATCTGCCTTTGGCTGCATAACGGTGTTTTGCACAGTAAGGCTCGAGTTTTCGATAGAAAGGGCATCCCGCTCTTCCCTCGCCTTCTTCAGTTCCGTCGCTATACGGATTATGATGTCAGGGTTGAGAATGACCTCCTCCAGCTTTGCCGGGGTCATGTAAACTCCGTGCTGGCGGATATCGGGCAACACCTCATGTGTAATCCAGCGCTTGAAGCTTCTTGCTTCGGGCTTACGGCTGGCAAGAATAAGGTTATATAGTCCGTATTCATTAACGCAGTTGGTAGCTCCGCCGGATAACCCTAGATTGAATCTAGACTTCTCATCTACGTCTAATCTCTTAATAGCATCTGTGGTATTCTTGATGTCCAGTGCGTTACAAATATCCGCTGCAACAAACCAGACCTCTTTTTCTCTTACTATGGTTCGGATTTCACCGAACTGCTCATGCGTATAAATTTCCATATTGTCCATAGTTGACTCTCCTATTCATTGGATTTGACTTTGTCTGCTGTGATCCGCCTCTGGCGGCTATTCATTCGATACCTTCGCCTGTTGTAGCTCATGGCAGTACCTCCCTTCGAGAAGGTGGTATTGGTTATTCCTTCCCACTCTTTAGGCAGGAGGAATCCCCTTTTTGAACGTGGTCCGGATACTTTTTTCGAATTGCTGCAAAACCTCGGTTGATTGAGTTCCGAACAGCTGTGGGACTGACGCCCTGCATCTCAGCGATATCCGTATAGCTATAACCGTGCAAATGGAAAAGAATCGTTCTCTCTCGCTGCTCAGGATTAAGCTCGCTTAGGAGCATTTCCAGAACCTCACGATTTTCGAGATCTAATTCAAAGTCTTGTGCTGTGCTTGAAAGGCTGTACTTGGCATGACCCTCGCCGTTTTGAATATGGTGTGCTTTACCCGAGGCGTCCTTGTACATGTAAGATTCCATCACGTTATCCGTTACCTCGTACTGGTGGTGTTTCGCCTCATTCTTCTGCGACACCTGCTCTTGATATAAACCTGCAAGATAGACCGTCTTCCATTCCGGCCAGTAATCCGGATCCAGTAGCTGCTTCCGAATGTTCTCGTCCATCGGTAAGCCTTCGATTTTTAATTTGCATTTGCCTCCACGTGGTCCAACATAGTTGATGACCAGTGATTGTCGTTGCTTGTCGTTATTTGTCTTGAATTCCACTGTGTCCCTCCTTCGGAACAAATCCGAAGCGAGGAACCACGTGGAACATTCCCGTTACATTGGCCATAGAGTGAAACCTCGCTCCAAAATGGCCAACCGTCCCAGTGGGTTGACGTTTATTCTTCTGTTTCAACTGTCCGCTCTGGGCACCCCTGATCAGGAGGTGAACATTCAGTTGAAGTTCTCTAGTTTTGATGGCTAGTAGCACATCTACTTGATACTGTAAGGCACGATTTTCCAGAAAAATCGACACATCGTATCGACCGTACACGCATAAAAAAGCCGGAGTCACCTGCTAGCCTATTGGCTAAATCAGATAACTCCGGCTCTCTGCTCCTCGTCATTTACGGGGCAAGTTGCGGTAGCTTCCGCTCTTATTTATTTTTTTGCTTCCTCCTCTTTTGCTATACGTACTTGATTCTTGACATCTGTCCAAGGAATTTTTATCACTCGTTTTCGTGAGTTCTTTACCTCTAGGAAAGCCTCGCCTTTATCTATTATTACGTCACAGAATCTATCCTGAGTACTGCTTCTTAAGTTTCGAATTGGTTTCTAAACATCAGCGCACCTCCCTCCCGTCATAGCTCTTAATCCATGAGACATATTCGTTTCTTCTCTCTGGATTAGCTTTGATCACTTGTCTCCATCTCTTGGAACCTTCTACCAATTCCTTAAGGATTACCGTGTACTTTGTTTCTTCGGGATTTCTTTTCTCGAGCATCTTATAACGCATATACACTTTTCTATATAATTTAGTCGCTTCATCATTTTTTTCTTTCTCTGCTCTGGTTATTTGTGGCCCAATCTCGTTACACTTTTTACTGGAATCTTGAGGAGACGCATAATCACAATAGATAGTGTCTGATCTTCCCAGAGTCACAAAATAGTTATTACAGTTTTTACATTTCGTAATAACTGTGCCTGTTTCAATAAGATGCGCTACCTCAAATACCAACAAAGATACCGAGCTTTCAATAGAGTAAATAGATTGAAATTCACCTTCAATGTTGAGAATTTTAAAGCCAAAGTGCTGTGCGCTCATCAACTCAGTTGAATACATCGACCCAAATGTATTCAAAGATTTTTCATATTCCTCTAAGTCAACTTCTTCTCCTGCCTCTTTTTCAACACTCTTCGTAAGTGCAATAAATAAATACTTAAAGACTACGTACTCCATCGAAAAAACATAGTAGGCATAAGAAAACATGTCCCCTATCGTGTTATCTGAAAATGAGTTGGAGCCGGTTCCGTCTAAAATAAATTTTTTCACATCATCGTTCTCAATATCCATATTAATCTCAGACAAATGAGTTTCAATCTCTATCTCCGAACGATTCATTAAGTCAGAAAAAGCCTCTATGACTGATGCAAAGCACATCAAAGCTACTACAGGAAGCTGTGTTTTAATTAATTCATCTTTTATCCACATCAGTGCCTCAGTAGCATTATCAGCAGACTTGGCATCTGATTGTTTTGGATAAGAATTAAAAATGGGCTTTAATTCACTAGGAGCAAGCCGAGCATATTCACACGCTAATCCCCCTATCGGATACTCCTTAACTATTCCCTCACAAAGCAGAGTGTTTTTCTTCCCATCATAAATGACTGTCATACCACTGGATTCGTTTCTCATTCGATGCCTCCTGTTATCAATCGCTATCGTGAACTATTAAATGTCTTGTTGTTAACAATCACTGTTTATATTATTTATTGATAACATCATTGTAAGAGCTACACTAAATGCTGTCAAGGAGTAACAGATAACTATTTTTATTCCCCTTTATCGATTGATAACAAAGATAAGATAAAGAAAGTCGACATAGCATATCGACTTTTAAAATTGCAATAATGTTAAGTTCTGATTACAATTCTACTCCGAACTGTAACAAGTATGATTTGATGTTATTAATTGGTTCGGGATACAGGAGAGTGAGAGCTTCTTGAATCCATTGATGTTCAGGATCTAATGGGTTTAATGTACAGTTTAATACTTGGAGAAGTTTTTTACTGATTTCCGGTGACAAATTCAGCCCGAAACAGATTAGTGCTGCTGTCTTATGATTAGGCTTTGTTTGTCCTTTCACCGTACGACTGATTGTCTCTGGATTTCTTGAGATAATTTCTCCAAGTCCCTTGTAACTTAGCTCCCGCCACTGAAGTAATAGCGTCATGCACTGCTCAGGGTCATCCGTCATTTGTCGACGGATATTCATCCACTCTTCTTGTTGCCGTTTACGAAGCTCAACCTGCCGCTCCTTAGGTGCATTCTCGTATCCATTGTGGAATTTGATCTCAAAGGTAACATGACTTTGCTCACGATTGAGGAAACAGGCTGTATGATAAACAGCTCCTATGCTACTTGTTATTCGCATATCAAATAGTAAGCAGCATTCATCCATGTGAGTCCTGGCGTAGTCTGTTAGCTCGAGATTTCCGGAGATGCCCGTTTGTACATAAAGTGGAGCGTTATATACGAAGTGATTATCAATAAAAAGATAATCGCCATTTGATGTTTTCTCTTTTAACTCCGGATTTATTGCTCGCTCTATAGCAGCATCTTGTGCACCTATCGTGAATGTCTGATTAATCTTGACGCTGCCCTTTTTAAATCCGTGAGGTTTTACATAGTGACCATCTACATAATTATAAGTACCAATCGCCTCTTCAAAGCCCAGTTCTACTAATCTGATTTTGGCAGCCTGACGAGAAACACCAAACGTCATCTCTAGCTGAATGATGACCTTTTCCATAACATCAACAGCATGCTTAGCATCAAGCTCTCGCATGAACTGGGCGATATACTCTTTTGCTTTCGCCTTGAAAGGTGCTGCCGGCATTTGAATTCTTGGGGCCAATTGATTGGCCTGTTTTTCCATAAACTCAGTAGCGGTTTTAGAAACAGGGGATGACGCACCTCCAACAATTTCACAACTAATACTTGAAATATCCGAGTTGTATAATTTCGCTAGAGCAAACGCCTTTTTATGCTTTACCCAGTGAACACACTCATGCACTATCGTGTTATTAACGGATCCAAGATTTCTTAGAAAAAACAGATTAGGTTCAACAAGAATCGTTCCAGCGTTAATCCGGTGGGGCTCTTCTTTTTCAGTCTTAGCGTTATACAACATGGTTTCTGCACTCTCAAAGAAGAGCTGACCGAAAACGGATGAGTTTTCTTTTATGTGACGAATCTCTACCTGTAGATCTAGTCTCTCGGCTAAAACCTGTGGATCAACTAATACCGGAGGCTGCCCAAAAGGCGTCTTTCTTAGAGCCTCGGGATAGAATTCCTCCAAGAATTTATGTGCTACTGCCTCCAGATTCTCGTAAGCAATATAGGGAACAAGCGAATCATCCAGTTCCGACTGGGTACGATTTCTTTTACTGTATAAGGAGACCTCGTTTATTAAGCAATCGTCTAATCTTTGATCAATGTCACCGACACACGAAAGCATGAGCCATATAGTGTATTCATCATAGTCATCATAATGATAATCGCCTTCATTGACGATAAACTCAACAGACAGTGCAACGTCAAAACCGACCTCACTCCCCGGCCGGTCGATTGCCCATACATGTTCAACTCGCACATTTTGTATCTCGAGTTCACCCGCACGATGTACGTTGCGTAATTCGACACCTAAGCTCTCTAAATCATCAGAGTGTTCGTCTACGAACTCCTCTGCAATTGACCAAAACTTATCGTCAAACTTCTTTGACACATATTCCTTAAAAGAGTGTACCCCTGCCACCTCAACTCCTATTAATTTCCCATCTCGTCAGCTAACGACCGTGATATCCATCTCAATTAGAATATTAAATTCAGTCTATTAGAAATTTAAAATTTATCTTCCAACCTCACCCATTCAGGTGAACTCATATCCTCAGAATACTCCGTATTGTTGATGAAGAGCTTGTGATTCCTATCTCGAACAAAGCCCCAGTGGATATTTTCTTTTTCAGCGTACTCCTTAAAAGCAATGAATTTATTTTCTATGTTGCGATCAATATTCTTGCTCTTGCCCTGAACTTCACCGCCCTTCGTCTCGATAATCCAAACGTCACCATTTTCTTTTTGGATTATATAGTCGGGATAGAACAGATACTCCTTGCTGATATTCGTGCCATAAACAATAGATAGATACTGCTGACCGGTATCACCGTTTTTATAAAACCATTCAACGTCATCTCGACCTTCAAGCTCATATTCAAAAAGCTGCTCACAAGTTGACCTTAAGGCATCTGTCGTCATTGAAGTGTCGTACCCTTGATAAGCATTCTTCTCATATACCTGTACATCCGGCTCGTAAGGTTGATAGCGATAGAAGTCCTCAAGTGGCAGTTTGAAGGGTTCTCTCTTTTTTTCTAGATACTGCATTTGTCGTAGATTCGGAAGTGTAGCCACCTCAGTAAAATCTTCTCGCAGCTTGTAGGTATTATTGATCATGAAGGCATACCACTCACGGTTGGAAAGAGCTATTAGCTTTTTATTGGAGCGGATCATTTTGTGAAAGAGATGTTGTAAGATGGCTCTCGTCTTATTGGAAGGTAAGCCGATATCCTTCTTCACCATGTCTACAGCATGTAAACAGTCTATTCCGTGGTCATGCGTGCTCACCTCATATGAAATCTCTAAATGCTGACCCTGTCGTTCATCCGTGATGTCATGTAAGCGTTGAAACTTTCCGCTACGATACCGGGAAAAGATTTTTGTACCAAAGATATAGCCGTACGCTTCTAGCCTGTTTTTATTTTCAGCCTTGTCGGTAGTCAGCTTGTACTTTTCGATAAAATAGTCATAGATTTTGTCTCTAGCTTCTCTTTCATTAACGTACTCATAGTCTTGGTTTCTGACTTCTTTTACAAGGGTGAAATCTCGGCAGTTTTCTTTTAGGAAAAGGCGGCGCACCTCATAGGCATTCCCTGACTGCATGGCTACTTCTTTATATTTCTCATCAAAAGTGTATAAGAAACAGAAATCTAATCTGTCGTCACCATAGTGCTTTGCTTGTGGCATACGACGTAAACGACCGAGAGTTTGAATCTCAAAGGTCTCGGTCATATTTTCTCTCAACTTTACGAGTACCTTTGCTCGTGGACAATCCCATCCCGTTGAAATCGCTTGTTTCATGAGAAGAAAGGCAGCAGGATTGTTGTGTTCGGTAACATTTTCTGTATTAATTTTTTCGTCGCTCATCCATTTACTGACCAAGCCGTTATTATAGGTGTAGCCCATGTCTTCCAGACAAGATTCAACATATTCAATGAGTCGGTCACTCATATCAGGGAATTGCACAATCACAAGCGGATTTATCTTTTCTCCCTGTTCACCATAGGCCGCTTTAATTTCTTTGCGTTTATCATCCGCCATTTGCAAGAGGAAGAGAGCCTCACTATCCAGATCATCCATCTCGGATATGTCTACCCCCTCATTAATATAAAGAGCACGGGTAATGAGGCCGGAGGCGATGACCTCTTCTTCCGGAATTTCATAAAACTCCGCTGTCGAGATCTTCTTAGTTGTAGCGGAGACTCGAATCTCATGCTCTGACGACAAGGCACTTAGGATATCATTGGCCTTAGATGTATTGTTGAGGTGTTCCTCATCAATAATCACGGTAAAGAAAATCCCGCTCCTATGGGCATCTGTAATGCGCTCAAAGAGGTTTTTCCGCTCACCCTCTTTTAAGGCGGTGTTGCCACTTTTTGTTATCATTTCCCAGTTAATAAAATAAGTCGAGCCGGGAGAAAAGCCCTGTAGGAGGACATCATGAACATTGCCGGTTTTTGCGTGAGGAAAAAGAGCGCGCATTTTCTCTTCCGATTGTTCTTCTAAATTCCCCTTACCCGGAGTGAGCCAGACAAAAACCCGCTCGGCATTGACATTCCCAAGATAGGTGTCAATGTAGGAAAGCAAAATAACTGTCTTTCCGCTACCAGTCGGACTCTTTAGGATTATTTTGTGCTTCGTGCCCGGATCCGTTGTGGCATCGAGTAAATAGTTAACAGCATCAGATTGAAAATCAAATAAAGTAATTTCACTAATCATAATTCATTGGCCTCCCTAAGCTCATTGAGAAAATAGTAGTCGGGGATGTGGACGACTTTCACTTGTTTTGCTTCAAGCTCATTTTCTACTTCTCGAGAGAGAAGGATATAGGACGGGATGTAGATTGTTGCACCCTTGCTTACTCCTTGCTCATACCAAGTTTGTAAATCATCCTCGCGCAAAAAGATAAAACGATTCACACCATCAATTTCACACATATTCTCTAGCTCGACCATTTCCTTGATGTGCGATAAAAGGCGGTCAGATAAGATATCTTCTTCGCTCGACAGCTTTGGTATGAAGTCCGTTTTGTAATATTTGAGATTATGAGGTAGTTCTTCCTGAATATTTGTAAGTCGCTTGTAAGTCACCTCTTCACAGATATTATTTTCATTATTAGTACATAAGATATATTTTCGTTTACCAACGTCCTCTTGATTAAGAGCTACAACAGTGTGCCCGGTTGTGCCCGAACCCTCTGATGTCAAGGTAATGTTACAAAAAAGAGCACTGATTTATTCAATGCCCTTCTCCGTTTTTAGCTTTTCAAAATCACTTTGATATCACCACTGTGAGAGACGATAACCTTATCAATATATCGTTCTACAATCTCCCTCGTGAGTGAGTCGGTAACCTTTAGCTTTTCATAGTCTTGTTCTTCTACTTCGTTTTCTATCATCTCAATATCCACATCAATCGAGCATTTCTTTGCAATGAAATCTTCTCTAGATAATTTACCAGTCTTGTATTGATGGAAGGCTTCTTCTTTTTCAGATTCTAATAAAGCAATCCGATCTAACTTCGTTGATTTCCACTGTGGTTCTTCTTCAATACTTCCTTCAGATTGAACTTTATCTTTCAGTAAGTTCCAAACCGTTTCTTCTATCAGTTCCAACTTCATCCGTTTTATTTCTAATTTTTTAGCCTTGCAAGTTCTACAAGACATATAGTTAAACTTTTTTATGCCGTTCTTTTGATGTCTCGTAGTACTCTCTCTTGCAAGAATATGACCACATTCTTCACAGACAATAAATCCTTCTAGTGGATATCTGATTTCTTTTAGCTTAGAATAGTCCACATTCTTAAAAGCCTTGGCTTTATTCTGTTCTCGAACCTTATCAAACATTTTTCTGGAGATAATTGCTTCATGATTATTAAATACACGTCCCCAGTTTTTTCTTGGGATTGATACTTCTTTGCCACCGCTAGAAAATGACTTTTGAACCATGTTATAGCAGTATGTTCCTGTATAGTTTTCATTTCCAAGAATTTTAATGACTGTTCCATGCATCCAGATTGGCTCTTTATGATTCTTAGTCGTTGTTGTCTTATAAGAGTAATCCATCCTCGAGGTTTGTTTCTTTCGTCTGTATGGAGTGATGTAATTCTTTTCATTAAACAACTGAGCAATCTTTCTAGTTGGCATTCCTTTTAATGATAATTCAAAGGCTTCCCTTACTATATGAGCTACTTCATCATCTACGATTATTTTATATTTATCATTTGGATCTTTGATATACCCAAATGGCGGTTGCCATGCCATAAATTTTCCTTTAGCCTTCAAAGCGTTCTGAACTGATCTCACTTTTTGACTGGCATCTTTTGCATAGAAATCATAGAGCAAGTTTTTGAACTGGATATCCAGTTCTGTTCCATTCCCTTTTTCTTTACTACTGTCATAATTGTCATTGATGGCAATAAATCGAACCCCCATGAAAGGGAAGATGTTCTCAAGATAATCACCCATCGCAATGTAATCACGCATAAAACGAGATAAATCTTTTACAATGATAGTTTTCACTAAATTAGCTTTCACATCATTCATCATCCGTTCAAATCCAGGTCTCTTGGTATTCGAACCACTAAAGCCATCATCAATGTATTCTTCATAAGGAAAGTCCTTCAAATCACTTTGTGCTTTGAAAAATGAAGTAACATAATTCCTTTGAGAAATGATACTTTCACTTTCTTCTCTACCAGATTGTTCTTCTACCGATAAACGGAAGTACAGTGCTACTTTATTCATTAGATACCTCCGTTCTCACTAAAATCATATAAGAAATGAATCTCTATCTCAGTTTTTGAAATAACATCAATTCTTTCGATTAACTCCTTGATGACTTCAGCAGAAAGTTTTGTCTCTTTCCTTGCCTGAAAAATCGTTCTTGCAATTTTTCTGCTTTTTCTTTCATCTTTTTTAAGGTTTGAAATCATCATCTCTAGCCTAGAAATCTCCGAACAATAACTTGCATGTTTCCTTGATTCATCCTCCTTAAGCATGATGTATTTCGCTTTATCAAGGCTTCCTATGGCATAGCGTTCATATAAGCGAGCAATAGCAGCTTCCGATAAATCTTTTTTTATTGTAAGCTCTATAAGTCCAGTCTCTGCAACTTCTTTCCTTCTCAAAAATTTATTTTTAATTGTCTCCAAGAAGCTCTTCTCTGAAATCAATTGAGAAGCGATTCCTTGAATCGTTTGAAGCACCATCGCATCTAAGTTTTCTTCGGTAATAAAGATATTCACTTTCTCTAAGCTTTTCCCTGTGTAATTATCCGGTTGGAAACAATAGAGTAATCTCTTTTCATTCTTCCCATAAATTCTTGTTCTTCGATACAAAGCTCTTTCAGTATCCTTTAGAAATACAAGTCCTAGATAGCGGTTTTCAGGATCTCTCACTAAGTCATTCCTTTCAGAAGCAAAATAGTGATTGTCTTTACGTTCACGTCTAATCTTTTGAATTTGCTGAAACTCTTCATCCAATATAATCGCTTCATGAGCGTTTTTAGCTACAATCCAATCCTCTGGATCTGTAGAATGCTGTGTTTCTCCTTTGACGAGACTCTGCTTTCTTTTTCCTTGCTTGAGTGTGCCTGTATAGGTCTCATTGATTAGCATCTTTGCTACCGTGCCTTTACTCCATTCTTGACCATCTTCTGGTCGATAAATTTCACCAGTTTTATGGTAATGAGTGGCTGTAGCAATTCTTAATCGATTAAGCTCAAGTGTAACTTCATATTGGCTTTTTCCTTCAAATGTCCAATCAAATATCTGACGAACGATTGGAGCTGTATCTTCATTGATGACCAGTTTCTGGCCCTTTGGTGTCTTTTCAATTTTATATCCATAGGGCGGAACCGAGCCAATGAAATAGCCTTCTTTTGCTCTTGTATGTTTGGCTGAAATAATTTTTGATGAAATGTCCTTTGCATACATATCATTGATGATATTTTTAAGCATGACCTCAAAGGACTTGTTATTATCCAGTCCATCTATGGTATCTAGATTATCGGTAACAGAAATAAATCGCACGCCCAGAAATGGAAATACTTTGTCTATCAGTTGTCCCATCTCAATATGCTCTCGACCAAGCCTAGACAAATCACGCACAATAATGCAGTTAATCTTTCCATTTCGAACATCAGACATCATCTGAATATAGGCAGGTCTTTCAAAGTTTGTACCAGAGTACTCATAATCTTCATACACTTGAATCACCTGTATACCATTGCTTTTTGCGTGTTCCTCACATATATAAGCTTGTGCTTTGGGAGAAGAAGATTTTTCTCTCCATTCTTCGTGTCTCTCACTTGAAAGCCTAACATAAACGCCAGCACGATAAACCGATTTTGATATTTCTTCTTTTTGTATTTCGTATCGTCTTGATGTTCTAGCCATGACATACCACCTCATCACCACTGACACGATTTAAAGGGAAGGCAATCAGTTTTCCTTCCTTTGATTTCTCCTTTATTTGTGCTTGCTTGATTAGTGTTTCCAGTGCATTCAGTTCATCCATATGGTTGAACACCACAGAGATTTTCTTCTCTTCACCTATCTTGATACGATTGACCAGATAGACTAAACGTTTGCGATCAAGCTTGCCATCTTCCTTTAGTTCATCTAAATCAATAAGCCACTGGCGATTGCGAATTTTCTCTTGAACCTCGTTCATTATTTTATTCTTGTTTTCTATTTGCACAGAAATTTCTTTAATCTTCAAAGCATAGCTTGCTCTAAATCGATTGAATTCTTCCTCCGTAATGAGATCATCTTCCAAGTCCATAAATAAGGATTGACGAAGTGTTTCGTATTTCTTTTTCTCTTGAAGCAGATCTTCTACCTCAGCTTTAAATTCAATCGAATTAAAATCTTGCCTTAAAGCATGGTGATAAATTCGTTCATTGTAGTGTAAGAAATCATTTAGGAGATGTTCAACAACATCCTTAAGCTCATCTTCCTTTACACTATGCCTAGAACACTCACCACTATCATTGTGGCTACCGCAGATATAGAAAACATTGGTCTTGTCTTTATACTTCACAACCCGTCTAATCATTTGCGAGCCACAATCTTTACAAAAGAGCATGCCACTAAAAAGACCTGGTATGCCTCGGCTATTCACATCTCGAAGTAGCATTTCATTTGCGATGGCAAATATGCTTTGAGATACGATACCCTTGTGAGCATTTTCAATGACTACCCAGTCTTCCTTTTTTATATCGATTCGCTTATCACTTTTGTAGTTGAGCTTCATTTGTTTTCCTTGCTCTAGCGTTCCTATATAAACAGGGTTGCTGATGACTCTGTTAATCATCTTCGCATCCCATTTTCTGTCTTTGCCAACAAAGCCCACACTATCGCCAAGCTTCTTTTCCCTGTGACGAGCAGGCGTTACTATTCCAAGTTCATTTAGGTATTTCGCAATGGAACTTGATGAATAGCCATCTACCTTCTTATTGAAAATGGTTTCAATGATTCGCTTTACTTCTTGGTCAATGATCAGCTGATGTTTATCATTAGGATTTTTCTTGTAACCAAAAGGAGCAAACGCACCTATAAACTCACCCTTTTTTCGCTTCATCTGTTGAGAACTTTTCACCTTCATGGAAATATCACGACAATAGCTGTCATTGATAAAGTTCTTTATTGGTAAAACAAGGTGGGTATCATTTGCATCTGCATTCATTGAATCATAATTATCATTGATTGAAATAAAACGAACTTTTTTCTCTGGAAAAATCTTTTGAAGATACTTCCCAGTTTCGATATAGTCACGACCAAATCGAGATAGGTCTTTTACGACAATCGTTTCAATTTTTCCTTTTTCAAGGTCTTCCATCATTCTTTTAAATGATGGTCTGTTGAAGGTTGCTCCACTTACACCATCATCTACATACTCACATGAAATATTTAGCCCATGCTGTTTGCCATAGGCTTTTATGAGTTCTCTTTGACTGGAAATGGAATTACTTTCGATTTCTTCGCCATCATCTCGTGATAGCCTTAGATACATTACTGCTAATTTTTTCATTACTTTTCCTCCTTAAATCGTTACTCATTGCAAATAGTTATTTAAGGATTCAAAGCTTCCACATCTAAATCTTACCGCCCTTTACCTAAAATGTCAGCGGCTAATATTAGATTTGTGCGTACTCACTCAGCATGCAATGTTTGGTGCACTCTGATAGTAAAATGTTGAGGAAATCTTCTTGATTCATCTCACATGTCACTTCAAATCCATTTATATAATCAACTAATATGACTTGTTCTAGTGTCTCGTTGTTTTCAACGATCATTACTTTGCAACTCATAGCTTTTTCCTCGTTTCTATTAGTTTTGGCTTTTAAAATAAGTTTTTTGACATTAACGAGTGCTATGGGTTAGCTACATAGGAATCTCACCTCCGCCCCTGTTCAGATGAGCCGGCTTCAACTGTAGAAGTATCATTGTCCTCAAAGTGGTCCCTGCGAATGAAAGTTCCCGACTTCCATTTTTCAGTCATCTTTTATCGCTCGCTTCCTTGTTTCCTCTGTCTGGACAAACAGGTATTTATTTTTACCAACTCGTGGCAGGAAGGTTTCGGCGAAGATGCATACACGCTACACTTTGATTAACGTCTCGTTATGGTCTATTCAGTTTTCAAGGATCAGTCCCTAATGGGAGAGGAGTCCTTTTTTCTTTGCACTTACCGACTTGTCGTTTGGTAAAAAAGCAAAAAGGATCAAATTCCCCCTCACCTTTAGAGTGAAAATTCGACCCTCTTGAACACACCTAACTTAGAAATTTTCTAAAATTATTTTTAGTTTCTTTAGAATCTGATTCCTTTTTCTGATTAGGCTGGTTTGATGAAGTCCAAAGCTACTGGCAACATTCCTTGTTGTTTCATCACGGAAATAAAGGGCATCAATGATTTCCCTTTCTTCATTTGTTAGAGAAGCTAATGCTCTATTCAGTTCTTCAATTCTTTGGCGAGTTTCAACGAGTTTTTCTACATCGACATTTTGGTCAATAAGATTTCCCTCAAAGTTTCCGTCATGATCTAAGTCACAAAAGAAAAGCAGCTGGTTTTCTCTATCCAGCCGCCTTTGATAATTCTCTTTATTTGTTTCATGCCAGTATGCTTGGTACACCTCTTTGCTTACTACAATTCGTTTTCCTTCAACGAAAATAAAATATTCTTTACTCATGGTATCCTCCTAATTAATTTCAAGTTTTGTTTCTGCTTTGTTCTTGAAATCAAAAAGGAGGAGCTCTGCACTGATACATAGTCCCTCCTGAAAAACGGCATAAAAAAAGACCCAGGATATTTCTCCTCGGTCTCTTGCCTTTCTTATTTAGTTTTCGGGCTGCCCCATGTTATCAGTCTATAGGTACTTCAGTACACATTCAATTCGAACGTACTCGGCAGCTAGTCCAATATCAGTCGGCATTCAATCTGCAACTACTTTGGCTTTATTTTCTTTTCCACCATTCGAGCCAGGTCCTCGGTTGTATAAATTGGAATCGTTGATTTTATCTCCTCATAATAAATCGCCTTAAGATTCTCTTCATGCAATTCCTGAATTATTCTAGGCAATTCAAATCCCCATAGGGAAACGCCTAAAAGAGTAATGGCTTCTCTTTTTCGCTGGTAGTAGCAGCTTCTTTCTAGGTTCAACATCTGCATACAAGCAGCATCTTTTGTTTTCGTTTTTCCAAGATAGCACTGCATTAAAATAGCTGAATATATTTCTCCAAATTCTGGATAATCCTTAATTTTGACCAGAGACTTATCTATAATTTCAATTAGCCACTTTGATTCAAACAGGTGACTGACACCGCTTTCAAAGTCTTGTCTTTTAAACTCAGGAGCAAAAGTCGAAAGATAAATGAGTGCTTCATCTAAGTCTTTCCCATAGGTCTCTTGAGTCTCATAAATCATGGAATCAGCAGTATTCTTAAGTGACCAAACGACATTACGATATATCTCTAATAGAGCTTTTGATCGCTCGTAAATAGTAA
Organism: Oscillospiraceae bacterium; assembly: GCA_040772065.1. Taxonomy (GTDB): domain Bacteria; phylum Bacillota; class Clostridia; order Saccharofermentanales; family Fastidiosipilaceae; genus JAXGYX01. Next base: position 2,288,510 of record JAXGYX010000001.1, on the reverse strand, counting down.
GTACATCTAAGCTCTGTTCCTGGTATAGCCGCTCAATTTGCTTTAGTGTTTTAGTTTTCCTCAATTTTCTCACCTCTTGATTTTAAACTTGTATTTTTGTACATGAAAGGATATAATATAGGTACTTAAGTTCTTATTAATGAATATAATAAACTATTTTGCGATTAAAAACAAGTACTTAAGTTCCGAAATATTAAATAATAAGTACTTTGAAACTAACTAGGAGGAACAAAAATATGAATTTTGGAGAAAAACTAAAAAAATATCGCTCAGAGAACAAGATTACAAGGGAGAATTTCGCAAAGCAAATAGAAATAAGTCCAAAGACTTTGTACTTTTATGAAACTGGTCAACGCTTCCCTAAGAGTATGGAAACCTACGAAAAAATTGCGAAAGTAATGCAGTGTGATTACAATTACCTCTTAGAAAATGATGATATTTTCGTTTCTGAAGTTGCGAATAAATACGGTCAAGGTGAAGCTAGAAAGGCCCAAGCTTTAACTGAAGGTCTCGTTGCCCTTTTTGCTGGGGGAGAACTCTCAGATAATGATAAAGATGCTGCTATTCAAGCACTAACCGAAGCTTATTGGAAAGCAAAAGAAGAGAATAAAAAGTATGGTCGTAAGAACAAAAAGTAAGGTAGGTGTGTATCTTGTCAAATCGTTGGATCTATGAAAAGGTTCAATCTTTGATTAAAAAATACAAGACGAGGGACCCCAATGAACTTATTTGGTTTTTGAACATCAAGGTCTGCCCTCTTGAAGACACAAAGCACCTTCTTGGAATGTACCATGTCATACAACGCAATAGATTTATTTTCATTTCTACTGAGGTTGGAAGACAGAAAGATTTAATACTTGCACATGAATTAGGACATGATCAGTTACATCGTGACCAAGTCATTAGCGGAGTAGCATTCCATGAAAATGGTCTCTTTGTTGATAACTCAAAGAATGAACTTGAAGCAAATATTTTCGCAGCTCATTTGCTCATTGCTGATGAAGATATCATCCCACTTCTTCGTGGACAAATAGATGATGTAGACCTCTCTTATGAACTGGGAGTAGACATCAATCTGGTAAATTTAAAGATATCTGAAATGGTAAAACTTGGACTGCTTAATTTAAATGAATGTTGTGTTGAAAGACCTCGTGGGGACTTCTTAAAAAACTACCGACCAGATAAAGATGATTGGTCTGAATGCTAGGAGGCAATATGTACGCAATACTTTTTATGGTAATCGCATTCTCAGTTGTAGCTGCGATTACATTATTCAAATTAATTGCTGAATACTCAGTAAAAATTTCCGCCTATGCTATAGACTTCGCACTGGTTTTTGGTCTATCGACATACTACATCCATCAATTTGTACCAAATAAAATGGTGACTGGCTGGATGGTTTATGTGCTAGATATTGGTGTTGGAATTCTTGCAACCTTAGCCTATGGGATTCTAATTGTTTTCATTCACAATAAGCTTCCAAAAATTAGTTCTGTGCTGAATTTAATCATTTCTATCATAGGAATGTCCATTGCTTTTCCTCTAGCACTTGATTTGATTTCTTCCATTCTTATAGTCTTTGGAGTAGTAAAAGAATCATTCACGCAGATTACTTTATTTGAAAATCAAACAGGAAATACAATCCTCAACTATGGAATAATTTTGATTCTGGCCATCCCTGTTTATAGGAGAAGGATGAAATATTTGAATAACTCGGTAAAACATTGTATAGTATTTTACACAGGATTATGGACTTGACTAAAAAATATTTCATCTTATTTAACAAGAAACCATATTTATATAACAACATAAAATACACTAAGTTATTTTATTGAACATATATCGTACTTTATCTATCCGACTATTTGGACGACGGGGCTGGCAAACAGGTTCACCGGTAGTAACATGGTACCCTTTTAACTCTGTTAAACAAACACTACGTCCATTTGTAAAGAAAGTTAAATCACTACGATATTCTTGAATACACCGAGCAGGGATTTCTCCACTAAGAATGACCTCATTATTTTTCAATTGAGTGTCTACGATGTTCGCACAATATTTAGGAGCATCGTTGTATGCTCGTGAAAGATATTCCTGTGGCGCATAAATTTTAAAACTAAGATATGGCTCTAACAATTCTGTTCCAGCTTTTTTTAAGACTTGTTCCAATACAATAGGAGCAAGCATCCGAAAATCTGCTGGGGTACTAACAGGGCTATAGTATAAGCCATACTTAAAACAGATTTTACAGTCCGTCACATTCCAACCATACAATCCTTGTTCACAGCCATAGCGTATCCCCTCCATAACTGCATTTTGAAACGATTGATTTAAGTATCCAAGAGAAACCGAGCTCTCATACTGTACCGCTCCCTAATGGAAGCGGTGCTACAGATAGACCAATGGAAGCCCAGAAAGGATTCGGTGGAACTTCGATGTGAATGGTATACTCTGCTTTTTTTAACGGTCTTTCCATATAAATGACTGTAGGCTCTTTTATTTCTATCTCCACATGATACTTTTCTTGCAGCAGAGCACAAGTCACTTCCATTTGTACTTTCCCTAAGAAAGAAAGTATGATTTCATGTGTCGCAGAATCCACATAATATCGCAGAAGCGGGTCACTGTCGGAGATTTCTAAAAGTGCATCAAGTAACATTTCCCTTTGTTGAGGTTTGCTCGGTTCAACAGTCGTTTGCAGCAGAGGGAGGGGATTTTCAATTCTCTCTCTCTGTGGCAATAGCTTTGTATCTCCAAGAACACTATTTAACTTCAAAAACTCATTCTGCAAAATAACAATTTCCCCGGAATAAGCCTTATCGATTTTACATAATTCACCATTTATTGAAGTATACATTTCTGTAATTTTTATTTTTTCCTTTTCCGATATTCTAACCGAATCTCGCAAATGCAGTACGCCACTATAAAGACGTATATATGCAAGACGCTGTCTTTTTTCCGAATACTCAATTTTGAAAACTTTTCCGCAAAGTTCAGACTGACCTCGATGTGTTGATGAATAAAATTTATTCGTAATCACTTCTATAAGGTTATCAATCCCTATATTGTTTTTTGCACTTCCGTGATAAACAGGGAACAGGGAACAATTATGAAATCTTATGCTTTCCTCTTGTTCGAGTTCTAATGCTTCCAATAATTTCCCAGACGTATATTTCTCCAAAAGGTAATCATTTCCTTCTATTACCATATCCCATTGTTCAGATTCGGTAAAGTTCATTACACGCATATTAGGATGCAGTTCTACCTTCTGTTTGATTACAATTTCCGCAGAAAGTTTCTCTTTAATATCCTGATAAACCGTTGATAAATCAATTCCATTTTGGTCAATCTTATTGATAAAAAAGATTGTGGGAATACCTATTTTCCTAAGTGCATGAAACAATATACGAGTTTGTGCTTGTACGCCATCTTTTGCAGAAATCAGTAGAATTGCCCCATCTAATACTGATAATGAACGATATACTTCTGCTAAAAAATCCATATGTCCTGGCGTGTCTATGATGTTTATCTTAGTATTTTTCCACTGAAAAGAGGTTATCGCCGTCTGAATTGTAATTCCTCTCTGACGTTCTAAAAGCGTATTATCCGTTTTCGTTGTACCTCTGTCCACGCTTCCTAATTCTGTAATCGCTCCACTGTTATATAATAAGCTTTCTGTTAAGGTAGTTTTTCCCGCATCAACATGAGCTAAAACTCCAATATTAATAATTTTCATGTGATTTTCCTCCATTCAAAAGCCCAAAAGGGCATAAAAATCCCAGTGATAAATACTCTTATCACTGGGATTTTTATGCATAACCATAGGCATACAAAGCATACAGATATTCTCCGGATACTTTAGAATCACATGATAAAGGTATTCTTAAACTGGGTACAAAAAACTAAGCCCTCCTAAAAAAGGACATCCAATTATTTGTTCCCACTATCAAATTGACAGTTTATTTAAGAATACCTTGCCGCATATTTATTAACTCCTTTTAAATAGATACTTAAATAATAGCACGTAAGAGCATATTTGTAAAGGAATCTCCAATTTTTTATCAAAGAGAGTACGTGATTACAAAATAGCTGTAATAATGTACCAATATTTGTTATTCTATAATCTTCCAATTACTCCCGTTCTTTTCAAGTACCAAATCAAATTGAGATACCTGCGTTGCTTTGGTCTGCTGGTCGATATACTCCACTGTCAGCGATACCGTGACTTGATTATCCTTACGATTGTGAATAGGATTTACCAGTTCTTGAAAGATGTACTCTTTTCCGATTGGTTTTAATATCCCGTCATTCACATAGTAGGAAAGTTCACTGGCTGTCGCTGTAGGATAGAGCTTGAAGAACGTCGTTAAAAACTCATTGATTTCATTGGTTGTAATGGAATCAACCGTCCCCTCACTTTCAATGGCTTTTGGTTTATAACTTGATTTCTTAGGTATGTTGGTAATGGTCGGATTCTTAACCAGTACCATATTTCCAGAACCATCTACATAGACACTCACTATATAAGCAGAGTGGACGGTCTTTGTATTTTCTCCCTCTGTAATGAGCTGGTCTACACTGTAGGTTACATTAAACTCATTGTCGCCAGTTGGCTCTACCGTCCATATCTGAAATCCTCTTACAGAAGACGATACAGGAATATCTTTGCGTACTGTATCAACATTGAGAGCTTGAAGTTCATCTGTCAGATAGCCTTTTAGACTTTCCATTCGATTATCAATGGACTTATCGGATTGCTCCCATGAATAGTAGACTTTCGCAAAGTTCTCTACAAAATTTTCTACATGATGAGTATCAACGTATTCCTTTTCTATGATAGTTGTTTCGTGAATAGTATGAGTATCTATAGCTGTAAAGTGCTTGAATATCGCAAAGCTGAAACTAAGCCCTAAAAGTACCCACAAGGCAATCACAACCTTTTTATGAGGATTGACCTTATAGTAGACACGAGGTTTCTTTTCCTTTGGTATCTGTTTTTCTTTATTCTGATTTTTTCTAAATTTCATCATTAAATCTTCCTTTCTCATTGTTTGATTCGTCCTGCTCCCACTAAATGCTGTTGCCAGTAGGGGCTTGTTAAGTCGGCATAACCGATTGGGTCGCCTGCATGAAACATACGGTTATTGCCAAGGTATATCCCAACATGAGTAATATAAGAGCCAGCGTTATAGGTAGAATGAAAGAAAACCAAATCGCCAGCTTGTGCTTCCGATAGTGGGATATGCTGGGTCACATCATATTGCTGTTGTGCGGTTCGTGGTAAGTTAATTCCAGCTTTTCCATACGTCCATTGTGTCAGTCCGCTACAATCAAAAGAAGTAGTCGGGGAAGCTCCACCGTAAACGTATCGCCAGCCCTCATATTTCAGTGCTTCGTCCATGATGGCTTGTACCGTATCATCATCAAACTCTGTTGTGACAAGATACTGCGTTACCAGTTGCACATAAAACATATTGCCATAGTTGTATCGCCAGCCCCCATTGATAGGTATGGCTATGGGATTGGGGTAAGACACTTTTTCGCCACCTGAATACTCTTTTGAGAAACTTTGAGCCAGTTCAAAGGTATATTTATTTCCACGATTAGCCACATACCCTAAGAAACCACCACCATAATTGTAGGACTGGATAACCGATTCTAAATCTACACTGAGCCTTTCGCTACTGGCTAATAATTCACTGAAATACTTCACACCTTGCTTAATGGATTCTTCTGTACTCAATGAATTAGGTGGAAGACCGAGGGATTCCGAGGACTGCATAACATCTTCCGCAGTACCGCCCGATTCCACCTGTATAATCGCAAGAAGTATGTTGACATATTCTTCAACGCCATATTCTTTGGCATATTTTTCTACCATAGGCTTATGAGCCAGCACTTCTGCGGAAACATTCACACCTCCATAATGAATATTGGAAATTCCGCTGTCCTGTTCATCTGAAAATAAAATGGCAACAAACAGAAGCAGTGAGAAGACCATCAAGAATAATCCAGAACCACCAATCACTAAAGTTTTCAACTTCATGGTTTCTTACCGACTTTCTTAATGGTGGCGGTTTTGATTGGTGGTCTACTTCTTGTATTTTGTAGTGGTACTCTTTGAACAGTAGACGGACGTTCTTTTGTGATTGGACGTTGTGAAGTTCTATCTGCTGTAGTGGTTGAAGTTGCTGGCTTTTGAACGGTTTTTTCTTGAACGGTATTGCCTTGGCGTTCCACTTTTGGACTTGAAAAATCGGACTTAACTGCTGGACGCTCTTGTTTGGCTTGTTGAGATTCCTTATATGAAGTCTGAATATTAGACTGTTTTGAGGTCTGTTCATCATGATATTGTTCTTGTCTTGTAGTCGGTCTTTCATGAACAGAAGAAGCAGGCTGTTTTTTCTGTTTGACCTGTTCCATTTCAGAGCGACGCTTCGCAATGGTTTTTCGCCTTTGTTCCTGCTGTTCCTTGCGTCCACTGGCTCTGTCCGCTTTGGTTTGAGAAATACTACTGGTTAAATCACGGACATTCTCTTTTACTTTGGATTTTCCTTGATATACTGCATATCTTGCATTGGTCGGCAAATCTTTAACCTGTTCTTTCAAACCACTAGCAGTGTCTACCATTCTGTCTTTGGTATCAGCTACTGTACCGATGGTTTGACCGATACGTTTTCCAAGTGTTGATTTTTCCTTTCCGTCTGGTCGGGAGTGATCTGCTTGTGTCCTTGCAGAACTCCCCGAACCCGACTGTCCTTTTTTACCTGTAACAATGGCAGACCCAGCCCCTAGAGTAGTCATGGAACGTCCAAGTTTCCGCTGTAGACGGTGCATGTGAGCGTGCATAAGCATACGAGGTTTTCTCATCACACGACTTCCCACACTTTGAGAATCGTTACTCTGTAGAGAAAACATACTCATTAAATCGCCCAGCTTGAAGTAGATTCCTGCAAAGGTCACAATCTGTAGAAAAGCAATCAAAAAGAACGGATAACCAGCCGATAAGGTATAGAGCATGGTTGAAATACTAAATGCTGTCGTAATAATCAATGTGATTCCAGCTCGTGTCAAAATGGTATTAAAGAGCTTTGTTATGGCTCGTTTTGACATACCATCAAATGATGGAATCATGCTTAAAATAAAGCTCACAGGCAGAAACATAGCATAGATGATAAAAAGTACCTGCGAGAAAATCATGATTCCTGTTAATAGGAATACAAATATGGAAATCCCAATATTGAAGACAAATAGGAAGAAGACTGTACCTAAACGGTTAATGGTCTTTGTAATGGTTAGATTGGTATTGCTTCTGTCTTCAATTTCTTCCGCAACAATTTTTTCTCTGTCTTCGCCATTGTTGGAATCTGGGCTGGTGGAGAGCAGGCTTTCCACACGGTCAATACCGATACTTTCAATGTCTGAACTGTTGTATTGAAGCAGTAGCCACGGTTGCTGAACCTGTATGGAAAACAGGCTATCTCTGATTAAGTCCACGCTGTCCTTGCCTTGACTATCGGAATGGGGCATGACAATCTTCGTGCCAAGTGATAAACTGGCATTACTGATGTCTGATGAAAAGTCATTGATTTTTTTAATGTAGTCGGGAGCGTAGGCAATAAAGGAAGCCGATAGGATAAACACCAGCACAAAATTCATAATGGCATGAATTGCCTTTGTGGTTTCTCTCTTTATCAGTCCCGTATAGGCAACATAAACCCCAAGAACCAAAATCAAGAGTAAGAGGAATCCAACATAGAAACCCTCTGTTGAAAATCCGTTTGCACTCACACCAGCTAAGGTCTGCATATTCTTACCAATGGAATCTGCTGTAGCGGAAATGAAGTCTAAGGAATAGGCTTCCTGTACTAAGTAACCTGTCGCATTGGAAACATACAAACTGATTGTCCAAATAAAATTGGTAATGGCATATAGTCCATACATGACCTGTTTTCCAATCCCGTCCGACCAGTTCCACGGAAGCCAGCCCCAGCTATTATCCACATAAAAATCCAGTTGATAGTTTTCAAGTGGGTATCGGCTGTATTCATTTGCCACATTGACCGTATCATCTACCAAGCCCGCAGCTTGAACCACCGTTCCCAGCATGGCTAAAAGAAAAATGGCAATCACAAGTGTGAAAGCCACTGTCATTGCCACTTTACCTAGACGTTTCAGCGTCCAGTTTGATTTTATTCTGTTTACTATTGATGGTTTCACATTTACACCTCTTTTCGCACAGGTGGTCTGGTATCAAAGGCATGGAGCAGTTCTTCAAATACAGGGTGGAACTGTATCACACCGACACGACCATATAAATCACTGATAAGGCATTGCCCGTTTTCCAAATCACGCAATCGCTTCTGATTGTTTTCGTCCTCTGGGTCTACACCAAAAAAGGCTAAGGTCTTTTTAATCTCGTTAAGGTCAGTGGAACGAAATGCAAATTTTAAGCCGAGGTTATTTTTCAGTTTTTCATCTAAGAGGTCGTCTGTATTTTGGGTCACGAAATATACCCCAGCGTTCATAGCACGACCAGCCCGAACCAGCTTCATAGATAGTGTTTTTCCTTGTGCTACCTGTAAAAAGCTCCATGCTTCGTCTAAATCTACAATCTTGAAAATGCTTCGGTCTGTATGGATAAAGTCTAAAGCAAAGGTACTAATGACAATCAGCATAGCAACGGATAAAAGCTCCATAGTGGTATATTCCTCAAAGGAAGTTTCCTTGTCGGGAAGTACCAAGTCCGCAACCTGTATAATGTTCAGTTGTTTTTCTAAGCTGATAGACTGCTCCACATAACCATTACTGAATAATAAATGTGCAAAGTCATAGTCTGTAAAACTTTCGATATGGTCGGCTATACTGGTACTTAGTGGCGTATTCTCAACCCGTAATTCCTCAATCACTTTCATCAACCCTCGTACTTCACTATTGGTTACTGCACGAATGGCTTTTCTAAGGATTGGGAAGCGTTCCCCATCACGAGAGGAAATCCCCGTAAGGAATGTCAGAATATCAATAGCCAGTGATTCAGAATCTTTGGGATTTTTCATAATCACATAAGGGTCAAGTAAGCCTTTGTTTTTCTCATCAGAAGTCAGAGTGACGATATTGATTTCATGGGAAATCTCTGGCAAGGTTTCTTTCCATCTGCCACGTTCTGCTTTTGGGTCTACAATCACTGCTTGTGCCCCATAAAGCACCGCATAATAGACGATAAGGTTATTCGCAAAGGATTTACCACCACCCAGCGAACCAACAAAAGCCGACGCTAACGCATTGGTTACTGAACCCTTAACCCCTTGACTGGCAAGAGCAGGTTTCAGATAGACATTGCGTCCAGTATCTAAGCTGTAGCCAACATAAATCCCCTCATTTTCCCCCAGCATTTGAGTAGCACCAAAACCTAAACCAGCGAGGAAATCAGAGGTCACGTATTGAATATAATCATTCATATAACGCTTGCTGGCAGGTAAAAATTCTTCATGTAAGCCGAGCATATCCCCAAATGGTCGTACCAGTTTTACGCTTAAATCGTCATAAAAATCTTTCACTTCATTACAACGACGTTTGAGTTCGTCAAGATCATTTGCTGATACCCTTACCACATAAGACAGCTTGTACATAGATTCCTTGCTTTGGTCTAAATTGGTTTCCAGCTCATTCACACTTTCCAGAGCTTCCGCCACATTGGAGCTGGTTTCATTATCACTTTGCCAAGCGTGGTTATCCAAGTCTTTCAGTTCTTTCTTTTTATTGCGGACAGTAGATAGGGCTTTACGATTCGCTACAATTTCCACATTCATTGACGTATCAATCGGGAATGTAAATTGCTGTTGCTGGTAGTAGAAGATTTCAGAGGACGGGAAGTCCAGTTCTCCGACAATGCTGTTAATGGTAAAGTAAGCTACATAGACGGTTTCATCTTCCTGCTGGATTTTCAAATATCGCTGTTTTTCTTCCACCAAACAGCGAGTAGGCTTAATCAAGTCATAGTATTTAATCAGCGTTTCATTATCCAGCTTTTTCTTTGATAGATGGTACTCATACTCTTCATAGGCAGTGCCTGTCTGTCCGTAAAGGTGTTCAATCAGATAGCCGAAGTCGTCCTTATCTAACCTGCGGATTTTGAAACGACGAGAGATTTTATTTTCTAAGAGCTTTTCCATCTTCTGAAAACGCAGGATTTCATCATTACTCATACTAACAAAATCGCCCATCAGCTTATGGTTCACATCATAGACAAAATCAGACAAAGCATTTTTTGCTTCAACGGTAAGACTTTTCATAGAAAACTCCTGATCGTTGAGAAGCAACTTAAAGCCGATAAAGAAACGGTAGTTCACTTGATTTTCGCCAATCATGGATATTAAAGCGTCTGTCTGTTGGTCGATTTTGTCATAGGCAACCGCTTTGAGCTTGCCAGTGACTTCATTTTTGGAACGCTCTTGTGCAGAACGTATGCTGGATTCTGTACTGATTTGTAAAGCATGAATTTTGCCATCACGATTTTGTGCGATAAGCTGTCTGAAAGAATCATGCACTTGTATTTTCTGTTCTGGACTTAGAAATGAGTAATTGTAAGGAACAAGCTCATAGTAAGCATAACATTCCCCGTCTTTATTCCAGACGAGATTGTTTTCAATGTATTTAATTGGATATGCCATAAAATTCACTCCTAACTGCTGTAATGGCTTCTTGTGGCTGGTTTCTGCCAAGCGTTACTTTTTTTCCTGCATAGGTCAGCTTTGGTCGCAGTGCATAAGCAATGACAGACTTCAAAAATCCATAAGGCTTTTTACCATCAAAAGTTTTTGTAGACATAAACCATGTGAAAGCCACAGGAATCCCAAAGTATTTGAGAAATGCTCCCTCTATCATGGAAAGAGGGGGCAAGTTGCCAAGTATCATCACTGCAAAGAGTGACACGACAAACCATGTCATTTGCGTAAAGGTTATGGGAAACGGAAGTCTAAAATCATTGATAGAATACAGTACCTTTTCCACAGACCAGATACTGGTATAGCTTCGTATTTTCTTCATGTAATCAATCCTTTCATAAAAAATAGGGGTAGCTGATTGAGCCACCCCGTAAAATAGAAAATCTGCCAGTAGTAATGTACCGACAGATTTAATAGACGATTTCAAAAATCCCATGATTGGTTGAGATAAACGTTCCTGAAAGGTCTAAATCCCGACCATAGGCTTGATAATCAATATAGTTTTGAAGACTAGCTGGTACTTCGCCTAAAGCACCCGTTTCTTCAATGTAGTAGCGTGCCACGTCATACATATCATCACAATCGGAATGAATGATAATATCCTCTTGATGTTCGCTTAGTTCTTCAATGCTTGAAAAATGAGTGAGCAGAGCAGATAGCTCCGATTGTAATTCTTCGGGTAATTCCGATACCATTTCCCATAGTCGATTGAGTTCGCCAATGGAAGTGTATTCGTCAACCGTAAAGGGTAACTCGTAGTCATGAATGGCGTATTCCTCATATTCATCATTCAAGCCGATTTTCTCTTTGACTTCCTCAAAGTCAATGGGAAAGGTAAACCACGCACCGACCAATTCGCCCTCATTGTATTTGCCTAAATTCGCAATATAGACTTGCATATCGTCCATATATTCACGTCCTTTCTTTGTAGAGATTCAAAAATCCCTACCGCACTTCGTTTGGTGTACCATTCCTTTGCGGAACATAAGAAAACCACTTATATTCCACAAAAGAACGGTTTTATTTAAGCACCAATAATGCGATTGAATAGCTCTAGTAAAATGTCTTTTACTCCAGCAGCGTTGAAGACTAAGCCAACCGCAATAATCGCAATAATTAAAAAGCCAATCAGTTTGCTAAACTCACGCTTGAAGCCAAGATACAAGCCAATCACAACGATTGCTAAAAGCACCAGTGATTGAGCGTTTGATAGAAACCAGTTATAAAGGTTTTGTCCAAAATTCATAAAAATGTTCTCCTCTCTATATTCAATGAATTTGTATTTGAGTTATTTTTTTGTTGTTATCACGTCCTGTTCTTTTACTGACTGTTGCTTCAAAATCTGCTTGTGTCGGTCTGTCAGTTTCGCATGGTCGAGAATGTCTTTTACAACCTGCGTCTGGTTGATTTCATCAAGTTTAATCGCAACCTTTAAGGTCGGGGCAACTTGATGAGATAGCCAGTTCAGCGTCCTTTGGAAGGAGTAAGGCTCTGGTTTTGTGGTTAGTTTTAATCGTTCACGATTGTTCCCAATAAACCAAGCCCATTCTTCATTCAGTTTCCAATCAGAACGAGGTTTGGAATCGTCTTTATCTACAAAACGGATATACCGATTGATAATTTTAAAGGCGGTATGCTCTGGATTGTCATAGACGAGTAAATCACGGACTGCATAATAGGCACGCTCATTTTTCAATCGAATCTCAAAACGGTTTTTTACTTCTGCGTCTTCAATGGGAATATCATTTTTCTTGTACTGCTCGTAGTCCTTTTCATAGATACAGAAATAAACTTCACTTTGTAATGAACCGATATAGAGGGTGTTTCCCATACATTCCTTTTCCTCTTTGCGTACCAGTTCGCCACTGCGATAGCTTTTAAAACTGCGGAAGACGGAGATACATTCTTCCTGTTGGCACTTTTCAGTGAGTACAGGGATATTCAAAATCCCTGTCTTATCGTTAATGGCAAGGTCAAGGCGTTTCATCACACCGCCAGCCACCAAAACGTCCATAAAGAACTCATACCAGCTTCTTTGTTGTGCCAGAAGATAGCTTTCAAATTGTCTGCACCCACGACCTTTCAATTCCACCAGAACTCCTTTGTCCAGTTCATGGGAGCAAAGGACGAATATGTCGCCTAAAGCATAATGCTCTGAATAAGAATAGAAACCATAGTCCTCATGAAGAAAATAGGACAGTTTCAGTTGTAAGATGTTTTCGACCACCTGCTGTACGTCTGTTGTCGGAAAGCGAATCCTTACATAATCAAACAGCATTTCAAGGGGAGCGTCGGGATTGAAGCGTTCCAGAGCTTCCCAAAGGGACTGCTGTAAATCCTCTGATGGCTTGACTTTTCCTGTTTCAATATCGCTTAGATACTGCCTTGTAATACCAGTCGCAACAGCTAAACGGTTTTGAGATAGTCCATAAGCCAAGCGTTTTTCTTTTAAATGCTGTAACCAAGTTTGTTCATTCAGTAAAAATCCCTCCAATCAAAAAGGCGTATGTCAACTTTTAAAGCCCATTTGACATACGCTGAAATTTTGTAAATCCCTTGTAACCAAAGGATTTTCTAATGTTTTTTTGACTGTTTCCTGTCGATTTGTACCCCCCTGTTAGATACGGGGGGTTAAGTGCTGGCGTGGCTATTGCCACACCAGCCAGCAAGATCAGTCCACACCTGCGACTTCCGCTTCGCACGTCGCCTGCGTGGACTGTCTGCTGTTGGATAACTTTTTAATTTCCTCCAAGAAATCATATCCTTTTGGTACAAGGGGAGTATAAAACTCTGATATGACACTTGTTCCTACATCAACATAGCCACGACCTTTGATTCGCTTTAAGAAGAAATCCTTTTGTACGTCACTGCCAAACATCATGCCATAGCCCATTTCAGACATACGACCTAAAGCCACTCTGAAATTAAACTGATCACGGATTCCGTCGCCTAAATATTTTGCGTCTGGACGTTGACAAGCCAGTATTAGAAAGAAGCCAGCTTGACGACCTAACATGACAATCTGTTTCAGCTTATTCATAACTGCGGTGTTTTCTTTTGTTCCCAGCATTTCCATGAAAGCGACGTATTCATCAAAGATTAAGAAGTGTGCCGGGAGACCTAAGTAAGCATAATTTTTGCCAGTCTTATAGTTCTTCATCTGCTTCATTTCCTCACTACGTTTCATCATTTCTTCATAGAATGTTTCAATGCAAGAAAGCAAGTCTTCTTTTCTATAGTAGACATTTGCCATCACAGAACCTAAGTCCGCAAGGTCAGCATTTTTCGGGTCAAGAATATACAGTTTTGAATCTGTATGAAGCAAGGCTTCAATCAGTGTCAGTATAAAGTAAGTTTTACCGCCACCTGTACCACCAGCAATCAACATATGAGGGAGCTTATCATATTCCCACCATACGTTTTTCATTAAGCGAAGTTTACCATCTTTAGCTTCTACTTCATCAATAGAAATACGACTGGCTATGGTGTCATAGAGCAAAGTATATTCCACATAGGAATCCTTTAACTCTTTATCCGTCAGCTCACAGTACAAGCCACTCTCTAATTTCTTTTCCAAGTGTAAGAGTTGGTCTTGATATTTTCCCAGCGTGATTTCCACCCGTATCTGTATCAAGCCATTTTTAAGTCGATAATACATTTTAGGGAAGTAGGTTATCTTTTCCTTTGTACGACCAGCACTATCTTTAAAGAAACCCTCTGTTTTGACCTGTTCAGATTCATACCACTTGTTTTCAAGTATCATCTTTGCCAGTTTTTGACGGTGGTAAAGTTGTTTAACCGTATCATAGCGAACCCGTTTGAATACAAACGCTACCAGCAAGCAGATAAGAATTGCGACACTGAAACTGATAATTAAATAGGGAATGTCAATCTTATCTGCTTGTGATAGGTTAAAATCCTGCCAGTTGATCTGCTGGATTGTCTTCACATGAAACAGTCCGACAACCAGCAGGAAAACAGGCAGGAGTGACGCTATCGTAAAATGAAAGACTAAATCTTTACCAGATGGGCGAATCCTTTTACCACGCTGTTTCATGCGAAAAAGTCTCCTTTCTACCTAGCGACTATTTGTCTTGTGTCGGTTCTTTCTTTGCTTGTGGTTGAGCTTTGAATGAACTAGAATCCTTTGTCAGCACAATATCGTCTGCCTTGATATACCAGTCAACATCTGCTCCTTGATAGGTGGCAGTAGCAACGGTGTCCGCAATGGGATTGATAAGTTCCACCCGTGCGTTATAATCAAACTCTTTCAAAGGCACGCTGGCAGGAATACTTACTTGAATCATGCGTCCTTGTCCTTTGGATTTTAAGTCATAGGTACGTTCCTTGATTTCATCTGAAACCGACCCGTCTTCATTTTGGATTCTCACTTCACGACGTAGAGCAGAGAATTTCAATTCTCCAAAAGTCGTGTCTTTATCTAATACAATGCCATTTGCTAATCTCATCATTTTTCCTCTCTTTCTTTATTCTTTTATCATGTCGTCAGCATGTAAAAGGTAATTTGTAAAACCACGAGTGCCGATTTTGTAGCCCTCTGCGGTAATACGTGGATTGACTAACTTCACACGTTCCTCAAAGCCGAAATGTTTTTCGCCAGCTTCAGCAGGAAGCACCACCACAATATCATCTGCTCTTTGAACATCAGAATAGAGATTATAGCTTCTTGATAAGACAGTTAGCCGTCCGTTGATTCTTCGCTGAACGACTTTATCCTCGCCAGCAAATTCTAAATTGCCGAATGTTTTTTCCATGTTGGGAATCACAAATTTAAGTTCCATATTTTTACCTATCCTTTCTTTTTTATTGGCTGAATGAATGTTTGATGGTCTTAAAGAGTGGGGAACGACCTTTTGATTCTTGATTTTTTGTTTTCATAAGTTCACTTCCTTTCAAAATCGGGTAAAAAAATAGACACCTCATTTTTTGAAGTGTCTACCTATTAAATATTCAAATTTTATTGGAAGTATCTTTATATCTTCACTTTTCAAGGATAAATCGTCGTATCAAAGCTCATTCATAAGTAGTAAATTAGTAGTAAATTGAGTGGTTTTGACCTTGATAAAGTGTGATAAGTCCAGTTTTTATGCGGATAACTAGATTTTTATGCTATTTTTAGCATAAAAATATCAACAAACAAACAGCTAAAATTAAACATATCCCAATTAATATGTACTCCATAGCATTCTGCCCTCACATTTTACTTGCCTTTATTTCTTGCAGCTTTTTCAATCCATTCTCCCATATTATAATAACCATTATCATTCACGTAATCATATAACCCGTCACAAATATAATCAAAATACGCTGGAGAGTTATCATTATAATGTCCGATAATAGTATGAGGATTCCCTTTAATAGAAGTTCTTAAAGTTCTCATATCTTTAATTCCATGAATAAAAACTCCGATGATAGCATTTCCCTTTTCTATACTCTTACGAATTTCATATTGCACAAATGGACGATTAAGAGTTTCTTTTCCAATTAGAACCACTGTAACTGATGTTCCTTTTAGCTGCTCATCTATCCATCTATGTACAGCGTTCTCTCCATTTCTTTTTAATCTCTCAAATTCTGCTTTATCAGTAAAGCCCACATCTTCTTTACCTTGTGTAACCCAACTGTTTCTAACAGTCATTGATCTGTTGATGTCTTCTTCATAATGAAAACTAAAAAATACTCTTCTTGCCATTGTTAATTCTCCTCTTGATTTATTTTTTCTATAAATTTAAATACCTCTTCAGCAGTAGTTTTTGCATCAGAAAACTCAATTCCTGTATTTTTAACTCCTTCTTTTAAAGAAAGCTTTTTTGCCATCGATCCAGTAAAATCCAAAGGTATTAACACAGATTCATTCTTTTTTGCTATTTCAAATTCCTCTTCCATACCATCGGCCATTATGGTTTCCCCATCTTTATCCTTATTACCAAACATAAAAATTGATATTCCACATTTTTTAATCATTTCACTCCTATAGGAACTCCAAGTTTCTTTTAGAATTTCATTATTTATTGCAGTTTGCGGGAAAGGCATTAATGTTAAACGATCTCCTACCCCAATATTCCTATTTGAATAAGCATATTCAGCAACTCCATTTATTACATGTGTTCCCACACCCAAGCCATATCCATTAACAATAGAATAACCACGAGAAACTAGCAGATTTGATAAAATCCGTATAAAACTTGTTGCCTCGTCTTTTGGTAATGGGTTATATTCATGAGCACTTCCAGATATAAAAACAGTCTTCTGCTTATATCTCTTAGAAAGCAATTTCAAAATTTGTGTTATTTCGTCATAGTTGTCTATTAAGTGAACCATTATTCCACTTTTAAATAGGTCATCAATAAATAGTTCTTGTTTAATTACTTCATAATTATAATCTGTCTCTTCTTTTTTATAAGCCTCTTCTTTTCTTCTATAGTCTTCATCATTTTGGTCTTTAGGTTTCGGTGGGCGTTCAGGTTTTACAGGACGTCTCATAATGCAGTAATGCGGCCTAGTATTACCTTTTAGAAGAATCCTCATTTTACTTAACACAAAATTAAAATTAGGATCAGAGAACCCAAAGCCTAAAAACAAAAATGTTTTTTTGAGTAAATCTCCTTCTAATACTTCTCGGAAAAACATTCTTTTGTTAATTCCGTATTCTTCGTAATCATTGCGTGTTATAACAGCTTCACTAGGTGTTCGATAGTCTCCATGCATTTTATATATAACTGCATCCAGATCTCTAATCTGAAGTTTCAACTGGTCATCTTTCGTCATTGCAAAACTTTTTTTATAGACCGCATCCAAAGATTTCTCAATCAAATCATCATAATTGGTTGTCCAATAAGTATTTATAGGTAATGAGGCTAGCAAAAAATGATTTTCCGTTGGACTAGTATGGCTTGAAAAAGAATCTACAATCACATTCTCTATTTTAGATCTTCCCTTAGAATTGCCGAAATACTGTGCCACATTCAATAAATCATGTTCCTTATCTATGTCTAGTTGAATTTGTTTTGCTGGCTCTTTCAATAGACCTTTCCAATCAAAAAATCCTGCCGGTTTTGAGAGACCAGCACCCGCAAAAATTGCTAATGTCTCGCTTTTTATTGCTTGTTCTAATTCATCAATAAGCTCTGTTCTTGAAATATCTTTTCCCACGTTTTATCCTCCCTCCATTTATTTATCTTCATCATCACTATTGTAATCTTCCATAATTGCCTTAAATACGGAATCAGATAACCACTTCTTGAACAGATCATTGTCATTAAACTGTTTGAATAGCTCCATGTTGTCTTTCATGATACTTACCATAACGCTTACCAAGGCTCTAGAGAATTCAATTTTGATATTTTGTGGATCAGCATTTTTTAAGGCGTTTCTCAATTTCTCATCCTTAACAACCATCTCAGGAATTGCTTTGATTTGCTTTGCAACATTGTCCTTATCTTCCCAATCTATATTTCCGAAGATATCATTGAAGCTATTGATGATATTATCTAGTGTATCAATTTCCGGATCTATAATTGTTGCAATGCCAGCTGTTGGAGTGGCTACTTCACCATCCGTATCATCCATAACAATATTGATTGCATTTTGTTTTTCTAAACGATAACTTTCTAAATCTATGGTATCTAAAACACCTTTCGAAAGGTCATCTTCTCTTGGTGTAGGTAGTCTATGCACAAGCAATTCAAAGAAGATATTCTTGATTGCCCATTCTTTTTGTCCAAATGGTAAAATTGAAGCAAGAAAATTATATGTTCTAATAAATGACTTAACACCACTCTTGAACTCGACTTGCTCCTCTTCATCAAGTTTTACATACCTTGCTACACATGAATCCAGTATCGAGTCATTGTATTCTCTTGGTTCATTGTTTAAGAAATTTTCCACGACATTAACGACTTGTTCGTCATCAAACACATCCATACTTTCAAGAAGTGAAAGCAAATCATAAAGTTTATTCGGATCTGTTTCCTTAACTAGCTTAGTTTGCTTATAGTATTTTTGGAAAGATTCTTCAATTTGCTTTGGGTCATTTGCAAAATCTAAGACGCAAGTGTCAATCTTATTCTTCGCACTACGATTTAATCTTGATAGAGTTTGTACCGCCTTGATGTCATTCAAAACCTTGTCTACATACATGGTATGCAATAAGGGTTCATCATATCCAGTTTGATACTTATCAGCAACTATCAAGAATCGATATTTATCTTTCTTGAATTCTTTAGGAGTATCTTTGTCTGAAAATCCATTGATTAAACTTTCTGTTAGTTCCTTGCCCTTATATTCTTTTGTGCCAGAAAATGCGATAATTGCTTCAAAATTACTCCCTAAGTCCCTTAGAATATCTGAAATGGCATAGTAGTAGTCGATTGCACGTACAATACTATCCGTGACAACCATCGCTTTAGCTTTTCCACCAATCTTCTTTGAGCTTGTTTCTACGAAATGGCGTACCATCTCGTTTGCTTTTTCTCTAAGAGGAAACTCTTGCCCTTCAACGAACTTTCTTAATTTCTTTTTTGCTTTTCTAGAATCAAACTCTGGATTTTCTTCGATTGTTTTGAAAATCTTATAGTAGCTCTCATAGGTTGTATAGTTCTTTAAAACATCAAGAATAAAACCTTCTTCAATCGCTTGTTTCATTGAATAAAGGTCAAACTCACCCATACTTCCATCTTCTTTACGCATTCCAAACATTTCAATAGTTCTAGGCTTTGGAGTGGCAGTAAAAGCAAAATAACTCGCATTAGTTATCATACGGCTTGCTTCAATTAATTCTGCAATTTTATCTTCTATATCTAAATCGTCATCACTAGCACTTAATTCTCCAGACAAGGACATGTTCATACTGCCAGCAGCTTTACCACTTTGAGAAGAGTGAGCTTCATCAATAATAATAGCAAAGTGTTTGTTTTTCATTGATTTCCCGATTGTATCTAAAAGATATGGGAATTTCTGAACAGTACTTATAATAATTTTTTTGCCATCTTTTAATAGCTCTTCAAGATTTTTAGCAGATTCAGCATGACCAATATTGCTGGATACCTCAAGGAATCTTTTTACATTCTTTGTAATCTGATCATCTAAATTTCTTCTATCAGTAACAACAATAATAGAATCAAAGAGTGGCTTCCCTTCACGTTCAACGCCAACTAATTGGTATGCAAGCCAGGTAATCGAATTTGATTTCCCACTACCAGCACTATGCTGTATTAAATATTTTTTCCCAACACCATGCTCTTGAACATCAGCTAATAATCGTTTAACTACTCTCCATTGATGATATCTTGGAAAGATTTGAATCTCTTTCTTTTTCTTACCATCTTCTTTTTCCTCAATTACTTGAGCAAAGTTTTCTATAATGTTTGTAAGCTCATTCTTCTCCAAAAAGACCTTCCAAAGGTAATCCGTCATCGTTCCCTCAGAAGGTGGATTACCAGCTCCATCATCATCGGTTCCTTGATTAAATGGCATAAATCTCGTATTAACGCCATCTAATCGTGTTGTAAAAGAAACTGCATTTTCATCTACAGCAAAATGAACCAAACAACGTTTGAATGAGAAAAGAATCTCTTTTGGACTACGATCATTTTTATATTGCTCTTCAGCATTTTTATATGTCCAACCCGAAGATGACGTGCGGTTCTTTAATTCCATCGTAATTACAGGCAAACCATTAATAAAGATGCATAAATCAAGTTCTAACCCTTTATCAACCTCAGAAAAAGTCAGCTGATTGTTTACAGAAAAGATATTATAATCAAATTCAGTGTATGACTCTGGTCTTTTTGGTGTCGGATTCAGAAAAAACATCACAACAGAGTTTGAAGCTCGATAGTCTTTGATTCCATTCTTCAAGACATGAACAATGCCATTTCTAGTTATTTCAGTGGAAAGGCGATTAAAGAATTGCTCTCTACTCAAATTATCAACCAATCGCAGTTCTTCATAAGTCGTTGGTTGTGAAGTACGAATAAAACGCAGTAAGCGTTCTTCATCAAATGCAAATTTTGGATTATAGCTTAGCTTCATTTCTTCGGGTGTTATGTATTCATATCCCGCTTTATCTTTCAAATATGTGATTATACTTTGCTCTAATCCATTTTCATCCATATTGCGTTTTAATCCCATTCGTCTTCTCCTCCTTCTACTTGATCTTCGTCTTCTTCAAAAACACTCTCGACCTTTTCATACTCTGGAATATCAATATTTCTTATGTCTATTTGTCCGGTCACAACTTCGGATATAATTGACTGTTTTAACAATGTATTTTCTTCTATTATTTTTTTTGCTGAAATTATAATATTGTCACATACCTTCTCTACATCCTTAATTCTTCTGACAATCTCATCCTGTTCTTTTCTTGGCGGTAATAGTACATCTATCGTCCCTAGTTTGCTCCAACTCCTAAAGTCACTTGTATTTTGTCTAACTCCGTCTGAGTATGGTTTGTACATCCCTATAAAGGCTAAAAGCCTTAAATAATAAACAATATATTCATAGTTTTCTTTGGATTCGCATACATGCACAACCTTCGTACATTTTCCATCATGACTAGAAATACATATAGCCCCGTGCCACGTATCCATACCATGTACCATAATTTGTCCCTTTGAAACCTTCTGGTACATGTTAATATCGTCTGATGATAAACCTATTTTTTGTTCTCCCCTCAGAAAAGAGTAGCCATGATTGGAACAAATAACAGTTTCATCTTCATAAGTTGCCACTTCTGCTTTTTTTTCTAATAATTGCTTAACCTTCTTAACTTCCCAAGTTGTTGGGATTTTTTCAATCCACAATAATCCCGAATTTTTATAATTTTCACCAGACTTTTCTTTCATTATTACTTCTTGTAGAACTGATTTTTTCAAATTCTTAGCAGCGTTTATTTTTTTCTGTTCTATTTCGATAGTTTTATCTATCACATTAGTTTTCCAATTCAGAAAATTAGCTATTTGTTCTTGTTCTTTCAGTGGTGGAATTGGTATGTTTTGAACTTTCAAACTGTCATATGCAATACGCATCCTTACGGTAAAAAGTCTTCCATCATCACTTTCCGACATTTGAATACCTTTACCAGTTCCAACTAAGCTTCTTTGGAAATCATAATTTCTGAAAACATACTCCATGTATCTTTTATCAGAGTTATCATCAATAATTTTGAGAGCATAATAAACTGGACTAATTGCCCCATAATATTGGGACATGCCCACAGAACCCGCCACTATATTCATACAATTAACAAGAATATCTCCTTCATGGCATATGTTGTAATTGGAAATATCCTCTTTTGGTTTATTGCCACCTTTTTCTTTTCGTTCAGAATATAGGCTAACTCCGTATTTTGCACTAAGAGAAAGTATTTCTTCAGTTTTTATTGGCTTGTTTCTTTCTTTACGTTGCTCAAAAACACTGGCTATTCTTCTTATCTCCCAGTGACTGGGAACTGCTTTTAACCAAGAGGACTCTATTTTTTTATATTTCTCATAAATCATTGCAAGCCCTCCAGAATTTTTGCCATCATACCATCTGATTCTTTCTCAAGTTCCATAATTCTATTGACAATGACTTCTACACTATCTAGTTGTTTTGGTTTATAAAAGTATTTCATAAAATTGATTTCATAACCGATTTTTGTAACATCATAATCAATCCATGCATCATTGTGATAGGGTAAAACCTCCTGATTAAAGAACTCTTCGATACCACCTTCAAATAATAATGGCACAATTTCTGTATCTCTCAAATCCGCATCCGATTCAAATTCGCCATTCGACTTCTTTATGGGTTCAGCATTCTCATCTTTTTCTGAAAACATATCAAACAATCCAGTAGACGAGAATTTAGATAAGGTTAATTGTTTTAAGCCTTTGCCCTTGGCTCTTTTATTGAATTCTTTTTCAAAGGATACATAGTCTAAATAGTCATCAGAGTTTTTCAGACTTTTTAACACTTCATAATAAGCAATCATCTTCTCTGTGTTCTTTACTTCCGCCTTCGAAGCTTTCGTTTGCTTTAATCCATTTTGTTCAGCTTTTTTTATCTTTGAATCAGTAACCTCTTCATCAAAAACTCCTAAAGTTTCCATTAGAAGCTTTAATTTCTCAAGTTTTTCTTCAGCAACACTAACCTTAATTCTTAACGGCCTTTCAATAGTAATTTTATAGTAACCAAAATCCTCATTACTAAAAATCTTGCTGTACTCATTTTCCTCAAAATTAGAATACAATGAAATAATTGTTTCCTTATCCTCCGTGGATAGTTCACAATTTTTCTTTCCCATATTTTTTCTAAGAGATTTCTTCATTGAAGAAGCATCAATGAGTTGAATCTTACCTTTTCTTCTTTCTTCTTTACGATTACTTAGAATCCAAATATAAGTAGTTATTCCAGTGTTATAAAAAATATTCTCTGGTAACTGAATAATTGCTTCTATCAAATCTGATTCAAGCATATAGCGTCTCGCATTACTTTCGCCACCTTCAGCATCTCCAGTGAAGAGTGCAGAGCCATTATGAACCTCTAAGATTCTACTTCCCATATCAGTATTTTTCATTTTTGAAATATTATTTAGAAGGAAAAGCAGCTGTCCATCACTCACTCTTGGTAACATGGAATACTCGGGGTTTTCTCCATAGTTCATAATGAATCTTGGGTCTGAAATACTATCTCCACCCATTTTTTCTTTATCAACCTTCCATGATTTACCATATGGTGGATTTGAAAGCATAAAATCAAAGCTCTTGTCGTAAGCTTGATCATCCGATAAAGTTGAACCATAATAAACATGGTCGCTTTCTGTTCCTTCACCTTTAATTAAAATATCTGCTTTGGCAATAGCATATGTCTCGGGGTTCACTTCTTGACCAAATATATGGGTTGATACAGTTTTTCCTTTTTGTGATGCAATGCTTTCCAGTTTTTCTGCTGCGACTGTTCCCATACCTAAAGTTCCAGCTGCACCATCATAGATTGTATAGGTTGAATCCTTTATTTTATCCATAACTGGAAGAATTGCTAAATCTGCCATCAATTCAACTACGTCTCTAGGTGTAAAGTGTTCTCCAGCCTCTTCATTATTTTCTTCATTAAATTTCCTAATGAGTTCTTCAAAAAGAGTTCCCATTGCATGGTTATCTAAACCTTTGTGCAATACTTTTCCATTATCATCTACCACTTCATAAGGGCTTAGATTAATGTTATTAGAAGTAAATTTTTCGATGACTGAACCAAGAATTCCAGCTTCAGACATTGTTGTAATCTGAGTATGAAACTTGAACTTTTGAAGGATTTCTTTTACATTGTCAGAAAATCCATCCAAATAACTTTCAAAATTCTTTCTCATATTCTGATTACTAGTTGAATTTAGAAGTTCTTTCAAGGTGAATTCAGAAGTATTATAAAAAGACTGACCTGCAATACCTGATAATGCTACGCCTTGATTTAAAACGCCATTTTCATCTAACATTTTTTTGGTTTCTAAAACTTGTTTTTTTGTTGGTTCTAATACAGAATCCAATCTTCTAATTACTGTCATTGGGAGAATAACGTCTCTGTACTTTCCTCTCACATATACATCACGTAAACAATCATCGGCAACCGACCAAATGAAACTCACCAATCTATTGTGTTCTACAGTACTTAATCCTTTGTTTAGACTCATTATTTATTCTCCTCATCTTTTCTATTTACAGCTACCAAGTCTCCAAAATCAGCATTTAAGCTCGTTGCAATTCTGTATAGAACTTCCATGCTTACAAATTCACCACGCCCCATTTTTGCAATAGTAGCTGGTGCTATTCCAATAGACTCATGCAAATCTTTTTTATTCATACCTTTATCTATTAACAGTTTCCATAATCCGTTATAATTCACTTTCATATATACACCTCAAACTTTCGCTTTCATGAAGTTATTCTATTAGATTATATCATATAAGTTCGTAATATTAAATATAAATTTGTCAACAAAACAAAAAAAGCCGGTGAAGTCCTAAGACCACACCGACCGATTCGTTATCTTTCTTGTCCTTTATTTTCTTTCTTTGCTAAGTCGTTACTCTTCTCATTCTGTTTGTAATCTTTGATTGCTCCTAGAATAGAAGTTTTCTTTTCTTGCTTTTCGTTTTTCTCATTCATCTGTTCACGACTCTTTAACAGCTTCGATGATAGGATACGAACATTAGAGTGTTCCTTACCATTCTCATCAACTGAAGTTCTTAGTTGACCAAACAGTTTTACAAAATCACCTTGTTTGAAGTCTTTTGGTATTTCTCCTTTTTCTCCGTATGCCGAGCAGTTTGTATAAGTTTTATTACCATCATCATCTTTTGAAACGACTGAGAAATTAACAACCTTAAAGGCTGTACCATCTTTATTTTCTCTATCTACAACCTCAATCTCACCAACAACATTCCCGACAATATTCACTAAATCATCTTGATCTACTTCAACGGCATCGGATTGTTTTAATTTCCCTTGTTCTCTAAGGCTTTCAACCGAATAATCAAAGTCCTCATGAAGTAAGCTTCCATTATCACTTGCCATAAAGTCCTCGTACACAACATCCAAGGCTTGGTTATCGTTAATTCCTTTTTCAACACTCACCAAAGCTTTTATAAAATCCTTATAATTCTCATCCATCATCTGATTAATCATTTGTTTAGTTTCGTCAAAATTCATTTTCTATTCCTCCTGTGTGTTAAATGATTAAGAGGTAGCACATTGGCTACCTCTCTTTTTCTTGGTTCTTCTTTTCTGATTGCTCATCGTTTTTCTCGCTAGATTGATAGCTTCTAATTTGGCTTAAGATTGATGTTTTTTCTTGTGAGTTTTCTAGGTCTCCAATATCTCCAACCTTGCTATCTCTAAAATCAGCATCATAACGATCAATAACCCCATCATTGTCCATATCTTTATCTAGTGGATCATACCAAGTACCACTCTCATCGATTCTAAGCCTCATTTTAGCTTCTAGGTCTTCCTCATTGACAAATACCATATCAGAGAAAGTCATGCTCTCTACATGGCGTTTTAGGTCTAGTAAGGCAACTTCTTCATTTCCTTGTTCCATAAAGCTACCTGAACTTATAACCTCACCATCTACTAGCTGAGACCAAGAATAACTTTCTAAATCGAGCTCATACTGGATTTCATGCCTTCCATCTTCTGATTCCGTGTAGGCAATACCTACATGTCTTAAATCAGGATATAAAGCATCGAATTCTTCATACTTATTTTCCTCATCATATTCTTCATTACAGAAGTCGATGATGATACGTTTCACATCTTCTAGCAGTGGCGATTCATTTACTTTTTCCTCAACTTCTCCCATATCCAAGATACGATTCAGTTCTGCAAGGCGTAGGACTTTTTCTTTCAGCTCAGTTTCTTTTTCAAAAGGCTTCTCCACCTCCACTTTAGCTGTGATTAACTGATCTTTTGTTGCTTCTAACTTATCTTGCAAAGTCTGAAGTCTTTCTCCCATCTTATCTAGGACATTATCAAGCCTTTGGATATTACCATCTGCACTTACACCAAATTCTCCTTGATGTTTGGCTTTACCTTGCAAGGTAAACTTATATAGGTTATGGAAGCTATCATAAGACGCTTCTAAATCGAAATTACGGTACTTTCCGATAACTTTACTATCTCTGATACCAACAGACTTAACCGACTCTAATAAGGCTTCTCCAGCTTCTTTTTTATCTGTGTATCGATGATTATCAAGAGTCAAAGACGTAAATTTATCCTCACCTAACGCCTTTGGCTCTACTACCGCTAAGTCTTGTTTAATGTTTTCAATCAAGTTCTCAAGCCTTGCAATTTCATTTGGATAGGACTTTAGGATTTTATCCTCCAGTCGATATTGATTAGACTTGTAGTTGGCTTCAAGCATTTTCAGCTTCGTTACTTCATTATCCAGGTCCATCTTTTCTTTAATTAGAGGATTCCCTGTCGCAAGAGCTTTAATTTCTGCATAGCTTAGGCTTGATTCATCAACATCTTCAGCTACACGAACGGGAGTCTTAGAAGTCATAATCTGTGAAATGAACTTTTGCTTGTTTTCGATGGTCTGCCACAAATAGCTGTCAAAGGTATTTTCGGTGACATACCTAAAGATATTAACCTCCTTGTTTTCATTCCCTTGACGCACAATTCTTCCTGCCCTTTGCTCTAGGTCAGAGGGTCTCCAAGGCACATCCAAATCGTGAAGTGCAATCAGCTTATTTTGAACATTTGTGCCGGCACCCATCTTTTGCGTAGAGCCCATCAAGATACGAACTTCACCACTTCTAACTTTGGCAAAGAGTTCATCCTTTTGCTTGTCACTATTCGCTTCATGGATAAATGCTATTTCTTCTTTTGGAATTCCTAAGCTAACAAGCTTCTCCCGAACATCATCATAAATATTAAACTCTCCATCACCTTTGGGAGTAGACATATCCGAGAACAGGAGCTGGGTTGAACGTTCCTCAGAAGTTTTATCCCAAATGGCAAAGACATTCTTCACACATACATTCACTTTGCTGTCAGGATTATCTGGTAACAGAGGATTAATCAGTCTTTGGTCTAAAGCGAGTTTCTTGCCATCATTGGTGATTTTAAGCATGTTGTCTTCTTCAGGCTCAACACTTCGATTTCTTACCTTGTCAGCACGTTCTGAAAGGCTAGCAAGAATTTCTTTCTGTTCTTCTGATGGCATAGTTTTAAGAACTTCAAACCTTGCTTCTGGTGTTGGTAAATTCAGCATATCTGCTGTTTTAATATCTGCCACTTCTTTAAACATACTCATGAGTTCTGGAAGGTTGAAGAACTTAGAAAATCTTGTCTTCACTCGATAACCTGTACCTTCTGGTGAAAGCTCAAAAGCAGAGACGGTTTCACCAAAGTTCGCCGCCCATGAATCAAAGTGTTCTAAGCCATTCTTTTTTAAATCATCAAATTGAAGGTATCTCTGCATGGTATAAAGTTCTGTCATAGAATTTGAAACTGGTGTACCAGTGGCAAAGACGATTCCTTTCCCACCAGTCATTTCATCCATGTATCGGCATTTCATATACATATCCGAAGACTTAAAAGCTTCCGATTGACCAATACCAGCAACATTTCTCATCTTAGTATGAAGAAAGAGATTCTTATAGTTATGAGCCTCATCAATGAAAAGCTTATCAACTCCTAGTTCTTCAAAAGTAATTACATCATCTTTCTTAAAATCATCTGTCAATTTTTCAAGCCTTGTTTGAAGTTTCTTCTTTGTCTTTTCTAATTGCTTGACGGTAAAATTTTGATTCCTATCGTACTTGTAATCATTGATATAATTGATGATTTCATCGATCTGGTCATTGATATGCTTCTCCTGATATTCCTTACTCATGGGAATCTTTTCGAATTGTGAATGACCAATAATAACTGCATCATACTCACCTGTTGCAATGCGGCCGATCAGTCTTTTTCTTTTCTTTGGTTCAAAGTCCTTTTTGTCGGCCACCATGATATTTGCTCCAGGATAGAGCTGCATAAACTCACGCCCAATTTGCGAAGTTAGATGATTTGGCACTACAAATAAAGACTTGCTACACATTCCAAGCCTTTTACTCTCCATCGCACTCGCCACCATCTCATAGGTCTTACCAGCTCCTACAACATGAGCAAGTAAGGTGTTGCCACCATAAAGACTTCTGGCAATGGCATTACGTTGGTGTTCTCTTAAATCTATTTTTGTATTCATTCCTTCAAAGGATAGATTGCTTCCGTCATACTCGCGATTGCGAATGGAGTTGAACCGCTCATTATACATATTCTCTAAGCGATTACGCCTATCTGGTTCTTGAAAGATCCAGTTTTTAAATTCTTCTTTGAGAAGTTCTTGCTTCTGCCCAGCCAGTAATGTTTCTTTTTTATTGAGTACGGAACTTTTTGAACCATCAGGATTGATAACTTGGTCAAAGACTTTCGTTTCCTTTAGGTTCAGTGCATCTTCTATGAGCTTGTAAGCATTCACTCGGCTTGTACCAAAGGTTAATTCGGCAAGGTCATTGCCTCGATCAACGCTTTTACCTTCAACATTCCACTCACTGGTCATTGGCGAAAACTTCACCTTGATATCCCAGCGATTATATCCAGGTGTTTTTAATATCTCGAACATGAAATGCTCTACATCTTTGCTTGGAATCCATGTTGCTCCTAAACGCACATTGATATCTGAAGCAGTGAGCCTCTCAGGCATCACTTCTTCAAGTTTTTGATGTTGATGTTGAAGTGCCATATATTCTTTTTCCAGTACTTGTGCTTCTTTTTCATCAATCTCAAATCGTTCTCCCCCTTGGAAGTAAGAACGCTTCGATAAAAGCTTAGAAACATGGGATTCATACTCTTTGATGACACCGAGCTTTTCACGAATATTTCCGCTCAAGTACTCATCTGCTGTCACATAGTTAAAACGATACTCCGCATCATCCAGCACATTCTGGAAAGGTTTATTATTGCCAAACTGATCGAACTCTTGAATATCTAGATAGATTTCGCCATGTAGTTCTTGAATAAGTGTTTCTTTGTCCTTACCAGTCAATTCAGACATATAGTCGAAGTCAACTCGTCCTCTTTGGGAGATAGACAAAACTAAGGCTTCTAGTGATGTATCAACATGGTCAATACTTTGTGCTTTGATAATCGTTCTCTTGCTAAATATATCGCCTTTTGCTTTAAAATTTTCCTCATCATCAAGCACCTCGATTGAGGATACTAATGGGAAATTGCTATCTTCTTTTAAGGCTCTAGTATTAGATAAGGAATTCAGATAACCATGTTTTTTAGAAAAGGCATCATAGATTTCATTTAGAACAACTTGCTTGTTTTCAATGACCTCATCACTAGTTCCTTGCATCTGTGCTTCAATGACATCTTTTAGAGCCTCTGTGACTTTCAAATAGTCTCCAATTTTTTCTTTATTCTTATCTGTCACTTCTTTTTGAATGAGAATAGAGTTTTCTCTAAAATAGACCTGGTTATCAATGATGGTATAGGAGAAGTTTTTGATATCATCCGTTGCTGGAAGCATTACTTTTTCATCAACATCAAGTTCAATTTCTTCATAGTGGTTTTCACTTGCAATTTTCTCTACAGCGTTCTGTAGTTGAACTTTGAAATCTACTTCATTTGGGATACAAACAACCCTGTTACCAAAGGGCCCGCTTTCCTCGGTCATTTTACCTAGAATCATCTCCGGATTTTCCACAAAATACTGATTGTAGTTTAGTCCTTTCTCATCGCTTCCTAGGTGAATCCAAGGCTCATCCCGATCCCGAATGCTATCTCTTTTCTTTAGAAAGATGATATCGCTCGTTACTTCTGTGCCGGCTTGCCCTTTAAAGGTAGTATTTGGTAGTCTTATCGCTCCAATAAACTCCGCACGTGCAGCAAGATACCTTCGAACACTCTCATCTTTCTTATCAAGTGTTCCACTGGAAGTAATGAAGGCAATCACACCACCATTTCGAACCTTGTCTAAGGTCTTGGCAAAGAAGTAGTCATGAATCAGAAAATTATTTTTATCATATTCTCTGTCATTCACCTTAAAGTCCCCAAAGGGAACATTACCGATAGCAATGTCAAAGAAGTTATTTGAGAAGTTTGTTTCTTCAAAACCTTTTATTTGAATATCACTTTCTGGATAAAGCTTTCTAGCAATACGGCCACTAATACTATCTAACTCAACACCATATACTTTTGAATCTTTCATCGAATCAGGAAGGCTACCGACAAAAGCACCAACACCCATACTAGGCTCTAAGACATTCCCTGTTTTAAATCCCATTTGTGATAGAGCTGAATAAACCTCTTCAATTACTTGTGGGGGAGTGTAGAAACTTGTAAGAGTACTTTCTTTGGCACTATCATATTCTTTGGTAGTCAAGTTTTCTTTTAAAAATTCTCGAATTCCTTGCCATTGACCTCCTTTATTTTCATCAAAGGTATCTGCGAGTCCTCCCCAGCCAACATAACGACTTAGAATCTCTTGCTCTTCAGGTGTCGCATTACGATTTTCTTTTTCAAGTATGAATAAGGTTTCTAGGGCTTTTTTATTGTTCTCAAGCCTTTCGGATGGTGTAAGATCTTCTTGGAAGACATCAGTAGACATGTGATAGTTGCTTGCAACTAGTTTTTGAGTAATGATATCTGCTTCAACATCAGCTACAAGTTCATCTTCATGAATTGGTTTTAGAATTGAATCAAGGTCTGATTCTTTACGATAAATAACAACTTCTGAACCAGTAATAAATCCGCCAAGAAATCCTTCATGGTCTTTTATTGTCACCGTTTTTAGATCTCCCACCCCATCAAAGCCAGTGATTGTCCAAGCTTTTTCTTTATAGAGAACTTCATCTCCAATCAAGAAAGTTGGCCTTTCAAGTTGAATCTTCTCGAAAAGTTCTGTTTCATTTTCAAAGCTTACGATGGGAACTGTTAGGTTCTTCTCATCGACTGGTGAAATCCACAAATCATACTTCTTTGTAATTGGGTTAAGAGCAGCTTCTCGCCTTACTGTATACGCTTCATGGTCATAATAAACGAGTTGTCCAACCTTTAAATCTGGTGTCAACACTTCGTTCTCTAAATCAAGGGCGATTTGCTCATTCGTTTTATCTGGCTCAACAATTTCTTTATTTGTTTTATTAAGCTCAAGCATTTCATTGCCTTTGGCTATGAGTTCAAGCGTAGTCAGAAAGCCTTGGCTTAGCTCATTAATTTGTTCAATGGAAATGCCCGCTTCTACATAAGAGCGAAGGATATTAAAGTCACTAACATCTAGCTTTGAACCCGCTAAAGCATTTGATTGCTCAATAGATATTCCTTTTTCAAGCGACCAACGAGTCTGCTCCATCTGCCAGGAAGGAATCCCACTTTTGCTATAGCTTAAAACTTGGTCTAAGGATAAAGTTTCTAGTCCCTTTTTAATTTGTTCTTTTTGCTCATCATTTAAATTGCTAATATCAATCGGACCATGAGTTATAAAAACATTGGAATCACTCTGTGTTTCAGATATTCTGTCATCACTTGTATAAGCTACAAATTTGATTTCACCAACAATCTCACTTGGCAGATTTTCTTCATAGAAGATAATATTTCTGTTCGCTTCAATTAAGGCAAGCTTTTTATAGTCTCCAGTCCCTCGATCTTCTTCAAGTTTATTGCCTACCACATAGCCATTGCCCATCGAGTAAAATCCCAGGTCATACTCAGCAAGTTTCTCATCCTGTTTTTGCCAGAATTTCGGCCGAAAATTATTCCACCACTCTTTTGAAACCTCTTGATAAATGTCTTTTCTAGCAAAGGACTCATCTATCCAGTTATATGAGCTGCTTTCTCCATCGATTTGAGCAACGAGCTTTCCATCTTCTGCATTTCTATTTGAGTAAAAGACATCTAAACCCTCATCTGTTTCTTCATATGACAACTTTGGTAACTGGGTATCTTTCACCATAAAATCATTAATGGTATATGAGGTAAAGAGTCCGCTATCTATAAGTTCATCTACTTTTTGACTTTCTTCAAAGGTCACTCCTCTATAAAGGGGATAGGTTGTTTCGTCCATTTGAATTTCACTATTTGTTTTTTCAATTTTGATATGTGAAATATCATAAGAAGAAACTAGAACAAACTCATTCCCAACTTTTACAGCAACTTTTTCTTCAATACTTTCTGCTTCTAAATTGTTTGAAAATACTTCTGAGCCAAATACGCTTATCAGCTCATCGCTCGTTAGTTGTTTAGAAAGCTCTGTATCTAAAAGCTCACGATAAGTTTTGGGAAAGTCTTCTAGGATAAGCCTTTGAGCTCCAAGGCTCTTTAATTCATTCAAATTGAAATATCCAAGCTCAGGTTCAATACCAGCAACCAAGCCAAAGGCATCACCAGACGCTTCGTCATATTCAGTCAAATACCATGTCCAATTACTTCTTAGTGGAATAACATAGGCTGCATGAACTACTTGATCTAAAAGCGGTGTATCTTCTTGTCCGTAAAGTTTTGGAATATTATCTAGAATCTCATTTGGCATCAGTTCATCGGGATTATCTTTTGAATAAAAAGAAAAAGAAGCCGATTGTTCGACTTCCTCACCTTCGTTTCCTTCTTGATTTTCTAAGCTTCGACTACTTCCTTGATGATGATCTCCTTCAAGCTCGAAATCAGATTGTTCATTTGCCCCTCGTATTCCTGTGGCTTTTCGGTCTTCATCTCCTCCCTCAAGCCCCAAGCTTCCATCATTCTCGGTTTCTCGACCCTCATCATTCGAATGGCTCTTTCCTGTGTTTCCATGAGATGTGGCACTAATTTCTTCTCGTAATATAGGTCTGTCAGAAGTTCCCACTGTTCCTGATTCTCGCTCTCTGCTAGAAACTCTAGCCTCATCGCTGCGTATATCGGATTGGGATATCTCTCTATGAAGTCCTTGTTCTCTTCTAGCTGATTCAGTGTTTTCCCCTTGATTCTCTCGGCTATCTCCTGCGTTGTTGCCAGATCTGAGAACTCGTCCGTCCTCGTTAAGTCTATCATTGGTATCTCTTCGAAATACATTATCTAATCCTCCTTCTTTATCGTTACTTTTATTATATTCGGCAGCCCTTACATTTGTCAGCAGCCTATTTTTCATTTTCTCATTACTTTTTGTAATGAGTTCTTCCAAAATTTCTTTATTAAGTCTTGTAAGTTCGTCACCCACTTGCATAAGCGAGATTCCATCTAGTCTTTCTAATCCCTTTTGAAAGGCTATAGAATCAACCTCAACTGATATACCTAACCTTGTCGAAAAACTTACAAGTGCTGATTGTTCTAGAAACTTTCTAAATGCACCTTGGTCTTCTTCCTGAATTCTAAGGTCATTCATCAAAGAGCTAAATATATTTTCACTTTTTAACCTGATGAGCGTATTGAAGTCTCCTCGTAAATCTCCCGTCACTTCTTGACCTTCCATTAAAATCATATTAGAAATGATCTCTTGATCCTCTTCTTTAAATTTCCATATACGGACTTCGTTGACCTCTTTATTCTTTGATATGGTTTGTTCTACATCAAAAATATGGTCTACCTTCTGGTAGTACCCATAATCTTCAATGATTGGAATCCCTTTTTGCCCCATCATTACCGTTCGGTTCAAATTTTGTCTCCAGAAATCAAACTTGGCACAAGCTGTTGCTCCTGGATTTTTGTCGTATATGCTTAACTGGTTGATAAAGTCATATCGCCAGTTATTACCCATCGTTTGCAAAAGCTGAACATAATTCCTATCATCGTTCAATACCTCTTGCTTGATGAGTTCTATCTGATGCTGAAAATCATTAATCCTCATGTTTTCCTCCTTCTGTTGTTTTATAGATTTGGTTCATTTCTATCCTTTTTCTTGTCTTGAAAGAACCTTCCCAAGTCAACTTCATAACCATAGTTGTCAAAAGCTTGCACTGTTACTTTCGTCTCAACTAAATGATATTCTCCAAGTCTTGTGTAGCCTTGACCATGAACTAGAAACACCAAACTTTTTTCATTAACATATACATCCATACCATTTTTGAAGTCTGTACTTTCTAAGATATCGTTTAAGCTCTGCAAATCATCATTCGTAATATATTTCTCTCGATGATCCCTGTGATACTCATCTACATATTCAACGGTATATAGACAGTCATAGTTCTTGATGGAATAGATTTTTTCAAAGATGTTTTCTATTTCCTTCATATGTTTTTCGTGTTGTGCTTCATCACAATCTAAAATGCTAATCTTGTTTAGTGCCTTCATTTTCTTCTCCTTTTATAATTTCTTTTAAAATGCTTTCAAGAACAGGCACAACGATGCTGTTACCTGCTTGCTTGTATAAAATGCTTGATGTTGTTTTTTCTTTTTCTGGATAGATTTTTCTTAATCTCTTGAAATCCTCATCGTTAAACCCCATAAGCAAAAAACACTCTTTCTCGGTCAAATAGCGATACTTACCATTTTCTAAATCGACTAGCCCAGCATTTGGAATTCTCATTTGCTTGGTACTAATCGTATAAGCAAAGTCTCCAATAATTTGAACTCGTGCCTTGAAGTCTCTTCGGTAGTCATTATTGGTATCCATGAGCTTTAGCATGGAAGGCTGATGCACGAGGTACTTCTCTGAAACATCCGTTTCTAGGATTTCCTTGATACTGGGAGCTTGCCATTTTTCAAGATTCTCAAATTGAAACATATTGTCTTTTAAACTACTCACGACAAAGATTCGTTCTCGTTTTTGAGCTATACCAAAGTCTATAGCATTTAAAATCTCAAATTTATTTTGATAACCGAGTTCCTCAAGCTCTTTCAGATAATAAAAAAAGGAATCCCGCATATTTCGATCAAGGACTCCCTTTACATTTTCCCATATGACCCATTTGGGTTTTTCTTTCATCTCTTTGAGGATTCGTATTGTTTCAAACAGAAGACTGCTTCGAGTACCACTGCCAACCTCACCACCTTGCTTCATGCCTATTCGACTAAAATCTTGACACGGACTACCATGCATAAGAATATCTATCTTCTCATCTGGCGGATGATAATCCGTTACTGACTGGGGTTTATAATCTTCTCCATAGAGCTGGTTATAGCTTTTCACACAATTTTTATCGTTCTCGATATAGTCAATGACCTTATATGGTATTTCCTGATTGATGAGTGCTTTTCTAATTGCTCCAATCCCTCCAAAGAGTTCTAATACTGTTATTTGTTCGATTGCTTTCACCCCCTTCAAATAAAAAAAGAGGGACAAGTTTTTTCTACTCATCCCTCCAAAATCTCTTTTGTTCAGTTATTTCTGGTAGTGATTTACCAGGTTTGAAATATCTCTTTCAATATCCTTTAGAAAATCTTTTGAACTCTCTTTCCCATCTGCAATCTTTGAGAGCTTCATCTCCCATTCAGCTGTTTTTTTCGGAGAACGAAATTCTTCAGATACAATCGTAATTAAGCTCATTCCCTTATGTGTTGCAAGAAGATTTTTCTTATCCCTTTCGATGAAGCCTTTATAAATTAAATTCTCAATAACACCTGCTCTTGTTGCCGGTGTTCCAAGACCTTTACGTTCCACCTCAATTCCTTTTTCGATATCCTCTGCCCCTGCAAGCTCCATTGCCTTTAGAAGTGTTTCTTCTGTGAAATACTTTGGTGGTTGAGTAAATTTTTGCCTAACAATGCTTCCTTTGATGGAAAGAACATCTCCTTCACTTAGTTTAGGCAAAATTGTTTCATTCTTTTTGTTATTCAAAAAAGGTTTCACGAACCCAAAAAAGCCTTCTTCAAGAACAGTTTTTCCGCTTGCTGAGAATGTAACTCCATCAAACTCCACTATCACTTTTGTTGTGCTTTCAATCAGATTTGAACTCGCACACATCAAGAGTTTGGCTTGTATCAGGTCATAGATTTTCTGCTCAGAAGAGGGAAGGGTACCAGGACCGTTCTTCATTGCTGCAAGTGTTGGCAAAATAGCGTGATGGTCACTTACTTTTTCATTTTTGAAGATAGAATCTATATTTTTAGCATCCCTTTCAAAGCCTTCGCCTACGGTATCTAACATCTCACAGACTGTTTGTTTCATGTCTTCGGTTAGATAGCGACTGTCTGTTCTTGGGTAAGTCACTAGTTTCTTTTCATAGAGGCTTTGAAGGTAATCAAGGGTTTGTTTTGCACTAAACCCAAAATATCTGTTCGCTGCCCTTTGTAAAGCAGTTAAATCAAATAACGGTTCAGGTTTTGTTATCTTCTCTTTATTTATGACCTCAGTAACGATAAGTTCTTCTGGAACTAGATTTGAGAGCTGATCGGCAATTTCTTTTGAATCAATGCGTTCTGTAGATAGCGAGAAATCATCTGTCACAATCTCAACCACATAGTATGGTTCTTTGATAAAACCTGTAATCTCACTATCTCTTTTCACAATCATTGAAAGTGTTGGTGTCTGTACTCGACCTACTGAGTAGTTTTGATTATAAAGGCAGGAGTAAAGCCTACTAAGGTTCATTCCAACCAGCCAATCAGCGATGGCTCTAGACTTCGCACTTTCAAATAAATTCTCAAAATCTTTGCCACTAGCAAGACTCTCAATCCCTTTTCTGATTGATTCATCTTCCATAGACGAAATCCAAAGCCTTTTGATAGGTTTCTTACATTTGGCTTCTTCATAGACTAAGCGAAATATCAGTTCACCTTCACGACCAGCATCACAGGCATTGATAACTGTATCGACCTCTTTTAGGTGAAGTAGTTTCTTAAGCACTCCATATTGCTTTTTCGTATTCTTAGAAACCTCGTATTTAAACTCTTTCGGTAAGATTGGCAGATCATTTAAATTCCATTTAGCATACTTCTCATCATATTTATCTGGACTTGCCATTTGAATCAGATGACCGACACACCAACTCACCATGTAGCCATTTCCTTGGGCATATCCATCTTTTCTACTCCTCGCTCCAACAACTTTTGCAATAGATAAAGCTACGCTTGGTTTTTCTGCAATTATTAATTTCATTGTTCCTCCTTGTAAAATACAAAGAGCAGCCATTTCCGACTGCCCCTTGTTCCTCTTTAATTTTTAGCGATTAAAGAATGATGTTCTCATCATCTTCGTCATTTGTTTCTTCTACTTCCTCTGACTCATATTCTTCATCTGTGTCCTCATCGCTTGCTTCAGATACATAATCATCAGGTTCTTCAAGTTTTTTCAGTTCCTCCTTTTCTTTGCCTTTTACAACTTTCAGGTAGTATCCACCTGCTATGACACCACCGATAACCAAAATCAAAATTAAGTAAGTTCCAAAGTTGCTCTTTTCTTCCACTTCTTGAACTGGCTCTTCTTCGATCTCAACTGGCTCTGGTTCTTCTTTAACCACTTCTTTTACAGGTTCTTGAACCTCTTCTTCCACCATATGCATTAAATCGGCTTCAGAAACCTCGGTAAGAAGTAAGACATTCTCCGATTCCTCATCATGGTTGATGATGAGATAAAAATTCTTTCCCGATTTGGTTTGGAAGGTTACAAATTGTCTTGCATCCGCACTATAAAGCTCACTGGATTCATCTCCGTGATGAACTGGATAT
Source organism: Oscillospiraceae bacterium (assembly GCA_040772065.1). Taxonomy (GTDB): domain Bacteria; phylum Bacillota; class Clostridia; order Saccharofermentanales; family Fastidiosipilaceae; genus JAXGYX01. The sequence goes on along the minus strand of JAXGYX010000001.1, from coordinate 2,250,655 downwards.
TCGCCATTCGCATTATCGACATTCTCAGTCACACTGGCATTTGCACCACCTGTACCAGACTTTTCGGTCTTCACTGCCACTTGGCTATTTTGATTTGAAGCACCGTAATAATTATCTGCTGTTTGTGATGTTGCGACTCCTGTAGTTGAAGTTTGTCCTGTTTCTTTTGGTGTTAGCTTGTTTGGATACCTGATTTGAACTTCTGTTTCAGCTGTATTATCACTTGTTGTTGTAGCCGATGATTCTCTAATTGGTGTGCTAGAAACTACTGTATTTCCCGATGTTGTTCCAGTTGTACCACTTGAATCTTTAACTGGAGAGGTCGTAGTAGACTTAGTTTCCTCTTTTTTTACCGTTTCAGAAGCAGAAGTAGTCGTATTTTTTTGACTATCCTTTTCTTGAATGAGCTTTTTAAGTTCTTCCAGCTGCTTGCTCATTTCATCATATTTCTTCTGAATGGATTCAAGCTCCTTAGAAGTTTCTTTGTTTTCAGCTGTTTTCTTCAGCTCATCTATCTGCTTTTGAAAATCCGCCTTTTCAACCTGTAATTTTTCAATCTCTTTCCTTTGTTCCTCATTGATAGAATCTTGAGACTCGGCCGCCTTATTGCTTTCAGCTATTTTCTTTGAAATCTCATCCAGTTGCTTTGTAAGTTCCTCGATTTTTTTCAAGCTCTCATTTTCACTATTAATTGTTATTTCAATTTTGCAGCACGTTTCAGTTTTTTTCTCCAGAGCTTCCACCCGTTTCTCAAGGTCTTTTAATTGTTCTTGGAGCTTGGCTGTTGCTTCTTCTGCTACTTTCAGTTCCTCTTGAATCTTCTTGTTTTCTTCAGCCAACTCTTCCATTTGCTTTTTCAGCTCTTCAATTTGCTGATTCTGTTCTTCGTTCGCTTCCCGCTCTGAAACAAGAGCTTTCTCAATCTTTTTCAGACGCTCATCAAGTTCATCGGACTCATCTTCAAGGACTTGAATATCATCCACCGCTACATTCGTTTGCGTTTCTTCTTCGTGCTGAAGTTCCTCTTCAGATGTAATTTCATTGGTTGCCGCAGCTACGATTGGATAACCAACGGTACCTCCAACAATCCCTGTCAAAATGAGTACTGTACTCAATAGTGCTGTGGTCTTAGCCTTCCATGTTTTTTTCATAAGTTCTTTTCTCCTTCTTTTCCTGTTTTAATTGCTTAAACTGTTCCATCACTTCTTCTAAAGTGATATTAGCTTCACGGAAAACGATAATGACCTCTTCGTTTTCAAGTTCTTCTTCTCTCAAAGATAAAAGCTCCAATTGTTCATCAATCAGAGCTTTCTTTTCTAGTAATTTCTTTTTCTTTTGTCTAACTTGTCCTAATTCTTTTCGCATAATTCTCCTTCCTTATGGTGTCACCACCGATGCATCAAAGTCTTTATACATCTCATAGTAAGCATGGGCTGCACTGATTCTTCTTTCATAATGAGCATAGTTCACATTTGGTCTTTCAAAGAGCCAACAGAATTGACTTGTTGCTTCTTCAACGCTTGTAAGACGCTTAAATCCATTTACGCCACCTGGAAATACTGTTCCTTCTGCTCCATTCATTTCATAATCTAAGAAAGCAATCTGAACACCGATATCTGACCAAGGTTTGCCTTGAGACTGGGCAAATGCAATAAGCTGTGCTTTTCTGCCAAAACTCCACTGGATTAAGCCAATCCCTTCTCCAGGGTTTGTAACAGAGCTTTCAACTGCTGAGGTATTGAAACCAGATTCAGCTTCAATGTTCCCCATAATTCCAGCTGCCGCTTCTGGCGTATAACCATGTGTAACCAGATATCCCCAAACCGTTTCTTGAACATCTCCACCTTGCCAGTTAAAGGAATTAAAGCTAGAGACACTCGGTCTCGTGTAACTATTAAAGGCTTCTTCTGAATAAAGATAAAAGTATGGGTTCACCCTTGTTCCATCGGCTAGGTAAAGTTCAAAATGCAAATGTGAGCCAGTACTGTTACCAGTCGTTCCCATCTTTGCAATCTCATCTCCTTTTTTAACCTCTTGACCGACCCTTGAGCTAATAGAGCTTGCGTGAGCATATCTTGCCATATTGCCTTCTTTATCTGTAAGCTCAACATAATTTCCATACCCAGAATCAGAATGCTCCGTATAGGTGATGACACCATCAAATACAGCTAAAAGAGGAGTCCCTTCAATATCCGCAATATCGATGGCAGTATGGAACTTCTTTTCTCCTGTAAAGGGATCTGCACGATAGCCATACATGCTTGTAATCTTATTTTTCCATTCTCCTTGAATTGGGGAATGAAGGTTCATGAAGTTTCCTTTGGTCTCATTAAGAACTTCATAATGTTCTTGTTGTTCTTCATTTAATTTGCCATCAAGTACATCCTCTAATCTTTTTGAAGTTAATGTTGTGATTAAAATTCTTCTAGTCTTTTCCACCTCAACTTCCTCTGTTGTTGTTTCGCCAGTTTCAGGGTCTGTGCTCGTTCTGGTTTCAGTCACCGTATAAGTTTCAACTCTTTCTTCTAGTTTCAGCTGATACATACTCTTAAAAAGCTCATGGATTTCACCCTCAACCTCTGAAAAGCGATACTCTCCATATTTTGCTGTCAAATAAGCGACTAAGACTTGAGGGTCATGCCCAATCGAACCCACTTGATACTGATAACGATCATAGCCTGGATAATTTGTTGGGATATTTTGTATTTTGATGATTAAATCAGCTTCCAGTTCTTGTAGAAGTTCATCCGATACTGTAATCTCCTTATCGCTTGTCAAATAGGAACTGGAAAGAATCATGCCAGAAACGCCACCTAATCCACCCAGTAGCGAGACAGCGTTTAAAATAACCGATAGGAAAAGAAAAAGGCTAACAAGAATCACTCCGATTTTTGTCGCCTTCTTTTTAATCAGCTCTTCTGTACCTTTGATTGCACCTATAAAAGCCTTCTTTATTCTATCTTTGATTCCGACATCGTTCTGCTTGTAGATGCTTGCCTTCATCCGCTTTCTTTTTTGAAATTTCCTATAAGCATTCATTTTCTGATAAGATTCTTCTGCTTTTGAAAGCTTTGTGGCATCTCTAAATTCTAACTTTGATTTTCTTAGTAGAATCTTGTCATCATATTTTCTGATTGCCTTAACTTTTTTATTCTGTCTTTTAATTCGGTAGTCTTTGATTCCATGAACGAGCTTTGAACTTGCTCCAAGGGATTTTTCACTGGCATCCACACCGGCATTATCATCATTTTCTTTTCTTAAATACCTTTTTGTGGTTTCTAAAACGGCACCAGTGGATGCTAAGGCAAGTGAATTTTTCTTTTTCAGATTTCCTTTTGAATCTTGAACTTTAGAAAGGTCTTTTCTTTGCTTATTTTGAATGTTTTTAATTTTTCTATCATCAGGTAAATCTTTCAGCAACTCCTCATTTTTAGTCCTTTTTGTCTCCAATACAGGTTCTTGAGCTTTACTGCTCCTATGAAACTCTTGTTTATAGTTTTTCCTCTTATAGTTTTTCTCTTGAACCAGTTTTCTATCTTTTTCCTCATAGCTGATAGTCGAATCCCTAAAATCATTATCGTAGCGATCGATGACCCCATCATTGTCCATATCTTTTGAGAGCGGATCATATATTTCTAACACATACTCGCTTTTTTGCACGACAGCTGTTTGGGTTTCTAACTGAGCTTCTTTTTCTTTTTGAATCTTTGCTTGCTGGCTTCTTTGTTTAGCCTTTTTCTCTTTTTGATTTTGAGTAGATTCAATAGGATTTGTTTCATTTCTTCGCTCACCTGATTTATTCTTAACTGCTTTCTTTTCAGTATCTGGCGAGTATTCACTTTTATAATCTTGATTGCTATATACAGATACTTCATCGTTTATAGATTCTTTTACTTCATCACTACTTCTATGCCTTTTCCTACGACCACTTGATTCAATTTCCGTAGCTTCTCTTTTAGCAGATCGATTACTTTGTTCCTTTACCTTCTCTTGAAAACGTTCAGATACTTCCACTCGCTTATTGCTGTAATCATCAGAATGCTTCAGCTTACTTCTTTCAAGTTCTTCTCGCTCAAGTAGTGAATTATCATTTGTTTTTCTACTAGCCTTTTCTGAAAAATCTCTCCTTCGTTTGTTTGACATAGAGCACCTACTTTACTTCTTCAGGCTTTGTTGTCATTTTCTCGTAGAGAATCGTATCTTTCGGAAACTTATCGACAAATGGAACAATCGTATTGCCAAAGACTAGTAGTCCTTCACCTGCATTGGAATTAGTAACGTAGTTCAGCTGATACGGAGATATCTTAAGCTTCTTTGCCAAGATTTCTCTATCACCACTTGCTTGATTGAGCATGAGTACAAAGTCTGTATTATCGAATATATTCTCAATTTCTTTACTCATAAGAAGGTCTTTTACGTTTTGGGTAATTCCTGTTGGAATACCACCCCATTTACGAAACCTCTTCCAAATCTCTACCGAGTACTGAGCTGTTTGCTCATCTTTTAAAAGCAAGTGGAACTCATCGATATAGTACCTTGTGGCTTTGCTACCTCTGTTCAGTGAGACCTTATTCCAAACCTGATCTTGAATAACCAACATTCCAATTTTCTTAAGCTGTGTTCCTAGCTCTTTAATATCAAAACATAAGAGCTGCTTGTTCAAATCCACATTACTCTGATGATTAAACACATTGAGTGAACCAGTAACATAGATTTCCATCTCCGTTGCCAGTTTTCTTCCCACCTGTTCTTCTTGGTTCTTCAGCATATCGTAAAGGTCTTGTAGGATTGGCATATTCTCTTGTTTTGGATCATTAAAATATTTTTCATAAATCTTTGGTAAACAACGGTCAACAATTGATTTTTCTTCTGCTGTGAGTCCTGTTCCTCCTACAACTAACTCAAGCATTGAAATTATGAAGTTGGCTTTATCTTTTAATGGAGCATCCCCATCACCATAGTTCATGTTGATATCTAAAGGATTGAGATAGTCTTTACTCTTTGCCGAAACTTTAATGACTTCACCTTTAAACTGCTTCACAAGGTTGCCATATTCGCCTTCTGGGTCACAAATAATGACATCATCATCTGTAACTAAGATGGCATTTGCCATTTCTCTTTTAGCACTAAAGGACTTACCAGAACCAGGTGTTCCTAGAATTAATCCGTTGGGGTTTTTCAGAAGCTTCCTGTCGGCCATAATGAGGTTGTGACTAAGAGCATTCAGTCCATAGTACAAGCTATCTTCTGAGTTAATAAAAAGCTCCTCTGTTGTAAATGGAATAAAGACTGCCGTTGATGAACTTGTTAGCCCTCTATTAATGGCAATCTTATTTGTTCCGAGTGGCAATACTGAAGCCAGTCCTTGTTCTTGCAAATGGTCGAGCCTTTTAATCTTACAGTTATGACGATTGGCAATGGATGAAATCTGGTCTATGGTGTTATCCAACTGCTGGATTGACCTTGCAAAATTCATAATCACAATCGTGACGATAAACATTCTCTCATCACGATTCTGAAGGTCATTCAGGAGTATCTTAATATCCGTGCCAAAGGTATTGATATCACTTGGAATGATATCCATGTCATATCCTCCACGAACCGCCTTTTTTTGTTCCTCCATTTTCATCCGATCAACGTCTGTATTCTTGCGTTTCACCATCTTAATGGCTTCACTTTGGTCAACCGAATGAATATGAAATGAAATCGAAATGTTGTCATCTGTGTTTAGCAGTTCTGCAAGCATTCTGTCTGAAAGTTCACTAGCATGAATCTGAAAGTGACTCATTGCTCCCATATACTTCCCAAACTTAAAATACTGAGTAGGAGAGAAGTTAAACACATCAGGAACGATGTAGCTCTTGGTACTTTCCTTTGCCTTTAAGTCCTTGTAGGAAAACTCAAACACATCATCAGGATTTAGCATATCGTGGAGAAGTTTTAATCTTTCTTCTCCATTGAGACTTTCTGCTCTTACCCCCATACTCTTGAAATTCGAGAGAATATCAATTTCTAAACGCTCTAGCTTTGCTTTCGCTTGGTTTTGGTTTTCTGCTTCAACGGTAAAGGTAATGTACTTGGACTTTTTCAGTCCATTATTGCCTTTATTTAGTTGATCTTTAAGCATCTTTCTAAATTCTTTTCGAACCTCATCATAGTCATCTCCCTTGTTTGGAATTTTGATGGCATTCTCAAGTTCCGAGTTTCTACCTAATTGATTCACATAAGATAGTTGTAGTTCTACCGATGGATCAAAGGAATTAAGGAAATTTGCATACTGATTAAAAATCAAATCCCGATGTTCCTCTAGTGCCAGTTGATAGTTGATATCTTCAAAAGAAATGCACTTATTGAAATGCCCTTCATCAATCTGGCAAATTCCAGTTCTAAACATTTTCAAGTAGGGAATTGTATCTTCTGCTGTAATTCGCTTTTCTTCTTTTTTTAAAAATGAACCAGGCAAATTAAGAGATACAGGCAACTTAGCGTCTTTTCTTAGCTCCCTTTTGTCCTTTTGGAGCTGCTTCTTTTGTTGTTCCAATCTTTGTTCTTGTTGTTTTTGTTTCTTCAAGATTTACCTCCTTTCTTCGCTCATGGGACTGATAGACCTTGTGCTGATAGATAAACTTTGCGCACTTCTCAAAGGGCAATCCATCTTTCTCATAAAAGGTTATGAAAAGGAATGGAAGCATGACACAAATCATGAGTATGACTGCCACGTCACTTGGAAATATGTCTTTACATAAAAAATAGGTTGGAAATCCAACCACTCCAGCTGCACAAAAGCCTATGAGTTGCCTTTTTGTTAGATTGAAGGCAACTTTCGTTTTCACTTTATTTAAGTCTTTTGGAATTTGTACATAAGCCATAATCCACCTCTTAATCTAGTTTCTTTGCAAGACATTCAATATGCTCTAGGTTCGAGATAATCTCTTCATAATTCGCATTGATACGTTCATCAAAATCAATATCTGCTTCTATTTGCAATTCACAGAACTCGCTAATATAGTCATCTGCATTACGAATCCTCTCATCGATCTTTCTTATTTTTCTTCTCATGCAAATGGTAGAAATAATCCCACCAATTACACCTACAGTGCCTATGACAGCACCAATCTTTATCGTTTTTTCTTTGTTTTTTAATTTTCTCATTCGTTTTCCTCCTAAAATTTAATGTGCATTTAATATGCTTTTTGAAAGTGTTCCAGTTTTTAACATCGTTAGTCCTAATAACAGTGCATAGGCTAATACCATGAAGATGCTTGTATGGATATCTGTAATCGAAATCGTCTTTACAAGTACGGCATAAACGCCTAAGCAAATGATTAAAAACAAACCTTGAAGTCCTAGGGCAAATAGTCCCTTGATATAGTTGTTGCCAATCTGTCCCCATTCCTTATTGCCCATCGTAGCAAAAGGAATAGCAGACACTGAGCTGTAGATATAAATTTCAAACATACGGCCATATACCACGACTGTGATAATCAATGAGATCGCTTGGATTGAAATTTTCACTAGGGAAGTCTCAAGAAGAATCATAATGAGTTCTCCTATCCCTTTATCAGCAAGCAGTGCAACCATCTCCGTGACTTGATCCATTGAAACTACCGCACTGGTATTTATGACTCCCGCCGCTTGATTGACGAGACTCTGAGCAACATCAAAGACTGCCATACTGAAATCAAAAGCATGGGTGACAAGATAGACTGCCACCCACATTTTGATAATGTACTTGAAGAACTCAAAGGTATCAGAGTCATGCATGTTGTTTTTCTGCATCACCAGATTAATGAGCTCAATACAAAGTACAGCTGTGATTATCAGTCCTGCAATCGGGATAATGACATTGTTGTTGATCGTCTTAATGAAATTAAAGACTTCTCCATTCCATCCCATAGGTGTTTGCCCTACATCGCTTGCGACTGACGCCACTTGATTGTTGATATCTAAGAACATCGATTCAAGGTTTGCTTGGATACCTCCGATGAGTAGTTCCTTAAAGAACTCTGTAATTTTATCGAAAATCCCAAACATAAGTTACGCTCCTTAGTTCAATACATCTGCAAGTAGTGGAATAAGTTTCATTGCAATCAGTGTGATACCTCCACCAGCCATTAGCTGTTTAATACCTTGTGACTTTGCACCAGGGTTATCATTCCCGTAACCTTCCATAAGATTGATAACGCCCCATGCTCCAAGACCTGCTCCTAGTGCCATGACTAAGGTTTTTAATACGTTAACGCCTTCTACAAAAAATCCCATTATTCTTCCTCCTTGTTTTCTGTGATTTTGTTATATGATTTGACGATGAAATTTTTATAAGTTTTATCGCCCTTGACCCTCTCTTTGAAGTAACCAAAGACATGAACGAAATCGCCTGGTCTAAGCTCTCTTGCAAGCTCTACCTTCTCGCCATAGGCTGAGCAATTGGTATATTCTTTGTCCTTGCCATAGCTTTTGACCAAAGTGAAGTTCACCACTTCAATGGTTTCTCCGTTTTTCTCAAAACTACTAAAGACTGGTTCTTTAACTAGGTTTGCGTTGATGTTAATCATCTCTAAATTCATTTCCATTTATCTTTTCTCCTTTTTTCTTTGAAATTTAAAAAGCGACTGGAAGATTTCTTTCTCTTTCAATCGCTTAACTGATACATTCTGCTATTAAATTTTTAGTGGGACTTCTTATCCTCTTCATTTAAGCTCCTTTCTCCTGAATCAGCTTATGGTGTTTAACTTTGTATTGGCTGTGACCTTTGCCTTACCGACTCGCTTCATATACTTCTCTACATCAAATAAATTTTTCTTATCGTAATCCTCCAAGAGCTTATAGTTCTTGTGCTTGGTGATATCAAATTTATCTGACAAGAATGGGCGGACCCCTCTTAACTGAAAGATGCATTTTCCACCATCCATCACTGTTATTTCATCTTGGCTCATCAGCTCTTTACCAACTTTCTGATAGTTAAGACCAAAGGACTTTTGATTGCTTCTGGTTTCCGATGTGTTATAAAGGTCAATAGTTTCTTTCCCCAGTGTTTCAGAGAGTTCTTTGAGTGTCGTTTTCTCTTTTCCACCAAGGAACAAAGTGCTATCACAGTTACCAATGATGGTATCTGCATGATCTTTGTAGATGGCTTTGAGCTGAGATTGTGATTGCAAGATGATGCTTGCTGAAATTTCTCTTGAACGAATGGTTGCAATCAGCTTTTCAAATTTTGGGATTAACCCGATATTTGCAAACTCATCTAGTAAGAATCGAACATGCACAGGAAGTCTGCCTCCATACACATCATCTGCTTTATCACACAGTAGATTAAAGAGTTGAGAATACATGATAGAAACTACGAAATTAAAGGTGTCATCCGTATCTGAAATAATGACAAAGAGTGCAGTCTTCTTATCACCGATGGTATCAAGTGCCATTTCATCTTCACTCATCAACTCCCTTAACTCTTCAATATCAAAGGGAGCGAGCCTTGCACCACATGAGATGAGAATACTCTTTGCTGTTTTTCCTGCTGCAAGCTTGTATTTCTTATACTGCTTCACTGCAAAATGGGTAGGGCGTTTCTTTTCTAAGGCTTCAAATAGCCGATCAATTGGGTTCATATAGCTTTCATCATCTTCACGAACTTCAGAAGCATCAATCATATCCAGAAGCGTCTTGAAGTTCTTTTCTTCTCTTGGAGCTTCATAGTAGATGTAGCCAATAAGGGCTGTGTAATACAGTTTTTCCGCTTTAACCCAGAAATCTTCACCTGCTTTTTCTCCCTCGCCTTTGGTATTGGCAATAATCGTTTGAACCAGTTTTAAGATGTCTTTTTCACTTTTCAAAGAGGCAAAGGGATTGTATTTCATGCTTTTCTTAAAATTGATGGTATTAAGGATTTTTATCTCATAACCATTTTCTTCAAGCATCTTTCCGCACTCTAAGACAATCGTGCCTTTCGGGTCTGTCACCACATAGGAAGAATGCATCTGCATGAGATTTGGTTTTACAAAGAATCTTGTTTTACCTGAACCTGAACCACCGATTACCAGTACATTCTTATTTCTGGCATATTTGGGATTACTGGGTCTACCATTCATGGTGAGACGCTCCGTGTTGGTAAAGAGCACATTGTTATCGTACTTTTCATCAATATAAGGTTTGATGTCTTTAGCGTTTCCCCATCTAGCAGAGCCATACTCTTTTCCTTCTCGAAACTTCTTCGCTTTCTTACCTTTGGTGTAAACGATGAACTTCATGAGACCAGCAACAGCTATGCCAATTAGTAAATCATTTGGATGAAAACTAGGAATAAACTTCATTGTCTCCAGTTCTACGATTGCAGTCATAATTCGGTCAATGATATCGCCACCTTGGTAGGCTCTTACATGAGCTGAAAAGATATTACCGACATAGAAAAAGGCAAGATATGCAATGTTTACTTTCAGTAGTTTCTTCCAATCCTGCCCGATAAATACAGACTTTATATCTTGAGGTATTTTACTAGTCACAAGTGACATCACCTCCAGTCAGAATCAGAAAATGCTCCCGACCTTTTGGTGTTACCATGGTTTGAATCCCAACTAAATCATTATAGAAGTTGTACCACTCTTTAATCTCGAAATAGCCCTTGTTCTTTTGTGCATAGGGAAGAAGCCTTTCATACTTATCTCGATAGATATATTTGTTTTCCAGTAAAAACGCAATGAATTTATTTTGTGGAATTTTTAGCTCCTTTGCTGTGTTTCTTAGGTTCGTTAAAAGATTTTGACTCACTAGCTGATCATAGTAATCTGCTTTTGGTTTTAACTGCTCGATTACTTGTTCTTTTTCCTGAATTACCCTTTGAGCAACAAGGACTGCACTGGCAAGAATTTCTTCATTTGATTTATTTTCTTGATTTCCAATATAACCACCATGTTTTCGAATGCTTGGTAAAACTTCTTTCGTCACCCAGTGTTTAAAAGCTTTTGCACTCGGAAGCTTTGATAACAAAATCAAGCTATAAAGTCCTGATTCGTTGATAATGGTTACTCCTCTATTTGGTATATTTTCAAAAGTACCGTTTTGGTAGTTTTGAAATATGCACCGATCTTCTTCATCAACATGCCGATTTACATCTCTGCTACCATTTTTGTATCCCAGTAGTTCTGCGACTTCTTTTCCTATAAAGAAAAACTCACTATCAATTTCTATGACAGTGAGCTTTCCAAAATGTTGATTCTGAAATTGTTGTATTTGATTTTCTCTCATAGACTTTGCTCCTTTTGCTTATTTTTCACCTTATCCTTCGTGACAGTATCTTTCATCGCTTGTTTATATTTATCGATTGATTGAATCACAGAATCTTTCTTCGCTTCCTTTTTCTCAACAGTGGCTAAGGTATTACGAAATGCCTTTTCCATAACAGCCGTATCTTTCGCTTGAAAGAATACCGAGTGATTTCCTGTTTCCTTATCTTTCATCACTGAAAACTTCACTCCATTTTTATTGAGTTCTTTTTTCAGTTCCTTTAGGTCACAATCTTTAACCTCTAATTCTTCCAGTTGCCCCTTTTTCACCATATCTTTCATGGTGACTTCCTTTGAGGAACTTTTTAGATAACTATCAAGGCTCTGCTTCTGTTGGTCTAGCTTTTGCATGAGATCCTTTAACAGTTTTTGTATTCCCTTTGCAGTTACTTTTGCTGCTTGCATTTCCATGTGCAAGGTCTTATTACTAGTTTCTTCGTTAATCATGTTTATCACCTCCTACAAGAGCAACTCTCTTGATTCTTGTATTTTCTTTTTATGAATCTGTTCTCTGATATCTGCTCCACTCACTAGAACGGGAATACACATCTCTAGAACTCTGGAATAAATTCTCTTTAGCTCGATGCTTTCTGTGTGATTCTTGATATCTTCAAGACTTAAATTGGTAGTAATTATGGTTGGTAAGCCTTGTAAACTTCGACCATTGATGATGTTGTAGACTTGTTCTAAAGCGTATGGTGTATTTCTCTCAATCCCTAAATCATCAAGGATAAGAAGTGGTGTTCTGACCAGTGAATCAATATATCTGTTTTTGTCTAGGTCGAATCCGCCTGACTGCAAGTCATTGATAATCTGGGAGAAGTTTCGCATCTTACAGGTGATTTCATATTCTTCCATCACTGCATTTGCTATCGCTGCGGCCAGATAGCTTTTACCGCTACCAACTTCACCAAAGAAGAGAAGACCCACATTCTTTTTTCTTACCTCATCGAATTTCTTAATGTAGTTAGAAACAACACCGATTGTTTTTTCATTACTGATAAGACATTTATCTAGCGTGTAGTTTCTTTGTTTAGGATTAGTAAAACAAGTGTCCTTTAATTGATTTACCCGCATTACTCGCTCCCGTTCTTTCCATCTTTTTTCTTCTTCCTTTTCACACTGGCACTGAATTCTGAAACACATCCAAGTGCCCATCATATTGACTACTTCGCCATTAATCTGTTCATGGCATGTGTTGCAATAGACATTGCCGTTTTTCTCATAGGCTGTTTCTGGAGAGTAGTTAAAACTTGCTTCTCCCATTCTAATTTTCTTCATTTCACTCATCACAAGTGTTCTCCTTTGTCATAATCATCGTAGCTAAGTACGGTTGATTTCTTTTTAAATTTCTTTTCATCCTGTAAGTGCCAGGATAAAAGCGTTGCTTTATGGCTCTTATAGGTCTTTCCTGTTGAAGTCATGTAGGCTGATAGCCTGTCTATCAAACCATCTAGGTCTTCAACAATCGTTCTTGAGAGTTCTTCATAGTCTTCTTGAGTTAAAATGACATTTTGAAATAATCCAAAAAGGGAGGTGTCACTCCTCATATCATTCTTTCTTAAATCAGGTTCACTAATATCTATATAGTTAGATTTTGATTTACCGCAGTCAGGACTTCTGTTTTTCAAAGTTACAGAGTTTTGATTTTCACTAGTCTGGACTTCTGTTTTTCCATAGTCTTTATTCTTGAAAATACTCATAAAGTTTTTCACATAAATAATTGTCGGCTTTCCAAGACCTTGCCTTTTCCTCTCAATCAGTCCTATACCTTTATCTACATCAAGTTCAGCTATAATCTTCGTTGCTTTTTGTGATTTGCATCTAAGCTTCTTCATGACCTCTTCCAATGTGAAATAGATATATACTCTTGAGTGCTCATCAATCCAACCGTTCCTAAATGACAAACTTATTCGGTTAAGCATCATGGAATACAAGACGATGGCTTCCAAAGATAAACCAGAAAAATATTCATGTTCTAACAAGATGGTTGGCAACTGAATATATCGAAACTGATCACCATCATTGTTGTGGTAATATTCAAATTCCACGCCTTTCCTCCTTTCTTTTGGGCATAAAAAAAAACGACTAGATTTTTATCTCTAATCGCTTATCCATCCATATTTAATTTTTAGAAATCTATTTTACTTGAGATTAGTGTTGATTATCTTAGAACCAGTTAATTTTTTTGAGTTCATCAATCAAAGTATCAAATTTCTTTGAATCTATTGATATCCTTTTAGGTTCTCTCAATACTGAACATGCTTGATTTTCATCATAAGATAATACAATTTCCCAATTAATCTCTCCATCTTTATAATATTTCCAAGCTAATCCGTTGGTGTATATATAATGAACAATATCTTTTTTTTGACCTTCAATTTGTCCCGTTACTGAAAGTAGCTCATTTGTTGCCTTCACTTCAATAAATCCATAGACTGTTCCAACATCTGTGCGGTATTCAAAGTCTTCCGAAAGAACAGCTATATCTGCTATTCCCCCATCTGTAGTCAATCTATAATCTCTATCTTTCCGAAGGCGATTAATGTCTACAAGTGACAATTTTGTTGAATCAATAACCTCGTTAAGAACATTGTAAACAAGTATTTCAATCCCTGATTCAATAGGGCATTTCATTATCACATCATTTATTTTTTTCTCATAATAATCATATTTCATCCCGATAGCCTCATCTTCATCAAATAGGCAAATAGAATCATCTGAAGTATCTTCTAATAATTCTGTTGCTCTTTTTCTACTTTTAAAAGTAATTCCCTTGGTGATAGTTTCCAGGAAACTTTCTTTTCTCTCAAAAAATCTGGAATACCATTTTTTAAAATGAAATTTACAGCTTCATCTCTTGTGTATCCTTCTGAACGTACAAGAAATGTCTCTAATTTCTGACATGGTATATTTATGGTTCGTTCTGAAACCATCAGTTCTTCGCTTTCTCTTTCACTAAAACCATAGTATTTCTGAACTAAACTAATAATCACATCATCTTCAACATTTACTTCAAACAGTGCTTGAATGAGGATCCCTGCACCATAATTTCGTTCTGCCTGAACAGACTCATCTTCATGTCTTTGTACAACTTCTCTTGTTGCATTTAACATTATATTTCCTGCTCCGTACAAATAGTCACTTATATTTTTTCCCATAATGAGTTCCTCCTTCAATTTCATTTGTCTCACTTCAAATATGATTGCATTAAACTATATATGAACTAAAATGATATGTCCTTATATTCTTAACTTATAGATTACTAGGGGCACTGATGTACTGCTTACAACCCTTATTTCTTAGATAAAAGCTCTAAGCAGCACACCAATTTGTCGTTTTGTGACTTTGTGGAAGCTTCAAAACCCTATTAAATACAGCGTTTTTACCCCTTGTCACTATTATGACATCCTCCCCCGCAAAGAAATCTAGCACAGTAATATCATTATCATTAGCCTCTCTAACTGAATGAATTAATTGTTTTATTAAGCGAATAGGCTTTTTTCCCTTTTTAAATGATACCCCGCCCTCTTTCGCCAGATTTCCACCATCAGATTGAAATCCTTTCCAAAGATTCCCTCTGACGCTACGTTCCCCAAAACTGTTGAAATAATCATCAGTCGGTCCTATTCTATCCCAATATACAAATAACCCCTTTACAACATTATTTTTATCAACTATGTATGGTTTATTGTCATGAACAATCAGGCTATTCACGGGTTTCCCGGACGTGACCTCTTTGGGAAGATCCCCAACACTGTCCGATTTTCTAAATATCCTCTTTGCTATGTCTTCAGAATAGAGCCAGTTTCTTACTTTCTCACTGGAATAGATAACTTTCTCCAAATTTTTAAGAGAGACTCTAAGATTAAGGGCTTTAAAAACTTCTTTAATAAATTCTGTGTTTTTTAAGACTTCCAGTAACGAAATAATAGTTTTTTGCGAATCATCGTAAAAAAGAGAATAGTGTGTATCATAGCCCGGTATATAATCGAATTTAGGTTGTTTCATAATTAGCGTATCTTTACTTTTGGTGTACCCCAAAACAAATTCCGCAGTTTTAACTACACTTCCTTTCATTGCTGGAATTCTACGAGGACCTCCTATAATTGATGTTTCCACATGAAGGTCAGCGACCATCGAGTCTTCACCAAAAATTTCATCCATGAGTAGTTTCAATTGAAACCCTTCATTTTTGTCTATGCTTACAAAAATAATTCCATCCTCAGAAAGAAGTTCATTAGCTAATTTAAGCCTCCTATTCATAAAAGATAGCCATTTTGAATGTCGGTAGCCATCATCTAAATCAACAAAATTATCGTCATATTTAAAATCCTTGTTACCAGTATTGTAAGGCGGATCTATGTAGATGATATCTATCTTTCCTTTGTGTGTTTTTTCCAAAAGCTTTAACGAATGAAGATTGTCACCTTCAATGAGGAAATTAAACGGCTGATCAGGATCAGCAACAATCTTTCGCGCCTCATCTTCTATAAAAACGGGGATGTTATCCTCTAACATCTGATCAACTTGTTCGGTATGTTCTTCCCATACAAGACCGTACTTTTTCTCGGTTAGGGCCGCTTCTATCTCGTTCAGGGCACGAATGCTCTCATCATCATTGTGAACCTGTTTTAACTCAGCAAGATAGGCGAGCATAGCAGCACGCTTCTTTTGCGAAATGTTACTCATCTCTACCTCCATCTAAATACAAAAGCTCGCCCACTTCACAATCGAAGAGTTGACAGAGCTTCAAAATCGTATCAAAGTCAATTCTAGTCGACTTTTCGTTATAGAGCTTAGAAATCGTCATCCGAGACAGGCCGGTCTTTTCATGCACATCTTGAATCTGATATTTCTCTCGTCCCATAAGCGTCGAGAGTCTACAACGCACCTGCATGGCGAGCCTCCTTGAATTTTTTCCATTATACCTGAATCAAGACATTAATCATAATCAGATTGACTAGCTTTGTATCTATTTCCTCAGCCCGTTCAAAACCCCGTCATCTCCTGCCTAGAAAGTGAGAACTTTTGGAAAGGCGGGTAACTATGACTGAGCGTGAACAGAACATCATCATAACAAGGCGTGAAAAAGGTGACTCGATAGCAAGCATCGCTAAAGACCTTGGGCTTAACGTCAACACGGTTAAATCTTTCTGTCGTCGGCAAAAAATCAATCTGAACAAATCAAATGAGGAAGCTTGTCTCCAATGTGGGGCAAGGCTTCCCGGCTACGAGAACGGCCGTCCTAGAAGATTTTGTTCGGATAAGTGCCGTCAGGCTTATTGGAATGCCCACCCTAAGCGATATCAAACAGACCACCTTTGCCCTGCCTGTGGGCAAGTTTTCAAGGCACGAAGTTCAAGAAAGTACTGCTCCCATCCCTGCTACATCAAAGACAGGTTCGGTGATTTCAGATGACAGCAAAACTATGGAAAAGAGAGTCGGATTATCAACTGGCGAGGGCGATTTTGAGGGGCTTATTTGAAAAAGGATTGCTGACGGAGGAAGAACTCGAAGCCTCCTTAATGCACATAAAAGAGCAGCTAAAACCTCCCATTTCCGGCCTTGCTATATAAGGTGTATAGAGCAAATATGTGACACGGAAAGGGGATTCAAATGAAAATTACAAAGATACCAAGCAGAAGACCCGATACGATTATCAGAAAAAAAGTCGCAGCTTACGCTAGGGTCTCCACCGCAAGTGACGCCCAGCTTCATTCCCTCGGCGCTCAGATTGATTTTTACAAGAAGCAAATCATGTCCCGCCCTGACTGGGAGTTCGCCGGCGTTTTTATCGATGACGGCGTGACCGGAACTAAAAGCAAGCGTGAGGGATTAGATGAACTTTTGACCGCCTGCAGAGACGGTAAGATTGACCTCATCATTACAAAGTCGATATCGCGCTTTGCCAGAAACACGGTTAACCTCTTAAACATCGTGCGAGACCTCAAAGAATCAAAAATCGCCGTATACTTCGAGCGAGAAAAAATCAACACGCTGAACGCCGAGGGGGAACTTCTCTTAACCCTCCTCGCTTCTTTCGCCCAAGAAGAATCAAGATCTGCTTCAAACAACATGAAGTGGTCCATTCGCAAGGGCTATGCGGAAGGGTCGTTGAAGCAAGTTCGAAGATGCTACGGCTATTTGGTAGAGCTGGGCGAGGTCACGATCGTCCCCGAGGAAGCAAAAGTGGTAAAAGAAGTCTTCGAGCGTTATGAATTAGGCGAGCTGCCCTCCTCTATTGCTAAAGACCTAAACCGCCGCAAGATTTATACCCTTCAGGGAGCAAAGTGGTCGGTCAATCGGCTGAACGTTCTGACGGCGAATATTTTCTATACGGGCAACACCCTCCTACAAAAGCTCTTTGTTCCAAACCACCTTGATAAAAAGCAGATCAAGAATCGTGGCGAACTGCCACAATACTTTATTGAGAATAGCCATGAGCCAATCATCTCGATGGAGCTTTTTGAAGCCGTCCGGGAAGTGAAGGCGAAAAGGACGTACAAGAAACGACCGGATACCAAGCATGCCTTTTCAGGAAAACTCATCTGCGGCGTGTGCGGAGCAAACCTAAATCGCAAGTACGACCGAGGTAATCATAAGTGGCAGTGCCGTACCTACAGGAAAAGCGGTGTGGCGGCCTGTCCGTCAAAACAAGTGCCTGAGAATACCTTAGAAGTATCTGCCGCCGAGGCACTGGGTCTTCCCTCATTTGATGAAATGAACTTCTTAGAAAAGATTGATGAGGTGATCGTCCATAACGGCAATAAGCTCATCTTCCGTTTTAAAGACGGAAGCAAAAAGGACATTTACTGGGAAGACCGGTCGAGGTCGGAATCTTGGACAAAGGAGATGAGAGCGGCAGCAGGAAGAAAGACGAAGGAGCGTTATGGAAACTAGAATAAGAGTAATACCTGCAAAGAAAAGAGCCCAGGACGGCTTTTTAGCGAAGAGTAAGAACAAAAGAAGAAAGGTTGCCGCCTATGCCCGTGTTTCAACGGATATGGACGAGCAGCTGAACAGCTATGAAGCTCAGATTAGCTACTACACGAAACACATCAAGAGCAATCCAGAGTGGGATTTTGTGAAGGTCTATACCGATGAGGGTATCTCCGGCCTGATGACTAAAAAGCGTGAGGGCTTTCAGGAAATGATCGCCGATGCCTTAGCAGGTAAAATCGACTTAATCCTGACCAAATCAGTATCCCGTTTTGCTAGGAATACGGTCGACACCTTAACCCACGTCCGCCAGTTAAAGGATAAGGGCGTTGAGGTGTTCTTTGAAAAGGAAAACATCTACACAATGGATTCCAAGGGAGAACTCCTCATCACCATCATGAGTTCGCTCGCCCAGGAAGAAAGCCGGTCCCTCTCAGAGAATGTCACGTGGGGGCAAAGAAAACGCTTTTCTGACGGCAAGGTCACGATGCCTTATCGGAGCTTTCTTGGCTACAAGAAAGGAAAGGACGGGCGCCCGGAAGTTGTGCCGGAAGAAGCAAAAATTGTCCGCCGTATCTACCGTGAGTTCCTGCTCGGTATGACCTTTAATGGAATTGCTAGGGGGCTAGAAACAGACGGCATCAAATCGCCCAGAGGCAAAGACAAATGGAGCATCACGACCATCAAGAGCATCTTGCAGAATGAGAAATATAAGGGTGATGCTCTATTACAGAAACGCTTCACGGTGGACTTTCTAACCAAGAAGCAAAAAGTGAACGAGGGAGAGGTTCCTCAGTACTATGTTGAAAACAGCCATGAAGGCATCGTCAGTGATGAGGTTTTCGAGATGGCACAGCACGAGATGGAACGCCGAGAGAAAATGAAGGTTAACGGCTCTTCTAAGAATTTCTTTTCCGGGCGGATCATTTGTGGTTGCTGCGGAGAACCCTATACCAGAAAGGTCTGGCACTCGACCACGAAATACCGCCGCTACATCTGGCAATGCGGTAAAAAGTATGAAGGCGAAGAACCCTGCTCCACTCCCCACTTTACCGAGGACGAGATCATCGCTGCCTTTGAAGAAGTGGTTAGAGAGCTGGTAGCAAGCAAAGAAGATATCATCACCCTTTGCCGAGATGCTCTGATTAAGGTTCTCGACACTAATAATGATAAGGAAAAAGCTAAGAAGCTTGAAATCGAGCTAGACCAGGATTACTTGGAGCTTGGCCAACAACTCAGAGCCATCGGCAAGACTGAACTTGGCGAAAATGAAGACTACGAGAATGCCCTCGCAGCTTACGAGGCAAAGAATCAAAGTTTGATAGATCTAAAAGAATGGATCGCCGACAAGGATAAAAGGCGTTTTGATGTTCTGCAATTCGCCGACAGGCTTGAAGATATCACGGACATCAAGTTCAGTGAGGAACTGTGGTGCAGCTTGATTGACCACGTCAGTGTTCCGAAGGCTGATGAGAACTTTCTCTACTTCCATCTGCGAAACGGCGCCATAATAGATATCGTGTTTGATTAAGAAAAGCAGTTTCATTCCGCTCGCCTTCTTTTCCCCTAATCATCAGGGGATTTTTTCTAACCTTTCATACCAGCTACACGAAACTTTTTATTTCGAGTGAACTGTCTACAAGAAAGCCATACTGGCGATACGAAAGTAAACAAGCGATACGAAACCCTGACTTTCGTGTGGTCGGTTTCACCTGCGAATAAAAGGGGGCAGGAAATGGGGCAATTATCGGAAAATTAGTCTTTTTTGCACCCTTTCGTATTTTTAGCGATTCCCTGAAAGCCCTGCCCTACCAGCATTTCAGGGCACAAAAAAAGACGACTAGCGGATTGTATCCGTTTTGTCGTCCTTTTATGGCGCCTTTTACAGGGCTCGAACCTGTGACACTGCGGTTAACAGCCGCATGCTCTACCTACTGAGCTAAAAAGGCATAAAATCCGGCAGAACCTATCTTCCCGGCCCGTCTCCAGGCAAGTATTGTCGGCACAAGAGAGCTTAACTTCTGTGTTCGGTATGGGAACAGGTGTGGCCTCTCCGTAATCTCCACCGGAATGGTTGAGGGGGTTATGAATCGCACCCTCAAGACCGCATAGATGAAAGGGTTGAAAACTGTGGTTAGACCATACGAGTATCCAGACAATTGACATTTCCTTACGAGAACCGTACCGCTTGTGGTCAAGTTCTCGACCGATTAGTATCAGTCCGCTTCACACATTACTGCGCTTCCACTTCTGACCTATCAACCTGGTCGTCTACCAGGGGTCTTATCCCATAAAGGGAGGGAAATCTCATCTTGAGGAGGGCTTCACACTTAGATGCTTTCAGCGTTTATCCCGTCCAAACATAGCTACCCAGCCGTGCCACTGGCGTGACAACTGGTACACCATAGGTTTGTCCATCCCGGTCCTCTCGTACTAGGGACAGCTCCTCTCAAATTTCCTACGCCCACAACAGATAGGGACCGAACTGTCTCACGACGTTCTGAACCCAGCTCGCGTACCACTTTAATCGGCGAACAGCCGAACCCTTGGGACCTTCTTCAGCCCCAGGATGTGATGAGCCGACATCGAGGTGCCAAACCTCCCCGTCGATGTGAACTCTTGGGGGAGATCAGCCTGTTATCCCCAGGGTAACTTTTATCCGTTGAGCGACGGCAATTCCACTTTCTACCGCCGGATCACTAAGTCCTACTTTCGTACCTGCTCGACCTGTATGTCTCGCAGTCAGGCTACCTTATGCCTTTGCGCTCGTTGCACGATTTCCAACCGTGCTGAGGTAACCTTTGAACGCCTCCGTTACTGTTTAGGAGGCGACCGCCCCAGTCAAACTGCCCGACTGCCATTGTCCCATTGCCGGATCACGGCAACTGGTTAGAAATTCAACGCTACTAGATTGGTATCCCACCGCTGACTCCACGACAACTGACGCCATCGCTTCTTAGTCTCCCAACTATCCTGTACAAGTAACATCGAATCCCAGTAACAATCTACAGTGAAGCTCCATGGGGTCTTTCCGTCTTGTTGCGGGTAACTTGCATCTTCACAAGTACTACAATTTCACCGGGTACGTTGTCGAGACAGTGCCCAAATCATTACGCCATTCGTGCGGGTCAGAACTTACCTGACAAGGAATTTCGCTACCTTAGGACCGTTATAGTTACGGCCGCCGTTTACTGGGGCTTAAGTTCAGTGCTTCGATTGCTCTAACACGTTCCCTTGACCTTCCAGCACCGGGCAGGCGTCAGCCCCCATACTTCATCTTTCGATTTAGCGGAGACCTGTGTTTTTGCTAAACAGTTGCTTGGGCCTATTCACTGCGGCCTCTTCTCAGAGGCACCCCTTCTTGCGAACTTACGGGGTTAATTTGCCGAGTTCCTTAACAACGCTTCTCCCGCTCGTCTTAGGATTCTCTCCTCATCCACCTGTGTCGGTTTGCGGTACGGGTACCCTCCATCTCGATAGCAGCTTTTCTCGCCAGTGCGGAATCGTCAAATTCGGTACTTAATTTCCCTATCTTTCGAACCTTCGGATTGTTTTGCGTACTTGACTACAAAACTCCTACTGTCCTTCGACGGATGCTTCCTGCAATCCGCTCGACTATCCCCCTGTGTCCCTGCCTCTCTCAAGCAATGGTTGGTAGTACAGGAATGTCTACCTGTTCTCCATCGACTACGCCTCTCGGCCTCGCCTTAGGTCCCGACTGACCCTGGGCGGACGAACCTTCCCCAGGAAACCTTGGATTTTCGACGGCTTAGATTCTCACTTCGCTCTCGTTACTTATTCCGACATTCTCACTACTGATATCTCCACATGTGCTCTCGCTCATGCTTCCACGACTTACAGTACGCTCCCCTACCAACATTCCTGTTCCGCAGCTTCGGTATATCGTTTAGCCCCGTTTATCTTCGGCGCGGGCTCACTCGACTAGTGAGCTGTTACGCACTCTTTAAATGAGTGGCTGCTTCTAAGCCAACATCCTAGCTGTCTTAGCAAACCCACATCCTTTTCCACTTAACGATAATTTTGGGACCTTAGCTGGCGGTCTGGGCTGTTTCCCTCTCGACCATGGCACTTATCTGTCATCGTCTGACTCCCATGTATATTTATGCGGCATTCGGAGTTTGATAAGGTTCGGTAACCTGGTAAGGCCCCTAGCCCATTCAGTGCTCTACCTCCGCTAAACTTTCCATGAGGCTAGCCCTAAAGCTATTTCGGGGAGAACCAGCTATCTCCGAGTTCGATTGGAATTTCTCCGCTATCCACAAGTCATCCGAGCCTTTTTCAACAGACATCGGTTCGGTCCTTCATGACGCTTTACCGTCACTTCAACCTGCTCATGGATAGGTCACTCGGTTTCGGGTCTATGACCATGAACTGTGCGCGCTTTTCACACTCGGTTTCCCTTCGGCTGCGTACCTTCAGTACTTAACCTCGCTCATGAACATAACTCGTCGGACCGTTCTACAAAAAGTACGCCGTCGCACCTTAACGTGCTCCGACTGCTTGTAAACACAGGGTTTCAGGGTCTCTTTCACTCCCCGTCAGGGGTTCTTTTCACCGTTCCTTCACAGTACTTCTTCACTATCGGTTACCATGGAGTATTTAGGCTTGGAGGGTGGTCCCCCCGGCTTCCAACGGGATTTCTCGTGTCCCGTCGTACTCTGGTGCTGCTAGACTTCTTGCGGCTTCGCGTACGAGACTTTTACTCTCTTTGGTCCCGGCTTTCCTTCCGTTCATTCCGCTCGCCTTCTGTCGTCACTTTGCAGTCCTCAACCCCAATCAACCAAGGTCGATTGGTTTGGCCTCTTCCGCTTTCGCTCGCCACTACTCACGGAATCTCGTTTGATTTCTCTTCCTGGAGTTACTTAGATGTTTCAGTTCACTCCGTATTCCCGACACAAACTATGGATTCATTTGTGCCTGACCGGGCATTTACCCCGGCCGGGTTTCCCCATTCGGACATCCGCGGATCATCGGATATTTGCTCCTTCCCGCAGCTTTTCGCAGCTTGTCGCGTCCTTCTTCGGCTCATGGTACCAAGGCATTCACCCTGCGCTCTTTGTAACTTGACCTGTATGGTTCTCTATATTGATCACGCTCACTGTTTCACAGCTAGCGTTCGTCTAAAATCCAGACACTCTTAGATGAAGTTCTTCCTCAGACTCGCTTGTACCTTTTGTGTACTTTGCAAGACCCGGCGCATCGCTGCGCCGTTATAAACTTCTTCTTTTTTTGTCTTTACTCAGTCTTCAATATTATTTCTTCTATGCAGTTTTCAAGGTGCGGGGACATACGTCTGCGACGTATGTCTGAAGAACTCACTTCGTTCGTTCTTCCCTAGGTCATCATCTCTGACAGCTTAGGTGAAGCACTACGTTCGTTCTTCCCTAGGTCATCATCTCTGACAGCTTAGGTGAAGCACTACGTTCGTTCTTCCCTAGGTCATCATCTCTGACAGCTTAGGTGAAGCACTTCGTTCGTTCTTCCCTAAGTCATCATCTCTGACAGCTCAGGTGAAGCACTTCGTTCGTTCTTCCCCAAGTCATCATCTCTGACAGCTCAGGTGAAGCACTACGTTCGTTCTTCCTTAAGTCATCATCTCTGACAGCTCAAGTGAACTCACTTCGTTCGTTCTTCCCCAAGTCATCATCTCTGACAGCTCAGGTGAAGCACTACGTTCGTTCTTCCCTAAGTCATCATCTCTGACAGCTCAGGTGAACTCACTTCGTTCGTTCTTCTTTCATCGTTACCGATGATTCAAGGTTCGTGACAAACACTTCCGCGTATGTCATGCGTCTTTTGCTCAGACGCTTAGCTTCTCCCCAAACCAAGTTCGGGTACTGGTGGAGACAAGGAGGATCGAACTCCTGACCTCCTGCTTGCAAGGCAGGCGCTCTCCCAGCTGAGCTATGTCCCCACGTTCAGCCCATCGGGCCCTGAAGATTGAACAACATCCTACAGCATCAACGATTTGTCAAAAGACTCGGACTCTCGTCCTTGTCCTTTATCATCCGGCTTTACGCCGAACGATCGACCTGACTGCGCTTGAACTTCATCCAAGCACGTCTCCTTAGAAAGGAGGTGATCCAGCCGCACCTTCCGGTACGGCTACCTTGTTACGACTTCACCCCAATTATCTGTCCCACCTTCGGCGGCGCCCTCCGTAGTTAGACTACCGACTTCGGGTGTTACAGACTCTCATGGTGTGACGGGCGGTGTGTACAAGGCCCGGGAACGTATTCACGGCAGTATGCTGACCTGCCATTACTAGCAATTCCGACTTCATGCAGGCGGGTTTCAGCCTGCAATCCGAACTGAGACTACATTTAGGGATTCGCTCCACCTCGCGGTGTGGCTGCCCTCTGCTGTAGCCATTGTAGTACGTGTGTAGCCCAGGACATAAGGGGCATGATGATTTGACGTCGTCCCCACCTTCCTCCGTTTTGTCAACGGCAGTCTTGCCTGAGTGCCCAACTGAATGATGGCAACAGACCATAGGGGTTGCGCTCGTTGCCGGACTTAACCGAACATCTCACGACACGAGCTGACGACAACCATGCACCACCTGTCTCTCTGTCTCCGAAGAGAACGCTTAATCTCTTAAGCTGTCAGAGGATGTCAAGCCCTGGTAAGGTTCTTCGCGTTGCTTCGAATTAAACCACATACTCCACTGCTTGTGCGGGCCCCCGTCAAT
The DNA here is from genome assembly GCA_040772065.1 of Oscillospiraceae bacterium. Lineage (GTDB taxonomy): Bacteria > Bacillota > Clostridia > Saccharofermentanales > Fastidiosipilaceae > JAXGYX01. Next base: position 2,225,722 of record JAXGYX010000001.1, on the reverse strand, counting down.
TCCTTTGAGTTTCAGCCTTGCGGCCGTACTCCCCAGGTGGAATACTTATTGCGTTTGCGACGGCACAGAAGGGGTCGATACCTCCTACACCTAGTATTCATCGTTTACGGCGTGGACTACCAGGGTATCTAATCCTGTTTGCTCCCCACGCTTTCGCGCCTCAGCGTCAGTTGTCGTCCAGAAAGCCGCCTTCGCCACTGATGTTCCTCCTAATATCTACGCATTTTACCGCTACACTAGGAATTCCGCTTTCCTCTCCGACACTCAAGATGAACAGTTTCAGATGACCTTTCCGAGTTAAGCCCGGAGATTTCACATCTGACTTGTCCGTCCGCCTACACGCCCTTTACACCCAGTAAATCCGGATAACGCTCGCCACCTACGTATTACCGCGGCTGCTGGCACGTAGTTAGCCGTGGCTTGTTCTTCGGGTACCGTCATTATCGTCCCCGACCAAAGAAGTTTACAATCCGAAGACCTTCGTCCTTCACGCGGCGTTGCTGGGTCAGGCTTGCGCCCATTGCCCAATATTCCCCACTGCTGCCTCCCGTAGGAGTCTGGGCCGTGTCTCAGTCCCAATGTGGCCGGTCAACCTCTCAGTCCGGCTACCGATCGTAGACTTGGGGAGCCGTTACCTCGCCAACTATCTAATCGGACGCGAGCCCATCTCATACCGGATTACTCCTTTGATCCGTTCGGGAGGTCCCGTTCGGATATCATGCGGTATTAGCAATCGTTTCCGACTGTTATTCCACTGTACAAGGTAGGTTGCTCACGTGTTACTCACCCATCCGCCACTAAAAATAGTATGTTTTGGATAAATCCTCCACTGCACTATTTTTCGTTCGACTTGCATGTGTTAGGCACGCCGCCAGCGTTCATCCTGAGCCAGGATCAAACTCTCATTTAAATTGAGAGCCGTTTGGCTCATTTACATTCTTCTTAAAAGAATTTTCAAAAGCTCGTTTTTGCATGTATTTTGTTGTTCAATTTTCAAGGTCCGTGGTGCTCCTTCCGTGAGGTGCCTTACTACTTTAACCTCTCACACCTAACCTGTCAAGTTTACACCCGCTTTTTGCGACATCTTCCCTCTACTTGCCCGGGCGTATCGTCCACAACAACAAATAAGGCTCAAGCCGCTTCTACGGTCGAGCCTCATGCGCATCCATTTAATTGTCTTAAAAATCAAATTTGTCGGCAAAGTATGTTTCCAACTCCACAATTGGCAGTCGCACCTGTTCCATCGAGTCGCGCTCGCGCACGGTCACACAGCCATCCTCCTCGGAATCAAAATCGTAGGTGACACAATACGGTGTGCCAATCTCATCTTGCCGACGGTATCTCCTGCCGATACTTTGACGTTCATCCAGCTCGACGGTCCATTTTTTCGCCAAGGGGGCGTAAAGCTCGGCTGCTTTTTCTGTAAGCTTCGCGGACAGTGGCAAAATCGCGATTTTCGTCGGAGCCAGCGCCGGATGGAAACGCATCACTGTTCGAACATCACCATTTTCCAACGTTTCCTCCTCGTAGGCGGAACATAGGAATGCCAAGGTGATGCGGTCAGTCCCCAATGACGGTTCAACAACATGGGGGATGTACCGTTCATTGGTCGCAGGATCCAGATAACTCAGATCTTTGCGCGAATGTTCTATATGCTGTTTCAAGTCATAATCCGTGCGATCTGCCACACCCCATAGTTCGCCCCAACCGAAGGGAAAGAGAAACTCAAAGTCGGTCGTCGCCCGGGAGTAGAACGCCAGCTCCTCTTCGCCGTGGTCACGGGTGCGCAATTCTTCCGCTTTCAAATCTAAAGAGAGCATCCATTGGTAACAGAAGTCTTTCCAATATTCAAACCATTCCAGACCTGTTCCGGGGGCGCAGAAGAATTCCAGTTCCAACTGCTCAAATTCGCGGGTGCGGAAGGTGAAGTTCCCCGGAGTGATTTCATTGCGAAATGACTTGCCGGACTGACAGATGCCAAATGGAATCTTTCTGCGGGTGGCCCGTTGAACGTTGCGGAAATTCACAAAAATACCTTGAGCTGTCTCGGGGCGCAAATATACCTGTGAAGCGGTGTCCTCATTGACACCTTGAAAGGTCTTGAACATCAAATTAAATTTTCGGATATCGGTAAAGTCCCGGGCGCCGCATTGCGGACAGGGGATTTCATGTTCGCTTATGTACGCCATCATCTGAGCGTTGTCCATGCTTTCGAGATTGACCTCGACATCGTTCTTTTTCGCCCAATCCTCTATCATCTGGTCAGCGCGAAATCTGGAATGGCATTCTCTGCAGTCAATCAATGGGTCGCTGAAGCCACCCACGTGGCCCGAGGCCACCCAGGTTTCCGGATTCATTAGTATAGACGCGTCCATGCCCACATTGTACGGACTTTCCTGAACGAATTTTTTCCACCAGGCGCGCTTCACATTGTTTTTCAGTTCCACGCCCAAAGGTCCGTAGTCCCACGTGTTGGCAAGACCGCCATAAATATCAGAGCCGGGAAAAATGAAACCGCGATTTTTACAGAGCGCGACTATTTTTTCCATCGTTACACCTTTGCCCATAGATCACTCATCCTCCTCAGCCGGTTCAAATTCCTCAGATTCCTCAAATTCCTCTGATTCCTCTGATTCCTCTGATTCCTCTGACTCCTCTGATTCCTCTGATTCCTCAAATTCCTCCGGAATCAGACCATCCAGCATAATCGATGTCGCAGGTTCCACCTCGGGTTCCGCCACGTCATCGTCAATATATTCCTCATCCGCTATTTGAGCGGCCTCGACATCATCCGAGAAAAGGTCAGTCGCGATGATCAGGTCTTCATCTTCCTCGTCCTCGTCTTCATCCACGTCCCGATCAACAAAATATTCATTGGCGGACATGACACCGTTGTCTTTTGTCATTATTTTGATAAAAGATTCAACAAGCGCCGGCTCTTTATCCTCATCTTGCCGGGCCGCTGACGCGATGCTGCTCCGCAGCGTGTCCAAATTGTTCTCGTTTTCGGCTTCCACCAACGCCGCCTGACGGGCCGCCTCGATATCGGGGCGCAGCGGAACTGTCGGCTCGACCAAAGAATGCACTTCAACCACACTGCCGTTGGCAATCTCCTCGCAAGACAATGTGACCAGATTGGGGGACTCAGACTTGGCGAACGGCATTCCGCCGGCCACCAACTGCCGGGTTCGCTTGGCCGCCAAGATCGTTAAAGTATATCGATTTTCAGTTTTCGGAAGCAATTCTTCCAATGGTGGTTTGATTAACATCATTTCCTCCTGAGGTTTCCACATCTGCCTGTCTCGCGATGGAACCGGTTATAAATCAGTCCATATGAACAAGTAATAAATCATTAATCATTTTATACGACGCGCTTGGCGTCGTGTTTTCCGCATAACGAGTTTGATTATATCATTTTTATCAGTTCGATACAGCGATGCGTGGCTAATCGAGCAATCCATTGTCATTCGATCAATATTTTTTGTTCAATTCCCTGTTGCCGAAGATAGCGTTGCCGTTCGGCGTCCAGGATTGAATTGATCAAGCGCGCGGTCTCGTCCAGTTCCCGATTGACAATGACATAGTCAAAACGTGGCGCCTGACAGACCTCTGATTCAGCTTTGCACATCCTTTGCTCAACAATCTCCGGTGGCTCCGTGCCCCGGCCGGCCAGCCGGCGGCGCAGTTCCGAAAAAGAAGGTGGCAATAAGAAGATGCTGATCGCGGCAGGAAAGTTCTCAATGGTGGCGATCGAACCCGGAACCGTAACATCCATGATCACGTCAATTCCCTTATTCATTTTATTGATAATTGGGGTTTTGGGTGTTCCGTAATAATTCCCACAATAACAGTCGTACTCCAGGATCTCTCCCGCTTGAAGTTTGTGTTCAAATTCCGCTCTGCTCACAAAATAATATGATTGGCCGTCCACCTCACCGGTCCGCGGCTTTCTGGTCGTAAGTGAAATTGAATGATCCAAACAAGTCCCTCGCTGTTTGAGGCACTCGATAACCGTGCCCTTCCCCACACCCGAGGGTCCCGACAGACAGATCAACAGTCCGGCCTTGCCGCCACATTCATTTTGATTCACAATTTTTCCTCCGACAACTGATCATTAATTTCTTCGGGGGTTAGCGCCGACATGACAATATGCTCGCTATCCATTATCAACACCGAACGTGTTTTCTTCCCGGACGATGCGTCAATCACTGCCCCGCGCTCTTTGGCGTCCTGCAGCATCCTACGAGTCGGCGAGGAGTCCGGACCGACAATCGCGATCAACCTACTCACGTTCACCAGATTTCCAAATCCAATATTGATAAATGTATTGCTGGCCAAATCGTTCTCCTTCCAAATCAGCGCGACCTATTCCAGATTTTGAACTTGCTCGCGAATCTTTTCCAGACCGGACTTCATCGCGATTGTCAGATTGGTCAACTCCAAATCATTGGCTTTCGACCCAATCGTGTTCACCTCGCGGTTGACTTCCTGACAAAAGAAGTCCAGTTGCTTGCCTACCGGGAGGTTTTGTCTGACAACCTCACGCATGGACGCCAGATGACTCTCCAGGCGGATCATTTCCTCATGGATGTCAGCCTTGTCCACAAAAAGCAACACTTCGGCGGCCATTCTTTGTTCATCAAAAAAGGCTCGTTGTTCGGGCGCCAATAGCTCATCGAGCCGCTTTGTCAAGCGCTCCTTATAATCAATTGGAACTTGTTTCGCACGGTCACGCACTTGACATAGCAATTCCTCGAGGTTTGCGCAGCCCGCGAGGATGTCCGACGTCAACCGCTCGCCCTCTTCGGTTTTTTTATCCACCAGATGGGTCAGCGCCTCATCCAGCGCGGCGAAAATCAAATTCGCGATTTGATCAACTTCTTCATTTTTATCTTCGACAATCAGCACATCCGGAAAAGTCGACAGGGTTTTGGCATCAACTGAAAGGGGTATGTCGAGAGCCTCACCCAACCCGCGGACCGCATTTAAATAGGAAGCCGCCAATGGTTGGTTGGCGCACACCTGGCGGGAACTTGAAGTCGTGTCTGAATAAGAGATGGATATATCTAATTTCCCTCTCGAGATCACCGACTTGCATCGATTGCGCACTTCCATCTCCAAAGCGGACAAATTCCGTGGCATGCGCACCTGCAGATCGCAATACCGGTTGTTGACCGATTTGATCTCCACATTTGACATCCGACCATCTTCCGCTGACGATCCCCGTCCGAACCCCGTCATACTCAGAGCCATCTTCCACCACCTTTATCACTCAAACGTCTTTAATCTATAAGCTTTAGCCTTAATTATCCGCAAATATCATGTTACTTATGTTACGCCTTACGCCGTCACATGTGCAATTCATTTATTATAATGAATTATGCCCGCCTTTCGCTACTTATCTCAATCATGCTGATCACGATCCGCTTCGCTGTCCCAAATAAGCAACGGTTGGAACCCCAGATGATCCGCGGATACATTAGTATATCGCAAATTGTCGATCAAACCTTCCGGCGTGGACGCCGCCGCGACACCATGCACATGGCCATACAGACAAATGTCCACACTGAATTCATGGAGCAATTCAGTGAAAAGGGTGGGGACGAGCGAGCGATTGAATGGCGGATAATGCAGCGCCACCAACAATTGGCTGGCCTCGTCGCACAAGTTCTGAGCGGCGTTCAGCGACAGGCGCAGCCTGGACTCCTCACGCAGGTAAATCTTGCGGTCGGTGGATTCTTGCCAGGTTGAATCTTCCGGCGTCAACCAACCCCTAGTTCCACAGACAACCAGATTGTGCCGGTGATCACCGAACCGATAGGCGTCATGGCGCATGAATGTCAGCGAATCCAGTCCTTTCGCATCAGCAAACGTGTTCATCTTCTTAAGCGATGTCCACCAATAATCGTGATTGCCACGACCTATGATCTTTTGGCCGGGCAGTTCATGCAAGAAGCGCAAATCCGCCTCGGCCTCATCCAGATTGATCGCCCAGGAAATGTCTCCGGGCAACAACACCACATCGTCGGACGAGACGACCGATCGCCACGCCCGCGCAAGACGCTCCTCGTGGTTTTTCCAGCGTTCACCGAAAACATCCATCGGTTTGTTGGTGCTGAATGAGAGATGTGGGTCGGCGATCGCCCAAAGTCTCATAGACGCCTCACTTATCTGTGTGAAAATGCCGATAAATCGATTTGGCGGTCTTCTCACCAAGCCGCGGCACTTGTTCCATCAGTTCTTCCACCGATGCCTTGCTAATCGCCTTGATCGTGCGAAAAGCGGACATCAAGCGTTTGCGGGTGGCCGGGCCGACCCCCGGAATGCTCTCCAGATTATATTTCAATTTACGATTTTTGCTCAACGTCGCCGTGTATCGGGCGGCGAAACGGTGGGCCTCATCCTGCACCGCGGTCAAAAATCGCAACAGATTCAATTGTTCCTCACGATCATATTGGTCCAGCGCCTCGGGCTGAGTGTTATCTTTGGCAAACGATCCGCGGGCAAGGCCAAGGTTTTGCGCCAACTCCGCAACCGTGCCGTCAGCCAACGCCAGACCTCTGGTTCGATGACGTCCGTCTTTAATCATGCCCGCCACCTTGATGCTTTTATGATCCAATTCATCCAGCAAGGTACGGATCACAGACACATGCGCGAGTCCGCCATCGACCAAAATCAGGTCCGGTAGCGGCCCGAAACTTGGATCGTCCACCCGCGCCATCCTTCTGCCAATCGCCTCGGACATGGCGCGGTAGTCATCTTGTCCATCCGCCTCTTTAATCTTGAATCGTTTGTATTGTCCGCGCTGAGCCGTCCCATCGGTGAACACAACCATGCCGCAGGCCTGATCCTCCGGACCGGCGTTGGAGATGTCATAGGCTTCAATTTTCGCGGGACCCTTGTCCATACCCGTCAACACCGCCAACATCCGCAAGGCGGCGTCCACCGCTGTGCGGCTGCTGCCGCGCATGATGTCGCGGCGGCGAATCGCCTCTTTGGCGTTGCGGACCGCCATGTCCAAAATTTTTCGTTTCGTGCCACGCTGAGGCGTGTGGAACACCAGTTTGGCGCCACGCAACTGAGTGAGCGTCTCGGCAGCGGATCTCCATTCATCGGAGTCGGTCGAATAATCCGTCAAAATTTCCGGCGGTATAAATGCCGCGTTGGGATAATGCTGTTCCACAAAAGCGAGCAGCGCGTCTGATTCCGATTCTCCTTCGGCCGACAGAAAGAAGGTCGACGTGCCGGTGATTTTCCCGCCGCGCACCTCCAGCTTCAGCACACAGATCTCAAGACCCGAGCGCCACACGCCAAGAGCATCGCTGTCAAACCGGCGATCCGAAACCGCCACCTGTTCTTCCATCAGTTTCTCCAGCGAGCGCAGGCGATCGCGAAACACCGCGGCCGTCTCGAAGTCTTGACGGTCTGACGCCCGCATCATCCGCTCGCGCAGATCTTGCAGCAAACCGGTATAGCGTCCTTCGAGAAAATCGCAGACCGATTGCATGACGGCGCGGTAGTCCTCCGCGGACACGTCACCTCTGCACGGCCCGATACATCGATGAATATGATAATTCAGACATTCTCTTTCCTTGCCGATGTCGCGCGGCAAAACGCGGCGGCAGTCTTTGATCGGGAACAGCGCCTGCAAGGTGCGCAAGGCGCGGTAGAGGTCACCTGCCTGATATGGGCCATAGTATTTTGCGCCTTCCTCCACATCCGGTCCCACGCGATAGGCCTTCAACGCCCGCGGATACAGCTCATTCATGGTGATGCGCAAATAGGGATAATCGTGGTCGTCTTTCAACAGGATATTGTAAAACGGCTGATAGCGTTTGATCAGATTTGACTCCAATATCAGCGCTTCCAACTCATTGTTAACCACCAGATATGAAAAATCATGGATTTGAGCGATCATCGCCATGACTTTTTGATTGCCCGCCGGATTCGCGCCGAAATAACTGCGCAGACGGCTGCGCAGGTTGATCGCCTTGCCGACATAAATAACAGAGCCCGAGGCGTTTTTCATCAAATAAACGCCCGGACTCGTCGGGACTAGATCCAATCTGGCTTCAAACGTTTTGCGTGGTAATTTTTCTTCGGGCAATGTTCACTCCGGTTCAGTATTCAAAGCACCGGATTCGCTAAGTAGCTCGTGATCTCGTCGATGGCGGCGTTCTCGTCCACACCTTCCGCCGAAACATCAATCAGCGAACCATTGTCGATGCCCAAAGACATCACACCCAGAAGACTTTTGGCGTTCGCCTTACGTCCTCCCTGGGTCAACCAAATTCTGGAATTGAAAGCCGACGCCTTCTTAATGAGTACCGCAATCGCCTTCATGTGCATCGAATCATCGCATTTAAATTCGACCGATTTGACTATCATCCTTGTCCTCCACATTAAATTTTTCGGCTGTGAGAATCATTGAAACAAAAAGTATGCTCATAATAATAAGAGTATAGTTTGGGCACCGAATTTTGTCAACATGAACAAATTTTACAATTATTCTTGTGTAGATTGTTGGTTTTGTTGCGAAAATGTTGAGAACTCGCTCATCATTTGTGCACATTGTCTTCACATTTGTAATTAATCCTGCCAAGGGACGGATTTTAGGATGACTTCGCGCCGCCAAACTCACAGCGTCCAATCCATTAAAATCGCGGTCTCCCCAGTATCCAGATAATATCTCGGTCTGCGTCCGACCTCAACAAATCCGACCGATCGATAAAGGGCCCGCGCCGCGAGGTTGGTCTCTCTGACCTCCAGTTGGACAACACGGATGCCTTCACCCAGACAGCGCTGTCGCATCTCGGCGAGCAACGCCGTTCCGATTCCCAGTTGGCGCGCATCCTCACGTACCGCAAGATTTCCGACATCAGCGAAATCGGTGATCTGTCTATAAAACAAATAGCCCAGCACATCCGTCGGCGTCCCGCGCTCGGATTCATTGAGACCACACACCGGCACTGCGGCCAAAAAGACCGTTTTTGAATGGCGCAGTTCGCGCAGCACACCACGCTTGGACAGTGGCAGAAAAAAACAGGCCATTTCCAGCGCGGTGATTGAATCCGCCATCGAAAGGTCCGCGTCGACGATCGTAAACGATGAGTGCTGTCGGCTCATTTTTCTCCCTTGATTATTATATTTGACTGACTCAGTCGCTCCGCCTGGGAAAGAGCCAGGTAATTCGCTTCCAAGGTCACGGGATTTTGAAGCGCGCGCCCACCGGCGCGCATGATTTCCCGGTATGCGATCCTCGCCGCTCCGGCCGCCGATATTCTGGTGTCACCCGCGTCAAAACAGCGCAAACCTTCCTGCGAAAGAAATGCGCGCCATTCCGCCAGCTCACTCATCATTGGCGTTCCGCTGCCGCACAACAACACATCCTTAAGTTTGTTGGTCCGAACGAACTGAGCGATCTCATCGATGTACGAAAGATAATTGGTCGCGGCGGGCGCGTTTAGCGGATCATGATTTAAGAAAACCTGGGCGAAGCAGCGCTGACCGCGGGCGTCCAAATGAGGACAGATCAAAACACCTTTGAGGTCGCCCCATGGCTCCGCCAGCGCGGCGAGGGATGAGACGCCGATCACCGGCTTGTTTGCCGCGAACGCCATGCCCATACAGGTCGACACGCCAATGCGGATTCCGGTGTAAGAGCCCGGACCATTCACACAAGCCAATCCGGTCAGGTCCTCATAGCGCAGGTTCGCCTCGGACAACACGGTTTCACAGAGCCGCACCAGCGCCTGTGAGTGGGTTTTGCCCGTGTCCACAATAATTTCCGCCAACACGGTCTGCCCGCGGCTGACGGCTGCCGAACAGGAATGACCGCTGCTGTCCAACGTCAACAACACCACATCGTGTCCGATTTCAGGATTCATCTGTTTCCTCCTCGCCCAAACCGGGCTTCTGTTAACTTAATAAAAAAAAGAGATCTGAAATGCCTTTGGTACAATAGTTTCACCACAAAACAGGTACCTCCCTAAGGAAAGGAGCAAATCAGATCTCATGAAAAGTATACCATCTAATCTAACTTGTCCCCGCTGTTTCTCTAAAAGCCTTTACCACTTCGGTAAAGATAAAAAAGGTAATCAGAAGTTCCAGTGTCGCAATTGCATGAGACAATGGGCACCTGCCAGTAAGAATAAGAAGGAAGATTTTCAAAGAAAGTACCCTCCTTGTCCTAAGTGTGGTAGGGCTAGCTTCCTGCACCATGACTACAAGCTGTATTCCAACTTTCGTTGTGGAGACAAGAAGTGTTACCACTCTTTCTTTGTTGTAAAGCTGGTTGAAATTCCATCCTGCTCGTCTAAAGTTATTCCGCTAGAGCAGTTCACAATGAAACGAATGCGTCATCCTTTCCATCTTGTTCTAACGGCTCTCATCCATTACTTTATTGGCAATTCCACCTTGAGAAAGGTTTCTGAAACACTTCGACTCGCACACAACATTGAGGTGTCTCATGTCACAATCTCTAAGTGGTGTAAACGCTTCGCGCCTGCTCTCCTAGCGGCAGCTGAACCTTACAAGAAGCAGATCAACCTAGCTGACTCTGACGAATGGCATTTTGACGAAACCTACGTGAAGATCAAGGGCAAATGGTATTATCTCTGGCTTGCCATGGATTCTGAAACAAGGATGATTCTGGACTTTCATCTGTCACCAACCAGAGATACTACGTCCGCCTACTCTCTCATTCACAGCTGTCAGGAGCAGTTTGGCAATCCACAAAGCATGTTCGTCACAGACAGATATCCCGCTTACCAAAGAGCGTTCGATCACCTTGCTCCCTGTGTTGAGCACCAGCTCGTCGAAGCGTTCTCTGATGATATTTCCAACAATGTCATGGAAGCGTTTAATGGCCAGTTTAAGGCTTGGTATAAGGCTAAAAGAGGCTTTGACTCTTTTGAGTCTGCTAACATCCTGATTGCGCTTTATATCTTCTTTTACAACTACATCAGACCGCACCAATCTCTCTTCAACTGGACTCCAGCTCAGGTTGCCGGGGCACAGTACCAAGAAAAACAAAGGAGAGCCTGTCTTCTGATTGCTTAGGCATATTCAGTTCTCAAAGTTCAATTGAATCTCTTTCGAGATTTCTTTCGCATGTCCGGATTTTATTCTTTCGCTTTCCTTACATGCTTTCTTTGTGCTATCTTCTTTTCAACTGGTGAATCCTTAAGTTTCTTCTGAATCTTTGTTCGCCAATTGCATTTCAGATCTCTTGTCTCTCATCTTTAATTAACAGAGCCCAAACCGGCGGCGATCAGCGCCGATTTTACGATAGAAATCTCGTCGACGCTTCCTTTGAATTGAATTCGCCTGGGCAGTTTGTCTTCAAAAAGCTCAACGGTGCCATCTGACTTCTCCGCGACCAGACCGGCCGCCTCCTCCGCGGACCGCTCAAGTTGGACAAAAATCGTCCGTTCGGGCAACAACGGTTGAATCCGTTTCGCCCATTCGATCACACAAATTCCATTATAATTAAAGTACTCATCCAGACCGGCGCTTTGAAATTCAGCCGCGTCAGACAGTCGATAGACATCAAAATGGTATAGTGGCAGCCTCGCGTCCGGATGGATGTATTCATGCAAGATCGTGAAGGTGGGACTCGACGTCTCTTCCACATTGCCCAAACCTTCGGCAAGTCCCGCGGTCAAAGTTGTCTTTCCGGCGCCAAGCGATCCGTCCAAGGCGAGCACACTGCCCGCCGGCAGACGCTCACCCAGCGACCTGCCCAGTTTTCGAGTGTCATCGGGGGTAAGCGAAATACAATCGACGGTTGTTTCTTGATTAAAAATTTCAGACATGGAACCACCTGGCTCATCTATTGGCGGCGCTCAATCCAACCGGCGGCGCTCAATCCAACGATCATTTCATGATAAAAAGCACCCGCTTCGATTCAATCCGTTGGATGGAAGCAACCTTCCACGCCGCGAACGAATTCGGAAAACGGGCGCTCATTAAATGTCGTGTGATACAGATCTTAACGTTTGGAGAACTGTGAGGCCTTACGCGCCTTCTTAAGACCGTACTTCTTACGTTCTTTCATACGTGAATCACGGGTCAGGAAACCGGCGGATTTCAAGGTCGCCTTATATTCCTCGGCATTGGCTTCCACCAAAGCGCGGGCCAAGCCGTGGCGAATCGCTCCGGCCTGTCCGGACAGACCGCCACCATGGACGTTGCAGACCACATCAAATTTGCCTTCGGTTCCGGTCACGGAGATCGGCTGACGCGCGATAAGTTTCAGCGTGTCGAGGCCAAAATATTCATCCAGATCCTTGTCGTTGACAACCATGCGGCCGGATCCATTATACACACGCACACGCGCGACGGCATTCTTGCGACGGCCGGTTCCATAATAATAATTCTTCTCAATAGCCATTGAATTCGCGACTCCTTTTTCTCAATTAAATATCCAGTGTCTCAGGACGCTGAGCGCTGTGATTGTGCTCGGGGCCGGCGTACACTTTAAGCTTCTTAATCATCTGGCGGGCGAGTTTGTTCTTTGGCAACATGCCCTTGACCGCCAGCTCAATGACCTGCTCAGGTTTCTTTTGCAACATGGTCGCGTAGTTGACGCGACGCAGGCCTCCCGGATAGCCGGTGTTGTAGACATAATGCTTCTGCGCGAGCTTGTCGCCGGTCAGATGGATCTTCTCAGCGTTGACGACGATCACATAATCGCCACAATCAGCGGACGGTGTGTATTGAGGCTTGTTTTTCCCCATCAGGACCGTCGCGATGGCGGAAGCCATGCGGCCGAGAGTTTTCCCTTCGGCGTCGACGACGTACCATTTTCTTTGAATATCAGCGGCTTTAACCACATATGTACTCATTTAAACTGTTCCTCCATTAATTCGATCACCGGTCCACACGGATCGGTCATAATTTGCTTGTTCATTTTATTGATGGAGATCAGCGCTGTCAAGCACTATTTTAAAATATTTCAAGTTTTTGCTAATTTTCTCCATTTTTCTGTGTTTTTCTCGATTTTTCGATATCCCAACTTCACATTATTTCGCTTCATCCGAATTGTCCGGTCGTTTTTCGGCAACCCCTGACAAGGAATTAATTCCATATAAGCCGCCATCCCTCTCATCCTGATCCAGTCGCTCAAACAAAAACGAACCGGCTTCGCCTTTGCCCGCCCGCTCACGCTTCCTCATCTTTGAAAAAGATAGCAGGGCGAGCAAAACTAAGATGCTGAAGATACTCAAAATCATTCCTTTCGCCAATGCCGGAGGACGAAATTTCATGTCCACCGAGTGGGTGCCGGCGCCGACCTCCGCCCCCATCAGCCCGCCTCCGACCGCGAACAGCTCAACCGGCCGGCCATCGACCTTCAAAGTCCAGGAGGGGTCAAATGGAATGGAAAAGAACAGCACACCGGACCTTTCGGCGGTGATCTCTCCTCTAATTCTATCGCCTCGAAATGATTGAACGTCCAGTTGGTTCTTCTTCAACGAGGCCACCGCTTGTTCATAGACGGCTTCGTTCGTCGAAGCGCCCCAATAGCGGACATGATTGGCGCCGTCCTCAGGAACCGTGACGATCACACGCACTTTGTCACCCTCTTCGCGATAGCCCAGCTCGACCATTTCCTGTTCATTGATCGAGGTGACCTTCTGATATTCATTGGTGTTCACGCCGTCCGCCCCGACCTGCTCGTTGACAATGACCTCGACCGACGATTTGCCATCCGGATCAAAATACAACGTATAGTGCTGTTCGGCTTGAGCCTCGACGATGAACTCAAACGTCATGGAATCATTCGTGTTGGAGCGCGAGACGGTGAAACCGATGTCCTTGGAGCCGGTGACCGGTTGGGCGTTTGTCGACTTGGCGAAATCCGGGATCAGATCCAACGGAGTGTATAGATTGGCGTCAAGTCCGGCGGCGCGCAAAAACGCCTCCTGGTTGCGGAACGGATCTCTGTCCTCCGTGTTCCAGCTTTTGATTCCGTTGGGCGCCATGAACCCGATCGACAGCGCATCAACGTTGCGATACAGGTAGCCCGCCTCGGATTCCCTGACGAACTCCAGCCTCGGATCATTCATTTCCCGGTCTTTGTTCAGAATGTATTTTATGCCGAACATCGCGTCCAGAAACGCGGTGGATGATGTATACAAATAACTATTGATGTTGTTGCCATGATAGCCCAGCGAGCGCATCATACGGGCGGTGTGCTCATAGCTTGTCGAAGAGAAGATGGTAAACCCGCGATAGCCATAGAGCGACGGGCTGTTGGTCGTTTTTTGTTGAACGATCTCCATTCGCCAAAACGACGGATCCTCCCGCTCTTGTTCCGACACCAGCGAACGCACCGCCGGAATGTCGTCGTTGAAGCCGGACCGATCGGTGTAATGCTCATTTTTGTCAATTGTGTAAATCGTGACCGCCGTGTTCAAAACCAATTCCACGACGCACACCACCGCGAGAATCAAAGCTGTTTTGCGCAGCAGGTAATGGCGGGTCTTGTATAAAATCAAAATCGTCAAATAAATCAACAAAAAGGCCAGAGTCAGGTAGGACGATTCATGATCGACCTGATCCGGCAGCACGACCTCGGCCAAAATCGCGTAGAGTATTCCACCGCCTCCGGCCAGCGCTATTGTGCGGGCGGAAAACGAGCGCAGTTGGGACAGCACTCGATAACACATGATCAGCACGAGGAAGCTGTAAACGAATGAATAACGGTAGGGCAGCTGGTTTGGATAGTGCATGCCATGCCACAAAAAATCCAACACATTGGAGTTGAAGCTTAAAAACAAGAAAAACAACAGGCCAAGATGAAGGGCTTTTTCGCGCACCCTAATATGCTTGGCGAAGATGTAAAGCGGAATCAGCATGAAGGTGAGCACGCCGGTGAAAACATTCGGCAGGCCGTCACGAATCGAGGGGGGCATGTTGATCATATGCCGGCCCATGAATTCAAACAGGCTAAAGCGCATGAGAAACTGTTGGGGCAGCTGATCGGTGCTGGCCGAGGTCAACTGCAACGACAGATAGGTCGGCAGCGTGATGAACGCGCTGATACCGGCGCCCAACAAAGAAGTGCCGGCGAATTTTCCGAAAGTCTTGAAAAAATGGAGAAGCGGATTTCGTTCGGCCTCGCGCAGGTAAGGGCTCATGCTGAAATAGCATACAGGGAAATAGAGCGCGGTGAAAATGCAGACAAACAGAGCGATGTAGTAGTTACAGATCAGGGAGCCCGCCAGCGCCAACGTGTATAGCAAGAATTTGCCGTCGCGCACCATGCGGTGCAGACCCAGGATGACCAGTGGCATCAGCGCGATCGCGTCCAGCCACATGATGTCCCAGGAATAAGTCAGCATGAATCCGGACAGCGCGAAAAAAGTCGAGCAGAGCACGACCGCCCAGTCGGTGGCCGTCTGCGAAGCTTTGCGGGTGAGCATCGGGCGAACGGCGGAGATTGTTCGTTGCCCCCAGGGGCTGAACGCCTCGCGTAACATATATGCGAAGGTCGCGCCGGACGCGCCGATCTTCAGCAAGGTCAGCGTCGTGACCGCTTCCGTGACCCAGGCAGGCGGAAAGAAAACCAGCAGCGCGTTCAGAGGCGACGAAAGATAGTAGGCGAGCAGGGCGTAAAAGTTGTTCCCCAGCCCTCCATCCCAAGAGTAAAGCAGGCTCTGCCCCGTCAGCAATTTATCCCGGAGCTCGACCAAAAAGGGCGCGTATTGATGGTACAAATCAATGGTCAGCGGGGTGCGGTTGCCGATCGGATAGAATTGATGCGCCGCGTAGACCAGGGCCAATATCAAAAAAGGGAGCAAGAATGACCACAAAATAACTTTGCGGCCACTTAGGTAGGCGCGCTTTCTGCGCCTGCGCGGTTGCTCGATGGACGAACTGCGCTTAAAACGGCGTGGCATTTTCAATTGAAACGGTCGCTCGTCTGCTCCCCGACTTGGATCTGATTCGGGCTCCGGTTTGGACCCCGGCTCAGGCTGGGGAGCCGGTAAGGCTGTCCGTTCAGCCGATTTGGCTGTCGGATTCGGGTCACTGATTCGAGTGGGTGTCGTTGAGTCCGCCATATCAGTCTGTTTCGTATTTGTCGTAGACTCGGGTGGGGGCGTCGGTTGTGCTATATCATCAACATCAAATTGGGGCTTCAATGTAATTCTCCTTGTAGCCAGCGTTTCATTTCCTGAATTAAATTGTACAAGTTGTTACGCGTCAAAGAAAGATTTTTGAAGGTGCTTGTTTTGTTTTCGTCCTCCATGATCCGAGAGACAATATCCTTAACTGAATGACCCTGAGTCAACCAAAACATGATCCGGCCACCTAGTTCGATATCGTTGTTTCGCCGGTCCGATTCACTCGGCTGACACGGCGACAATCCGGCGCCCGGAGCATCCTCTCGGTAACACGTGCGGCTCAAATCTTTGACGTCCGACCGTCCGGCCTCACCGCCGGACCTATGGCTCTCATCCTCTATCACCAACACAAACTCACCCCGCGGCGTGTTGTCGCGGTAATGCTCCGCCGCACCGGCGATCGTGCAGATTCGATATTCCTCATATCGTTTCGTCAGCTCCCGGGCGACGGCGACGGTACGTTCACCCAGGCCGGCCGCGATCAGATCATCCAAAGTTTTGACCAGGCGATGAGGGGCCTCATAAAGAATGAAGGTGTCCGACCGTCCGGAAAGCAGCGCCAGACGTTCGGCACGGTCTTTTCCTCTTGCCGGCAAAAAGCCTTCAAAATAGAATCGGTCACTGTTCAGGCCCGAGCCGGCCAGCGCAGTGATCAGCGCGGTCGGACCCGGGATCACTTCCACGCTCAGATCGGCGTCTCTGCAGGCGCGCACCAACTCAACACCCGGATCGGACACGCAGGGCATACCGGCATCCGACACCAGGGCGAGCGAGAGGCCGCCACGGATTCGAGGCAGCAGCTCGGCGACACGTTCGCGTGTGTTGTGCTCATGAAAACTAATCAACGGTGTGTAAATGCCAAATTTGCGAAGCATGCGGCCGCTGACCCGGGTGTCTTCGGCGGCGATCAGATCGACGGCGGCGCAGACAGCGCGCGCCCTAGGTGAAAAATCACCCAGGTTACCGATCGGGGTGCCGACCACATACAGCGTCGCGGGAACCGCTTCAAACCGTGTGGCCTCGCCCGGCATCATCTCTTCCATCGTTTCGTCCGGGCCCCCGACCTCTCGGTCGACATCAAAGGAGTCCGGAATCTTATTTATATTCATCGCTTCCGTATCTTCGGACATCGTTTCTCTTCTTATCTAAATTCTTCGCAGTCGTCACGCGCGCGGCTCACCCGCTGAACCTCAACATCCTCAGCGGACGGACGGTAAGGATCGCCACCACCCACAAACGCAAGCATTTCCGGGGTGTAGCTCGATCGTTCATCGCGCACAACCAGTGGTTTCAAAAAGCGAAATCCGCCCGGATTGCCCAGACGTATCGCGGTGGACAGCACCAACGTTGGTGACTCAATCTGTCGCGGGGCGATCAGCATCAGTTCAACCGGCATCAGTTGAAAGCGCAGCAGCGACTGAATCAGTTCAGGAAAACGCTCGGGCCGATGGCAAAAATAAAACTTCCCTTTGGCACGCAGCAGTTTCGCGGCCAAACGGCAGATATCATCAAAATCGCAGACGACCTCTTCACGCGCGACTTGGTTCTCGAAGTCAAACTCAGTTTCTATGTTGCGGGACACGCCCCGTCCCGGAACACCATAGGGTGGATTGCAGACCACAAAGTCAAGCGTGCCGGCGCCAATCTTCGTCGGCAGTTGGCCGACGTCATTTGACAGCGCTCGGATATCCCCTTGAATGGCCGCAAGTCGACCGTTCAGGCGATTGAGCGAAATATTGCGGCGCATCAGTTCAACTTGTCGCTGAATCAGTTCGATGCCGAATCCTTCGCTGTCTTCAATCAAAGCCGTCAGCAGGATCGAGACAATTCCGCTGTGGCTGCCCAACTCGACAAAACGAGATGACGAGTGGGTCACTTCGTTCCAGCGCCGGGCCGCGAAATGCGCGAGCAAAACCGCGTCTTCGCCAAAACGAAAACCATCTTTCTTCTGTAGCAGACGCAGTCCCTTTCGTTGAAGATCCTCCAAGGTTTCATCATCAAACATCCGGACCACTCGCTTGTCTCTATCCCGGTCGGTCATAAAAAGTCTCTCATTTGTCAAAAACCGCTCATTTGTCAAAAATCGCTCGCTGGCCCAACATTCCACACTCTATCGTCCGTGCCAAAGATCGTCCGGCCATGGCGACCGATCGCGGCATGCCCGTCGTACATGAAAAAGGGGTGCCGCAGCACCCCTTTGATTCATTCAAGCCTCGCCGTTTATAATCAGCGGAAATCCGTCGATCAAAAAGGCTCGCGACTTGTGTGTCGTTCCCCTGCCGGCATTATCCAGCGGAAATCGCTCCAACCGGGCATACCGCTTCACAAGCGCCGCAGTCAATGCAGGTGTTCGCGTCGATCTCATACTGAGAATCACCGGCGGATATAGCGTTGGTCGGGCATTCGCTCTCACAAGCGCCACAAGAAATACAAGATTCAGAAATTACATAAGCCATTACGATTACCTCCTTATATATGCGATTATTTTATCACTTCAGCCACTCAGTCGCAAGATATTACGCCTTATCGCGGAAGGTAAACTCTGTATGCAGAAGCTGTTTCGCTTTCTCGCCATAAGGCTCACCCAGGAAATCATCATATAGTTTCTGCACGCTCGGGTTTTTGTGAGATTGTCGAACCGGTTTGTTTTTGTCAATCTCATAAATCGTATTCATGCGTTTCTCGAGTATTTCGGTATCACCGTGGATAAACGGCTGACCGCCACCATCGATGCAGCCACCCGGGCAGGCCATGATCTCGATCGCGTGATATTGCTTCTCACCCGCGCGGACGGTATCCAACAATTTGCGCGCGTTGCCCAGACCGCTGGCCGAGGCCACACGAACTTCGGTGCCGTTGATATCGACTACCGCCTCTTTGATTCCGGAAAGGCCGCGCAAGGCCTTGAAATCCACTTTTTCCAAAGTGTCCCCGGTCAACAGCTCATAAGCTGTGCGCAAGGTGGCCTCGAGAACGCCGCCGGAGCTGCCGAAGATATCGCCGGCGCCGGTGGACTCGCCCATGAAGTCATCAAAGTCAGATTCTTCGAGCGAAGTGAAATCAACAGATGTCTCTTTGATCAGATAGCTCAACTCACGCGTCGTGATGACAATGTCCACATCACTTCGTCCCTCGTGCATCAGTTCAGGACGCGCAGACTCAAACTTCTTCGCCAGGCAGGGCATGACGGAAACCACAACGATGTCGTCGGGATCCAGGTTCAGTTTTTGCGCCAAATAGGTCTTCGCCAGCGAGCCAAACATTTCGTGCGGAGACTTGCAGCTGGAAGGAATGTCCAACATGTCGCCGAAGTTATGCTCGATAAATTTAATCCAGCTTGGGCAGCAACTGGTCAGAATCGGCAGCACGCCACCCTCTTTGAAACGGTGGACAAACTCCGACGCCTCTTCGACAATCGTCACGTCCGCGGCGAAGTTGGTGTCATACACATAGTCAAAGCCCAGTGAGCGGAGCGCGGTGACCATCTTACCGGTCACGTCGGTGCCCGGATCCATGCCAAACGCTTCACCCAGCGCGACGCGCACAGCCGGCGCAGTCTGAACGACGACGGTCTTGCTCTTGTCCGCCAGCACGTCCCAAATCTTCGCGTTGTTGTTTACCGTGCGCAGCGCGCCGGTCGGGCAGACTGCGACACACTGACCACAGAAAGTACAGGTGGTCTCCATCATGGGAAGGTCAAATAAGGTGCTGACCACGGTCTCAAATCCACGCCCCTTTGTCGTCAGGGCGCCGACCGTCTGGACATCGTTGCAGACCATTTCGCAGCGTTTGCAAAGCACGCATTTGTTCATGTCGCGAACGATGGACAGCGAGCTGTTGTCGATCTCGCAAACATTGTGCGCGCCCGGATAGGGGATCTCACGAATGTGGTTGTCCGCCGCCAGTGTCTGCAGTTCGCAGTTGCCGTTTTTGAAACAGATCAGACAATCGGTGGGGTGATCGGACAGCAGCAGCTCGATCATCATCTTACGGGTCTTGACGACTTTCGGGGTGTCGGTGCGAACGCGCAGACCGTCCCAGGCCACGACCGAACAAGCGGTCAACATCTTGTCTTTACCTTCTTGTTCGACCATACAAACTCGGCAGGAAGCGTTGTGATTGCTGATCTTCATCGCAGGCAGATCCATGTGGCAAAGTGTCGGTATATAGACATTGATCTCTCGGGCGGCCTCCAAGATCGTCGTGCCTTCGGGTACCGTGACTTCACGATCGTTGATATAAAATGTAATCATGAATCGAATCCTTTCTTAGACTAAAGCCACAGCGCCAACCGGGCATTTCTCATGACATACTCCGCAACGGATGCACTCATCCTGGTTGATGGAGTGCATTTCTTTCCGCTCACCGGTGATACATTGCACCGGGCAGTTGATTTTGCACAAACCGCAACCGATACAGTTATCTCTAATTTCATAAGCCGTCAGTTCTTTACAGACACCGGCCGGGCAGCGATGGTCGACGACGTGCGCCAAGTACTCATCCTCAAAATAATGCATCGTGGAAAGCACGGGATTGCAGGCGGCCTGACCCAGTCCGCACAAAGAGGTGTCGCGAATGACTTCGCACAGCTCTTTCAAATATTTCATATCCTTGAGCTCGCCCTTGCCGGTGACGAAGCGTTCCAACATCTCCAACACACGCTTGTTGCCAATTCGGCAGGGAGTGCACTTGCCGCAAGACTCCTCCACGGTAAATTCCATAAAGAAGCGGGCGATGTCCACCATGCAGTCATCCTCATCCATGACCACCATGCCGCCTGAGCCCATGATCGATCCGATCGCCTCGAGTGACTCAAAGTCGACATGAGTCTCCGACACCAGATTGGCCGGAATGCAACCGCCGGACGGGCCACCGGTCTGCACGGATTTAAGCGCTTTATTGTCTTTCAGTCCACCTGAGATGTCATAAATGATCTCATCCAGCGGAGTGCCCATCGGCACCTCCACAAGACCGGCCTGTTCGACCTTGCCAACCACCGAGAACACCTTCGTGCCCGTCGATTTCTCCGTGCCGATGCTGCGGAACCAGTCCACACCGTTCAGCATGATCATATGCACATTGGCCAGCGTCTCGACGTTGTTGAGCACTGTCGGTTTCTGGAACAGTCCCTTGTGAGCTGTACGGTATTTCTTATAGCGCGGCATACCGCGTTTTCCCTCGATCGACTCAATCAGCGCCGTGGCCTCACCGCAGACAAACGCTCCGGCTCCCAGCCTCAGCTCGATGCTGAAAGAAAAATCCGTTCCCAGGATGTTGTCGCCCAACAGGTTGCGCTCCGTAGCCTGCTTGATCGCCACGTTCAGGTTCTTGACCGCGACGGGATACTCGGCACGCACATAGATAAAGCCTTTGCTGGCACCGATCGCCAAACCGGCGATCGCCATGCCTTCGAGAATGCAATGCGGGTCATATTCCAAAATGCTGCGATCCATGAACGCGCCGGGATCGCCCTCGTCGGCGTTGCAGATGATATATTTCTGATCGTCATCATGTTTCAGCGCCTCGGCCCATTTGCGGCCGGTCGAAAAGCCCGCGCCGCCGCGGCCACGCAGACCCGAACGCGTGATGTCATCGACAATTTGCTCGCCGGGAACGTTCTTCTCCAGCAGATCCGCCAGAGCGATATACGCGCCGGTGGCGATCGCCTCTTCGATGTTCAGCGGGTCGATGATCTCACAATTGCGCAAAGCGACCCGAGTCTGTTTCGCGTAATATGGGTCGGTCAATTTAAAAGAGCCGTCCTCGGCCATGCCGACATCCGGACGCTGTGCCAATTTCGATTTCAACTCAAGATAGGATGTATCTTTTAACTGGCGAAGTGAATCATACGTTAGCATTCTTCTCAATCTCCCTATATTTTTCAATGATGGCCGGTACTTCATCCGCTGTGACTCTCAGCAACAGTTCATCATTGACCATGATGACAGGTGCGTTCGAGCAATCACCGAGGCAACGTGTCTGCGCGATGGAAAAGAGCATATCGTCAGTTGTCTGGCCAGATTCGATACCCAGTTCGGCCTCCAGCGCCTCCAGCACACCCTGTGCGCCCTTGACGTAGCAAGCTGTGCCCAGACAGACACTGATCTGATACTTGCCCTTCGGATGATCCGTGAAGTAGGAATAGAAGGTCACCACGCCAAAGACTTGCGAGGTCGGAATGTTCAGCTCATCCGCGACAATGTACTGCGCCTCCTTGGGTATGTAACCATATGTGTCCTGTATCATGTGAAGAATGGTGATCAATGAAGATTCAGTGCGGTCGGTGGTTGGGATGAATTCTCTCAACTTTGTAAAGTCGATGCATGATTGCGTCTCAGACATAATTTGCCCTTTCTAACCTTACGTTTCTTACGAGTCGTGATACCAGTTTGAACAAGTCGTATAATCAAATTAATTCTACAATAAAATATAGGCCTATGTCACGATCCATTAACTTTAATAATTGAAATAAATGAGATTGGTGAATTCCGCTAATAATATAGACATATTTCACAGACAGAATTACAGGTTTTTGTGCAAACAGGCAGTTAATCGGCAGTTAGCGATATTTAGTGATATGCGCGGAACAAATCTCACATGCGAATTTTAATCAATCCACATAGTCCTCGCGCGTCTCTCTTCGTCGCTGACTTTTCAGTCCGCTCTTGTTCGCGGCCTTGTTGGGTCGATTGCCGCGTGAGGACGAACCCGACCGCGCGCCGGATTGTCGCCTCGAGTCGCCTCCTCGGGCATCCCGGTCCTGTCGCACGTTCGACCGCTCCTTTTTTCCACGTTTAACCGGATGGGGCACAAACCCCGGCTTCGCCGGCTTGCCAAGTTTGCGTGGCTTGCGCTGGCCCCCGCGCGTCTCACGCCGCACGTCCTCACGCGGCTGTTGGCGCGCGAAATCCGGTTGACGGTCCGTCACGGATTCCAAATCCGTTTGTTCGCGCTCACCCTCGGCCACGCGCTCTTCCACGTCCACCCGGGTATTGTCCTCATAATCGAGCACACCAAAGTCACCCGCCCGCTCGAGACATTCAGCGCAGGTCTCCGGTTCGGCCGGACCCAGACCCAACTCCGCCTTTGTGAAAACCAGTGGCTCGCTCCCCCGGGAATCCTCGGGGAGCACCGTCAGCTTCTCGCGCAGCACGTCCATGCCGATCACTTTGGCCCTGCCGGCCGGGGTGTCAATGGAAGCGCCCATCTTTGGCATCCCTTTGCGGGCCTTTTTATAAGCGTCCTGCTCATACTTCAGGCAGCACATCAAACGGCCGCAACACCCACTGATCTTGGCCGGATTCATCGACAGTCCCTGCTCTTTCGCCATGCGGATCGACACGGGAATAAAGTCAGTCAAAAATGAGGAACAACAAAACTCTCTGCCACAGATCCCCACTCCGCCGATCATCCTGGCCTCGTCGCGGACACCGATCTGCCGCAGTTCGATGCGCATGCGGAAAATCCGCGCCAGATCTTTAACCAATTCACGAAAGTCGACGCGGCCATCCGCGGTAAAATAAAAGACAATTTTCTTGCCGTCAAACGTATACTCAACGCTGACAAGATTCATCTCCAACTCATGTTCCAGAATTTTTTCGGCGCAGATCTTAAACGCCTCTTTTTCCAACAACAGGTTTTGCTTATAACGCTCCAGATCCGCGTCGGTCGCGATTCGAATGAGCGGTTTCAACGTGCCGCGAATTTGATCTTCCGCGAGCGTCTTGCCCTCATCCGCCGCGAATCCCAGCTCCAGCCCCTGAACGGTTTCGACGATCACGGCGTCACCTTTGCGGACGGGAAGGTCCGCGGTCTCGAAATCATAGGCCTTGCCGACTCCGTGGAATCGGACGCCAGTCACTTTATACATCAATTTAGCTCCTTACGCAGTTGCAATAACAAATAATTCACACCCATCTCAAAGTTGCCGTTCGCGGCCAGCGCCTGACGCACCTCGCCGATCAAACGAAAGATGCGCACATCGGTCTGCGCGGTCCACTGACTTCGCTCGGATAACTCGGCGATCCGGTCAACCTGGTCCCGATGAATCAACTGCTCGATACAGTGGGTCCGTGACCAGACAAACAGGTCGCGAAACCATGTCTCCAACAGATCGAGAAAATCGTTGATCCGATCCTTGTTTTCCTCAAAAATCGAAAATCCGTCCACCAACAATTGCGATCTGCCGGGCAGCGTCAACAAGTCAATGATTTTTATCATAGATGATTTCGCCTCGACGTACCACTCATCGCGGCAGAGGTCCAGCGCGACGCCGGGCACGCCATCCGCGTAGCGGATGATGTAGTCCGTCGCCTCGTTTTCGGCGATCAGGTGCAGCTTCAATATCTGACGGATCTCATCCGGCGTGCTTCGCGACAGCGGCACAAGCGCCGCACGCGAGCGAATGGTGTCAAGCAGGCGGCGCGGTTCGGCGGACAGCAGCACAAAAAAACAATAGGGAGGCGGTTCCTCAAACGTCTTCAACATGGCGTTCTGGCCTTGTTCATTCAGCCCGTCGCCGTCGATCAGATATACCTTGCGCTCACCCAGCTGGGGTCTGGTCACCGTGTCATCCACGATCTCCCGGCGCACCCGCTCGACCGGAATCACCTTGCCCGGTTGATCGGGAAACAAGGATATGAAATCAGGGTGCGAACCTGCTTCCAAATAGCGACAGGCGGGGCAGTCGTCGGCCGTGGCCGCCTCGTGGGCCGCGGCCCGCGGGCACAGCATCAGTCGAACCAGTTCGCGTGCCATCGTTTTCTTGCCGATCCCGCTCGGTCCGGAAAGAATGATGAATTGTGTATTGAATAAAATCAGCAGACTGTGGAGTCTCTCCTTGGCAGTCTGCTGACCAACAACATTCTCAAATTGCATGATTACATTTTCTCAAAACGTTCCACGTTCAAAACGAACACCGTGGCGCCACCAATGGTCACCTCGACAGGGTACGGAATGTACGCTCCGCCAATGGCCGAAGGAGTGATATTGGTGTTGATTGCCGCCTTCCGCGAACTTGAAAACTTACGGATGATACCCAGCACATCCTCCAGGTTCTCATCTTCGACACCGATCATCAACGTCGTGTTTCCGCTGCGCAGAAAGCCGCCGGACGAGTTTAGCTTGGTCACGCGATAGCCGGCCTTGTTCAATTCCGCCATCAGGCGCGGCGTGTCCTCATCATGGACAATGCTGTAAACCAGTTTCATAGTACAAGATCCTCCCTTATCTTACCGTATATGTCGGACTCGATCGCCTCGATCGGTCTCAGTGCGTCAATCACCGTGACGCGCTCCGCGGATTGCCTCGCCACTTCCAAATATCCCTCGCGCACCCGTCTTGTGAAATCCAAACCTTCCGTATCCAGCCGGTCTGATTTCCCGGGGCGGCTGCGCCTCATTCTGTCGATTCCCTCTTCCGCCGGCAGGTCGAGCAAAAATGTTCGATCCGGAATCAAGCCGGACGTCGCGGCATCGTTGAGCGCCGTCACCCGATCCACTCCCAGTCCGCGGCCGTAGCCTTGATAGGCTACGGTGGAATCGGTAAACCGGTCCAGCAGCACCAGCTTCCCGGCGTCCAGCGCCGGCCTGATCAGGTCGCGGATCAACTGCGCCCGCGCCGCCTCAAATAAAAACAATTCGGTGACAGCGTCCATCTCGCGGTGCGCAGAGTTCAACAGGATCTCCCGGATCGACTCGCCCACCGGTGTGCCGCCCGGCTCTCTGGCCAGCAGGAAGGGTATCTCGTCACGTTTCAACGCCTGTGTCAACAGCCTGATTTGGGTGGATTTACCACTGCCGTCAATGCCTTCAAATGTGATTAATTTACCCTTGCGAGCCATAAGGACGACCTTTCCAACGAAGTGCTTTTATTATACATGATTTAGCGGCGGATAGAAAACGTGATCTTCGCGAAGGACATGTGCGAATAATTGACCCGAGCGGCTCTCCAGTCCCTGGCAGCGGATGCCGTTGGACCAGAGTTCGCGCAAAAGTGAGATCAGTCCGGCGTTCAGCCTCTCTCCCGGCCAAACAAGGGGTATGCCGGGTGGGTACGGGGTGATCGACTCAACGAGTGTCCGTCCGTCCGCCTCCTCCAAAGGAATCTCGACGACCTCGAGATTCTCGCCTTTTGGAGCGTGGCGAAAGCGAGCCGCAGTCAACGCCGGATTTGGCGCCCGATCATCCCGCCGATAGGCGGCGGTCAGCAGTGAGTCCAAACGTCGCGTGGGCCCCATGTCCGGGCTCTTCGTCCTCCATTCATCGCCAATCCGGTTCAACTCCGAGGCGAGAGCCGGCCACGAAGAAATGGGCAGCCCGATGCCCGGAACCAAAATCAAACGCATCAAGTCGGCAAATTCAATCACGATCCCTCTCTTCACCAGTTCCTCGGCGACAGCCATCGCCGGCGCCACTTCCGAAGTGTCGATCACCAACCGGGTTGGATCCCTCCGCGCCCGGGTCGATGCGGACGTCACCGGTGATATCCGATAAGGGTGGCGCAGACGGCCGGACAGCAGTTTGAGTTCGGTGTGAATGGCCTGAAAAAGAGTGGCCCCGCGTGACCTCAAGTCATCGACTGCGTATTCGATCGAGGCGGCCATCGCCAACGGCGGGCTGCTGGTGCGAATCAGGCGCAACGCCGCCATCAAGGTCCGCGCTTCAAACGGCGCCTTTTGCCCGACATGAAGCAAAGCTGTGGGCGTCAGCGCGGCGAGGGTTTTGTGCGTGCTTTGAACACAGGACGCGCAACCGGCGGCCAAGGCGGTCCGCGGGAAAATCGAGGGATCACAAGCGAAATGCGCACCGTGCGCCTCGTCCACCAGCAACGGGACATTGTGGTCCAGGCAGACTTTGTTCAAGGCGGCCAGGTCGGCGGTGTTGCCATAATAGTCCGGGGAGGTGATCAGCACGGCCGAGGCGTCTTGATGGCGATTCAACGAATCGTTCAAGTCACAGGCGGTGACATGAGGCAACGGATCATACCAGTCAGGACAAGCCGGGCCGGCGCCGCCGGAACGGTCATCAGTTTCGTAGGAGAAATTAGTGCTGAGCGAATGATCAAAATGATCAATAAGAGAAGAAGGATCGCCAGAAGAAGGATAGGCAGAAGAAAAATGATTGGCGGCAGGCGAAAATTCCGGGTCGCTCTGCAAAGTGGGCGCGATCATCACGGTCTCGATTTGCCACAGCGCGGCCGCGTTCAACACCGCGCGGTGCGACATCGGGTCGATCAGCACTTTGCCGCCCATCCCAACCACACCCAACAGCATGGCCTGAATGCCTGAGGTCGCGCCTCCGGTCAAAAAAATCGTTTCCGCTGCGCCAAAATAGGCGGCGGCCATTCTTTGACTGTCCGCCACCGCGCCGTCCGGTTCGTTTAAGTCACCGGTGGTTGGCAGTTCCGTTGTGTCCAGCCGCGGTAGCCATTCTTGAAACTCAGCCGAAAATCCATGTCCTGCGCTGTGTCCGGGCATGTGAAAACTATATTGTTCAGTATCGTGCGCGTCGCGCAGGGTTGCGTAGATCGGCAGTCGCCCATCAGTCCGGTCAGTCAAGTTTGATGGTTCGCACTTCCGCGATTTCAAGCATAATCTCCTTTTCCAGACGCATGTTCTTGAGTTGCAAATCCTCAAGGGTCTCTTCAACGATTGGCTTGGAGATCACTTTGCGAGCGGTTTTATATTTCGGTCTGTGTTTGGCTTGGGACGCGCCTTTGGCCTGATCTTGTTTTTTCGCCGTGGGCTGACCGCCGTCACGGGGCTGTTTGCCATCTCGCCGCGCGCCGGCGCCGCGCTCAAGCTTGCGATCACCGCGCTGTTGTTTTTGTGGGGAGCTCGCCGAGGTCGACTGTTGGCTCTTCTCCGCTTGATTGGCTTTCGCGGAGGATCTGCCCGTGTCCTTGCGCCGGGCCTGATTCTGATCTCGACGCTGACCGGCATTCGCGGTCTGATTCGCGCCACGCTGATTCCTATCGCCTCTTTCGGCACGCTGCCCGGTCGAGCGCTCGTCGCCTCGGGCGGACGACTGCTCATTCGCGGCGTCGTCTTTTTTCACCGGATCACGAAATCCACCGCGTGGGGGTCCCGAACGCTGATTTTTGCCCCGGTTGCCGCCGGAAGGCGACTTGCGGCCGCCCGACCGGTTGCCAGCGCGGTCCCGCGACTCCAAGTTTTTCTGACGTGGCTGCCTTTGGCCGCCCGTCCTGCGTTGACCGTCCGCCGCGGAAGACTCCGCCCGCTCCGATTTCGGATTGTTGCTTTGACGTTCTTTCAGATCTGTCGAATTGTTTGATGCTGACATCCAGATTTGTCTCCTCACTTTGAGCATAGATTGACATGAATATTCCACTTGAGTTTGACCCGGCAAGCGCCGACGATGTTGGCCGGATCTCGTAGGCTTCACGATTTCCCGGCGATGCGTCTCAGATCCACTGGCGGATGCGTTCACACCGTCCCGCGCTGATATCTGCGGCGACCTTGAGGCGGACGCTTAGCCCGCCCGACGGTGACCACGGATAACAAACTTCAAGCGACAACAAGCCACCGCTCAAGTGGCTCATGATTTACAGGTTTTGACGGATTTCCTCCGCCATCATCTCACATTCCTCATCAGAGAGCATGACTTTGCCGCTGTTCATCGCGAACATGCCGCCAAACTCCTCCGTTCCCTCATGTTTTGGAACAAGATGAAAGTGGGTATGCAGGCCGGTGTCGCCAAACGCGGCATAGTTGATTTTCTTCGGCTTGTATAACTTGCGCAACGCTTTCGCGACGCGTCCCATGTCTTTGAAAAAGCCGTCTCGCTCCTCATCACTCATGTCGATGAATTCGCTGACGTGACTCTTTGACGCCACGATGCAGCGCCCTTTGTTGCTTTGTTCCTTAAAGACATAAACCAGTGCGTTGTCCAGTTCGCAAACCGGATAACCAAAGGCTGCCAAGGCTTCGTCATTTCCACAATATGCGCATGCAGGATCTTTCATAATTACCCTCTCCGGCTTCACCCAGCCTGTCTCCGCGTCGACATTTGTCCGCGCGGAACAATTGATAATCGATTGATAATCGATTGATATGAGACCTTTGGTAATTATATCAGAAATTCGGGCGGTCACGGAATGTGTTGCCACGCATGTTCCACTATAATATAAATAAGCATAGCTTCTAAATTTTATTTTTAAGTTAACAACAAGATTTTAAAAAACCGATTGGAGGTCTCAATGATTTTGGGAATCAGCGCATGGCTGTTCTGGCTAATCATCGCCGGTGTTTTATTGCTAATCGAAATGGTGACGACAATACTGATCAGCATCTGGTTTGTCGCCGGCGCCCTGTTGGCAGCTTTAAGCGCGGCCTTGGGCGCCTCCCCTTTTGTCCAAACCATCGTGTTCATCCTGACATCCGCATTGTTTTTCCTCATCGGTTGGAAGAACAGGGATCGGGTGCTCATGCAGCGGCACAAGACGCCGACCAACCTGGATCGCCTGATTGGCGCCGAAGGCATATTGGAGGAGTCGATCGATCACATCTCCGGAGCCGGCAGGGTAATGGTGAATGGCCAATCATGGCGAGCCGCCACGGAGGACAACGTCGACCTGCCCAAAGGGACGCTGGTCCGGGTCCTCGCTATTCAGGGGACCAGAGCGATCATCGAACCGCTCCCGGATCAGCCCACGACCACAGAAGCGACAGCGCAATGACAATGGAATCATTTAGTTAAATCAAGAAAGGAAATCTTATGGATACAGGAATTCAGCTTTTGCAAAGAATAACCGCGGCCTCGGGTGTCAGCCTCAGCGGCATCATCTCGGCCGGTGGTGTCATCGGCCTGGTCATCGCCCTATTCATCGTTTTAGGACTGTTGATTCGCAACATCCGCGTGGTGCCGCAGGCTCACAATTTTGTCGTCGAGCGCCTCGGCACATACAAGACAACCTGGGACACCGGGCTGCACGTCAAAGTCCCGTTTGTCGATCGGGTCGCGAAGGTCGTTTCTTTGAAGGAAAAGGTCTTTGACTTCGCGCCTCAGGCCGTGATCACAAAGGACAACGTTACCATGCAGATCGACACTGTCTTGTTTTATCAAATCACCGACCCTAAGCTTTTTGTCTACGGAATCGAGCGACCGGCTCAGGCGATTGAGAATCTCACCGCGACCACCTTGCGCAACATCATCGGCGATCTGGAACTCGACGAGACATTGACCTCCCGCGACCTGATCAACACCAAGATGCGCGAGATCCTGGATGTCGCCACCGATCCCTGGGGCATCCGCGTCAACCGGGTCGAACTCAAGAATATTCTGCCCCCTGCCGACATTCAGGCGGCGATGGAACGTCAGATGAAAGCCGAACGTGAGAAGCGTGAAAACATCTTGCGCTCGGAAGGTAAAAAAGAGGCGGCGATCCGAGTAGCCGAGGGTGAGAAGGAAGCAGCGATCCTCAGGGCCGACGCGAAGAAGGAAACCTCGATTCGCGAGGCGGAGGGTCAGGCTCAGGCGATCTTGACGGTGCAGGAGGCGACCGCCAGAGGCCTACAGATGATCAAAGAGGCCGGCATCGACGACAAGGTGATTTCCTTGGAAAGCCTGAGAGCGTTGGAAAAAGTGGCGCAAGGTCAGGCGACCAAGATCATCGTGCCGTCCGAGCTGCAAAATCTCGCCACCTTGGGGCTGGTGTTGAAGGAATCGACGATGACCGCAAACGCGGCAAGCCCGCAGCCGGCGGCGGCGCCAAATCCGGGCGTCGCGCCGAGTCGAAGGACGACGCCAAGCCATCCGGTGGAGAGCATGCCGCAAGACAACACAGCGAGCGTCAGCGCGCCGTTGACCGGCACCCCCAACCCGCTCTATCGGACACCGCCACAGACGCCACCCCAAGGATCATCACAGACACCGCCGCAGACCGGCCTGTTTTTATAATATAAGAGTGGTGTTCGTCCGGGCGCGGCTCTCGCCGCGCCGGCAAAGACCGATCCCCTGTTGCGCTCAATCAGCAAACTCACAGCGCCAACAAAAACAATCCGGCCGTTCATCCACAGAACGACCGGATTTTTATTGATCAATTGACGCGTTGGCTCCGGCAAACGGCAAAATCAGCCGACGCTTTCACTCATATCCAATTTCAGCAATTGGTTCAGCTCCACCGCGTACTCCATCGGCAGCTCCCTGGTGAACGGCTCGACAAAGCCCATCACGATCATCTCGGTCGCCTCCGCCTCGGTCAAACCGCGGCTCATCAAATAAAACAACTGCTCCTCACTGACTTTGGAAACCGTGCCCTCATGTTCGATCTCCGATCCGCCCTGACGCAGCCGATAGGTTGGGATCGTGTCGGATTCCGATTTTTCGTCGAGGATCAAGGTGTCACACTGGACCGAGCTGCGCGCGCCGATCGCCTTCGGACCATGGTCCACCGTGCCGCGGTAAATCGCGTCACCGCCGTTGCGCGCCAACGATTTGGAGATGATGGTCGAGTAGGTGTTTGGCGCCTGATGAATCATGCGCGCCCCGATATCCTGACGCTGACCCGCGTCGGCGACCGAGACCGAGATCATACTTCCGCTGGCTCCCTCGCCTCGCAAATAGCAGGCGGGATAGAGCATGGTCACACCCGATCCGATATTGCCGTCGACCCACTCCATGGAGCCGCCGGCGTCGCAGGTCGAGCGCTTGGTGACCAGGTTATAGACATTGTTGGACCAGTTTTGAATCGTCGAATAGCGGCATTTTGCGTTCTTGCCGACGAAGATCTCCACCACTGCGGCGTGCAGCGAATCCGTCGTATACTGCGGCGCCGTGCAACCTTCAAGGTAATGCAGGTCGGCATCGTCATCGACGATGATCAGGGTGCGCTCAAACTGACCCAGCTGCTCGGAGTTGATCCGAAAGTAAGACTGGACCGGCTGGGGGCACTTGACGCCTTTGGGCACATAGATGAACGACCCGCCGGACCAGACAGCGGCGTTCAGCGCCGAGAATTTATTGTCACCCGCCGGCACCAGCGTGCCGAAGTATTTTTTAAATATCTCCGGATACAGCTTGAGCCCGGTATCGGTGTCGGTGAAAATAATGCCGAGGTCCTGAAGCTCTTTTTGCGTGTTGTGGTAGACGACTTCGGACTCGTATTGCGTGGAGACACCCGAAAGATAGTTTTGCTCGGCCTGCTGGATGCCCAACCGCTCAAAGGTGCTCACGATCTGTTCGGGGACCTCGTCCCACGACGACTCCGCCCGGCTGGTCGCCCGGTTGTAATAGGTCATCTCGTCCAGATCAAGGCCATCTAAATCCGGGCCAAAGTCCGGCAGCGGCAGGTCGCGAAAAATCTGATAGCCCCGCAGCCGTCGTTCGAGCATCCAGTCCGGCTCGTTTTTGAGTCGGGAGATCTCACGGACTTTGTCCTCGTCCAGTCCCTTGCTCAAACGCAGCACCGAAATGTCTCCGTCATAGATCTCATGTTCAAAAGCGCTGCGGACGATGTCTTGCGCCTGTACTTTTTCGTTGTGTATATTATTCATGTTTATCCTCAAGGATTTTCTCGAGTGCGATCTCGCAGGCGTTCCAGCCGAGCGTGGCGCATTTGACACGCTGCGGCAGATGGGAAACACCCTGCAAGGCGATCGCGTCGCCCAATTCTTCTTCATCAAACGGCTCGGAGGCCACCATCAGGCGAAACTCATTGATCAGATTTTGCGCCTCGGAGATGGTCTTGGTCTCCAGCAGTTCGGACATCATCGAAGCGCTGGCGCAACAGATCGAACAGCCGGTTCCCTCCTGGCGGATCTCCGCGATCCGCTCGCCGTCGGATTTAATCTGCACGGTCAGATCATCGCCGCAACTGGGGTTCTTCAAGTGGACGGTGACAAACTCAGGTTCGTCCCTCAAGCCTTTGTTGCGAGGGTTTTGGTAATGATCCATGATGATCCGGCGCAACAGATTCTCATTAGAAGAGGACGTCAAGGAAATCACCCGCTTTCTTTGTCGCTTCGATAAAATGTCGCACTTCTTCCTCGGCGTTGTAAAACGCCAGGCTGGCGCGCAAGGTCGCGATTTGCTTCAGACTGCGCATCGTCGGCTGCGAACAGTGTTGTCCGGCACGCAGGGAGATGCCCTCGCGGTCATAGATGCCCGCCGCGTCGTGGGGATGAATGCCTTTGACGTTGTAGGCGATCACACCGCTTTCGGCATTGCGCGGATTGTAAACGACCACATTGGGTATTTCGAGCAGGGCATCGATCGCCATCTGCGTCAGGTACCGCACCCTTCTTTGCATCGGGCAGTAGCCAATTTTATTCACATAGTCGATCGCGCGGCCAAGGCCGATCACCTCGGCGACCGGCATGGTGCCGGCCTCAAAGCAATGAGGCGGATCCGCGAAGGTCGTGTCGTAGACGTCAACCCTGTCGATCATCTCGCCGCCAAATTCGATCGGCGGCATTTGTTTCAGCAGCTCCAGTTTGCCGTACAGCACACCCACGCCGGTGGGTCCATATAATTTATGCCCGCTGAACGCGTAAAAGTCGACATCCAGATCGCTCACGTCGATCGGCTCATGGACGATGCCCTGCGCGCCGTCGGCGACGAAATAGGCGCCGACCTCATGGGCCGCGCTGATCAGCGGTTTCAGATCATGGATCGCGCCCATCACATTGCTGATATGAAACATGGCGACGATCTTAGTCCGCTCGCTCAGCACCCCGCGCAGCCCTTCCTCGGTCACAGCGCCGTCCTCATTCAGTGGCGCCAACACCAGCTGCGCGCCTTTGCGCTTCGCCAGCTGCTGCCAGGGAATATAGTTCGCGTGATGTTCGGCTCCGGACACGACGATCTCGTCGCCCTCGTTGACGATCATCTCGCCAAAGCTGCTCGCCACCAGGTTCAACGAGGCGGTGGTGCCTCTGGTGAACACAACGCTCTCCGGTCGGGAGGCGCCGATAAAGGTCGCGACTTTCATGCGGGTCGCCTCAAATGTGTGGGTCGCCCGATAGCCAATCGAGTCCACACCGCGCGCAATATTGACGCCATACGACGAATAGTACTCGGTCATCGCGTCGAGCACGCACCGGGGCTTCAAAGAGGTCGAGGCGTTGTTGAAATAGACCAGCGGCCGGCCATTTTCTTGGACGGAAAGCATCGGAAACTCATTACGGATGCTCTCGGAACGAGCCAGGCAGCAGCCCGGATTTCTTTTAGGTCTCATCATTCGTCCGCCTTTCTGTTTGGTTCACTTTTTCGGTCAAAAAAGCGCGGATCTCCTCGCGTAATTCCGGCAGATCGATTCGGTCGAGCAGTGGGTTGAGAAAACCGATGGTCACCAGACGTTTCGCCTGTTCGGCGGTCAGACCTCTGCTGCGCAGATAGTACATGGTCTCCTCGTCCATCTGGCCAACCGTGGCCGCGTGGCTCGCCTGCACGTCCGCCTCATCGATGAGCAGCGTGGGATCGGCGTTCGCCTTCGCTGCGTCACCCAAGGTGATAAAGCGATTGTCTTCGCGCGCCGCGGCTCCGGACGCCCCTTTTTTAATATCGGCAATGCTGGCGAACGAACCTTCGCCAAAATCCTCGACAACGCCATGATTCAGCATCTTGGCCCGCGTCGACACGCCTTCGCAGACCACGAGGTTTTGATATTCCTGGAGGCTGTGCGCCGGTATGTACGCCGCGCCGGCGACATCGGCGGACGCCCCCCGGCCCTTCAATTCGATCAGGCCCTTCTCCAGTAAGCTGTCGCCAAAGTTGACGCCGGTCCAGCGGAAATTGGCGTTTTGCGCGACCTTTACATGGTAAAGGCAGGTCATAAACTGATCTCTCTTTAAGTAATCTTGAGCCTTTGGCCCATCGTGAAATGGATGAAGGTAGACGATCTCCAGCGAGGCGTCACGCTCGACCATCGCCCGCACGAACACCGCAGGCTTGCCCGCCGTCCCGGTGCCCGATGTCGGTTGAGGTGTCGCCGCCGGCGCCATCTCAGAGCCGGGCCCGCGCTCGAATATATATAGTTTCAGCTCCTTGCCGGCCGGCACATCCACCGTCAGCAAGAGACCTTCGCCGGCGCGCGGGCGCTCAATCACAAGTGGGACAGCCGCGGTCGCCGACAGGCTCTCCGGGCGGAAAGCCAACTTTCTCGCCGGCAGCGCCAGGTCATTCAAAAATACTTTTTGTTTTCTTTTGGTTTCGGGTTGAACCAGCACGGTTTCAAACGAGTCGAGCTCGCCGTCCGTCATGCCGGCATATTCGAAAAATTCGCCGCTCAATTCGGCGGTGCGGTCGGCCGTCCGCCCTCCCGCGACAGACACTGTCGGTTCGGCGGCACATAAAACGGTCGCCGGCTCACTGAAACCGGTGACCATCGCCCGGACAGAGGACTGTGTAGTTGTGTTTCGCATGATTTCATCCATCCTCCATCATCCAAACAAGGCGTCCAGATCATCCGCCACGGCGGGTATGTCCGACGGACCCGGCGCCGACAGCGCAAGGTCTTCTTCTTCGAGACCCAACTCGTGATACAACCAGTCATAGCCTTCCTTCTCCAGGCGCAGCGCCAATTCCGAATCTCCGGTCTTCACGATTCGTCCGTTCGCCATCACATGCACATAATCCGGCGTCACATAGTCCAGCAGGCGCTGATAGTGCGTGATCATCAGGGTGGTCATCTCCTCGCCCCGCTCTTTCGCCAGGTCGGAAATATTCTGCGCGACAATGCGCAGCGCATCGATGTCCAGGCCGGAATCAATTTCATCCAGCATGACGACCGACGGTCTAAGCATCATCATCTGTAAAATCTCATTGCGTTTTTTCTCTCCGCCCGAAAACCCCTCGTTCAAATAGCGATCCGGCAGACTGTCACGCATTTGCAGGTTTTCAACCGCGGCGTTCATCTCTTTGCGAAACTTCAACAGTCCGATGGGACGCTCCCGCCGCGCGTTCACTGCGGTACGCAGGAAGTCGGCGTTGGTCACGCCCGCCACTTCCGCCGGGTACTGCATGCCCAGATACATGCCCGCCCGCGCGCGCTCATCCACACTCATCTCCAGCACATCGCGGCCGTTCAGTGTGATCGAGCCGCTCGTGACATGGTATTTGGGGTGGCCCATCAGTGCGGCGACCAGCGTGGACTTGCCCATGCCGTTCTGGCCCATGACCGCGTGGATCTCGCCCCCTTCGATATGCAAAGTCAGGCCGCGTAAAATCTCTTTGCCGCCCACTTCGACATGTAAATCCTGAATATCTAAAATTGGTTTAGCCATATAATTATCCTTCCGTGAGTATCTTTTCACAGTCACAATTCTACGCCATTTTCGCGGTGGCTCAAAGCGGCTTTGTTACAAACCAATATGTATTATAGTTTGGTCTAAGAGAAATGACAATTTTAGTCAAAAAACGCCTCGCGCCCACCTTCTCAGCCCTTGACAGGCGCCGGGCGGACGTTCAGCAACCTGCCGCGCCTCAGATCCCCCGCATCAGGTGTTCGACCAGGATTCTGGCGCCGATGCCGATCAGCAAAATACCGCCCGCGAGCTCCGCCCATTTGCCCAACATGCTACCGGCTTTTCTGCCAATCCAAACGCTGAAAAAGGAGCAAAGAAAGGTGACGGCGGCGATGATCCAGACCGCCAGCCAGAGGTTAACGTGAATGACCGAAAAAGAGATGCCGACGGCCAGCGCGTCGATGCTGGTCGCCAGAGCGAGGATCAGCATTGTTTTATGTGAATTCAAACCGTTGTTGTTCGCGCCGGTCGCGCAGGAACCGCCACGGGTGAACTCATAAATCATCTTGCCGCCGATCACGCCCAGTATAGCAAAGGCCAGTCAGTGATCGATCGATTGAATCATGTCGCGAAAGCCAGTGCCGATCAAGAAACCGATCAGGGTCATCATGCCTTGAAAGAAGCCAAAAACAGAACCAAAGCGCAACATGTGTCGCACCTGCAGCTTTTCGATCTGCATCCCGTTACATAGCGAGACGGCTGAGGCGTCCATCGCCAGAGCAAAGGCTATCAGTATTATTGAAATCGTGTCCAAGTCTTCACTCTCCGTTTTTCTTTTTGGTCCGGTGGTCGACGTCATGCGTCCCGAATTCGGGGGGCGCGCCTTCGCCGGCCGCGTATTTCGCGCTGACCCTGCCGGTCAGTGATGAGGCGCGACGGATGGCCTCGGTTCCAAGTTTCTCCTGAAGCTGCCGGACGGTGTCATCCCAGGCGCGGCGGCGCAGATCGGCGCGCACCGTCTGTGGCTGGTCCCGGTGGGCAAGCTCCGCCTCTTCGGCGGGCTGTTCATTCAGCCAGTCCGTCAGCGTCATTTGCGTCGGTTCGTCGTCAAAAGACAAGCCAGTCATCGTGATGCCCAGCAGGCGGATCGGAACCGACAGATCGTAATGTTGTTTGAACAGCTCGAGCGACTCGCTGAGCAAGATTTTGAAATCATCGCTCGGAGTCGGCAGCTGTTTTTGTCGGGTGGTGGTGCGAAATTGGTTATCCCGAACCGTGATTTGCAAGGTGGCGCCACGCACACCCTCAGCCTTCATCCTGCGCTCAAGTGTCACAGCCAGATCGACAAACACATCCCTCACCCGTTCGAAGGTAACCGCATCCTCTTCCAACGTGGTGCTGTTGCCGATCGATTTCATCTGGTCGCGCTCGGACGGCCTTGTCACCGGGCTGTCGTCCAGTCCATTCGCGTATTTCCACAGCGTAGAGCCCTGCCGCCCCAGCGTTTGGCGCAAAAATGACTCGTCGGTCCGAGCCAGCTCGCCGATCGTGTAGATGCCGACGCCATTCAGGCGCGCGGCGGTGGTGCGTCCCACCAGGAACATGCGCGCCACCGGCAGTGGCCATAAAAGCTCACGGAAGTTTTGTTGATCGATGACCGTCACCGCGTCCGGCTTGCGATAGTCGCTGCCTAATTTGGCAAATATCTTGTTCCAGGAAACGCCGATCGAGACGGTCAGACCCAAGCTTTTTTTGACATGGAGACGGATCCTCTCCGCCGTCCGTGGGCCGTCCTGTCCGGTGACGTCCAGCCAACATTCGTCCAGCCCAAGCGGCTCGACTTTGTCGGTATAGGAAAAATAAAGTTCCTGTGCAAGGCGGGAATAATGGCGATACTTTTCAAAATGTGGGGGCAGGACAACCAGACCCGGGCATTTTTGTCTCGCCGCCCACAACGTCTCGGCGGTCTTGACTCCAAATTGTTTCGCCGGCTCGTTTTTTGCCAGCACAATACCACGCCGTCGGCTTTTATCTCCGCCCACAGCGACCGGGCGGTCTGTCAGCTCGGGATGATCCAACAGTTCAACCGAGGCGAAAAAGCTGTTCATATCGACATGAAGCACGGATGTAGGAGCTGTATCCAGGTTCACTCGGGCAATAGTTCCTTCAATTTATCAAGGTATTCCTGCGGACGGTGCCGCTGTTCCTTGAACACTCTGAGCATCTCGCTCTTTGTGACCATGCGGATCTCCAACACCTCGGTGGGTTGAAGCCGGCAGTCCTCAGCACGAAACTTGGTTCTCGCCAGCCAGACGTCCCACAAGGCGGGATGGTTCAGGCGGCGTCCCAGATATTCCATTTCTGCCTCTTCCAACTTGAGGCCAAGCTCCTCCTCGGTCTCACGGATCGCGCCCTGCATCGAGCTTTCGCCACGCTTGACCGCACCCATGGTCACATCCCACAGACCGGGGAAAATGTCTTTGCGCAGGGAGCGTTTCTGGATCAGGTAGAGACCGTCATCATTTTGAATATAGATGTGCACTGTCAGGATGTTGCGATTTCTCGGCAACGGTGTGTTTCGCGGGGCGCATTCGCCCACCATATTTCCGTGATCATCGTATAAGTCATAAATATCCATTAGCCCACCTCATCTTTTTCGCACGCGGTTTGTCGGGGTAAAGTATGCTGTCTCAAATATGCCAAAATATGGCGTACTTGTAAATCAGGATCTATGATAATCGTATCTGAGGGTTAATTGCAATCCGAAGTGCACACATGGGTATCTACTTTGCTCTGCAAATTCAATCGTGCGTTTTGGCTTGCAATTTCATTCCATGTGGATACTCTTAAATCAGTTCCTGTGTTTGTCGGGCTATGAGGAAAGACAAGAGGAAAATCCCATGGTCACATACACACATTTGAACCTTGAGGACCGCATCCGCATTCAGATGGGAATCACTGCCGGAGATTCACTCAACAAGATCGCTCGGTCCATTGGGCGCAGTCGCAGTACCGTGGCACGAGAGATCCGCAACAACCGTAACCATATGTACAAAGGAGCCTACGGTCGAAGCGCCAATAACTGCCGTCACCGCACATCCTGCCGGATCACCGGAATTTGTGATCACTGTCACTATCGATCCGGTAAATGCTCACTTTGTGGAAAATGCAACAGCAACTGCTCTAACTATCTGCCTGAAGTTTGCCCTTCTATCGCAGGTGCGCCCTTCTGCTGCAATGCTTGTAAAAAACTGAACAACTGCACACTCAGCCGTTTTCGCTATGAAGCGGACATTGCCAACAAGATCGCCGAAAAGCGCTTGAGAGATCAGCGCATCGGCACAACACTCAGCGACCTTGAAATTTGCTTCATCGATGAGCTGGTCTCTCCCTTGTTACTCAACGGTCAGTCTCTTCACCACATTTATGTCAACCATGCCGACTAGCTTCCTTGCTCAGAGCGTACGCTCTACACGCTGGTCGACATCGGAGCGCTACGCGCTCGAAACATCGACATGCCTCGTAAAGTACGGCGCCGTCTACCGCGCCAACGCAGGGAACACAAAGTTGAAGCAAACTGTCGACAAGGACGCAACTACGAGGATTATCTGCATTATTTGGAAAAACATCCCGGATTAAACGCTGTACAGATGGACACTGTGGTGGGTTGCGCTGACAGTCGTAAAGTCTTGCTAACGCTCTATTGGCCACAGGCGCAGTTCCTGCTCATCCGACTGCGTGAACGCAACACGGCACGTTCGGTCTGTAATTGTTTTGACGAGCTGGAAATGATCTTGGGCATCAAATCGTTTCGCAAGCTTTTTCCGCTCTGCTTAACTGACAATGGCTCCGAGTTTTCCCAGCCTTCTGCACTTGAACAACATGACCGGACCTTCATCTTCTATTGCGACCCTCTGATGTCCAATCAGAAAGCCGAGCTGGAACGCGATCACCAATTCATCCGGGCGGTCTGCCCAAAGGGCACCAGTTTCGACAACCTCGAGCAGACCGACCTGGATTTGTTGGCCTCGCACGTTAACAGCTACTGCAGGCCAAGCCTCGGCGACAAGACGCCTTACGAAATCTTTGAATGCATCTTCGGCACTACCGTGCTCGGGCAGTTGGGCATCCAACGTATTCCACCTGATGACATCTGCCTCAAACCGGCTTTGCTTTCCAGACGATAGAGGAGCCGACTGATTTCAGCAGATTCAATACATTGAAAAAGGAAAAGATCAGTTGTTGCTATGAGTGATCTTTTCCTTCTGAAATCCGACGAATGACAGGAACTGTTCACAACTAAATAACCTGCGTCTAGGGTGGGCCACTTTGCATTGCAAAAAAGGCCAACGCATTGAAGCCCTTATTTAAGTTTGCCTTTTTCGTCGATTACACCATTAAAATACCATATTTTTGACACTTTCACAGCGTCTATTTTCATCCTTTTCAACCTAACTGTGCACTTTCTGCTTCAAACGTGCACTTCACTTTGTTATTAACCAATCGTATCTGAGTGAGTGGTTGGATTGGCTCGACAAGCAACGGATGATATCATATGTATTCAATGCGAAATGATGGATCAGGTCGATTTTTTGGACATCATACAAGGCAAAATGTCCCAGTGGGAGATGGATTCAATGGAGTTGATTAACAATACCGAAAAGACGTTAAGGGATGATTTGGCGATTGAATTGCGACCAGACAGTAAGCTGTCAATTGCGGCCGCCTGTTTTTCGATTTACGCCTTCGAGGTGTTAAAAAAAGAACTAGAAGACATCGATGAGCTGCGCTTTATCTTTACCTCACCGACCTTCACAACCGAAAAGATAAAGCGGGAGAAAAGAGAGTTCTATATTCCTCGTCTAAATCGTGAGCGCAGCTTGTACGGAACAGAGTTTGAGGTGAGGCTGCGAAACGAGTTGACGCAAAAAGCGATCGCCAAGGAATGTGCTGAATGGATTCGAGAAAAAGTTACATTTAAATCCAATATAACGAATGAAAACATGATGGGTTTTATCAACCTTGACGATAAAAATTATATGCCAGTCAACGGTTTCACAACCGTTGATTTGGGTTGCGAACGGGGTGACAACGCATACAACATAGTGTCGAAAACTGAATCTCCATTTTCTTCAATATACATAGAGACATTTGATGGCTTGTGGAACGAAAAAAACAAACTGCAAGAGGTTACGAATGAAGTCATCGAAAACATCACGGCGGCTTACAACGAAAACTCTCCCGACTTCATCTATTTCGTGACGTTATATAATATTTTCAACGAATTCCTGGAGGATGTCTCTGAAGACGTGCTGCCCAACGAGGCGACCGGATTTAAAGAAAGTAAGATTTGGCAAATGCTCTATAACTTTCAAAAAGACGCAGCCCTAGCAATCATAAATAAACTTGAAAAATATAATGGCTGTATTTTGGC
Organism: Oscillospiraceae bacterium; assembly: GCA_040772065.1. Classification (GTDB taxonomy): domain Bacteria; phylum Bacillota; class Clostridia; order Saccharofermentanales; family Fastidiosipilaceae; genus JAXGYX01. Next base: position 2,183,955 of record JAXGYX010000001.1, on the reverse strand, counting down.
TGACAGCGTCGGTCTGGGCAAGACCTTTACGGCCTTGGCGGTCGTAAAGTACTATGAAAATCGAAATAAATCCGTACTCATTCTCTGCCCCAAAAAGCTGGCAAATAACTGGAACACATATAAAGATAATTATGTAAATAACCCAATCGCGGCCGACCGCCTGCGATATGATGTCCTCTATCATACTGATCTTAATCGCACCCGCGGTGAGTCGAACGGATTAGATCTGGAACGATTAAACTGGGGTAATTATGACCTGATTGTGATTGATGAATCGCATAATTTTCGCAATGGTGGCAAACTCTCCGGAGAGGACAGCGAAAAAGAGAATCGTTATATGGGATTGATCAACAAAGTGATTTGTCCTGGAGTAAGGACAAAGGTACTGATGCTCTCCGCCACCCCGGTCAACAATCGATTCAACGATCTGAAAAACCAACTTGCTCTCGCCTATGAAGGAAACACAGACTATATCGATGAGAAACTGAATACAACGCGTTCAATTGATGATATCTTTAAAAACGCACAAAAAGCATTTAATATCTGGAGTAAATGGGACCCCGCCGATAGAACAACCGAAAAATTATTGGGAATGTTGGATTTTGACTTTTTTGAAGTGCTCGACAGCGTAACCATAGCTCGTTCCCGCAAACATATTCAAAAGTACTACGACACCGGGGATATTGGGACTTTCCCCACAAGATTGTCACCGATTTCCCGATGGCCAAAGCTGACGGATTTAAAAAACGCCATCAACTTCAATGAGATATTTGAGCAGCTTATGCTCTTGCATCTGAGCATCTACACACCGACCCACTTCATTTTGCCGAGCAGAATGGCAAAGTATGCCGATCTTTATGAAGACAACAAAGTCAACATCGGCTTTACACAGGCAAGTCGAGAACAAGGGATCCGCCGTTTGACGGCAATCAATCTGATGAAACGACTGGAAAGTTCAGTGTTTTCTTTCAGTCTAACACTCAAGCGCATGAAGGATCTAATTGAAAAAACGATTCAAACTATCGATATCTACGAGAAAAATTCTATTGTTAATCCGGAGCTCACTGACACAACAAATGTAGATGAATTTGACGACGAAGACCAGAACGATGATGACTTGTTTTCCTTCGGCAAAAAAATAAAGATTGATCTTTCCGATATGGATTATAAGTCGTGGAGGGACTACCTACAAAAGGACTTTGAAATTCTTGAGTTACTCGACTTTATGATCACCGACATTACGCCGGAGCACGATTCAAAGCTTTTGGAATTGCTACGGCTGATCACAGACAAGCTCAATAACCCGATAAATCAAAGGAATAAAAAGGTCCTCATCTTTACCGCTTTCGCAGACACCGCGGGCTATCTGTACAATCATGTCAGCAAATATGTTCAAAGCCATTTTGGATTGCATACTGCCATGGTCACCGGTTCAATCGAGGGACGATCCACCGTCCCTCATCTCCGTTCCGACCTGAACACTGTTCTCACCTTCTTCTCTCCTATTTCAAAGGATAAACATCTATTGATGCCAAATGAATCAACCGAAATTGATTGTTTGATCGCCACCGACTGTATCTCGGAAGGTCAAAATTTACAGGATTGTGACTATTTAATCAACTATGACATTCATTGGAACCCTGTCCGCATCATTCAGAGATTTGGTCGTATCGACCGCATCGGCAGCAAAAACGAACGTATCCAGCTGGTTAATTTTTGGCCGGATGTAACGCTCGATGAATATATCGATTTGAAAGCAAAAGTAGAAACTCGGATGAAAATTGTAGATATGACAGCCACGGGTGACGACAACCTGATCAGCAGTGAAGAAAAGGCAGATCTGGATTATCGCAAATCCCAGCTTAAACGTCTGCAGGAAGAAGTTGTAGACATCGAAGATATGTCCAGCGGGGTATCGATTATGGATTTGGGACTAAACGAATTTCGTTTAGATTTGCTGGAATACATCCAACATTGTCCTGATCTGGATCAAACACCCTTTGGTTTGCATGCGCTGGCACCTGCCACTGAAGGAGCACCTTCAGGAGTGATCTATGCTTTAAAAAACCGTTCCAACGGTGTCAACATTGACAATCAAAATCGGCTACATCCTTTCTATCTGGTCTATATCTCTGATGACGGTAAGATCATATGTGATCACCTGTCTCCAAAGCAAATGTTGGACAACATGCGGCTGCTCTGCAAAGGGAAAACTTCAGCGATTCCTGAGCTCTACCAGCAATTTAATAAAGAGACCCAAGATGGACGAAATATGGCAGAGCTCTCTGCGTTGCTCGGGCAGGTGCTAGCCTCGATCATCGATGTTAAGGAAGAAAGCGATATCGACAGTTTTTTAAATGGTGAAGAGATTAGTTTCCTGGCAAATGAAATCAGAGGACTGGACGATTTCGAACTGATCTGCTTCTTGGTGGTGAGGTGAGTGAATGTTGGGACTACCAGGATCGACGAAGGTCAATAAAAGATTACCGAAGAAGATAATCTATACAAAATTCCAAATGAATACCGCCGCAAAAGAAAAAATGGACGCCAATATTTCGCGAATCACCATCGTCAACGAACTGTCGCCTGACAAAATTAATATCGCCGAGGGCGAGCAAATCCAAACCTTCTTTGTGGTGCTGGTTATCCTAAAAAGGAAAGACTTTGATGCGTGGACAATCACCACTTTATCCAAGCTCATCTCCCAAAACATGTTGTTTGTGCTGGAGTATGGTGATGATGCAAAACTTGCGCTTTATCACACTAAGTTGATGCAAACCCCTTGGCTGTCAAAAGATGAGCTAACCATGCCAATAAAAGGGTTAAATCTTGATACTGTTTGGGAAAATATCATTATCCATATCGGCGGAGTGAAAATTGAAAATGGCAATACTCTTGATAAACAAATTGCAATTGATGACAAAAGAAACAAACTGAAAATGGAGATTAATCGTCTTGATAAAAGGGCACGGAAAGAAAAACAACCACGTAAAAAATTTGAACTGGTGCAAGAAATCCATCAGCTGAAGAAAAAACTGGAGGGGTAAACAAAAATGGACAAACTTAACATGCATACGCCAAACAAGGCAGACGAAAACTTCACTAAATTGGCACAGTTGTTTCCGAATGCCGTAACTGAAACGACCGATGAAAATGGCGAAGTCGTACGTGCCATTGATAAGGATATTTTGATGCAAGAAATCAATACGGCGGTTGTGGATGGCAACGAGGAACGCTACCAGTTTACATGGCCGGATAAAAGAAATTCTATTTTGCTTGCAAATGCACCGATCTCAAAAACCTTGCGTCCCTGCCGTGAAGAAAGTGTGAACTTCGACAAGACAGAAAACCTCTATATTGAAGGTGACAATCTTGAAGTGTTGAAACTATTGCAAGAAACCTATCTTGGCAAAGTGAAAATGATCTATATCGATCCACCATACAACACAGGAAATGACTTTGTGTATGAAGACAGGTTTGCACAAAGTGTTGATGACTATATGGAAAACAGCGGTCAGTTCGATGTGGACGGCAAACGCCTGGTTAAGAACCTCGATAGCAATGGACGCTTCCATACAGACTGGCTAAATATGATGTATCCACGCTTGAAATTGGCAAAAGATTTACTGCGAGATGATGGATTAATTTTTATCAGTATTGATGATAATGAGCAAGAGAATCTAAAAAAAATATGTGATGAGGTGTTCGGGGAAAGCAACTTTGTTGGATGTTTTGTTTGGAAACGCCGAACTTCTTCTGCTATGGACCAGTCAAATACATCTACTGATCATGAATACGTTTTTAGCTATCATCGTGCGAATTTTAAGCCATTCAGAGGATTTGACAAAGACTTCAAAGGATATTCCAACCCTGACAATGATCCACGAGGTATTTGGACAACAGGTGACCTTACGGTTGGCATGAATGGTGATATGCGTCCAAATCAGTTTTATGATTTAATTGATCCTAAAACTGGAAAATTATATAAACCAAATTTTAATCGAGTTTGGTCATACACTCCAAAAAGTATGAATAAATTGATTAGTGAAGGCCGAGTTATATTTCCAAAAGATACAAGTAAGCGTCCTATGCGCAAGAGATTCGCTAATGAATTAAAGAATAAAACAAACCCTTTTTCTACATGGATGACACGCGTTGGTATGAATACCGAAGGAACGCGAATAGCAAATTTATTATTTGCTAGTAAAACGATGTTTAATTACGCTAAACCGCTAAGTTTAATCAAGAATTTCATTCATCAGACCACGTCTGGTTCTGACATTATCCTCGATTTTTTCTCCGGCTCTGGCACAACGGCTCATGCTGTCATGCAGTTGAACGCTGAAGATGGTGGCAACCGCAAATTTATCATGGTTCAGCTTCCTGAAGAGACCGATAAAAGAAGCGAAGCCTATAAGGCTGGTTATAAAAACATTTGTGAAATCGGCAAAGAGCGCATCCGACGCGCAGGTGAAAAGATTAAAAATGATAACAAAAACAACGAGCATATCAAAAATCTCGATATTGGTTTTCGTGTTCTCAAATGCGACAGCAGCAACATGAAGGATGTCTATTATAACCCAGCAAACTACGAATCGAAGTTGTTCGAATCTCTCGCGGACAACATCAAAGAGGGTAGAACTCCAGAGGATTTGTTGTTTCAGGTAATGCTTGATTTAGGCATCCTGCTTTCAAGTAAAATCAAAGAAAGTACGATTTCCGATAAAAAGATTTTTAATGTTGCAAACGGATTCCTTATCGCCTGTTTCGATAAAGATGTTCACGAGAATACCATTAGAGCGATTGCTCACAAGAAGCCGTATTACTTTATTATGCGCGATAGTTCCTTGGCGGACGATAATGTCGCGACGAATTTTGATCAGATATTCTCTACCTTTAGCTCTGATACAGTTAGGAAAATTTTATAATGAGGTTTAGTTTTAAAATACAGCAATATCAGACTGACGCTGTTGATGCAGTCGTCAGAGTTTTTAATGGGCAAAAATTCCATGATCAGCTAAGCTATATCCGTGATTTGGGTGAAAAACAGCAAGTATTTCAAAAGATGAGCTGGGGTACGTCCGGAACAGATCCTGAGCTTGTTGACCCAGGAGATGATACTGGATACAAAAATAATGATATTGAGTTAACAGATGATCAACTGCTTTGCAACATACAGGCGGTGCAAAGCGAGAACAACATTAAACAATCTAACACTCTTATAAAAAATTTAGGACGTTGCAGTCTTGATATTGATATGGAGACTGGAACGGGTAAAACGTATGTCTACATAAAGACCATGTTTGAACTAAATAAAAACTATGGATGGAGTAAGTTTATTGTAATTGTGCCCAGCCTTGCTATACGCGAAGGTGTTAAAAAATCTTTTGAAATGACTGAGAATCATTTCATGGAATATTACGGAAAAAAAGCTCGTTTCTTTGCATATGACAGCGACCGTCTAGGCCAGCTAGATAACTTTTCGAACAGCAGCGGTATCAATGTTATGATCATCAATACACAGGCATTTGCCCGATCCTTCGATAAGGGCAAGAAGAATCCAACAAAACTTATCATTTATTCCAACCGCGATGAATTTGCTTCTCGGCGTCCGATAGATGTACTTGCCGCGAATCGCCCAATTGTCATTTTAGATGAGCCACAAAAAATGGAGGGTAGAGTCACACAAGAAATGATGAGAAATTTCAACCCTCTCTTTTCCTTGAATTATTCGGCTACTCACAAGAAACAGCATAATTTGGTCTATGTCCTGGATGCACTGGATGCCTTTAACAAGAAACTAGTGAAACAGATCCAGGTCAAAGGATTTGAAATCAAAAACCTACGGGGAACAAACAATTACATTTATCTTGAACAGATCGTAACTTCAACCAAAAATCCACCAAAGGCACGCATCGAGCTCGAAGTTAAATATAAAAACTCCATCAATCGTGAACATCGCATCCTCAATGTCGGAGACGATTTATATCACTTATCCCACGAGATGGAGCAATACAAAGGCTTCGTTATTTCCGAGATCGATCCATTTCATGGAATGATTATCTTTACAAACGGGAAGACAATCCATACTGGCGAAGTAGTTGGAGATGTTTCACAAAATGATATGCGACGCATTCAAATTAGAGAAACAATTTTGTCTCATTTTGAAAAAGAAGAACGGCTTTATAACGCCGGTATCAAAACCTTGTCTCTTTTCTTCATCGACGAAGTATCAAAATATCGTCAATATGATGAAGATGGTAATGAACGATTGGGTGAATATGGAAAAATATTTGAAGAAGAATATAAAAACATTTTAAACGATACTGTCATGATGTTAGAGGAGCCCTATCACCAGTACTTGAGAACCACCTGTAGCGATGTTGCGCTTGTTCATAATGGGTATTTCAGTATTGATAAACATGGAAAATGTGTCGACTATGTTAATAAGAAAGGAGAAAAAATTAAAGGAAAAGATCTCTCCGAGGACATCTCTGCATATGATTTAATCTTAAAAAATAAAGAACGCCTACTAAGTTTCGACGAGCCGACACGATTCATCTTCTCTCATTCCGCATTGCGTGAAGGTTGGGACAATCCGAATGTATTCCAGATCTGCACACTCAAGCATTCTGACAGCCAGATGGTCAAACGCCAAGAGGTTGGGCGCGGTCTTCGCCTATGTGTAAATCAAAATGGAAACCGGATGGATTGGGAAAGCTGTGGAGACAGCATTCATGATATTAATCTACTTACAGTTGTTGCAAGCGAAAGTTATAAGGATTTTGTTGCTGATTTACAATCTGAAATCCAAACTGACCTCTATGATCGTCCGACTGCCGCCACGAGCGAATATTTCGCTGGTAAATATATCAAAGTTGATGACAATCCAGTATTGATAGACCAGAAGGTTGCGAAAACCATTGAATTTTATCTGATTCAAAACGGCTATGTGGATCTGCAACGCAAAGTTACCGACAAATACCGTGCGGATCTATCAATGGACACTCTCGCCGCATTGCCAGAAGATATTGCTCCAATCGAGGAAGGCATCCATCAACTGATTCAAGCGGTCTATGATGATAGTATGTTAGATGGTATGTTTATTGACGGCCATGAAACAAAGATATTGGATAATCCTTTGAATGATAATTTCGCAAAAGTAGAGTTTCAGGCGCTGTGGAAGAAAATTAATCATAAATACGCCTATACTGCGACGTTTGACAGCGATGAACTGATTCGTAAATCTATCGATTATATCAATGAAAAGCTTTTTGTCTCACAGCTCCAGTACACATCCACCATCGGACGACAAAAAGACAAAATGGACGAGTACGAGATTAGGCGTGGAGAGTCTTTTAACCGTGAACAAATAAAAACGAAAATATTAAAGCATGCCGAGACCAGCCAAGTTAAATATGACCTCATTGGAGATATCGCGAACGGGACCGTGCTCACTCGCAGAACGGTAGCAAAGATTTTAAAAGAGTTGCGAGAAGACAAGCTCTATCAGTTCAGAACCAACCCCGAAGAATTTATTTCAAAGGTCATCCAACTTATTAATGAACAGAAATCCACTATGATTGTGGAGCATATTTCTTATGATAAAATCGGTGAGAGATATGACAGCTCCATTTTCACTGCTGAAAAAGGCACGCAGAGCTTTAACAAAGCATTTCACGCTAGCAAAGCAATTCAAGACTATGTATTTACCGATGGAATGGCTGAGCAAAGTGTCGAGCGACGATTCGTGCAGGATTTGGATACAGCACAGGAAGTCTGTGTGTACGCAAAGCTTCCTAGAGGTTTCCATATTCCGACTCCAGTAGGCAACTATTCACCAGACTGGGCAATTACGTTCCGCGAGGGAACGGTTAAGCATATCTTCTTTATTGCTGAAACTAAAGGAACGATGAGTAGCCTACACTTACGCCCTATTGAGCAGGCAAAAATTTCCTGTGCGAAAAAATTGTTTAATGAAATTTCCACAGAAAATGTTAGATATCATGATGTGGATCGATATCAGAGTTTATTGGACATAATGGATTCAATTAAATAGACAGTCAAAAATACAGGTATATTTCGAAAAACTTTAAGCATCATAGAGTCTACAGAAAATTAACTTAGGGGGTAGAAATGAAACGTATATCTACAATCGTGCTGGCAATTATTCTAATGCTTACACTCACTTCTTGTCGTGGCAACAACCACACATCATTTAAAAGCAATGAGAGTAATCTCGATTTAACAGGCAGTTGGAAACAAGCAAATTCAAACTCAGAGACAAGTTATCAAGTTGCAAGGATCGCCGATGATACAATAGAAATATATTGGAAAAGTGATGACGACACTTTATCACTATACTGGGCAGGAACTTATAAGGCACCAACATCAGGAGCAAATGAATTTTCGTGGGACTCAGAAAGTGATAAAAGCCGCACTCGTTCAGCTTTTTTTGCATCTGTCGATGATACAAAGACTTTTACGCACAAGGATGGTGTTATCAGTTATTCTGTCTCCTTGATGGGCACTACTACAACTGTACAGCTTGAACGTTCGGACGACATTGAGGGTCTCACTCAAAAACCAGTTCAAAAAGCAGTTTCAACCGAAGATCTTCTACCTCTAGAGTTAGTTGATAGCGGCTTTGTTTTATTAAACTCATCCGACAGCTATTTCATTCAATATGCCGTTATAGTGCATAATCCAAACGCTGAAAGAGCCGTCAGATTTACGAGGATTCGGCTGACAGCGAGGGATGCAGACGGTATGGTACTGGGAACTGAAGAAATTACGGGAACATCTATTCTTCCGGGAGGCACTTTATCTAAAGCTTTCCTAGGACCCAAAGTTGACAGCAAACCCACGACCGTTGATTTTGAAATCATTTCACCAGATGATAGTGACTGGATTTCACCAGATGTAATTTACGATAATGTGGGTGAGTCTTTGATAGTTGAAAATCCAACTAAACGCAAAGATAAAATCGTTGGTGAAATTTACAATCCTAATGATTTTGATCTTAGTTCCATTTATGTGGTTATATTATTTCGAAATAACAACGGTGAGCTGACCGCTGGAGATACAAAGCATGTTAGCAAAGTCTCTGCTGGCGGCAAAGTTCCGTTTGAATTCACATTTCGGAACTCGAGCGAAGCATTCGTCACGGATAATTTTGAAATTTATGCATATCCTATATACTAGGTATTTGTCTGCCGGGAGTATCAGAAACACTTTGTTTATCCATCAGTATGTTTGGCAGAATAGAAACCATCCGGCGGGTATGGGGACATAATCTTGGACCAATTTTGCTTGACCTCTCCAATCTCGTCCACCATTTTACTTCCAACTTTTGAGGGGCACCTGACTACCATACCACGGGAAGTACCGACACACTAGGCAATGTCTTGCATGGTTACCGCCATACGATCTACCTACTTGTCACCGTTAAACTCGGCCACGGCGTCGTAAGCGTCAAATCCATCGACGTCTAGCGATGCCCATCTTTCTCTGTCAAACTAGCAGATATATCGGATAAGGCTAGAACTCTGTATAGATCTAAAGAGATCTAAAGAGATCTACCGAATGAGTTGGGAGAATATCGATGGATTTGGTGAAGTACAAACACAATAATCATCTGGGTGCATGGTCGGCTATGGTACAGTCTTGTAAAAGCAGTGGTCTCCAAGTCAAAGACTGGTGCGCAGCAAACGGGATCAGTGTGCCGAGTTACTATTACCGCCAGAAAAAAGTTTGGGAGGCGCTGGCCGAAAAAGCGAAGAAGGAAGAATGGGCAGAATTTGTCGAATTTCCATCACCCGCACGAGCCGGCCGACAGGGATCCTCTGCTATTACCATAGAAATTGGTCGAGGAACAATTCTCGTTTCCGAAGATGCGGATGCCGCTACGCTGAAGATGGTCATGGCATTAGCCCTAGAACTATGTTGAGAGACTATCGAGGGAAGTGTCGCGTCTATCTGGCCTGCGGTTATACGGATTTACGTAAAGGGATCGATGGTCTGGCCCTCTTAGTAAAAGAACAGTTTCACTTGGATCCTTATGAGCAAAGTCTTTTCCTCTTTTGCGGCCGTCGCCAGGATCGTATTAAAGCCCTCCTCTTTGAGGGAGATGGTTTTCTCTTGTTGTACAAACGCCTGGAGAAAGACCGCTATCAATGGCCACGTACAGCCGATGAGTTACGCGAGATTAGCCCGCAGGAATACCGTTGGTTAATGGATGGCTTAACCCTAGATCCTAAGCAAAAGATCCGGCAAAGTGGCCCCTATTTACTGGGGTAAAATTCCACACAAAGCCTATAAAATCAGTACTTTGCAGCGTTTTTATAGTATAATGGATCCATGCAAAACGTTACCATTACCTGGCAAGAATATGAGCGCCTTCTTCATCTGGAAAAAGAAGTTTCCCGTTTACAAGATGCGGTGGACTTTCTTACAAATGCGCATCGGTTGGGGCAGGTCAAGCGTTTCGGATCGTCCAGTGAGCAGAGCCAATACGATCAGATTAGCCTCTTTAATGAAGCAGAGTTCACGGCGGATACTTCCGTACCGGAACCTGAAATGACAGAGGTAAAGGCTTATCACCGAAAGACGGCTCGCACAAGAAAAGAATCACTTCCTGAAGACTTACCCGTAGAAACCATTGAATATGTACTCCAAGGTGAAGAGGCACAGTGCCCGCAGTGTGCCTGCGCCATGGAGACGATTGGCAAGCATGTCCGAGAAACGTTGAAGATCATTCCCGCACAGGCGCTGATTCGCCGAGAGATTCAATATACTTATGCTTGTCCTTGCTGTGAAAAAGAAGCGTGTAAGACACCAGTAAAAAAGGCTAGCATGCCACCCGCTCTACTTTCCGGTAGTATCGCTTCAGCCGAGTCAGTTGCTCAGATTATGGTTCAGAAATTCGTCATGGGTTCCCCCTTGTATCGTCAGGAGCAAGAATGGGGACGTCAGGGCTTGCCTTTATCCAGGCAAACGATGTCAAATTGGTTACTTAGCTGTAGTGAGCGCTATCTGAAAGCCGTCTACGATCTCTTGCACCAGCGTTTACTCCGGGAAGAAATTTTACATGCGGATGAAACGACGCTGCAAGTCCTTCGAGAAGAAGGGAAAGCAGCGCAAAGCAAGAGTTATATGTGGTTGTATCGCACAGGAAAGCATACCCTTCACCCGATTGTTCTTTATGAGTACCAACCGGATCGAAAAGGGCGAAGGCCAGTGGACTATCTCCAGGGTTTTGAGGGATACTTACATACAGACGGATATTCGGGGTATCGAGTTTTGCCGAAATCGATCGTACTGGTTGGTTGCCTTGCGCATGCTCGGCGCAAATTCGATGAGGCGTTAAAATCCATGCCTTCTTCCTCACAGGCAGATTCGCTTGCCTGGAAAGGCAAACAGTATTGTGACCGACTCTTTTTGCTGGAACGAGAATGGGGCAAGCTATCGGCGGAAGACCGCTACAAGGGGCGACAGGAAAAATCGGTCCCTCTATTGAGTGAGTTCTACACATGGCTTCGTTCGCTAAACGTGTCTAGTCGATCTATTTTTGGTAAGGCTGTCACGTATTGCATCCAGCAAGAGATCTACCTGCGGCGTTATCTGCTTGACGGCCGTTTGGAAATTTCCAACAACTTAGCGGAACGCAGTATTAAACCCTTTGTCATCGGGCGAAAGAATTTTCTTTTCGCGAATACCGCCAGAGGAGCGACGGCTAGCGCCGTGATTTATAGTTTGATTGAAACGGCGAAAGCGAACCAAATCAATCCCTATGAATATCTGCTCTTTGTTCTGAAAAAAGCACCCAGTATGGATCTCAAAAACCATCCGGAACAAGCTCAGTTTCTGCTCCCGGAAGCCTTTAAAAATAGGGGTTCATAAAACAGCTTTGACGCTTACGGCGTCTAGCATCGCCAGAATGTTTTCTTTAGGCGTTTTCGCCTGTACTACATGGATGGCATTGAAGATGAACCCACCGTGTGTTTGGCAGAATAGAAACCAGCCGGCGGGGGTGCGGACATTTTCTTGGACATTTTAGGCCGATTGTGCTAATCGCTGACGATACTCGAAAGGGCTTAGCCAGCCAAGCGATTGCTTGATTCTTTCCTCATTGTACCAGTGAATATACCGGTCTAGTTGATCGATAAAGGCTTCAATGGTCACGCCCTGCCAATTCCTTCCATAGAAGAACTCGATCTTGAGGCGACCGAAGAAGCCCTCACAGGCAGCGTTATCAGGTGAACAGCCCTTATTGGACATGGATCGTGACAGCTGTCGCTCTTCCATTAGTTGAATCCATCTGGTCCAGCGGTAGTGGCTTCCACGGTCGGAATGGATCAATGGACACTCATCAGGATCAAGGGTGTTGATTGCAGCTGTCAGCATGGAGTTAGCCAGCTCGGCATTCGGACTCGTGCCTATAGACCAAGATACGACTAGGCCATCAAAGCAATCGATAATGGGTGATAAATACACCTTGCCTGCCGGTATACCAAACTCTGTGATATCCGTCAGCCACTTCTCATTGGGATGGTCCGCCTGAAAGTCCCGTTGGATGATGTTCTCTGGAGCAGGCGTGATCTCACCTGCATAGGACGTATACCTACGTTTCTTCTTGCCGACGACCTGCAGACCGGATGCGGTCATCAGCTGCCGTACCACTTTCTCAGAAACCACAGTACCTTCTTTACCCAGCAGCGCATGGATACGGCGGTAGCCGTAGCAAGCGTGATTGGTATTGAACAGTTCGATAACTCGTGAGCGGGTCTCATGATACTTATCTGGCTTGGTTTGCGCAGTCAGCTGGTAATAGTAACTACTGCGGGGCAGCTCCAGTGCCTTCAGCAGGTGATTCAGGCGATGCTTCCCCTTCAGTGCGTCGACCAGCATCGCTTTCTCTGCGTTGCTGAGCAGAGTTGGGTCGACGCAGGGATCTTTTTTTATTAGTTCGGCGGTCCCTCTGAGAATATCGACTTCTAGTTTCAAACGCTGTACTTCTTTTCGCAGCGACTCGGCTTCCTGCTTTAGTTGATCCGAGTCTTCAGTTTGCTCTCCGGTTTGTTTTTCCATTACGTGAGCCTCCCCTTGACCGAGCAGCTCATTCTTCCAACGGTAGAGCGCGTCTCGGTTTACACCATGGTGTCGCGCCGTCTCCTTCGCCGTGCTTGATCGTGTCACTAGGCTGATGACAGCTTCCTTCTTATCCTGATAGGAACATTTTAGCTTAGTGTTCTGCTTACGTCTGCCTGGAGCCAATTCTTCAATCCAGTAGGCTAGAGCTGCTTTGCTTGGATAGCCCAGAGCCCTACAGGTACGAATCAAGGATCGGCCGGTATAGAAGAAGTGATCGACTGCCTCCTGCTTCTGAGCGTCAGAATAACGGCTTTTACGTCTTTCATAGTTATCCTTGATAACACCGGTAGCCTGTTCTTCTAGATATGCCAGATACCACTTACGAAGCTGCCCACGGTCTTGGGGATAGCCTAATTCTCGGATGACTTGTGAGGCACTGTGTTCGTAACGGATATACAGTTTGACTGCCTTCAAACGTTTCTCTCTTGAATACATAACGGAATCCTCTCATATCTTGTCCAGGATTTCGTCCGCACCCCCTTCGTTGATAGCCTTCATATTCTGGATGGCGATGTCCATCTGCATACCGAACATCTCATCGACATATTCGGGGTAAAGCAGCGGCGCCATGTACCAGTCGGCATTATCGCGGATACCCTTGGGCTCCGGCAGGCCGCAGCCGGGAATATCGGCAGCGTCGCCGAGTCCCAGGGAGTATCAGAAACTTTGTGTATTCATCAGTAGTAATCAAATGATCATGTGTCAAATCGCCTGCCTGTTGCCTGTTTATCAGATAGAGTCCATATAGTTGGTGTAAATTCAAAATAGGTTAATAGCAAAGTGAAATGAGGTTGATTTGCTAAAAAAGGCGTCAGCCTACTTCGCGAAACATCAACGCTAAGTCGTGAGACTAAATATCGTTCTATGGAAAAAGAACAAAAGCACAGCAAGGCGAAGTGGGCTAGTATCATCGGAGTATCCCGCTCGGGCTATTACAGTTGGCTTCGAGAGCGCGAGTTGCGGAAGGCTCGTTTGGAAGCATATGAAGCCCGAGTTAAGCAGATATTTGACGACGGCCGTGGACACTATGGAGCTGAGCGAATATGTGGTGTTATCCGTCTGAGAGGCGAGCGTGCATCTTTTCCGGTTGTCAAACGCATTATGGCCACATACTGTCTTGTCTACAGCCACTGTCGAAAGAAACAACGTTCACTCACGGACAGCCGACGGGCACGAGGTGACGAGTACATGAGCCACCTTGAAGGACTGGAAATCAATCGTCCTTTTCAGGTTCTATCAAGTGACATAACCTATATCCGTACCAATGAGGGTTTTGATTATCTTTGCCAAATTCGTGATGTTTTTACTAACGTTGTGCTCGGTCATTCTCAGCAGGCACGCATGACCAAAGACTTAGTCTTAAAAACACTGACCTCTATTCAAAACCGCTGGCACTGTCCCCCGGGTACAATCTTTCATAGTGACCGTGGGGGCCAATACACGGCGCTGGATACCCAAAGGCTGATTGCTTCTTTTGGGTGGCAGCAGAGTTATTCCAGAGTGGGTAAACCTGGGGACAATGCCTGGAGCGAAAGCTTCTTTGCCAATCTAAAAAAAGAAATCGTCCATTGGAACCACTTCACTACCAGAGAAGAAGCCCGATATCAGATCTTTACCTATATTGAAACTTATTACAACCGCAAGAGAGTACAAAAGCGCTTAGGCTATTTGTCACCAATCGACTATCTCAACCAATGGACTGAGAAACAGACAGCCAATTTAAATGTAGCTTAGCAAATTGTCCGATAAACAGTTGACCTCCCTACATGCATGGTGGAGTTGCAAATGCCACCAAAATCGATGGCCACTTTATCCGGCTGTTGGTGGTTTAGGGATGCCATTACCCGTTCTCTGGAAGTCATATTTCACGCCTCCGTTCTATTATTTTAGCAAATTAAGCCGCTTCGCTATTTTTGCGCATGAGACCAAACAGCTACAGTGCGCATCGATGCAAAACGGCTCTATTTGCTTTTTTTAATTATATTTTGTGATTATTTATTTCCAGGCATCCTTGTTGCGCAGTTCCTCCTGGAAGGTGTCGATATTATCCTGATTGATGAGCAGAGTGCCCGAATCGTTGATCTTAGTCGGGGGCTGAGTACCTTCTACATTATAGTCCACCAACCATTTGGCGGCGATGTAACCCATGCGGTAGTAGTTCTGGGACATGGTGCCGTAAATATTGCCCTCACGGATGCCCTCCAGCACCTCGGGAGTATCATCAATGCCCATGATGATTAAATCCTCGATGCCCATTTCCTTGGCAACCTGAGCCGCGCCCACCGCGCCGGAGGGAGCCACGCAGGCAGCCACATTCACGTCTGGATAGGTGATAAACAGCTGCTGCCAAAGCTCTACAGATTTGTTCAGGTCATCGTCGTTTTCTTCCAGAGAGAGGTCCTCGTACCCTTTCACGCCCTCAAAGACCGATTTGTAACCGCTGGTGGTGTCCAGCACCGAGGAGTTCGTGATGGAGCTGCCCATATAGATGACGTGAGGAGCTTCGTCGCCCAGCCTATCCAGTACTGCTTCGGCGGCGATGGAGCCCAGTTCCTCGCCTTCGGTGCCAATATAGGCAAAGAAGGGAGCATCCATAGTGCTACCGGCGTTGACGAGCACCACCGGGATACCAGCCGCATCGGCCTGTTCCATCACCGGTACCATAGCCTCGGGGTTCAGGCCACAGGTGATGATGCCGTCTACGTCCTCGGCGATGGCGATCTCGATCTGCTTAATCATGGCGTCCACGTCCAGGTTGGCGGGGCCAACCCAGTTGCCTGTAAAGCCCATTTCCTCTTCGGCAGCGTCAAAGCCTTCCTTGGATACCAGCCACACTTCGCTGGCAAGCAACGGGGTTACGTACACGAGGTTCAGGTCAGAGACATTTTTGCCACCACCTCCACTAGTGGTGCTGGCGTGTCCCGCAGCTTCACTGCCACCTGTTTTAGAAGCGGTTTCGGATACAGCTGTGGGCTCAGAAACCGCCGACTTGGTGCTGCTTCCACCACAAGCCGCCAGTAGAGTCACGCACATCATCAGCGCCAGGAACAATGCCATTGTCTTTTTCATTTCAAATTCTCCTTTAATTGTGTGAATCACGCCTACTGTACATTACGATACTATTTCTCCATCCGCCGCCCTGATGCCCAGGGCTGCCGCATGAAGCAGCTTTGTCTCGCTCACTTCATCCTTTTGCAGTTCAGCGACCAGTTTGCCGTTGCTCAACACAACAAATCGGTCGCAGATAGACATCAGTTCCGGCATTTCGGAGGAAATAACTACGATGCTCAAGCCCTGTTCGGCAAGTTCGTTGATGATTTTGTAGATTTCTCTTTTGGCACCAACATCAATGCCGCGGGTGGGTTCGTCCAGGAAAAGTACCTTCATATCGGTGGCCAGCGCCCGGGACAAAATCACCTTTTGTTGGTTACCGCCAGACAGTGTTAAAATGTTGGTGTCCAAGCTGGGCGCTTTAATGGCGAGATACTTAAAAAACTTAGAGGTGATTTCCTGCTCGTGCTTTCTGTTGATAAAAGAGGCCTTCGAGATTTTACCCAGGATGGAGAGGGTCATATTGTGGCGGATGCTCATGCCACCCACAATGCCATCAGACTTACGGTCTTCCGTCACCATGAACATGCCGTTGGCAATGGCGTCTCGTGGTTGACCTACATTGACCTTTTTGCCATCCACGTAGACCTCTCCGTCGCTTTTGGGCAGGGCACCGTACAGTGCCCGTAGCAATTCGCTGCGCCCAGAGCCCACCAAACCAGCCAGCCCCAGGATTTCGCCCTTGCGCACCGAGAAGCAAACATCGTCAATCATATTTTTACCCGTCGCATAAGGGTGAGGTACCGTCAGGTTTTCCACTCGGAGCATCTCCTCGCCAAACTGGCGTGTGCACTCGGGATAGAGCTGTCCCACTTCCCTGCCAATCATGTCCCGGATAATGCGATCGGGGTCGATGTCGGCTCTGCAGTATTCCGAGACAACGCAGCCATTCCGCATCACCACCACCCGGTCAGAGATGTCAAAAACCTCGTCTAGCTTGTGGGAAATGTAGATGCAGGAGATGCCATCTTCCTTCAGTTTGCGGATGATCTTGAGCAGAGCGGCGGTTTCCTCTTGGGTCAGGGCTGCTGTGGGCTCGTCCAGAATGAGGATGCTAGGGTTGCGCACCAGTGCCCGCGCAATGCAGACCAGTTGCTGTAGGCTAGCGTTCAGGCTGCGCATTTTCAGGCTGGTGTCCAAATCCAGATTCAGCATTTGCAGCGCTCGCTTGGCTTCCTGGCGGATTTTTTCCCAATCGATCAAGCCGGTTTTATGCTTGTTCCAACATCCCAACATCACATTTTCTTCCACGGTCATATCCAACTGGATGTTTAGTTCCTGGTAGATCATGGCAATACCTTCACGTTCGGAGTCCTGGGCATTGCGCAGATACACCGTTTTCCCGTCTACGATGATTTCGCCGGAATAGGAATCGTGGTGGTAAGTACCACTCAAGATTTTCATCAGTGTAGACTTCCCAGCGCCATTTTCCCCAATGATGCTCAAAATCTCTTTGCGTTTCAAATCGATGGAGACGTCATCTAAAGCCACAACGCCTGGGAAGGTTTTGGTCACGTGCTTTACCTGTAGGCGTTTGTCTGTTATTTCAGCCATTGGGTCCTCCCTTCTGCTGTCCCGTACATTCGGCGGCCTTGGCTTTCAGCTGATCCATACCCACCCGCATGGCGCGGTTGCGCTTGTACTGGTCGAAGATGACTGCCAGAATCAAGATGAGACCCAACACGATTTTCTGCCAATAGACCGAGATACGCATCAGGGTCATGCTGTTTTCCAGAATGTTCATGAACAAGGCGCCGATGGTGGTGCCGAGAATGGTGCCGGCTCCGCCGGTGGCACTGGTGCCGCCAATTATGACCGCCGCGATGACCGTCATTTCATAGCCTTCACCAGAGCTGGCTTGGCCAGATCCAAGGCGAGAAGCCATCATGATACCGGCAAAAGCAGCACAGACACCGGTGATGGCATAGCAGGCGATGCTCACACGGTTAAGGTTGATACCCGAAAGCCGGGCCGCCTCCTTGTTGCCGCCTACCGCATACACAGAGCGGCCGAAGGTAGTTCTGGTGAGCACGATGTGGGCGATGATAGCCAGCATAAACGCGATGAGGGCAATTTGGGGAATGCCAAACACATTGCCCTGTTCCAGGCGCTGAAACTCTTTGGTCAGCGGATATACCGCGACACCTTCAGTAAGCACATAGACGATCCCGCGCCCGGCGTATTGGGTTCCGAGGGTAACAATCAACGGTGGAATCTTCAGCGAGATGATGGTGATGCCGTTGAACATACCGATGACCAGACCCGACAGCAAGCCAAGAATGATAGCCAGCACAGGCGGTTGCCCAGCCTTGACGCCCAGCGCCGTCACCGTGCTGCCCACCGCCAGAGTAGACCCCACCGAAATATCCAAGCCTCCTGAAATGAAAACCAGTGTCATACCAATGGCAGTGACAAGAGTGAATCCTGTGGAGCGAAACACATTGGTCAGGTTGGCAGACGACATAAACGCCGAGTTGACAATGGTGATGAGTATGACGAACAACACCGTAACGACAACAACACCGCTTTCCTGAACATTCCAGAATGTGGATAGCAGACCCTGCCCTCTTTTCTTCTCTTTATTTTCCATAAATACTTCTCCCTACTTCAGTTACACAGAAAAACGGTATTCTTCCCTTCGTGCTTTATTTGTTGTCGAAAACGAGCCAATGGATCCGATCAAAAATAGACTGCATTCCAATATTTCTGTTGGTTTCAAAGTTTTCCGATATGCCAGTGTCCTTCAGAAAGTCCGTGTTGATCTTACTGATTTCACTTACATTGCACCCGCTGATGATATCTATAACAATGCCAAGAACCCCTTTAACCAACATAGAATCACTATCCGCAAACCAGCACAAATTTTCGCTTTCGGCATCTTTTCGTGCGTAAATCCATGTCTTTGTCTGGCATCCCTTTACCAAATTCTCCTCTATGCGCAATTCATCTGGAAACGGATCCATTGCACAAGCCACAGACAATAGATAATCATATTTTGAAAACCAATCCGGAAACTTTGATAATGCGACAACATATTCCTGCATATTGTTTTCAATTCCCATATTTTCCCCTGGAAAGTAGAAATTTTTGTACATACACAATGCCTTCGCACAACACATCTATTTCTTCAACGGTATTATAGGCTGCTATTGAAACGCGCAGCGTCCCATCAAGCTGATAGCGGCGCAGCAATGGCTGAGCGCAGTGATTCCCCGAGCGTATGGCAATTCCCAGCTTGTCTAAAATGACAGCTGCGTCATAATGTTGGATACCTGTCAGCGTGAAGGAAAGTATGCTTGAAAAATGGGAAGGATTGCCTAATAAAGACACACCGTTCAACCTTAGAAGACGATCTCTCGCATAGTTTATCAAATATTCCTCATAACGATGGATAGCGTTGATATCGGCCTTCTCCAAGTAAGAGATAGCACTGTGCAAAGCAATTGCTCCAATATAATCCGGTGTTCCAGCTTCAAATTTCAAAGGAATCGGTTGAAATGTTGACTCCTGCAGGCCCACCGAATCCACCATTTCCCCCCCATATTGGCAAGGAGACAATTTGTCGAGCCAACAGCTTTTCCCATATAAAACCCCCACACCGGTAGGACCATACATTTTATGGCTGGAGAAGCAGAGAAAATCACAGTCTAACTTTTGTACGTCCACCTGAAAATGCTGTACGGCTTGTGTTCCATCCACAAAAACAGGCACTTGATGTTTGTGCGCAAGCGCAATGATTTCTTCAATCGGGTTGACCGTGCCTAACACATTAGAAACATATGTAAGTGCAAGCATTCGGACATGCCCGTCCAGCATTTGCTCCAGTATGTCAAATCTGAGTTCACCCTTTTCGTTAAGCGGAATAACTTTAAATGATGCTTTGGATCGCCGACATAAAATCTGCCATGGAACAAAATTAGAGTGGTGTTCCATTTCAGTTGTCAAAATAACATCTCCTTCTTCCAAAGAAGTTATCCCAGAAGCCACTAAATTAATAGCCTCAGTTGCACCTTTAACGAATACCACCTCTTCTTTGTGCTTTGCATTAATATATTTTTGCACAGCTACCCGAGCTGCTTCATAAGATTGTGTACATATATTGCTTAAGGTGTGAACACCTCTGTGCACGTTGGCGTTGTAATGTGAATAATATTCGTTGATTGTATCCAATACACATCTCGGTTTCTGGGTTGTAGCCGCATTGTCTAAATACACAAGACGCTTGTCGTTTATCTTTTCCGCCAAAATCGGAAAGTCAGTTCGCAAAAACGGAACGGTTTCCATCGCTTTTCTCCTTATCCTTTTTTCGCTTCTGTTAACTTAATAAAAAAAAGAGATCTGAAATGCCTTTGGTACAATAGTTTCACCACAAAACAGGTACCTCCCTAAGGAAAGGAGCAAATCAGATCTCATGAAAAGTATACCATCTAATCTAACTTGTCCCCGCTGTTTCTCTAAAAGCCTTTACCACTTCGGTAAAGATAAAAAAGGTAATCAGAAGTTCCAGTGTCGCAATTGCATGAGACAATGGGCACCTGCCAGTAAGAATAAGAAGGAAGATTTTCAAAGAAAGTACCCTCCTTGTCCTAAGTGTGGTAGGGCTAGCTTCCTGCACCATGACTACAAGCTGTATTCCAACTTTCGTTGTGGAGACAAGAAGTGTTACCACTCTTTCTTTGTTGTAAAGCTGGTTGAAATTCCATCCTGCTCGTCTAAAGTTATTCCGCTAGAGCAGTTCACAATGAAACGAATGCGTCATCCTTTCCATCTTGTTCTAACGGCTCTCATCCATTACTTTATTGGCAATTCCACCTTGAGAAAGGTTTCTGAAACACTTCGACTCGCACACAACATTGAGGTGTCTCATGTCACAATCTCTAAGTGGTGTAAACGCTTCGCGCCTGCTCTCCTAGCGGCAGCTGAACCTTACAAGAAGCAGATCAACCTAGCTGACTCTGACGAATGGCATTTTGACGAAACCTACGTGAAGATCAAGGGCAAATGGTATTATCTCTGGCTTGCCATGGATTCTGAAACAAGGATGATTCTGGACTTTCATCTGTCACCAACCAGAGATACTACGTCCGCCTACTCTCTCATTCACAGCTGTCAGGAGCAGTTTGGCAATCCACAAAGCATGTTCGTCACAGACAGATATCCCGCTTACCAAAGAGCGTTCGATCACCTTGCTCCCTGTGTTGAGCACCAGCTCGTCGAAGCGTTCTCTGATGATATTTCCAACAATGTCATGGAAGCGTTTAATGGCCAGTTTAAGGCTTGGTATAAGGCTAAAAGAGGCTTTGACTCTTTTGAGTCTGCTAACATCCTGATTGCGCTTTATATCTTCTTTTACAACTACATCAGACCGCACCAATCTCTCTTCAACTGGACTCCAGCTCAGGTTGCCGGGGCACAGTACCAAGAAAAACAAAGGAGAGCCTGTCTTCTGATTGCTTAGGCATATTCAGTTCTCAAAGTTCAATTGAATCTCTTTCGAGATTTCTTTCGCATGTCCGGATTTTATTCTTTCGCTTTCCTTACATGCTTTCTTTGTGCTATCTTCTTTTCAACTGGTGAATCCTTAAGTTTCTTCTGAATCTTTGTTCGCCAATTGCATTTCAGATCTCTTGTCTCTCATCTTTAATTAACAGAGCCCTTTTTTCGATGTATTTGTATAAACGGCATCTGCCAAGTCTGCGATGGTATCAATGTTATAGTACTCATCCTGAGAAAAAGATATTTCCAGGTTTTTTTCGATAGAGGTGATGAAGAGCACTTTCTTTGTCATAGATTCAGTTGCGCCATGGCAATCTGTGCGATCCCAATAGATTTCATTTTTCCGTGCAGCCTTCTTTATGCTGATTCGAGCGAGGATAAGGATGTTCTCAGTAGTCAATTCCTCTTTATCCAATGAGAATTTAAGCCGCAAATATTGTTCGATGGCGTTATATACATCCTCTTTCGAGATGTCCCGTTTACGCGCTAGGGTCTGTATTAATTTTTCCGCCTCCTGGTTACGCTTCAAGACCAGATCATTAATAAAGCTTTGCCCATATTTCATTTGATCACCGCCTTACAAGTGTGCATCATAAATGAACATGGGCCAAGAACGCAGTTAAAGGCCTTGGCCCATTGCATAAATGCTTTTACTAAGCACTTCGTCAGGCAGTTACCACCTCAATACCCATCATTTCGCCAAGTTCCAGCAAGTCGCGGGTATGGTCACCGTAAACCCAAGCCATGTGATGGCCAAAGTTTTGTTGTTTCCAGAATGCGTCCCGGCCATCACGACATTTCCAATAAATGCCATTCCCACAACCAAATTCCTCGTTTCCGGATTCCGCAACAATTTCTCCATTGATGACTAGCATTTTCTTTGCATCAGGACTAAAACGTACCACTGTAATTTTCTCGCCAACGTCCTCTTTCATGTTGGTTCGGATAGTAGCGCCCCAGCCGCTCCGGGTAAAAGACTTTAACCCATATGAGGCATTCGGCTTATCCAGACCCTTTTGCTTTCTGGTCTGAACGGCATGAAATGTATAGAAAATGTTTTCTCTGTCTTCGGCAGAAACCGGAATAGGAGGCAGGCCCTTAGGAACCGAAAAATCACCGGTTTCGGGATGAACATATTCAGGCTCATAATAAGGACCGGTATTACCCATGTGAGGAGCGGTCATAGTGAGATTCTCCAACAAGGCAACAGCGAGCAGGGAATTGAGATCGCATTCGCAGCCCGAAGGAATGCCGTCCTCTTTGAGGAGGGAGTGTGTCAGGCAGGGAGTAAACTGAAATTCATCGTTGAATTTACGCGTAGCACAAACCTCGTGACAAGGCATAGTAAACGCATTGCACTCATATTTTTCCAGCAAAGTCTTTACGCCAACATATAGAACTACCGATTTTTTAACATCCTCAAAGGACATCTCATTCCAAGCGGCGCCATCGACAAGTTCTTTTGCCTTGCTGTCCACTTCCTTCAACTGGGTCTCGTTCAAATTGCGACAAGCATCCAGTAAAGTATCAACACAGATGACCCGATATTGTACCCCGGTATTCATTTTCATGTCATGCGGTTCAATATTGCATACGGAGCCATATGGGGTAATCATATCTTTTACCACATAAAGGATGCGGGAATTCAGCATGGCTTTTTTGGCTCTTAAAAGCCGGGAAAACCGTTTCACATGTTCATGGTCAATAAACCCGTACCCCTCAACACCATGGGCCCGTGCGCCGGCGGAAAAATCAGCACTACAGCAGCCAATGTCTCCGGCAGCAACCTTTGCTTTCTCTGCAATTTGTAAAATCGGGAATGTTTTCAAGACCCCGTCAGCAAGCAAAATATCTGTATTCGCCAAATCGTCTTTCACCTGGTTGAACAGTTCTTCTTTTACAATAAAGCTGTCCGTCCAGTGAAGATATTCCGGTTTCAGCACATTAACATAATCCGGATAGCTGTCAAATGCTTTGGAAAAGCGCTTGAAAGACTCCATTCCCATTTTTTTGTCATAGGAATTGGTGAGCATACTCCCTTCGCCGAGGCGGCAAGGTCCCTCATAAGCAGAATTGGCGTCAATATCTTTCGTTCTTTCAGGGTTCGGACCTTCATGTTCCAAATTCATGAATACAGGCTTAACATTAAGTTTTACATCAACACTTTTCTTGATTCTCATTCCTTGAACTCCTATCTTTTATTTTTGTTCTAAGTTTTATTACAGCGTGCGTTTTGGACGTTATAAGTAATTAAACTTCCTGGCCACCACAAGCTATTAATTGATAATTCTTTGAACATGTTGTATAACATCCACGTAATAGTCTGCCAAGTTTTTATGATTTAATTATGGTCTGGATCACACGTGATATCAATTACACAAAATGTTCTCTACAATACATTTCTTGTTAGGTCAATATGCACAAAGGAGGATTTCCATGCCACTTGATGAACCCAAAGGTATAATGGAGTGTTCAAGGATTCTGTTCCGGACTCCATCCAAATTTGCAAAAGAGGCACTTTTCTACTTTACCCATATTGGGGAGGCGTGGTGCGACACTACTTATTATGTTAATCGTGAAAGCTTTAATTCCTACCTCATCATGCTTATGGTTGAAGGGCAAATGCGTGTTACTTTTGATGACGTAATATACAAAGCTGGTCCTGACTCTGTGATATTTCTGGACTGTTACAAACCCCACGAATATAGAGCTTTTGGGAATATCCATTTCTACTTTATTCACTTTGACGGAGTGACCTGCGAAGCATATTTTCGACATTTGAGACGACAATGCGGCACGATTCTTCAGTTGCCGGAGCGCTCCCCTCTCAGGGCAGATCTTCTTGTTCATTATGAGGAAATATTGTTGCTTGCCTCACATCCCATCTTGAATGAGCAGTACATTTCTATTCAAATTCATAATTTTCTATATAAGATTAGTCGCTACAAAGAGAAAAATATTATAGGATCCGACGCGGTTTCCCAAGGAATCATGTATATCGAACAGAATCTTGCCAGCATTTCTTCTATACAGGATATTGCCAATCATGTAAACTTGGAAGTTTGTTATTTTTCAAAACTATTCAAGTGCTATACCCATCAATCACCTCATGCATACCTCACCAACCGTAGAATCGATTACGCTAAACAGTTGCTGTGGTCGCACAATGCTTCAATAGAGGAAATTGCCATAAAAACCGGTTTTCAAAATACAACAAGTTTTTATAGAGCATTCAAAAGAATTACCGGATATGCTCCAAGTGAGTTTCGCAATCTTTAGAGCGTTAGTTTCAAATCTACTCATACGAATAAATGCATAATATAATTGATATGTATTTATTACACCTATGAAGTTCCTGAAGCGCTTTCCAAATTATCAATCCCCCAGCAAATCCTCATATTTTTACACTTTCTCTAGTATCATAAATCTCTATATGAGGATATTTCTGTTTAAAATTATTCTCAGCTTTAGTATATATTTTTCGGAGTCCCTCAATATCTTTATCTCGCTCCAAGAAAACAATCTGTATACACTCATCCGCAGAAAATAATTGTAACGGGACGCCTAGCTTATCCATTTGCTCTTTTAATACGACTTTCAATTCATCATCCGAAAGGCCAAGCTTTTCCTGATGCACAACAATCTCAGCAATAATTCCGGGCGGGATAGTGATTTGCGAGTTTTCATAGGGAAAAAAGCTTTTCGCATAGATATTAAGGTGTGCGTGATTATAGTTGTTCGATGCACCGTTGAGGTCGTATAATACCACTTCAGCAAGCATAGCTAGCGAATTCTTGTATCTTTTCTCCTCCTGCAAAAACTTAGACATTGCTAATCTACAATTTCGATAATTGCCAAATTGTCCCACCGAGATATGCTCCAGAATTCGCTGATTAAGATATCTCCAAATTTTGTCCCGGTACGGCATATATGGCTTGGTGTGCACAAGAATATTGAGAGACCAGATATCCATTCCTTCAATCATACGACGGTGAATATACATAATATACTCTTCTTCGTTAAGTACAGTTTCGCCAAGTTCTGTAAGATGATAGATTCTCTTTTGAAAAAGTCGGTTAAGCTCTGTTTTTGGCATTTCATCCAGCATCCTTTGTACAAGTTCTGCTTTCCTGCCGGTTGTTTTGATATTGTAATTTTTTAAGACCTCTTTTATGTTTACAACCGTTTGTCTACTCAAAACCGCTTTAAGGTCTCCAACTGACAAGAACCCTCGCTTTACAAGTGAATTCAGGATTGATTGGACATCACGGACACCGTATCTCCACCACCAGAATCTCTGAAAAGAGTTATCGCTCGTATAGTAAGTATGCGCATAACCTAGAACAAGAATCTCGTGAGGATACAGCCCATGCTTGCTGACGACAGCAGTTGTTGCCCTTACCTCCGCCGGAATTACATTGGCATCCATTTCCTCTGGCGTCGCTGGCTCTGAAATGGTTACAGAAATTGTAGGTAATTTCTTTCCAATTTGTGTGTTTCTTGAATCTTGTGATTGAGTAGTTTTTTTCTTCAAAAAATCAAAAAATCCCATTTATATGATTCCCCATACCTCTAAATGTCATTGCAGCTTGCCAAGTCATTCAATTCAGTAGTAAAGACTCCATACGCTATCCCATAATGCCATTTATCCCTCCGGCATTATTCTTCATCAAAAAAATGCTCCTTCGCGATATCATCCAATCGCTTGGCGATTTGCGAAAAATCCCGATTTAGATCCAGTGTTCTAACACTGATTTTATTCCCACTCATCCAATAGGTGTTGTCCGGTTGGATATCTTCATCGGTTTTTGCGTAAAGCAACATACCGGACACCTCACGCGACTGAGTCGGTCGCTCCATTTCCTTGTTTTTCACATAGGTAAAGATCTGGTACAAATTCCCCGAATGAAGCGTCCGCTTGTCGTATTGACTTTGCATCGAGCGGGCATAATACTTCGCGTCGATGATCAATGTCCTGTCATCATGGGTCAGCATGATGTCTGTCTGCATGACCGGTAGATACTCACTCATGTCATCGTCCAATTGCCAGCGAATTTGTGAAGCATTCGCCTTAAGCTGAGGGTATTCCTGTCTGTAATATTCGAGGATGAATTTTTCGTACAATCTACACATGCGTTGCTCATCGAGAAAATCCATTAATTTGGTGCTGCCGTCGGCATTCGTCTGTAACAGTCCTTTGACAACCAGATAGCAGACCGATATCAACATCCGATAGGTCTGATTGTTCCGATTGTACTGAATGGACCAGTCCACATGGTAGAGGTCAATCTCGTCCACATTCGCGAAGTAGACCATGAGCTTGCGCAGTTCTTTCTTTCTGGTTTTTGTGATATCTGAGCGGAGTAGAAGGCGCACCGTGGATTTGATGATCTGATTCATGTATGAATTTTCTGAAAAGTCATCGTATGTGCAGACCATCTGTTTTTTCAGGACGGAGCGACTTTTCACAGAGTCGGAAATCTCCAATTTGCCTCTGATTAAAGGGCGGCTTTCAGTGCGTGATAGGTATTCTCTGCCAAGACCGCGCTTGATCTGCACCGCGATGCCCCTCGACAAAATAGCCGCGCACAGCTCAGCCGTGTTGTCAAAGTCCTCGGTTACAATGCTTTTGTATCCTTGCTCATTCAACACCTGAAACGCATAGGACAGCATGTGGTAGATATTTTGTATCGCGATCACTTTAGCGCGCCCCTTAAGGTGTTGCTCCAGTCACGAATTTTCGCCGGTTCATCAAACCAGTATTCTTTAAGCAATGGAATGAGCTCATATTCGACAATTCCGGACAGAGTCTGGTCATCAACACTCTCTTCATTCAGGTTGCAAAAATAGCTGTGGCCAAGGCAAAACCCTTCACCCAGTGTCTCATCGTCCGCGATCGCTTGGTTCAAACTCTCCACACTTGCGATCAACCGGTCAAACTTCCGGTTGTCCAGACCGGACTGATAGGCCCGGAAACCATCGGTCTTGAAACCGGGTGTTATTTCAACAAATGCGAATCGCCTGCGCAGCGCGTAATCCAGCAGCGCGAGGCTTCGATCCGCCGTGTTCATCATGCCGATGATATAAACGTTCTTCGGCACCGCGAATTTCTCATCCGAATAAAGCAGCTGAAGTTCAATCCCTCTCTTATCATTTTCGATCAACATAAACAGCTCACCGAAAATCTTGCTTAGGTTCCCACGGTTGATCTCATCAATAATGAAAAAATATTCTTTGTCGCTGTCGATTTCCGCTTTTTTGCAAAAGTTGTAAAACGCCCCTTTATGGAGTTCAAATCCGGTAGCTGTCGGGCGAAATCCCATAATAAAATCTTCATAGGAATAGCTTTGATGAAACTGTACCATCATGACACGAGAGGCATCCTTGACACCCATTATCGAGTAGGCGAGTCGTTTGGCGACATAGGTCTTGCCCACACCGGGCGCCCCTTGGAGAATGATGTTTTTCTTGCTCTGAAGAATACCGACTATGTTGTCATAGTTCGTCTCGTCCATAAAAACTTCATCCAAAAATTCATCAACCAAATATAAAGGATATACGACAACCTGCTCCTCCTCGTCGTCATCCATCAGATCGTCATCGAACAGGTCTTTGATCCGCTGCACAAAATCGCTGTAGGGCGTGATGTCCGTCAAGATTTTCGGTGGTGACTGACGATCAATTGTCCACTCGCCCTTATGTGTCCATTTCACCCGCCGGACGTGGTTATATCCATCCGACCGTTCCTCGTCATATTCATAATCTGACTCAACGATTCCCCTTCCGATGATTTGATTGAGACCTTTTTTGACAAAAACAACATCGCCCGGTTTCATTTCATTCGCAAATTGCCAAGTCGCGTGTCCGGAATTTACGTAAGAACTACCGCCTCCGTAGATCTCTTTCATTTTCTGTCTCATCTCGTCCTTTGAGTCAAAAATTTTCAGGTCACCGATTTCGCCCCATCCAATGGCGATGATTTCTTTTTTGTAGAATTCTTCCCATTTCGTCGCATATTCTCCCGGTCCGTAAATCCAATAGCGTACCGTGTGCACCCCACTGTCAGCCAACGCGTCGCTACCGCCGTCGCGCACGACATTTTCTGTCGCCCTGTCTGTTAACAGATCGGATGTCCGTTCATCCGTGATATCCAGTTCCATCCCGGCGACTGTGAGTGTCCATATACCACGCACACTCCGATCAATGTATCCGGCATTGGCCAAATCGTTACGGGCAAACGCCACTTCATTCTCAAACCGATTGACGTTCGTCTGACCTCTGGTCCGGCTGAGTTCTTCCCGGGTCAACTGCTCATTTTCCACAATTTTCGCCCGAACCTCCGCCGGTGTGCCGGAACCGCCGAGATCCCTCAGCGCCTGAACGATCGGTCTTGACCATTTGAGATGGGCGGCATTCGAGCGGCTGCTTTTCTGATCTCCTTTGGCAACCTTCTTTTCCTCATTCACCCGCTCCGAGACCAGCCATGCGTAATAGGATAACTCCGGGAAGGTCTTGTATTCGTAGTTTCCATTTTCAAGGGCTTGCTGACAGAGGGCGCAAATCTCAAGATATGTTTCCGCAGCTGGAACCTCGCGAAGTTCCGGTTTTACCTTCGCCACAAAGTTGGCGGGCATATTTTCAGGATCTTCAAGATACCACCTGTTTCGTGAATCGAGATTCAGATACACATAGGGTCGAATCCAATACAGTCCCATCGTTATTTTCCAGCGTATGCCCTTTTTACCTCTAACAGCATTGTAGGCCGCGATAAAACGCTCGTTTGATCTGTCTTTTGAATCAGCATATTCAAGAGCGGACTCAAAGATTTCCCAAAGATCGTCTATATCATGTGGCTCACGCTCTTCCTGAAACCGATAAAACGTGGCGTTCAGGTTGTTCATCACCGGTATGCCTTCGAACGTTTCCGGAATATTCGCGACAACAGCAAATTCATTTGCCATCGCCTTGATGATGGCGATTCGATTTTCAAGAGTGATTCCCTTGTTGAAAAGCCCAAATACAGTAAAGGGATCAATGTCTTTTGGATTGTTGTCACTTTCCAACTTGGGTAATTTAATTCCTGCCGAGAGATAAACTTGTCTGATCTTACGGATCAGCTCCTGACGATCGGTCTTGTAATCCAGTAGCTTAGTCGCAAATTTTGTGTAGAACTCAATCCATTCATACTTCGCATCAACCATCCGTTAGTCCTTCCTCCAACAGTATTAATCTCATTGGTGACAACCTATTTCATATCATACTAAATTTCGTTCATTCTTTTGATATGATGCCATATTCACCGACATATCACTCACCCCTACATCATCTTTTTTAATGATCGCAATTGACAAATAAAACACAAAAAAGCACAATGTAGCATGTCGGACAATCTGACGTGCTACATTATGATCCGCGAAGGAGGAACAAGAATGGAAGGACGCCGTTTGATCGGATTTGAGATTCGGTCCCTCAACAATCTCATCATGCGCAACATCGAAAGCGCGTTTGAGGGGAAACAATACGATGGTGTGACCGCCACAAACGGCTGGATCATCGGCTTCCTGGCCGCTAATTCAGATAAGAATATTTACCAAAAAGATTTAGAAGAACAGTTTTCGATTACCCGCTCGACCGCCTCAAAGGTCCTCATTTTGATGGAGAAAAAGGGCTTGATCGAGCGGCATCGCGTGCCGCACGACGCCAGACTTAAAAAGCTGACGCTGACAAAAAAGGCGCAAACCATCAGCAGCCAGATGACCGAAAATGCCAAAGAATTCGAAACAATTCTCACCAAAGGGCTGACGCCGGAGGAACTGGACTCCTTCTACCATTGCATCCAAAAGATGAGAGACAATCTGAACTGAGCTTGTATTGGCGGGGCAGGCGCTCCCTGAGAGGCGATCCGCCTAAACCAACGGACAAGATTTACCCACCGCCATCATCATGTACATAGAGACTGAAAGGAAAAACACAAATGCTAAAGACGCTTGTCGGCAGTGTGCGACAATACAAAAAACCTTCGATCCTCACGTCGGTGTTTGTCGCCTGTGAATCATTAATTGAAATCATCATCCCCACATTGATGGCGTTTATGATCGATTACGGCATCAGCCAAAGCAACATGCCCTATGTTCTTAGAATGGGGATTGTGATGATCGCGGCCGCGATGCTTTCGCTTGCGGTCGGCGCTCTCTCGGGGCGCAACGCGGCGATCGCCTCTACCGGTTTCGCGCGTAATCTGCGCCGCGATATGTTCTATAATGTGCAAAACTTCTCCTTCTCCAACATTGACAAATTCTCCACCGCGAGCATTGTCACCCGGCTCACCACCGACGTCACCAATGTGCAAAACGCCTACCAGATGTTGATTCGGCTCGGCGTGCGCGCGCCGCTGATGATGATCTTCGCACTGATTTTTTGCTTCCGCATCGACACCAAGCTATCACTGATCTTCCTAGCCGCCATACCGGTGCTCGGAGTGGGACTTTTGCTGATCATGTTTCACGTTCATCCAATCTTCAAGCGTGTGTTCAAAACCTATGACAAGCTGAACAATGTCGTGGGGGAGAATCTGCATGGTATCCGGGTTGTGAAATCCTACACTCGTGAGGATCATGAAGAAGAAAAGTTTCAAACCATTTCCCAATCCATCTTTGAAGACTTTTCGATGGCGGAGAAAAGATTGGCGTTCAACATGCCGCTGATGCAGTTTTGTCTGAATTTTTGCATCCTGCTGTTGGCCTGGTTTGGCGCCAAGGAGATCATCGCTTTTAACAATGATCCTGTCGCCGGATTGTCGACGGGTGAGCTGACCAGTCTGATCACCTACGCGATGCAGATTCTGATGAGCCTCATGATGCTTTCCATGGTCTTTGTCATGGTCATCATGGCGCGTGCCTCGGCGGAACGTATCGTGGAAATCATAAGTGAGGAAAGCGATCTTAAAAATGGAGACAATCCGCTGTTCACCGTGGCCGATGGCTCAATCAGTTTTGAGAATGTTTCTTTTTCCTATTCAGAAAAGGCTGATAAACCGGTTCTCGACGGAATCAATCTGTCCATCGAGTCGGGCCAAACGGTCGGCATCCTGGGCGGAACAGGTTCCTCGAAGTCCAGCCTTGTCCAGCTGATTCCACGGCTTTATGACACCGTGAGCGGTACGGTGCGGGTCGGCGGCGTGGACGTGCGGGAATATGACATCGAGTCGCTGCGCAATCAGGTCGCGATGGTGCTGCAAAACAACGTGCTGTTTTCCGGCACGATTAAAGACAATCTGCGCTGGGGCGATGAAAACGCCACGGACGAGGAAATGATTCACGCAAGCAAACTGGCTCAGGCCGATGGCTTCATTCGGGAATTTCCGGATCAGTATGATACCTACATTGAACAGGAAGGCACCAATGTCTCCGGCGGGCAAAAGCAGCGGCTGTGCATCGCACGCGCCTTGCTCAAAAAACCCAAAATTCTGATTCTGGACGACTCCACCAGCGCGGTGGACACCAAGACCGATCAATTGATCCGCCAGGCTTTCAGAGAAGATCTGCCGGATACGACAAAGATCATCATCGCGCAGCGTGTCTCATCGGTTCAGGACGCCGATCAAATCATCGTGCTCCACGAAGGAACGGTCTACGCGGTTGGCGCGCACGACGAGCTGATTGAGACCTGTGACATTTACAAAGAGGTCTATGAGTCTCAGAACAAGGGAGGTGTCCTCAATGAGTAAAATGTCCACGGGAAAAGACGCAAGTATGAACAGCCGTCCATCGTCGCAGCATTTTAAGCCGGGCACGATCAAACGCTTGCTCTCCTACATGACCGAATATAAGGTGCGACTGGTGTTGGTCGTCGTCTCTATTTTGTTGAGCGCGGCGGTGAGCGCCTCTACCTCTTTGTTTTTGCAAATACTGATTGACCGCTGCATCCTGCCGCTGGTCGGCCAATCGAATCCTGTGCTGACCGAGCTGGTCAGGCTGATCTCGGTCATGGGCGCGGTCTATCTTGTCGGCGTGCTCGCCACTTTGTTTTACAACCGGACCATGGTCGTCATCGCGCAGGGTACACTTAAAAAAATCCGCGACAGCATGTTTTCCCATATGCAGACGCTGCCGATCCGCTATTTTGACACCCACTCACACGGCGACATCATGAGTCGCTACACCAATGACACCGATACATTGCGCCAAGCGATCTCCCAAAGCTTGCCACAGATGCTTTCCTCGGTGGTCACAGTGGTGGCCTCCTTCATCGCCATGCTGTATTTAAGTGTGGGACTGACGGCGTTCGTTGCGGTGTTCGCTGTCATTTTGTTAAAAGTCATCAAGACCTTGGTCGGCCGAAGCGGCTCCTTCTTCATCAAGCAGCAACAGGCGCTGGGCGATGTCAACGGCTATATTGAGGAAATGATCAACGGCCAGAAGGTCGTCAAGGTCTTCTGCCATGAAGAAAAAGCCGAGCAGGAATTTGACACGCGAAATGACGAGCTTCGTCACAGCGCGGCCGAGGCAAACACCTACGGCAACATCACCATGCCGGTGGTCGGCAACATGGGCTATCTGCTCTATGTACTGGTCGCTATTATCGGAGGCGCGGCGGGCGTCGCCGGCCTGCCGAATCTCAGCCTCACCGGTATCCAAACCCTGACAATCGGCACCATCATCTCTTTTTTGACCTTGTCCCGCACCTTTATCAATCCCATCGGACAGGTTTCGATGCAATTTAACATGGTGGTGATGGCGCTCGCCGGCGCTTCGCGGATCTTTGATCTGATGGATGAGCAAAGTGAGCAGGATCAGGGCTATGTCACCCTCGTGAACGCGAAGACGGAAAATGGTCAAGTCACAGAATGCGAGGAACGGACCAGCGCATGGGCCTGGAAGCATCCCCACGGCGACGGTACCGTAACCTATACGCCGCTCCGGGGCGACATCCGTTTTTTTGATGTGGATTTCGGTTATGAGGAAAACAAGACTGTGCTGCATAACATCACGCTGTATGCCAAGCCCGGTCAAAAGGTCGCCTTTGTCGGTGCGACCGGAGCCGGCAAAACAACGATCACCAATCTGATCAACCGCTTTTATGATATCGCGGATGGAAAGATCCGGTATGACGGGATCAACATCAATAAGATCAAAAAAGCCGATCTGCGCCGCTCCCTCGGCATCGTCTTGCAGGACGTGAATCTGTTCACCGGAACGGTGATGGACAACATCCGCTACGGCAAGCTGACGGCGACCGATGAGGAATGCATCGCGGCCGCCAAGCTCGCCAACGCCGACAGTTTCATTCGCATGCTTCCGCAGGGCTATCAGACCGTGCTTGAAGGCGACGGCAGCGGTCTTTCCCAAGGTCAGCGTCAACTCATCTCGGTTG
This sequence comes from Oscillospiraceae bacterium, assembly GCA_040772065.1. Taxonomy (GTDB): domain Bacteria; phylum Bacillota; class Clostridia; order Saccharofermentanales; family Fastidiosipilaceae; genus JAXGYX01. The sequence goes on along the minus strand of JAXGYX010000001.1, from coordinate 2,149,824 downwards.
CCCGCGCCGCCGTGGCCGATCCGCCGGTCATGATTCTGGACGAGGCCACCTCCTCGATCGACACGCGGACGGAGGCGATTGTTCAAAAGGGCATGGATGCGCTGATGCGGGGCAGGACGGTCTTTGTGATCGCCCACCGCCTGTCCACCGTCCGGAACTCCGATGTCATCATGGTGCTGGAGATGGGCCGGATTATCGAGCGAGGCACCCATGATCAATTGATTGAGCAGAAGGGGAAATACTATCAGCTGTACACGGGAGCGTTCGAGCTTGAATAGGGGCTGGGGTGTGATTAGAACCAGTATCACGAGTAAAGGCCACCGCGCTTCGTCGGTGGCCTTTCTTCTGCTGAGACAAATGATTTTCAGCACACATTTAAAAAGCAGGCTGTCATATATTGATAGCCTGCTTTATTGTATGACGGGTATGCCGTCAATCTGTTTGGCGGGAATACAAGAGTCAAGTCACTAATGTTGGTGTAAATTCAGTATAGAAACGGAAAATTAGTCTTTTTGGCTCAAAATCTCATATTGATTGGTATTAACCTTCCTTTGCATCATTCGTCCATAAAAACAAGGAAGGCGCAGACTATCACGCCCGCGCCTCCCTTGTCATGTCAGTGAAATTAGTAATATCAGTGATCGTTGTGGCAGGAGTCTCCCATGGAACAATGCCCACAACTTCCACCGCAGGAGGATTTCCCCTTCTTCTTGTTCCTAACTCTGGCGACTATGATCAACACCACAATCGCGATAAGGACGGCACAGACAATGATCGTTCCGATATTCGCTGCGATCCAAGATAACATTTCAGCAGGCTCCTTTCACGTTTACCTCAGTTGACCTTTACAGTTGTGGTCAGCTTGGTGGCTTCCTTGTAGGGCTTAAACAGCATATAGACGATTCCGATGAGGAACGCCACGGCGAACACAAGCCCCACCACATTCACATGGCCGGTGAACAGTCCGCCGAATTGATTGATCATCAGCGCGATGACATAGGCGAAACCGCACTGATAGCCGACGGCGAACCAGGTCCACTTCGCGCTGTTCATCTCCCGCCGGATCGCGCCGATGGCGGCGAAACAGGGGGCGCACAGCAGGTTGAACACCAAGAAGGAATACCCGGTCACAGTGGTAAATACGCCGCTCACCGTGGCATACACATTGCCGGACCCGCCGTATAAAATACCCATGGTACCCACGATGTTCTCTTTGGCGACAAGACCGGTGATGGAGGCGACCGCCGCCTCCCAGGTCCCCCACCCGAGTGGCTTGAAAATCCACGCGATGGCTCCGCCGATTGTCGCGAGGATGGAGTGGTTGATTTCGCTTTCCTCCAGCATGCGGAATGTTCCGTCCACCACGCCAAAATAGGAGGTGAACCACACCGCGATGGAGGACAGCAGGATGATCGTTCCGGCTTTCTTGATGAATGACCAGCCACGCTCCCACATGGAACGCAGAACATTATTCACCGTTGGCCAGTGGTAGGGCGGCAGCTCCATGACAAATGGAGCGGGCTCACCCGAGAACATTTTTGTTTTCTTCAAAATAATGCCGGAGACAATGATAGCTGCCATTCCGATGAAGTATGCCGAGGTGGCGACCCAGGCGCTGCCGCCGAAAATCGCGCCCGCGATCATGGCGATAAAGGGTATTTTGGCGGAGCAGGGGATGAAGGTAGTGGTCATGATGGTCATCCGCCGGTCACGCTCGTTTTCAATTGTGCGCGACGCCATGATGCCGGGAATGCCGCATCCGGTGCCGATCAACATGGGGATGAAACTCTTGCCGGAGAGGCCGAATTTACGAAACACACGGTCAAGCACAAACGCGATACGGGCCATATAGCCACATGCTTCGAGGAAAGCCAGCAGCAGGAACAGCACCAGCATCTGCGGCACAAAGCCAAGGACCGCGCCGACGCCGGCCACGATGCCGTCGTTGATCAGGCCGGTGAGCCAGGGGGCGGCGTTGATCGCCTCCAAGCCATTGCTGACCAAAACGGGGATGCCGGGCACCCACACACCATAATCAGCCGGATCGGGCTCCTCCCCGTAGCTGGCCAGCGTCTTCAAAGCGGCGTTGTAGTCAGCGGTGGTCGCCGTCTCATATTCCACGGCCAGCGTTTCCTCATCCTCCACGGCGTATTCAAAATCGCCGCCGGGAGCCGAACCGTTCTCTTCAACATAGGCGTCGTATCCGTCCACAATCAGAGCGGCTTCGCTGTATTCGTCCGCCGCCTCGCTGTAGGCCGCGCCGCCGATACCCAACAGATGCCAGCCGTCGCCGAACAGTCCGTCGTTGGCCCAGTCTGTGGCCGCCAAGCCCACCGTCACCATTGAAATATAATAAACAAGGAACATGACCGCCGCGAAAATGGGCAGTCCCAGCCAGCGATTGGTCACCACCTTGTCGATCTTATCCGAAGTTGACAGTTTGCCCGCGTTTCTTTTTTTATAGCAGCCTTTCAGCAAAGACGCGATGTAAATATACCGCTCATTGGTGATGATGCTCTCCGCGTCGTCATCCAATTCTTTTTCGGCGACTTTAATGTCCTCTTCAATATGCGCGAGGGTGGATTCTTTAATGTCCAGTTGCTCAAGCACTTTGTCGTCGCGCTCAAAGATTTTGATCGCGTACCAGCGTTGCTGTTCCGGTGGCAAATCATGCACCGCTGCTTCTTCGATATGCGCCAGCGCGTGCTCCACTGCACCTGAGAAGGTGTGCATCGGCACCGTCTTTGTGTTTTTAGCGGCGGCGATCGCGGCCTCGGCGGCCACCATGATTCCCTCGCCCTTCAGCGCGGAGATCTCCACAATCTTGCAGCCCAACTCACGGGATAGTTCCGGAATGTTGATCTGATCTCCGTTCTTCCTCACCACATCCATCATGTTGATGGCCATGACCACCGGGATGCCCAACTCCGTGAGCTGTGTGGTGAGATAGAGGTTGCGCTCCAGATTCGTGCCGTCAACAATGTTCAGGATAACATCGGGGCGCTCGGCGATCAGGTAGTTTCTCGCAATCACTTCTTCCAGTGTGTAGGGAGAAAGCGAGTAGATGCCGGGCAGGTCGGTGACGAGGACACCGTCGTGCTTTTTCAGCTTGCCCTCCTTTTTTTCAACCGTGACTCCCGGCCAGTTGCCAACGAACTGGTTGGAACCGGTCAAGCTGTTGAACAGCGTCGTCTTGCCGCTGTTGGGATTGCCCGCGAGGGCGATTCTAATTGTTCCAGTCATAATGTTCCCCTCTTTTGATAGTTAGCAAACTCTAACCATGGATTAAAAATAATAAGGATCACTCCCCTGATTGTCACTCAACCTCGACCATCTCCGCGTCCGCCTTGCGCAGCGAAAGCTCATAGCCTCGAACAGTAACCTCAATTGGATCACCCAGTGGCGCCACCTTGCGGACATAGACACTCGCGCCTTTGGTGATACCCATGTCCATGATGCGGCGCTTGACCGCGCCCTCTCCATGAAGCTTGACGACCGTCACGGTCTCACCGATATTTGACTGCCTCAGCGTTTTCATATTTCCCTCCTTAGAGCATGATTTTTCCGGCCATCTCGCGACTGATGGCAATACGGGAATCCTTGACGTTGACGATGAGATTTCCCGCTATTGCCGAAACCACCGTGACATTTCCTCCGACGACGAAGCCCAGATCCTCCAAGTGTTTTTTGATTTCCGCGCTCCCTCCGACCTTTCGGATGATGTTCTCCTCGCCGACATTCGCAAATACGAGTGGCATCATGTCGTCTTCCTCCATCTTCATTTTTAATTGCCTGACGGATGCTAAACGCAACATATAAACATAGTGGTTAGCCTTCTTTAACTACCCTAATTTAATATCTCTAACCTCACTTGTCAATAGCTTTTTAGAAATTATTTTGTTTTATTAAAAATGAGAAATGGAGATTAAGTGTGGTAACCTATACCCATCTAAGAATAGGGAGTGGGTGTAAACAGTCATGAAAATACGCAAGTCGTCCGAAGATTACCTGGAAGCCATGTTGATGATGCAGGAAAAGCACGGCTACATCCGCTCAATTGATGTGGCCGAGCAGCTCGGGGTGACCAAGCCCAGTGTCAGCTATGCCACGAAACGTCTGCGCGAGGCGGGCTATATCACCATGGATAAAGACAGCCATATCACGCTGACGGAGACCGGCATGGAGATCGCCCAGCGAATATATGAGCGCCATCAGTTGTTGACGGAGTATTTCATGCGTATCGGTGTGGACGAGGACACCGCGCGGGCGGACGCCTGCAAGGTGGAGCATGACATCAGCGAGGCGACCTTCGAGGCGATTCGCAGACACGCTCAGGGTCAGGAAGAATAGTTTTTGGAGGCGCGCACGGCGTGATTCGTGTCAGTTTCGCATAAGTCAAAAAACCGCTGAGGCTCTGTGGTCTCGGCGGTTTTCTGATGGATCCACAAACGGATTGATCAAGCCGGCCTCCCTTCGATCCACTATTGCGTACGGTTTGCGTATAAAACGCTTTCATTTTCCGGAAAAACGTTCGTTTTGTCTGCCATAATAAAGCTGAATAAGACGCACTTTCGGGAGATGACACCATGCCAACGAAGAAAACAATATATATCGCCGATGACGAGCAGAACATTCGCGAGGCGATTAAGACATTCTTGGAAAGCGAGGGTTACGCGGTTACCGCCTTTGAAAACGGAAACCGACTGCTTGCCGCCTTTCAAACGGCGCCCTGCGACCTTGTCATTCTTGATGTGATGATGCCGGGAATGGACGGCTTCGCCGTCTGCGCCGAGCTGCGAAAGCTGTCAACCGTGCCGATCATCATGCTGACGGCGCGAGACTCCGACCTTGACTACGCCACAGGGCTCAGCTTGGGCAGCGACGATTATTTCACCAAACCCTTTTCAGCCATGTCGCTGGTCATGCGGGTCAAGGCGATCTTCCGGCGCATTGAGTTTGAAAAGCAAAACAGCGGCCGGCAGGAGAACGCGCGGACACTCTCCTTCGGCGACCTTAAAATGGATCTGCGGGGCAAGAGTGTGTCCACCGCCGGCAAGGAGCTTTCACTTACACCCAACGAGTACGACCTATTAAAATATTTAATGGAGAAGAACGATCAAGCGGTTTCACGAGATGAATTGCTTGAGAACATTTGGGGCTACAACACTGAAATCGAGACAAGGGCCACCGATGACACGGTGCGCAGGCTGCGCAGGAAATTGGAGCATAGTAACGTAGTGATTGAGGCCGTTTGGGGATTTGGCTTTCGTTTGAAGGTGCGTGGCAAAAATGACTAACCGTTTTTTAGGCAGAAAGTGGCACGTTAAGCCGAGAATTTTTATTATGCTGCTTTTGCTAATGGTAATTGTGTTTACCGGTGTCTTCGTGGCGTTCAATTTATTTATCAACAGCTATATCCGTGCGAACGTCGAGGAGCAGCTCAATGGGCTGGTTAAAAATAGCAGCGTGCCGGATGACAGACCCCGGGAGCATCCTCCGGAGGCCTTCTATATCCCCGACCTGTCGGGGCAACAAAGAAATCGGATTGGGGCCCGCGGTGAGGTTATCGTTTTAGACGCCGATTATGAGATCAAAGCCTATGATGAGCGAGGCGACAAGAGCCCGGATGATCTTCAGCAAATCGCCTCGGCCCTTCAAAAGCAGGCTGTCAACCTTTCGGACGCGCGGTATGTGCGGATTAACACAGACGAGGATACCTATTATATCTCGGCTGTCGAGGACAAAAGAGCATCCGGCAACTTTTTCGTGTTCTATGTAAACGTGTCGGGTCTCATGCATCTGGTGGGGACCATCAATCTTTCGCTGGCCATCATCATGGCCCTGGCCATGCTCATCTGCTTTTTGATGGCCAATGTCATCGCCGGCTCTATCACAAAACCGGTCAAGGCGCTTTCAAACTTCGCGGAGGAAATGGGCAAGGGCAACTTCAAAAGAAGAGAATTTGTATTTCAAGACATTGAATTTGATGAGCTGGGCGAGGCCATGAATCAGTCCGCCGAAAAATTGGAGGCTTATGACAAGGATCAGCACGCCTTTTTTCAAAATGTGTCCCATGAGCTGCGAACCCCACTCCAGTCCATCCGCTGCCATGCAGAGGGGGTGGAATATGGGCTGATGGACCCGGTACAGTCGGGGGCGACCATCATCTCCGAGACGGACCGCCTGAGTGAGTTGGTGGAGGATCTTTTGTACATCTCCCGGGTGGACAGCATCACATCTCATGTTGAGCTGCAAGAAAATGACCTGCGGGACACCCTGAGCCTGTGCGCAGAGCTGCTGCGGCCGATGGCTGACAAAAAGGGGCTACGATTTATATATGAGTTCGACGAGCGGCCCGTTCTTCTGTCGTACAACGAAAAACACATGTATCGTGCCTTTTCCAATCTGATCTCCAACGCGCTTCGCTATGCCAAGGGGAGCATCACACTAAGCTGCCACAGCCATGACGGCTACGTGGCGGTATCGATCGCGGATGACGGCCCCGGTATTTCCGGTGACGATCTGCCCCACATTTTTGAGCGTTTCTATAAGGGAGCCGATGGAAAACATGGCATCGGACTGTCTATTGTGAAATCCGTCGTTGAACTGCATGGCGGTGAGATCATGGTCGATCGCGACGAAGGAACCCGCTTCACAATCCTGCTCCCCAAAAATTAGCCCACCCATCCTCCACACATGGCATATCCACCGGAAATACCGGCCTGCTTTTCGATGCGTATATTTTGCGTATGAAACGCTTTCGTTTTTCGAAGATGCTCCGGATCGGTCAGGGTAGGCTATACGTAGACACCCTCAATACCTTGAACATAATAGAAGGAGCTGAGAAAAATGGCGATAGAAGTATTCAACCGCTTTGAAAAGAAATATATGTTGGGTGACAATACCTTTGGAAAACTGCAAAATAGACTCTCTGAATATATGAGGCCGGATGATCATAATGGGGACAAGGATACCTACACGATCACCAATCTGTACTATGACACCCCGGACAACCACCTAATCCGCACCTCACTTGAGAAACCAAAATACAAAGAAAAATTGCGGCTTCGGGCCTATGGAACATCAAATTCTGACGCGCAAGTGTATGTGGAAATCAAGAAAAAGGTGGCCGGTCTCGTGAACAAGCGGCGCAGCACCATAGAGCTGCAAGAGGCCTACGCATTTCTTCATTCCGGGATCATGCCGGAGGAGCGCCCTTGGCAAAACCGCCAGGTATTGCGTGAGATAAGCTACATCCTCCGGACCCATGAACTTCATCCGGCGCTCTATCTCACCTATGAGCGGCGGGCGTATGTCGGAATCGATCAGCCTGATCTGCGCGTCTCTTTTGATCGTGATATCCGCACCCGTCGCCATGACCTGGCGCTCGAGGCCGGGGACCATGGTTCGCCTCTGCTAGAGAAGGGTCGGTGGATCATGGAAATCAAGGTCGCCAAGAACATCCCCTTGTGGTTGTGCGGACTGCTTTCCGAGTATCGGATTTATCCCATTACCTTCTCGAAATATGGGACGGAATATATGAAAACCCTTGAAGAAGCGAAAACCTCCTCTCCCCTCCGTGGCTTTTTAACACAAGAAAACGCATGGCCCTGTCCGGCCACGGCATACGCCTAGACAAAGGAAACCAGCCGATATGTTTGATTCGATTTTTTCCACACTTAGTGCCGATGATTCTCTAACCTTGCCGGGACTGCTGATCGCGTTGGGGGTCGCCCTCGCGCTGGGATTGGCGATCAGCCTGGTGTACATGAAAACCCACAAGACCAAAACGCCCTCACAAAGTTTCGCGCTGACGCTTGTCGTGCTCCCGGTGGTCATCACGGTGATCATCCTGCTGGTCGGAAACAACGTGGCGCGGGCGTTCAGCCTCGCAGGGGCATTTTCCATCATTCGATTCCGTAGCGCGCCGGGAGACCCTAAGGACATCACCTATGTGTTGCTATGCATGGCCGTTGGACTGGCGACAGGTATGGGATTCATCGCTTACGCGGCAGTTGTCGCGACACTTCTTTGTTTGGTGATGATCCTGTTGGACGCTGTCCAATTTGGAAAATCCGGAAGGGCGGAGAAGCTCCTTAAAATCACCATTCCGGAGAGCTTGGATTACGAAAACGCGTTTGATTCAATCATGAAAAAGTACACCCTTTCGTCAAGTTTGCGCAAGGTCAAAACGGCGGATCTTGGCAGCCTTTATGAGTTGTCCTATTTCATCGTCACAAAAGATGGAATCAGCGAAAAGGATTTCATTGACGAGCTGCGCTGCCGTAACGGAAATTTGAACATTACCCTGGTTCGGGACACACCTTCAGAAGACTTTTAAAGGAGAAACCGTCATGAAACTGAAAATCACAGCAATCGCGCTTTCCACGCTGCTGATCGCGTCGGCCGTCGCAGGCTGCGCGCGGGTCGGAAGCTTCAACGATTCAGCGACAGCGTCGTCGCCGAACCCATCAGAATCCGTAAGCTCTGTGACAAGCGTTAAAGAACCATCAACCAATATTTCCGATCATGACGCAAATACCTCGTGGAGCGATTCCGATACAAAAATAAGCCTCAGCGGCTTGTCCGCCTCAGTCTCCGGCACCGGGGCGACCGCGGACGGCGGCGTGGTCACGATCAAAACGGAGGGCACCTATGTTGTGTCCGGTGCCTTGTCCGACGGACAGATCGTCATCGAGGCCGCGAAGACCGATAAGGTACATCTTGTGCTGAACGGTGTCGACATCACGAGCAAGACAAGTGCGCCCATCCACGCCTCCCAATGCGACAAATTGATCATCACGCTGGCGGACGGAACCGAGAACAGCCTGACCGACGCCGGCTCGAGCTTTCAGTACGTCGACCCGGTGGAGAAGGAGCCCAATGCGGCCCTGTTTTGTAAGGATGATTTGACCATCAATGGAACCGGCGCCCTGACAGTGAACGCAGGCTTCAAAAACGGAATTGTCAGCAAAGACGATCTTCTGATTGTCAGCGGCGATATAACGGTGACCGCCGCGAACCATGGCCTAAGGGGCAACGACTCCGTGACGATCCTCGGCGGAGACTTGGATATCACAGCGGGCAACGATGGCATCCAAACCAACAATACCAAAGACAGCTCGCTGGGGTGGATCCTCATTGAAAACGGCGCCATTGCGATCACAGCCGGACATGATGGCATCCAGGCCGACACTTCGATCAACATAACGGAGGGCACCTTCAGCGTCACGGCGGGGTCCGTGTCCCCCTCGGTCGCCGCCTCGGACTCAGGCTCCACATCGGACAGCTTCAAGGGAATCAAGGCCGGCACCGATATTACAATCGCCGACGGCACCTTTTTGATTGACAGCGTGGACGACGGTGTTCACTCGAACGGCAGCATTACCATAGACGGTGGATCCTTCATGATTTCCACAGGAGATGACGGCATCCACGCCGATGACAACTTGACCATTCACGATGGGACAATAGAGGTTACCGAAGCATATGAAGGACTTGAGGCGGCCAACATTGTCATTGCCGGCGGCGACATCAACCTTACAACCTCCGACGACGCCATCAATGCGGCGGGGGGCGCCGACCAAAGCGGCGGCGGCGGGCGGTTTGGTCATGACAGATTTGCCGCGGATGGCGCGTACAGCGTCAGCGTCAGCGGCGGTAATATCACCTTCTCAGCGGGTGGTGATGGCATTGATTCCAACGGCAGCATAGACATAAGTGGCGGAAACATTGAGGGCGTCATCAATTCCACACCGGATAACGGAGCGTTGGACGCTGACGGAGTCGTTACTTTTACGGGAGGCACCATTATCTATGGCGGCACGGGAGTCGGATCCGCTCCGGGCGGCGACTCAACACAAAGCTATGTTTTTGTAGATTCCGATATCACGGCGGGTAAAGAGATCACAGTAAAAAAGGACGGACAGACGCTGATGGCTTTTACGCCGCCGGAGACACTCCGGTACCTTGCGCTGTCCTCGCCCGATATCATGAGCGGCGAAAGCTACGAGATCCATGGCGGAGGTAGCCTGCTCACCACCGTCACGGCGGGCGTCGGCGGCAGCGGCATGCCGGCGGGTGGACCCGGAGGAATGGGAAACCCCGGAGAAATGGGAGGACCCGGAGAAATGGAAGGACCCGGAGAAATGGGAAGCCCCGGAGAAATGGGAGGCCCCGGTGGGCGAAGATAATAAAGGCCCATGGCCCGGTGGTCACGAATCGGACACACCGGCCGAGGCAATTCAGGCAGGATTGTTCTTCCTGATTCTATATTTGTGATTGTATTTTTCACAAGCTTGGTGTGGCACAAGCATAAATCAACATTTATCCCTGACTCTTTTCACAGAAGCCCTCTATAACCGTGCGCAGCTTTTCGATCACCGCCTTGTTCTCAGGGCACCACAACCGCGTAACGGCATCGCAGATTTCGATATCCGGCTGCATATGCGCCATGACCAGCAACTCCGCTTCGAAAAAGTCATCCACCCGCAGAAAGACATCGCGCTCGGGATCCTCCGTGTCTTTCGCGCTCTCATCAATATAGTTATCCGCGGCCACCAGATTGTCCAGATCCGAGCCCGGCACGGGCAGCGCGTAAAAGTAGGAGAGCTCCACATTGTCCCTGTCGGCGTAGGAGGCAAAGCCAATCGGGATGAGCTCTCGCGCCTGATAGGGCGCGGCATAAATCGGAGCGTCGGTCTTTTTCTGATTAAGCCAAACCTCAAGCTCCATTTCTTCGCCGTTGCGCAGAAACTCTTCCTCCAGCTCGCGCCGCGCCGCGGCGAGGCAGATATCCAAAGGGACGGCTTGGCCAATCAAGTCAAGCTCGGTAGGGTCGGCGGTGGCGTGTCCGCCAAAGAAATTGAAACTGGGCGTCTTGCAGTCAATTTTGCCCTTGGCCCACTGCTTGGCGGTGCGATCGTGAACGATCCACCTGCCCGCCTTCTTCCCATCCGCCACAAAGGGCACGATGATGACCGTCAGGTGGCGCACGCCAAGCTTCTCGGCGGCGTTTCTCTCTGTGAAGCCGGTGATGACGACCTCCTGCCCGCGCTTCTCCACGATGTACAGCGGCTCCAGCTTTTTAGCGCTTACGGCGTTCTTATGATCTTTACCCATGCTGCGTCCCCTCACTCTCTCTGATTGACAAATTTGAAAAAGCTCGCTAAACTAGCGTTACATTGTGATGATATATAATCACAAAATAGCACATCGCCGGAATGAGATCAAGCATGGATTATGAAACGTTAAAAGAAAACAATATCGAAACACTCCTAAAGGGTTACGCTAAAAATGACGAGGGAAAATATCAGTGTCTGTACTGTGGCGAAGAGTTTTCCGGACAAGGATCTGCCGGTAAGCACATGAAGGAGGCCCATCAGGATACTCCGTTTTATGAGTTCCTATCGGCGTCCTCCCTGCTGCCTTTCAGCCATGTGAAGCGTGTGGCCTACAACATGATTTACAACGGCGCCAAAGACGACGAGATCGCCGAGGCTCTTGACCTCAAGCCTAATTACGTTCGCTCTATCACGCGTGACGCGAGGAAAAACTTTGCTCGAGCCAAAGCTGAGGTCGTCTTTTTTTCAGCCTTGTTTCACGAGCGAGGACCCGGCAAATATCAACAAAGAAAGCCCACTACCGCCATGCTGCGGGAATTGGTTCCCTGGCTGGACGAGGATAGCCTGCGCATTGCCGGATTCATGCCCAAAATAGATTTGCATGAAACCGGGAAACTGCACGGCACGACGCTGATTTTGGCAATTGACATCAGCAAGCCGGACCCGTTGTTTGTTGTGGGAAACAAGGCCGCAAAAGTAATTTCCGGCGGTCGATCGCCACTGCGCTATTATGACATATATGGAGGTCATGTCTCGGTGGAAGACATCCTACCTGCTTCGCAACTTTCCAAAATCAAAAGTGTCGAGGACATCAAGCTGGAAAACCGGACTTTGAACCGCGATGATTTTGACCATTGCGGCATGCGTGAGATCATCGAGGAGATGCCGGAATACAAACCCGGCGTCCCGCTTCGTCTGCTGTTTGACGTGCGTTATGACGGTAGTGACCCCCTTGCCAAAAGAAACAAGGAATGGACGTTTATCTATGCGTTGGTGCTGGAGGACAGCGGAATTTCCGCGGAGGATGTCCGCATGCAGGAAAGGGCGATTGACTCTCTGGGACGTCCCGGACTCTCGAAATTCCCTGTCGAGGCGATTCGTTATTCCAAGCTAATGAAAATGTACCGCAAGAAACCCACAGACAAGGTGGACAACCCCAATTTTGCCGATGGGCTGGGCCGCGTCCTTCGGTATTTTGATGAACAGAATTATACCGGCGAGGACATCATCCGCTTGGTGCGCGAGGCCAAATAGCCTTCATTCAGCATCCGGTATCCGGTATCCGCACCGGACCAAATACATATATAATCACATTGCCACCCTCACAGCAGGGGCGGCAATTTTTATGTTTGAAATTGCTCGTAGATGAGGTAAAGTAATGGAAAATAAACATTTGCGCTGACAAAAGCGGGTGGGCAATGCGATGAGTCAACGAAATGACGAGCCAAACGAAAAGTCTCTCGACACCAAGCTCATGCAAGAGAAACTTAAGGGCGATATATTCCCTGAGAATTGGGACGAGTTTCTTGATGACAGCATCAAGATCTTCTTTGACGAGCTGTTAAACAAGACGGGGCAAAAGAAAAGCGAAATCATCCGCGGCGCCAACCTTTCGCGCGTATACGGCTACCAGCTGATGGAAGGCCGCAGGCGCGGCAAGCGCGACTATTATCTTTTGATCGCCATCGCCATGTCCCTCGACCTTAAAACCACCCAAAGAATGCTGGCCATCGCGCAATACGGGGCGCTGCACCCCCTCATCAAGCGCGATGCCGCCATCATATTCGCCATCAACCATGGCTACGACAATATCAAGACATTTGACTTTATGTTTTCATTGGGTTTGCCGCCGCTCGACGATGGAGCGGAAAACGATTGAGCGGTTGCCCGCATGCGGTGCGCGGGCACCGGGCAGGTGGTTGGCGCCACAGTTAAATGTGCGCCGGGAGGAAAACGATGAGCAAATCTCCAAATCGGGCGAAGGCCGCCTTGTGCATATTTTTGACGGCCATGATGGTGTTGGCCGGTTGCGGCTCCGGCGCGAATAGCGACCCCGCTGCAGCAGATATCTCCAAACTTTCGCCGGCAGGAGGTTTTCTCGCGACGAGCGTCGAAGAATCCGGAGGCTTTATCGCCGGCACGGATAAAAAAGAAACCACGTCCAATTATGCGTATCTATATGACAACGCCATCGCGCTGATCGCGCTCTGTGGCGAGGGGGCCGATCGGCACGCGCAAAAAATCGCCGACGCGATCGTGTTCGCCCAGGGACATGACAGAACGTTCCATGATGGGCGGCTGCGCAACGCCTACGTCAGCGGCGATCCCAAAAGCGATTCGGGGCGCTCCATCACCAACCGCGAGGTCACCATCCGCCTGCCCGGCTTCTGGCAGGACGGCAGCTGGCAGGAGGACGCCTACGCGGTTTCCACAGCGACGGGCAATATGGGGTGGGCGATACTTTCGCTTTGCGCCGCCGCGCAAGACGCGCCTGCCGACAAGCGCGTTGAATACGTGAGCGCGACGACACAGGCCGCCGACTTCATACTCACGTTGCAGTCCCCCGAGGGCGGCTTTACCGCCGGTTACGAGGGCTGGGATGACGCGCAGGTAAAGGTATCCTACAAATCGACGGAACACAACATCTCCCTCATCGCTGCGTTCCGCGCCGCCGCCGAGGTCATAGCCGAGCAAGACGCCACAAAGGCCGCCGCATACCGTGCCGCCGCCGAGCACGCCCGCTCCTTCGTGCTCTCGATGTACGATCCACAGCTCCAATGTTTTTACACCGGCACTGAGAACGACGGCACGACCGTCAGCACGGGAGTGATCCCACTGGATGCCAACACGCTTGCAGTGTTGGCGCTCTTTGATGAGTTTTCTGACACATATGATGTGCTTTCCTTCATCGAGAACCGCATGGCCGTCGGGGATGGATTTGATTTTAGTGCCGGTGATCTCGACGGCATTTGGAACGAGGGCACGGCGCAGATGGCCGTCTGCTACAGCCTACTGGGTGACACAGAAAAATACGATACCATCATGAAGTATCTCAAGACGCAGTCCGCCAAGGATGGCAGCGTTCCCGCCGCCGACCGGGATGGGGTCTCCACGGGCTTTGTAGTGGCAGGTTCCGATGTGCCGTGGGAATACAATAACACGCGTAGCATCGCCGCGACGACCTGGCACGCGTTCGCGCAGCTCAAGCTCAACCCCTTTGACATGGCGGCCCGATAAATGCAAAACAGGCGCACGGAGAAAAAACGGAAAATCTCCGAAAGCCTTGGCAACAGCGCATGTGGCGTTTGGCCATGTGTCTCCTCGCTCGCGTGCGACGCCGCTCTGCACACCGTGCTGTTCATACTTTATAAACCGGACTTCTACGGCTTTGTACGTCTTGTGCTCTCGTTCATCTTCTTCATTTATCCCTTCCATTACATGGCGGACATCCTCTGGTCGCTGCGGCCTTCAGTGTGTGACATACTCAGCGGCAAGCTCCAGATCAACCGCAAGTATTACATGAACACCGTGCGGCGAGAGGTCGAAAAATCGGCGCTGCTGAATGTGACAATCAGCGTGCCGGTCTACACCGAGGAAAACGCCGTCATCTTCCGGACGCTGCGCGAAAGCCTTGCCGCCGCGCGGCGCTACCGCGAATATAGCGGGCGGATGGCAAACGTGCTCGTCTCCGAGGATGGCCTAGCGCCGCTGCTGCGCGGCTCCTGTGAGAAGGACCGCCTGGACGCCATCGTCGAGGCGCTCGACAGCGCCCCGTTATCTCTGTCTCCGCAGGAACGTAAAGCCGCCGAGCGAGTCCGGTTCTATCGTGAGCACGGCATCGGCTTTGTCGCCCGGCCGGCGAGTAATCGCGCGGGCCTGTTTAAAAAATCCTCCAACCTAAACTACACACTGCGCATGGGCGGAGTCGCCGCCGAGGGAGCGTCTATCGAGTCTCTCATAGGCGACCACGGCGCGTTCGCGGGCGGATACGCCGAGGGCGACATCACCACCCACGAGATCATACTGCTGCTCGATAAGGACTCCGGTGTGAAAGAGCGCGTCATCGAGGCGATCGTGCCCGAATTCGCAGCGGACGAAAAGCTCGCCTATGTGCAGTGCGCCACCAACGCCGCCAACCTATACGAAAACTATTTCACTTATGCCACGGGTCACCAAGTCAATAATCTGTTCCACAACACGTGGCCTTGCAGGGCGCTGCAAGGCTTTTTCGCTCCGCTCGTGGGGCACAACGTATTTTTACGTAAGAGCACACTCGAAAAAAGCGGCCTGTGGGCCGAAAACCGCGTCTCCGAGGATTTCGACAAGGCGCTGTGCCTATACCGCATGGGCTACCACGGCAAATACGCTCAACTACGTGGCCTCGAGTTCACCGAATACGCCAGCCGCACATTCACCGAGGAAACGGGCAAGCAACACCGCTACGCTTACGGCCTGTTCGAGATGATGTTTGACGGCACTCTCGTGATCGGTCAAACGCGCGGCTGTGACATCCTCCACATGGTGCTGTACTTTTGCTCGCTGCTCAATCAGGTTATGCTGCTGCCCACGGTGCTGGCGGAGTGCTATTTCGGCAACATCCATCTGCTGTGGGCGGGCTTTCTCTTTTGCAACATCTGCTTCATCTTCCTCCCGCGCATCCGGGGGCTGGTCATGCGCCGCCGCCTGCCCAAGGAGCAGTCCGAAAAACTGCTCTCCACCGCCATGGTCGCGGTGTCGTTCGTGGGGCACTCGTGTTCCATGCTGTCGGGCGCGTGCCGCTACCTTTTCAACAAGATCAAACCCAACCGCGCCCCCTTCCCCTCCACGAACGTCGATGAGAAGGAATACCGTTTTCGCGACGGCATGCGGATGCTCGCCGAGTTCGCGCGCAAAAACAAATTGTACCTTCTGATCGCCTTGCTCTGCCTCGACCGGGGCATGTTCATGATCACCCGCAAGGGCATCGAGCCGATCACCGTCGTCATCTACAGCTACATCTTCTTCAGCGTCATACTTACCCCGCTGCTGCTGACGCCGCACCTGTTCGCCCCCTTCCGCCCACGAAAAATACCGGCACACGCGGCCACAGAGAACACAATCGCAAAGAAGGAACTGACCATGAACGAGAAACATCGCGGATACGACGCAACGCAATGGAACGCGGACCTGCGAATCCTCTCTCCCAGGGTTGTGCAATCTGCCCAAGGGCCGGGTGAAGAGGCTACACAAAGCGACATCGACAGCTTTTTGAGCTCGTACGGTGAAACCCTGCGCGAGACGCTCCCCGCCGAACACATGCCCACCGCTCTGACGACGGACTATGTCTTCGAGAGCTGCATCCGTAAGGACCCGGAGGGAAAAAAAGAGATTTACCTGCTGCGCCGACGGTCGGATGGGGTGCCGGCGCTGCTACGTATAACCAAGGACTACCCCGAGGAAGATGCGCTTGAGGAGGCCAAGCTGCTGGGCGCGCTCGACCACCCGTGCATCCCCAAAGTCTACGCGTCCTTCGAGCAGGCGGGCAAGGCCTATGTCGTCCGCGAATACATCGAGGGGCGCCCGCTCTATGACATCGTCAAGTCCACCGGCTGCCTGAGCGCCGAGGACATCTTCCGCGTCATGCTCAAACTAACGGACATTTTGCTCTATTTGCACTCGCGGGTGCCCCCCGTCATCCACCGCGACATCAAGCCGCAGAATATCATCGTGGGCAAGGACGGCGGCATCCACCTGATCGACTTTGGCATCGCCCGCCTGCACAAGCGGGAGCGCACACAGGACACCGCCGTGGTGCTGACGCTCGACTACGCATCACCTGAGCAGTACGGCTTTGAGCAGACCACACCGCTGTCCGACATTTATTCGCTGGGTGTGGTAATGCTGTTCTTGGCCACACAGCGCACCACCCGCTCGGGTCTGGAGTCACAGATCGTCAACAACCGCCTGCGCAACCTGATCGAGCGATGCATCGCCTTTAACCCTGAATCGCGTTTCCAGAGCGTGCAGGAGCTGCGCAGCGCCATCCTGCGCGACACCACCCACAAGTCCTTTCGGCAAAGGCGCGCGTTTGCCCTCGCGGCTTTGCCGATCGTCGCCGTCGTCCTCCTGTCCGCCTGTTTTTACGGCGCGGGCATCCATCTGGGCAAAACCCAAGGCAGCGCGACCGGCTACCAGCGCGGCTACGATGTGGGCTACACAGACGGATACGAATCCGTGCCCATATTCAAAACGCTGGAGGTAGGCGAACCGTCGCATGATGGTAATTTGCCCGGCAACATGGCCATCCCAAGCGGCGCGTTTGCCGCGCAGGGCGATGGGGTCGTGTTCTACATCGCACAGGGGGATATTTATCGCATGCATCCGAGCGGCGCGGATGTCGAGCTGCTGGTGCGCGATGGTGGCGCGCGTGCGCTGAGCTACCGCGACGGCTGGCTCTATTATTCCACAGGACGTGAGATTCGCCAGACCAACATCTACACGCTGCAAAGCGACGTGCTCTGTGAGGACGTGTCGGGCGAGCTGTTCGTCGTGGATGGCAGCTACCTCGTCAAAGAAGATGATGCGCTTTCGCTGCTCAATCTGACGTCGCGCGAGATGGCGCCGCTGGGCGCGCTCCCTTCGTGCGAATATCTCAACATCGACGGCGACGGCATGGTGTTCATCCACGCAAGCGACGAGGATCTATATCGCAGCAACTTGGACGGCACCGGGCTGACGCGGCTGGCGAACGGTGTCTGCACCAGCGTTTGCGCATTCGACGGCAGCCTTTACGCCTCGGTGTACGATGGTGAGCACGGCTCGCTCCGGCGGCTGGACTCGGTGACCGGCGAGGGCACGACGCTCGCGCAGATCAACGCCGTGGAAGTCAACGCCACGGGCAAAGGCATCTATTACATCGATGCGTTTGATCGCACCATCAATGTGTGTGCTTTGGACGGCAGAATCCGGCTGAATATCTCCGGCAACCGCGCGGCGGACTACAACATCGCGGGGGATTGGATCTTCTATCACAACGAGGAGGCTGACGGTAGGCTGTGGTGCGTCCGGCTGGACGGCACCAACGACCATCCCGTGCAGACTGAAGGAGGAGATTCGTGAAGCCCGGGTACAAGTGGCGAAAGGACGAGCGCTCCGCATTCGAGATCGTGCGCGAAGACGGCGTCATGCGCCCCAAAGAAATACTATCCATCGTCCGGCAGCTGTGCCGCGTCCTCGAGCATCCCGATCCGGAGCGATCGCCCGGCGCGACCTGCCCCATCCACCCGCAGACCATACTCGTCAGCGCCGGCGGCTCTGTCCGGCTGTCCTCGGAGACGCTCCCGCTGTCTGTCCGCGAGGCGTACACCCCACCGGAGCGGGACCGGTTCGACATCCCCACCTCCGCCTCCGCCGTCTATGCCATCGGCATGTCCATGCTTTTTATGGCGACCGGGCAGGAGAAAAAGGCCGACCTGTACGTACACGTTGAAGATCGTGAGCTGCGCGGACTGATCGCGCGCTGCATCGCCTTCGACCCGCAAATGCGCTTCACCACGATTCGCGAGCTGTCCGCCACCGTAAAGCGGGCGCGCCGGGGCGTCAAGCGCGTGCTGTTCGCGTTGCCGCTCATCGTGTTTTTGGCTGCGGCAACATTTGTCATCCTACACTTCTACCGGGACGGCAGGGCCATCGGCGAGGCGGCAGGGCGAGATAGTGGCTACACCGACGGCTATGTGTCCGGCTACGAGAAGGGGTTTTCCGACGCACGGGGCATCGACATCGGAGAAGCCTCCGTTGTAGCGGGATATGGCAATCTCTCAGGCAACCTCGCGGCGGAGGATGGCCCCTTCGCCGCCTACAGCGAGGATGAAGTCTTCTTCATCTATGATGGCGGCATCTATCGCATGAGCCCCTACACGCAAACTGTGCGGCCACTTGCGGCGGACGCGGGGGCGCGCGAATTGCATTATCACGACGGCTGGCTTTACTACTGCACCGATGAAGATGTGCTGCGCGTCAACCCTCTAACCCTGGCGAGCGAGGTCTTCTGCGAATCGCGCACGGGGCGTCTCTACATCGCGGACGGGGCGTTCTTTCTGCACGACACCGCCGGTACAGGTTACCTTTATCGCGTTGACGAGGATACCGGCGCGTTCACGCAGCTCAACGGCAGGACACAATACCGGTGCCTCAACATCGTGGAGGACAAGCTGTTTTTCATCGACGCAGATAATGCCGGCGGCATCTACCGCTGCGACTTTGACGGAGGCGACCTGCGGCTGCTCAACAGCAACCGCTGCGAGAGCTTCTGCATATACGACGGCAGGCTCTACACCAACGCCGCCGGTTTTTTGATCAGCATGGACCTGGACGGCGGCAACATCGAAACCTACACCAACATCCCCGCCTATTTCCCCAACGTCACGGACGGCGCCATCTTTTATATCGCCGGCGAAGACCGGACGCTGGAGTGGCAGTCCCCCAACGGGCGGGTGCGCTACACGGTGCTCCCTTCTCACACGCGGCAATTTAACATCGCCGGACGCTGGATCTTTTTTGTCAACGAAGAGGACGGCGGCGCGTTGTGGCGTGCCGGCATCGACGGCTCACAGAGTAAAAAAGTCACCGTTCCATAAGCCAAGTAAATGTGAATCAATCGCCTAAAAACGGCGGGGTTTCATCGCCCCGCTGTTTTTTGCGTTATTTCGAGTTTTGTATGCGCGCAGC
Organism: Oscillospiraceae bacterium; assembly: GCA_040772065.1. GTDB lineage: Bacteria > Bacillota > Clostridia > Saccharofermentanales > Fastidiosipilaceae > JAXGYX01. Next base: position 2,129,995 of record JAXGYX010000001.1, on the reverse strand, counting down.
AGACAACCGCCTGTGCGACCCCTTTTATACTGTTGCCATCACGTCATACAAGGAGGAACAGAAGATGAATGTCGTAGCAACGCTCAAAGGGATGAAGTGCCCGCAATGCGAATCGGAGGAATTGACCATCAAGGGTAAGGTCGACGGCGTGGGAAATAGTGTGGTAGGCACGATTCTGGGCGGTGCCATCGTCCAACTGGCAGTCAGCAAAAACGCCTCAAAGAATGTCGAGACTACCCCCATCGCCTTTGTCTGCCTCAAGTGCAAGCACAAATTCCAGTCCTATCCGCTCAACGCCCCGCTTGAGGACATGCTTGACGCGCCCTGTACCATCCAGTTCACCCGTTTGGGCAGCATGGTGGGCGCCGCACTGGCACAGTTCGTGTATCTCAACGGCGTCAACTGCGGTCCTGTCAAAAACGGCAAGACCATCACACTGCAGACCGGCAACCGCTGGAACACGCTGTATGTCACCGATCATTACGGGGTGGCGTCTCCCAGCGTCTACCGCTTCGAGGCGGCCCCCGGCGGCACGATCGCCGTGAAGTTTCGGCGCAAATTTGTGCAATAGAGCCCGGTAATCCATTTCACAGGAGGAATGCAACATGATAAAAGCTTATATCGCATATTGGAAGGGCTATGCCGACTTCAAGGGGCGCACCAGCGTCAGTGGTTATTGGTGGACGATCCTGGCCAATTTCATCGCCAGTTTCATCATCTCGATTCTCGCAGCGCTACTGAGCGGCGGCAGGCCGGAAAACGTCTCGATCGTCACGATGACATTTATGCTGCTGTGCTTGACCCCCTCGCTGGCGATCACGATACGCCGCCTACGGGACGCCGGGGACGCGTGGACCAACGTGTTCTGGGTGTTGCTACCGCTCGCCGGATCCATCATCCTAATCGTCAAGCTGTGCAAGGCCACAGGCGGCGTATCCTACCAGCCGATGGCGCAGCAGCCGTTCAGCGCTTCGGGCGCTCCGGTCTACCAGACCTATGCCCCGCAACAAACCTACGCTCCACAGCAAACCTACGCCCCCCAGCCTGCCCCACAGCAAACCTACGCTCCACAGCAAGCCTACGTTCCACAACAAGCCTACGTTCCACAACAAGCCTACACTCCGCAGCAAGCCCATACTCCGCAGCAAGCCGCACAGAGCGCGGCACAACCGGCCCCTCGACCCGCCCCAGCGGTGCAGTCCGCCCCGGCGGCTGGAGGTGGCATACTGCAGCGATACCGCTCCGGCCTGGCCTATTTGGATGGCTGCGCCGCGTTTGACGAGGGCAATTTCCGCGAGTTCAACCGCATTTCAGGCAACCTCTTCTCCGAGGCCGATGTGCAAAATCAGCTGGCCAACGCCAAGCTGATGATCGGCGGCATGAACGCTCTGAAAGATGTCCTGCGCTCCAACATGGTCGAGGCCATCCAGATCTTTGAACAACTGGAGCAAAACGGCATTGATTTATCAAAGTATAACCTGTAATAAGGCTACGAGGAGATTATTATGCAAAATAAAATTAACTTGGGTCCAGAGCGGACCCCTGCCGCGATCCTCCAACTCTGGAGTATGCTGTACATGCTGGCGCAAGTGCTGGTCATCAACGTCATGAGCTTTGGCACCGCCTATGCCTGGCTGCTGCGCCTGTGCCATCTCGGTTTCGCGATCCTGCTCTTTCGCGGCAAAAAAACCGTGGGGTTCATGATATTAGCGATATTCCAAACTATCCTGTCCTTATGGAATCTGATCAATTCTTTTGGCGTGGAACGGCTGATTTTTCTCGCGTCGGACGCGGCACTGCTGGTGATTGTCATATTCGCTTCCATCCCATCGTTTGAGGGCCGGAAAAACCCGCTGCGCAACCTAGAATTTATCCCGGCATGCCTGTTTTTCTTGCCATACATCATCATCTTCTTAACCAATATGACGGCGTCCGTTCCAATCAAATATGGTGGCATATTTTATGCAAACGCGCTGCTGCACGCGCTGGCCATCTGGCTGATGGGGCGGGCGTTGACGACACAAAGCACTGCACAGAGCGCCCCGGCCTATGCCACGGGTTATGCCCCCGTGCCCACTTATGCGCCGCCGCAGCCGCAAGCCCCCACCGCGCAGCCCGCCAGCACGCAAGGCGGCCCCGGCACACTACTTGTGCGCTTTAGCATCGATGCGCTCAACAAGCTTAGCGGCTCATATGGGTTCCAGTCCGGCAAGCTGATCGGGCAAGTGGTCCCCCCTGCCCTACTCGAGGGCATGACCATCAGCGATGGGGATTCCGCCGCGACACTACAGGGACGCGAGTACGTCTGCATCGTCTCGCTTTCGACACCGACGAACCATGAACTACTTAAAGAGCAGATCGAGCCTCGGATCGCTCATAGCGAGCAAATAAAGAAGTGTGGCGCGTTCCCGCTCACGCAGCTCGTGCCACAAACGAACGAACCGCTTGTGGCCGATGGTACCGTGCGTGGAGGCAGGATCGAGGGTCCCGGCGGTTGGTGCGCCAACGGATTCGCCAGCGCATGGAAGGAACAGGCCGAGGGCACAGCAACCGTGACGCTCTAATAACAACGCGGCACCAACATGATCCGCTAAAGCGTGAAACCCAATCTAATAATCAAAAAAACAGGAGGGTGTGAAATATGGAAGGTGGAATTGGAAGCGTTATTTTAGGGTTCATATTGTGGAAAATAACAGGAAATATATGGGTAGGTTCATTTGGAGCCGTTGTATTTTGGCCGGTACTCAGTGCGATTTTGCGCCCAATCAAACAAGCCATTCAGATGATTGGCGTTAAAGCACCTCCCTTTTATTCGCTAATGAAACAAGATTGTCAAACTTCTGAAGTGATGGGAAAAGGGACGAGAGTTCTTGTCATAACAGGCTCGGATATTATGGACATTTCGGAACAGCAACGTCTGCAAGTGTACGAGGCATTATATTCAGACGGAGTGGAGAAGTTTTTAAGTAAAAAGGAATTTGCGCAGCGAATTACATCTATGAAAAATAATAAACATCCACTGTGCGTTTGCGCTTCAGTATGCAACGTTGGGCACTTGCCAAGTATGACAAAGTGTTTCTCGGTATGGCGAAAGATGTTGGCCACGGAACCGTTTTTAATTGGCGAGACAGATAAAGATTTTTTTGTTGAGGACTTGGTGTATACAATTCCAGGTCAAGAAGGCGAAAAGATGGCAGGCATCGCTTTTTGCTTTGAAAAAGACATGCCTATCGATGAGACCGTGATGATAGATGACGCTGATAAAGAACTATCGAGAAGCCCCGTGTTTCATGAGGGTATGCATGAAATCACTTTGTAGGATGATCTGATCATGCGCTTTTATCATCCTTTTTACGATCATCGGTTCCATCATAATCGTCGCGGCGGTTATAGGCTCTTTGATATTGATTGGACCGGTGTTCAAGCGACAGTGGACATACCATTTGACTTTTGACAACGAGAGCGGATTGAGCATCAATAACGTGCGAATATACAGCACAGACGGGCAACGCATCAATTAGATATGGGGAGGGAGCGTCATGAAAAGATTGTTCACTATTATTCTATGCGCACTCATGCTTTTGGGGGTGAGTGCCTGCGGCAAACCGAGCGACACGCCCGGTCTTAAAAAAACGCCGGGCCTTGGAGACAGCTATCCGGACGACGGCGACTATAAAAGGGCCGCTGAATCTGCGACCACGCCAGATTTTACGACTACGACTACACCCGCGACCACGCCAAAGTCACAGGCAGCTGTCGAGCTAAAGGACGGAGAATCCTTCTATATCGGACATCTGAACTGCCCGCAAGCCAAGGATTTCCAAATTAGCTTCGCTCTTTCCGCCGATCTCGGTCATATACACGATATTAAAATCGTAATAACCGATTTTAAAGCATCGGTTGAAAAGGGAAACAAAACCAGCTCCGTTAAAACTACCGGCCTAACGGAAATATTTAACGATGAATACCCAATCAGTTTTAAGAATAACAACAATGATATTTCCATCGGAAAAAGTATGATCCGCACTTTGGTTTTCACAGGGAATTCGGCGTTTATCGAATTGGATTACGTCTACTTCAGTTCAAACACCGGGAGCGGAATGGGCGCGATAGAAATCCCGCTCGACACCATTAGCGGAGAGCTTACAACACAAACCGCTCCGGTGTCCGCCGGAACGGCGGACGTTCAGCAAAGGAAACAATTTGAAAAACTACCATAACAGGGAGAAATAACTATGCTGGAAATCATCGTGCTTATCGTTCTTTGCATGACCAACAGAAAGAATGCCGTCGCGGTTGGTAAAAGCGGCGGCGGAGCAATCGGATTGACAATCGGACTATGGCTCGGCTTGGAATTCTTGGGAGCGTTTATTGGCGGCGCCGCCGAGTTGGGAGTCGGCAGCTACATACTTGCGCTTGTTTTTGCCGCCATTGGCGCCATAACGTCCTATTTCATCGCCAAAAAGCCCTCAAAAAAGCTAGGCGTACAGGCTACGCCGGTTTATGTGCCGGGCAGTACGTATAACACGACGCAGTCGCCTATGCCACAGCCGCAAGGGTACGCAGCTCCTTATCCACAGGCAGGCGTTTCTGCCCCAAATAGATTCTGTTTGCGCTGCGGACAGCAGCTGATGGAGGGAACGCAATTTTGTGGGGCTTGCGGCGCCGCCGTAAACGGAAGCGCTCAGCCAATGCCCGCGCGGCAGACCGCTGTGCCGGCCGCGCCGGCAACGCCGCCTTCCATGCAAATGCCGCCTGTTTCCCCGCGGGGCGTAATGGATTCCGCCTCGCCTGTCCCTCCTCCCAACGTGTATAAGCAAAAAGACGTCTTTTATGTGTTCGCGGCGCAAGGCCCCGATTTTGGCATGGCGGTAGGGGACGACATCATACTGGAAAAAGCGCAAAAATTAAAGGATGATTACGACTCCGTGGCGGACATGGATATCAAAACCATCCGCCCCGACCAATGGGAGGCCAATATTCAGAGCCTCAATATCGGCGAGGTAATGTCCGTGTCGTATAACTTTGACATCTTCAAAGACGGGGTCCGCGCGTATCTGCTCAAAGAAGGGATTCCGGGCGGAACAATAGAGAGAGGCATAAGGCTATGCGAAGAGAACTCGATCCAGCTTTCCAATCCCATGATCGGTATGTTTGTGATGGGTATTCCTCTCGTTCATGAGAGCAAGCCGGATGCCGAAGTTGAAGGGCAACCTCCGCTCACGCCCGAACCCGCGCCTCAACCGGCTGCTGTTTCCTGCGCGCATGAATATAAGCATTTTACCTGTGTCAAGTGCGGTGAAAAGGCGCCCAAGCCACAGCTTGCTTCAGAAGGGATCAGGAAGCAAAACGCATACACTTACGAGGACTATACCGCTCAAACAGCCGAAGAAGCGAGGTATTTTCTGGAGCGAACGACCATCGAACAACCGCTGTATTACGTAATGGTGCACACGCCGGAAGGCGACTGGGGCAAGGACAAGGACGGTATGTTTCTCTCACAGCTTTGCGATTTCCAGCGCGATTTATCCCTGCGACAAGGCGATGCGAAAACGGCATTTTTCCCCGAACGTATGCCCGACCTGCAAATGGCCGCAAACAAAGTCACCGATAATTACCTGCTGTCGGTAACGTGCGGATTATGTGGCTATAGCTGGGTTGACGGCGTTGGATACAGAACGAAAACCATTGTGCGGTGCCCGGAATGTGGCCAATATAACCTCGCTGACACGACGCATATTCACTTCAACGATTTATAAAGCGTAAACACTCGAGAAAACATATTTTTAATCAATTTTATCTGTTGCCGTGAGCTTTTTAATGGGGGGGTAATGCGAGATGGGAAGCGAGAAAAAAATTAAAATGGGATACATATTGATTATTTTGTTGTTGGCCATTACGTTGTTCCTTTCGGTATTTCTGATTTTCGCCCATAACGAGGATTTACCGATGCTAAAAAGCACAGGGGCCGGATTGCTGGGCTTTGGGGAAGAAAAGCTCTTTACGACCAGGGGCGGCGCGGTGAAAATGGCGCGCCCGGACTATTTCAGTAACATCTATGAGTTCAGCGACGGCGACACTTTCATGGTTGCTGGATGGTTCGTCAGGATACTCTATTGGCTGTTTTGCGTCTTCGGTATTTACGTACTCATAAACGCGGGCGTCGCGTATTTCTCAAAATCGAAGCGATTGGGCAAGGTACTGACTTTTCTCATCTGCGAGACTTGCTTTGGATTTGCTATCGTGGCGATCGCGCTAATCAGTATCGGCTACCCCTCGTTGATATATCACAGCTTTACATATTCGACACAGTATTACTTTTTGTTGATCCCGCTTACGGGGGCGTTGGCAGCGGCGGTTTGGACCAAAAGGGAATTAAAAGCATCCACCGCGACGCAAACACGCGCGTATCCCGCCAACAAAAGCGTTCCCGAGGTGCCGCCGGTGGCGCAGGCGGCGGCCATTCGTGAAAATAAAAAACCTGTGAGCATTCTTGACAGGTACCGTTTGGGCCTATCCTATCTGGATGCGTGTGGCGCCTTCGACGAATACAAGTTTCGCGAATTTAACCGCATTGCCGGAAATCAGTTTTCAGACGCCGATATGGCAAAACAGCTTGGGAACGCGAGAATGACGCTAAAAGGGATGGATGACCTGAAACAGACTTTGCGCTCAACCATGATCGAGGCGATACAAACCTTTGAGGAGCTGGAGCGCGGGGGTGTCGATTTATCCAAGTACAACGAATAGATCACACAAGGAGTACACCACCGTGGATCAAGCATCCAACAAGGCGGAGAACACGTTTCTTTCGATCATGAGCGTGTTAAGTTCCCTACCGCTTCCCTGGTCGTATACATGTTCTTCGCAGAGGCCGAGGACGGGCCGGAGGAGCTTTACACTGTACCGCTGTTCTACACTTTGATTCCGGACGACAATCCACATGTGTTGGAGTCCACTCCGCGTGCGGCCAATGGACTGTTCAGCGAATGACGCGCCCGTGAAATAAGAGGAGGGAATAATATGATTTGCAAAAACTGCGGAATGCAAGTACCGGAAATTGAGGACTACTGCCCGGTCTGTGGTAATGCCATGCGGGGGAAAACACCTGATTTCACAATTGACAACAACACAGCGCAAGCAACACCTTACATCGCCCCACAACCTGTATACATGGCTGCGCCGCCGCAAGTCTCACCTGTTGAACACCAAACAACACCGCGGAAAAAGGAATTCTTCAAGAACAAAAAAGCCGTTATTATTGTGAGCGTGTCCCTGCTGCTGGTTGTGCTGACTGCGATTATCGTTCCTGTTGTCTTACATAATGCAAAAATGACAAAATATAACCATGCGATCGTATTGCTGGAAAACGGCGACTATACCGGAGCTAAGGTGTTGTTTGCCGAGTTGAAATCCTTTGAGGACGCGCCTGAGATGATCGAGCACTGCGAAATCGCCGAGGACTATCAGGCCGCCAAACAATCCCTTGATAACGGGGACTACGAAAAGGCGCTGGCCGCGTTTTTGGCGCTTGGAGGCTTTGAGGACGCGCCTGAGCAGGCGGCTTACTGTGAAAACGCGATTGCTTATGAAAAGGCCGAACAGCTGCTTTCACAGGAGCTTTATGCGGATGCGGCGAAGGCTTTCGCGCTGCTGGGCAATTTCCGGGACGCCGCCCAACAGGCGGCGCATTGCAGTAATACGGTTATCTATTTGCAGGCGGAGGAATTGTTTGAGTCCGCTGACTATTTAGCCGCGAAAGACCTCTATTATAAATTGCCCACCGATTCTTTTCCGGATGCGACGGAAAAACATGCCTTTTGCGTCAACAAAGTAAACTATGCGGTCGCTGAAGAGTATTATGAGCAGGGCGCGTACTACGACGCTTACCTTGCGTTTAAAGAATTGGGCTCCTTTGATGACGCGGACGAGCGCATGTCCACCTGCGTGCAGTCTTTTCCGTCCACAGGGGAATCGTACCGTAATCAGGACTATAAGAACAGCAATCTTTCTTTGGCGATCGTCCCCCCGAAAAGCGATGGAAGCAGGAACTACATAAAAATTTATACAGCCGACAATGTGCTTGTTAGCTGTATCACCATCGCAGAGGGTGGAGAGGCTACGGTTTCGTTGCCGCAAGGCAGCTATCGGATCAAAGCCGCTTATGGATATGGTGATTGGTTCGGAGAAACGGACATGTTTGGTGAGGACGGATACTATTCGGTCTTAACAAACGGTGTGGGCGATAACGAGTTGTTCAGTCTTGAGAGCAATAATTCCTATACGCTTACATTGCGCGGCGATCTGGATACATCCGGTGACCCGGTGAACTTGGAAAGAGAAAATCGGCGGGACTTTTAGCTTTTTCGATTTTCTTAACGGCATTAGAGAAAACAACTCCGTCCGCCCATTCTTTCCACCAAGGGAATTCCTCATTACCGGAGAAGTCGGCCCGGACCGGTCCCGTGGCGCTTATATAATATGATAGCGTCTTCCACGTGCTGACTGAGCGCGGAGTTGTTTTTTTATCAAATATGGTATTTCCCGAAAACTCTGATATCTTCAAAATGACACAATATTTTATTGAAAATTCGCAATACAACTTTGACATTATGCCGGACATCACGTTTTGCGACCCGATGGATCAGGTGTCCGGATTTAGCGAGATTAGCCAATTGTTATTAGCACTCAACAGATGGTTAGTGATTTGGCTCACCATTGCGTTTCCCACGGGTCATCGCCGCGACATTCAGTGCATAGATCATCCAGCCAGCCCGTGTCATAGTCTGAACCGTAGTCTTTATAAGGTACGGCACGAGATTTACCCATCTTGTAAAACTTGCAGGAAAAAGGGCCGTAGCAAAAAGCCTCGAAACGGTATTTTCTGCTCACGCCCCAATTGTATTCAATCTCAACCGCCGACATCGTCGCAAAAGCGCATTGAAAGCACTTGCCTTTGTAACAAGCGGAACTGAGCATCCTCGCCCCACGGATTTCGTAGACCTCCATGCTTGGCGGTTCAATCGTAAAGGGCGGATATGATGCGTTTGACCGCTCAGCTTTCTGCGTAATCTTTAGGCTGCCGGCTCGATAAAAATCAGCGTAGTCACTCACGTCATACATTTTTGTCCAAGCAGTGCCTTTTGCTTCATCTCCGATGCGGAAGACGAGTTTCTGCTGTTGCTTTTCGGAGATAGCCACGCTGAAACGCCCCTCATTCCCGTTCGATATTCCATCAAGAAATATGTTATATCCGCGATGGTAATGGGTTCGGTTGTCGAGGCGATAACGCCAAACTGTCGTCCGTGGCTGAACAGACACTATCGTGCCTTGCCACTCAATTTTTTCGGGTTTCCTCACATTCATATCTTATTTCTTTCAAGACTTTTACGGATGAAGTTCTCGAATTTTTTCATCCGGATAAATCCTGCTATATTATTCGCACCGTAGGAAATGAGCATAAGCGCAACCGCATAGACAATAATTGTGCCTGAAATCATCGGAGCAAACAGAGAAAATATGCCAAAAGCAATACCCAATATACCAAATACCATGAGCCATACCCAGTATGTGCGCCCCCAAACTTTCAAGGCATGTGAACTGATAATACGCATAATACTAGACGCGATAACCCATAGCGCAAAAACATATGGCAGGATTCCAAGAAGGAAGATGGAACCGCGACCGAAGGAAACCCAGACACCGAAAACTATGGTTACAATTCCACTTGCCAATGCCCAACCGGAGCGATCTTCCTTTCTCTCTCCGAAAAATGAAATCACTTCGGAAGTCCCCGAAATCAGCGCCGAAATACCGATGAATATAATAAGAGAAACCAAATTTTGCAGCGGCTTAAACAGCATGGATATTCCCAAAATTGTAATCAGTATGCCGGAAACAAGCATCAGCCACTTTGCATATTTTACTAATGATCTCAAAAAAATCACCCTTTCAATTTTTTTGATTATTGTTAGGATTATATTTGATTTCCACTAAATCACCAACTGTTACATTTCTTAACTTGCGATTTTTAATTTGTCCTATGGGTAAAAACCTATTTTAATCATTTCCGATCTTAATATTCTTTTTCGATTTCTTTAATTCGCTCATACAAAAATTCATTCGTTGGCACGCTGATATCGTATTTTTTACCGAGTTCTATCACTGTACCCGCAAACATATCCACCTCTGAGGGTTTTTTATTGACGCGGTCTTGTGCCATCGAAGGCATACCGTCATAACTCAAAGTCCCTAAAATACTCACATATTCTTTTATATCCTCTTCCGTCAAATTGATGCCTTCTGCTATCGCAACCGCCAACACCTCTCTACAAGCAGCATAGAATGTACGGTTGGATTCACCTTTTTCGAGCACTTGACCATAGGTCTGCCCATATACCATGCAGGTTTGATTGATACCTACATTCAGCATGAGTTTTCCCCATAGTCGATAAAGAATATCATCTTCAAGCGTATATGGCAGTTGAATCCTGTCAAAGAATTCTGTTAGCTTATCGAGGTTTTCCTGTCTGCCATTTTTCGTCACCCCAATGCGAAGTTCACCGGATTGCGTATATGTGAGCTTATTACCGAATTTCATTGCATCCATGCCCTGTGCAACAGAATAAATAATGTGCTCAAAGCCATAACGCTCGCCAATCAGCCTTTCGCTAGAAATTCCATTCATGACAGAAATAATAATCGTGTGTGATCCAATACAGTTTTTCATGTATTCCAACGCATCTGAAAACCCCGTGTATTTGACCGCTACAATCAGTAAATCCGCTTCCTCGGCTTTCTCTTCCGCTGTCACACAAAAACGATGCGCTTCCCCATTCACTTCAAAATCAGTATCGTTATATTTTATCGCTCGATTTTTGTCTGCCACATAGGTAAGCTCAACCTCGGGTGCGTTTTTTTTAATTAGCGTTCCATACATAAGTCCAAGCGCGCCCATACCCATGATTGACACTTTTTTCATCTAAAGACACCTCCTAGAATAATGTTATTGTAGTTGAAACAATTATATTGAACTACAACAACGTGCGATAATATCTGCATGTAATGATTAGTAAAGGGGCTAACATTAAATTAGTATCGGCTCGACTCGGTCATGTAAAAACCTCAATCACGTTAGATATATATGGTCACTTGTTCCCCTCGGATGAGCATGAAATAATCGAGAATTTTAGAAGAGTTATAAATTTTAGTATCATTCTAGTATCATAAGAAACAAGAAACCCCGCAACCACAAGGGTCACAGGGTCTGTGGTGGAGATGAGGGGGATCGAACCCCTTACCTCTTGAATGCCATTCAAGCGCTCTCCCAGGTGAGCTACACCCCCAACTAACGAGTCTATTATAACTTGAAGAGGAAAAAAGTCAATCTGGATTTTCCGGACTTGGCGCTCATTTGGACCCATCATTTTTCCAAACTCACGCGGAGATCAGACTTGTTCGTACGGTTTGCGCTCAAATTGGTCATTTGATAGACTAATTAAGTTAATTATATATACTAATACCTATGCTTTAATGCCCGCATATGTTTATAATGGTACCGTGTTTTTTCTTCACAACTTAGAAAAGACCGAAAAATATTCGTGCGCGAAATGAATAGCGCGACCATTCGTTTTACTTGAATGAAAAACTTATTGCGAAAAGGAGAGAAAAATGAAAAAGAAATTGGGCCGCATACTGGCCACCGTGATGGCTTCCGCGTTGATGCTCGGGTCGCTCGCCTCCTGTGGCGGCGGCAAGACACCGGAGACCACTGTCGATCCGTCCGTGGAAACCACTACCACCGCGGTGGACGAGAAAACATCGGTCAATGATTCCGACGACAACACCAACACCGACGCGAAAAGTGACGAAGTTTTGAAAATCGGCGTCATTCAGTTCATCGAGCACGGTTCTCTCAACCAGGCATATGATGGATTTGTCAAGCGTCTCAACGATCGCGGCTATATCGAAGGTGAAAACCTTAAGATCGATCTGCAAAACGGTCAGGGTGAACAGGCGAACTGTCAGACCATAGCCGGTCAATTCGCAGTATCGGATTACGATCTGATTTTGGCGATCGCGACTCCGGCCGCTCAGGCCGCTGCCAATGTGATCAAAGACAAGCCGATTTTGGTGACCGCAGTCACCGACCTGGAAACCGCCCAACTGGTCGACTCCAATGATGCGCCCGGTGGCAATGTTTCGGGCACGTCCGACATGACACCGATCAAAGATCAGATTGAATTGATCACCGAGCTGTTCCCCGAGACAAAGACAATCGGCACCGTCTATTCATCCAGCGAAGCTAATTCCGAGTTGCAGATCAAAATGGCGAAAGAAACCTGTGATGAGCTTGGACTGAAGTTGGTTGAAGGCACCATCTCCTCCACCAACGAAATTCAACAGGTTACCGAGTCGATCATCCACGAAGTTGACGCGATCTACCTGCCTTCCGACAACCTGATCGCCAGCGCCATGCCGACCATCGCGAAAGTGGCGATGGACAACGACATACCCATCATCCCGGCGGTCGAGGCGATGTGCGCCGACGGTGGCCTGGCTTCCGTCTCGATCAACTACTTCAACCTCGGTGAGCAAACCGCGGACATGGCGTTGCGCATCTTCGAGGATGGAGAGGATGTAAGCGCCATGCCGGTAGAATTCATCACCAATCCTGAACTCGTGTTCAACCAGGATTATGCGGACCAAATCGGTTATACTTTCCCTGAGGAGTTTGTGGGAAAAGCCCGTGAAGCGGTCAACCCGGAAGAGTAACCTCACCGAAAGGAATAGTTTCTTAAATGTCCTTTGATCAAATTCTAAGCTTAGTCATCAGTGCCATCTCCCAGGGTGTGATCTGGTCTTTGATGTCACTGGGCGTCTATATCACCTATCGCCTGCTCGCGTTTGCCGATTTAACGGTAGACGCGAGTTTCACGACCGGTGGGGCGATCAGCGCGATTATGATCGTGAGCGGCTGGCATCCTTTACTCGCCTTGCTGTTCGCGGCGATCGGTGGCATGGCGGCCGGATTCATCACCGGTTTTTTAAACACCCGCATGGGCATATCTCCATTGCTCAGCAGTATTTTGACACAGATTGGGCTGTATTCGATCAATCTTAAAATTATGGGCAAACCCAATGTACCCTTGCTGCGGGTCAACACGTTGTTCACCGGTTTTAACGAGTGGACCGGACTCAAAGACCCTTACTCGTCTTTGGTCCTGGGCCTGATTTTCGCCATCGTGATCGTCATCTTGCTCTATTGGTTTTTCGGCACCGAGATCGGTTGCGCCGTCCGCGCCACCGGAAACAACCCCTCCATGTGCAGGGCGCTGGGTGTCAACACGAAGAACACGACCATGCTGGCGCTGATTCTCGCCAACGGTCTGGTCGCGCTCTCCGGCGGTCTGCTGGCTCAAAATCAGGGGTTCGCGGACATCGGAATGGGCACCGGAGCGATCGTCATCGGTTTGGCGACCATCATCATCGGTGAAGTTCTTTTCTTTAAGAAAAACTTCATCCTGCGCCTGTTTGGCGCTGTGTTTGGCTCGATCGTCTACCGCATCGTCATCGCGATTGTGTTGCGGATGGATGTGCAAAGTTCGGATCTCAAGCTATACACCGCGATCATCGTCGCGCTTGCGTTGTGGATCCCCAACGCGCTGGACGCCTACCGTCAAAAGCGCTCTCGCAAACAGACCAACCGACTGATCTTCGACAATTCCTGCGTTGATTCGCAAAATGAATCCGGCGCGGTCGGGATGGAAAACATGGACGGAGGTGGGCGCAATGCTTGAAGTCTCCCGTCTGCACAAGGTATTTCATCCCGGCACGCCAAATCAGACCGCCGCGCTGGACGATGTCGATCTGAGAGTTGAACAAGGTGAATTCGTTACCGTGATCGGCGGCAACGGAGCGGGAAAATCCACGCTGATGAATTGCATCGCCGGCGTCTACCCGGCCGACGCGGGCAGGATCTTAATCGACGACAAAGATGTCACCAACAAGCCGGAGCATAGCCGCGCGGCTTGTCTGGGTAGAGTCTTTCAGGACCCGATGATGGGCACCGCCGGAGATATGACCATCGCCGAGAACATGGCGATCGCCGCGCGGCGTGGCAAAAGGCGCTGTCTGGCCTGGGGCAACACCAAGCGGGAGATGGCTGTCTATCGGGAGAAAATCGCCGCCCTTCAGCTCGGGCTGGAAAATCGGATGAACACTCAGGTTTGTCTGCTGTCCGGCGGACAACGTCAGGCGCTGACCTTGCTGATGGCGACCTTGCACCAGCCCAAACTATTGTTGCTGGACGAACATACCGCGGCGCTCGATCCGCGCACCGCCGACAAGGTTTTGGCGGTCACCAAAAGACTGGTCACTTCGGAACAATTGACCACCTTGATGATCACCCACAATATGCGGCAGGCGATTGGTTTTGGCGATCGCCTGATCATGATGAATCAAGGAAAAATCATTCTCGACATCCGTGGTGAGGAGAAAGAAAAGCTGAGCGTCGAAGATCTGCTTGAGAAATTCGCGGCCGCATCGGGCGAGTCGATGGACAACGACCGGATGCTGCTAAATTAAAAAATTGGTTTAAGCTAAACATCGATTGGTTCCGTCCATATGGGATGGAACCTTTTTCTTTGCCACTTTTGTTGGCGACCGCCGAAGGCGGTAGGCAGCCGGTGAATCTGTTAAACTATGCTAAGCATTACGATTCAATCTTGTCGGGCGACAATGGAGGATATAACGTGCTATCTGATCACCCTAACATTGTGTTAATCGGTTTCATGGGCGTGGGCAAGAGCCGGATCGCCCAAAATCTGGCGCGGCGTCTTTCGTTGAAGCAGATCGAGACCGACGATTTAATTGTCGAGCGGGAAGGGATGCCGATCGAGCAAATCTTCGCGACCAAAGGCGAGCCCTATTTTCGTGACAGCGAGTCCGCCGTGGTGCGTGGACTGGAAGACGAACGCGCGCTGGTGATCTCTTGTGGCGGCGGCGTCGCGCTGCGCCCCGAGAATGTCCGCTCATTAAAAAAGAACGGCACAATCATCTGGCTGACAGCGTCTCCTCAGACAATCTTTGAGCGGGTGCGACACGCCACCCACCGCCCGATCCTCAATCAGGATATGAGCGTGGACTTCATCTCCTCTTTGATGGAAGGCCGCCTGCCGTATTATGAGTCAGCCGCCGACCTTCAGATCAGCACAGACGGAAAAAGCGTGGAAGAGATCGGTGAGGAAATCATCCACGCTTTAGTGTAAGCTAATCTATCACGCGCCGGCGATCGCCAATGGTGATTCTCAGCGGCGATTGATTTGTTATCTTTAAAGGTCAGTCGACATCGACCAGAGTGCCCGGCGCCCAGCCCACCACTTCACTTAACGCCGGATGAATGGTCATCGCCCTGCTCAGCGCGAACGTCGTGTTCGGCTCAATCAACTGCTCCGCCTGCAGCGGCCGCCATTTTTTGCTTAACTCTGTCTCAATATCCTCGTTGCGGATGGCCGACGGCTGCCGGCCGGCGTTCATCAGCCAGGCCACACCCTGCACCAGAATCGCGGCCTGTGGTCCGCTGCAATGGATGCCCAGCAGCTTACGGCTGTGCCGTTCCACCACCAATTTGACAAAACCGTTCTCTGTGTCGTCGGGGTCGATACCCATGGCGTAGGTCTTGATCACATCCGAAAAGCGATGAATCCCGACGCTGATCTCATAACCTTTTTCGAGCGCAGCTTTCTCGCTCAACCCGCATCTGCCGATCTGAGGGAACGAATAGGTGGCGGAGGGAACCACATCGTAGCGTGCGAAGCGGGGTGGCTGTTCGACTCCGCGGAGGAACAGGTTGTAGCCGACAATCTCCGCCTCATAGTTCGCCTTGTGCCGCAGTTGCATCAGTCCGTTGATGTCACCGATCGCATAAACGCCGGGCGCAGTCGTCTCCAGATATTCGTTGGTGCGGATCCAGCCTTTCTCATCCGTCCGCACGCCCGCGATCTCCAGGTTCAAATCAGCGGTGTTCGGCACGATGCCCGCCGAAATGAAAATGGCCTCTCCCGAAACAGTCCGCTCCTCTCCGGTTGTCTTTTCCTGTATTTTTAGATATTTCCGGTCGCCCTCGGCATAGGCTGATTGCGTGTGTTGATTAAACAAAACCTCGATGCCGACCGCCTCAAACTGCTCAAGCATGTGGGCGCTGATCGCTTCGTCCTGCTTGGGCACAAGGCGCACATTTCGCTGCACCAGCGTCACCTTGCAGCCGAAGGACGACAGGATATGGCAAAACTCCGTGCCGATGTCCGCGCCTCCCACAAAGATCACATCTTTATATAAAGTCTCCGGCATCTTTTCAAAAAAAGACTCGGCGGTCACGTAGCCGGTCTCCTCAAGCCCGGGGATCGGCGGCACGTTGCTGGTTCCGCCACAGGCGATGACAATGGACTCGCCCATCAGGCGCGCCTGTCCGCCGTCTGTCAGGCTGACCTCCAGTTCTTTCTCACCGACAAAAGAGGCTGTGCCGTGATATAAGTCGCAGTTTGGGTAACTGCCGTAATACGTCTCGACATCGTTTCGATTGACCAGGATTTTGTCAGTGACCCGCTTGGCGAGGCGTGGCCAGTCAATTGTCGGCGAGCCGGGCTCCAGGCCAATCTTCTCATAGAGCCGCGACTCCCGCAGGACATCCGCGGGGTGGGCCAGAATCTTGGTCGGTATGCAGCCATGATTCAGGCAGGTTCCCCCCCAGTTTTTACGTTCAACCAAAGCGACTGTTCTGCCGGCGGCGAGAGCGGTGTCCACCACAATGTTGCCGGCGCCACTGCCTATGACAATCACATCATACTGTTTTATTTTACTGTCTTCGCTCATTTCTCACCTCTTGTTATGTTGAATAGTCCGATCCACACGGTTAATTAATCCACATATGTGAAAGTGTAGCACCTCCACGCCAAAAGAACCATTCAGACGTCAAACATCCGAATCCAAACAATTTGAAAAAACAGCTCGAAAGATGATTCATTGCGTTATAATTAACTGGAGTTTTTAAAAAGAAAGGTGGTCTCCATAATGTTGACTCTGGAAAAATTTCGCGAGGCGCGTGAAGTTTTGAAACCCATATTGAATCCAACTCCCTTGATCTACAGCTCTCATTTTTCCGAACTGGATCAGCAGCAGATCTATTTGAAGCCCGAAAATCTTCAAATAACCGGAGCGTATAAAATACGTGGCGCGTTCTACGCCGTCAGCCTGCTTTCAGATGAGGAAGCCAAGCGGGGGTTGATCACCGCGTCCGCCGGCAACCACGCACAGGGGCTCGCGATGGCCGGCAAGCTCAGGGGAGTCGAGACGACGATCGTGATGCCGGAGACCACACCGCTGGTCAAAGTCAACAGCACCCGTTCCTACGGAGCGAACGTCGTGCTGCACGGCAACACCTTTGATGACTCCTGCGCCTACGCGATGGAGCGAGCCAGCGAGAACAACATGAATTTTATTCATCCATTCAACGATTTGAATGTGGCCTGTGGCCAAGGGACGATGATGTTTGAAATTCTGGAAGAGTTGCCCGAGACTGACGTCATCATTGTGCCGATCGGCGGCGGCGGCTTGGCCGCCGGGGTCGCCACTCTGGCGAAGATGTTGAAACCGTCGATCAAGGTGATCGGTGTCGAGCCCACCGGAGCCTCCTGCATGTCCGCCTCCCTGCGCGCCGGTCATGTGGTCGACCTGACCAACGTGGACACGATCGCCGACGGTGTCGCCGTCAAGCGACCGGGACCGCTCATCTTTCCCTACGTGCAGGAAAACGTCGACCGAATCATTTCGATTCCGGACGAGGAGCTGGTCGGAATCTTCCTGGATCTTCTTGAGAAGCATAAAATTCTGGTGGAAAACGCCGGCCTGTTGAGCCTTGCGGCCGCTCGTCATCTGGCGCCCAATCCTCACCAAAAAGTGGTCTGCCTGCTATCGGGCGGCAACATGGATGTGATCACCATCGCCTCGCTGGTTCAGCATGGTTTGATCTCTCGCGAACGTGTCTTCACCTTCAGCGTTCTGCTGCCGGATCGACCCGGTGAGCTGGAAAAGGTCGCCCATCTGGTCTCTGAGAAAAAAGGCAACATCATCCGCCTGGAGCACAACCAGTTCGTCTCCATCAACCGCAACACTGCGGTGGAGCTGCAGGTGACACTCGAGGCGTTTGGCCATCATCACAAGATCGAGATCGTGCGCACATTGACCGACGCGGGCTACCAGGTGAAGCTGATCGATTCTAAAATCGTGTATTGACCGACCGGCCGCGCCATGGCATAAGGTCAGTCACGGATAAGGAAAAGCCATCGTTTCGGCGATGGCTTTACTGTTTGTTCCGTTGCCCTGATCGCATGAGTCTCCCATGAATGAGCCGACAAACTTTCGCTTATTTTGGCAACGGCGCTGTCCTGAAATCCGTTATCACTCCGTCCGCGATCTGTTGTATCAATGGCCACTGCTCTTTGAACGCTTCTTCATAAACTCCATATACGGTCATGCCGGCCCGCTTCGCACTTTCCATGGCTTCCGGACTGTCTTCAAACACCAGACAGTCCCCGGGATCAACGCCAAGTTTTGCGGCCGCGAGCAAAAACACATCCGGTTTTGTCTTTCCTGAATCCACCTCATCGGTCGAGCAGATCACCTCGAACCACTCCATGATGCCGTGATTGCGAAGCGCCGCCTCATAAAGCACCGCCGGCAAGCTGGTCGCGACACCGAGTCGGACCCCTCGTCGCATAAGGGCGCGCAGGTATTCCTTCGCATGAGGTTTCAACGGCACGGTGTGGCTGTAGGCATCCAGCGCCATGCTGTTCCACTCCCGCAACAAATCGTCCGCGCTTTCGGGCAGGCCGAATCGGTCGACGGTATACCGAGCGGATTCGGGGAAACTCATCGAGGAGATGGCCTCGATATAGTCGGGCAAAACCTCAAGGCCTCTCATTGTCAGGAAGTCCACGTCGATTCGTTCCCATATTCCCATAGAGTCCAACAAGGTGCCGTCGAGGTCAAACAGATAGCATCTCACTCTTTCATCCTCCTTCAAGAAACAGATCCTTCAACTCTCGCGCAGCGCCTGCGACATCTTCCTGCGCGACAATGGCGGAGACAACCGCCAGTCCGTCAACGCCGTGGCCGCGAAAGAGGGGCACTGTCGCTTTGTTGATCCCTCCAATCACGACAATGGGCAGACTGACCGCCTCCCGGACGCGTCGAAGTTCCTCCATGGAGGTCAGCTTCGCGCCGACTTTGGTGTCAGTGGCGAACATGGCTCCAACACCCAGATAATCCGCGCCGGCCTCCACCGCTTTCATCGCCTCGTGAACGTTTCTTGCCGATACGCCGAGTATCTTATCGGGGCCAATGATTTGGCGTACAATTTCCGCCGGAAGATCGTCTTGGCCAACATGGACACCATCCGCTCCGACAGCCAGAGCGATGTCCGCTCGATCATTTATAATTAGAGGCACATTCAACCGAGCGGTGAGTTGCCGGAGTTGAATGGCTGTTTTGTAAAAATCCCACGACGACGGCCCTTTCTCCCGAAGCTGCACTAAGGTGCAGCCACCCCGGACCGCCAACTCCACCGACTCTTCAATTGTAGCTGAGCGCATGAGTTCTCGGTCGGTGACAAGGTACAGTGTATAGTCAATTTCAGGCTTCATCCAGTTTCGCCCTCCGCTTCAGTGTTTCTGAATCCAGACGGCTCACCGCGTCATGCAACGCCATGTGAAAGCTACCGTTACCTCGCGATCCGGCCTCCGTGTAGGCGATTTCACCGGCGATTCCCATCGAAAGCAGAGCGGCGACAACAGCCTCCAACAGTTGGTGTGACGCCACCGCGCAAAACGCGCCGATCAGCGAAGAGCACATGCAGCCGGTTCCCGTGAGATTGGCCAGCATAGGATGGCCGTTCTCAATGTAGACGACACGTTTTCCGTCCGTCACCACATCCACGACCCCTGTCACGGCCACCACGCAGTCCAACCTTTTCGCCAGTGATTTAGCGATTAGCGCGGTATCCTCCTCATTTAAAATATCATCTTCAGAGGCATCCACCCCTTTGATGCTCGTTTGTCGACCGGAGAGAAAACGGATCTCCGAAATATTGCCGCGCAGGACATCGATACCGATCTCCTCTAGAATCCTGGCGGCGGTTTCGTTGCGCAGTATCGACGCTCCGGCACCTACCGGATCAAACACAATCGGCACGCCGGCTTCTTGGGCCGCCCTGCCGGCTTCGATCATCGAAGGGATGGTCAGCGCGTTCAGCGCCCCCATATTGAGTACCAGTGCCGAGGCGGCGCGGGCGATTTCAGCGGCTTCCTCTTGAGCGTCGGCCATGATGGGTGACGCGCCGATCGCCAGTGTGATATTCGCGCAGTCGTTCACTGTGACAAAGTTTGTGATGTGATCCACAAGCGGGACCTTTTCACGTACCAACTCAAGTAAATCGGCCGCGGTCTGTTGAAGATTACTCATTTTTGTCATTTCCTTCCAATCCTTGACCATTCCCCGCAGGAGATAATTCCACTTTTTTACCTTCGAGTATCTGATTGGTGGTGCGCATCGCGCACATTTTCCCACACATCGAACAGCTATGCCTGTCGGCCGGTCGCGCAC
Source organism: Oscillospiraceae bacterium (assembly GCA_040772065.1). Lineage (GTDB taxonomy): Bacteria > Bacillota > Clostridia > Saccharofermentanales > Fastidiosipilaceae > JAXGYX01. The sequence goes on along the minus strand of JAXGYX010000001.1, from coordinate 2,109,337 downwards.
TTTCAAAATAGCGGCGTGCCTTTTCACCATCCAGCGCCAGGCCAAACATCTCCTCCCAATCGATCCGTCGACGCGCGTCGCTCATTTGATTGTCCGCCTCGCGAGCGCCCGTTATTCCTTTGGCGATGTCGGCCGCGTGGGCGGCGATCTTACAGGCGATGATTCCTTCCCGCACGTCATCCAACTCGGGGAGACGCAGATGCTCGGCGGGAGTGACATAGCAAAGGAAGTCAGCTCCGTAAGTCGCCGCGAGCGCGCCACCGATGGCCGAGGTAATGTGGTCGTAACCGGGCGCGATGTCGGTGACCAGCGGTCCCAACACGTAGAATGGCGCTCCATGGCAAAGACGTTTTTGCAGTGTCATGTTCGCGGCGATCTCATCGATCGCCATATGGCCGGGTCCCTCGACGATCACCTGCACATCTTGTTCCCACGCCCGTTTTGTGAGATGACCAAGCTCAATCAGTTCGCCGATCTGAGCGGCGTCACTGCTATCGGCGATCGAACCCGGACGCAAGGCGTCTCCGAGGCTGATGGTGACGTCGTATGCCCGCAAAATCTCGAGCAACTCATCGAAGTGCTCAAAAAAAGGATTTTCGTTGCCGGTCATTCGCATCCAGGCGAAGAGCAGCGAACCGCCACGCGACACGATATTGGTCAGCCGTTTCTCACGTTCGAAAAATTCCACCGCGCGCCGATTGATTCCGGCATGTATCGTCATAAAGTCGACGCCTTCTTTTGCATGGGCTTCCACCACTTCGAAAAAATCACGCGCTGTGATGTCGGCCAGTTCCTTTTCAAGATAACCGATGGCGTCATACATAGGCACAGTGCCGATAATCGCAGGGGACATGGCGATCAATTCGCCGCGGAACGTGTTGGTTTTGCCGTAGTTGCTCAGATCCATAATCGATTCACAGTCGAATTTGAGCGCCATCCTCACCTTCTCCATTTCGATGGAGTAATCTTTGCAGTCTCCTGAAATGCCAAGATTAACGTTGACCTTCGTCTTCAGTCCGCTACCGATGCCAACGGCTGACAACGCAGTGTGGTTGATGTTCGCGGGGATGACAACCCGCCCCTGCGCCACCCATTGGCGGATCTGTTCGGCGGAGATTTGTTCTTTCTGAGCGACGGCGCGCATCTCCTTTGTAATATAATTGTTTTTCGCTGCCTGCATTTGTGTTTGATAGATCATATCTCAGGTTCTCCGTTCTTAAAAAAATTATAAAAATGGTTGGTCGGTCCGTGCCCATGGCCGATCGGCAGGGCGTGCTCAATCGCGGCGGTAATATAGTCTTTGGCCAACTCGACAGCCTCAATGACCGATCGACCGTTGGCCAAATTGGCGGCGATGGCCGACGAAAGGGTGCAGCCGGTTCCATGGGTATTCTTGGTCGCGATCCGAGGTGAGGTAAAGAGGTGTATCTCCTTTCCGTCGAACAGCACATCGGTCGCATCGCCTTCGCTGTGACCGCCTTTGACCAGCACCGCGCGGCTGCCCATCTCGTGGATCAGGTGCGCCGCCCTGATCATGTCGTCCCTCGTCAAAATATTGATGCCGGCGATCTCTTCCGCCTCCGGGATGTTCGGTGTCAACACATCCGCCAACGGAACCACCTCGGCGATCAGCGTGTCGATGGCGTCCGATTCCATCAGCGCGCAGCCGTTTTTCGCATACATCACCGGATCAACGACCACGTTTCGCGCCTGCCACTCACGAAGTTTTCCGGCGACGGCCTCCATTCCTTCCCGGCAGGAAAGCATACCTACCTTCACGGCGTCCGGCGGAATATCTTCAAAAACCGCCTCGATCTGTTTTTCGATGATATCGGGTCGCACGTCCTGAAATTCAATCACCCGACAGGTGTTTTCCGCGACAACGGACGCGATGACGGTCATGCCAAAGACTCCGTGCGCCGAAAATGTTTTTAAATCGGCTTGTATCCCCGCACCTCCACTACAATCGGAACCGCCGATACTCAATGCTTTCTTCATCTTTTTACCTCCTAGTTTTTTTGATATATGATCACCGGCACATCGGAGCGTTCCGAATTGTCACCGGAAAGACCCTTAAGGTCGTCGCCGTTGACGCTGGGAATGCACTGTTCTCAAAAAAATAGGGATGCTTTCTGACGAAGCAGAAAGCACCCCTATATAAAAACAGGGCGCTTCGCGCGAAAAGGCGAAGCGCCCTCATCCTCAAAATGGATGATTTGCTTCCCTACGTCGGTCTTAACCAACAGGTTCAAAGGGTCAGGTTTTACCTTCTCAACTCCGGAGAGTTCCCCCGCAAACACGTATCATATTCAGTTGTGAGCGTTACAATAAAATAAGCCTTCCCGCATGGGGAAGGCTTCAAACGACACAATCATCTTGTTTGAATGCTCCCTACGTCGGTCTTAACCAACAGGTTCAAAGGATCAGGTTTTACCTTCTCAACTCCGAAGAGTCCCCCTGCATTTTTGTAACATAACAAATTCCTAAATAGATGTCAAACAACAATGTCGCAAGGGCGGCATCCAAATCATCTTGTTAGAAAGAAAAATCTATTTTTTCAAACCGCTCCATCATCGTCTGCATTTCTGACGGCTCCTCCGCGTGCGTTTCTATCTTTCTGCGGATGGACAGCATTTCGACATCCAGATTGGCAATCGTTTCCGCGCAGATTCTCAACCGATCAACGATCTGCCCGCCCTCCACGATATCATGTTTATATTTAAGTTGGTGCTCCAGACTTGCCCAGAAATCCATCGCGACGGTGCGCAGCTGCACCTCGACCTCAACCCAACGCATTCCATTGGGAACGGAAACCGGAACGCTAAGGATGAGATGTAAGCTGCGATAGCCATTATGCTTCGGATTGGTGATATAGTCCTTTTGCTTGCTGACTCGCACATCCTCATGCTCTGAGATCGCCTGCGCGAGCTCATATACATCATCCAAATAGGAGCAGGTAACCCGCACGCCCGCGATGTCATGCAGATGCGCCTCAATGTTGTCCACATCAAAGGGCGCCCCGATCCGTTGCAACTTATTGGCGATGCTTGCCGTCTTTTTCCTGCGCGAACTGATGTTTTGAATGGGATTTCTGCGATATTTCGCCTGATACGCCGTGCGAATGATTTCCAGTTTTGTCCGCACAATTTTTATCGCCGCGTCATAAAGAAGCATAAGATCCTGGTAGTCGATTAGATTGGACAAAAGCTCTTTGACCGTCTCCGGCGCGTCCTTCAAATCTTGACGCGCAACTGCGAGTTCGCTTGTAATGTATTCTTCCTCAGTCATTTTTTATCTTTCTTCTTTCTTATTTTCTCTAAATAATATTTTTGCTTTTCACTCAACTTGTGTCGCTCCTCCAAAAATTTGGGAAGGGACAGCTCAGTCTTCAATGGGAATAAAAAGTTATGTTTTTGTCGCAGCGCATCTTGACGCTGACGCACCTGCACCTTGAGCGCCTCATAACGAACCACAACCTGATTTTTCACTGCATAGGACTTGATCTTCGTGATGAGATGAGAGGAGTAGACCACATCAACAAGAAACACACCAAAAAATATACCAACCAGGAAAGAGAACGCCAAGTTTTGTTCCAGCCAAAATAGAGCCGACACGACCAATGGATGGAAAAGAAAATAATAAATCGCACTTAAAATTGCCCAAAGCAAGGTGAATTTTGGACAAATAATCCCTTGTATATTGCCCTTGCATTCGCTGTAATCCCAAAGCCGTACTTTTAATACCCGAAGGCAAAAAATACCGGCGATATATTCGATCACGGTCATGCAAACCGTCATAATTAAAAGTATCAACGCCTTATTCCAGAATAAAACCGGAGAAAGAGGAATGTTTTGCAACAGGGCAAGCAGAAAAAGCGTACACAGTCCAAAACCGTAAAGAGGAAGATAGGGACCCATACAAAAACCGGGATTGATCCACTTGCGATCAGGATTGTTGGAGGAGAAAAACCTCCGAAAAATAAGCTCGATCATCCAGCCTATCATAGCTCCCGTGATAAACAAAAACGCAAGTATCAAAACAACCTTCATATGAAACTCCCTTTAAGAATGACCACTGTTTTAATCTTCGCATATCCATTCCTCAACGTCACAGTTTTTCACCATATCGATTTCCAGCGCATCCTGTTGTAAAGACGCTTTGTGAATCTGTGAGGTCACTACCTGACCGGTAACATAATCGGACACGCTGCTGATGATCAGACCGGCGCCACAACCACCACGATCCATGATCGTTTACTTTTTAAGCGTCCCATATCAATGGCGTTTTGCAACTCCCGAACGCCGTTGAGTGTGATAAGAAGCGCCAAAAGAAAAGGAATGATCACTTCCAGCACAGAAATATGAAACAATAAAATGATGCTAATAATGATGGATGTCATGCCAGCAACAAATCCGTCGCTGTCCATATTCTCTTCCACCGGTCGCGCAAGATAACTGACAATGTTTATCACGCCTACCGCGGCCAAGGCCACTATGATTGCATAGCCGGCCGGTATCAAGGTTAAACCGCCTGTTAGTAAAAGGATCACGCCCAACACAATATAAAGCAGCGTGCCGCCGGTGAGAATCGTTTTGTTTCTGTTCAAAATGAACACCTCCCCCTTTGTTTTTTTCATTCTGTCACGCAATCGTTAAATCAAAGTAAAAAATAACATCCGCGATATATTTTCGCGAATGTTTCTATTTGTTGGCGCGCTATGCCTTATTTTTTCAGCGTCACGGTAAACGTGCTGCCCTCACCGGCAGCCGACCTGACCGCTATCTCTCCATCGCAGATCGTGACAATTCGTTTTACAATCGAAAGACCAATGCCATTTCCACCCTTGCTCCGTCCGGACGCGCCCTGATAATATTTCTCAAACACACGGTCAGTTGTCTCCTCATCCATCAGCTGCTGCTTGGTGAATACCACGTCGGGGTAGGAAAGAAGCTTAAAGAGTAGACCAAACTCTTTATTTGTCAGTTGAACCGTCTTCCCATCGTATTCGGCGGAAAAGGTTTTCTGGTTCAGGGAGAATTTCCCGATGGTGATTTTATTCTCGTTGGCGATTTTTGCCCGGCGCAACAGGGCCTCCACCCGCCACACCAGTTCTTCATAGTCGATGGGCTTTGTCATGTAATCATCGATTCCCGACGCGAAGCCTTCTTTTTTATGGGCGAAGGTATCCATCGCTGTCAGCATGATGACCGGCATCTGCACGCCGACCTCCCGCAATTCGCGGATCAGCTCATAGCCGTTCATCCGGGGCATCTGAATATCCACGATCAGCAGATCCACCTGTTCACGATCCAACACCGCCAAAGCGTCCTTTCCATCTTCAGCTTCCAAAATGTGATAGGGCGCGCTGAGCTTTGCCTTTGTCAAAAGACGCACCATCTTGTCGTCTTCCACAAGCAATATCGTGACCATGTGCTCTCTCCTTCAAATTTTGATTCTTCCATTTTGCCATAAATCTAAATATATATGACAAAGGTTGAGCGAAAGTAAACTTGATCCCGATGTCTTTCGAAGGGCGCTAACAACTATTGTCGCCGGGCAGTGTTGGTTTTGGGCAAACAAAAACCACCTACCGGACAAACAGTGTTGATCGATAGATGGTTGATGCTTTGGTGGACCCAAGGAGGATCGAACTCCTGACCTCTGCGTTGCGAACGCAGCGCTCTCCCAGCTGAGCTATGAGCCCGTCAAACAGCTTTTACATTATAAAGTGTTAGTTTCATAAATTCAAGGGCATAGTGAAAATTTAAATTAAATTTTCATGCCATAACAGCCTAATATGTTTTGAATCCACGCACGACATCAAGGGCCTCTCCTCAGCGCGCGGCGGCGGTCACGCCAGTCCGGCATGTGGGCGGCGAGCAGTGAGTAAAAACGCTCGTTATGAGACGGCTCGATCAAATGCGTCAGTTCGTGCAGTGCGACGTATTCCACAAGTTTGATCGGGTATTGAACCAGATACAGACTGATGTTGATCGATCGCAAACATGGGTTGCAACTGCCCCAGCGTGATCTCATCGGTTTAATTTTCAACGATGAATACGCCAGCCCGGTCCGTGTCCGCAGTTGATCAAAAATCGACTTCAAGGTTTGTTCCAACAGCCGGACGCAGTAGCTTTGCAATAGTTTTTCGACTTGGTCCTGATGCGCCTCGATCGGGAAAAGCGTGTTTGGCAGGGCGATGTTCAATGCGTCATCCCGCTTTGAGCATTCGATCGACGGTTGATCGGCTTGCGAAAAGCATAGTCTGCGCGGTCTGCCGAGCAACATGATTTCCCCTCCGTCCCGCAGTTGAGCGGATGTCAAAAATTCAAGTCGCCGTTCAGTGACAATCCGCTGTTTCTCACGAATCCAATTGATTTTGTTGAGGATAAAACACTCGACTTCCTTTTCGCTCACATGAAAAGGGAAAGTCACTCGCACGACTCCCCCTTCACGAACTCGAATATACATGTGTCGGATCTGCTTGCGCACCAACTCTATGTCAATTCCATCCAGCCGGATCTGTTTGGTGACCGGCTTCCTCTTCGCCTTGCTCGGCGGCGTCTTTTCACGTTTCACCGCGCTTCAAATCTCGATTCCGGACAATTCCGCGGGCAGAGGGTTGTCATGGATGTATTGGAAGACACCGCCAATGATCGCGGCCGCTTCCTGAAGGAGCTCGTCACTTTGGGTGGCGGTGTAGCTGGTGCGCAGCAGACAGGAACCATCCTGGACGGCCGGCGGCAGCACCGGGTTCACATACACGCCCGCCTCCAACAAAAGTTTGGCGGCGTAGAGGGTGTTCGTGATGGTGCCGGTCATCAGTGGAATGATCGGCACGATGTCGTTGCCGTTTTGATGGACCCGCACATAAGGGTATTCACTTAATCGTTCTTTCATCAATGAGGTGATCTGATGGAGTCGGCTGACCCGCTCCGGCTCATCGCGCAGGATATTCAGCGATTCGCGCGCCGCGCCGACCAATGCCGGCGGCATGCTCGCGCTGAAAATAAACGGGCGGGACACATGTTTGATATAATTGACCACCTTCGCGTCGCCCAGCACACAACCACCCAGAGAAGCGTATGATTTGGAAAATGTGTTCATGATCAAATCGACCTCGTCATTCAGGCCAAAGTGCTCCGCCGTGCCCGCTCCGGTCTTGCCCAGAACCCCCAGTGCGTGCGCGTCATCGACCAGCGTTCTGGCCCCGTACTGTTTCGCCAAACGGACGATTTCCGGCAAATTGCAGATCTCACCTTCCATGCTGAACACACCGTCGGTGACAATCAAGATGCCGCCCTTAGCTTCCTCCGCGCATTTAGAGAGCAACCGCTCGAGCTCATCCATATCATTATGTTTATACTTGATCGTTTTCGCGAAACTAAGACGGGAGGCGTCCACGATGCTGGCGTGATTGAAACTGTCGGAAAGAATGTAATCATTGCGCCCGGTTATGGCCGAGATGATGGCCAGGTTGGATTGATATCCGGTGGAGAATGTCAGGCAGGCCTCTTTGCCGATAAAATCCGCGTGATCGCGTTCAAAGTCTTCGTGAAGATCCAGATTGCCATTCAAAAAACGAGAGCCTGAACAGCCTGAACCATATTGTTCGACCGCCGCGATGGCAGCTCGCTTGACCCGCTCGTCTGAGGTAAGCCCGAGATAATTGTTGGAACCGAGCATGATCGTACGTCGCCCTTCAATTTCGACGATGTTGTCCTGTCCGCTGGTCAAACGATGAAAATATGGATAGACGTCGAGCGCTTTCGCCTGATCGGCGCGAGCGTACTCGAAACATTTTGTAAACAAGTCCATCATAAACTCCTATTCATGGCAACGTTGGTATCTCATTGTGTTAGTCAATCAATCGTTGTTATTCTAACAGAATCCGGACTGAAACCAACAAGATAATGGAGAGACACAATTTTTATATTATTTTCGGCGAAATGTCAAATGATTCAGGTCGCGGTCAAAAGCGTGCGTACAGTCTGCCGAGCACCCAGTTCGCCGGACGGTTTGGCAGCAGTTTGATCAAAACAAGGACCATGCGATACAGGACGCCGACGCCGTTCAATGGTTTGGGCCTGCCTCGGCGGGTCGCCAGCCGATACAGCGCCGCCGCGAGTTTCTCCGGCGCGCCGCCATTCAACTCATCTTGCTCCATGCGTTCCAGCGAACGCCTCACCGCGTCGCCATAGACTTCATTTTCTTTCTGATTTTTCACTCGATTCGCGGTGAATCCCGTCTTGGTGTCTCCCGGCATCAAGACGGCGCAGTCGATCTGAAATGGCCGCAGCTCGTTGGCCAGCGCCATGATCAATTGATTAAGCGCGGCTTTCGTGGCGGAGTAAAACGCCTGAAACGGGATCGGCACCACAGCGGCGACCGATGACACCGCGAGAATGCGACCTCCGCCTCCGTCACGCAGGATTGGAATCGCCGCTTGAATCAGGTGAAAGGCGCCGTGAAAGTTGACCGCGAATTGACTTTGCGCGTCCGCCGGCGTTGTGTTCTCCACCGAGCCGCCAATTCCGAATCCGGCATTGCAGATCACAATATCCAGACGACCGGTCCGGCGCGCCACCTCCGCCACCGCGTTTTGCATATCTTCGCGACGCGTCACATCGCCGCTTAGGTGGGTGACGCCGGTTCGCGACTCACCGCCTCTGCTGACTTCAAAGACGATGTGCCCACGATCGGCGAAAAGGTCGGCGGTCACCGCCCCAATGCCGCCGGAACCGCCGCTGATCAGCACGACCAGCTCAGTGCGCGTTTTTTTATCGGGCTTGATCTTCATACACATCACGCCTCCAAGCCGGGTGCCACAGGCCGTCGGGCCCTTGTTGATACGGCAGCCACAATATCACTTGACTTTGAACCAGACAGTCTCGCTTCAACGGCTTTAGTGAAACCGTCTCGATTTTATCGACATCGGTCTCCAGTTTGGCCGCCAACGCCTCGACTTCTGTTTGGAACTCTTTTTCCAAAGCTTCCAGATCAGCCTGATAGGTCGCCAATGTTTCTTTTGAACGCGCCACGTCACCGGCCTGTCGCTGGCTACGACTGGCTCCCCGCGCCGTGGTCGCAGCTTTTCCTACGGTCCCCACGCTCAAGGCGTTGCGCCCAATAAAGGCGCCCAGAATGGTCGAGCCCAGCGAGATCGCGACCTGACTTTTCGCGTTTTTCGCCTGTTCTTCCTCTCTTTGTAGAGCTTGGTCCGCTTTGCGCACCTTTTCCTGCAAGGCGGCGATTCTTTTCGCGTACCGGTCACGCAGGATTCGCAGTTGCTCGTCCCGTCGCTCTCGAGTCAATTGACGTAGCCGGATGATGAATTCACGTTCTTCCTCACCTGCGGCGGAATATTCTTTGAAGGCCGGATTGTATAGGATCTCGACAGTTGAGTTGCGATACACGTAATCTTGCAGACCATTGCGCCATTTGGTGTGGTTGCTTTGCGTCTCCACCTCCGGGTTCAAACCAGCGAACGTGATCCCCGCAGTTGGTTCACCGAGCAGGCGATCCAGGTCGATCTCCAAGCCGGTTCGCTGATTCCAGTCGACCGCGACCGGCCCGTTGACAATTGGCGTGTTGTACAGCTCTTGGCGGCTGACATTGACGCTCTTCTTCTCATCCGCTATGGTCACCTGCACGATACCCAGCAGGGTCGGTCGATAAATCATCGCGCCGCCAAGCCCCGCCGACGGCAGGAAGTATTGTGGCACGTTCACTTTTAAAGTAGGTGGACGGGTGGAGTCCACACGCGAGGTCGACGGAGGTGACTCCGGGGCCACCGTGGGCGAGACGGACGTCGGATCCTCGATCATCGAAGTGACCACCGGCGACTCGGGCGAGGCGGTCATCGGATCCTCGATCATCGAAGTGACCACCGGCGACTCGGGCGCAACGGTCGCCGCCCGGGGCTGATCATTCGAGGCAGATTTCTCCGGCGAGGCGGCTAGCGCCAAGCGCTGAATTTGCTCGCGGGACAGTGGTCCGGCGAGATAGGACAGGCACCATCTTGACTCAAACAGCACCGGAGCATTCTCATGCACATTGTTCATCAGAAATACACGGCTATCCAGGCCGGACAACAGTTTGTCCATTTCCGCTCGTGACAATTGATCGGGCCGGCCTTCGGACGCGCTTTCCAGCCCATCCAACAGCCTCGCCCTGTCGCGATCCGTGCGCAGTCGGCCGATCAGCCAGGTACCGATATTTGACAAGCCTTTGTAGTCCAGGTCGACCGGATTTTGTGTGGTGAGCACGACGCCCAGTCCATAGGCGCGCGCCTGTTTCAGCAAGGTAAGCAGAGGTTTTTTGGATGGTGGGTTCGCGACCGGCGGGAAAAAGCCAAAAATTTCATCCATATATAAAATGGCCCTCAGGCTGCCGGTTCCGGTTTGGGCGCGCGTCCACGCCACGATTTGGTTAAGCAGCAACGAGACAAAGAACATCTGCTCCCGTTCGTCCAGGTGTGACAAAGAAAGAATGGAGATTTTCGCCCTGCCGCCCTCCGTGTACAACAAGCGGTCGATATCGAGCGGTTCCCCCTGCAGCCATGACATCGATTGAGGAGACGCCAGCAGGTGATTGAACCGCATCGCCAAATTGAATCGCTCTTTCGCGGGATAAAATAATTCCAGGTCCATCACGCCGATTTGGCGAAATGGCGGTGTTTGGATCGCCTGAATCAGGTTTTCCAAATCAAGAGATTGTTGATTTGACCAGTGATAAAGCAAAATATTGGACAGCAGAATGTGCTCACGACTTTGGAGCGGATCGACGTCCAGGCCGATCAAACTCAATATGCCGGAAACCGTTCCGCCCGCCAACTCATACAGCGTCTCTTTGTCCGGTGGCGGATTGGAGTCGGGCGCGGACAGCGTGCGCAGGACGTTGAGCGGTCTGCCCGATAAGCTCCCCGGAGTGTAGATTTCAAAAGATGCCTGTTCACGCATCATCCGAGCGCGATCCGGTGTCTGTTCCCATTCGGCCAGCCCACGAATCCAGCGTTCGGACTCGGCGCGCGCGAAATCCGCGGCGCTCAGTCCCTGCCCGGCAGCCTCGTCCGCGTTAACCCAGGGCAGCAGATCCTCGGCGGTCAGCTGAGCGAAGTTGAGCATCAGATTACTCATGTCACCTTTGGGGTCGATGATCAGAGCGGGAATTCCGTCTATCGCGGCCTCCTCAAGTAGATTGACGCACAAGCCGGTCTTGCCGCTTCCCGTCATCCCCACACAGATCGCGTGGGTGGTCAAATCTTTTGAATTGTAAAGAAGGTATTCGTCCGATCGCCGACGCACGGCCGGATCATAGGTCTTGCCCAGATAAAACACACCTAATTTTTCAAATTCCTGCATTGTCCCGCCTTTCCATTCATTGCTCTCAAGCTTGCCGGATCAGTCTCCTCGATTCCGAACGAAAGAACATCAGGTGATCTTGTACGAGTATATGATACCTCAAACTCAAAGGCTCAAACTCAATCATGTTCAGCGCGAATCAACACACTAAATGAATCTTTTCGCTATAATAAGGCATCACAATCGTGCGTTTCATTAAGATTTGACTCAAGAGGATAACGAAATGAAAAAAACACACAACCTCAGACGACCCAGCGCCATGATATTGGCCTTGCTTATCTCACTGGGCATTCTAGCGGGCTGCCGTCCAAAAGAGGACGTTCCCGCGCCAACGGAGGAAAGCACAAGCGCGGCGACCACAGAGACGACTCTGCCGGTTGAGACCACAGACGAGTCAACCTGGCCAACACTTGGCAAAGGACAGGCCTACAGCAAACTGACCGGCATGCCGGTCGACAGCGAACTGTTGGAACGGCGTGTAATCTGTGTGATGTTCGACAATCATCCAAAAGCGCGTCCTCAGGCGGGAATCGCCCAGGCGGACATTGTCTACGAGATGAAAGTTGAAGGCACCTACACCCGCTATATGGGGGTTTATCAATCCCGGGATCCCGAACTGATCGGCAGCGTGCGGTCAGCCCGCGAATATTTTTTGGATCGCATGCAGGAATATGACGCGGCCTACGCCCACGTCGGCGGCTCGCAGCCGGCACTCGACCGAATCAAGCGCGAGGGATACGCGGATCTTGACGGTCTGCAACTGATCGGTTCCGCGATGTGGCGGTATAACGACACGGGGAAAGTCCTTCCCCACAACGTCTACACCGACATGGACTCACTGAGAAACGCCATGAAAAACTATGGCTATGACATGAACGCGAGCGAGGGTATGGAAGGCTATCCTTTCCACGAACGGCCGGAGCCGCTTGAAGGAGAGGACGCAAAGGACCTAACCATTCAGTTCGCCGGAGACAACCAGACCCGTTTTGTCTATGATGAATCCAGCGGACTGTACCGGCGTTTCAAAGATGGCGCTGCCGACATCGATGAGAACACCAGCGAACAAATCACGGCGCAAAACATCATCGTGCAGAAGGCTGATTCCTCTGTCTATATGGCACCGCTAAAAAAGATCGATCATTTTGGAGTCGGTGAAGGGTTTTATTATTCGCAAGGCAAGGTTGTCCCGATCACCTGGTCAAAAAACTCTGAATACAGCTACGCGAAGACCTATTTTTTCACAGAAGATGGCAAGGAGCTGGTGTTGAATCCCGGCCAAACCTGGATCGAGGTTGTCGACCACTCCACTCCCCTGAGTATCAAGAACGACTGATATTCAATTGATGGTGATCATCATCCACTAAACATAAACGGGACCGCCTGATGTTTCGCTCAGCGGTCCCTTCTCTTTTGTCAGCATTTTTGTCCGCTGAGCCCGGGCAGGTTGGTTTTCAATTTTATCCGGTCACCATCAGTGGGCGCCCGTCCAACACGGCTTGAATCAACCGGTCATCGCGGTAGACAAGCTTCAATGAAAAGAAATCGGCGGCCTTGGCCAGAAGATCTAAAAAAACGCGGTCACCCGGCCAAATGTTGAGCGTTGGGACTTCGGGGATCGGCACCCAGCGCAAAACGCCTTCGGAGCACTCAACCTTTGGCTCGCCTTCAAATTCGGTGGCCGTGAACAGATGCATATATTCCGCTTCGTTGTCATCATAGATAAACGTTATGACGCCACGGCAGCGATAGGCGGTCAGCCGCAATCCGGTTTCCTCACACACCTCTCTGATTAAACAATCGTCCGGCGACTCGCCCGGTTCAAATTTTCCGCCCACACCGATCCACTTGCCGGCGTTCAGATCATTTTCTTTTTTGTTGCGATGGAGCATCAGGTAACAACCGTCTCGCTCTATATAGCAAAGCGTCGTCAGTGTCGACATGTGCGCGCCCTTTCTTTTAGAAGCCTCTGCCGCCTCCACCGTGCGAGCTGCCGCTGGATCCGGTATGAGATCCACCGCCGCCACCGCCACTTCCACCTCCACCGCCGGAGGTCTCAATCAACGTCGAGGTCACCTTTTTATCGACTAGGCGATCATCCATCACAGTGTAATTGACTTTCGCCATACGTTTGTAGTCATAACTCGGAGTTTGCTTGCTCTTGGCGTAGCGTTTTTTCACCGATGTGACCATGATCAGAGCCACCACCAGAGCGAGGACCACCGGCAGAATGATCTCCCAAAGTTTAAGTTCACGGATGACGCCACCCGGACCCGCTTTCATATAGCGTCCGACATCATGGAGAAAGGTCTGCGCCGCGCCGGCGAACTCGCCTCCGGACAGATCGTTTTTGTCGAAAATATCATCCAAAATGGTTTCCACATTAGCGTTGGTGATCGTGTCAATCACGGTGCCGGCCGTCGAGATATACACTTCGCGCGGATCCAGGCTGATCAACAGCAAAACGCCGTCGGTTCGGTAGCCGTTATAATCATAAAAATCATCTGCGTACTCTCGCGGGGTGCGCCCTTCGGTCGACAAAGTCGTGACCAGCACAACCGAGATGCCATATTCCTCTCCCAGCTGAACCGCGCGCTCCGCCAGCTTCGTCTCCTCCTCGTCACTGAACAAGTCAGCCGCGTCAAACACCGGCACGCCGCTGACAATGCCGACCAGCGAGCTGTCTTCGTTGATTCGTTCAATCAATTCATCCTGGACGCGCAGCAGCATTTCCGAATAGTACGCCTGCCCCTCCAGTGGAGTGTCGGTTCCTTCCTGAACGAGATAGACATTGTCCGTTCCATACTTGGACAGCACCGAGCGCGCCTTGCCACGCAGCGCGACCGCCACGGCGGGCGATTGATTCGGATCGACCACGATCAAACCGGCATGTGGCAGATCACTTCTTTGATCGTCCAGCAGGCGGTCCGCCGTCTCTTGGGCCGTTTCAGCCGCGTCGGTCTCTTCATCCGCCGTTTCCCTCTCCGGCACCGTGACCACGAGAAGGTTGATCTGTTGTTCGGCGTACAGTTCCCGCGCGCGGCCGCTCAATTCGTCCTCCGCCTCGTCGGTCAGCAGGTCCCCCTCATCGACCACGAACACGTCGGGATCGGCCGGAGTCGCGAGCTCTTCATCCACAGAAGATTCCGCCGCCATCAATTGGTTTGGAAACACGCTCCCCAGCGTCAACATCAGCAATGCCGCGATCAGCGCCGCCAGCGTGCGTTTTTGGTTTAAGAGCCGGTTGGGCGGTCTTGTTATCCTATTTACCATATGAAGTATCCTCCCAACAAGCCCAATACAATAATGACAAGCGCGACGATCAGGGCGTCCCGCACCAGTTTTTTCATGTTGATCGGTATCTCTCCGTATGGTTTGGCTGTCTGTCCGTTCAACGCGAAAACATAGGTCTTGTCATTGAAATGATAGGTCAGTATGTAGATCGGCAACAAAGTGTACAGCCAGTCCTCGCTGCTCAGACGTGTGTCGAACTGCTCGGTTACCGCACCGCTGAAGCTTGACACCGACTCCCGGACGATCTTGTGTGATTGATCTTTGGCCAGCTGATCCATGGTGTTCTGCAGCCTCGCCTGATCCAAATCGTATTGTTCGGCGAAAAAGCCGGATAGGAACGCCGATGAGAAGTTTTGAATCTGGGCGCTTTCGAAAGCGCCAACGCCGTAGATCAGATCCTGGTCAAATTTGCTGTAGGCGTTTAGGAACAAATCGTCCAGAAAAATACCTCCCTCGCGCGCATGGCTGTAGTAGGACGTTTCGGTGTAGCGCCGATTGCCGCTGGTCCAGCTGCGGGTGGACGAGGATCGACCTCTATAGCGAAAATCCACATTGATGTCCGCGTACCAAAACGGCAGGTACATGCCGGTCAGCTTTTCCAGTTGGCTCGCGCTGGTGAAATCGGGCGGCAGATATCTTTTTTTGCCAATCCAATTCAAAAAACTCTGCTCAGCGGTTTGTTTGTCGAATTTAAAAGGAACAATTTGATCGGGTTTGAAATCACCGACAAACCGCTGTGAGATAATGACCGGGTTGTGACAGTAGTAACAGAACGTGGCCGTCGTCGTCTCAGTCGTGGTCACCACTGCGCCACAGCTCGCGCAGTTGTAACCATGGAGCTGAGCCTCGGACGGGGTGTCGGTCTGTCGCTCCCGCGACGCGGCGCGCTTGGCCTTATCCTCGTCCTCGGCAAGCTGTCGCGCGTATATTTGTGAAATTTCTTCCTGAGTGTATTCACTCAGGCAATAGTCACATTTAAATTTACCCAACGTGGGATTGTAAGGAATGCCCGCCCCGCAGGAAGGGCACTTATAAGAATAGGTCGCCATATCGATCTCCCTCATGGAGCGTGAGTCTCCGGCCTGATGAAACAACGCGCCGTCCGCGCGCGATCAGTGGTCGGTGAGCAACTAAAAACCGCCGGTGGGATTCGGGTCCGACCGGCGGTTGACAGCATTTATTGGCCGGTCGGCTGTCCACAGTTCGGACAAAACTTGGGAGCGGTCCCGTCAAAGGCCTGACCACAGTTCTGACACGCGGTAGGGGCCTGCGCCGGTTTTTGTGAACCGCAGTTCATGCAAAACTTGGCCGATTCCGGATTCTGATTGCCACAATTGCCACATCCCCAGCCGCCGGGCTGTTGAGCTTGCGGTGGCGCCGGCTGTTGGTTTGCCTGTGGGGCTCCCGGCTGCGCGTAGCCCCCTCCGCCTTGTTGCGGTTGACCTTGCGGGGCGCCGCCCTGCTGTTGCGGATAGCCCTGCTGTTGCGGGTAGCCTTGCTGTTGCGGATAGCCTTGCTGTTGCTGCATCTGCTGCTGTTGCTGTTGCTGTTGCTGCATCTGCATTTGCTGATAGTTTGTGTTGGACGCCTGATTCATAAAACCGCCGGCGCCCATCATGCCGATGCCCATACCCATGTATGCCTGGCCGGCGCCGCCTTCGTTGGAACCCGCGGCCTCCAGACCTCTGGCGATGGAGGTTTGCACAAATGTCTCACGCAGCCCCGGATCGTTGAGCATCGAGGCCTGACTGCGCATTCTGATGAGCTCTTTGGATTCTTCGTCATAGGTGATGCTGCTGACACCGACCGATTGAATGACGAAGCCACGCATCGCCCTCCACTCCGAGTCCAGCACATCGCTCATGTATTTCGCGAGCTCTCCGCTTTTGGATGTGACATTGGAAATGCGCACGCCGTCTTGAGACATCTGATTCAGTGACGACTGGAAGGCCGTCAAAAATTCCGACAAATATTGTTCGTTGATGTCTTCGATGTCCACGCTCACGGCGCTGCGCGGAATCGCCTCCGCGAAGAACAGGAGCGGGTCGACCACTTTGATCGAGTACATTCCAAAGGCGCGCAAAAACAACTCGGCGTTATAAAAATCATCGTAATACTGAACAGGGTTCGGGGTGCCGAATTTGATGCCTTTGATTTCCTGCAGATTGATGAAAAACACCTGTTGCTTTTGTGGCTGTCCGCCACCGAACTTAAAGCGGTTCCAGGCGTCTTTCAACGACTCTCCGAATTGGCCGTTGAACATCGACGGCGCGCTGGAGTTGTCCACCGTGTAATAGCCCGGCTCCGCCGTGTAGTCAATGATTCTGCCACCGTCGACCAAAACCATGAATTGATTCGGTTGGACGATGATGCGCGATCCATTGGATATGACATCGGCGTAGCCTCTTTTATTTGAACTTCTGCGATCGCCTTCCCGCATCGTTTGACCCGCGCTGAAAACAGTTTGGTCACCCATCGGACCACTTTCAACCGCGTCCAGCCATTGATCGGCAAGAGTCCCGCCTATTGCGCCCATGGCAGCTTTAATTAATCCCATCGATAATCCTCCTGTCATGACCGTTCAGACGAAGCGGTCAAAGATCAACTGTTGTTATATGTTGTATCGATTATTGTACCGAATTTCTCACGTCCGCGACATAGACAATCGTCGACAAACTCAAAATTCAATCTCCATTTGACAAGATCAAATCGCGCCCACGTCGGCGCCAATTCACATGCCGAAGATCAGTCGGTTCTCACATCTTCGTATTTCGCGGGATTCCGGTCCATTGCCTTGGAAATATAAGGACAGAGCGGCACGATCTTCAACTGATTGTCACGCGCGTGGGCTGTCAGATGGTCCAGCAGTTTGGCCGCGACGCCCTGGCCTCTCAAACTATTGTCCACAAAGGTGTGGTCGGCGATCAACGCGCCATCGTCCCGTACCGTCCAAGTGATTTCAGCGATGAAATTCTCGCCGGATTCACCAATATAAAACTTTTGGTTGCCTCGTTTGATTGTAAGATCCATATAAATCGCCTCCATATCCATCCATCGGCATCGCCCGATCGGCCACAGCGTCTGACTGTCGCGATCATTTTCAATGTCGATCATCCAAACTTCTGAATCCATTGTACCCGCTTTTCATTTGCCGAGAAAGTGTGCCGACCTGTCTCGGGGCATATGCTATAATTTTCAATAAATTAAAAACCCTAAAATCGGTTGTCGGAAGCGGACAGACCGGAGGCGACCAATCGAGATTTTAATAGTTTGCACAGAGGTGATCCGGTGACCGAGGCGCTGAATACCAAAGATCAAATCGCCCTTACCATGATTGAGCTAATGGGGAAAAAACCCATGGAAAAAATCAGTGTTGCGGAGATTTGCGAAACTTGCGGTGTGAGTCGCAAGAGTTTTTATTATCATTTTAAGGATAAATATGATTTGGTGAACTGGATTTTCCACACCAATCTGACGCGACTTTTGAAAAACAACGAGAATCAATCCTCGTTTGTGGAGATTTTCAATCAAATATGTGAATATCTGTATGACAATCGAACATTTTACGCCAACGCGCTGCAGGTCCGCGGGCAAAACTCGTTTTCTGATTATTTCGCCGAAGTCATGGAACCGGTGATCGTGGATTTTTTAAAAGGATATATTTCCGAAGGGCGGGATCAGGAATTTTTCATCACCTTTTATACCGACGCGTTGCGCATGTCGATCAAGCGTTGGCTGTTGGATGACGAGGGGAAACGCTCACCACAGGAATTTGTCAGGCTGCTTGGTCTGGCGATCAAAGGAATATCCGAACGTTTGGCGGATGTGCTATAAACTTGTCAAGGTCGTCACGAGTCCGGTTCAAACGGACGGCCAAACCACGGAGGTCAAAACATCATGTCCAATTCAAATTTTCAAACATTCAAAAAAATCGAGTTGAAGCCCGGAACATTGCTCGCGCCGCTCCCGGTGGTGATGGTTTCGATGGCGGATCCGGCCAAACAGGCCGCCGACAAAGCAGATGACACGAAAACCGGAGTGGAACAATCAGGCGGCAACATCATCACCTTGGCCTGGAATGGCATTGTGAACTCCGATCCGCCAATGTTGTCCATCTCAATTCGGCCGGAGCGGCACAGCCACGCGCTGGTCGCGGACGGTGGAGAATTCGTGGTCAACCTGGTGACCGAGCAATTATTGAAAGTCTGTGACTTTTGCGGAGTACGGTCCGGACGCGACATGGACAAATTTGCGACCTGTGGACTGACACCGGTGCCGGCCGCCGGACTTAAATCCGCTCCGGCCATCGCGGAAAGCCCGATCACGCTGTCATGTCGCCTGACAAGCCGCGAGCTGTTGGGGTCGCATGAGATGTTTTTGGCTGAGATCGTCGCTTTGGAAGTCGCCGACGAACTGGTGAACGATGAAGGTGCGATCGAGTTTCAACGGGCCGGATTGATTTCCTACATGCATGGCTCTTATTATCAGCTGGGTGATATACTGGGTTTTTTCGGTTATTCAGTTGCGAGACCGGAAGTGCTCAAGCGCCGGCTGAAAGAGAGCAAGGCCCGCGAAAAAAGTGATCAAACCCACAGCGAGAACAGCAAGAAGAAAATCAAAAACATTAAAAGTACAAAACAAAAGAAGAGCAAGAAGAAGAAAAAAGACAAGAAATAGTCGATCGACTGATTGTCTTGGAATCATCAACCACACCGGAGCGTAACAATGCCAAATCAACTGCCGCCACCTTATCAATATGGTGGCGACCCCTATATAAATGAATTTGTTCAGCGCCCGCTTCCCAACCGGCAGCGGGCGTCAAGCCGTCGTGGTGGAGCGACATATCAGCCGGGACGCAAAGCGACCGCCTCCCCGGCGCGCGGTCCACGCCCACGCCGGCGCGGCAGAAGAAGTGGCTGCCTGCGCATCATTTTAATTTTGCTGTTGATCGCGATCGCCAGCGTTCTGCTGATTCGAAGCAGAAGACAATTGATTCCCAAAATCGAGACGATCTTCAAACCCACACGCGAAGCGAGTGTGGAAGTTGTGGTTCCGGAATTATACAGTGAAAGTTTGATTTTGGTCGATTTGAAATCAGGAGACAGCCTCTTCGCCAAAGACGAGGACACTCGTCGCGCGCCGGCCTCTCTAACAAAAATGATGACCGTGCTCGTGGCGCTGGAAGCCGATCCGGATCTGGACGCGATCGTCGAGATCGATACCGAAAGCTATCAGCGCATGGTCGCCAGGGATTCGTCTTTGGCGGGCTTTTACGGGCGTGAGCCGGTCACCATCCGCGACCTGCTGTATGGCACCATGTTGCCCTCCGGCGGCGAGGCGGCCAGCACGCTCGCGCTCGTCATTGGTGGGACCGAGGCGGATTTTGTCCATCAGATGAATCGCAAGGCGGAGAGTATCGGCATGCGGGACACACATTTCGTCAATCCAACCGGACTGGACGATCCGGCACAATACAGCACGGCCGCCGATCTCGCCAAATTGGTGCGCGAGGCGGTTAACAATCCTGAGTTTTATAAAGTTTTCACCGCCACGGACTATACCTCTTCGGCCAACCTCAATCACCCCGACGGCATTTTATTCAATAATTCGATCTTGCGGTCGATGGGCGATCAGGAAGACATGGCGCCCGGCGTCAGAGTGATCGGTGGCAAAGCAGGATACACCAAAACAGCCGGCAGGTGCTGGGCGAGCCTATTAAAAAAAGGAAACCGCGAATACGTCGCGGTCACACTCGCCTCTCCACCCGATCAGCTTGAACCATTGGGTCAAATGGTCGACACCATCTGGCTGTCCACCCTGATCCCCTGATCGGCTGATTCACGGTTCGCCTTCACCGATCATCTCAAAGCGGTCGGCGGATCATAAAAGACCGCCCGCGCCCTGATCGAACAATCGTTTCGCCGCGATGTCCTCCTTCGGGGTCGTCAGCAGCGTGCCGGAAATAAAATCCGCCACGGCGTCCTCGTCATTGCCGGCGATCACCGCGTCGGCGACCGCCTTGAGTTCAGGAACCGCATTGGCGACCGCGTAGGACTCGTCCGCCATCTCAAACAACGGCAGATCGTTTGGCGAGTCCCCAAAAGCGACAATCCGATCCAGGTTCAGACTCTCTTTGAGGAACCGGGCCGACTGTCCCTTGTCGGTCTCTTTTGCTTGAATGAACAACCAGTACTCCGATCGATATAGTTCCTGCTGAAAAATCAGGCTGAATCGTCCGTCTTGCCGCAACAGTTGATAGAACGGCTCCAGTCGCTCTTTTTCATCCATCAGGATAACCGAGAAAACCTGTCCTCCCATGATGTTCGTCGACCAGTCTTGATTCAACGGGCGCAACCGGGGATCGCCCGCTCGCCGGTGTAGAAAATGCCGCATGCCTTCCGATTCGTGCCCGGCCGCCCAGGTAACTGTTTCCACTCCTTTGGCCTGATGAGCGAAAACAAATGGATGAGCGCCACAAGTCAAAATGATGTAGGAAAGAAAAATGGCGTCGGCCTGCGACAGATAATTGGCTTTGATCGGCACCCTGTTTTGAGGTTCATAGACAAACGCTCCATTATTGGTGATAAACGGCAACCGGCCCGACAACTGATCGATGGTTTTATACGCGGTTTGATAAGAACGGGCGGTCGCGAAGGTAATGTGTAAATTGGGTTCGTTCATCAGACGACCAAAGACGGCGTCCGTCTTTGGCGACACCTTTCCCGAGCTGTCCAGCAAGGTCCCGTCAAGATCACAGATAAACAAAGTGTCATTCCATCTCGCGTCAATTTCCATGCGCTACTCCTTCGCGCCATTTCTTAAATATCTTTTTATCTCGGCCGTCCAGACGACTTTCGCTTTGCGTGGACGATCGGGGTCCAAGCGCAGCAAGACAGCGTCGCCTTTGGCGAAGCCGATTTCTTTCTTTGTCAATTCATATGTCCACTGCGACAAGTATGGCTGATGTCCCACCAGGCAGATCGATCCTTCTGTCTCTTCCAGAATGGCCGTCAGCAGATTGTCCAGATCCGAATCGTCCAGCTCCCTCATCACCCTTACATCCTCGGCGACGCTTTTCGCCGGCAAGCTACCGTTTTTGGCGGCGGGATGCTCCAGCCTGCCTGTTTTGCTCAACGCGTCCTGCAGACAAACGGCGGTCGCAAGGGCGCGCACACGCGGGCTGCTGTACACACGCCAGGTCTCGTCCGGGAATTTTTCTTTCATGCGGGCGGCCAGTTTTGGGAAAAACTTTACCAACTGTTGCATACCCTTATCAGTCAGGCGGCGATTGAAGTCATCATAAGATGGAGCGCCGATATCCTCCGCTTTCCCATGGCGGACGAACATCACATATCGGGCTCCTGGGATATCCGTTAATTCATCTTTTCGCTTGATAAACCGTACCATGCGACCTCCTTCGTCATTTGCGACAGTCTAATATCTAATCCAATCATACACCGCGCGAGTGGATTCAATCGTCCTCAGTATAGTATTAAAGTGAACGGCTTGTGAACGGCTTGACAAAAAAGACGTCCGCCCACCACGGCGTCGATCAGATCGGCGGCGGGATGATCCGGCAAAATTCAAAAAATGGTCCGCCGTAAAAGGGGTCCAGGGACATCAGCTCGACATAGCGCGGTCGGGTTGTCCAGTGATCGTTGATCCGTAAAAACACACGGGTCTCGTTTTCTTCATCTGTATTATCTTCATTCACACGTTCATAAATCTTGTAACCGATCACAGTCACCGTGTGTTTCTTATAATATCCGGAGGAAAGCGACAGCAACAGCGGATGTCCGTTGTCCAGATCGTCCAGGACAAATGGAACAGAGCGTCGGCCGGACTGCCAAAAAAGATGGTTGCGAGCCCTGCCGCGAGGATAGCCATAGTGTTTCCAGATCGAGCGGGCAAGCCGATCCAGCAAAAAGGGTATGGTCCCGCCACGAATGAACAACAGCCGCGGTATGTGGATCAGGCGCAGGCGGGCGGTGGAGCGAATTCTGAGAAACAGGTATTCACGGTTGTCCGGCAGCTGTTCATATCCGTTGCGCGCATAATATAAAAACACCGAGGCGAGCGCGGTCAGCGAGCAGTGTTGATCGTAGGCGGGAAAATGGCTCATCTGCAACATGGGATATCCGCTCAACAGGTGGCTCTTGGTTTCTTCAAAGCCGACGCCCAGATGCTTGCTCAGCCATGAGCTCGGGCATTCGATCATCTCTTTGCTTTGGTGCATTTCAACCTTCTCACTTTCCTCACTCCGGAGTCACTTCCATGCGGTCAACCAGTTCCGCCAGGACCTTGGCGTAATTGGCGGATGACGCCCATTTGTCGCCAATCTCTCCCACGGTGCGCGCCTCGCCAAACAAATAGCTGAAATGTCGGGGATCGTTCGGCCACTCCAGAGGATAGCCATCTTGTCCCGCGTACAAGGCGAGGTGTTCATATTGCGCGAGAATCCCCTCGTACCAGTCCGCGAATCGGTGATGCGCGTCGGGATCGTCATCGTCACCGCCTGTGGCGGTCTTCAAGCCACAAGGATTGTGGTAGGAAGCATCGACGAGACCGCCAAAATTCATGAAATTGGTCTCCAGCGCGGCTTGGGCGTATGCGATCGTCGGATTCACGCCGGTCTGTTCGCCGATCTCCCAGTAGGTGTCAGCCAATTCGATAAACAGGTTCGCGGCATGGTTACGCTTCGCCCATTTTTTCGCCTGATCGACGGTTGCGGTCGGCTGTGAAAGCACCGGTTGTGACAGATCAAGACGCAGGGGCGGCAAGGGTGGTTCGCTAAAACGAGACAAGATCAATAGCGCGACCACCAACAAGCCCACAACAACCGTAATAATCACGATAGTTTTTTTCTTCACGGAGGATGTCCTTTCAATGCTCGTACGTTGAAAGCCCGTACGTTATGATAAAAGCATACAGCAGCGAAAAAGCTTTTGTAAATCTTCTTATGAGGGGGAACCTAAATGTTTAACCCGAAGGCCGACTCAAGACACGAAAGAAGCCGCCCGTGGCTCGCCCTGCCGGCGCTGGCGCTGGTCGCTCTGTTGTGCTTTGGTGGCTGCGCACGTGGCCAATCCGGCCTTACGAAGCTGCCCGGACAGTCCGATCCGGTATCGACCGATTCGCCGGACAATCCGCCCCACACCGTCTCTCGGTCCACCACCTCGACTCGACCGCTTTATATTGACGGCAGCCTGCAAACCACAGCGTCCGACGAGGGATACGGCAGCGACACACCGCCACAGCCGGGCGAGACGCGCACGCCGTTTTATCAGGATCTTGACCGATCTGACAACGAATTCTACGAAGCGGCGATCGACTATTTTGGTGAAATCGCCTCGGCGACCGAATTCGGCGACGCCGAAGCAGGCTATGTCCGCAAATGGCGGCAGCCGATCCGCATCTCAATCACCGGCTCACCCACCCGGGAAGATATCGACACGATACACAACTTGGCAGGCCAGATCAACTCGCTCAATTTGGTGCCTCACATAACAATTTTAGACGACGGAGAAAAAGGCGCGAATTGCGTGTTCATTTTTGACAGTTTAAACAATCTCGCTAATAAACTCCCCGGGTATCGGGCAGACAACTACGCGATGTTCTTTTTTGATGAACAAAACCACGTGATCGAGCGTTCGACCATCGCGGTGACAACGGGCATGATCGACCAGCCCGCGCGCAATCATCTGATCCAAGAAGAGTTCATTCAAAGTCTGGGATTGGGCAATGACAGCGAACGGTACCGGGACAGCATCTTTCAACAAGACTGGACAGTTGTGCAGCGGCCATCGGAAATGGATTGGCTGGTGCTGGAGATGTTGTATCGTCCCGAGCTAAGCCCGGGGCAATCGATCGACAGCGCGCAGCGCGCGCTGCGCGGGCTTTATCTGCCGTGAATTTTCGGATAAGCGCCTTGTCACATCGATAGCGCGCCATTTTCCAATATTCCGGGTCTCCTGCCTAAACCACGAATTGCGCTATAATGACCGATAGCAACAATCGCTAGGAGAATAAAACATATGACAAAACTAATTTCCTGGAATCTCAATGGTTTTCGCGCGGCGATGAAAAAAGGTTTCCCCGAAATATTCAGCGCTTTTGATGCCGATATCTTCTGTGTTCAGGAGACCAAATTGCAGCAGGGTCAACATGAGTTTGAACCCGAAGGCTATTATCAATATTGGAATTACGCGGAACGCAAAGGGTATTCGGGAACCGCCGTGTTCAGCAGGATCGAGCCATTGGAGGTCACCTATGATCTTGGATACGACACTGATGACACGATCGACCGCGAGGGGCGAGTGATCACACTTGAATATGACGATTTTTTTCTGGTCAACGTCTACACCCCCAACTCGCAAACCGAACTGGCTCGGCTGGATGCGCGCATGGGATGGGACGACGCTTTCCGCACTCATCTGGTCGAGCTGAACAAGCGCAAACCGGTTGTCGTCTGCGGCGATCTCAATGTCGCCCACAAGGAAATCGATTTGAAAAACCCGGCGAACAATCGCAAGAACGCGGGATTCACAGATGAGGAAAGAGAGAAGTTCACCTCTCTGTTGGAGGCCGGATTCATTGACAGTTTCCGCCATTTTTATCCTGATTTGGAAGAGCGATACTCTTGGTGGACCTATCGTTTCAACGCGCGTTCGAGAAACGCCGGTTGGCGCATCGACTACTTTCTGGTATCCACCGACTTCGCGCCGCGAATGAAAGACGCCTTGATCCATGATGATGTGATGGGATCCGATCATTGCCCGGTCGAGCTGATATTGACCACCGATCCGACGTAGGCGCGGCCGAGACGCCGGATCAACATCGACGAAAGGACGATCCATGTCCCAAAAAAACACCTCCGCCTTCTTTTGCTCAGAATGCGGCTATGAAAGCTCGAAGTGGCTGGGCAAATGTCCGGCCTGCGAATCATGGAACACCATGGTGGAGTCTCGGACCGTGACCGGTTCGGGCAAGAGAAAGGGCGGCACCGGCAAGGCCTCCGCGCCCTCCTCCCGTGGATGGTTGGAAAATCAGCTGTCGGTTGCGGTCGGCGAGGCTGTCTTGCAAGAGCTGGACCAAGAGGAGACCACTCCGATTGACAAAGTGAGTTCCGGCCTGCCGGAGCTCGATCGTGTGCTGGGTGGCGGATTTGTGCCCGGCTCTCTCGTTTTGGTCGGCGGTGACCCGGGCATCGGCAAATCCACTTTGCTACTGCAATCCGCAGGTGACAATGGCTTCGCCGGCACCACACTTTATATTTGCGGCGAGGAGTCACCGGCGCAGGTGAAACTGCGGGCGTCCAGGCTGGGCATCGTCAGCAAAAAAGTTAAATTATATTCCGAAATCGTTTTTGAGCAAATTTCCTCGACCATCATCAAGCTCAAACCCGACCTTATCATCGTCGACTCCATTCAAACGGTCTACAGCGAGGATCTGTCCTCCGCTCCCGGATCGGTCGGTCAGGTGCGCGAAGTGGCCGCCGGCTTTTTGCGGCTCGCCAAAAGCTTGAATGCGGTCGTCGTGCTGGTCGGACATGTGACAAAGGATGGCTCGATCGCCGGTCCGCGTGTGTTGGAGCACATGGTCGACACCGTCTTATACTTCGAAGGCGAGCGCCACAACAACCTGCGCCTGATCCGTGGATTTAAAAATCGTTTTGGTGCGACCAATGAGTTGGGCATATTCGAGATGACCGGAATGGGGCTGCTCCCATTAAAAGACGCCTCGACCGCGATGATCGCCGGCAGACCGCAGGGGGTCGCCGGCTCGGCGATCACCGCCAGCATCGAGGGAACCCGTCCCTTTTTACTGGAGATTCAAGTACTTTTGAATGACACCGTTTTCGGTATGCCTCAACGGATCACTCAGGGTCTGGATCGCACCCGCGTGAGCATGCTGATGGCCATTTTAGAAAAACACATTGGCCTAAAGCTTGGGAACATGGATGCGTTTTGCAACGTGGTTGGCGGTCTGCGGGTGGACGATCCTTCCGCCGACCTGGCCGTCGCCGCCGCCATCGCCTCCAGTTACCGCGATGTGCCGTTGAGCGTGAACACGGTTCTGATCGGCGAACTTGGCCTGACGGGCGAGCTGCGTCCGGTGTCCGCTGTTGACCGGCGGGTGATTGAAGCCGGGCGGATGAAGTTTACCGGATGCATCCTGCCCGGCAGCTGTCGCAAGCAGCTTAAAACGCTGGAAATGGATGAGTTGCCTGAAATCTATTATGCGGATTCGCTGGCCGAGGTATTGGAAATCGCGATGAGCTGAGTCAAATACCGCCATGCGCCACGCTCATGGAATTCACTTGAAGTCATGCCTTCCGCTTAAACCCGGGCGGCAGGCGGACAGCCAAAAGGAGGCGACGATGTCCACTGACACCACACACATCGCGGTGATCATCCCGACCGCGGGCAAAGGCGCCCGCATGGGGGCGGATCAAAATAAACTGTTTCTTGATATTGAAGGAATCAGTGTGCTGGAACGCACACTCTCGATTTTCATCTCACATCCCGCCATCACCGACATCTGTCTGGTCACAACTGTCCAAGAACGTGACTTCATCATGGAGTTGGCGCAGGCAACGCTCGACCGTAAACAGCTTGATGGCCGGACAATTCGATTGCACTTCGCGGTCGGCGGCGACACACGCCGCGAGTCGGTGCACAATGGCTTGAACACGCTCGCCGCCACCCCGTTCAAGGTCAGCGGGCGGGAGATTGTTATGGTGCACGACGGGGCGCGCTGTTTTGTGGACCATCCGACAATCGATCGTTGCATATTCCAAGCCAATGTCAGCGGCGCCTGCGTGGCCGCCGTGCCGGTCAAAGACACGATCAAGCAGGTGGACAAGGATAAGCTGATCATCTCCACCCTTGACCGCGACCTGCTGTGGCAGGTTCAGACACCACAAGCTTTTTTCTTCGATCTGTTGTTGGAGGCCTATCAAAAAGGTCCGGCTCACGCAACCGATGACGCCTCACTGGTGGAAGCGTTGGGCCATGATGTGCGGATCGTTCAAGGCAGTGATTTCAATATCAAAATCACCACCCCCGAGGATTTGATCATCGGACGGGCGATCGCCACTCATCCGCGCTGACCGAACGAGGCGTCCGTCACACCCACTCTCGCACCGAAATGACACAGGTCACCATGATGCCGTCACCTCTGCCATAATCGCTCAGCCCCTCACCGCTGGTCGCCGTGATTCCAATGGACTGGATCGGCAGTTGCATGATGCGCGCCAGACTGCGTTTCATCGGCTCAATATGCGGAGCGAGGATCGGCCTGGCCGCCTCGATTGAGATCGAGACATGGATCACACGAACATTCTCCGGCAAATCCTTGAGCGCGGCCTTCAAATAGACGACCGAGTCGGTCTGTCCGGCGGCGCAGAGCTCGTCCGCCCGCTCACCCAGCACATTGATACCCGTGATTCCGGAAACCGCATTGGTCAAGGCATGCAGCACGGCGTCCGAATCACTGTTACCGGCCAGGCCAACCTCATCTTCAATGAGCAAACCACCCAAAATCAGAGGTTTTCCCGTTTTCGCCGCCGGCCCGTCTTCAACCCGATCAATAAATCGATGACTGTCCTGTCCTATCGCGGTTTTAAAATATTCACCCATACCATCTCCTCGCCCGGTTTCATTATGTTTTTGTTCCTTTTTGATCCGTTTTATTCTGACCCAATAAACTCATTCAGTCGCGCGATTGTCTGATCGTCCAAGCCGACAATCTCATCGAGCGCGGCGCCATCTTTCACCATCACAAACATCGGCAGCCACTCATGATTAAACATTGTCAAAAAATCATCCTCGGCATCCGGGGTGATCAGCAAGATCGCCGCGGCTTCGCCCGCCTGTTCACTCAGCCGTTCCATTTGCATAATCACACTTGGAGCGTGCTCCGCCAGAGGGTCGTAAAAAACAAGCACGATCGGAACGAGCGTTTTGCCGACAAACTCGCCAAGGTCCAAAACCTCACGGTGGCGGACGCCAGTGACTTGTTCCTCATCTGTCTCATACGAAAGCGCAACCATGTCCCCCATGTACATCTCTTCGCCCAGCAATGTCTGCCAAGAGGTGGCCTCCATTTGTCCCTCATCGCCTGCCGGGGCGCCACAGGCTCCGACAATAAACGCGATGGACAGCGACAGGCAAAGAACGCGGACGGCCGAAACTGCGAAGCGCGGCCTCAAGGCTCACCTTCCTCCGTCTTTGTCTCATCCATGTCCGCGCCGGATTTTCTTGCACAATCCAAGGTAGCCTCGATGATCTCATCGATCATCGACCAGGGCGCGTTCAGTTGATCGGTTATTTCATAATCTGACAACGTCTGATTTTGGCAAGCCCGATTTAAGTCACTTTGCTCAGCGATCGACACCATGTCCCCCAAGCCCATACGAACCGCCGCCGTCCGCGGATCACCCGGCTCGCCCCGAGTTGCGCCGACATTGACGATCATGCCATATACCGGCACACGCAGATTGTCAAACATGTTCCGCGTCTGTTCGGCGCGCACCAGCGTGTGCGGCTCCGCGGTGGTAACCAGCAAAACCGCATCGATCGGAAGGATTTTAGCCAATGTCAAGGTTACATCGCCACCTCCGGCGGGTAGATCAATCAGCAAAAGATCCAGCTTGCCCCACTCCACCGAAGTCCAAAATTGCTCGGCGATCGCCGCCATCATGCCATTGCCCCACAACATAGGTTCGGCGGGTTCTGTCATGAAATTGGCGTACGACATGATTTTAATCCCATTTTCGGTTGTGACCGGAATAAAATTATCATCCGGGGCGGACATCCCCTCGGTGGCGCCGAATACCGCCGGAATATCAGGTGAGCCGATATCCGCGTCCAAGACACCCACCCGCAAACCGGCTTGAACCGCCTTCAATGCGAGGCCGGAAACGAGCATACTCACGCCGACACCACCCTTGGCGCCAGTGACCGCGACAATCGCGCCGATCTCCACTCCGTCCGCGGGGGGGAGCCACTCGTCCGCCCGGGGGTTCACCCCGTCTGCGTCTTCCACAAAGGAGTGACAAAATTGTTGTGAGCCACATGTGCTGCAATCTGACATATTCAATCCTTTCCATTCGCCTCACTTACGCTGACCGGACGTCACAGCGAAATACCCAAAATCCCTTGTCCCGGCCAATTCTCCGGCAATCGCCGTAGAGACCTTGCAAATAGCGCTCGAGCGAAGGCGCTCCTTGTTTCTTCCCAACGACCGCGTACAGGCGCCCGCCGGTTCTCAAGTGTGATTTCGCCTCTTCAAAAATTCGATAAACTGTGGATTTGCCCGCCCGAATCGGCGGGTTGGTCACCATTACATCAAAATATTCAGATTCCAACGCGGAAAAACCATCGGACTCAACCACTTTGGCATAAGAAATATTGTTCGCTTTCAAATTTTTCCGAGTCAACTCCAACGCGCGCCGGTTGACATCGGTCAAGGTCAATTCAAAGGCCGGAAACACTCGTTTCAATATGATTCCCAGCACACCATATCCACAGCCGACATCGATCAAACGACCGGATATCGGATCATCACGCAGATCGCGAATCAACTCGCGCAAAAAGATCTCCGACCCAACATCCAGGCCGGACCTGGAAAACACGCCGCGGTCGGTCGTGAAGCTGAAGGTCCGCCCTTCCGTCTCAAATAAAAACTCATTTGTCTGAGAGGGAATCTCAGGATTCATGTCAAAATAATGTGCCATACGTCCTCATTTCGTAAGCCATCTATCTTCTCCGGCGCGTAACTGTCGCCGCACCTGCTTGCTTTTTAAAAAAGTGACGGTAAGTGGAATGCCGACCGCGTAGATCACCACCGCCTCGCAGATCGCGATGGAAAGCACGCTGCCGAGTATCGCGATCGGAGTGACCGCCGTGTTCGGCAGCAAAAACAGTAAATAGCCGCCAACAATCAACCCATTGAGCAACACCGCGGGAAGCGGCAACAGCCACAATTTCAGATTTTTCGGGGTTAACTCCGAGGTGGGCGGCTGCAAAAAGCGCCCCATTCGCTGAGTCATCATAGCGGCCAGCAATGTCGCCAGGCTGCCAAAAATCACATCAATCGGGCCCAGCGCCATCGGGTTGAGCAGATTGAACAACAGGCAACCAACAAACAATCCGGGCACCGCCGCGGGTGTCAGCGCCGGCAACAGCATCAGCGCTTCCGACAAGCGAAACTGCAGCGGACCATACGCGAGCGGTGCGATCAGCATACAGAGCGCGAAATAAGTCGCCGCGATGATCGCTCCCTGAGTTAAATACGTCGTTTTTTTCATTTTTCCACCGGGCGAAGAAACACAGTCACCCATCTATTCCATCCCCCTCCTCGTCGCGGAGCAGGCCGGCGCCTTCTTGTTAAATGGCAACCCGGCGCACAAGCGCTTCACTCCAAGTCAGGGGCTGACCCTTTCCATGAATTTGATCAAGCCCCGACCATGTCGCGATCGGTCAGGCGGTCATCATCTGCCCTATTATAGAACAAAAACCTGCCTAGATTATATTAAGATTTCACTTTCCGCTCTGTCGATAAATCTCGTTTCCAAATCCCAAACATGGTAGAGATAGTCGGGATCGGTGAACTCGCGTGCCCCAACCGGACAATATTTCACGCAGGCTCCACATTTGACGCAGATGCCCGGCACGTTCGCGACATCTAGGGGATCGATCGCTCCGGTCGGACAAATCCGGGCGCACAGTCCACAACGGACACAGCTGTCGAGCAATCCCGGTTTCACCCTTCGTATGTCAATGGGCTTCCCGTCTTCGCCGCGCGGCACATAATAGGGTTTGGGCTCACGCCGCCGATCGTCAACCTCCAAAGCGGACAGGCCGACCGTTTCAAGGCGCTCACACATTCGCGCGGCCAATTGATTCAGCTTATTTAAATCTTGCTCGTCCGGCCGGCCGGCCGCCAGTTTTTTTGAGAAAGCGTGTTGTCCGACAATGGCGGCCTGGGCCACGACAACGAAGCCCTGACGGTTCAACAGCTGTGTCAACTCAAAAGGGGCGTCGTCCGGACTGCGATTGCCAAAGGTGACCATGGCCACCGCGGGTGTACCGTCCCCTCTCAGCGTGCGCAGAAAGGGCAGCAGCAGATTGGGCAAGCGCCCCGCGTAGACCGGAAAGGAGATAATCGTCAGCTCATGCTTGGCGAAGTGTCGTTCGGGCAATCCACCGGTCGTCCGATCCTCTCGCCGCCCCAAAAGTTCCTCAGGAGCTTGCCACCGCTCCTCACGCAGCGGCAGGCGCAGTCTTTCGTTCAACGCGCCAGCCAAGGCATGCGCCGCCAACCGGCTGTTGCCGGTCGGGCTGAACGAACCGACACGAAGACTTCGGATGTCATCTTTCAAAAAAACAGAATTCCGTTCGCCATTCATAACCACCATGCTTTGATCCTCGTCTATGTTTGAGCTTATTTTTGATAGCGCAGTCTGGAAATCGCCGAAAACACTTCGCCGATTGGTTCTTTTACAACCAGATCGGCACCGCGGTCACCTGAGGTCGCGTCACGATTGATAATGACCAGTTTTCCACTCCGCTGATAGCGGATCAAACCCGCGGCGGGGTAGACGGTCAGCGAAGTGCCACCGACAATCAATAAGTCCGCGTCGGCGATCGCGCGCACCGCAGCCTCGATGCTTTCCCCGTCCAGGGCCTCCTGATACAACACAATATCCGGTCGAATCCTGCCACCACATGTGCAGCGCGGAATCAACTCCATGTTTTTAACCTCTTCCATCTCATACGTCTTGCCACAGTCTTGACAGTAAAAACGGGTGCCGTCACCATGCAGCTCGATGACAGTGTGACTGCCGGCTTGCTGATGCAGCGAATCGATGTTTTGGGTGATCACCGCTGTCAGCTTGCCTTCTTCTTCTAAATCCGCCAAAAAATAATGGGCGGGGTTGGGCTCGATGTTGTCGAGGATCAAAAATTTACGGTAAAAAGCCCAAAATTCTTCTTCCTGCATACGCATGAAGTCTGGGGTCAAGATTGTCTCCGCACCAATGTGCTTCTTATATATCCCATGTTCGCCACGAAAGTCAGGCACGCCGCTTTCGGTCGAGACGCCCGCGCCGCCAAAAAAAACGACTTGGGACGCTTCGTCAATCATCCGATTCAGTTTCGACGCGATCATTTCCTGTTTATTTGACATATATTTCCTCCTGTCTTTTTATTTCATCATACCCCAACAAGCCGGTCTAACCCAAAATTTCAGCACAATCCGACGCTCTTGTGCTTTCACTATTTTCGGGCAATAATAATTGAATTGCGTTAAGATAGCCACATACCAACGGCGACTAAAAAGGATTTTATCATGCGAAAACCCTCCATAGAGATCTCTGAAATCGACAAATCCGACACACCTCCCGACAGCTTGAAACCCGAGCGAGCGGGAATTCGAAAACTAGATACAAAGAAGCTGTTTACCGCCTCCTTTGAGTCGGCGGCAAAAGAATTCGAACCTGAGATCAGCCCTCGCCGGGCACGCCATCTGACTGACGCGTTGACTGCGGTTGAACCCGCTCCGGAGCCATCCGATCCCGGTGGGGACGCCGCCGGAGCGCCCGTGGGCGCGGACAAGTCGACCGACGAAGAAGGCGCGGCGGTTGGCGACGAGAGCGCCACTCCGCTGAAAACAGCGGCCACGGCGCGTTCGACTGAGAGCGCCGACAATGCGCCGACCACACGCCCCGGAACCTGGCAGCACCGGATCGAGCTGGAAAGGCAACGCCGCGAGGAGGAGGAGCGACTGCGCGAAAAAAAAGAACGCGAAAGCCGACCTCCGTTGTTGGACGCCGAACAGATGCAGCGCGAGCGCCAATTGGCTCGGCAACGCGGGCGCGCGACAACTGCGCTGAATGAACTGAATGAAGGCACGGCTGAGACGCCAAGTCAGCGTACGGCGTCAATCAGGCGTCAGCGAACCTCCACGGCGCAAGGGCAGGCACTGCAACGCCGGGAACAGACGCGGCGCCGCCGGACCGAGGCGGACGCGCGCAAGGAGAAACGCGCCCTACGGGCCGCGCGACGCGACGCCCGGCTCAAAGCTGAGCCCGAAAACTCCGTTTGGCTGGCCGGTGGGTACGCACTGCTCAGCGCAGCGGTGATCCTCACATTGATTCAGGCGATCTGGAATAAACTGCCATTGTTGAGCCACGGCGTCACCCCGGGCAGTTTGACAAACTATGCCGGCGCCAATCTGTCGATCCTGATATTCGCGTTTTTCATACCATTTTGGTTTTTCACCTCCAGGTGGCAGGTAAATCAAAAATTCATATTGGGTTCCGGCAGAGCCGGGCGTTCCTCGCTTTTGCTGTCGTTCATCATCGGCCTTGTCTCGGCGCTTGGACTTCGTTCGCTGCACAACATCGTCGTGTACGTGCTGATTCGTCTCGGCGCCACCATCCCTGAAGGCATCATTCCGGTCTTGTATCAAAATGGCGGTTTATTCAGCACCTTCGTCATGTTGCTGCTGTCCTCCTTCATTCCGGGAGTTTTACTGGAACTGTTTTTCCGCGGACTTGTGCAAGGTGGTCTCTCCGTCAAAGGTGGAAAGACATTTGGCATGGTCTGCGCGGCGGTCTTCTCCACCATCGCTGTATATCAGAGTGTCTTTTGGATTGTACCTCTGGGACTGTCTTTGATGTCCGGGCGGTTGCGTGTGCTACATGACAGCATCAAACCGGCGATGGTTTTTTATATTTCCGCGACATCCGTGCTGGTTGTATTACAAAACTACCTGCCGCGCTTCACGCAACGGATTGTGCTGACTTACGCGGTTACCGGTCGCGCGTGGTTTTACGCCAGCATCATCGTGCTGATCATCTGCTTGTTGTGTATGCGTCCGTTGTACCGCCTGCTGAAACAAATGTCTCCCGAAATGAAACAGTCTCGTAAGGAAAATCGTGTCAAACGAATGGCGGGGGGCCCAGCTCGAAGTCAGACAAAAGGCGTGCGGAGCGCGTGGGCCAATCTTTCGCCCGCCAACAATCCCGGTGACGCCCGAACGTCCGCGAAGAAAGATAAGGCCAAAAAAAAGCGGCCGTCTCCACGGCCGCGGCAATTGTTGCACACATTGACAGATAAACTGCATTGGAGCTATGTCCTCGCCTTCATCATCCTGCTCATCAACATCATTGCCCAGATGACATAAACCGACTCATTGAAATAACTTGCGAGGTCATGGCCCGATGCCCGCTCCCTCACCATATTTCGCTCCTCGACGCCGGATAAATGAGCCGATCTCCGGATTCACCCCCTCCGGGGCGCGCAGGTAGAAGATCTGCTTCGGATGAGGTGTCGCCTCAATCGCGGACAGCTCTTCATCAAGCAATTCCTTGACCTCAAGCGTGAAATTCCCGCCTCGCGGTTGAATCACCTCCAGCACGTCACCTCTGATAATTTTATTGCGCTGCTCGCAGCGCACCCGGCCATTTTCATCAACCCCGGCCAACACCACACCGACAACCACACCATCCTGATGATACATATGATCCGGCGCGATTTTCGCATC
Source organism: Oscillospiraceae bacterium (assembly GCA_040772065.1). Taxonomy (GTDB): domain Bacteria; phylum Bacillota; class Clostridia; order Saccharofermentanales; family Fastidiosipilaceae; genus JAXGYX01. Next base: position 2,074,130 of record JAXGYX010000001.1, on the reverse strand, counting down.
TTTCAGCGGCTCGTCAAAGAAAAACCCGGTGTCATATGAGCGATGCACCATGCGCTCCAGCTCTTCTTTCCAGCTCGGATCGGTTTTCATAAGCGGGCCGTCCCGCCCATAGGCGTCCAGCGCCCTGCGATACTGCCTGGTCACCATCGCCCCATAGAACGCGCCTTTCATGCGCCCTTCTATCTTCAAGCTGTCGATGCCCGCCTCGATCAGCTTGGGAATGTGATCGATCATACAGATATCCCGCGAGCTGTAAAAATAACCGCCCCTCTTGTCTTGTTGAATTTCCCACGTATAGGGCTCACCGGGTTGATCCGGTATGCGCTTTTCTTCGGTCACATAATATTTCCAACGGCACGGCTGCGCGCAGGCGCCCCGATTCGCATCCCGTCCGGTCGCGGCATTTGACAGCAGACATCGTCCTGAATAAGCCATGCACATGGCGCCATGAACAAAAACTTCCAACTCCAGGTCAGCCGGAACGTCCTCACGAATCCGCTTGATCTCCGCAAGCGTCAGTTCGCGGGCAAGCACGATTCTGCGAGCGCCTTGATCGTGCCAAAACCGGCAGGCCTCTGCGTTGGTCGTCGAGGCCTGGGTACTGATATGGATATCCAGCTCCGGAGCATATTTTCGCACTGTGCGAAAAACACCCGGATCACTGACAAGCACCGCGTCGACACCGATGGCCGACAGCTGAGTGACAAATTCCCCGAGCCCCTCAAAATCAGACGGATGGGCGAAAATATTCAAAGTGACGTGAACTTTGACGCCGCGCTCATGCGCCCAACTGACTGCGCGCCTCATTTCCTCCAGCGAAAAATTGTCGGCAAACGCGCGCAGACCGTATTGCTCGCCGGCCAGATAGACGGCGTCGGCTCCATACAGAACAACCGCGCGCAATTTCTCAAAGTTGCCCGCGGGCGCCAAAAGTTCAGGAAGATTGTACTTCCGCTGTTTTTCCTGATTTATTTTCATCTCGTTTTTCATCTAAAAATTGGCTCTGATCGGCAACCGCGAGCACTCGGGGTGCGAAAACTTTATTCTTCAGGCGGAACGCCGGTCGGCAAGGTTGAAGAAGGTGGCAAATCCTCCTCGAGTGTTTGGCTCTGCTCCAAGCCAAAATCCTCCGGATGGACAATCTCGCCTCGCTCCAATTTGTCCTGTTGGGGAACGAGATAACGTTCAACCGCGGCGTTGTGCTCTTCCAATGTGGTTGAAAAGTAATTGGTGCCGTCACCGCGGGAACAAAAATAATACAAATTTTGATTGTCGTTATCAGGATACAACGCGGCCTTGATCGCCTCCAGCCCCGGAGAGCAGATCGGTCCCGGAGGAAGCTCCGCATGCTTGTAGGTATTGTAGGGGTCATCCATTTCCATATCGGCGTTGGAAACGATGAACGTGGGTTCTTTTCCCTGTCCTTTACGGATGTAATTGACGGTCGCGCAAGACTGGAGCCTCTCCCCGTCGTCCAGCCGATTGTGGAACACACGGGAGACTTTGTACATTTCGCCCGGCACCGCGCTTTCCATTTGAATGATCGAGGCGAGAATGATCACCTCATCCATGCTCATCCCTATACTCTCGGCGCGCTCGTAGAGCTCATCCGAAAGTTTGTTTTCGCAGTTGAGCAACATCCGGTCAACTATTGTTTTTTCATTTGTGTTCATATCAAAATGATAAGTGTCGGGAAAAAGGTAACCTTGCAGCGGATATTCGCGCTCATCTCCAACCGGTATGCTCGTCACAAAATCGTAATTTAAAAACTCATTCGGATTGTTGACCAGGCGGTCCATCTTGGGTTCGTCAAAATTGATGCCGCTCTTTTTTAGATGAACCTTCATCTCCTCATATGTAAGGCCCTCTCGAAAGGTGATACGAATCGTCTCGGGGTTGAGCGAGAGCATGTACATGATCTCATCATAGCTCATGTCCGCCGTCACAAAATGTGTGCCGGAGCGATACAGCCCGTCAAATCCATTAACCTTCGACAGGATGGTGAACAGGCTTTTATTCTTGATCACGCCTTTGCGCGCCAGTTCTTCGGCGATATCCGCTGTCTTATCTCCCATATTGACATAGACCATGATCGCGTTGGGCGTGTCCCGATTGACCAATGTCACCGTCTCGGCCGGACTCACCGTGGTGGTGACCTCCGTGGGAGCGGTCGGCAGCAGGTTTCCTTCCTGATCGGTTGCGGCTGACGTGGTCTGATCCGGGACCGTGGTCGCGGTGGCCGCGGCCAGCGATGAGGAGACCGCGGCGTCATATTTATAAAAGCGCTCGGTCTGCGTGAAAATATAGCGATAGCCGATTAAAAAACCGATTCCGACCACTAGAATGATGATCAGCACGGATACTAAAAACGATGTGACACGGCTGTGTTTTCGTGTGCGTTTGGACATGTTCTCTCCATCGGCCTGTGGTTAAGCCTTTTTACTGCGCGACTGCTCTTTCGCCCTCTGGTTCGAGTCTAATATTCGTTTGCGCATACGAATCGATTTGGGCGTGATTTCGATCAGCTCATCTTCCGCCACAAACTCCATACACTGCTCCAAGCTGAATCGAATCGGCGGAGTCAGGCGGAGCGCGTCATCCGATCCCGCGGCGCGGATGTTCGTCACATGCTTCTTGCGACAAACATTGACCATGATGTCACCAACTTTGGGATTGATGCCAATCACCATCCCCTCATACACCGGTTCTCCGGGACCGATCAGCAAATCGCCGCGCTCCTGCGCGTTGTGCAACCCGTAGGTCACCGATTCGCCGGTTTCCCAGGCGACCAGCACGCCGTGCTGACGTGTCGCGATCTCGCCCTTCCAAGGCTCGAATCCACTGATAACGCTGTTCATTATACCGTTGCCTTTTGTGTCGGTCAAAAACTCCGAACGGTAGCCGACTAGGCCACGTGAGGGGATGCGAAATTGCAGGCGCACATACCCTTTTAATGGCGGTTTCATGTCCAACAGCTCCGCTTTTCGCGAGCCCAGTTTTTCGATCACCGTGCCGGTGAACTCTTCCGGCACGTCGATCAGCAGATCTTCGACCGGCTCGCAGGTGACCCCGCCAATGTCTTTTACAATCACCGACGGCTTTGAGACTTGAAATTCATAGCCGTCCCGGCGCATGTTCTCAATCAGAATCGACAGGTGCAGCTCGCCTCTGCCTTTGACCACAAAGGTGTCCGGAGAGTCGGTCTCTTCCACCCTCATACTGACATTGGTCTCGCGTTCGCGCAGCAACCGATCACGCAGATGCCGTGAGGTCACATATTTTCCGTCTTTACCCGCAAACGGTGAGACGTTGACACTGAACGTCATCGCCATGGTCGGCTCATCAATTTCCACAAAGGGCAGCGGATCCGGGTGTCCGGCCGCGCAGATCGTGTCTCCGATTTCGACATCCGACACACCGGCCGCGCAGACGATTTCTCCGACGGAGGCCGATTCCGCCGCGGCCCGCTTTAAGCCCTCAAAGCGAAGCAGCTTGGTTATTTTCGCGTTGCGCGATCCCTCCACCACATAAGTGCAAAGGGTGACCGGTTCGCCATCATAGACCGTGCCCCGTTCCACGCGGCCGATCGCGACCCGGCCCAGGTAGGGATCCGAGTCGATGTTTGAAACCAGAATCTGCAGTGTGCCTTCAAGGTCACCTTCCGGGCAGGGGATTGTCTCCACGATCAAATCCAGCAGCGGACGAATGTCCGCGGCCTGACCGGCCACAACGTCCGCCGCCTCGTCCGCCGCGACGCCGTCCCGGGCGTTCGCGTAAATCGATGGGAATTCCAGTTGATCGTCGTCGGCGCCCAGCTCGATGAACAAGTCCAGCACCATGTCCAGCACCGCTTCGGGGCGGGCGTCTTTGCGGTCCACTTTGTTGATGACCACGATTGGTTTCAATCCCATTTCCAGCGCTTTTTTTAAGACAAACCGTGTCTGTGGCATCGGGCCGTCAAAGGCGTCCACAACCAACAGTACGCCGTCCACCATCTTAAGCACGCGCTCGACCTCGCCGCCAAAATCCGCGTGACCCGGGGTGTCCACAACATTAATGCGATACTCACCATATTGTATGGCGGTGTTCTTCGCCAAAATCGTGATGCCCCTTTCGCGCTCGATATCATCCGAGTCCATCACACGGTCGTCGACTTGTTCATGCTCATGAAATGTGCCGCCTTGTCGCAGCATGGCGTCCACCAGTGTCGTTTTGCCATGATCGACGTGCGCGATGATGGCAACATTTCTCAAGTTTTTTATTTTCATATTACCTAGTTTCTATTATTCCATTTTTACTTACCCGATTTGATTCAATGACCTGTTTTGTTTGGGCGGCTCGTCAATCTGTTTCTTTGCGGGGGCCCTTCATTTGAATGACAAGTGGAGTTCCGACGAAGCCGAACTGTCTGCGCAGCTGATTTTCCAAATAGCGCTCGTATGAAAAATGCATCAGTTCGACGCTGTTCACAAACAAGACAAATGTCGGCGGTTGGATCGAAGGTTGGGTCACATATTTGATTTTCAACCTGCGGCCTTTGTAGGTGGGCGCCGGAGTGATCGCCTGCGCCTCTCCGATCACATCGTTCAGCACACCGGTCGGCACCCGATAGATGGACATTTCGTAAGCCTCCCGGACGGCCGGCAAGATCCTTTCGATTCGCTGACCGGTTTTCGCCGAGACAAAAAGAATCGGCGCGTAGTCCATGAATGACAGGCGCTCTTTGATTTGCGCCTTGTAAATATCCGCCGTCTTATGATCCTTCTCGATCAGGTCCCATTTATTCACCACGACAATCGAGGCTTTGCCCGCGTTGTGCGCCAGGCCGGCTATCTTTGTGTCCTGTTCGGTGATGCCGTGTTCCGCCGACAGCATGATCACGCAGACATCCGATCGTTCAATCGCCCCAACCGCCCGGAGGATGCTGTAATGTTCCACGTCATCCGAGATGCGACTTTTCTTGCGCATACCGGCAGTGTCGATCAACAGGAAGTCTCCCTCATCGGTGCTCAGCGCGCTGTCAATCGCATCCCGCGTCGTGCCGGCGGTGTCCGACACAATCGCGCGGTCCTCACCGGTCAGCCGGTTGACAAGCGATGACTTGCCGACATTCGGTTTGCCGACGATCGCCACCTTGATCGGTTCTACCATGTCCTGCGCGGCGGCGGCGGTCGGGAACCGCTCGACAATCGCGTCCAGCAGATCACCCATGCCCAGACCATGAATAGACGAAATGGGATAAACCTCTCCCAAACCCAGATTATAAAACTCATAGGCCTCAGGTGGAAAGGGCCCCGGCGTGTCGCATTTGTTCACCACCAACAAGACCGGCTTGCCGGCCTTGCGCAACATGCCCGCGATCTCACTGTCCGCAGCCTGAATACCGCTGCGCGAATCCACGAGCAGCAAAATCACATCGGCGGTCTCTATGGCGATCTGCGCCTGGCGACGCATCTGTCTCAACAGTTCGTCCGATGTCGACGGCTCAATGCCTCCTGTGTCCACCATGTCAAACTCATGGCCGCACCACTCCGCCTCGCTGTACACGCGGTCTCGGGTCACACCCGGTTTGTCGTCAACAATGCTGACACGTCGCCCCGCGACATAGTTGAAAAAAGTTGATTTGCCCACATTGGGTCTGCCGACCACGGCCACCAGAGGTTTTGACATGTATTCTCACTTTCCCATTCAGACTTTGACAAACACGTGGCGGATCCTGTGTCTGATCCGCGACAGCCGTCAAAGTCTGCCTGACGCGCTGCAAAATTCAGCTTGCACGCAATTAAGGTTTCACATAGTTAAGTCTGAAACATTATAACGTTATTTGAAAGCGGTGGCGCGCTCGGCGACCAGATCCAGCGCCCGCAACAAACCTGTCCCGCTCTCCCGCCCGACCAGCACACAACAATCTGTCCGTTCGGACAATTGAGTCGGAGTCACACCGTCCAGGAAGACATCTTCGTCCGCGCGGAGCGTACAGTCAGGAATCAACACCACTGACTGACTCTTTTGGCAGGTCAGTCGCTCGATCGCCTGAAACAGATCCTCTCCCGTCAGCAGGCCGGCGACCGTTATCTTTTCACCGAAAAAACAGTTTCTCACCGCGTGAACCTGAATCTGAAAAGGATACAGCTCACTCATCTTCCTTGCGTACCGTTCCAACCAGGGCGCCGCGTCGGTCCCCGTCAAGATATGAACGGCGTCGACCGCCCCCGGCAGGTCGCCGCAAAGCAGGCGCGGCTCGCTGTCGTCCCGCCGTCCGGCCTCGCTCGAGTCCCACGCAGGTGATTGTCGGTCATGCAAACCCGATTCAATCTCTTGAGTCAGCAGCGCGAGCATGCCCACACCATTTTCCAGCTGCGGGAATCCCTCATAATCTTTATATGGTGGGACGGGACGCCGCGCCCGTAGATAAAACTCATCGGCGGCAAAAAAAATTCTTCTGCCGGCTGTCTTCAAAAAGCGCCGTTGCCAACGCTCGACCTGGTCCAAAACAGCCTCCGCGCTCAATTGGTTAAAACTGTTCAGCGGATATAAGCGATTCTCCGTCCGATATTTTGTGATCCCCACCGGCACCACCGCGACGCTGAGCAGACTGTCTCCCAAGGTCTCAAGATCTTCCAGCGTTCGCTCCAGTTCCATGCCGTCATTGACGTCAGGGCAAAGCACAATCTGACAATTCAGCTCGATCCCCGACCGTCCGATCCGGTCAAGTTGTTCCATAATTTTAACGCTGCGCGGGTTGCCCAGCATTTTAAACCTCAACTCAGGATTGGTGGTGTGCACCGACACATTCATTGGTGAGAGTCGGTAGTCAATCAGCCGATTCAGCTCTTCATCGTCTATGTTGGTCAGCGTCACGTAATTTCCGGTCAGGAAAGACAGCCGCAAATCATCATCCTTAAAGTAAAGTGAGTCCCGCATGCCCTGCGGGAGCTGGTCAATGAAACAAAAAACGCATTTATTGTGGCAATGCCGACTTTCGTCCATCAGGCCATCTTCAAACTCCATGCCCAACAGTTCGTCTTCATCTTTTTCGATCTCGAAGATCAGTCTCTCTCCCTCTTCGGTCTCGATTTCAAGCAGCAAATTTTCTTCCAAAATCTGTAGTCGGTAGGCAAACACATCCCGCACCGGTTGGTCGTTCAGCCGCGCCAGGCGATCGCCCGGCCGTATGCCAAGCTCATCTGCGATGCTGCCGGGCTCAACAGCCGTGATCAGCTGTCCCCTGTTCGACTTTGGCTTTGATTGTCTCATGGCAAAGCCACCTCATTCATTAAGCATTGCGTCCGTTCACAGCCTCCGGCTCATTCAAATGGATCCGCGTCCGACAACAAAAAACAGCGAGACATCCGATCCCGCTGTTCTCCAAATCATCGTCAAAATCATCACACATCCCGGATCTTCAGAACATCTCTGCCACGATATGTGCCACAGGTCTTGCAAACCTTGTGAGCGGCCATCAAATTGTGACAACGCGGACATTCAACAAGAGTGGGAGCCGACATCGCTTTCCAATTGGAGCGGGCGCGATTTGATCGCATTTTCGACCATTTTCTCTTTGGTACTGCCATTTTCTACACCTCCATCATCCAAAACACTCCCGCCGGGAAGAGTTTAAAGAAGTTTTTTTAAAATATCAAACGGCGATCCGGCACCGTTATCTGATTCTTCACAAGCGCAGGTATCCTCATTGCGATTGGCTCCGCAAACCGGACAGATCCCTTTGCACCCTTCCGAGCATAAAACCTGCATGGGCAAAGCGAGCAGGATCGCGTCACGGGCGACTTCACCTAAATCCAAGATCGGGCCGGTCAGCGGATAGTCCGCCGGCGAATCTTCGCCAAAACCCACGCCTTGATCAACAGTCGGCTCCTCGTCCCGGTCCGGCGCGAACACCACATCCACCTCCGCCCGCACCGCATGCTCAAAGCGGGTCGCGCAGCGAGTGCAGGCCGTGCGCGCCTTCGTCTCGACTGTGCCGAGCAACTGTAGGCGGGCCTCCTTGCCGGTGTGGCGGATCGTCCCCTGAAAAATAATCGGACCAATATACTCGGTCTCGCTGATCGGATCGACCGGATCGATCCTCTCCTTTTCGAAGCGAAAGGTCTCAACCGCTCCCGCCTCTCTTAAAACCGAGCTAATATCCAGTTTCATACTAAGGGATACCTCCACAGACACGACAAATATTATGTTGCAATGGCGTGAAAAAGTCAACTGATTAATTGTTTCAATGTTGTTAATCTGTGATAATTTCACCCCTGTAAGTAATCAGTGAATCTTTCACCCCAGGGGGGGTGGGCTCTAGGGACATCGACCTCTGAAAGAATTCTTCTGCACACGCATAATAGGAGGCATGAAACTTGAAATGAATACGCAGGAACTAAATCGTCACTTTGTCATCAAGCAATGCGTGGAGGGCAAGATAACTGTGAGACAGGCAGCCGATCGTCTCGGGCTTAGCGAAAGACGAATTAAGCAGCTCAAGAAGGAGTTCAAGGAAGTCGGAGCTGTTGCTGTCATTCACGGTAATACAAATCGTCCATCACCCAAACGCGTTGCACAGCAGCTGGCTGAGCAGGTACTGGCCTTAAGGGAAACAGAACCACTTAAACAGAGCAATTTCAGACATTTTCATGAGATCTTGCAGCAGCGTTACCGACTGGACATCAGCTACTCCACCGTTTATCGCCTGCTGACTGATGCCGGTATTAAAAGCCCCAAGAGCAGGCGAAGAAAAAAGAAACTACACCCTAGCAGGCCAAGGAAGCCCGCCCTGGGCATGATGCTGCAGGTCGATGCCACTCCCTATCCATGGTTTGGCGGAACGGAGAACTTCAGTCTGCACGGCTTTATTGACGACGCCACAGGTCAGATTACCGGACTCTACATGTGTAAAAACGAGTGCCTGCTCGGCTACCTTGAGGTATCCAGGCAGACACTCTGCAATTACGGGATTCCGCAATCCCTGTACCCCGACAAGTACAGCGTGTTCTTTGTGAATCAAAAGAGAGAGTTGGATCTCTCGATTGAAGAGCAACTTGCCGGGACTGAAAAGAAATTAACACAATTTGGCAAGATCGTCGAGCGGTTAGGTATCGACATGTTTCCCGCTCACAGCCCACAGGCTAAAGGGCGAATCGAACGCCTCTGGGATACCTTGCAGAGCCGGTTGCCGGTTGAGTTTGCTCTAAGAGGCATCAGCGATGTACAAGAAGCCAACGCTTTTTTACTTGAGTATATCCCAATGTTTAATGCTCAATTCGCAGTCGAGCCGGCTGAATCGTACTCTGCTTTTGTCCCTCTACCGCATACTGAAGATTTGGATCGTCTGTTATGTGCAAAACTCGAACGCAGTTTGTCGTCCGGTTCGACCATCTCCATACGAAATAAGCTATTTAAAATTGAACAGAATAAGTTCCCCGCACGCACAAAAGTCATGATCTTGCTGAGCGAGAAGCATGGTATGCGCGCACTCATCAATGGCGCTTTCTATCCAATCTATCCATTGGATGAGATAACAAAGAAACGTAAAGGCCCCGTCAGGACTGGAGATTTGCCTGCCGTTGTTGTAGATCTCTTGACATTCTATCTGCTCAGTAATGCTAAAAAATCAGGCGCTCATCGATGAGAGCGCCTTGGAGGGTGAAAGATTCACTGATTAATTAAGTCTCTTTAGGGGTGAAAGATTCACTGATTATTGACACTGATTAATTGTTTCAAAATCGTTTACCAATTCACGCCAAATCGTTTATTCAACTTCGCTATAATGTTTAACTAACAAGCTAAGTATTTTGTTGACATTTGCCAGCGAAATCGCAAAAAGGAGGGACAATTTGGAGCGGATTGCGAAATTTGTCTTAAAACACCGTAAATTGGTGCTGTTTTTTTTTCTAAGCGCCACCGTTGTGTCTATTTTCCTCATGCCTTTTGTGCGAGTCAACTATAATCTGGCCGATTATGTGCCAAGCGACGCTCCCTCCACCGAGGCCATGCGTGAGATGGAGCGGGAGTTCGAGCAGTCAATTCCCAATGCGCAGGTGTACATTCCCGATATTTCCATTCCTCAGGCCCTTGAATATAAGCGTAACATGATAGGCGACGCCAACATTCTGGACGTGATCTGGTTGGACGATGTTGTCGACCTGCGTCAGCCGCTCGCCATGCAGGATCAGCAAACCGTGGACGGATATTATCTGGATGGCGGCGCGCTGTTTCAGGTGACGGTGGACGAGGAGGACTACACCGCCTCTTTGGCGTCCCTGCGCGCTCTCGTCGGTCCTGACGCTGCGATTTCAGGTCAGGTGGTTGACCAGGCCAATGCCCGCGCGGCGGTCAACTCGGAAATGGCGACCATTATAATCATCGCGGTCCCCCTTGCCTTGGTCATTTTGACGATCAGCACCCATTCCTGGTTGGAACCCCTTCTCCTGCTATTGGCGATCGGTGTGGCTGTCGTGCTCAATATGGGAACCAATATAATTTTTGGAGAAGTCTCCTATATCACCCAGTCCATCGCCGCAGTGTTGCAGCTCGCGGTCTCAATGGACTACGCGATTTTCATGCTGCACCGCTTCAACCAATATCGTCAGGAGGGTTACGAGACGGTCGAGGCGATGGAAAAGGCGATGACCAAAGCGTTTTCCGCGATCACCTCTTCCGCGATGACCACAATTTTTGGTTTCCTCGCCCTGGTCTTCATGCGTTTTCAACTGGGACCGGACATGGGGCTGGTACTTGCAAAGGGAGTCATTTTCAGTCTGATCTCTGTCATGTTTCTGTTGCCCATCGTCACTATATACATCTACAAGTGGATCGATAAAACCACCCATCGTCCGTTTCTACCGAATTTCGCGAAGCTGGGCAAAGCGGTGATCAAAATACGCTGGGTTCTGTTGGTGTTGGTCATATTGGTTGTCATCCCCTCTTACCTGGCGCAAAGCCACAACACATTTTTCTACGGCATGGGCGCGTACGAGGAAAACTCACGCGAACTGTTGGACCGACAGACCATCGAGGAGAAATTCGGCAACAACATGCAGATGGCGATTCTCGTTCCCAACGATAGCCGCGCAAAAGAAAAAGAGCTGGATCGGCGGTTGAAAAACCTGCCGGATGTTAAATCCGTGATCTCCCTGACCGGCATGGCAGGCGCAGAGATCCCCATTGATATTTTACCTCAGGAGCAAGTTCGCCAGCTGAGGTCTGATCAGTATAGCCTGTTTATCGTCATCGCCGATTCGTTGGCCGAGGGTGATCACGCGTTCGGACTCGCAAGTGATCTGCGCGCGCAGGTCGAGGCGGTCTATCCACAAGGAGCGCATCTGGCCGGCGAAAACTTCAGCACGCTGGACATGCGGGACACCATCCGCAAGGACAACCGGTTAGTGAACGGACTGGCCATCTTGGCGGTCGGAATCGTGTTGCTGATCACCTTCCGCTCTGTCGCGCTGGCGCTGATTTTACTGTTGACAATTGAAGCGTCGATCTGGATCAATCTCGCGATTCCCTATTTTCAGGGCACCAACCTCAGCTTCATTGGTTATCTGGTCATCAGTACCGTGCAGCTCGGCGCGACAATCGATTATGGGATTTTATTCAGCCAACATTATATGGACAATCGAAAACTGTTCGGCAAGATCACTTCCGCCCAGCGAGCCTACGCGGAGTCCGTTCCGGCGTTGCTGCCACCCGCGCTGATTTTGACCACGGTCGGATTCATCCTGGGCATCGTGTCCAGCCTGGATGTGGTCAGTGAGCTGGGCATCGTGCTGGGACGCGGAGCTTTGTTGTCCCTGCTGCTTGTCACCACGTTTTTACCGGCCTTGTTGCTCTTGTTCGATCCGATTATCGAGCGCACGACATGGAAGCCGGAATTTCACAAAAAATAGGATCTTTTATTGGCTAAGCCGCCACGTTCAATCGAACGGCTCCGCGACTTTGTCCCGGCAAGATTTGTCTCCGGGAAGGGAGGAAGCGAAATGAATTTCATTAAGCGTTCTAAAAACACACGGCCACGCGCCATTTTGAGTGTCGCTCTTAGTTTGGCGCTGCTGTTATCTCTCACGCCCCCGGTCGGCGTGGCAGGGGCCGGGCGAAACAACGGCGCGGGAGCGGCCGGGCAAACCACGTCAACGGCGACGACAGGCGAGAACGCGCGGAGCTGCGAAAAAGAAGAGATCATCTACGGCAAGCTAGCGGCGGATGGCGCTGTGGAGCAACTTTATATTGTCAACGCATTCGACCGGGATATGCCCGGGGAGATCATCGATTACGGCGAATATGAAAAGGTGCAAAATCTAACCAGCACCCAACCAATTGAATATCGGGATGGAGCCGTCAGAGCGCGGTGTGACGCCGGATTATTTTACTATCAGGGAGACATGGTCTCCAAGGAAATCCCGTGGAATATCAAGCTCACATACAAGCTGAACGGCAAGTCCGTGAGCCCGGCGGAGCTGTCCGGCGCAAACGGCGCCCTCGAAATGAAGCTGACAATCGAACCGAATCAACTAGTTGATCCGGTCTACGCCGAGCATTTCCTTTTGCAGATCAGCCTCACGGCCGACATGGATAAAATGAGCGATCTGAACGCCGAAGGAGCGCTCATCGCCAGCGCGGGCGGAAACAAAATGATCACCTGGGTGGTGTTGCCCGGCGATTCCGCCGACTACACTTTGACAGCTGACATCCAAAATTTCTCGATGAGCGGTCTGCAAATCGGAGGCGTCCCACTCAATATGGATTTTGAATTGCCGAGTCTGGATCAGTTCACCGACGATTTTACCCAATTGCACGACGGCATCGCCGAACTCAACAGCGGAGCCCAAAAATTGCAGGAGGGCATCGACGCTTTGTCTAAAGGCGCCGCCGCTTCGGCGTCCGGAGCCGGCGAGTTGGCGGACAGCGGTTCTTTGTTGACCGACGGCCTGCGTGAGATCCGTAGTGGGCTATCTCAATATGGCGCCGGCGTCGGCACCTACGCCGCGGGGGTGGAACAATTGTCCGGTGGAGGTGGGCAGGTCCTCGGAGGACTGCAGGAATTGTCCGGCGGTCTGCACCAATTGAGCTCGCAAAGCGGTTCATTGACCGAGGGTTCTAAACAAATCGGTGACGCCCTCGACAGTCTTTCAGTTGCGCTGTCGGGCGCGAATCAGTCCGCGCCGAACGGAAACGATTTGGCGCAACTCAGTGAACTGACGAATGGGTCTCAGGCTTTTTATGACGGATTGAAACAATTGAGTGACGGTCTGGGAGCGACCGTTGGACCTTTGAAGGAAGCGACCGTGGGGCTGCGCGCCATTTCCAACGGACTGACGTCGAGCGCGGGCGGTCTCGGTGACTTGATCGCCGGATTGAAGGCGGCGAATGACGGGCTAAAAGGCACTGTCGACAATCTACATCAACTGCCTCCCGCTTTGACCGCGGACCAGGTGGTCGCTCAGCTCGGCGGACTGGATGATCCGACTTCGGCCGATTCACAAAAGCTGCTGTACTATATTGAAACCAGCGCAAACTCAACGAACACACAGCTCAGTGCGTTGGCGAACGGATTGAGTGAGCTCCACGGCAATTATCAGACACTGCAGACCAACTTTGAGGGAGTGGGAAACGCGTTGAATGATTTGTCAACCGGACTGAGCGAAACCTGTGACGGGCTGGAACAAATCGCTCAACAGCAGGAAATGATTCATACCCAACTGGTCACCTTGACTGAGCAATACGCTAAAATCAACACCGGAATCGGGGCGTTGGTGCAGTCCACCGGCAATCTGCCACAACTGATCGACGGTATCAATCAGCTTGCTGCGCAGTACCGTGAATTTGACACCGGCCTGAGCGCTTACACCCAGGGTGTAAAACAGACCTCCGCCGGCGCGTCCGAATTGAGCCGGGGGATGTCAGATTTGAATAACGGACTGGATCGTCTCGCCGTCAGCGGCGGTTCGTTGCGAACGGCCGCCGAATCATTGGCGAACGGAGCCGGCGGCGCCGCCGAAGGGACAGGCACTTATGTCGGCGGTGTGCGCGGTCTGGCCGATGGCTTGGCCGAGTACAGCGACGGAATGGAGCAGTACGCGTCGGGCGTGAAGGAATTGTCCGACGGCACACAGACGTTGGACGACGAGACCAAAGACATGGACAAGAAGCTGGAAGAACGCCTCAAAGAGGAGATTGACAAACTGATTGGCGGTGAGTTCGAGACCCCATCTTTCGCCTCACCCAAGAACACCGAAATCCGCTCTGTTCAGTTTGTGTTCATGACCGCCGAGATTCCCGAACCGGCCAAGCCCGAAGCGATCGCGCCCGTCGAGGAAAGACGTACCTTCTGGGAAAAATTGAGCGATCTGTTCAAGTAATCATTCTGCGAATCATCTTCAACTGAAAATCCTCATAAACCAAGCAACTAAACAATGGCTCGATCGCCTTGGGCGATCGAGCCATTGTTTAGTTCATTTACTTTGATCGAGCCATTGTATAGTTCATTCACACTCGAGCGCCAGCTCAATCAGTCTGGTGACCAACTCGGCGAAAGGAATGCCGGCCGCGTCCATCATGCCCGGATACCGGCTCATAGCGGTGAATCCCGGTATGGTATTCACCTCGTTGAACACAATCTCCCCCGAAGGCGTCAGGAAAACATCCACCCGCGCCATGCCGGAACAGTCCAGGGCGGTGTATATGGTTTTCGCGGCCGCTTGAACTTCAGCGGCTTTGCTCTCCGAGATCCGGGCGGGAACATGAATGGCCGATGATTTGTGGGTGTATTTTTCGGTAAAGTCAAAAAATCCATCGGTCAACTCGACTTCGTCCACCGCGCCGACAATCAGACGCTCATTGCCCAGCACCGCGCAACCGACCTCTATCCCGACAATCGTTTGCTGCGCCATCACGCGGTTGTCATATTTAAACGCCGTGTGAATCGCGTCCGGCAAATCTTTTTTGTCGGTGACCGACGTCACGCCATAGGAAGATCCCGCTTTCACAGGTTTGACAAAAACCGGAAAGCCAATCCGTTCCACTTCCTTCAATGCGGTCTCATCATCCACGCCTTTGTTCAGCACAACTGTGCGCGGCACGCTCACACCGGCAAGCTCGGTCAACAGGTTCGCGCGATCTTTGTCCATGCAAAGAGCTGAGCTTAACGTTTTGCAGCCAACGATCGGAATGCCGGCCATCTCCAACAAGCCTTGTAGGGTTCCATCTTCTCCAAATTTCCCATGCAGAACCGGGAAGGCGACATCGACACGCACTGTTTCGACACCCGACGGACGCAAAATCAACATGCCGTGGGTGTCTCGACTGGGAGAAATAACAGCGGGC
This sequence comes from Oscillospiraceae bacterium, assembly GCA_040772065.1. Taxonomy (GTDB): domain Bacteria; phylum Bacillota; class Clostridia; order Saccharofermentanales; family Fastidiosipilaceae; genus JAXGYX01. Next base: position 2,058,806 of record JAXGYX010000001.1, on the reverse strand, counting down.
ACACAGTCAGTTGGATTGTGCCATGTGTCAGCGGGTATCTTGTCCGGATCTCCGGTAAAGTGAAACCAGTTTCCATCTTTTGTGATCCCGATCATAAACGGTCGGAAACGCTCTTCATCCATGTGGCTCAACACAGAGTGCGCCGACTGCAGGGACACGCTGTATTCAGGGGAGTGCCCACCGAACAACACCGCAATATTCAATCGATTCATTGTCTCTCCATCCTTTTTGATTGGTTATGTCGCTTGTCTGTCGGCGACCTATCCAATATCTTAACAAACCACTATATTAGCGGGTCATTTGAAAGTGATAGTCAATTAAAACTTCAAACTTGATTTGTTGGTCATTGAGATAGTTGATCATATAGGCAAGTTTCAATCTGCCACCCGCGACATCACTCTCGTGCGTGACATCCAGCGTCAAGATCATGACTTCCATTGTTCCATATTCCAAATCAAGGTCCAAAAGTTGGCGCCCACCCGGGACAAACGTCATGCCGGTCACGATCGACGTCTCGCGATCCAACCGCACCTCGCCGAAAGTGTTGATCCGGATCGTGGTTTGTCCCAGGGTGGATTCAGAGGCGCTTTCCGGCGCTCTCTCCTCAAACAGCAAAATGATCTCGTCGCCGGTCTTACGCCACCAGCCGGTCGCGTGTGATCGGGTGACATGGCGCTTCGCGCCGGCGGATTCGGTTTGTGTCGAATGGATGGTCACGTTTATCGGTCGATTCGTCTGCAATTTCCGCCTCCACTCAAAGCCGCATCACATAAAAAGCCCTCCCGGATCAGCGAGAGAGCGTTTGGACGTGAAACAGAGTTATTTCAATTCTTTTTTATTTTTTTGAATCATGACGAGCATCGAGGTGAGTTGCTCTTCGAGCACGGAAAGACGCTTGTCCGCATAATCCAAAGCGCCCTTACGAATCTGCCGCGCCGAGATGTTCGCCGCATCCACCGTCTGAGCCGCGCGCTGTCTCGCCTGCAAAGTGATCTCATGCTCGTCGACCATATTCGCCATTCTGCGCTCAGCCTGGCGAATAATCGTCTCGGCCTCCTTGCGCGATTCTGACAACACTTGGTGATTCTTACTCAACAACCAACGGGCCTGATGGATCTCCGTCGGCAGATTGTCACGCAACATGCCGATCAGGACCAGGACTTCCTCGCGGTCAATCAGGCAGTTGTTGGAAAACGGCATACCCTTCGCTTGTAAAATCACATCCTCCAGCTGATTGATCAATTCCTGCAGGTCTGTTTCGCTGACATGGGCATCCGGGTCCGCAGCGGTCGATTGATATTCATCATATATTTGACCATCTTCATAACCATCATCGTAAGCGCGCCCTTCGACCGCCCCGTCGTAATCCTGGTCACCGTATAGGTAATCTCCATAGGCGTCATCCGGTATATTCGGTCCCGTCATTCACTATTCCTCCAACATGTTCACATGACGACGCAACCGTTCAAACACGGTGTCATGTATTTGCGATGGCACCATCTCTGAAATATCACCACCGAATGAGGCCACTTCCCTGACAATACTGGAACTCATAAACGCCAAATCCGATCTGCACGGCAAAAGAATCGTCTCATATTCACTATATAGCAGACGGTTCGCCGCGTGAATCTCGGTCTCAAAGCGAAAATCAGACTCGCTGCGCATGCCGCGGACCACCGCCACCGCTTGTTTCTCGCGCACATAATCGACCAAAAGGCCAAAATGGGTGTCCACGCGCACATTAGGTAGGTGACAGAGACAAGCCTCAATCATCTCCCGACGTTCTTCGAGTGTGAACCTGGTTTGCTTGGCGGCGTTGTGAACCACCACAACATACAAGCGGTCCGCCAAAGCGGACGCCCGAATCGCGATATCCTCATGACCCACCGTAAACGGATCAAACGTGCCCGGATAGATCAAGGTTCTCATCATTCACTTGGCTCCGTTCCACCGCCACATCATCAGGTAAACCGTCATCGTACAATTGACTATACATGAAAAATGATACCACCGTCATACCATACTTACAATGTTTAACAAGTTTCAAATGTGTTACATCCAGGTCCAAAACGCCCCGATCCGAGCTTTTATTTTTATCTTTTCCAGGCAGTTTTATGCCCCGTTCCTGATTTACCGAGTGTTGCGCCGGATCGTGTTCAAGGACGAGCAGCGCGCCGTCATTCAACAGTCCTTCCGAGACGAGTCGCTGGCTGATCCAGGCAAACTCCAGATCGGCTTCATGATACGGCGGATCCATGAATACCAGATCAAACCCTTCAAGTTCTGCCGAATCCACGGACAACCGCTCAGTCTCAGACACGAGTGTCCGGTCACGCTTTCGCTCCGATAAGGCGCGCAAAGCGGCTTTGATCGTGCCCTTGCGGACTTCACCTTGTTTGGTGAAGTCGCAGGCCTGCAAATTATCTCTGATGATTTTGGCGGCCGCCGCGGATCGCTCAACAAACACGCAGTGTTTCGCGCCTCGGCTCAGCGCCTCTATACCTAGTTGTCCACTTCCCGCGAACAAGTCCAGCACCCTGGCTTCGGCGAAACTCATACGCGCGCCGATCACACTGAACATCGCTTCTTTCGCGCGATCTCCCGTCGGTCGGGTGCCCTCACCTTCGGGAGCGCGCAGCGTCCGACCGCCTGCGCCGCCCGCGATCACTCTTGGCATTTTCTCCTCCATCCCGTCAATTACATTTAGGTATCAACTCTATGCCGACACCGCCTAAATTTAGACGCCGCCCATGAAATGACCAAGGGGCCGGGGCAGACCGTCCAGCAACCGGGCAACTATAAACCGGCTTGTAAATCGGCGAGTGACAAATGTTCTTCCAGCGCCCGCCTTAGTCTCAATTGTTCCGGATGGTCCATGTGGTAGCCTCCGGCTAACATCGTGTTGACAGCTTGCTGGCTTTCTCGAAGCGCGGCCCGGTCTTCATACAGATTGGCGATCTTAAATTGAGGCAGACCATGTTGTCTGGTACCAAAAAAGTCGCCCGGGCCTCGCAATTTCAAATCGGCTTCGGCGATCTCGAATCCATCATTGGTACGACACAGCGTCCGCAGCCGTTCCCGTGCGACGCCTTCATCCGTCTCACTCATCAGAACACAAATCGAGCGGTCGCCGCCCCGTCCAATTCGTCCTCTTAACTGATGTAACTGTGACAGTCCGAATCGTTCGGCGTTCTCGATCAACATGAAGGTGGCGTTGGGGTTGTCCACGCCCACCTCCACAACCGTTGTGGACACCAGTATATCTATCTCACCGTCGTTGAACGCCTCCATCACCGCTTGTTTTTCTTTTTCCTTCATTTGACCAAAGATCAGTCCAACGTGGTCATCTTTAAAAATATCTTTGGAAAGCAATTCATATTCAGCTTCCGCCGACCGCAGCCCGAGGATATTCTCACCTTCCTTGACAAGAGGACAGATCACATAGACCTGATGTCCGGCGGCGATTTCTCTGCGCATCAGATCCCAGACCCGCCCGCGGTCCCGTTCCCGCGCGGTGTAGGTCAGTATTGGTTCACGTCCCGCCGGCAGCTCGTCTATCACCGAGATATCCAGGTCACCATACAAGATCAGCCCCAGCGTGCGGGGAATGGGAGTGGCGGACATGACGCAGACGTGAGGCACCATCTCTTCCTCCTTCGCGAGGCGCATCCGCTGGCGGACACCAAAGCGGTGCTGCTCGTCGGTCACCGCCAGCCCCAGACTCGAGAACATAACACTGTCCTCCAACAGCGCGTGGGTGCCGATCAGGATGTCGATCTCTCCCGCCTCGGCGGCCGCGAGAATGGCTCTTTTCTCAGCGGCCGGTGTTTGGCCGGTCAGCAACACGATGTTCAGCCTCGCCTCCGACAATTGTGCGCTTACATTGTTGAAGTGCTGGAGGGCCAGCACCCCGGTCGGCGCCATCAGCGCGCCTTGATGCCCACTCAGGCAACATTGCAGCAGCGCCAGCGAGGCCACAACGGTTTTCCCCGAACCAACGTCGCCTTGTACCAGACGACTCATCGGAATGGTGGAACACAAATCATTCAAAGCCTCGTTCAACACCCTTTTTTGGGCGGTCGTCAGCTCAAATGGCAGGCCGGCCTTCACTTTTTGAAAGGTTTCACTTTGTTTCTGGTTTAAGGTCAAGTCGGGCGCCGAGCGGGCGCCTCGCTCACGTGCGCGCAGCTGTCTCAATCCAAGTTGCATCATAAACAACTCTTCAAAAACAAGCCTTCTTCGCGCCACTTCAAACATTTCCCGATTTTTGGGCTGATGAATGTTCTCGTAAGCGTAGTTGGATGTACAAAGGCGCCAATCGCGGCGCACCGCGGCCGGCAAAGATTCCGGCAATCGACCTTCATATTCTCTAAGGCATTGATCCATGATCACGCGGACGACGCCTTGGGTCAGGCCGGCAGTCAACGGGTAGAGCGGTTTGAGAAATGTTTCCACCATGGCGGAGGGAGAAAGAGGATCGGTATCGGCCAAATCCAGACGTTCGAAGGTTGGATTGGTCACCTCCGCCCCACGTCCGCTGATTTTAATTTTGCCGCGAAACATATATGCCTGATCGATGATCAGCTTGTCCTGCAAGTATGGCTGATTGAACCAGGTTGCGTGAATCAGTCCACTGTCATCTCGTAGCGCGGTGCGCAGCATGCTCAGCTTCCCTTTGCGCCGCAACGCGGGCGCCCTGGTCACGCGCGCGATAAAAACCTCATCTTCCCCATCTTGTAGTTCGGCGATGGCGCGCAGGTTTGTCCAGTCCTCGTAGGCTCTTGGAAACAAACGCAATAAGTCACCGTCCGTCTCGACACCCAACTTGCGAAATCTCGCGACGCGCGCTTTGGACATGCCCGCCCGGCGAGCGAGTGGGCGTTTCAAGAGTCGGTATATATCGTCAATGTTTTTTTCCGTCATGTCATCTCCGCAACATTATTCTCCAACGGGCAGGGCTGCCGGGGCATTGTCTGAATCATCCAACGGTTCGGTGAAAAGGATTCCGGTTGCGCACTCTTTTCGCACAGGACAGCGCCCGCACTGTGGTCTGCGGGCGACGCAGATCTCTCTGCCATGGGCGACCATCAGATGTCCCCAATCCGTCCAGTGTCTGTGCGGCACACAGTCCATCAGATCGCGTTCCACACGTAGTGGATCCTTATACTCGGACAGACCAAGCAGGCGGGAAATTCGTCCGCAGTGGGTATCGACCACGATCGCCTGCTGACCAAACACGTCCCCTAAAAGCAAATTGGCGATTTTTCGCCCCACACCGGGCAACGTCATCAGGTCTTCCCGTGTCTGCGGCACATCGCCGGCAAAATCGGCCAGAATCTTCACCGCCGAACCATGAATATTTTTCGCTTTGTTACGAAACAGTCCGCAACTCTTGATGTATGGTTCGATTTGTGGCGGTGAGGAGGCGGCGATCTCCTCGATGCCCGGGAAATCCTGAAATAATTCCGGGGTGATTCGATTCACACGTTCGTCGGTGCATTGAGTGGCCAAAATCCCACCAACCAATAGTTTCCAGGCGTCCTCACGATAATCCAATGTGCACACCTGCATGCCATAGTGTTGAATCAGCCCATCTATGATTCGTTCACAGCGATCACGTTTTTGATCCGCTGATTCATCACTGTGGTATCCATTCGCCTTTTCCAATTTGTGTTTCCTTTCCGATCGCAAGCTGTTCTGCTTAGACTGAGTCAATGACTTATTGTCCGAGAGTATGATTCATTGGCATTATACGATATTATCGCGCTCTATTTCGTGGAGCGACAGTTTCAGCTCAACGCATTTTTTGCGTTGCCATAAACCGGTCCAGGTATTATTCTAAAATAGAACGATCCGGGAAAGGAACCATTGCCGTGAAGCTGTCAAGCCTACTTATGATTTACACAATGATTGTCGCCCTGTTTTTAGCGTCGGTCGGCTGTTCAGCCACCGAACGGACAGGTTCGCACAGCGAGACTTCCGCGGTGAATACCACCTCCAATCAGGGCACCGCATCCTCGGAAAGTCACACGATCCTGGACAAAATGGCTGACGAGACAGAGCCCGGGAAGATCGACCGGGCACATGCGGAGCTGATCCGCTCCTATCCTTTGGCACAGTACTCCAACAATGAAATGCTCAGCGACTTTGACGGAAATGTTTGGCTGTCCTGTATTCCCTATGACTTGCACGGCAACAAAATTCTGCGTGTGCGGATCAAAAACAATCAGCCGGACCGGTCGATTTTCATCGGCGAGGATTTTGATATCCAAGGTGTGGCGGACGGTCACTGGCGGTCGCTGTTTCTCTCCGGCGGCGGGTCAGGTGGCCCGTCGTTTCGTGATAAGTCCTATGAGGTGGTCGCCGGTTCAAGCTGGGAACAGGTTTTTAATCTGGATCAATATCAGCTGGAGACATCTGTCGACACCACACGATTGAGAATCGTGAAATCATATATCATTTTACGCGACGAAACGCCCGAGCGACGTGAATTGTCGGTATCCTTGCCAAGCGGCGCACGGAACGCGGACACCCTGCTGCTCGAAAATCCATACGACCTGGCGCTCTCTTGTGACCGGCAGGCCTATCTTGCCGGTGAATCACTAACCTTTTCCATGAAAAACAACAACACGAGCGAGGCGATCGGCCTGATGACCGATGAGTTCTATTTAGAGCGTCAGATACTGGATGGCTGGCACGACGTCCCACTCGCTGTCACTGTTCACAAATGGAATGCGGAATCAATCACCTTGGAGAGTGGCCAGGAAAAACGGATCACCTTCACCTTACCGGAACATCTCCCCGCCGGAACGTACCGCCTGCTAAAACCATATGGAATTCATCAAGTCGATGACATCACACCACAAAGCATGATATCCGAAGTCTTGTTCACAATCATGGAGAGTGAATCCGAAAACACCACCGGTGAATCCGACCCGCAAACTCGTGTGAATCATCTTGTCAGGCGATCTGCAGGGTGAAGGTGAATTTCGCTCCACCCATCTTGCTGTTGCCCGCCCAGATCCGCTGGCCGTGCGCGCTAAGGATGTTCTTGACGATATAAAGTCCAAGCCCGCTACCTGTGTTGCCACCCCGTGAGCGATCTTCTTTGAAAAAACGGTTAAACACATTGCCGATGTCTTGTTTTTCCAATCCGACACCCGAGTCCTCGACCGTGACGGTTATATACTCGGAGTGTTTCGCATGGGAGGTGGAAATGGCAATCACACCTCCGTCAGGCGTGAACTTGATCGCGTTGGTGATCAAATTGACCAGCACACGCTGAAGCTGTACCTTGTCACCCAGCACCATCAACTCCGACTGCATATCTTCGCTGAATGTCGTCTGGACCGTGATATGCTTCGACAGCAGTTGAGTCTCCAGTCCGGTCACCGCACTGCTGATTAATTCGTATATATTAAGTGGTTGGATTTCGTAGTGAATTCCATCTGATTCAAGTGTGACCATCTCGTGAATTTGCTCGACCATCCCGGCCAGTCGGCGTGTCTCATTTTGCACAATCCTCAGGTATCGGGAATATTTATCGGGGGGAATGGTGCCGTCCAACATGCCACCGATGAATCCGCCGATAGAGGTAAGCGGAGTGCGCAAATCGTGCGAAATACAAGCCATCAAATCCCGACGATCGGTGTTCAGGTGCTCAAGTTGTTCCACCATGTCGTTGAAAGTGTGGTTCAGCACCGAGATCTCGTCTCGCACCCAGAGCATCCCCTCATCCGTGTCAGTGTAGCTTGGTTCAGGGACACGGGCGGAAAGATCGCCGCGTGCGACACGTTCAGCGGCGGCGGCCAGCGTCTTAAGAGGTTTGTTGAGGTTATAGGAGGCGATCATTATAAATATGAATGTGAGCGCGAATGAAATGATCAGGGAGAATCCCATGCCGTTGAAAAATATCCAGCCTCGTTCATTGCGCCGGTCAAAGGGTTTGTGCAACTGCAAGATATAGATCACTTGATTCGACAAATTGTGGATCGGGCGCACATAGGACAACCAGATATGGCCGTCATCTTGAAAGAGTCCCAGGTAGTTTCCACCGGAAATCAGCAATCCGTCCGCGGGCAGGTCGACGCCAACAAAAACATCAGGCAGGGCCATCTGACCATCCGGTCGTTTCTCGAGTCTTTCGGACACCCCCGCGGGGAACGCCGTGCTGTATTCAATCTCACCATCCGGCTTAACAAGCCAAACGAAGGCGTCCGAGCTTCGCCCGATAAAGCGAATATCCTTTTCGAGTGCGGCGACATTCGGCCTTTCCGAATTCACCTCATCAAAAATCCGGCCATGTAGTTCATTGGATAATTCAGTCAACTGTCTGCCCTGCATATCGATCAGAAACCGATCTGTTTCCATTCGATAGGTATACATCAGCGTCAAAAAAACAAAAAGAACCGCAAAAGCCAAGATGGCGACAGTCTTGGTCCGTGGCGATTTAAGAACCGTCTTGACTCTGAACGATTCTTTCAGCGCGTCCACCGATCGCTCAGGTTTCCGTTTCAAATTTGTAGCCCACTCCCCATACGGTTTTAATGCTCCAGGGCAAAGACACGCCCACCTCCTCAATCTTTTCGCGGATCCGCTTCACATGCACGTCGACCGTGCGGGAGGCTCCAAAAAAATCATATCCCCAGACGCTGGCCAGCAGCTGTTCTCGAGTGAATACGCGATTTGGATGGGTTGCGAAAAAATAGAGCAGTTCCAGCTCTTTAGGTGGCATTTCCACCTGTTTTCCGTTTATCTCCACACGGTACTGCGCTTTATCAATTTGGAGCAGCGGAAAAGAAACAGCCTCTGAAATCTGTTCCTCGTCGTCGGCCTCAACGCTTTTGTGCGCGCGGCGCAGCACTGCGCGCACACGCGCCAGCAGCTCTTTGCTGTCAAACGGCTTTTGGACATAGTCATCGGCGCCCAACTCCAGGCCGACCACCTTGTCCAGCGTGTCTCCGCGGGCGGTCAACATGATAACAGGCACATCCGATTCTTTGCGGATGTCACGACAAATATCGTATCCATCGCGCCCCGGCAACATCAGGTCGAGCAATACGACATCGGGCTCGACGTCGCGAAACGCGTCCATCGCCAAATCCCCGTCCAGGCAACTGCTGACCTCATAGCCTTCTTTTTCCAAATATAGTGTCAACAGCTCAATGATATTCTCGTCATCGTCTACCAACAGCACTTTGAGTGGCGGCTTGATGTCGGGCAGAAGAAAGGGAGGCTGGGTTGGATTGTTCTTATTCTGTGTCATCATTCTCCTCCATCTGAGATTGTGATGAAATCTCATCGGAAGACTCAAAAGCGTCCACCCCATGGTCAGTTTTGCCAAGCAAGGTCTGCAACTCCGCCAGGAAGGATTCAACGTCTTTAAATTCCCTGTACACAGAAGCGAACCGAACATAGGCGACCTGGTCAATCATCTTGAGCTGCTCCATCACCAATTCGCCGACCTCATCCGAAGAAACCTCTCGCTTCAAGGAGTTGCGAATTGTGTTTTCGATCTCTTTGGCGGCGCGGTCGATGGTCGCCGCCGAAATTGTACGTTTCTCACAGGCCTTGGTCATACCCATGATAATCTTGTCAAGATCAAACGGCTCGCGCTCTCCATGCCGTTTAATGACAATCAATGGGTATGATTCGATTTTCTCATAAGTGGTAAAACGCGAGCCGCAGGAAAGGCATTCCCTGCGGCGTCGTACGGCCGTCCCCTCATCAGTGGGACGGGAATCAACCACTTTATCCTGATCATGAGCGCAGTATGGACATTTCATTCCGGGCTCCCTTGTTGTTAATTCCTAAGTCTTCTCAATCTTCATAATGATCGTCATCGTCATCGAAGAACCAGGGCAAAATTTTCGTCACCTTGCCGCCACGTTTACTTTCAGCTTTGCGTTCTTTGCGCGCAGCCGGCGCCGGCGGGGTTGGGGGGGACGATGTCCGTTCGGTCGATGTTCCGGCGGAAAAATCCACGCCGCGCGTCGTCGGTCGTTGGGGCTCACGTCGGACATTGGACTGAGATTTCGGCGGGCGGCCGACCCGTTCGGGTGTCGGCTGCCGATCCAAGATATTCATATCGCGCTCAACCGGTCTCGCCCCGCCTTTGCGGTAATCCTGTTCCATAAAAGAGGGAACAGTAGGACCCGGTTCCGTCGACCGGCCAATCGGCTTGGACGGGACCTGTGCCGAGGATTCGGACCTCAGGGGTGTCGCCTGAACACTGTCCGCTTTCAAAAAGTCCGGAACATCCTCCTCGGACGGGGCTGGCTCAAAAGGGGTGAATCCCCCACCCGTAAACGCGGCGCTTTCTTCCTGTTCAATCGGTTCCTCGATCTCGCCAAAGCTGGAGGCGATGACAGTGATCATGAGCTCGTCGCCCATGTTCTCGTCAATCACCGCGCCGATGATGATATCCGCGCTGGGAGAGGCGCTGTCACGCACCATGGCGGACGCTTTGCTGACCTCTTTAAGACGAAGGTCCTTGCCTCCGGTAAAATTGACAATGATGCGGTTGGCCCCCTCGATCGAGGTGTCAAGCAACGGACTATGCAAAGCGTCATCGATCGCGATGTCGGCGCGGTCCTCACCGGTGGCACGGCCAATGCCCATGTGGCAAATGCCCGCTCCAACCATGACACGTCGCACGTCGGCAAGATCCAGATTGATCAGGCCCGGCACCGCCACAAGGTCTGATATACCTGAGACACCGTACTTCAAGACAGTATCCGCCATGGCGAACGAGTCCTGCAGCGAGGTCTCCTCGTCGGCCATCTCAAGCAGCTTGTCATTGGGCACGACAATCAATGAGTCGACATATTGCTCGAGTTCCCGGATGCCGGACTCGGCGTTGATTCTGCGCTGCGCGCCTTCAAAGCTAAAGGGGCGGGTCACAACACCAACTGTGAGAATGCCCATCTCCTTGGCGATCTGCGCCACCACGGGAGTTCCGCCGGTCCCCGTTCCACCGCCCATTCCCGCGGTGATGAACAACATGTCGGTGCCTTTGATCATGTCAGCGATCTCGTCCTTGGACTCCATCGCCGCACGCGTTCCAATTTCGGGATTCGCCCCGGCTCCAAGCCCTTTGGTCAGCTTCTCGCCGATTTGAATCTGATTGGTTGCGTGAGAACGATCCAGAGCCTGATGATCTGTATTGATCGTTATAAAATCGATCCCCTTGACACCGCTGAGAATCATGCGGTCGACCGCGTTGCATCCGCCGCCACCCACACCAATCACTTTAATCACAGCCAACGTGTCGTTATTCGTCGCAAATCCAATTGGATTTTTGATTATATCGTCTGTCAATTCTTCAACCCCTTTCACCATGAAGAATATGCGCTTTTTCCTTCACAGTTCAATTATCCACAAAAGCAAATACGAAGTACATTTTACACCAAGCACATTTTGGAAACAACAGAACAATGTCCGTCACTTTATCTAAATATATACCTTCATCACACCACAAATGCAATATGATTGTAAAGATTACGCAAAAAAATTGAAATAGTCAACAAATTAAAAAATCGATCTTCCGTCGGCCCGCGCCTGGCGATTCTTTGGCTTTGACAAACATTTCCAGTCCCATCGCTCAGGGATCCGGCACGAAGACCTTTTGTTTACCTGACAAATCGATTCTTCCATCTCCCAGGCCGGTCAACGCTCCGCCGCGCACCACATTTCGCACCCAGAGCAACGCCTCCTCAGCGTCTTCATCTTCAGGATCCAGTTTGAATAAAATCCTGCCATGCTCCTCCACCATAGAGTCGGTCATGCGCGGCTCACCACTTAGATCCAAATTGAATAAAACCTGTCCATTTTCCAAACTGACACTTGCAAGATCGTCGGCAAGCGTCCAGCCATCTTTTGATTCCTCATCCTGCCGACGCAAATCACTCCTGAGCAGTGCCGTCTTCCGCGCCAGCTCGGCGCGCGCCGACGGCAGTTGCTCGCCTTCTTTTTTACCCCGGACCGCATCGATATCGCCACGATATTCTGGTACCCCCGAAGGCGGATCGGCCACACCTGTGATGATGACCTTGCCCGCGGAGTCAATCATTGTCCAACCGGACTCACCCATATAGCGATACTGCGGGGTCCGTTCTTCAATCTCAATCCGCAAAGTGGACGGAAAACTGACAACACAGGAAATAGACTCAGCCTCAGGCAGCAATTCATACAGCCGTTCTTCGGCGTCCACCGACCGGCCCGAAATGATTTGCTTGAAAGAGCCACTTAGAGCGTTTATCAGATGCGTGTCCGTCGGCACCCCCGCCCGCTCGACAATATCCGCCGTGGAGTGGAAGGTGTTGCCTTCGACCACATAGCGCTGAATCCGAAACCAAGGCAACAGCCAGACACAAATCGCGATCACCGCCAGCAGCGAAAATGTGACGATAAATCGCCAAATCAGGCGGCGACGGATTTCACTTTGAATTTGACGATATTTGCGCAGTGACGTGTTCGTCTCGTCCCGTGTCGACCGGCGGGCGTTCTTGGCATGTCGAACCACCCCTTCCGTCGACTGTGGTGGTCGCCGACCGGTTTGATTATTTTTTTGTTTCTCCGGTCTGACTTCCCTCAACACGATCACCTTGAATCACTTTCATATTATTCTCTCATCCATTTATAAATCGGTATAGTGTAAATCGGCGTGACGCAAATCAATCAAAACAGGGCTTCCAGTTCTTTGAAAATCTGATCCACGGCGTCCGGCATCGCCAGCGATCCGGCTTTCCTTTCCATCTCGCCGCGACGTTTGTCATCCAACAGCAAAGGGGGAACCTGCCCGGTCAACCACTCCCCTGTCAATTGGTTGTTGGGACACAGCAAACCTGCGCCGATATCACTATACGCCTTGGCGTTGTGTGTCTGATGGTCATCCGAGGCGTAAGGGTAGGGCACGAAAATCGCCGCTTTGCCCAGCGCCGCGATCTCCGCGCAGGTGATCGCGCCCGCGCGACAGATCAGCATGTCCGCCGCTGCCATGTAAAGTGGCATGTCGTAAAGATATTCTCTGATTTCAAATCGATCAGATTCCATACCTTCCGCGGCCGAGATGGTCTCCTCATATAAATCTCGTCCACAGACAAGCAAGACCCGGGCATCCAGGTCCGGATTCAATTTCATGAAGCTCAGGACCGCTTGATTGATGGCTCGCGCTCCCCTGCTGCCACCTGTCGCCAACAAAAACCTGCAATCATCCGCGATCCCCAGTTGCCCACGGGCGGTGCGCCGCCCGATTCGTTGGAACTCTGCTCGCACCGGATTGCCGGTCAGCACCACTTTGCGCGCTTTTTTAAAATAGCGCCTGGTCTGCTCAAAACTGATACAGACCACCTCCGCGCCTTTGGACATCACACGGTTGCTTTGTCCGGGAAAGGCGTTTTGCTCATGAATCAAAATCGGCACGCCGGCCGACTTCGCAGCGGCCAGCACCGGGCCGCACACATACCCCCCGGTTCCCACAACCACGTCCGGACGATAGGTGTCAATCAATGTCAAAGCGCGTTTTTTACCTGCGTGAAAATCCTTTAGCGCGTTCAATAACTTGCGATTCAACTTGCGTGGAAATCCACTCGCGCGAATGGTTTCAAAAACATAGCCTGAACGTGGAACGATATCACTTTCCAACCCACGCTCGGTGCCGCAAAAAATAATCCGCGCGTCAGGATAGCCGGCCCGCAGCTTGTCGGCGATCGCGATCGCCGGATTGATGTGCCCGCTGGTTCCACCACCCGCGAAAAAAACCACTGGTTCGCTTTTTTTATTCATCGCTTTTTAAAACCTTGTCCTATCGATTTTCACACCGCTCAATCATCCGCTCGATCGGCAGGCGTTTGTGAGACCAGACCAAACTTGGACACATTCAGCAACAGCGCGACTCCAACCAAAAAGAAAATGTTGGATGTTCCACCATAACTGAAAAATGGGAGTGACACCCCGGTTGAGGGAATGACCTGAAGGTTGACGGCGATACTCAACATTGCTTGAATCACGATCAGCGATGAAAAGCCACTCGCCAAAATTTGTGCGGCCAGCGTACGGGTGCGAAATGTGACGCGCAATCCATAGATCAGATACGCGGCGAACAGCGCGATTACCACGCTTCCACCGACGAAGCCCAACTCTTCACAAATTATCGCATAAATATAATCGTTGTGCGCCTCCGGTAAATAGTTATATTTTTGCACACCCATGCCCAAACCCAACCCCCTAAAACCACCCGAGCCAATCGCGATCAGGGCTTGGTCCGGCTGATACGAGGTGTCGTTGGAGGATTTTCCGGTGAAGGCGTCGAGTCGGTCGACGATATGGTCCATCCGCGGATTTCCGCTCATCCCTGCACGAATCGCCGGCCAGGCGACCACAAAAATAAAAGTGCCAACCAAAATGGTGATCACCAAAATCAAGGCAAGGCGTCGCCACGAAGACTTACTGATCCCCGCCGACAGGAAAACGACGAGCAGCTCCAGCAAAATGATTAAGGTGGCCGAGAAATGCGACTGCATCATGATCAGCCCGCACCACAAAAATATCGCCAGACCGGGCACTCCGAAATCCATAAAGAAATCCAGCCAAATCGAGCGGGACAAAGTTGTTCCGCAAAATTTGCCGGCGGCCCGCTGTTTTCGCAACCATGGATAATAACAGGCGCCACAAAACACCACCGCCATTTTAGCCAGTTCGGATGGTTGGAAGGTCTGCCTCAAAATAAATGGCAGCCAGCGCCGCTGATCATTCACTTTGATTCCGATGCCCGGAATCAGTACCAGCACCAACATGATTGTGACGGCGACATAGGCCAGTAGCATCGTGTTGAAACTTGTGGCTTTGCGCACATCCCGGCGAGTCAACAAATAGACCAGGGCCAATCCGATAGCGGTAAAAATCACCTGGCGCCCAACATAAAAACTTGGGCTGTCCTCCATGAAAAAACCTCGCGTCATGCTGGCGCTGAACAACATGACCAGCCCAAATCCCAGCATAAGTATTGTAATCAAAAGAATCTTGAAATCGATGCCGCGGGGCGGCACAAATACAAGGTTGCCGTCATGGTCAAGCGCCGAGTCCCTTCTCTGTTTCATTTTGCGTTTTGATTTTGTTTTGTTTTGAGCCAATCGTAAATCCTCGTTGATCTCTTCAGTTACAGCGGTTCAATTCCTTTTTACATGAGAAAATATCCACGTAAAGTCAGCAAGCCCAACAGACAGCCCGCCAGGCTCACCAATGTAAAAACAACGCACACCTTCCATTCGCTCCATCCGCCCAGCTCAAAATGGTGGTGGATCGGAGACATCCGAAAGATACGCTTTCCTTTGGTTCGTTTAAAATATGCGACTTGGATGATGACTGACAGCGATTCACAGACATAGACAATCCCGTAAAGCAACATTATCCAGGGAATGCCCTGAATCATCGCCAGCGCTCCAACCAGCGCGCCGATCGCAAGTGAGCCCGTGTCACCCATAAACACTTTCGCCGTGTGCCGGTTATAAATCAAGAAACCAAGCAGCGCTCCTGTGAGGCCAATCGACATCAGCCCCGTCCCCCGCGAGGTCGGTGTCTCGGAAATCACAAAGGAGGTGGCCACCAAAGCCAGGCTTACCGGGATCGTCACCATCGAGAGCAAGCCATCAACTCCATCGGTCAAATTCACAGAGTTTGACACCGCATATAGATAGATCAACAGGAAAAAACCGTAAACAGCTTTTCCCAAACCAGACACCTGAACCGCGGTCATTGTGAACGGGTTGATGATGAATGGATCGATTGGCCCACCATCCAGATAGTACATTACAAAAAACGCAGTGATCAACAACAATGGCAGGGATTTGGCGCGAGGTGAAAGGCCTTCTTTTTTGATTTTAACTTTTGTGTAATCATCTACGAATCCAACCGCTCCAATACCCAGCATATAGATTGTCAAAGGCAAAAGATTCGCTTCCGGAGCAAAAAAGACAGACCCGATGCCGAGAGCGGCAAGAGGGATCAAAAACATCAGGCCGCCAAACGTGGGCGTTCCACTCTTCGTAAGATGAGTTTTGGGGCCGAACTCTCGTTCCCGCTGGCTCAATTTGGAGCGACGCAAAAGGGGCAATAGAATAGCGCCCAGCACGGTTGTACCCGCAAAAACACCTAAAAATGCAATTAACAGGTTGCTGATCATAAACTACCACCTTCCATTTTTTGTTCAATAGCCTGACAAACCTTTTCCATCTCATACATTCTTGAGCCTTTTACAAACACCACGTCGCCTTGTTTGATCAGCGGCAACAGCGCCTCGGCAAGCTCCTCGCGGTCGGCGAACGGGCGCACATTATACCGCCCTGGTGCAGCGTCCTCGCGGTCATCACCGCGCAGGCCGGTCAGCAACGCGTCGGTCAACGCCGGCGCGTGCGGGCCACAGGCAAACACGATGGACGGTCGGTACTTGGCCAGGTCGACACCCACCGCGGCATGCACCTCCTGCGCGTAGTCTCCAAGTTCATTGATGCCACCAAGGGCGACTACCATCCGTCGGCAGGCCGGCTCACCCAAGTTCTGATCGCCGGACTCCATATTGGATTCGGAAAAACAGGCAATGTCGTTCATCACCTCAAATCCGGCAAACATTGACTCCGCGCTGGCGTTGTACGTATCGTTGATCACGGTGACGCCATTCAGCTCGACAATCTTCTGACGGTTTCCAGTCCGTTGATAATTGCGCAGGCCGACGACCGCGTGTCGCGCGTCCACGCCCAACAACTCGGCGCAGAGCAAACCAAATAACGCATTGCGAACATGGTGTTTGCCTTTAACCTCCAGCCGCACCTTCAATTCACGGGATGGGCGTGGGCTGTTCTTATAATAATAACCCGCGATGAACTCGGTCGCGTCCCCAATCGCCAAAATGTGATCCGCCTCGATCAAAATGTCGGTCGCCGGGGTGGACGGCCTGTTCGCGCCGCTTATCCGGATCCCTCCGATATGAAGATCCGGGCTTTGACGCTCCAGCGCTGTGCGCGCCAGCCGTTCATCATCCAAATTCACCAACAGCCAACCATCGCGCGGCAGGTGGTCCGCGACCAGGCTTTTTTCTTTGCGTGTGTTCTCCAATGACTTCAACTGTTCAATATGAGAATAACCGATCATCGTCATGACCGCGATGTCCGGACGCGCCATACGCGCGAGTATCTCCATTTTTCCGGGCTCACTGATGCCCATTTCCGCCACCAAAATCTCGGCGTCGCTCGGGGTGCCGAGGATGGTCGCGGAAAGACCGATTTCATTGTTGAAGTTACCGGCGGTCGAGGCGACATTGAAATCCTCAGCGAGAGCCGCGACAATCATGTCGCGGGTGCCGGTCTTTCCCACACTGCCAACAACACCAATCACTTTGGCCCGCAGTCGTCCACGATACCACCCGGCGAGCCGCTCGTACGCGGTCAAGGTGTTTTCAACAACAATCGCGGGCACACCAAGGCCGGCCGCCAGCCACTTGTCCTCATCCGAGACCAGCACGGCGACCGCGCCGGCTTTTTCCGCCTGTTTCAGATAGTCGTGTCCATCGAAGCGCTCACCTTGCAAGGCGACAAATAGATTTCCCGGCCGCACGCCGCGCGTGTCGGTCGAGACTCCGGTGACCACGATGTCAGCGAGCCTCTCGAGGTCGCTCGGATCGGTTTGACCCCGCGCAAGGCTCAGCGGCGCCGCAAAGCGACCATCCACAGCTTTAATCAAGGAGCGGACGTCTCCACTCATTCCCACCTCAGCCGAGCTCGAGGTTATCTCCGCCAACACATCGGCGGCGATTTCCTGATCCGACACCGGATCGGTAAAGTCAGAATTCATTTCGTATTGTGTCTCTCCTTTTCCGACAATCAACACCAAATCGCCCGGTTTTGCCATCCGAACCGCCCGTTCAATCGCCGTCTTCCGATCGGGAATCGACTCATAAGAAGAACCGGTCTGAACCAAGCCGTGCTCCATCTCTTTCACGATGGATGTGGCATCTTCCGCCCGCGAGCTGGTCACGGTCAAAATTGTGTGATCGGCCAGTTCGCCGCACAGACGTCCCAGCGCGAACCGGTTATCACGATTGCGACTGCCGCCGGCCCCACAGACAAGAATCAGACGGCGGCCACAATAAGGGCGCACCGCGGTCAACAGGCGCTCCAATTGAGCGGGCTGCCAGGCATTGTCGATGTAGATCTGTAGTTCCAGCTCATTTGGAACCCTTTGAGTCCGCCCCGGTGATTCGAGCGCTTCGAGGCTTTCTCGAATGTCATCAAGTTTTAACTCCAGGGTCAGCGCGGTGGCGATCACTGCGAGCATGTTGTAAACATTGAATCGACCCGGCTTGTCGATAAAAACGGAAAATGGTTTGAACTGTTTATAATGAAGCTCAAAGCGAGTGCCAACCACACCATCTTGATTCGCGATATGCACATTGACCGCGCGCACATCCGCCCGCTCGTCCATTCCGAAGGTCAACACCGGTTGATTCCCAAGCCGGCTTTGCAATACAGGAACGGCGATGTCATCAATATTCAGCACCAAATGTCGACAGGAGCGGTAAAATTCAAATTCTTTGTCTGACAGCGCATTCTTGCTGTTCAGCAACACTCCAACTTCAAATGTGACATAGCGCGCCCGCTCCAGCAAAACATCCTGTCGGCTGACGGGCATGACGGCGAACCGCTGGTCACTTTGCTGCATGATGTCCAGCGCTTCTTGTATTTCCAGCGCTCCGGGATGATTTCTGGTTTGATACACCACACGGTCGCTGACCCAAGTCTCCATTCCGTTGATCATGCCGCAGGATTCTCCACGACGGCGCAACAAAGAATAGAGCAAATAAGAAAATGTGTGTTTGCCGGCCGCTCCGGTCGCTGCAACCATTTTCAGCTTGCGAGACGGCATGTGGAAATAACGCGACGAGATATACGCCAGTGCCTGTCTGGAGTCAGCCACGCGGATCAGCGCGCACTGACATCTTTTGGGCAAATCAACCTCTTTTTGCACAACGATGGCGGTGGCGCCTTTTTCGATCGCCTCCTCGATAAAATCATGTCCGTCCTGCACATATCCCTCAATGCATACAAAAAGCGAACCTGTCCTCACCTTGCGTGAGTCATAGGTCACATTGGTCACTTCCGCCGCCTGCTGTCCTGCGACGCGAATCACCGGATAGCCGGCAAAGAGTGTGTGAATCTGCATTCGTCATACCTTCCTAATTATCAGCAAAAGTAAGCTCAATGACGCTGTAGCGCATGATCTCGCTCTCCGGATCCGCCGATTGTGATTGAACCGTTCCCGCCGGACCTGATCCCACGAATCGCACGTTTAGAGAGGATTGCTCGGCCAGCTTCAACGCCTCATCCATATCCATACCATAAAAATCGGGCACAATGACTTGATCCGGCTGTTGTTGCGGATCGGTGGACATATACAGCAATCCCCTGCCGTTGATTTTTTGTCCGCTATCCGGATATTGGTACTGGATTGTGGCGTTTGAACCCGGATCAAAATCCACATCCGAATTATAAAATAGATTAAAGTTCGCGTAGCCCGCGTTCACCGTCGCGGCATACCTGTTTTGTCCACCCAGTTTTGGCACCAACTTACCAATAAAGACGTCCATCGCCGCTTCCTGAGTGTATCTCCGCGGCACTTTAAGGTACTCCAATGTCTTTTCGGTCACCCGCCCGTTGACATATTGCGCCGGCCAGGAAGTCGTGCTTGGCTGCGGAAGATACATGACGATCAGTACAGCGATCTGCGGATTCTCAGCCGGTGCGACCGACGCGAACGAGACCACCGAAAATTCATCGTTTTCTCCGTGCGTCGATGTGCTCGTTTTGCCCGCGGGATTGTATCCCGGAACTTCCCCGACCGGCGCGGTTCCATCCGTCACCACCCCACGCATATATTCGATGGTTTTTTCACTCGTCTCTTTTGACAAAATTCTGCGCAACACTTTTGGTTGGATGTCACGTACAACATTGCCGCTCTCGTCAGTGAAATAGTCCGCGACCTGTGGCTCCATCAACAGCCCCCCATTGCCTATGGCGGCAAATGTGTTGAGCAATTGAATGGGGGTGACGGTAGCCTGCTCGCCAAACGACCAGACCGCCAGGTCCACGTCGCTGGGGTTTTCATGATTCAGGCCCAGCTGCTCTCCGGGCAGGTCGATGCCGGTTTTCTCCAAATGTCCAAACGCCTGGACATATTCATAAAATGTTTCTCTTCCTATGCGTTGCGCGATCTGCACCATGACCGGATTACATGAATGCCACAGTCCTTCTTTCATGGTTTCATATCCATGGTTGGCCGGGTAGGCGGAACATTTTATCGGGTAGGCGTCCCAACCTTTGACATGGATCGGCTCATCGCTGAACGTTTCCGTTTCCGAAACCGCCTGTTCCTCCAGCGCCATCGCGACGGTGAAGGCCTTGTAGGTCGAGCCCGGCTCATACGGTTCCGATATCGCACGATTCAACCATACCTTGGAAGTCAGCAGGTCTTGTTGATCCTGATCGGTCAGCGGGTGCCAATCCTCAACCTCCTCGGCGGACAATCCCTGCGGCAAACCGTAGGGATCGTTTGGGTCAAAGGAACCGGTCTGTGCCATGGCCAGCACACCGCCGGTCTTCACGTCCATCACAATACCGACTCCGCCACCTTGGAAATTCAATGGTTCGATCATACTCTCCAATTCAGTCTCCAGAACCGACTGAACATAGGAATCAAGGTGCAGCACGAGATTGTGTCCTTTGGATTGCGACTGTGCGATGCCTTCTGAAAAATATAGCTGTGAATTGCTGAAATGATCCACCTGCCCATAAGAAAAACCGGGTGTTCCTGAAAGCTCCTTGTTGTACATATTCTCCAGGCCGTTCGCGCCGGCGATGTTCTGGTCTTCTTTATAAGTGAAGCCGATCACTTGAGGGGCAAGATCCGGTTGAGTGTAATACCTCAGCATCTCGATGTCCGCCGCAAGTCCGCCAATGTTGTACCCTCTCAAAAATTCCCGCAACCGATCATAGTCGGCGCGGCTTACATTTTTCTTCAATTGGACATACTGCTTGTCGGTCTGTTCCACCGCCCCGGTCACGGTCTCTATTGGCAGCTCCAACAACTCCGCGACCGTTTCACACAATAATGACTGGGGCATCTTCTCACTATTCGCGGCGCGAAAGTTTTTGGGAGTGATGCCGATGGTGTACACATAAGTCGTGACCGCCAACTTGTTGCCCATTCGGTCGATGATCTCTCCACGTTCCGGATAGTTGACGTCATTTTTATATTGCAAACCGGCGGCGCGCCGGGCGTTTGAATTGTAATTGATGATTTGCGTCTCAAACAGACGCAACACAAGTGAAGTTAAAAACAGCAGCATCACGATCGACGCGAGAAAAATGGTCTTGCGCGACTGATTTCTTGACATCGCCCTGTATGGCGGTATCTCCTCATCCGTCCTTGCTTTTTTAAAATCAGCAAGGCGCTTATCCTCTTCTATACGATTCTTCATTTACCATTGTCCGCCTTGTCAATCTCCAGAGTGTCCTCTTCAGGCAAAACTAAAATCCTGATCTGTTTCGCGGCCGGCTCCATCAGTCCCATTTCCACCGCCGCCTTCCGGACAATTTCCAGATTGATATTCTCGACCAATTCACTTTCAGCCTGTGTGTTCGCGATCGTCAGTTTTTTGATTTTCTCTTCCAGCCGCGCCTTTTCAAAATTCAAGGCAATGGTGCGGGATTGATTCAGCAGCACCACCCCGGCGAATAGTGACGCCAGGAAGATAATAAAAACCGCAAACGCCGTCTTGCGGTTTTTTTTGACCGAGTTGGCCCGCCAGATCTGCCGATCTCTCTTATATTGTGTGTCATCAATCTGTTTATCCTTTTGATCTGTCATCACCCGCGCTCCATTCGGATCCCCGTTCAAAGATTCTCAATCGCGCCGACCGCGCCCGCGTGTTCCGCTCCATCTCACGTTCATCCGCGACCATGCCTTTGCGCGGACCGACTATCCGGCCAAGCGGCTTTTGTCCACAGACACAAGGTAGTCCCGGCGGACAGACACAGGGGTGTTCCCAGTCACGATACGCGGTTTTGACCAATCGGTCCTCCAGCGAATGAAAACTGATAATCGCCAGCCGACCGCCCGGCGCCAGGCAATCCGGAGCGCAATCAAGAAGAGAGGTCAAGCTGTCCAGCTCGCCGTTCACCGCGATTCGGAGCGCTTGAAAGGATCGCTTGGCCGGATGTTGTTTTTCTTTTTTTGATTTGCCCGGCATCGCCGCGCATAGCAGGTCTGATAATTCTCCGGTAGTCTCAAACGGTTGTCGCGCACGTCGCGTGACGATCGCCCTCGCCAATCTGGCGCTGTGACGTTCCTCTCCAAAATCCTTCAGCACACGGGCGATCTCTTCTTCAGGCCAGGTATTGATCAGCTCCGCGGCCGTCAATTCCCTACTTTGATCCATCCTCATGTCCAACGGACCATCGTGGTTGTAGGAAAAACCTCTCTCTCCCGTGTCCAACTGATGGGAGGACACACCCAGATCGGCCATGATTCCGTCAACCGCCGATATTCGCAGATCGGCCAACACCCGCGCCAGTTCGCCAAAATCACTTTTTATCAGACGAAAAGCTCCATCTGAGCGGATCGCGGACAAGCGCACGTCCGCGGCCCGCAATGCCTCGTCATCTTTATCCAAGCAGATCAGCAGTCCCCCGGTGGACAGCTTGCTCAGCACACCGGCCGAGTGGCCCGCGCCACCCGTGGTGCAATCCACATAGATACCGGTCGGGCATACCCTCAACGCTTCCAAGGTCTGTTCATAAAGGACCGGAACGTGAGTGAAATCAGATAATTCCCTTGATATCATATGCATCCAAGTCTAATTCCGTAATTGGCGGTTCGCTCTCGAGCAGATGTTCGTAGTGAGAGAGCGCGCAAATCTCCAGGCTCCCACCCAGATCGATCAGACAGATCTCTTCTCCGGGGCGAACCTGTATCGCTTCCCACAATTCTTCCGAAATGCTGACGCGACCTTGGCTGTCCAACGGACAACGCACCGCCTCACCGATTATTTCTCTGCGCAGCTTGCGCGCGACTTTGTCAGTGCCGGACAATCCATTCAATTGTGTTCGAATTTGTTCAAATTGTTCGTTTGTGTAAACCGCGAGAAAACCCATATCCAGTGATTTTGTCACATAAACAACCGGACCTAAACTGTCGCGCAATTTGGCCGGAATAAAAAAACGTCCTTTTCTATCGGTTGAATGGGTGTATCGGGCCACTTTTTCCTCCACAATTCACCACTTCGGTGATAAATTGCTCCACATTTGATCTACGTTGCATTCTATCCGTAGAGAAATTTTTTTTCAATAGTGGCACCGATGTTTTTGAAATATTATTGTAACATTTGTTAACTGCGGTGAAACAGGCAGGAGTTAATTTGTGTAAAGAACCAACGATATTTCCCGTCTGACCCTTTTAATGATCAGTCAACGGTCCGCCAACCGGAAGATTCATCAATTTAGCGAATTATTTCCCGCTCCGCCAAAATCATTTTCATTTCAAGCGCTTCTCTGGCTTCTTTCAAATAGTCGATGAACTGATTCGCCTCGTTTTTTGACTGTTGAAAATCAGGATCGGATATCATTGCGCGCAGAATATTGGTATTTACATAAGTGTCACAGATCAGCCCCAAATCATCTTGCATCTCTTTCAATCGCTCTCCGCTCAGGGTGAACTGTCGATCAAAGCGAGGGAAAGCGCGTTGCACATAGCGGATTTTTTTGTAGCGAATTCGTAGGGCGTGAACCTCGGACCACTCGCGGTAGTCTAACGTCCTGAGCTCTTTTAGAGCACGTCGATTCCAGTTGGCGAATCGACGGTCGGAGAAGGTTTCAAAATTTTCTTTTGAGTTTTGTGGTTGATTTTCAAGCCAAGTCTGAAACATGTCGAGCTCATTGGAAATCGAGATGGAATCAAGGTAGTGAATCATTTCTCGTTCTTCAACCCTTCTTTTGCGCATAATATATTTTGACAGGGAAGTTCGTCCAACGGCGTCTGCGACAAAACCGGTCCACTGCTCGAGTAGGACATCCAGCTCACGTAAACAGCCAAATTGACCGCCGATCACTTTTAACCAATCCCTAAAGACATGGTACGCGCCTTCGGAAAACAGAGGACTCGCGAAAGAAAGCAAGGATCTGGCCACACGAATGGACACGCGGAATTGGTGGGCCGTTCCGGGGTCGGATGGATCGGCCTCAAACAACACCAGCCGCTCCTGTATTGTATTGATTTGGGCCAGCAAGACATTCCGAAATACCGTGAAGTCAAGCGGTTCGGTCACCTGAGGGGCATCGGCGAGTCCGGTTCCAATCCGGCCGATTGGATGCCCTTTAAGAGGATCAAGGCTGTCCAGGCACAAAGCGAACAGCCCTCCTTCGTCAATCCGCGGGCGAACACCGGAGATTTTCTCACTCCAGTGCGAAAGGCACGGTTCATGGCCGACAATAAACAGTGAGTCAAGCTCTTTGACCTCCCCAAGTTTCGCGCTAAGATCTTCATAATCTCCGTTAAGAATGAACGCGTGATACTCAGGCTCAGGAAAATTCAAGTCAGCGGCGAGCAGTTTGGCGGTGGGCGTCGCGCCCGCGTCCGGACTGCTCCATATCCGGCCACCAACAAGGTCAAGCTGATTATTTAATTCGCGAATGTTCCTGCTTAACATCGCTCGTCCCCATGCGGTCAAGGTTTGATCCTCGTCCGGCGACGGCCCGTCATCCGTCGCTTTCGTCGGCGCATGCCGGACAAAAATTATTCGCATTCTCTTCCCGCCTCTTCGCACGCCGCGTTTTCCATGCGGCTCTTGAGCGACAAGCGCCGCCCAACCATCATTTTTGTTCAGCTTCCGGAGATTGCGGCCTTCATTTCCCGCGCATAGGAACGCAGCGCCTCCGCCGCGTCGTCACCTTTGTCTTCAATGATCTGCACGATCGCGCTGCCGACAATCACGCCGTCCGCCAAGGTGGCCATTTCCGCGGCCTGTCCGGGTGAATGAATCCCAAAGCCGATCGCTGTCGGTATCGGGCTGACCCGGTTGATGTGCGCCATCATTTCCGCCAGCTCGGCGCTCAGCTCATCGCGCATTCCCGTCACACCCATGGAGGACACAACATACAAGAACCCGCGCGCCTCGGCCGCGATCATGTCAATCCGCGCTTTCGAAGTGGGGGCGATCAGGCTGATCACGTCGATATTGTGCCTGACCGCGAAGTCTTTCACCTCACCATGTTCCTCATATGGCATGTCCGGCACAATGATTCCGTCCAGTCCGACCTGTTCGGCTCTGGCGAAAAACGCCTCATATCCATAGTAGTGCACCGGGTTTAGGTAAGTCAAAAAGACCAGCGGTGTCCGGTGTCTTTTCCTCAGCCGCTCCACCAGCTCGAACAGCTCGTCAAGTCCGCCCGGGTTTTTGAGCGCCCGCACATTGGCTGCCTGGATAACCGGACCTTCGGCCACCGGATCGGAGAACGGAACGCCGATCTCGATCAGATCCGCCCCTCCTTCGATCAACGCTTCGATATATTCCTCTGTTTTCTCAAGATTGGGATCCGCGGCTGTCAAAAACGCGATAAAAGCCTTCCCATTCGCGAAGGCGTTGGCTATCTTACTCATTGATAATCTCCCCTCTATATCGTGCGATCGCGGCGACATCTTTGTCTCCCCTGCCGGAAAGGCAGAGAATGATGCTGTCTTCTTTATTGTAGCGGCCCGCGATCTCGAAGAGATGAGCGACCGCGTGGGCCGACTCGATTGCGCAGATGATGCCTTCAATCTTGGCCAAGCGCTCAAACGCCCGCACCGCCTCCTCGTCGGTGACCGCCACATAACTTGCCCGACCGGTGTCATGCAGATTAGCGTGCTCAGGTCCCACACCCGGATAGTCCAGGCCCGGCGAAAGTGAGTAGACCGGCGCGATCCGTCCGTGGTCGCCCTGGCAAAAATACGATTTCATGCCGTGAAACACGCCCAGCAAACCCTTGTTGACCGTCGCCGCGTGCTCTTCGGTGTCCAGCCCCTTGCCACCCGCCTCACAGCCGATGAGTTCGACCGTCTCATCCGGTATGAAATGATAGAACATACCGATCGCATTGCTGCCACCTCCGACGCAGGCGAGGATCGCAGCGGGGAGTTTGCCCTCACGTTCCAATATTTGCGCTCTCGCCTCACGCCCGATCACCGCCTGAAAGTCTCTGACGATCGTCGGAAACGGATGTGGCCCCATGACCGACCCCAGCAAATAATGGGTGTCGCTCACCGTGGTCGCCCATTCGCGCATGGTGTCGTTCACGGCGTCTTTCAATGTGCGTGTGCCGCTCGTGACCGGGTGGACAGTGGCGCCCAGCAATCTCATGCGATAGACATTCAACGACTGACGTTCAATATCTTCCAATCCCATATAAATATCGCATTTCATATCCAGCAGCGCGGCAGCCGTCGCGGTGGCCACGCCATGCTGGCCGGCTCCGGTCTCGGCGATCAGTCTGGTCTTACCCATTTTTTTCGCCAGCAGCGCCTGACCCAGCACATTGTTGATTTTATGCGAGCCGGTGTGGTTCAGATCTTCTCGTTTAAGATAGATTTTCGCTCCACCCAGCTCCGCCGTCAGTTTTTCCGCAAAATACAACCTCGAGGGACGGCCGGCGTAATGGTTCAATAAATCATTCAATGTTGTTTGAAACGCCTCGTCGGACCGACTCGCCTCATAGGCTTCTTCCAGGCGTTCCAGTTCCGTCATCAACGTCTCCGGCACAAACTGTCCTCCGTGTATGCCAAATCTTCCTTTGCTCATTTTCGTTTCCCTTCCGCATCATATTGCCGAACTGCTTCCACAAACGCTGTCACCTTGGCCTCATCTTTATAACCGTCCGTCTCCAATCCTGAGCTGGCGTCAACCGCGAAGGGTTTTCGCGCCAACGCCACGCGCACATTCTCCGCGCGCAAGCCACCCGCCAAGAAAAATGGCCGGGAAAGCGGTGGGATCAGTCGATAATCAAAAACTCTTCCACTGCCACCACGCTCTTTAGTATAAGTATCTAATAAAAGGTAGTCACAATCCAATAAATTCGCCGCACGAACATCTTTTGTCGAGCGCACCCCGCAAGCCTTGACGATGGGCAGAGCCATCTCGGCCCGCAACCGCCGAATATAGTGGGCATCCTCATCCCCATGCAGTTGCACAAGATCGATCAACCCGATCATCACCGCCTCCACTATATCGCTCAAAGGAGCGTTCACATATACGCCAACGGTTCGGATCAAAGGCGACAATTCTTTTTTGATCTCCAGCGCCTGCCGTGGCGTCACCCGGCGCTTGCCGGGGGCCAGCACAAAACCGGCGTAGTCAACAGCAAGTCGATTGAGTACTTCAGCGTCTTCGGGCCGTCGCAGTCCGCAAATTTTAATCCGGGTCATCAGTCCTCCTCCGCCGCTCCCGCCGGCACTCGGCCTTTCAACGTCGAAAGGGCGGCACGGATATCCGGGCTTCTCATCAAAAATTCTCCGACCAACGCCGCGTCGACATCATGGGCTTCGAGCAATTCAATGTCCGCTCGCCCGCTGACACCACTCTCCGCGACAAATAAGCAATCATCCGGCAACATCGCGCGCAGGCGAAGGCTGTTGCCAAAGTCCACACTAAAGTCTCTAAGATCACGGTTGTTCACTCCGATGATTTTGGCTCCGGCGGCGACCGCCGCGCGAATCTCGTCGGCGTCACGGGCCTCGACCAACGCTGACAGGCCCAATGAGTGGGCCAACGACAAAAACGTGCGCAGCGTCCGCTCATCCAAAATCGAGACGATCAACAAGATCGCCGCCCCCCCCAACGCCACCGTCTCATAGATTTGGAACTCGTCAATTACAAAATCTTTGCGCAACAGCGGGATCTTCACAAGGTCCGAGAGCACAAGTAAATGCTCCGGATCACCAAGAAAATAGTCCTGCTCGGTCAGGCAGGAGATCGCAGCAGCGCCGCCCGCCTCATAGTCCAGAGCAATTCGCTCATATGGATAGTCCGGACTGATCACTCCTTTGGACGGCGAGGCTTTTTTTACCTCGCAGATCAATTGCAACCCCTCCTGCCGTAGGGCCTGCTCAAACGGGAAGTTTTGTCCACAAAGGCGAATCGTGGCGGCCTCGGCGGCTGTCTGGATCTTCTCGATCGGACACCTATCTTTAACGATCTCAAGCCGGGCACGTTTTGCTTTCACGATCTGTGTCAATAGCACAACTTTTCCTCCTACCTTCAGGTATCAAACGAATGGGTCGCCTGCCTCATCTTTTTAAAACAGGATAACGCCTTTCCCGAGTCGATCAGTCGCTCGGCCCGGCGCACTCCTTCTTGAGGTGTGATTCCGTCGATCGCCAAATACAGCGCCATGCCGGCGTTTAGCACAACTGTGTCGCGCATGGCGCCTTGAATCTCGCCGGACAGAACACCCAAGGTGATCGTCGCATTTCGCTCCGGCGACCCGCCTAAGATATCAGCCAGATCATAGCGCGGCAACCCCATCTCTTCGGGTGTCAATGTATAAGGCACACGAATGTCCTCACCACGTATCTCGCACACATAGTTATTTCCGGTAACCGTAAATTCATCCAATCCATCTCCACAGACAACAAATCCTCGTTTGACACCTAGGTTTTGCAATACTTTGGCCAGCAGTTCCACTAATTTGGGATCATACACGCCCAACACCTGATAATTCGCGGCCGCCGGATTCGCAAGCGGACCCAAAATATTAAAAATCGTGCGCGCACCCATTTCCTTGCGCACCGGGGCCGCATGTCTCATCGAGCTATGGTAAGTCGGTGCGAAATAAAAGCCGATCCCACATTCCTCCAGCACTTGATCATTTTGCTCCGGTGTCAGATCGATCCTAACACCGAGCTGTTCAAGCACATCGGCGGCTCCGCTTTTGCTGGAAACCGAGCGATTGCCGTGTTTGGCGACCTTGATTCCCGCCGAGGCAATCACAAAGGCGGCGGTCGTCGAGATGTTGAAGGTCCCCACCTCGTCTCCGCCGGTGCCCACAATATCCAGCACATCTCCAATCACCGTGCTTTTCAGACCATATTCACGCATGACGGTCGCGCAGGCGGTAATCTCTTCAGCCGTCTCTCCTTTCATACGCATCGCGGTCAAAAAAGCCGCGATCTGCGCCTGTGTCGCTCTGCCCTCCATGATTTCGGTCATCACGGATTTGGCGGTCTCATAGTCCAGATCTTCGCAGGCGATGCTGTTTTGAATGGCCCTTCGAATGATGTTTTTCTCGCTTGACTGTGTCATGATATTTCCCTTCCTTGCTGTACTGTTTGGGGCGACGGCGCCTCGGTGGTTGGGGTGAGTTCACAAAAGTTTCGTAAAATATCTTCACCTGACTCGGTCAGGATCGACTCCGGGTGAAACTGCAGCCCAAAGAGCGGCCTTTTCGAATGAGCCACCGCCATCACACATCCCTTTTCGTCGACGGCGATCACCCGCAGCGAAGTGGGCAAAGATGAGGCGGACACGACCAGGGAGTGATAGCATCCGACCTTGATCGCTCGTCTCAGACCGGCAAACAAAGGGTGGCTGTCAAGCCTGACCAGCGCGGTTTTACCGTGCATCAGCGTCTTCGCCGGCCCGACCTCACCGCCAAATTCCGCGCAGACACACTGGTGACCCAGACCAATTCCCAACAAAGGAACATCCACCGGACAATGCCTCACCAGCCTTTCACACACACCTGCGTCCACGGTCTGACCCGGTCCGGGCGTCAAAATGATTTTTTCCGGACGCAGGTCCAGAATCTGCTCCACCTCAAGCTCATCGTTGTGCAACACGTTTACCTTATATCCGGCGCCGCCGATAACCTGGGCGAGGTTGTAGGTAAAACCGCCATAATTATCAATCAATATAATCATCGTCTTTTCCCTCCACCGCCTCAATCGCAGCGATTACCGCCGAGGCCTTTTGCTCTGTTTCGGCAAACTCCGCCGCGGGGCGGCTGTCCAGCACAATTCCGGCACCCGCCTGCACACTGATCTTTGTGCCCCTCTGATGCGCCATCCGAATGGCGATGCAACAGTCCAACTGTCCGGACAGGGAGATGTAGCCCAGCGCCCCGCCATAGATTCCACGCGGTCGATTTTCCAGCTCCTCGATAATTTGGCAGGCCCGGATTTTGGGCGCGCCGGACAAAGTTCCCGCGGGCTGGACAGCCTCCAGCGCGTCGAAGGCGTCCCGACCTTTCGCTAAATCCGCTTCCACCTGTGAACAAATATGCATGACTTTGGAGTAACGATGAATCTCCTTATACGCTGTTACCTCCACGCTGCCGGGACGCGCGATCCGGCCCAGATCATTTCTGCCCAAATCAACCAGCATATTGTGTTCCGCCAATTCTTTCTCATCCGCCAATAAATCAACTTCCAGCTCACGGTCTTCTTCGGCCGTGCCACCTCTGGGTCTGGATCCCGCCACCGGAACGGTGGTCAATCTACCTTGTCTCAGTTTGACCAATGTCTCGGGTGAAGTGCTGATGATGGTGTCGTCTTCGATCCGCAGATATACCATATAAGGCGATGGGTTGGTGCTACGTAAAACACGATACGCGTCCACCATGTTGATCCGGCTTGTTTTTGTGAAGCGGCGCGACAACACAACTTGAAAAATCTCGCCATTCAAGATGTGCCGTTTCGCCCGCTCTATCATTTTTTCGTACTCCGCAAAGGTTTGAGCGGAAACAAAAGAGGTCGAGGATTTGCGCGTGACAGGCTCGCTGGGAGTTGGATCCATACCGGTCGATGATCCGAAGACAAAAGACTCCAGTTCCGTCAGCTGTTGTCTCGCAGACAAATAGGCCTGGTCGGGTGTTTGGGAGGCGGTGTCGGCATTTACGATCAGCACCATTTTTTGTTTCAGATGGTCATAGGCGATCACTTTGTCAAACAGCATCCAGTCAAAATCGTGAGCGCCTCCTCTGCCAACACGCACGGTTGGCTCACTGTACTCATACATCGCGTACGCCGAATAGCCAACCAGGCCACCGGCGAAAATCGGCAATTCCTCCACCACGGGCGCCCGATAAGCCGTTAGCAAATCCCGCAGCGCCTCGAAAGGTTTATCGGTGAGGACAGTCCTTGTCCTTATGAGTTGCTGTCCGGAGTCAGTCGCGGCCGATTTTGAGCCGGCGGTTTGATAATCCAGGATGGTGACCACTCCAGAATCACAGTAGGCCCTTACGATCGGATCAAAGCCCAAAAATGAATATCTCCCCCAGCGTTCACCACCTTCGACACTTTCCAGCAAAAAGTAACGCGTGCTACACAGCGCCAGCTGCCTTAGAATCGCGATCGGCGTCACCAAATCCGCCAAAACCTCTTTGGCGAGTGGCACACGCGGATGGTCCTGCGCGTATGTAAAAAATTGTTCTCTCTCCGGTATTGTCATCTCTACCCTCCCGACCGCGGATCGCGATATTTTTTAAACAAAAAAACGGCTCTTGTCCTCCATAGGACAAAAGCCGAGACTCCTGCGGTACCACCTAAATTGGCGTTCGTAAACGCCCTCTCTCCACACCAACATGTGTTCTTCCGGATAACGGGTGAAGTCCCCGTCGGCCATTACTCGTCCTCGCGAACTTTCCTGCCGCCCTCATGAGTCCATTCAGTATCCGGATCAGACGCCATTTCCACCAACGGGCGCTCTCTGTGCCAATCACAAGACCTTACTATTACTCAATCGATGGT
The DNA here is from genome assembly GCA_040772065.1 of Oscillospiraceae bacterium. Classification (GTDB taxonomy): domain Bacteria; phylum Bacillota; class Clostridia; order Saccharofermentanales; family Fastidiosipilaceae; genus JAXGYX01. The sequence continues at coordinate 2,026,985 of JAXGYX010000001.1, read as the reverse complement.
TTCGATATTTCGATAATCAAATCGAATTTTAGTAAGTATATGTCATCAAATACAAGAATGCAATAGGTCGCCCAAAATTATTTTCTTCGCTCAGGGTTCGATCAAAATGTGAATTGGCGTTGATTTCGCTCCTGCACAATCGCCATCAGCACACCCAACGAAAGAAAGTTCGCCACCATCGCCGATCCACCCTGGCTCACAAAAGGAAGAGGGATGCCCGTGACCGGCAGCAAGCCAAGACACATTCCGATATTTTCGATGGAGTGAACGGCGAACACAGATGTGACACCCGCTCCCATATAGCGCAAGGCGGAGGTTGTCGCCTTCGATGAAACATAGATCGCGCGTAAAAGAAAGACAAAAATCAAGACAATCAGCGCGGCGGCGCCAACAAAACCCAGCAGCTCACCAACAGCGGAAAAGATAAAATCCGATTCTTGCACCGGCACATCGATGTGTCCACCGGAGCGGTGACCTGTCAACCCACCCGCCGCGATGGCGCGTTTGGCCTGATCGACGTTGTAGGTCGCGTCGGGATCATACCCCGGATACAAGAAGGCCAAGATGCGTTTTTTCTGATACTCCACCAAATAGAACGTCCAGATCAACGGAATGGCGATGATCATCAACGAGCCGGCCAACACAACGTAGCGCAGACGGATGCCCCAGATAAAGATCATCACCGCCAGCATGAAGACAATCACCATCGCTGTGCCAAAGTCTTTTTGCATGCCCAAAATCAGGACAAAATGGGGCGCGACCAGCAGTGTGATCAAACCGGCTCCCTTGGCGTAGCTGTATTTATTATCCAACATGCCCTCCAACACAAAGGACACCAGGATCAACAGCGCGATTTTGCTGAACTCAGAAGGCTGCATCGACCCGACAAGTGGCACTTTCAACCAGCTGTTGGAACCCGTGCGTGCCGCGATCGCCTGATCGCCGAACAAAGGAAGCATCAGCTGCAGCCCCACCGCGAGCACGTAGGTGATCCATCCAACGAGGCGCAGTTTATCCACCCCCAGTTTGGCGATTAACAGCATCACCGTGAAGCCGATCACGACCGACGCGCACTGGACAATAAAGTTGCGCGGGTATCCTCCCGGCAGGCGCCGCTCTAAAACGAAGCTCAACACATAGAGGCTGATTCCACAAATGCAAAGCACCGGGATCAGCAGCCAATAGTCCAGCGTGCGATAAAACGGAGTCTGTCTGGTCTGTTCAATACTTGTGCTTCTCACCGGTCGGTCTTACTTTCGTCCTGATCATCGGCCTGCGAATCTGAATCCGTCCGTGCCAAGAAGGCGTCGACAGTTAATGAGTCAGACTCTTTAGACGCGGCTTGCTCGGCGGTAATCTCCTCAATCATTTTATCGGCTCCCGCATCCTTAAGCTTGGTCGCGTCATATAGTTCCGCCACATCGGCATACTCGGCGTCATCGGCCGGCCGGGCATCGGTTTTCGCGTACTCGTCCTGTGGAAATTCCACGTCAGACTCACGTTCAACCGCCTCCTTCGATTTTTGTTCATCATCCAGAAGCTGACTCACCTGAGCGGCGTCCGGATATTCCTCCTCGGCCGCCAGCTCTTCCAGCGACACGCCGTCGGGCGGAATCGCCTCAAACGATTCTTCATCGCCGGTCTTCTCTGTTTGATAGATTTCAGTTAGATCAATGTATTCCTCTTCGCCGCCGTCATGAATCTCAATATTGGCGTAACTCACCGTTTTCTCTTTGTCAGCGGATTCCTCAATCTCAGACCCGGCGGTTTCTTCCGTCATGTCTTTTTCATCCGTTCCGGCTTCATTCATTTCAGGCTCGAGCACAGTCCCATCAGGTGTCACCAGGCCTTGTTTGATCATCCTGCGATCGTTGAGCCACAACACACCCAGGAAAGCCAATCCGCCGAGCACCATCAGCGCGGAGATCAACATGGACACGCGCAAGTTTGTGTGACCTATGTACAGCGAGTCAGTGCGGATGCTCTCGACAAAGAAGCGCACGGCGCCATACAAGACGATGTACCACGAGAATGTTTCAAAACGTATTTTTGATTCTTTACGAACTTTGAGCAAAATGAAAAAAATAACAATATTCGCGATGAACTCATAGAAGAATGTCGGATGAACCGGCGTGGTTGGATCCTGACCCAGTTGTGGATGTTGCAAAAAATAGTCTGCGGTTCCATTGCTGATCATTCCCCAAGGCAACTTTGTATTGGTGCCGAACGCCTCTTGGTTGAAGAAATTGCCCCAACGACCGATCGCCTGTCCCAGTGGAACATAGACCGCGCAAAAATCAAGAATATCTCCGACCTTTTTCTTCTTCCATTTTGAAAAGATGAATAGTCCGATCACCCCACCGATCACACCGCCATAGAAGGCCAGTCCGCCATCTCGAGTGTCAAAGATACGCGATAGATTATCACGATAATAATCCCATTGAAAGGCCACGTAATACAATCGCGCGAAAATAATCATCAGAGGCACGACCAGCAACATGATATCCACCACGTCGTCCGCGCTCAAATCAAATTTTTGAGAATCACGAAACGCGAGGATCATGCAAAGCACCGCGGCGATCGCAATGATCAGCCCATACCAATAGATTGGTAGACCCAAAATAGAAAAAGCGACGCGATTTACCGGGAACGGATCGATGCCAAGCCCGGGAAAGGCGACTAGATAATCGCTGGACATGGTTTAACTCTCCTTCAATTTCTTTACGATGATTCGGGAAAAAATATCCTGATCAGACAAAAAATCCATAGTGGCAATTGTATCATCCAGATCGATTCGTGAAAACACGCCGGAGTAATCGAACAAATCAATGTTGTTCAGGCGGCAATGCGCCGCGGTCATGCCGGCGGCATCCACCGAGTCGAGCGAACGGATGAACTGTCCGGTGACCACTTTCTTCTGAAGATCAAATAGATCCTCATCAATGGTCCCACTGCGGACCGCTTCGGTCAAGGCTTGATGCACGGCGTCCGCCGAGGCTTCGGGGTTTTCAGATTCTCCGCCGACCAGTACAAAGGCGAAATCTGATTCGCGCATATAGGATACCGAGAAAGAATCATTGATAACGCCCTCGGCGTACAGTTTTTCGTAAAGCGGGGTCGCCGCTCCAATAATGGAATCGATATATAGCTGACCCGCCAGTTGATGCATCATCAAATTGCAGCCACCACTTTTGGTCAAAGCGTTGACATGGCTGTCTTTATAACCCAATAAAAATGATTCCGCCGCGACGTCCGCCCGGACGGTCTCCGAATAACGAGCGGTTCGTGGCTGTTCAACCCCCATAATGGGGTCCGCCGGCCAGGCGACCGATGAATCAGGCAGCTCACGATCCAACGTCTCCAGCAAATCCATGATGTAGTCATCATCGAAATCTCCCGCCAACACAAGCGACTGGAAGTTAGGCGCGTAGAAATTGCGGTGGACGGTCCGGAGATGATCGCTTGTAATGGAACGGATGCTGTCCACTGTTCCGCCAATGTCCTCTCTCGCCCCATGCTCCAGAAACAGATTTCCCATCAGTCGATTGAAGGCCACATTGTCCGGGTCGTCTCGATACATATTCAGTTCCGCCGCGATTATGTCACGCTCGGCCTCCACCCGCTCATCATTCAACGGTGGGTTTGAAATCGCCCGCAAATATAATTGAAGCGCTTCTGAAAAGTGGTCGACCGTGCTGAAATAATACAATGTATGGGTGTAGGTTGTGTACGCGTTGGCCTGGGCGCCAAAAGTGGCTAATCTACCCAGCAGCCCTCCGTCACCATCTTCATTTCGTGAGAAGACGCAATGCTCCAAATAATGCGCGGTGCCCGCAGGAACGGTAACCGGTTCACGCCCTTCCTCGTTTTCACCGCTTTCGTAAAATTTTGTATGAATCGAGCCGTACGGAATGAGAATGGCCGCAAACTTTTTGCTAAATCCTGATTTGGGCACAAAAGTGATGTTCATCCCGCTGATATGCTGATAAGTCCGCATCAAAGAACCGGACAGCGTGTCTTTCTTTTCATTGCGGATGAATCCGTATCGGGTTGTCATGAACGCGTCTCCTCTTTGGTTGCATTTGACTCTGCGAGCGTCTCCGGCAACAACACGTATGTTGTGACCCGTCGCAGATCCGCCGCGATTCGGGCGACGTCCTCGGGTGTGACCTCGGCGAGCAGTTTCAATGAATCCGACACATCCATGTTGCGGCCTGAAGTAATGTTGTTGCGCTTGAAAAGCAACAGTTGCTCCATATTGTCGGCAATGGAAAGCAGTTGATTGCGTACCATTTCCTTCGAACTGTCAAAAATTCTGCGGTCGACATCACCGGAGGCAAGGCATTCGATTTGAGCTTCGATATCAGCGATCGCCTGATCAATCGACTCAGGATACACCCCCGCACTAACATAGATTGATGACAGGTAGCGCAACGGAGCGGATGAAATGCTGTACGCGAGTCCGTGGCGCTCTCGCACCACATCAAAAAGCAATGAATGGGCATGAGCCCCCAGCATGCTGTTCAACACGCTCACAGCCTCGACTTTATACGACGGATAAGGTGGCAAGCCGGCGTAGACCAGCGCGATTCGCGCCTGTTCAAGCGCCGCGCACTCACGGATTTCGCTGACCTCACCCGGACAAAACGGCGCCGGTGTCTTGCCGGCCTGTTTGTTCGCGCGATTCGCGTTGAACGGAACTTCGTCCAATTTCTCTTTTAATAAATCCAATGACTCGGCGTCCAGGCGGCCGGCCAGGTTGATGCTGATTTCGGCGTCGCGCAACCAGTCGCGCCAGGCGGCGGTGAGTTGATACGGCGTGATGTCCCGCAAAAACCGCGGATCTCCACTGGAAGGAATACCTTGCGGGTTGTCACCGCAAGTGATTTGCAGCATACGATCGAACGCGTATTTCGCCCGATCGTTCTTGCGCGCCTCAATCTCCAGCAGCAAACTTCGTTTTTCCTGTTCGACAATCGCCGCGTCCAAAACGCCGTTCTCATCCAGCAGCGGTTTTAGCACGCAGTCGGCGACCAGCGAGATCAGCTCGTGAAACGGCCTACTTCCATCCACACCGGTATGCACGGCGTTGCCATTGAACACAACCGTCTGCCAATCACCCTCTCGCTGAATATAGGTGTCAAACGAGGCCCCATATAATTCATCCAGTTTCCTCGCCAGCGACGCCCTGGTCGGATACGCCGCCGAACACGCGGTCAATACCCTGGAAAGCAGCGCGTGCAGCGCGGATCGCTCCGAGTCGGCCGGCGTGCTGAAACTGATGTTCAACACACAACTGTGAAATCGTCTGGACGGCAACGCCCAAATATTCACGCCTCTTTTTTCGGTGATTTTCCAAAGCACCTCGTGCGCCTCCTGCCATTCGGCGGCGGCGGTCATGTCCTCACGCATTTGGGTCACAAGCGACAAAAAACTGGAGAATTTACGTTCCGGACGTTGGAAGTGGAGAAAACTGACCTCTATTTCCTTGCCATATAGATTGATCTCCTCGTTTAGGATGGTTGTCTCAATCAGCGGCTCGTCGTCAGTGGAATTAATAGTTGGACGCAGGCCGCAGTTGGTGACCGAGAAATACGCGTTTTCGCCCACCCTTGTGCGGGTCACATAGACACCGAAAGGTGGACAGATCTGTCCTTTCGGAAGCTTGATGTTGGCGGTCGGTATGCCGATGGTTCGCCCCAAAGCGTTACCCGGAACGACGACGCCGCTGATTGTGAAATCTGCGCCAAGCAAATGGGAGACGGTTTCCATATCAGCCTTGATGATCGCCTCGCGGATGATGGTGCTGGACACAACTTCTCCGGCGCTGCGGATGTCCTCCGCCACGATGACTCGCACATCTTTATCTTCAGCCCAGTCGCGCAACAACGCGACATCGCCCTTGGCGCCCTGTCCAAAGCGAAAATCCGCGCCCACCACGACCAGCCGGGCTTTGAGTTTTGTATACAGCACGTCATCCAAAAAAGACTCCGCGCTCATCCGCGCGAACGCCTCGTCAAACTTCTGAATGTACATGCGCTCCACACCCAGCTCACGCAACGTGTTCATGCGGGTGTTCATATCATGTATGTAGCCCTGAAACAGTCGCTTCCCATTCTCATCATTTTTCTGTTTGGGATAGCGATCCATGGAAAAAACCGCGGGCTCCAGGCCCGACAGCGTGCATTCATATACCAAAGAGCGGATCAATTCGCGGTGGCCGAGGTGCACTCCATCAAAGAAACCAAGTGCCACGCCTGCGAATCCTTCGCGAGGTCCAAAGGTCCGCGGATCGTCCCGCAGGACGTCGCAGGGAAGCACATCGAATGAATAGTTTCCACTGTGGTCAAAATCGTGTTGTATAGTCGTCAATATCTGCCATCATCCTTTCAGCCAAGATAACGGAATCACCGGATTCCTGTCGTTTCAAAACCACCACGCCCAAGAAACCCAAAGGGCCGTTGGCACGCAATCGAACGTCCGTCAAATCTGAAAAATGATCATTCGGCACTTTCACTGTTTGACCTTGCAAAAGTTTGATCGAATAATTCGCATCCAATTCTATCACAGGATACGAATCCAGTGCACTGTCAATCGGCAAGATCAAGTGATCCGCGGCGGACCCTTCTCCTGTCTCGAGAGACCGGGCATCCTTAATGTCGTTCAGGACCTGTTTTACTTCATCCGGTGTTCTCGAGTCCTTCAGCTCATAGGGTCCGCAGGCGGTGCGCACAAGTCGAACCGCGTGCGCTCCAAATCCCAATCGCTCTCCAAGATCTGATGCGATTGTGCGTATGTATGTGCCTTTTGAACACCCAATATCCAACTCCACAAGCAAAGGTGTCGGTCCGTCGGTCACGTGGATCGCCATTATGTCCGCGTGGTCAATTTTAATTTTGCGCGCGGGACGCTCCACAGTCTCCCCACGTCTGGCGTATTTATATAGCGGCTGTCCCTTCACTTTGACTGCGGAGTACATGGGCGGAACCTGTTCATGCTCGCCCGGCAACGTGGCGACCAGGTCTCTTAATTTTCGCCAGTCATTCTCGGCCAGAGCGTCGAGCTCTTCCGCGCTCGGAGTGCGGCCACCGATTGTCGCTCCCGTCAGATCCTGGGTGTCGGTCGCCTGACCGAAAGCGATGGTGACCGCGTATCGTTTGTCGTACTGTTCGGTGTAGCGCACAATCGAAGTGGCGCGGCCCAGACAGATCGGCAACACCCCCTCCGCGAATGGATCCAAGGTGCCACAATGCCCGACCCGACGCAGACCGAAGATCCGCCGCATCACCGCCACGACATCAAATGAGGTCCAGCCTTTTTCTTTATAGACATTGACGATGCCACAAGGGTTGTCGATACGCATTGATCGCTCCAAACTATCTCTCATCATCCGAGTCCAGGCGAATAACATCAAAAGGCACCTTCGGATTTTTGATACCCAGGCTTGTCTTCATCGCTTTAACACAATGAGCCCAAGCCGCTTTCAATGTCGTGTTCTCCATGGTGAATCCCGCCGCCGGCACATGCCCGCCACCGCCCAGAGTTCGAGCGAACGCGGCGGAATCAAAATGCGCGTTGCTGCGCAGATTGCCCCTTACAGCGCCGCATTCCGCCTCGGTGAGCAGCAGCGCGACGTCCACTCCCTCGACGGTGCGCAACATCGCCGCGAGCCCGTCCAAATCACTGTCATCCCGCGCGCCGGCTTCTTCCCTATCACGTAGACTGATCTGCGCGACCGCCAGACGACCGCCATAATAATAGGTGACACCCGCGGAAATCACCGCTATGAGTCTCATCCTGGCGGGCGACATAGTGTCAAACAGCCGTTCACTCAGATCATTCATTCGCACACCGTGCGCTTTTAATCTCGAGGCGATCGAGAAAGTCCGTGCGGTGACGTTTGAATAGGAAAATCTCCCGGTGTCGGTCATGATCCCCGCCATCAAAGCGGTCGCGATATCCAAATCCATCAGCTCGCGGTTTTCTCTTTTTTCCAGATGGAGCGCGAACGACCCGATCATCTCACAAACAGCGGAGGCAGTCGTGTCTTTATAATAAAGAGGATGTACCGGCAATTCAGAAACATGATGATCAATCACCATCCTCACCGGCGCGGCGTCATAAAGCGTTTCACGCGACATCAGCCGGTCCGCGCCATGTGAGTCGATCGCTACGGCAACACATTGTCGATCCAGCAAAGCCGCCCGGTCCGCCTGGTCATATATTGCGGCCAGTTCAAGTCCGGGCAAAAAAATAAATTTCTCCGGCACCTCCTCTTCGAGCAAAACAAGTGAATTGATGTCCAGTTTACGCAGCAAACGCGCCAAAGCGAAACAGCCGCCTAGCGCGTCACCGTCCGCCCGGACATGTGGATACAATACCACCTGACCACCTGACCGCCGCGCCTCGGACAGCTCGTCCAGAATCAAATCCATCGTCCGGACATGCGAATCGGAGTCCGAAACAGCGTCAGTCATTTTCGTCATCATGATCACCCCCGGAACGTCCCATCGCCCGATCGATCAAAGCGTCCATGTACATGCCCTCCTCGACGGTACGGTCCAGCCGAAAATGCAGCTCGGGGGTCAGGCGCAAACGAATTTTTTTCGCTATTTCCGCTCGCAAAAACCCCGTCGCCCCTTCGAGCGCCCGGATGCACGCCAACTGTGTTTTCTCCTCGCCAAGCACACTGATATAGCAAGTCGCGTGCGACAAGTCGCGCGACATCTCCACATCGGTTACCGAGGTGAAGGCCGGGATGCGCGGATCTTTCATGCCCATTTGAATCGCACCGGAAAGCACCCGCTTGATCTCGTCTCCCACTCTGCGCGCTCTTTGTCCTGACATACAACACCTCCCCTTAAAATCGGATGGATATTTGAGTGAATATTATAAACTTGATTTTACAAATAGACCAATATGACACAGTCATATTGGTCTATTTCAACACTTAATCGTGGTGGTCCGCATTGTCTCCGGACAATTACTTTATTCGCGTTCTATTTCCCGCATTTCAAATGCTTCGATCTTGTCATCCACCTTCAAGTCACGGAATTTTTCAAGTATGACGCCACATTCGTAGCCTTCCAAAACCTCTCGCACATCGTCTTTGAAGCGTCGCAGCGAGGCCACTTTATCTTCGGCGACAACAATGCCGTCACGGACAACCCGAACTTGAGCCGACCGCGTGATCTTGCCGTCAAGGACATATCCACCACCGACTATGCCGGAGGAAGATATCTTGAACACATCGCGCAATTCGACAGTTCCCAAATGGACTTCCTCGAACTCGGGATCCAACATGCCCTTCATCGCCGCCTCGATATCCTCGATCGCGCTGTAGATGACACGATAGAGGCGAATGTCCACACCGGCTTCTTTGGCCATGTCCTCAACATTGGCTCCGGGTCGGACGTTAAAGCCGATCACAATCGCGTTGCTGACCTCGGCGAGACGGATATCACTTTCGGTAACCGCTCCCACAGCTCCGTGGATGACGGTGACTTTGACATTTTCGTTTGACAAGCGTTCCAGAGACTGAATCACCGCTTCGACCGAACCTTGGACGTCCGCCTTCACAATGATATTCAGGTCTTTCACTTCACCTTCCGCCATCTGCGCGTAAAGAGTGTCGAGCGACATGCGCGACGAGGCCTTCATCCCGCTTTCGCGGATTTGCACACGGCGGCGTTCCGCCAATTGCTTGGCCAGACGCTCATCGTCCACACCATAAAAGATCTCTCCGGCCTCGGGGACATCCGGCAGCCCAGTAATCTCCACCGGTACCGATGGTCCGGCTTTTTTAATGGACTTGCCATTCGCATCCAGCATCACGCGGACATTGCCGACAATGGTTCCCGTGACGATCGTCTCAGTCGCGTGCAGCGTGCCTCGTTGCACCAGCAGCGTCGCGACCGGACCTCTGGTACGATCGAGCTTCGCCTCGATGACCGTACCCTTCGCCTGCCGATTGGGATTCGCTTTAAGATCCAATACATCGGCGGTCAGCAGCACCATTTCAAGCAATTCTTCCATGCCTTCTCCGGTTTTAGCGGATACCGGAACCACAACTGTCGATCCGCCCCAGTCTTCAGGAACCAATCCTTGGGTGGCCAGCTCCTGTTTGATCCGATCGACATTCGCACCCGCCTTGTCAATTTTATTGATCGCCACGATCACCTCGGTCTCCGCGGCTTTGGCGTGATTGATCGCCTCAATCGTCTGCGGCATGACACCGTCGTCCGCGGCGACCACCAAGATCGCGATATCGGTCACTTTCGCGCCACGAGCGCGCATGGTGGTGAAGGCCTCATGCCCCGGTGTATCCAAAAATGTGACTTTGCGGTCATTGACACGCACCATATAGGCTCCTATGTGTTGCGTTATGCCGCCGGCCTCGCCGGTGGCAACCGAAGATTCCCGGTAGTAGTCCAACAATGATGTTTTACCGTGGTCGACGTGTCCCATGACAACGACGATCGGAGGTCGATTCTCAAGCGTGGACTCGTCATCTTCAGACTCATCGAACAGGATGTCCTCCTCGGTGACCTCGACAACCTTCTCCGTGGTAATGTCGAATTCACCGGCGATAACGGTCGCGGTGTCATAGTCGATGACTTGGTTGATCGTCGCCATCACACCATACTTCATCAGCGCCTTGATAATATCCGAAGTTGTTTTCTTCAACGCCTCGGCGAACTCTTTGACGGTAATCTGCTCCGGCAATGACACGTGGGTCAATACAGCGCGTGGAGCCTGCGGACGGGACGGCTTCACCTTCTGGCGTCCGCGACGTCCCCTTCTGCTGTCAAAGTACAAATCTCTCTGAGGCGCAGAGCCGCGACGGCGTGAGCCGCCACCGGTCTCCCGATCCCCCGTGCGACGACCCGAATCACTGCGGGTACCACGTTTGGCGGACCCTCGTCCACGGGCGCCCGTCACCAATTCAGCCGGTGGCAAATCCATCGGCCTTTTAGTCTGTTTACGTGGCCGGCTCTGGAATTTCGGTTGATCCTCATCTTTATCCTTATCAGGAAAAGCGGATCCGGCTCGAGCCGGTCGGCTGTCATATCGACTTCCTGACGAAGTTTGCGCACCGGTCGATCCACCATAACGTCCGGTCCTGCCGGACCCACCGGATCCAGACCGTTGACCTTGATATCCTCTGCCATCGCGCTGTTGCGAGTCGCCCGTTTTGCCTCCGTCAGCCTGTCGCTTGTTGCGATTGGCGACACGTTGGGCATGCATTTCCACCGTGGCGGCCAACGAACTTTGCGCCGCGCCGCCGGTGCTGTCAAAAATATTGCCTACCTTGCCGGGGGTGCCCTGTTTTCTCGTGGGCGTTTTTGGTCCACCCGCGACCGGCCCTCGCCGCTGCGCGGATACCGCCGTCCCCGCCCGATCCGCACGCGCGCCGGAGGAACGTTCGACCTTGACCGTGTCGGCGCCCTTGCGCGTGTCGGCGCCCTTGTGCGTGTCGGCGGTCGCCTTCGGCTTGGTCCGGACGTCTTGCGTCGCTCGCTCTTTTTGCGCGGCGGCCTTGCGCATTTCAAAAATATTGCCGACTTTGCCGGGCTCACCCTGCTTTTTCTCAGGTTTCGCCCCAGGCTCCTCAACAACGCCCGCAGGCTTGGTCTCTTCTTTCGCGGCCGCGACCTCCGCGGTCTTGACCCGCGACTCATCTACTTTTTCAGGCGCGCCTTGCGCGTCCGCTGTCCGCGGATCGGCCTCAGCTGCGTCGGTGTCCTGTTGTTCGTCTTGGCCTGGAGCTTCTTTTTTAGCTTTAGCTTTGACAACCTTGACAACTCCGGTGATTTTCTTACCGGACACGCCTTTAATTGTTACCGTGGGCCCGTCTGCAGCCACGCCATCGGATGCGACGTCAGACGCGACATTCGTCTCAGGCGCGGTCGCCTCATTCACCCGTTGGTTTTCATCATTTTCTTTAAATTCTGCATTCGGCTCGGAAGCAACGCTTTTTGTCATGTTTTAGAATACTCCTCCAAACAGTTAATGGATATTTGCACAGATAAAAAGTATAATTCGCCTTTTGTGGAAAAACATGTTTTCTGAGGCAAGAATAGATTAAAATTTCATAAAATAATCATTATTTATACTATTTCACGCAAATCACCATACCAATATATCACAACTCCGGTTATCTTATGTTTTTAATATCTTTTTGTTAACAGTCACAGTCCTATTTGGAAATCAGGCGTGACACCATTTCCATTATTTTCTCATTCACAAGTCAGCCGTCTCACCGCCGCCCTCGCTTGCCGGATCTTTACCCAGCGCCGTCAACACGCCGGCTGCGAAGTCACGATCGCGGATCACCGCCACCACACATTGTCCACTACCGGTGTACCGCCCGAGTTCCCAACGATCCCCCAGTGTGACAAAAGGCACGTTCGCCTTCAGCGCGGCGCGCATGACCTTGCTTCTACTGCCATCGGACATGTCAACCGCCAGCAACACCAACTTGGCGTCACGATTGGCGATCACTCGCAAAGCGGCGTCCATTCCGGCGGTCACCGCTCCCGCCCGGTTACAAAGTCCGGTCAACCGCAAAGCTTTGCCGCTATCTTTGTTCATTTTCTCCCGCCTTTGCGAATCACTCGGATGGTCTGTTCTTTGCCGTCCGCGGTGATCACCGTTTTGACTTCGGGAGTCACGTTCGCAATGCTTGAAGATTCAGCTTCGATGATCTCGGACAGCGCGAGCCACAGTCGCTCTCGTTCCTCAGGCAAGATTCCGCGTTTGAAGTTCTTTTCAAACCTGTGTTCATTGAAAGCTTTGTCAACACAGTCTTTGTCCTTGCAGACATAGGCTCCCCGCCCATGCGCCTTACCTTTTTCATCGATGGACAGCGCGCCCTCGTGGCTTACCACACGAACCAGTGACGATTTTGGCTTCATCTCTCGGCAGGCGACGCACATGCGGTTGGGTACATGTTTTGCCAATTTGATCAGTCCTCGCTTTCAGCATCCTCCGCAAAATGAGGTGAATCGTTATCCGGAACCGGATCTGTCGATATTCCCGCTTCGCCCATCAAACTCTCAGTCTCAATGGTCTCATCGGAGTCATCCCAAGTCTCGTCCGCGGCAAGTTCATTCTGATCGCGCACGTCCTCGTTTCCCATCTCAGCGTGCTCATCCGGGAAATCATCCTCTTCATATTGCAAGTCAACTCCCGCGTCCTCCGCTATGGAATGCTCGGGGAATTGATCACTTAGGTTGTCCGCCGCGACCGTCACCCTGCGGATGAGGTCGTCCTCCTGCAGCTCGCGGAACTGAGACTCACTTTTAATGTCGATTCGCCAGCCGGTCAAACGGGCCGCGAGTCGAGCGTTTTGGCCTTCGCTGCCGATCGCCAGCGACAACTGGTGATCCGGCACCACGACAACCGCCATGTTCTCCTCTTCATTAACAAGCACATTGACGACTTTTGCGGGGCTAAGCGCATTGCTGATATAGTTTTCCAAAATAGGATCCCATTCAATGATATCGATTTTCTCGTTGCCCAACTCGTTCATGACCGCCTGCACACGCATGCCGCGCTGTCCCACACAGGCGCCCAAGGCATCGACGTTCTCGTCACGGCTGGCCACCGCCATCTTGGAGCGCGCCCCGGCGTCACGCGCCAGCGAGACGATTTCCACCGTTCCGTCCGCGATCTCCGGCACTTCCTGCTCAAATAGCTTGCGAACCAAGTTCGGATGACTGCGCGACACAAAGACCACCGGACGTGACCTGCGGTCTTCAACCTTCAAAATATAAAACTTCATGCGCTGATTGAAATTGTAATACTCTCCTCGCACCTGCTCTTGCGGAGTCAGCACGGCCTCCGCCCTGCCAATATCCACAATGACCTCACGGCGATCTTTGCGCTGCACGATACCGGTGCAGATTTCACCGGTGCGATCGCTAAATTCCTTATGAATTCGCTCACTCTCCGCGCCGGCCAGTTTTTGTGTGATGACACTTTTTGCGGTTTGCGCGGCCAGACGCCCAAAGTCTTGCGGCGACAGCTCGTATTCAAGCAGATCGCCCAGCTCAAAATCTTCGGACAGCGTCTTCGCCTCATCCAGGGAAAGTTCAGAATTCGGATCCAACACATCATCCACCACCTCTTTTGTGGCGAACACATGCATCTGTCCTGTTTCACGATCAATCTCAGCGCGGATGTTCTCCACCGACCGGGCGTCAAACTCACGCTTGTACGCCGAAACCAACGCCTCCTCGATGGCGTCAAACAAGATTCCGGCTTCCAGTCCCCGCTCTTTTTCCAGCAGTTTGACCGCTTCAATTAATTCCTTATTCATATTTGTCCTTTCCTCACAAAATTGAGCTGATATCCGCCAATTCCACCGGTTCATCAACAACACGACACGATCGGCCGCCATTCCCGGGTTTATTAAAAATGGATAACCCGTTTGACCGTCGCCCGTTCCGCCTTAGTGAAACTCTCGGTCTCACCGCTGTCCATTTCGAGCTCCAGCACGTCATCCTCTGATAGATGAACAATGCGACCGGTTATTTTTTTCCTCCCGCCACGCGCCTTATACAGCGAGACTTCGACTTCCTCGTCCAGGTAGCGAAGCAAGTCACGCCGGGTTTTGAGTGGACGGTCCAGCCCCGGTGATGACACTTCAAGATTATAAGATCGCGTCAGGTTCAGTTCCTCATCGATCAAAGGATCAATCAGACGGCTGACCGTTTCACAATCATCCATGCTGATCCCTCCTCTTTTATCGATAAAGAAACGCAGGAACCACTGCTCGCCCTCTTTGAGAAACACCGTCTCCAGAAGATCGTAGCCCCGATCTTCGATCAGGGGTCTGCAGAGTTGATCCGCTCGATCCGCGATGGATATTTTTTTCGTCATTTAACACCTGCCAAGTGGTTTATAATAAAAAACGAAAGAGCGGGCGAACCCACTCTTTAGAGATTTCCTTATAGATCGTTTTACATTGTATCAGCCCATCCGCAAAATAGCAAGCGCCGCTTTTGGGTGGGGTGTTTTTCTTTGTGGACTTGTCAAAAAACATCCGGCCAACGATCGCCCACTTGTTTCAATTGCCCTGTATTTACGGTAGAATTAGCTTACAACAGGATCATGGTGGACTCATCGTGATCCATAGATTACACAGTCAAGAGTAAGGAGATTTGCTTATGATTAATCTGATCATTGGTACAAAAGGAAGCGGAAAGACCAGTCAAATGGTAGATGATCTGAACGACCATGCGATGGATAACGCCAAGAATGTGGTTTGCATCGAGCGTGGCCGCCGTCTGGACCGTTATGTCAGGTACCAAATCCGTTTAATTGATATTTCTGAATACCCGGTAGATAATTTTTCTCAATTATTGAGCTTCATCGCCGGCATAAGTGCCAAGGATTTTGACATCACTCATATATACATTGACAGTATATTCAAAGTCGCCAACAGTGAGGACTACGGGGAGTTGGAGAAGTTTCTGAATGATTTGAAAGAGTTCACAAAAGACCAAACCTTCACCATCCATGTTCTATTAAGCGCTGAAATGCATGAATTGAGCGAAGGCGTCGCCAAATATGTCACAGAGACGATCTGACCGTTCGACAAACCGCTAAATCTTATATGGTGAGCGGTTGTTGTTTAGATAGTGGAACATATGGGGAAGTCGCGCCGGCGACATATATACTTCAATGGAGAATGATTTATGAAAATAGCAAAAGAATTTAAAGAGTTTATTATGCAAGGCAGTGTCCTCGACATGGCGGTCGGTGTGGTCATCGGCGGCGCATTCACAGCAATCGTCAACTCTCTTGTCGACGATGTCATCATGCCGGTTGTCGGAAAGCTGACGGCGGGCATCGATTTTAAGCAACTGGCCATTCCTTTGGGAGGCACCAACGCCGATGGAGTACCGGTCACGATCAACATTGGGTTGTTTATTAACGCTATCATCACCTTTTTGATTGTCGCTCTGGCCATCTTTCTTTTAATCAAAGGCGTCAACAAGCTGCGCGCCAAGAGTCCGGAAGAAGAGCAGGAAGAGCCGGCGGGCCCGACAGAGGTTGAGTTGCTCCAAGAGCTGTTGAATGAGGTCAAAGCCACCAAGGGAAAGGCGATTGACACCGAGTCAAAAGAGTAAATGAGGCAAATGCGCAAGAGCGTCTCCCCATCGAACATCCGCTTGAGACATGTCCGCGGCCGGAATCCCGTCGCGGACATTCTTTTGGAATGAACAATTTATAACGCAGGATTCATTCAACAAGTTTCAGCTGATTCGACGGTTTATTGACTCCTCGTGCACATTCATAAAATTGGGTGCTATAATATCTAAAGCCTTGACAGGAGGAAAATATGAAGCACACGTTATCTGTATTGGTGGAAAACAAAGCCGGCGTCTTAACGAGGGTTTCCAATTTGTTTTCGCGCCGCGGTTACAACATCGAGAGCATAGCGGCGGGTCAGACCGAAAATCCTCTGATCACCCGTATCACGTTGTCAATTTCGGTCGAGTCTGAGAAAATCCCCCAAATTCTGCAGTTGCTCTATAAGCTGCCGGATGTGATCGGCGCCCGACATCTGTTGCCCAACGAGTACTTCAGCCGTCAGCTCGTCTTCATCAAAGTACGCGCCGACGCCTCTTCACGTGCCGACATCTGTCAAATCGCCGATGTATTCCGAGGCCATGTCGTTGACATATCGCCGGAATCATTGACCATTGAGATCACGGGCGAGGACAATAAGATTTCCGCTCTTTCGACTATGTTGGAAAGCTATGGAATCATGGAGTTGGTTCGCACCGGCTCCATCGCGATCGAGCGGGGCGCGAAAATATTGGCTGTGGACGATTGATAACAGCTGCCCGTGAATCGGAAAACGCAGATTTGTTATAATATGTTGATTATCATTTCATAAATTCGGGAGGATCGCACGCATGAAAAAAATTTACAAAGAATCAGAATGCACAACGCACGCGTTGGACAACAAGACCATAGCGATAATCGGTTATGGAAGTCAGGGACACGCTCATTCCAGAAACTTGAAGGACAGCGGTTTCAAAGTGGTTGTCGGCCTATATGAAGGTAGCAAATCCTGGGCGAAAGCTGAGGAGGCCGGCCTTACGGTGATGGCCACCGCGGACGCCGTCAAAGCGGCCGATGTCATCATGATTTTGATGCCGGACGAGAAGCAGAGCGCGGTATTCGAGTCAGATATCCGCCCGAATCTTTCGGAGGGCAAGGCCATCGCCTTCGCGCACGGATTCAACATCCACTTTGGAATCATTGAGCCTCCCGAAAATGTGGACGTCTTTATGATCGCGCCCAAAGGTCCGGGACACACCGTGCGACACGAGTACACACTCGGTCGGGGCGTGCCCGCCCTGTTCGCCATCTATCAAGACTATACCGGTCACGCTCAGGACATCGCTTTTGCGTACGGGCAGGGGATCGGCAGCGCCAGAGGCGGTCTGCTCGAGACCACTTTCCGCGAGGAAACCGAGACAGATTTGTTTGGTGAACAATGTGTCCTGTGTGGCGGTGTCGAAGAGCTGATGAAAGCAGGATTTGAGATTCTGGTTGAGGCGGGCTACGACCCGGAAAATGCTTTTTACGAGTGCATGCACGAGATGAAACTCATCGTGGACATGGTCTACCAGGGTGGTCTGACGTTGATGAACTACTCCGTCTCCAACACCGCGGAATTCGGTGGCTATGAGGTTGGTCCCAAGATCATCACCGAGGACACCAAAGACGCCATGCGTCAGGCCCTGCGAAACATTCAAGATGGCACGTTCGCTCAACGCTTCCTGCAAGACGCGAACATCGGTTTTGTCAATCTGAAAACCCGCCGTCGTCTGGAGGCGAACCATCCTGTCGAGCAGATCGGCTCGCGGCTGCGCGGTTTGATGAGCTGGACTGACGATATTGAGGTCTGATTGAATCATGATCGACAGCGGACTCGACCCCATCATCTTCGCTAAATCCAAAAAAGCCGTGCTCCGTGCGGAGCATGGCTTTTTTACGCGATACCAACGATCACTAACAAAAAGAGGACGGTCCCATGTCGGGTGAAAACATTGTCAACAAAAAAGTGATTTTGCTTTATTTGGTGAATCATTCATCAGATTTGACGCACCATCAGCTGATGACGGCGTCGTTGAATACTTTTTATATGGACTATTTCACTTTCAGCGACTTAAGTCAGGAGTTGATCCGAGATGGTCTGTTATATCTCGCGCAACGAAAGGGCGAGACGCAGACCGACGCAGCGGGTCAGCCGATCATGCGTTATTCGATAACGGAGTCCGGGAAGCAGGTACTCGCGGCGCTGGAGCACACAATTCCGATTCCGGTGCAGCGCAATCTGCGTCAGGCTGTGGCGGAGATCGGAGATGCTGCCCGACATGAAGAATCGGTAACCGCCGATTACAGTCCTTCAATCACACAAGGCTGGCAGGTCGAGCTAACTCATCGAGACAAAGGCACCATCCTAATGCAAATCAGTGTCAACGTTCCACAGGAGCAGCTCGCCAAACAGATATGTGAAAATTGGTTGAATGATACCGAAAATTTATATCCCACATTATTGCGTTTTTTGACGGAAGGACAATAACCACACCGCGAAACACAATAAAAACGGTCACTCAATCGTGGGTGACCGTTTTAAATGAAATATCTTCGTTTTTGTCTATGGCGATTCGACCTCTCGCGGAGGAGAGCCGATCGGAGGTCAGGTGATCACGTCTTCAAGCGCGAGAATTTTCTCCGCCAAATCGTCCGCGTATTCCTTGATCGTCTGATAGTCTTCCTCGGTGGGCAGCCCCTTGATCAGCAGCGGCTCCAGGCGCTCCGCCTTGTATGAGCCCGTCAGTGCTTCAATCGTGTCTGCCGCCTTTGTCGCCCAGCCAAACGATCCAACCACGCCGAAATAGCGATTCTTGGGTTTTAACGCGTTGACCAGTATCGCCGCGTACGCGGCCGCCGGGTGAGGACCACCCAACACAGTCGGCGTGCCTAGGATGAAGGCGGCAGCGTCAACCAAATCGCTCGCCACATGGCCGGTGACAAGCATCAGACTGGACGGTTCCTCGGCGATGTTGCGGCAGACGACAGACAGTCCGTGCCGATTAAGGTTCAAGGTCAGGGCCTCCACAATCTTCTCGGTGCTTTCGTGCATGCTGACATAGCCGATCACCACGCTCCTGCGCACCTTATTGTTGGTCCAACTTTCGTACAAATCAAAAATATGTCTAGGATCATACCAGACGGGTCCATGTGACGGCGCGACCAGGTTCGGCGCCATTTCACGAAATTTCTTGGTGTATTTCGCGCACTGAGCGCGAAACGGCATCATGATCTCCGCGAAATAATTGCGCGCCGCGATCCGTTGATCGTTTCCTGAGGTCGAAAAGACTTTGGTATCCGCGTAGTGAGAGCCAAACAAATCGCTGGAAAAAAGAACACGGTCCTCTTCGAGCATGCAGGCGGTGTTGTCGGGCCAGTGGGCGAAGGGGATTGGATAAAATGTCAGCAATTTACCGCCAAGATCAAGCTGATCACCTTCCGCGACCGTTAAGAAGTCGGAAGGCGGGATATGCAGATGTGACTCCATCAATTCCTGCACTTTTTTCGTCCCAACCAGCTTCGCTTCGGGATACAATTTCTGCAGGAGCGGGGTCGTTCCGGAGTGATCTTGCTCGGTATGAAGAATGATAATATAGTCTAGCTTCTCAACTCCCGCTTCCTTAAGGTTGTAAATCAAGTCTTTTGCTTTTTCGGGATCGACAGGGTCGATCAGCGCGGTCGCTTCCTCGCCGATGACCAAATATGAGTTATAGGTCGTACCGAAAGGTGTCGGCATCAGGGCGTCAAACAGCTGGCGATCGGGATGGCTCGCGCCAACTTCCAGAACGTTGTTGCAAATAGGTTGTATCGGCATAGAGTTTCAGACCTCCATCTAAATTAATGAAAAAGTACTCGTCACGGAGAATGCGTAACGAGTACTCACACGTCAAACGCGTTGGAAGCGATGTGCGAAATCAGTCATCCATGACGCTGAAATCTTCTTTCGACGCTCCACATAATGGGCAAACCCAATCGGCCGGAACATCCTCAAAAGCTGTGCCGGCGGCCACACCGTTGTCGGGATCGCCTTCAGCCGGATCGTAAACATAACCACACAGATCGCATACATATTTCTTCATAAAAACACCCTTTCTTCCGTTAGGATCTTTGATATGTACACATTATACGGTATCCGCCCGTCTTCTGCACGAATAAATGTTACATTTATCAGCTAAAAATAGATTTTGTTGACGGTTTAAGCTGTTGATTTAATAAGGCAGAGAAATCGCCTTGCCCTTCTCCGCCAATTTGCGCGAGTGGCGGTACAACACAAACCGGTGCCCCACCACCTGAACAACCTCGGAGTCCGTGGCGGCGGCCACCCGATGGGCGACAACTTTAGGATTTTCATCACAGGTCTTCAGCAAATTGATCTTGACCAATTCATGTTGGGGAAATATTGTTCTAACTTGATCCAAACTGTTCTCTCCCAATCCATCTTTGCCGATTGTCATGATCGGCGTCAGGTCATGTGCCATTTTTCTCAAATACGCTCGCTGTTTGCTTGTGAGCATTGTCTCACTCCTCATCTATCTCTTTACCAATATCTCGATGTCGGATATCAAGGTATGAATTCAAATTCCAACTCTTCCATGATCACCGTCTCGCCTTCCTGAATTCCCTTTTGCTCAAGCGCCTCTATCACACCTTTGCGGCGCAACATGCGCTGAAAATAGTTCAACGATTCCGGATCATTGAAGTTGGTTGACCGGACAAGGTGCTCCGCCCATTCTCCCCTCACATGATACCCCTCGTCGTCTTTGTGAATGTTGAAAAGAGAGGTCGGTGCCTCATAGATTTTATGTTCCGTCGTAGGTATCTGAGTCAACACAGTCATCGGCAGCGTTTTCAATTTTGCCGAGATCGCTTTTAGCAGCTTGTCGGTTCCTTCGTGGATCGGCGCGCAGATATCGTATACAGCAAAACCTCTGCCCTCCATGATCTGATGAAATCGCTCCAGTTGCTCCGGAGTGGCAAGATCAATTTTGCTGGCCACCACAATTTGCGGACGTGACGCCAGGCGCTCATCATGTAAACCCAACTCTAAATTGATTTGATCGAAATCTTCAATCGGATCACGTCCTTCACTGCCCGAAACATCGACCAGGTGCACCAGCAAGCGACTGCGTTCGACATGTCGCAAAAAATCAAGTCCCAAGCCCGCTCCCTGACTGGCTCCGGGGATCAGGCCCGGAATGTCCGCCATGACAAAGTTATGTTCATCCACCTGACAAATACCGAGATTCGGCGAGAGCGTGGTGAAATGATAATCGGCTATTTTAGGTTTGGCCGCCGATAAAACGGATAGCAATGTCGACTTGCCGACGTTCGGCAGTCCCAACAATCCCACATCCGCCAACAACTTTAGCTCAATCCGCAAATTATATTCCTGTCCAACTCTGCCCGCCTTTGCGAAATTGGGCGCTCTACGGACGGCATTCGCGAAATTCGCGTTTCCTCTTCCTCCCGCTCCTCCCTTGGCGATCAGCACCGGCACACCCGGCTCCCGCAGATCGGCCAGCAGGCGATCCATCTCAGCGTCCCATAGCAAGGTGCCGGCCGGCACCTCAATCGTCAGGTGTTCGCCCGACCGTCCGGACATCTTTTTTTTGCCGCCCGACTGACCATCCTCGGCTTTATATTTTCGTTTATAACGAAAATCCTGCAAGCTCGTCAGATTCTCATTCGCGACAAAGTAGATATCTCCACCTCTCCCACCATCGCCGCCGTCGGGACCACCGTTAGGCAGGTATTTAGCGGTGTGAAATGATACATGGCCATCTCCGCCGCGTCCCGCGCAAATATATATTTTAGCTTGATCAATAAACACCGGTTTCTCTCACTTTCGCTCCACTCACCTCAAGAGTGATCAATTAAATAAAAAAGAGTTTAACACATGGCCAAACTCTTAATCATACACATCCATTTCCTGTACACGCGTGATTACGCGACAGGATAGACGCTGACTTTTTTTCTATCTTTTCCTTTACGCTCAAAGCAAACCTTGCCGTCCACCAAAGCGTAGAGGGTGTCGTCCTTGCCCAGACCGACATTCGTGCCGGGATGAATCTTGGTGCCGCGCTGACGGACCAAAATATTGCCCGCCAAAACAAACTGACCGTCCGCCCTCTTGGTGCCGAGACGCTTTGATTCGGAGTCACGGCCATTTTTAGTACTGCCAACACCCATTTTATGGGCAAGAAGTTGTAAGTTAAGTTTCAACATTGTCCTGCACCTCCATATTGTGCCCTATCAATAATATGTTCTGTTCTTCGTAGCTATCCACGATCTGTTTACAGCCCAGTTCAAATGTCTTGAACAGCAAGACCGCGCCATCTCTTTGCTCTTTGGTCAGGTCCGAGCGCAAGTCCACTTCGCACTCGATGTCACCTTCCGAAAGCGAATAGCGAGGTTTCAGCATCAACACGTCCGTCAATCCGGTAATGGTCGCGCCCGCCATCGCGGTGACCGCGGAACAAAAGATATCAAATCCCATCGGAGCGTGGTCCGAATGTCCCTTGCAGCTGAACCCATACGGTGTTCCCTGCTTGTCCCGGAATATTTTGACGATGATCATAAGCTGACGAGGTTATCCGATCGCCCGGATCGCCACACGGGTGTATGGCTGTCTATGACCTTGTTTACGGCGATATCCCTTTTTGGATTTGTACTTAAAGACAACAATCTTCTTACCCAGGCCCTGCTTCACGATTTCTCCGGTCACCTTGACGTCAGCGGCCTCGGCCCCGGCCTTCAGCGAACCCTCATCTGAAACCAATAAAACCTCTTCGAAAGAAACTTCATCCCCAACTTCGCCGGTGAGCTTCTCGATAAAGATCTCGTCTCCCACGGCAACCTTGTACTGTTTGCCGCCGGTCGCAATCACTGCATACATATTCTGTGCACCTCCTAAAAGTCTCGCTAACTGATTAGGTTACCTGTCAGACAGATATTTCAAAAACCCCAGTTATGCGGTCACCGAATGAGAATATCACGATTGCTTGTAATTTGCAAGTCTCATCTTAAGACTGGATCAATTGGGCGGATTGCAATCCGAGCGCAAGTTTACCGTCTTTTATTTGGCACGATTTCGATCCAGTACCCGTCGGGATCCGAAATGAAATATAGACCCATCGCGGAATTTTCAAAGCAGATACAATCCATTTCCTCATGATGTTTATGGGCCGCGTCATAGTCATCGACACCAAAACAGATGTGCCATTCATTCTCACCAAGGTTGTACGCCCGCTCCGCGTGATCTCGCAGCCAGGTCAGCTCGATTTCCGTCGCCCGGTTCTCATCGGTCAGATAGACCAATTTGAAGCTTCCATCCCCGGCGGTCTTCTCTCTGCTGACAGTGAGGCCCAGCGCCTTTTTATAAAATTCTATCGACTTGTCAAGGTCTTGGACATTGATGTTGGTGTGACGATAAGTAAATTCCATTTGCTTTTCCTACTTTCATTTGTTTCCGGTCAACTTTGTATCTATCTTATTCAGTGTCAAAAACATAGCCGGATTCAACCAGCTGAACGACCTGAGTTTGCTCGTGACCCGCACATTTGTTCAGCCGACGAGCGAGTTCATTTGGCAAATCGGTTCCCCCGTTCAAGTGCATCGGAACAATCAACTTCGGTATAAAATATTCCAGCAAAATTTCAGCACCGCTGAAAGCCATCGCTCCCAAGCGCTGATCCACCGGAACAAAAGCGAGATCGATCATGGGCAGATTGTCAAACCCGTTCAGATCATCTCCGGTTGGCTGATCGCCGCCTACACGTTCGGCGGCTATTGAAATATCCAAATATTCTTTAACCTTAAACAATTGTTCGCGATACGCCATACGCATGGCCGGATTTGGCGACGGGTCATCTTGCCAGTCCCAGTCATTTAGGTCACCAGCGTGATAGATCAGGCCGGTCCGTCGATCGGCGACCTTTTCCGAATCCGGTTGGGCGCGCAGCAGATAAGAGACTCCTTCGTCCGTCGAACCAAATACCGCCAAACTCTCAATATCCGGCAGCCGAATCGCTTCATCCGCTTCGCGCCAAAAACGATCACCCTCGTTGGCCACCAATAATCGGGAAGCGTCAATTTTCTTGTCCAAGTGATGCCGTTCGACGGTCTGTCGGTCGATCACATAATAATGGCTTGGATTTCCCGCATTTTCCAAAATTAACGGAGAATAGTGGTCGGGATGCCAATGCGAGACAAAATAAATGACTTGTTTTCCTTTTTTTAGAATCGCCGGTAACACCTGCGCCGGATCTTGATAATAGTCAAAAATCAGCACAGTCTGTTCAAGTTCCACCGAAAAACCACTGTGATGAAGATTGGTTATTCTCATTCGATCGAATCTCCTGTCTCCTAATTAATTACAAAAAACGATCCGATTGCTATCAATCGGATCGTTTAATTGTAATGCACGGATTGTCAATGACGCAACCGCTCATTCAAAGCGGCACGTCATGTCCGGCTTATTTCATTTGGAGCGCTTTCTCAACGGTCTCAGCCAGATCTTTCGCGGTCAGCTTGTACACTTCCTGCAGATAAGGTTGCGGACCAACTTGACCAAACTCATCTTGGACACCATGTTTGAGCATCGGTACCGGCGCGTTCGCCAACACAGCCGCGGCAACCGCGTCACCCAGGCCACCGATCACATTATGGTTTTCGGCGGTCACGATGCAACCGGTTTCCTTGGCGCATTTGGTCACCAAATCAACGTCAATCGGTTTAACGGTGAACATATCCACCACGCGGGCATCAATACCTTTATCTTTGAGTATCTCAGCAGCGCCCAGAGCCTCACCGACCATGATGCCGACAGCGATAATCGTCACGTCTTTACCATCGCGAACCACATTGCCTTTGCCCAGTTCAAACTCAGAGGACTCGTCATAAACTTTGATATTGCTTTTGCGAGTGCTGCGAATATAGGTCAAACCTTTGTTGTCCTTAACCGCTTTCAGCACCCATTTCAGCTGGACCGCGTCCGCGACATCGATGACGGTGGAATGTGGAACCGCGCGCATCAGAGACATGTCCTCAAACGGCATGTGCGTGCCGCCGTTGAACGCGGCTGTGACACCGGCGTCCGATCCGTATATGCGCACGTCGTTTTTCGCATAGCCGATCGACAGGAAGACCTGATCATAACATCTTCTGCTGGCAAAGGGCGCGAAGGTCGTCGCGTAGGGTTTCTTACCCATCGCGGCCAAACCGGCCGCGACACCCATCATGTTCGCCTCGGCGATTCCGCAGTTGATCGCTCGGGTGGGATTGGCCTGCCAGAATTTATAAGTGCCGGAAGAATTCATGACGTCAGCGTCAAGATACATGACGTCTTTGTCTTCCGCCGCCAATTCGGCAATCGTCGCGCCGAACACATCTTTGTGTAGGGCTTTCTCTGTTGTGCCATCGTATATTACTTTAATCATTCCTTCAGCTCCTTCTCAATTTCAGCAAGATCATTTTCCAAACCAGCGAGGGCGTTCGCACCGAACTCTTCGCTGATGGCGCTGTGATGATTCAGCAAGATCGCTTCCAGTTCAGGCGCGCCTTTACCTTTGACCGTGTTCAGCACGATACAGGTTGGAACACCTTTCACTGTCTTGGCTTCCTGAAGGGCATTGTCGATTGCTTCCACATCATGTCCATCCACGCTGACCGCGTTCCAGCCAAAAGCTTCCGCTTTGGCTCGCAGATCTCTGACATCCATGACGTCTTTCGTGTAACCATCGAGCTGTTTGCCGTTAGAGTCAAAGAACAACACCAGATTGTCCAGCTTATATTGTGCGGCGAACGTCATGCCTTCCCAAACCTGGCCTTCCTGACTCTCACCGTCACCTACAAAAATATAGGTGCGGGAATCCTTACCATCCACCTTTTGCGCCAGCGCCATGCCGATACCTGTGGAGACGCCCTGACCGAGAGATCCGGTGGTCATATCGACACCGACCGTCAAATTACGGTCACAGTGACTTGGCAGGTTGGTGCCCGGCTGATTGAGCGTTTTCAGCTCATCCATCGGGAAATAGCCCTTCAGCGCCAAAGTGGAATAAACCGCCGGGCCCGCGTGTCCTTTGGAGCAGACCATGATGTCACGGTCCGGCCAAGTTGGGTTTTTGGGATCCACTCTCATTTCTTTGGCGTACAAAACAGCCAAAGCGTCCACGATCGACAGCGATCCACCCAAGTGACCGAAGCCGCGGACTACAACTTGTTTGACTGTTTCAATGCGAATTTGTGTCGCAAATTTTTGCAACTCTAGTTTTTCTTTACGATCCATTAATTCTGTTCCTCCTTAGAGTATGCCGTCTCCATCGCAGCGATCAGCGGGAGCGTCTTACCCGTCATAAATTGAACCATCGCGCCACCGGCCGTGCAGACATAACTGATTTTGGACAAGTCGATAAATTGAGCCGCCGAGGAGACTGTGTCGCCTCCACCAATGACCGAGAAGCCTTCGGAGTCGCCAATCGCGGTCCAGCAGGCGTTGGTGCCGTTCGTGAAGATCTTCTCTTCGTAGACACCGGCGGGACCATTGGCGAACAAGGTCTTAGCCTCAAGAATGATCTCGCGATAATCGTCTTGCGTCTTTTGCCCGATATCCAGGAAACTGGCGTCGTCTTTTGGCAAATCGGCGACATCAATTTCAAGCCGCACGCCATCGACTGCGTAGGCCAGGTCGCGGGGCATTTCAATTTTGTCACCATATTTGGCCAGATATTCTTTTGCCGGTTCGACGAATCCCAAAAAGTCTTTGCCCGCCAGCCAATCCTCGTATTGCTTGCCGATTTTCACACCGGACGCCAACAGGAAAACAGCGCCGGTGACCCCGGTCGTCAAAATGCGATCCGCGGTGCCATTGGCCAACACTTGTTCCATCATGCCAAACGCATCGGAAATCTTCGCTCCTCCCAACACAAAAACAGAAGGATGCGCCGGATTCCGCTGAACTTTGCTCAGTGTGGAATACTCTGTGAAGAGTAGGTCGCCGGCCGCGGAGGGCAGCACTTCCTGGAACGCAACCATGGAAGGACAGGCTCTGTGAGCGGCGGAAAACGCGTCATTCACATAATAATCAAACAGAGGGGCAAGCTTACGCACCAGCCAGCAATCGGTCATCTGCTTGGGGGTCAAGCTGACAACTTTCTCAAAATGAGAGATTTCCTCTGTTAGATAGCGAAGATTGCCAAGCAAAATCGCCTCGCCCTCTTTTAGACTTTTCACGGCGTCGATGGCAGCGGGACCGCAGACATCATCGATGTACCCGATCGCCCTGCCGGCCAGACGGCCAAAAATCTCCGCGTGCTCTTCCATCGAAATCAGGTTCTGATAGTCCAGTGTGTCGCCCTGATGTGCGATGATCGCAACCTTGGCGCCGCTGTCCAAAAGGTACTGAATGGTCGGCACACTTTTTTCCAGACGGTTCTCGTTGACAATTTTTTTCGACACCGGATCAATGGGAGAATTGATGTCGAGGCGCAACAGAACCGACTTTCCTTTATAATCCACGTCACGCATGGACTTCATTTTTACTTTTTCCATGATCCCAGATCCAAATATTTATTCGTGGCTGCGGTGGCTTCAGCGCCGGTGTCCTGCATGTGCATGGCCGCACGGACCGCGTCCATCGTCTCCGGAATGGTGACGGATTCTTGCGGGATGTGAATGCCGAACATGATGTCATCACCATACTCAACAATGGTGTTCTCCCAGATGGCGATTTCGTAGAGGTCGCCACGGACATGGCCCAGATCACGGCCATATTTAAACAGAGACGCATTGCCGAGGAAGCCGTCTTCGAGGCGAACCATGCGGATACGATCGTGATCGTTGAACGCGTCAAGCGCCATCTCTTTTGTGATTTTTTGTTTGCCATGGGCTATGACAGTGATAAAGTGTCCATGTGTCACCGGCGTGTGCACCAGAATTCCTGTCGCTTCCACATGCGGCATGATCGTCATCAGATCGACCGCCTGGTGACTCGGAGCCTGTTCCACCTGCAGCGCGTTGGTCAAACCGCGGTTGTAGTCACCCGGGTCCGCGACACGGCGGACGATGGTGATCGCAATGCGCTCCACGCCATACTTACGATCCAGGCAATCAACCGCACGGATCAATCCGGTGGTGTTGCAGGATGTCAGTTTCAAATAGTCCTGATCCAAACCTTTATCGTAGTTCGCGTAGCCGTGGAAAAAGACGTTGGCGACCGTGTTTTTCTCGCCGCCCTGGAAAACCGCCTTGACGCCCAGGCGCTGATAGATCTCTTTGTTTTTCGCGCCGATTCCGGCAGGCGAGGAGTCGAGCATGATATCTACTTTGCTGACCAGGTCTTCAAAAGAACCACTGACCGGGATGTTGAGTTCATCAAATTTGGATTTATCCGCACCGTCGACCAGGTAGAGGTCATAAGGCATGCCTTTTTCTTTGAGAGCGCGGATCGCTAAAGTGGGAGCCAAGTCAGTTATACCCACCAACTCCATGTCTTCCTGCCTTGCGACGCCGTCAGCGAGACGTTGTCCGATTGTGCCGTAACCGGCAACACCAACTTTAATCATTTCAAATACCTCCCAATAATTCTTTCGAAGATTCTCAATGCATATGCATAACGAATGCATTGTCTGTAATTATACACAATCAGATGACAAAATTTAAGTGCGCTCATTAATTTTTTGGAGTCTCCATGTTTACGTTTATAATGTTAAATGCTCAATGATTTATCCGCCGGGAAAAAGAGGTGACAAATGATTATTTTTGTTGTCTTTTTTATCGCCAACGTCACAAATCGCAAATTTAACTGAATTGACGCCGGAATGATATTATAATCATATTTCATAAATCAATAATCGCCACTGATAATCGAGGAGCGTAGTCATGCAAGACAATGAAATTTTATCCCATATCGATCACACTGTGCTGTTCGCCAACGCGACCAAAGAAGACATCCGCACCTGCCTGTCGGAAGCCACGACTTACGGTTGCGCGACGGTTTGCATCCCGCCCTCTTATGTTCGGTTCGCGGCGGAGTGGCTGACAGAAAACGACCTGTCCCTGCCGATTTGCACGGTCGTCGCCTTTCCTCTGGGTTACCAGACAACAACCATGAAGGTGATTGAATCCTCCGGCCTGATAAATGACGGTGCGGATGAAATCGATGTGGTCATCAACATCGGCTGGCTAAAAGAGGGACGTCTGGAAGAGATTCGCCAGGAACTGTACGCCATTCGCACCGCCACCAAAGGCAAAGTGTTGAAAGTCATTATCGAGACCTGTTTGTTGACTGACGAGGAAAAAATCACCATGTGCGAGATTGTGTCCGAAGTCGGAGCCGACTATATCAAAACTTCCACGGGCTTCAGTCACTCAGGCGCTGACTTGCGCGATATCGAACTGTTTCGCCAACATCTGTCACCTCAAGTTAAAATCAAGGCGGCAGGCGGCATTCGCACGCGTGAGCAAATGGTGGCGTTTCTCAAAGCGGGCTGCGAGCGGCTGGGTTCCAGCGGCGGTGTGGCCTTGCTGACAGCGCAAGACCGGGCCGGCAAGACCAAATGAGACAGACAGCCAACACCGCCGCGCCGGCGGACGATCGGCTCGCGGCGGTCATTGAAAAGCTGACCGAATGGTGTGCTCTTGAGATTCTTCCGGACGAGCTGCTCTCTGCGCCTCGGGATTGGTTGAGGCGCTTGGAAAACATCACAAAGGGCGACGCAGCCAACGTTGAGCCAATCACTTCCGAGGAACTGGACAGCCTGTACGATCAGTATGTCATCCCACTGAATTTCGGAACGGCGGGACTCAGGGCGATAATGGGACCCGGCTTGAACCGCATGAATCTCCTGACTGTCGCGCGCGCAGGCATGGGAGTGGCCGGCTGGCTGAGGAAATCCGGCTTTGACACGATGGGAACCGGCGCTCGAGGCATTGTGGTCGTCGCCTTTGACAACAGACATCACTCCGCCGAGTTCGCGTCGTTGACCGCCGGCGTACTGAGCGGCTATGACTTTGACACAGTCTTGTTCGACGAATGTCAACCGACGCCTCAGCTTGCCTACAGCGTGCGGGCGCTGGGCGCGGCGGCGGGGATCATGATCACCGCCTCGCACAATCCGGCGGCATACAATGGTTACAAAGTCTACGGCCCCGACGGGACGCAAATCGGAGACACGGACGCCGCCGACATTACCCGGGAAATTAAACAGTCCAATCCGAAGGATCTGTTGCGCGCCTTATTAAAACACGACCTTTCCGCGCCGGAAACCTTGCCCAACGTCCGGCTCGCGCCTAGGGACTTGATCGACTCTTATCACCAATACGTCCGCGACCTCTATCCCATTCAGGGGAATGAAAATGAGTTGACGGTCGTCTACACGCCGGTTCACGGCACCGGCGGTCCGCCGACCACGGCAATCATGCGTTCCATTGGAGTGAAAAACCTGATCGTCGTCCCCGAGCAGTTTGATCCCGATCCGGATTTCACCACCACGCCCGCGCCAAATCCGGAAAACCCTGCGGTTTTATCGGCTGCCGCGGCGCTCGCCCTCAAACATCAAGCCGACTTGGTGCTCGCGACCGACCCGGATGCGGATCGCGCGACAATCATGTTGCCGGATAAAAATAGATTGTACACCCAACTCGATGGCAATGAGATCGGAGCCCTGTTGGTTCATATCCTCGCGCGCCAATACCGGGAAAAGCATCCCCGCCAAGATGTGAGACCCGCGCCGGCCGTGTTGGTCAAATCAGTGGTGACTGATAATTTCGGAGCGGCGGTCGCGTGCGCCGCCGGTTTCGAGGTGCGCGAAGAGCTAACCGGCTTTAAAAATATTTGTGGCGCGATCCCCGATCTGGTCCGGCAAGGAAAAGTCTTCCTAATGGGCTATGAAGAAAGTATTGGCTACGCGTTTGGCGATACATTGCGTGATAAGGACGGGTTGGCGGCAATCCGGATTTTGACCGGCGAGGCGGCCCGGCTGAAAAGTCTGGGGCTGACCTTGGCCGATGAACTTGAAAAATTACATGAAATCCACGGGCATTTCAGCGCGCGACCGTTCAGCTTGTCTTATCCAGAGGCAGCCGGTCGTCAAATCATTCAACAGATCACCGACACCTTCCGGCGTGACTTCCCCCTAACCGCGGGCGATGGTCGTTTGCTCTGTTATCGTGATTATTCCCGGCGAATGAAGTATGTTAGACATCCGGGCGCCGATATCGCCTCACGAAATTTTAAACCGTGTCCGTTCAGTGAAAGCGATCTTGGAGGATCCACCGACAATCTGCTGGTCTTTCAATTCGACAACGGCGGCTGGTACGCTCTACGCCCCTCCGGCACCGAACCCAAGCTGAAGTTTTATGTCTACGCCGTCGCGGATGATCCCGCCACAGCGAAAGACCGCTGTGAGATTCTCCACACAACGGTCTCCACCCTGGCTGAATGTAGCGCGATATCATTGACTTCGCGAATTAGTTGATTGACAGCGACTGCCCTAACCGTTATCAATTCACTTTATATATCCAATCCAATTGGTCCTCAAGACGCCCATATTGCATGCCGGTCAGCTGATCATATAATTTTTGGCTGATCGGCCCAATCTTTCCTTCGTTAAAAACAAATTCGCGGCCCTCATACATCAATTCGCCGATCGGTGAGATGACCGCCGCCGTGCCCGAGCCAAACGCTTCGCTAATCTCGCCGTTATCCGCCATTTGGATCAACTCATCGACCGAAATGCGTTTTTCGGTGACAGTCAATCCCCAGTGCTCGGCCAACTCAATGACCGAACGACGGGTGATGCCGTTCAAAATACTGCCATTCAGCTCCGGTGTGATCAGCTCATCGCCGACCACGAAAAAGACATTCATCGAGCCGACTTCTTCAATATATTTAAGTTCCACACCATCCAGCCACAATACCTGGACAAAGCCTTTCTCATGCGCTTTCTCCTGCGCCAACATGCCGGCCGCGTAATTTCCCGGGCATTTGGCCTCACCGGTTCCACCGCGCACCGCGCGTACATATCGGTCCTCAATATAAATATTGACCGGGTTGATGCCCTGTGGATAATACGCTCCCGAGGGCGATAAGATCACAATATACTTATATGTTTTCGAGACACGGACACCCAGATACGCGTCGGTCGAGATTATAAAGGGGCGGATATAGAGAGACGCGCCATCTGTTCGCGGGACCCAATCCTGTTCAACTTTGATCAGCTCGGCCATGCAGTGTAGCAAGAACGCCTCGTCCACCTGCGGAATGCCCATCCTCTTATTGGAGTGATTCATCCGTTCAAAGTTCAGTTGAGGGCGAAATAGATTGATGCCTCCATCAGGCCGTCGGTACGCTTTCATTCCTTCAAAAATCGCCTGACCGTAGTGAAAAACCATGGTGGACGGATCCATCATAAACGGTTCGTATGGCTTAATTGTAGGATTGATCCAACCTTGTCCATCCACATAATCCATCACAAACATATGGTCGGTGAATATCATCCCGAATCCCAGGGCACTTTCATCGACAGGCTTTTGTTTGGGTGCGATATTTCGAATAAAATTAATTTCCGGAAACATTGACGATCCCCCTTTATGAGAACATTTATCTGGTTTATCCACGTTGCATAGACTGTTTCATCGGTGTCTACTCAGATATTATAGTACAAAAAGTGTTTTCTGCATTATTTTGTAATTCGAAAGATTCGGTTCAGAATCAAAATGCTTCACAGATAGCCGCGGACAGTCGGCGTTGCGAGATAATTTTCTTTTGTGATATAATGCATTCCGTTGGACTAGATGTCATCCCTTATCTGGAGCCGACTGTGGGTCCCGTGCGATGTGGCCTGTGAACCCTGTCAGATCCGGAAGGAAGCAGCAGTAAGCAGTTCATCACATGTGCTGCGGTCAAGCCTGCGTTCGGCTTCAGGTAAGGAGTGACATCTTTTTAGTTTAGGAGGACCTATGTCGCATATCGCGCTGTATCGCAAGTGGCGCCCTTCCAACTTCGACGACATCGTCGGTCAGGATCATATTGTGCGAACACTGAGGCACAGCGTGGCGATAGGCAATATCGCGCACGCTTATTTGTTTTGCGGGACAAGAGGAACAGGCAAGACAAGCTTGGCGAAGGTGTTCGCCAAGGCGATCAATTGTCCCAATCAAAACAACGGC
This sequence comes from Oscillospiraceae bacterium, assembly GCA_040772065.1. Classification (GTDB taxonomy): domain Bacteria; phylum Bacillota; class Clostridia; order Saccharofermentanales; family Fastidiosipilaceae; genus JAXGYX01. Next base: position 1,993,694 of record JAXGYX010000001.1, on the reverse strand, counting down.
GATCCCTGTGAGGTCTGTGAGATTTGTGAAGCTGTAAGAGATGGCGACTTGCTCGACGTGATGGAAATCGATGCGGCGTCGAACAACAGCGTGGACAACATCCGCAGAATCATTGATGAAGTGGTGTTTTTACCGGCGGTCGCCAAATATAAGGTTTATATCGTGGATGAAGTCCATATGCTTTCCATCGGCGCGTTCAACGCGTTGCTTAAAACACTGGAGGAACCTCCGGCGCACGCGATCTTTATTCTCGCGACAACCGAGGCGCATCGCATACCGGCGACCATCACATCGCGTTGTCAGCGCTTTGATTTTCGTCGGATTTCAATTCATTCCATCGTGGAGCGGCTGCGGCTGATCGCAACTCAGGAGGATATCGCCATTGATGATGGGGGCCTGTCGGAAATCGCGATCCAGGCCGATGGCGCCTTGCGCGACGCGCTGAGTCTGTTGGATCAGTCACAGATGGCCATCGAGGGTGTGATCACACGCGCCGCGGTGCGCGATTTAATTGGTGTCGTCGATATCAGCTTTATCGGCGATCTGGTTTTAGCGCTGATCGAGTCGGACGCCACAGGCATCCTGTCCGCCGTGGACACATTGGTCACGGAAGGTAAAGACATTGTCCGCTTCACCGCGGATCTCGCTCAGTATTATCGCAATCTGATGATATGCAAAGCTTGTTCGAATCCCGCCTCTCTATTGACAGTCACCGCTGAGGAGTTGGAGCAATTACAAGATCTCGCGACACGATACGTACAACCGGAAATCGTGACCATTATCAAAGACTTGTCTAAATTGCTTTCTGATTTACGGTGGATCACCAACCCCCGAACTTTGCTCGAAGTCAATCTGCTGAGTTTGACCGGCACGAGGAGTCAACCGACCGAGACGGCAGAGATGAACATTGTCGAACGCGGGCCGGACGCGCGCCCCGTGCGAACAAGAATGACGGCGCCCCCCGACGACACGCTGAGCCCGCCAACAACGTCCTTGCCGGATGTGGCGGCGGACGACAAGGAGCAATCGTCGAGTCCACCGGGCGGCATCGATCGGTCGGACGCGGTGGACCGATCAAGCGTCGTGGATAGCCCGGGTGCCACCGACCGCGCGCCGGCCGGCGTGGCCCCCCCATCCGTCGAAGTCTCCACCGTTGACAAAGTCGATTCCACAATGGCGGTCTTAGACATGGCGGGTTCGGAGCCTGAAGTTCTGCCAACTTCAGAACGAATGGACCCTTCACCGGAAGATCCGCCTACCGGATGGTCGACACCCGGCGCCGAAAGCGAAGAACCCGTCTCTCGGCAATTGGATGGCGAATCGCCATTATGGACCCGCGCCTTGGAGATCTTGATGGATCAGGACGCGCTGATCTACATGTTCGCTAAAACTGCGTATGTTTCCGGAACCACGGACGAGATCATCTTGTCATTCGCGCCACAGCAAAAAGAAAACTACAACATCCTCAACGGACAACGTGGTGGAAGACCGTTACAAGATGCGCTACGCGAGGCTAACGGTGGCAAGGCTATAAAACTGAGACTTTCTTGCGGAGAATTTGACTCCGCGGACGGCGCCTTTGAGCAAGCGGATCGGGCAGCGACCGCGGGAACCATGGCGCCCGATCAAGAGTGGGCCGACCGCGTGATCAACAGTGCGCAAACGTTGGGAATCAAAGTGCGTGTGGACACATCGCTCACAAACGATTCGACTGAGTGATGACAAGACGATTACAACGATTAAGACGATTTATTTGTGATATTAAATAATTTTCGCATGGTTATACAAAATCAACCGCGATGTCTCTCGCGGAGTTTAGGAGGAATGAATGGCTAAAGGTAGACGAGGCGGATTTCAAGGCGGTGGCAAAGGCGGACCGAACATGAATCAGCTGTTAAAGCAAGCTCAAAAAATGCAAGAGGAAATGCAAAAGGCCCAAGAGGCGATCGACACCATGGAAGTTGAATCGACCGCCGGCGGCGGCATGGTCAGAATCAAGGTCAACGGAGAGCATCAGGTGACCGAGATCGAGATCAAGCCCGAAGCTGTGGATCCGGATGACATAGAGATGTTGCAGGATCTGATCATGGCCGGCGTCAATGACGCTATGCGCAAAATGGATGAGGAATCCGCCAAGCATATGGGTTCGGTCACCGGTGGCATGGGCGGCTTGGGCGGTCCCGGGATGCCATTTTAATGAGCAATTACGACAGTCCGGCGATTCATGAACTGATCACACAACTGGGGCGGCTACCGGGCGTCGGGCGAAAAACCGCCCAGCGCCTGGCGTTTCATATCCTTGGGATTTCCAAAGAGGACGCCGCCAAACTTGCGAACGCGATTTTACAGGCAAAAGAGCGCACCCATCTTTGCCCGATTTGCTGCGATCTGACCGATCGGGATATTTGCGAGATTTGCGCTGACCAAACCCGTGATGACAGTGTGGTCTGTGTCGTTGAAAGTCCAATGGATGTGACCGCGATGGAACGCACCCGCGAGTACAATGGAAGATATCATGTGCTGCACGGCGCGATCTCGCCGATGAAAGACATCGGTCCGGAACAGCTGCATCTGAGGGAATTGTTGTCCAGACTGAGAGAGCATAGTGAAATCAACGAGATTATCCTGGCGACCAACGCCACCGTCGAAGGTGAGGCGACCGCGACCTATATCGCCCGTCTGATCAAACCCGCGGGGATCCGAACAACGCGAATCGCCCATGGAATTCCAATGGGATCAAATTTGGAATATGCCGACGAAGTCACACTGACCCGCGCCTTGGAGGGTCGGCAGGAAATATAGGGCTGAAATGAAATTAATTGACCGGCTCCTATAATCAAAGATTCTCAATTTCAACCATTTCTGTCGCCGTCCATTCTATTTAACTGTTCATCCATTTTTTTAACAGCGTGCGTGATCTTGATAATCATTAGGATCCCGATCAAATCCATTTGTTCCAACACCTCGATTTTTCCATCTTTAGTGCCTGAAATAATGGACGGAACATTTTCAGATAACTTCTTTACAATCGCATCGATGTCATCTGTTATTGAAGCAGTCATTATAATAATTTTGGGTGTGGTCATTTGCCTTATATATCCACCTGTGTCCCATCGCCTACACGTTTTTCCCATATTCCATAACCAAAGATGTGATTCATTGTAAAAAGTAGATAAAATTTTTGTAAACTCACAATTAATTATACTCCGATGTTAATAAATATGTGATAATATTGATAATATATAATGTTAGTGTCAAATTTAGTTCGCAACTTCATAGAACTTCATTACAGCTTATGCGGCTTCTAACACGATTGATTCCAATGATCTGGCACTAAGATAGGCTCGAGAGCTGGACCAGTCCTCACTGTATTCCAGAAGGTAGATCGAAATCAATCGAACATAAGATTCAGGATTAGGGAAGATTCCAATTACCTTTGTCCTACGCCGAATCTCTCGATTCAACCGTTCCATAATATTGTTGGAACTGATTTTTCTGCTGTCCAGCGTGGGGAACGCATAAAACGTTAAACTGTCTTCCAGCCCTGCTTCCAAAATCTCAATTGCTTTTGGAAATCGTTTCTCATATAACTCAGCCAATCTGCGTGCCAGCACAACAGCTTCTTCCATGCTACTGGCCTGCCAGATGAGTTTGAGCTGAGCGGCGAAGCGGTCTTTTTCCGCTCTGGAAACATGTACCAGGATATTACGCATAAAATGTACTTTGCAACGTTGCCAGCTGCTGCCGGGAAAACATTTTCGAATAGCGGCCGTTAAGCCGTTATGAGCATCCGAGACAATTAGTTTTGGCGTTTTCAATCCTCGTTCACGCAAGCTTTGAAAAAGTAAGCGGTAGCTTTCTTCCGATTCTTCCAACATCGGCTCAATCGCTAGGATCTCACGATGACCGTCCTCTGCGACACCACAGACGATCTGAATCGCCATGCTGACCACTCGATGATCATAACGAACCTTCTCGTAAAGAGCATCCACCCAAATCACCGGATAGTCCATGGTCAACGCTCGATGGCGAAAAGCCTCTGCTTGCTCATTTAGCCCTTTCGTCATCTGACTGACCTGGCTTCCGGACAGGCTGTCTATCCCTAGACTTGCTGCCAGCCTTTCCATTTTTCGGGTGGATACGCCCTGAATATATGCTTCCTGGACCACTTGAATCAGCGCTACCTCGCTGCGTTTGCGTTCCGTCACAAAAAACGGAATGTAACCACCTTTGCGCACTTTTGGAACCATTAGATAGCTGGTGCCCATCCTCGTATCGAAGCGGCGTACGCGATATCCGCTGCGGCTGCTAATACGTTCTTCGCTTTGAGCATGTTTCTTTGCGCCAATTTGATGGGACACTTCCGCTTCCATCAATTGATTGCAAAGCCATTCCAACATACTGCGCATTGGATCGTCCATTCCCATAAATTGCCAGAGCATTGCTTCTAGGTTTGTGGTATCTTGATTTTGAGTCATAGTGATTTCTCCTTACACCGATTTGTTTTTTTCCTTAACAATCATTGTAACGAAGTCCTATGACTCTTTCTTCTAAAGTTGCAAACTTAAATGTACGCTATCCTATATAATAACCATAATATTAAATGGGGAATACACGAACAATCATTAACAAAAATATAATTACTCAGGAGGCAGAAAATGAGTAACAGAGATGAATCCACTCAATTTCCTCAACCATACTTCACCGATGAAGTCATCCATTTGGTCAACGACATCAATGTCACATTCCAGAAGTTGTTTCACGAGTTTTATGCTCCGTACGGTTTGACATTTGTCCAAATACCGGTCCTGATGGCGCTGCGTCGCCATGGAGTCATGACCGTCTCACAGCTGGGCAAAGAATTGGAGATTGGTTCCAGCAACATCACACCACTTTGCAAACGCCTCGAAAATGCAGGTTTGGTTACACGCACCCGTTCCACCGAAGATCAGCGAGTCGTCCATGTGGAAATCACCCCCCACGCGTTGGATCTGATCAATAAAATCGAGCATTCAATTTCCGAGGTCACCTCAATGAGTGAAAGAAATGAGGAAGACAACGAGATCATCATCGAGGGATTACAAAAACTGTACGCGCGCCTGGTGGAATTAAACAACAACGCCGAGGAAATAAATCAAAACAATCGAAAATGAGCCAGAAGAATTTTTTAAGCGAGCGCAAACGAATCACGAGAAAGAATTTTCTTCCTTGGGGACGAATTTTTTTCGTGGCCGTGGCTATGCTGTCACAAATATTATTAATTGCCTGGGGGGTCAAGAGCGCCTCCCGGCTCTCTCCTTTTATCAACACCGCATTGCTGTTGCTAAGTGTTCTCGTATCTATAAAAATATGGAACAGCGAGGTCAACGCCGCCTATAAATTCCCCTGGATCTTGTTGATCATCATGTTCCCTTTAGGTGGCGGTCTATACTACTTGATATCCGGTGTGCCCAAAACAAATCGCTGGGGATTGCGTAAATATTCAAAAAACAGCCGCAAGATTAAAAACCGACTGTTCAAAGATATGAACTGTGATATGCCGGAAGAGGTCCCTCCGGAAATCAAACGACAATCCACATTGTTGAACCGTTCGTCCGGCTATCCATGCTACACCAACACAAAAATTGATTATTTTCCGAGTGGTGAGGCGCAATTTAAAAAGATGATCGAAGATCTAAAGACGGCCGAAGAATCCATCTTTCTTGAGTATTTCATAATTTCCAAAGGCGAACTATGGGATGAATTGTTCGCCATTCTCGCAGAGCGGGCCAAGGCCGGCATTGACATTCGAGTGATCTACGACGACATCGGATCGATTTGGAATCTCCCCCCCAACTTCATAAAAAAACTGGATGAATCCGGCATTCAGGCAAAGGTGTTCAATCCTCTGTCCACCCTGCCCTCTTTTATCTTCAACAATCGGGATCACCGTAAAATAGTGGTCATTGACGGCAAAATCGCCTACACCGGCGGCACCAATCTGGCTGATGAGTATGTGAACGCGATCGAACGGTTTGGCTATTGGAAGGACGCCGCTATTCGGCTGGAAGGCCCGGCGGTCCGTAGCTTCACCATTATGTTTCTTTCTCTTTGGAATCACATGAATCGCCAACTTAAAAAAGATATCGATGACTTTCAAGCCTATCTGCCCGAAACCAAAAATCCGTTGCGCTCTCCGGCTTTCGATGGTGGTGAAGCTTCGACGGACAGCGTCGACCATAATTTTGGCTATGTGATGCCATTCGACGATATTCCGGATGATCTGCACGCGATTGGTCTGGATACCTATCGCGCGATGATTCAGCGAGCGAACCACTCGGTGCGAATCATGACGCCATATCTGGTGCTCGACGATGGAATGATCGACGCGCTGACGACCGCCGCGGCGAGCGGGGTGAATGTCGAAATCATCACACCGCATATTCCAGACAAACCTTATGTCCTTGAGGTGACTCGATCGTATTACAGCAAATTGATCGAACAAGGCGTTAAGATCTATGAATTCACACCGGGCTTCATCCACTCAAAGGTTGTTTTGGTCGATGATCAGCTGGCTGTGGTCGGCACCATAAACTTCGACTATCGATCCTTCTATCTGCATATGGAGTGCGCTGTCTGGATGTATCAGGTAAATTGTATCGCCGATATCAAACGTGATTTCGAGCAGACCATCGCAGTCTCTCAAATAATCTCTTCCGAGGATCTGGAACGCCGTGGTTTTTGGAAACGTTCCTGGCAAACGTTCCTGCGCTTGTTCGCGCCACTCATGTGATTTCAAACACCCCTATGATTTCGACACTCGTTATGCGCCGAATCGCATGACGCCCATATCAATCAGACACGGAAGGGCGGTCACTCCCCGATCACCTGAAAAATCACCTCCCGCGTCCGATCCCTTGTGTCACATTCTATCAATGTCAAGTTCTGCCACGGTCCAATCGTGATCTGTCGATCGACAAATGGAATCGTAATAAACGGCGAGAGTAAAGCCGCCTTGATATGACTGGAGCCATTGTCATCGTGCCACGTTTCATGATGCCTATAATGAATCACTTTGCCCGTCTCGTCCTGATACGGCGAAAACACGTCCAGCGCGGCTTTTAGGTCATGACGCACTATGCCGGGTTCAAACTCCAACGTCGTCAGGCCGGCGACACCGCCTGTTGTAAAGCCGGTGATGATGCCCGACGTGATATCGTGCTTACGACAAGCTTCCGCGACCGCTTGCTGAAAATCATCGGTGACGTCAATCATGCCCATATGCTTTTTTGTGTGATAGGTTTTCTTGGAAGTGTGGACAGCCATGTGTGTTCCTTTCAAAATATAGAGTTCAATTTCAGCCGGAGATCCGGTTCAACTCTTCGATCTGCCGCGGATTGGCGTCCAGTTTTTTTGTGCGCGTGCACCAAATACTCAGCAAAAACAGCGCTGTCGAAAAGAAGCCCAAGACAGTGTACGCCAGCGTCAAGCTGTACGCCTCAACCAGCTTCCCGGTAATCAGCGGGATCCCACTGATACCGACCGCCACAAAGAATTGAAACACCCCCATTGCGGTTGTGCGTTTGCTGGTTGGAATCTCAACGGTCGCCTCGCCGATCGCGAACGAGACAATGAATCCGGCGTATATCCCCGCCAGTATTTGTAACAGGTAAATCTGTTTGATCGTGGTCGCGTATGGCGTCAGAAAGCAAAAGACCGCCACACATAACAAGGAAAATGGAATCATGATTTTTGGGCCTAAGTTCCTGATCACTTTGACAGCGGCCAGAAAGGCGCAAAGGACCGCGAAAAACATAAACACCAGCATGCTGATTCCAACTTCCAGATCTCCACCACCCATATCGAGAATGATCTTGGTGTTGAAAGAGGTCGCGGTGGCCAACACAAGACCGGTCTGACCGATCGCGAAAATAGAGTAAAACAGCAGTCGTTTATTTTTAAACACAACCCACAGATCGGAAAGCTGAACCTTCCCCTGCGTGGCCCCACCCTGGTTATTCTTCATCAAATCATTTCTTTGTTCATTGCCATTTTCTTCCAGAGTAAACGACAGCACGGTAGCGATCAATGCGGCTCCGACACTAAACCAACAAAGTGTCGCCATACCAACTTTGCTGTACACAAGGGCGCTTAAAACGAAACCGATCAACTGCCCCATTTGGTTCGCGGCCATCATGATCGTGCTGGATTTTTGCATATTGCTCTCATTGAAGAAGCGGGTGAAATAGACCAGGAAAACGATCCACATCGCCGCGCCGACTCCGGACAAAATATTGCCAATTAAAAATCCTGTGGCGTTCAGCGCCAACAGCCTGACGGCCGAGGCAACGGCCGGCATAAAGACACCGATTAAAATATATGGTTTCTGTTTCCCCTGCAGATCGATCATCACACCCAGAGGCGGGCGCAGCAGGATTTGCGCGAAGCCATATGAGCCGGTGATCAAGCCGATCATAAAGCTGCCGGTCTGCAGATCAGTTAGAAAAGCTGTCTGATAAGGTAAATATACGTAGGTAGAAAACCAAAAAAGCGCAACAATAATAAAGGAGACGATCATTTGATAATTTGATCTCAACGGATTCGATCCTTTTGTCTGAGTCTCCTGCATAATATAACCTCCTTGGAATTGGTCAGCCTTTAAACGCTCACGGCAAATAGCAAACAGGTTAATTATACAGTAAAAGTGGCGACAATGGACACGACATACAGAAAATCCGCGTAAGAAGGAGGTCAGGTCGCTTAACGTCGCCAGGCATTAGTCCGGCGGAGGGGAGAAGTCAATCTCTTCCAGACGCACTCCAAAATAATTCGCCAAGGCGGAAACCTTGCTGATAGCGACCCCCGAAACATCACGCTCCCAGGCATTATATGTCGAAACACTGATCCCCAAGTCTCTGGCGGCCTGCTTTTGCGTGACATGTTTTCTCGCACGAAGTTCTCTTATAGAATATTTCATCTTAGTCGACCCCTATGCCTGATCCTCCGATAAATGCATACTACATGAAAATTATTCATGTGTCAACGAAACTCCTCAACTTTGCTGTTCTTAATCATAATAAATATAGTGTTTACTTGAATATTATTCGTATTTATTGTAACGTGAAGTCATTCAATCTTCGCGGGAGAACGCATCATGTATTTATCTAAAAATCTACGGTATCTGCGTTTGAAAAACAATTATTCTCAGGATCACATCTCTGATTTTTTGGGTTATAAATCATACACAACCGTGCAAAAATGGGAAACAGGCGTGGCGGAGCCGTCCATCAGTGTGTTATCCAAACTGGCGGATTTGTATGATGTGGATTTGGATCAATTGACCAAGAGTGATCTCTCCAGTGATGAGCACGCACGACCCAGCATGCCCAGCGATGCCCGGGAGCGGTTGATACAGCGAGTGTACGAGGTCGATGAGGAGTATATTGATGCGCTGTTGCTTTTCATGGACGAATTGGAGCAGTCAAAAACATAGGTGGGCGTCACCTCTTCGCGACATCGACCCGACGGAATCGAGTCGAATTTAATGCGTTAAAATAACAGCCCAACTCAGGGTTCATGCTATGCTATCGGGTTTTGTATGATTTTAATAATGGTTGTGATCAGTCAATTCGATGGTCACAACCTGCCCACATGGTGATAATGATCATTTGCCGGCGTGTTTAATAAACGTTCCTTCATCCAGTTCACGAAAGGCCAAATCAAGATCCTCTTTTGTGCTCATGACGATCGGCCCTCCCCAATGAACCGGCTCATCCAGGCGCGGACCGGAGTACAAGATAAAACGGGTGTCTTCTCCAACCGCCTTGACTGACAGCTGTGCCGCGTGCGTCGTCAATATCGCCCGGCGCGCGGCCACTTGCTGCCCATCAGGGAATTCCAGCCCTCCGTCAAAAATATAAAGGAACACGTTGTCGTCCGCATCGATGTCCGCCCGGAACTCGGCATTCGGGCGCAGCTCGATGTCAAACACATTGACAGGATAGTAATCGCCTTCCATCGCGCCCGGCACATCGTTCCACCGCCCGCCAATCACACGCACGGTCTTTTCACTGTCCTCGTATCGGCCGATTTGTTCCGCGAGCAGGTCGTGATACTTCGGATCATCCATTTTGTTCGCCGCCGGCATGTTCAACCAAAGCTGAAAGCCTTTCATTTTTGGCGCAGCAAGTGGCATTTCTTGGTGGATGATGCCCGAGCCCGCCCGCATCCACTGGCAATCGCCCGGTCCAATCTTGCCGGAATTCCCAAGTGAATCGCCATGTTCAATCTCACCCTCTATCAGGTAGGTCAATGTTTCAATACCACGATGTGGATGCCAGGGAAAGCCCTTTACATAGTCATCCGGATTGTCGGAATCAAAAATATCGAGCATGAGAAATGGATCATAACTCTTGACCGTCCGAAGTCCCAGTACGCGCACCAGATGAACGCCCGCTCCATCGATCGCATTGTTTCCTTGAACTGTATTTGCTATTTTTCTGTGTGTCATAGGATTCACCTCATTTTCATAAAGATCCGATAAACCTCGGCGAATAATTTGAAATCGGTCACTGATATCAATACATAAATACTATCACTAATTAGTGCATAATCTCGTCTCCTATGGTACAGATTACATAACAAACCCGTTTGACACACAACATCTCTGTGGTAGAATTAAAACGCTAATTTGCAATTGGCGGTTCGTAAACTGGCCAATCAATCGAATTTGGAGAGATGGTCGAGCTGGCTGATGGCACCGGTCTTGAAAACCGGCGAGGGTTTACGCCCTCCGTGGGTTCAAATCCCACTCTCTCCGCCAATACCTTTTACAGGAAATATTAAACCCTTGAAACGCAGTGTTATCAAGGGTTTTCCTTTTTCTAAAACGGTTCAACCGTCTAGATTAATGGTATGAAGTGCGGTATTTAAAATTATTTTGTCTGCTTCGATTGTTTCAGCAAGAGATACTTTGGCTTTGATTGGGCTGTGGCCTTTCTTTTAAATAATTGACCCATCAACACAATTGATGGAAAGCCCGGGCATCCATTCCTGAGCAATTAACGTTGGCTCATGATGACCTCAATTTCGTCTTCGTTGATGCCGACCATCGCCTCTCCAAGTGACCTGGACACCTCAAGCAGAACATCCGGTTTGTCGTAATTCTCAACTGCTCTGACAATCGCCCGCGCGCGCTTGGACGGATCGCCCGATTTGAAAATACCACTGCCCACAAACACACCCTCGGCACCCAGTTGCCTCATCAGCGCCGCGTCGGCCGGAGTCGCAACACCACCCGCGGAGAAATTCAACACCGGCAACTTACCGTTTTCATGCACGAACGTCAACAGATCGACGCTTGCACCATATTCTTTGGCCGCGTGGTACAGCTCAGCTTTGGATAGACCTCGAACCTGTGCGATCTCACGGGTAATCCGGCGTAAATGTTTCACGGCTTGAATCACATCTCCTGTGCCCGCCTCACCTTTGGTGCGGATCATCTTCGCGCCTTCGGACACACGACGCAGCGCCTCGCCCAAGTCACGCGCACCACAGACAAACGGTGTGTTAAACGCGTTTTTATCAATATGATAAATTTCATCAGCCGGTGAGAGCACTTCAGATTCATCAATAAAGTCGACACCGATGGATTCCAGAATTTGCGCTTCGACAAAATGGCCGATGCGCACCTTCGCCATGACCGGAACCTTTACCGCTTTCATTATATTCTCGATCATTTGCGGGTCGCTCATCCGCGAAATTCCACCCGCCGCCCGAATATCCGCCGGCACACGCTCCAACGCCATAACCGCGACCGCTCCAGCATCCTCGGCGATCTTCGCCTGCTCGACATTGGTCACGTCCATTATCACTCCACCCCGGAGCTGTTCATAAATGCTCACTTTGCAACCTCCATTGATCTTGCACATTAAAATACTGACTACGTACGTATGCGTACGTTTAGGTAGGATTAAGAATATCCATATTCTGACTCTATTTGAATAGTCAGAATAGCCAATTATAACATGACCAGAAAAGACTGATCATCCTTTTGCCTTCAATCGGCGCCTCCATTGGCAATTTGCGCGAATCGAGCCCGCCCAAACAAAAAAACGGAAGGCAGAGTCGTTCTGCCTTCCACAGCTTAATTGTTATGAATAGAATCGGGCTTTATTTAGTTACATGAAACACCGCCGTCAACCACAATCGTAGATCCATTGATAAATTTTCCTTCGTCGCTGGCGGTCAAAAGGACGACGGCTGAAATGTCTTCAGATTTTCCCGGCGGGATCGAACTGTCCAGGCCGGCCATGGCGCGTTCCATACCAAACTGGCTGAGGTTGCTCTGAGTGCTCATGATTTCAGTCTCGACACCACCCGGGCAGACCACATTGCAGCGGATGCCGTTTTTCGCGTACATGAAAGCTGTGTTTTTGCTGATGCCGACCATCGCGTGTTTGGACGCGGTATAGGCCGCTCCGGCACGAGCGCCACAGATTCCGCCGATGGAAGCGATGTTGACGATGTTGCCACCGGTCTCTTGTTCCAGCATGACCTCTACAGCTTTGCGCATGGCCTTCACCGGTCCATCGAGGTTGACCGACATGACTTTATCCCACAGCTCGTCCGTCATTTCGGTAATCGGCTTAAATTCATCCATAATACCGGCGTTGTTGACAAGGACGTCCAGTTTGCCGCCTTGTTCGACAGCGTAATCGATCATGCCTTCAGCCATCTCTTTGGTGGTTACATCACCCGCATAGGCCAAAATCTTGCCAGCAAGGCCCTCAGCTTCTTTAACCAGCGCCTCGAGTCTCTCTTTGCGTCTTGCGACCGCGATAACGGTTGCTCCCTCTTTCGCGAAGTCCAACGCGATGCGATGACCCATGCCCGCGCTCGCTCCGGTGACCACAACCGTTTTTCCCTCAAATCTCATAATTTTTCGCCTCCCATAATATAATTTTGATCATTTAAAATGATGCTCCTACAATCATTAAAATCATAGCATATTTCAACAGTTTGTTACATATCTGAATCAGTGAGATGACCAAATATTACCCCGCTATGGTTTTCGTCATATTGCGACAAGACAGCGTTGGCCGGTCGGCCGGCCGGCCGATCACATTGGAAATTTTTGGTAAAATTAAATCAACAATTGACATTATTATGAGTTTGGTTGCCAAAAGAAAGAAGAGGCGTAGTTATTTATGAGTAAGATATTTCAGATAGGAGTCGTTGGACTGGGCGACATCAGCGCAGTTTATCTTAATAATTTGAAGAAATACGACAATGTGGCGTTGCTCGCCTGTGCCTCCCGCGGTTTGGACAAAGCGCAAACCGTCGCGGACGCTCACGGAATACCGCGCGCTTATGAAAACGCTGACGCGCTCATCGCGGATCCCGATATTGATATTGTGTTGAATCTTACCGTGCCGGAAGTCCATGGAGCGATCAACCTTGCCGCCTTGCGTGCAGGCAAGCATGTGTACTCTGAGAAACCTCTGGCCGCGACTCTCACCGAAGCCACCGACATCATGGACGAGGCAAAGCGACGTGGGCTATATGTCGGTTGCGCGCCGGACACCTTTCTGGGTGGTAGGCTGCAAGCCTGCCGTGAATTAATTGACAATGACAGCATCGGTCGTGTCATCGGAGCGGGTGCGTACGTGGTCAGCCACGGACACGAGTGGCATCATCCGAATCCGGATTTCTTTTACCTGCCCGGAGCCGGTCCCCTGCTCGACATCGGTCCATACTATATGACCGCTTTGCTTGCGTTGCTGGGACCGGTCAAACGTTGTTCAGCCATGTCCTCACGTACGTTTGACAAACGCACGATTGAAACCTTGCCTCGCCGTGGCGAGGAGATCCCCGTCGCCGTTGACACCCACATCATGGCTAACATGGAGTTTGACAGCGGCGCGCTCGTCAACCTGCTGGCCAGTTTTGACGTCTGGGATTCGGAGCTGCCCCGCATAGAGATTTATGGGACCAAAGGAACCATTTGCATCCGCGATGTCGACCCCATATCCGGTCCAAATTTATTTGGCGGCGAAATTTGGCTGCGCACAAAAGAGAACTATCGCTGGATCACGAACCCTCGGCCGCGGACCTTGTCTGACTGGACCGTCGTTGAGCACAACCACCCATTTAACGAGATAGGCCACGATGTCAACAGCCGTGGCATCGGTCTGGTGGACATGGCGCTCGCCATCCGCGATGGACGCCCCGCGCGGGCAAGCGGCGCGATGGCCTATCATTCTTTGGATGTCATGGAGTGCATTTTGAAATCAGCCAAAGATAACCGCTATTACGAACCGCAAAGTCGTTTCGAATTACCCGCTCCTTTACCGATCAATTTTCCCCAAGAATCATGATGCCACACCGACCAACAGTCGGCGCTTCAGCTGTCTACACGACCGAAAAAGGCTGTCCTTGTCTTGGGACAGCCTTTCTAATGTGGTCTGTGAATGACGCAAATCATTCATATTCAATAGATAAATTGATCGCTTATCTAAAATCTTCCATGTTGTCCGGAGTGATCGGCAGAAACGTAACCACGATTTCCGCATCGACCGCATTGCCGGCACACATCCGATCGCCATCTCATCGTTGTTGGCGAACACACAGTCAAATTCTCTGTTGGTGCCCAAGAAGGTCCGCATCTTGTTTTGAGCTCTCGCGCGGTCATATTCTCCGGTATCATCGTGAAGCATTTCAGCGTTGGGAATCTGAAATGGTAAAGAAGGTAGATTCGTGAAAAAATAACAGCTTCGTTTACTCATCGCATCTTCCTTCTGCTAAGAATTGTACGCGATTATTTCAAAGCTTATGATAAACCCAACACACATAAATATCTCGTCGCTTCAGACGACAGACATGATCGCTTTCACAGCTGCGGCGGTCGTTGTCTCGGGGAAGAGCTCATATCCGACTATTCCTTTGTAGCCATGTTCTTCTAATGCCCGGTACACGCGAGGATAATGAATCTCACCGGTACCCGGTTCATGGCGGCCCGGACAGTCAGCGACATGGACATGTCCGATAATGTCGACATAGCTCTCGATGTTGTTGCAAAGATTACCTTCGTTCAACTGCATGTGGTAGGCATCAAACAAGATTTTCAGTTTGGGAGAGTCGACCATGCGGCAGAGCTCAGCGGCCATCTGTGTGTTGACCAGAAAGTTACCCACGTGATCTGAAATGATATTCAGGCCTTCGAGGTTCAGGTTGATATCATATCGCTCCGCCAGATCGGCCGAACGCTTCAACATTTCATACATATTGCAAAGCTTGACCGTGTGGCTGAGCTCAGCGTAATCGTGAATGACCAGACCTCCATCGCCCAAACCGTTTGAGTGAATGGTGACACTCAGCGCGCCAACCTCTTTCGCCGCTTCCAGCGAAGTTTTCAAAAACGCCAGATAGTCGGTATTATGTGCCGGATCAATCAAAGACAGTTCGGCGTCTCCGTTGAATCCGCAAATACCAATACCGGCATCTTCGGCCGCCCCACGCACCGCTTTCAAGTCTTTGTCGGTCCAGCTCCAAAACTCCACATACTCAAAACCATCCTTCTTCGCCGCCGCGAAACGGTCGAGGAACGGGATCTCAGAATACATCGGTTCGATACAGGCGCTTCGTTTTAGTTTCATGTTTTCTCCTCCATATGGATTGTACCCGCGCCGGATCGGAAGACGCAGGTACAGTTTCACTTATTGTTGATTCATCAACAGTTTCAGATGTATTTTATTTTGAAAACTTATTTGAATTCGGCCATGTTGTCCGGGGTGATCGGAATGAACGGAACATAGATGTTCGAGTTGACATCATCACCATTGGCCAGTGCGACAGCGGCTCTGACAGCGGTCGAGCCCTGTCCGACAGCGTCCTGATACACGGTCATCGAGATTCCACCGCTTTCCATTGAATCCAGGCCGGCGGGTGTGCCGTCAATACCAACTACCGGTACTTCCTGCGGATCGATTCCCACAGCTTCCATCGCCACAATGCAGCCGATGGCCATCTCATCATTGTTACAGATCACGGCGTCAAACTCTTTGCCTGTGCCCAGGAAAGTCTGCATTTTGTTTTGCGCTTTGGCGCGGTCATACTCACCTGTGTCATCATAAACCATTTCGGCATTCGGGAAGACAGCTTTCAGAGCGTCTTGAGAACCATTGGTGCGCTCGGTCGTGTAGGAAAGACCCAGTGTACCCTGCATCATGACGTAACGAACATTGTCGACACCTTTTTTGGTAAAGAAGTCAGCCAGGAACTCACCTTGCAGACTGCCGGCTTCCAAGTTGTTGGAGCCGACTTTGGTCGAACCGGTGCCGGTCAAATCGTCATCCGGATTGATGTTGACAAACGCGACCGGTACATCGCCCGCGGCGGCCAAAACTTCTTTGCCCATATCTGTGGTGACCAGTTTGGTGACGATGGCGTCCACGCCCTGGCCGGCGAACTGTTGAATTTGACCGATTTGAGTGTTGGCGTTGCTGTTCGCGTCAACAGAAGTCACCGACAGGCCCAAGGCTTTCGCCTCAGCCTCAATCGCGGCTTCCAGTTTGCTGCCGAACTCATCGCGCCAGCCCAAGGCCAGACCCAATTTAAATCCTTCTTTATTGGGTTTGACTGATTCCAGCTTGGCCAACTGCGCTGAGCTGTCAAGCTCATCATCCGCAGCGGCCGCGGTGGTTTCCTCCGCATCAGCGGCGGTGGTCTCTTCGGCGGCCGCAGTGGTCTTTTCGGCCACAGTGGTCTCCTCTTTGGATCCTCCACCACAGGCAACTAACGACACAGCCATGACAGCGGCAATCGCAAGAGCAAAAATACGTTTTTTCATTCTTTTTTCTCCTTCCTGATTGAGAAACAAATTTGTCCGATCCTGATATTTGGATAGCGTGTATATTTACATTTGTCCGCTTGGCGGACAGGTTAAGATTTATTTACTGATTGTCTGTTTCAAGGCGTCAATCGAGGTCAACACACCGGCTTCGGTACTCATCGTCAGATCTTCCATCTCCAGTGAGACATGTCCGTTGTATCCCATCATGCGGCAAACTGAGAAGAACTCTTTCCACCAGCCCAGATCCTGTCCGCAGCCGACAGCCACGTAGTTCCAGGTACGATTGGCGGTGTCTGTTACCGGTTTGCTCTCGGGCAGTCCGTTCACATCCGCCATGCCGCGTTCGATGCGGGCGTCCTTGCCATGAATATGGTAGATCGCTCCTTCAAGCGCTCTGGCACTGGCGATCGGGTCCGCGCCCATCGCGATTAAGTGAGAGGGATCCAGGTTGATGCCGACAATCGGATCGACTCCGTCTCTGAGTTTCCAAAGAGTCTCAGGGTTGTAGACCAACTGACAGGGGAATTCCTCGATCGCGATCTGCTCCAGACCATGGTCCTTGGCGAAAGACGCGAATTTTTTCCACCAGGGGAATGCCACATCTTCCCATTGATACCGCACGGTCTCGACCATATAATCCGGCCAGGACACCGTCGAGGTGATCCAGTTGGGTGTTTGGTCACCGGGCGCTCCCCCCGGCAATCCGGACATCATGACAATTTTCTTGACGCCGAGTTTCTCAGCCAGCAAAACTGTGTCATAGGTCGTTTTCGTATGGTTCTCACCCATCTCGCCGGGAGCGAGAGGATTGCCTGAGCAGTTCAACGCGCTGATTTCCATATCGCGTTTCTCCAGCTCTTCTTTAAATGCTTTGACTTTATCGTCGTCGGCCAACAGCTCCTGTGTTTTGGTATGCGGACAAGCTCCCCAACCACCGGCACTCATCTCCACCGCGTTCACACCCAAAGATTTCACTTTGTCGAGCATCTCGGTGAAACTCAAATCCCCATACACATCAGTACAAATCGCTAACTTCATTTTTTCCTCCTTAAATCCTTTCGCAAGGTTGAGCAACTATATTTGGTCTTCCCTTATTTGTAAAAATTCGGACGTTCTTCCAATTCAATCGTGACCGTGGTCTGCGTGTCCCGCGCTTTGGACGCGGCGCTCGCGGTCACCTGCCCCACGTAACCATCCCAAGCCGTCGGACCGTCGACACGACCTTCCTTCGTCGCGTTGATCCACTCTTGGAACTCAGTGTCGTAGGCATCACCAAATCGCTGACTCCAGTCGGTGGTGATGTTCGAATACCGCTTGCCGTCGGTGCGCACCTGCAGATAGGGCGCCTCGGGCATGTTCATCACACCATCCTCACAGACAACCTCACATTTGATCTCATAGCCATAGCCACAGCAGACAAATGCCTCAACGTCGATATGCACGCCTGATTCCGTGGTCAAGAACATGATCTGCGGATCTTGCAGGTTCTCGTGCGCGTTGCGGGTTTTTTTCGGGAAAACGACACTTGCCGTTTTATAGTCTTCATTCAGCAACCAGCGCAACACATCAATTTCATGAATCATCGAGTTTTCGACCGCCATTGGGGTGTCATAACTTTCATCGACCGTCTCGTTGCGATGTGCGCAATGAAGCATTAAGGGTTCGCCCAACACACGGTTGTCGAGCGCTTCTTTCATTTGTCTATAGCCCGCGTCATAGCGACGCATGAATCCAACCTGCACCAGATGTTTTCCACCCGCGACTTCGGCGTCCACAATCCGCTTGGCGCCATCCGCTTGAGGCGCGAGGGGTTTTTCACAAAAGACAGGTTTGCCGGCTTTTATAGCGGCCATGACAAACTGTTCATGATATTGGTCCGAGGTGGTCACCACGACGGCATCAATTTCCGGTGCGTTGATCAATTCTTCGCCGGTTTCATAAAACGCGCAATCTAGCTGTTCGGCGATCGAACGTCCAAATTCCTTGTTTACATCGGAAACGGCGATCACCTTTCCACCTTGCAACTTTTGGTTGATGCGTTTAAAGTGCGTGCGACCAATGGCGCCTGTTCCGATCAAACCGATTTTCAGGATGTTTTCTCCCATAAGAATCTGCCTCCTTCAACTGAAATGAATCCTTGCTTTGGTAATCCGTTTGCTTACGATGACATGTTTTCTTTGACGATAATTTCAAAAGGAACGTGCACGAGTCCTTCGGTAATATTTTTATTAAACAAGAGATGGGCCAACACTTCTTTGATCGCCACATATCCTTGCCGCTCCGGATTGCTGCCAATCGTGCATGTGATGACGTTTGTGCGAATCAAATCCAAAATATCCGGATACGTTTCGAAGGTGACGACTTTTAATGTGCCCTGGCGCTCCAGTTCGGTAATCGCCTTGCCCATCGAGGAGACCTTGCCGCAGGTTATGAACAATCCGCTGAGATCGGGATGATCAACCAATAAGTCGATTGTGGCGTTAAACGTTATTTTTCTGTTCTCATGTGTCTCGATCACAGGCAAGAGGCGCACATCGGGAAAACTTTCACGCATAACATCTTTAAAGCCGATCTCTCTCTCTTCTACAGAGAACACCGCATTGTTGGTCGACAGCACGCCGACCTTCCCTACACCCCCAATGAATTCCCCCATCAGTTTCGCCGCGGTCCGCCCGGCTTTCATCATGTCCTGTCCCACAAAAGTGACACGGCCGTCGGAATCAATATCGCTGTTGACGGTGACAATTAAAATTCCCGCGTCCCTGGCCGAGCGCATCGCCTCCGCAATGCGAGGTGACATCATCGTCTGGATCAGGATGGCGTCCACTTCGTCATGGATCGCCGTCTCAATCGCCTCCACCTGTTGCGCCACGTCAAATTGTGAGATCGTGCGCACATAGAGCTTGCAATCAAACGCTTCATACTCTTCAATCGCCGACCACATCCCCTTGCTGACTTCCAAACTGGAATCCACATCAAGAACCAATGCCAGCAGGCGGATCGAGCGTCGCACGCCCGGTTCATTCTTACGAAACGCATTCGTGTTATATGAAAGATCCTCGATCACTTTAAGAATTCTGCGACGTGTCAATTCGCTGACACCCGGTCTGTTATGTATGACCTTGTCCACTGTCGATCGATGAACTCCGGCTATTTCTGCAATTTTTAACGTGGTGACTTTCATATGATTTTTACTTTCAATGTTTGTTGTATCTAAACTCTAACCAATCAAAACCATTCGCACAATTGATCAATCAAACAACATTTTCACGCTAAAACAAGCATTTACGACAAATTGAGCGTTTTAATTGTCGTTTTGTCGTTTTGTCGGCCTAATCTGTGCATAAAATGATCATTTTTTGTTCGTATTTCCGCTCTGTGCCTCTAGTCTCTCTTATTATCTTGCACAATTTTCAGATAAACTACAAGTTGTTGGCGACAATATGTCGTTTTATCATTCATAACTTCATCATTATAAATTGCTCTGAGAATGCAATATTTGCGGTTATTTACCTCATGGGATAAATTCTTTGCAGAAAGATGTGCCAAAGATGTGTCATCATTTAATAAATTCGACAATTGTATTAATAAAACGCTAAAGGAGCTTGTATGTTGACTTATCCGATGGCCGAACGTGGCGATCTTAGCTTATACGAATTTCTTTATCGCTGTCTGCGTGGCGATATTGTTGCGGGCGTCCTCCAGCCCGGTGACAAGCTGCCATCGAAACGCTCGTTGGCGCAAAATCTCGCGGTCAGTGTCATCACCGTTGAGCACGCTTACGAACAACTCCAAAGTGAAGGCTATGTCTACTCCATCGAAAAAAAGGGTGTCTATGTAAATCAACCCGAGCAAAAGATCCCGGTTATCCAATCTTTGAGGACAACTTCCTCAAAAGCAAAAATTCAGACGCAAAAATGGTTCGCGGATTTTACCGGTGGCGAAATCCCAAAGGAACATTTCCCGATTGACACTTGGGCGAAATCACTGCGCAAATCATTGCGCAGTGAGCCGGAACGATTGCTCGCACCGGTGCCGTCCGCCGGACTTTATGAATTGCGTCAAGCCATCGCGTCACATTTAATGGAGTACAGAGGGATCGAAACATCACCCGAGTTCATTATTGTGGGAGCGGGGGCGGAGAATCTATATGATCGGCTTCTCCAACTGTTGGGACGAAACCACGGCTACGCCACAGAGGATCCGGGGTATCAAAAGTTTAGACATATCATGGAGGCTTCCGATGTCAGATGTGTAAGCATACCGCTTGACCATGATGGTTTAAGCGTCACTGCGCTGAAGCAAAGTGACACGCGGATCGTGCATTTGTCACCCTCCCACCAATTTCCAACCGGCATCGTCATGCCTGCCGGGCGCCGAGAGGAGATTTTATCCTGGGCAAACTCGAGTGCCGGCCGTTGGGTGATCGAAGATGATTATGACTGCGAATTGCGTTTGCGGGGACGTCCCTTTCGCACCATGTTCAGCATGGATAAAAATAACCGCGTCATATATATGAACACCTTCTCGCGGACACTTTCCCCTTCATTCCGTATCGCTTACATGGTCCTGCCGCCCGAGCTGCTGACTCGCTGGCAAAACAAGCTCTCTTTTTATCGCAGCCCTGTTCCCAACCTTGAGCAGATCGCGTTGGCCGACTTCATTGAAAACGGCTCCTTTGGCCGACATATCAATCGCATGAGGACAATTTACCGTGCCGGAAAATTGAAAGTGCAAAGTTTGATCCGTCAGTCTCCGATGGCTCGGCACGTCGAGATCATAGAACAAGACGCCGGTCTGCACTTCATGCTGGAAATCCGTCCGCCAAAAAGCGCGGAGGACAGTGAAAATATAATGAGTCGACTGAAACAGGAAGCTTTAAAGCAGGCTGTGAAAATATCATGCTTCCCGGATTATCGCTTGCCCTCTCAAAGTCCATCCAAAGAACGAAAGAATGGAAAGGGATTCTTCATTTTGATCAACTACACAGGCATCAGCGAGGAGAATAGGGAAGAGGCGGTCAGACGGCTTTCCCATGTCGTATGCGAGGTGATCGATTCCATCTAGATAGCGAAGGCTGTCAGTAAAAAGGCAGATTGAGTTTAGCGAATAAAACGATCGGTCAAATACATGATCAGCGGAAAGGTTCCGATGAACACAATGGTGGATTGAGCCACCGAAAAAGAAGAAAATTCAGCTTCACATCCATGCTGTTCACACAGCATCACCGCAGTGGCCGCAACGGGCATTGCCGAAAGTGCGATCACTGTTTTACGCAACACGATATCAAAAGGCAGGAAATACATAACGGTCAAGGTCGCAAGCGGAACGGCCAGACAGCGCAACAGGGTGGTCAGCGCAAGATATTTGTCGCTGAAAATTCGTGAAAAATCCGCCTGCGCGATCATACAGCCGATCGTCAACAGACTCAAAGGGGTGGACAGTCCGCCCAATGTCTGTAAAGTTTCCTGCAAAACAACCGGCAGTTTGATTTGGAAAATCAGCAGTGCCAACATGACAGCGAACGATAGGTTGAATGGGGTTAGCAACATCGATTTAAATGAGTTTCGGTCCGTCTCAGTCAATAATTGGCGGCCAACCGTAAAGATCAGAAAATTGAAAACTGCGGTGAAAATCGAAGCCAAAAACAATCCTTCGGCGCCAAACATCCCCGTGACGATGGGATAGCCAACAAACATCACATTCCCAAATGTGACACTCAACACTCCGGCTTTGCCTTTGGACACACTTGGATACCATTTGGAGCCGATGTGCTTCATGAATAAAAAAATAGTTAGATGGAAAACAACCGATGAAGCGAAAATATACAGTACACGCATCCATTCCGAGCCGCTAATCGAAAGCGAGCCACTCGCGATGATGGCGGACGGAATCGCAATCCGCAGCACGACCTCTGTCAAGCCGGATTTGATCTCGGCATTTAAGATTTTTAACTTGAACGCGGTGAAACCAACCAGCGTCAGCAAGGCAATCATAGTGATTTGTCGAAACACTTCTTCCATGCGGATCCAACCTTTATTAAGCTTCGTTACGAGAAAGATATTGGAGCGACCTCTTGACGAGGTGATAGTGGACGGTCTGCGTCTTTTGAACAAGACAGTGGGCCTCCTCTTGGCCGTCTGTTTATTTCCTATATAGTATTTTATTATAGAAGAGTCGGACATGCGAATCATCGAATCCGGATGTTCCAAGACAGCTCAAATCCACTTCATTTGACATCATGAAATTTGTCAACCATCCTTGCGTCGGGATTCATTTTCTGCTATCATTCCATGAGCGCTTTGTTGACGCTATTTTAGGTTTTAATTTGGAGAAGTACCCAAGAGGCCGAAGGGGACGGTTTGCTAAATCGTTAGACGTGAAAGCGTGCGAGGGTTCGAATCCCTCCTTCTCCGCCATAGACCCCGTAACCCCTGCGGTTGCGGGGTTTCTTGATCCCTCTGATACTAATTTGATACTAAAATTTATAACAAGCAAACAGATTCCTTTAATCCTTGAATCTTCGGTATTGCAAGGTCCGTCTTATTATCAATGGTTTGGTTCAACCGGCGGTCATCGCGCAGTGCGACGATTCAAGTAAAAAAAGGGGCTGTCGAATGACAGCCCCCAAACAAATAAACAGCTCACGGACAAATTAATCCATACTCAATAATTGGCCGCCATTCTCAAATGATTCCTTGCAGCGATAGGCGATGCGTGTGCACTCGGTGCCATCGTACACACCAATTGGAGGAGTCCGATCCTCCATGATGCAGCGGCAAAATTCCGAGATCTCATTGATATAGGCCTGGTGCCAACGGTTCATGAAATCCTGGTAGCATTCTTGACGGACGCCGTGCTCGTCATAGAGCTGAACAAGATCAGGAGTTGGAATCGCCGAGATGCGGATTGAGCCTTTGGTGCCGATGATCTCGGTTTCAACATGCGAGCCATGCGGTGCCGCTCTGCCCGCGAACAAGAACGCCATGGTGTCGTCTTTTAACTGCATCGTGCAGCTGACGTTGTCACCGTCGTTCCAGCTGGCGAACTCCTCGAACTCATAGCAGCCACCGATCGCCCATAATCTGTCCGGCTCGCTGCCGCTGAACCAGCGGATCAGGTCGATGTCATGGACCGCCATATCCAAGAATTGACCGCCACTATGCGGACCAAAAGCGATCGTGCCTTTGATGGTGCTTCTTGGGTCGACCGAATAGCCACGGATCATGATGATCCTGCCAATGTCACCTCTCTCGATGCGCTGTTTGGCGTTGATATAAGAAGGGTCAAAACGACGCATGAATCCCAGCATGAACTTCTGATCAGGATGAGCTTCCACAGCCGCCTCGGCTTTTTTGCACTCTTCGACATTCACGCCCAAAGGTTTTTCGGAGAAAACGTGTTTGCCGTTTTCAAGGGCGATGCGAATTTGTTCCGGATGGAATGCCGACGGCGAAACAATGACAATCGCGTCCAGATCCGGATTCTTGCACATTTCCTCAAAATCTGTATACGTGTTCGGCACAGCGAGCTCGGCGGCGACTTTTTTCAAATTATCTTCCGCCACATCGCAAAGTGCGAGCAGTTCCGCCTCCGGAATCAGCGAGGCGATATTCTTAGCGTGTTCGTAGCCAAGACGGCCCAACCCCACAGAACCAATTTTTATTTTTTTCATCTCCAGGTCTCCATTCCTTCAAATCAGACTATATCTTTCCAATATGATTATTCTATCACGATTATTATTGGATTTCGACAGAACCCGGATCAAAGTTTAACGATTCCTATACAATTCCACTATTAAAATTGTGTGTTCGGCTCCGAATCACAGCGTCCTTCAACTCTGTACTATAATGTGATCGTTAGCGAAAATATCTACCTACGTGGCCGGACAGACACCTGCCACGCACATAACGCGACCCGCGATGAACCTCATAACATGCCGAAATATGGATTGACAATTGTTTAAAATGAAAAAAACGACTGCGCGAAACAACAAAAATACCCACGACAATATGGCTGAATTGGCTCGGCGATTTTCAACCGTGCAAATTCCGACCGCCGTCGAACGAGGTCGTTTTCTTAAAATCTGTCAGACAGCCGGCGAACGCGTGGCGGCTCGAGAAGGATTCAACGGCATTGGGCTCTTGACGGAAAAAGCTCTGCACGCTGTTCTAAAGGATTTTTATGAACCAAATCCGGCTCATCAAGAGATTGTGGTTGGTTCTCAGGTCGCGGATATTTGTATAAACAATCACATCATTGAAATACAAAGTCATAGTTTAACCGGTATGCACGGGAAGATTAAGCAGTATCTCTCCGAAGGATATACAGTAACCATTGTTCTCCCCTTGCTGGTGGAAAAGAAACTCACTTGGATTGATCCTGTTTCCAAAGAAGCGACCATCCCACGTAAGTCACCACGATCAGCCACGATTTATGACACCACTCGAGAGTTGATGCGTCTGCGTCCTTTTTTAACTGATTCACGTATATGCGTGGAGTTTTGTTTTATTTCCGCCTTGGAATACCGCCTGCGCGATGGCTGGTCACACGATGGCAAGAGAGGCTCTCAGAGGCTGGAGCTGATGCCGGTCGATCTTCACCAAATCGTGTCATTCACGACAAAGGAGGACTATGGCGTCTTGATCCCAAATGATTTAAAGAAGTCCTTCACCTCCGCCGACTTCGCGCTGGCGGCCGGCATCCCCCGGCCCGTCGCCTCAACCTGCCTGACCTTGCTCAATCAACTCACGCTGGTCAACCGGATCGGCAAGCTTGGTCGGTCCTATTTATACTCCCTGCCGATTGAACCGCCCTGCGCGACTGCGCAAATCAGTGATTAGACGTATTTTCAAGTATAAGTCGACGGTTTCATGTCCTTTGTGATCCCCTTGCTGAATCCAAAGTCTCTGATTTTGACAGGAGCGATGATAAATGAGACTATTTTTAAAAATCAATCGAATTTTGTTCCGCAAAAATTCCGGCCGCCCACATGCCCCATATGCTCACGAGATCAAGACACCGGAAGCCTATAAAGTGGGTTTGTTGTACACAACCATCCTCTCATTGGAACGAGTGATCCGGATGTCATGTGTTCGGGGAACGCTCCGTCGGCCTCGCTTGACCGCAGAAGATGGATCACTCAACCTATCATAAAGTTTGGAGAAAACATGAAACCATCGACTGTATATTTCGCTGATTTTCGGACTGATTTTTCAGAAACATTGCCGATGAAATTTTCGCGTTTAATCCGTGAATCAGGAATAGATCAAATCGACTTCGACCGTAAATTCGTCGCGATTAAAATTCATTTTGGTGAGGCGGGCAATCTGGCGCACCTGCGCCCCGCCTACGCCCGCACGTTGGCCGGGGAAATCAAGCGACTCGGTGGCAAGCCCTTCTTGACTGACTGCAACACACTATATGTGGGCGCGAGAAAGAACGCGATCGACCATTTGACCTGCGCCGAGACGAATGGCTTCAATCTTTTGACCACCGGTTGCCAAAATATCATCGCTGATGGATTGAAGGGAACCGACGAAGTCGAGGTGCCCATTGACTTAAATCATTGCAAGACCGCGAAAATCGGGCGGGCCATCATGGACGCGGACATCATCATCTCGTTAAATCACTTCAAGTGTCATGAGTCGACCGGCTTCGGCGGAGCGATCAAGAACTTGGGCATGGGCTGTGGCTCGCGCGCGGGCAAAATGGAAATGCACAACAGCGGCAAGCCGAAGGTGGACACCGCTCTTTGTATCAGTTGTGGTGCGTGTTTCAGAAATTGCGCGCAAGGGGCGATTTCATTCGTAGAAAAAAAGGCGTCTATTAATCAAGAAATATGTGTTGGTTGCGGCCGCTGCGTAGGTGTCTGTCCAACGGACGCCGTCCAGCCAACCGGCGCGCACAGCAACCAGGTTTTGTGGGAGAAGATGAACGAATATACTTACGCCGTGTTGAAGGATCGCCCATCATTTCATATCTCTTTGTTGATGGATGTCAGTCCGTTTTGCGATTGTCACTCTGAAAACGATGTTCCAATCATCCCAAACGTCGGAATGTTTGCCTCGCTCGATCCGGTGGCGATCGATCGCGCCTGCGCGGACGCGGCCAACAAGATGCCGATCATGCCGGGTTCCGTGCTGGACAACGATCGAAATCAAGACGAGAGCGACTTGTTCAAGAGGATGCACCCCGAAACTGACTGGCGCCCGGGCCTGCAGGCGGCGGAGGAAATCGGATTGGGCTCACAAAGCTACGAGCTAATCGACATCGATAACGAGGACACGAACTGATGACACGTTTTAAATCGTTCAGCAGGAAGCGCGCCCGGTGGATTCCCGGCGCTCCAAAAACCGTGTCGGTCGTTTAATCATCGGTCGAACGGCGCAATTCGCGCTCGCCTTCCTTTTGCGCGAGCGACATAACCTTCCTTCTGCGTTTCGCCGCCAATCCGCCCGCGCGCTTGGCGGCGCGGCGATCCCGTCCACGCTGTTTTTCTGCTTCACGATCCGCGCGAACCATCTCTCTCAATTGAGCAAACAAACGCTCCTCTCCGTTTTCAGCCAGATAGAGCAAGGTTTCGTTCAAAATCCGATCGGTCTCGGGATGAACCAAACCGGCATGGCGGGAATGAAGGTAGTATTCGTATGGGGCGCGGTCAACATACTCAGCGCCTTGATAAATCTTACACGCGGCGATTCGGTCACAGATCATTTCCACAAAAAAACGCGTAGGCATCTTAACCCCGGCTGTGCGGCGTTCCAATCTGTTGTAATCGGTCCAATATTCCAAATGGTGGCGATTTCGTCCTTTGTGGCGCAGCCATGCCGCGGAATAGCCGTACTCGCGGCGCTCTTCCTCATTCGGGCTGTGGTGACCGGTAAAATATCTGGCTCCGGTCAAAAACTCAGTGGGGTGATATTTGGATAAATCATGCCGCAATCCCTGTATGAGAATGCCGGCGCGGCGACATAGCCGAATGACCAGATGGCGATGCTTTGTGATGGTCAAAAAATGTTTGATCGGATGTGCCAATGCGACCTCTCTTCATCTCATGCGACGACCCGGTTTTTGATCAAAGTCTTTTTAATTCACCAAGAATGCGTTTCACAAGTTCAACCCGGTTGAACGGTGTGATCAGATAGAAACCCGACACGTTGTCAGCGATCGCCTCAGCCGCTTGGACCGAGGCCTCCAGCGCCACCTCTTCTCCTTGTTCACGATTCAAGCCTTCGTACCGAGCAATTAATTCCGGCTCCAACACAATTCCGGACAATTCATTTTGCATGTACTGGGCGTTGCGATAACTGACAACCGGCAAAATACCACCCATGATTTTAATTTCAGGTGGCAACACCGACCGCAATTTCTCCACCCGCCTCACCGCCCGTTCGGACAATACCGGTTGTGTGTAAAACACGCTGATGCCGTTGTCAATTTTTCGTTTTGCCTTGTTCAGCTCAGCCTCAAAGGATTGAGCGTTGATGTTGAAGGCGCCTGCGATTGAAAGCGGTTTGGGGAAGACCTCCCGGTTTAAATTAGTGATGAATTTCGCCAAGTTGACGGAGTTAAAGTTAAAAACAGCCTTCACCTCATCTCGCTCCGCACGGGGGATCGGATCACCTGTCACAATGATTATATTGCGCACATCCTCGACACTGAGACCCAACAGCAGCGCTTTGGTCGCGTTCAGGTTGCGATCACGGCAGGTCAGGTGAGGAACGGGAACCGCCTTTTTCAACACCTTGCGTAGTTTGCAGGCCATCAAGGAGCTGTCCACGCGCGGACGTGCGACCGGACAGTCCGCGATGGTGATCGCGTCCGCTCCCGCCGCCTCAATCGCCAGCGCCCCTTTCAAATAGTCTTCAATATGTGCGGTTTCAGGTGAGTCATACTCCACCGCGAAGACTGTTTCACCTGCATTGAATTTATCCAGCAATGGGTTCCCCGAACCGGCGGGGGCGGCAGCCTCATCCGAGTGATCGAGTTGTTTCGCTTGCCCGATTTCAACGGGGTGCGCCGCCTTTCGCTCAGCTGGCCGGTCTGATAGAATCCGGATGTCCGGGACCATTTGTGTATCTCGCGGAATTGCTGAAAACGCGGCGGATACCGCGCGTTCTCTCTGCTGTTTCTGTAAAAGATCGCCAACCGCCCGGATGTCTCCGGGAGAGGTTCCGCAACAGCCACCGACCAGCCTGGCGCCCGCCTCGATGATTTTTGAAATCTGTCCTGCGAAATAGTCCGGTGTGTTGGGAAAATAAATTTCTCGATTGATGACGGTGGGGTAGCCCGCGTTTGGCAACACAGCCAATGGTTTGCGTGGAGGCGGAACCGACTGAATCAAATTCAACATATGAGTGGGACCGGACACACAATTTAGACCAAACACATCCGGTTCGGAAGCCAGATCCAATTCTTCAAACAATGTACGAATCGATATACCTGTACCGGTGAAGCCTTCCGGTTGGACGGCGAAGGTCGCCATGATGACCGCGTCAGGTGCTTTACCGCGGACCATCGCGGCCGCGCGGAGCATCGCGGAATCACTTTCAAGCGTCTCGAAAACAAAGGTTCGGGCACCCAAAGAAAGCCAGATGTCGATCATTCCATCCAATTCTGACAAATCTTCATTTTTGACGAACTCGGAAAGTGAGCCCAGATTCGCGCCTACCGCGATTGGATCCACGCTGCCGGTATCCTCACGAAACTGTCTGACCGCGGCTTGAGCGTTCTCCCAACCCGCGATCAACACCTTGCGCTGTCCCTCCGGGTTCATCCCCAAAGAGCTACCGGTGGCCGCGTAAGTGTTGGTACGCAGCAGGCGGGCGCCCGCGTCCAGGTATTCCCGATGAATCCGTTGAATGATCTCCGGTGTCTCCAGGTTCGCCCGTTCGCAGTTGGATGAGGCCCGATTGGTCAGCGCCTGAAAATAGGTCCCCATGGCCCCATCCGACAGCACCACACCCTGCTCCAACATTGTCAATAAATTATCATTGTTCATGCAAACACCTTTCCAAGCGAATCACATGCGCCCCTCACGACTTCGCACCAAAATACTCTTTGGCCGCATCCACACTCGCCTTGGCGTCCTTAACATAATAGTCCGCGCCAATCTCGGCGGCGTACTCCGCTGTCAACACCGCTCCGCCCGCCATGATTTTGCAATCGTGCCCACTCTCCCGCAAGGCGTGGATGGTGTGCGCCATATTATGTAAAGTCGTGGTCATCAGCGCAGACAGACCAATTAAACCGACATTCTCCTCAATCGCCTTGTCGACGACCGTTTGAACGGGGACGTTCTTTCCCAAGTCGATAACCCGATAACCATAATTTTCCAAAATGACCTTGACGATATTTTTACCGATGTCGTGGACGTCTCCCTCGACCGTCGCCACGATGATCGTGCCCTTGTCCATCTCCTCCTGAGATGTCGACCGCATCTTTGAGCGAATGGTTCCAAAGGCTTTTTGCGCGGCATGGGCGGACTGTATCAGCTGTGGCAAAAATATCCTTCCCGTCTCGTATTCTTCCCCGACAAAATCAAGCGCCGGAATCAACACCTCATTGACAATCTCCATCATGTCAATCTTGGACGATAGGTTCTCGGTTTGCTCCTCCGCCTGTCCCGGTAGTCCTTTGATCACCGCTTCGCGCAGCAAGACACGCGCCTCAGCGGCGCCGGTCAGATTTTTTTCGAGACTATCGGCTGACTGCAAAGATTGGTCACTTTTCTCAGCCATCGCCGTCCTCGCGAAACGAGCGATAAAATCCGTTCCGCTGACATCTTGCCCACTCAGCAGGCGATAGCAGGCAACCGTGTCCATCATGTCCTTGTCATTCGGATTGACGATCGCAAGGTTAAGACCGGCATCCATGGCCATCGCCAAAAATGTACGGTTGATCAGTTCGCGATTTGGCAGGCCAAATGAAATATTGCTGATCCCCAGAATCGTCTTCAATCCAAGCTCGTCACTGACCTTGCGCACCGCCTCCAGCGTCTGCGAGGCGCCTTCGGCCTGGGCGGAGACAGTCAACGCCAGACAGTCAATCACAAGATCCTCCCGCGGAATTCCAATGCGATCACAGGCCTCCATGATGCGGCGGGCGATCGCCACCCTCTCATCCGCGCTGTCGGGAATCCCGCGTTCGTCCAGTGTGAGTCCGACAACCGCCGCACCATAGCGTTTGACGATCGGCAAAATCTTCTCCAACTCTTCTTGTTTTCCATTGACCGAATTGACCAGCGCTTTTCCGTTATAGACCCGAAGACCCGCTTCCAGCGCACGCTCGTCCGAGCTGTCAATTTGCAGCGGCAAAGAGGACACACTCTGAATCAGCGGTATCGCCGCACGCAAAAAATTCGCCTCGTCGATCTCCGGCACACCCACATTCACATCCAAGATGTCCGCGCCCGCCTCCTCCTGCTCCAACGCGCAGCGTTGGATATGACCCATGTCCCCATCTAAAATCGCCTGTCTGAATTCGGGCTTGCCGGTTGGGTTGATTCGCTCGCCGACCGTCGAAAAACGATCGCCAATCACAACTCGACCAAATGATGAGCACAAAACATGCGACGGTCCGGCCGCCGAGTGAACAACTTCCCGGTCACCCAGCCGTCTCATCAAAGTCTGGATATAGGTCGGATTCGTGCCGCAGCATCCTCCAACAAAGGTAACTCCCGAATCGACCAGCTTTTCGGCGGCGTTCGCGAACATGTTTGCGTCGACATCATAGGCGCCGGTCGCCGGATCGGGCAAACCGGCATTCGCCTTCACAATGAGCGGCAGATCGGTATACTGTTTCAGGTTTTGAATCAGCGGAATAATCTCCTCCGGACCCAGCGAGCAATTGATTCCGGTCGCGGCGACACCCAAACCGTTTGCCAGCGCGGCTTGGGCCGCCGGCGTGCTTCCGGTGAAGGTTCGTCCATCTTTTTCATAGGACATCGTCAGAAAAATAGGGAGATCACTGTTTTCTTTTGCCGCTATGACGGCCGCTTTCGCCTCATAGGGATCGGTCATCGTTTCGATCACGATTAAATCACATCCCGCCTCCGCGCCCGCCCGGACAACTGTGGCGAAATATTCAACCGCCGATTCAAAGGCCAATTGTCCATTTGGGTGCAAAAGCTCTCCCAAAGGGCCCATGTCAAGCGCGACCAGCGGGCGATACCCGAGTGTCCGCCCTTGTTCGGAAATGGAGCTTAAAAACCGCCGCACAGCCTTCTTCGCCAGCGAAATTCCCGAACCAACCACCTCGCCCACCTCCAGCCGGGTGTCTGCGAGTTTAAGTGTGTTGGCGCCAAACGTGTTGGCGTATATGATTTTGCTGCCGGCGTTTAGATATTGCTGATGAATGTCCAAGATCAACTGAGGCTGAGTCAGGTTCAGCGATTCGGGAATTTCACCAATTCGAATCCCCGCCTCTTGTAACATGGTGCCCATGGCTCCATCAAGCAAAGTCACCTTGTTTGATAAAAGAAGATTCTGATCAGCTGATTTATTCATTGGTTTTACCTTCCTCGGGTTTTTGAGCGGACCTGTAGGGGCAGTCGTTGTTATGACCGCAAGTCTCACACATGGATATCCGAAAGCCTGTTTCTCTTTGACCGGTCGTCCGGGCGAGCATCGTCACCGATTTGAGTGGTTCGAGAAATAAAGACTTTGAGTTCACCGTCAAGCCGATGGCGCGTCCGGAATTCAATAAATCACAAATTTTCGTCTGTGCCCGAAGTGGAAACCCGGGATCACCGGGAAAGTTTCTGTCAGATAAATAAAGGCCCGATGCGCTGAGGCGCTCTGCCAATTCTTCCCAAATCCGATCGACAAGCACACTCAATCCAAGCACAGCGCAGCGGTCCAAAATAACAGCCTGATCGAGCCGAATGATCTCTTCCGCCCGAATCAACCGATCGACCTCCGCGCCCATGGTCATTGCGAAAAGTAAGATCGACCTCTCCGTCGACGGACGCTCGAGCGCCATGTCGGTTGGACAAAGATCAAGATCCGGCTCGCTTTGATCGATCAGTCGATAGACACAGGCCGGTTTGGCGACCTGCTTCAGGCGGGATAACTGCCTTTCAACCTGAGCGTCGATCGTGTCATCCGGGGCGTGACGCGAAGTCGCGCGCAGAGTGCCGCTGACCATCGCCGGATCCAAATCCGGAAAAGTCGGTCGGAGACGGATCGGTCTGTCCAACCAAAGTTCAGAAGTGGTGTTTGTCATTGTCTCTCCGCTATGGATTCAGCATTCGGGTGGTTTTGAGTTTGGCCGGTCTATGCCTCGCTGATCAGCATTTTTTGACCAAATCGTTCAATTGTAATTTGGTTATTTCGTTCCATTTCAGCCAAATCATCTTGTAGCGCGGAGGGTTCGTAATCCAAGGCCTGAATAAGCTCCTCATCCGCGGCGTTTCCATATCGTCTCAAAAAACGTAAAACTTCTTGTGAATTGGCGATGGGTTTTTTCCGCACCAACCGGCCGTCGGTCATCTTGTCAATCACCTCGACCAGAGCGTCCCACGTTTGGACACCTTCCAGCACCGTGGTGTTTTCAGCGCGGTCGCGCACGATCCACGTGGGAAATACCTGGACATTGAAATCGATCGCGTTCTGCACATCATTGCGAAAGACGCGGCCGGCCGAGCCGTCTTTCATCGCCATGACAAAAGCGCCGATGTCCAATCCGCACTGTTCCGCCAGTTCAATCTGCACGGACAGGCGGTTCACTTTTTCGCCGTATAGATAAATGCCTTCACGCAATCTTCGATTCATGCGTTGGCCTTGCAAATCTCCCTGCAGACCGGCGGCGCCAACCGCCTCACAAATCGGCCATCCCGACGGATTGTCCTCGTCGAACAACGCGAATTTCGCGGCGTTCACCGGCATGCCATGTTTTTTAACCGATCTCTCCCAGTAGTATGCCAGCGTTTGATTCAAGGCCTCTATCCGCCCCAGCCCCTCCAGGCCTTTGCGAGGCTCCATCGTCTCACGGATGTCGGGCACCATGCCGCCCATCCAATCATCCAGCTGTATCGAGTCACCATAGCGCCAACCCAAGGTCCGCAACAGCGGGTAGGATCCCCAGCACCACACGCACATCGGATCGGTCACAGTCACGATTTGCAAAACGGGCCCTTCCACTATGTGTTGACTTTCAAAATCACCGCTCATTTAAACGCTCCAATTTCTATTTCCGAACACAAAGGGCAAGTGAATGATAATGAAGATTCGTTCAGTCAAGTGTCCGTGTTCCGAAGGTTTGTGATGTCAAAGCTAATTACTCAAAGAACTGTGATCCTCAGCCAGTTCGACCGGTGAATATCCACGCAGACTCCAGAGAGGAGTGTGGTTGGTGAAATCGATCAAAGCACGAAGCAAATCATCAGCCGACCGCCGGCTGTCGAGACGCACACCATATGTCCTGACCTCGTCCAGAATCGATTCGGGTGAGACGTCCGCCACCACCGCGGTCGTGATCATATATATAATATCCGCTTCCAAATGTGCGGTCTGCGGCGATAACGCTCCCTGAATGGATTTTACCATGTTTTGATAAAGACGATTTTCGGGATCATAAACCGTCTCCGCATAGGTGTTCATGATATGGGCGTCAATCGGCCGAAACTCACGCTTGAGATCTTCTCCCCGGTCCCACAGGGTTTTGGCGGCGGTCAGCGAAAGATCTCGATGGCGCATAAATGACTCTTCATAAAGGAAGTGTTCACCATCCCCATATACCCGCATCGCCTCCAAAAGTTTCCCACGAATTTCAGCCGGCGAGCGATCTTCGAAAAACTTGACAAAAATATTCAGCGCCTCATGTTCATATTCCTCAATGGTGAAAACACCATACACATTGCTCATCAATTTAAGCAACATCCACAATCTCACATTTCCTGAAAAGTCCATGATTCGTTTCTCAATCGAATGTTGAGCCACGATTTTAACCAGCTCCGGAGGCAAAAACACACGCACACCGCCATGTCGACGATAACCAAATAGATATCCGCTCTGCAGCAACGTTTCCAACTCCGCATAGTCGGAAATATTGCGCAGCTCTCCATTCAACGTGGACAACCGGATCATTAGATTATATTTTTCGCTGTCAAAATAATATAAATCGCGTTCGAAACATTCGGGTATCTCGTGTTCCAACACTTGAACCCAGTCGTCATGAGTTACAAGTTTTTCCGTCCCGGTCAGCTGATGCCGGCGCGCGAACGCCTGAAGCTCGGGAAGCGGCAGGTCGCGTAGAATATCCGTTAAGCCCGGCTTAAAGGATCCGGTCAGTAAAAAAGGGTTTTGCTCCATATGAGCGCGAAACATCGCGCCGCTGTCGACGGACGCCAGCTGTCTGGTGATCGCCAAACCTTCAATTCCGGTTGTTTTGGCCGCCATTTCCTCATTCACACCGGTACCAACCGGTAAAAACTCGAAATCGTCATTCGGGGCGGCCGCACGCACCGCGCTGAAATCCGGCACCCAACTCAGCAGTTCCGCCGCGGTTCGCCCACCGCTCCCCTCCTCATCAAGCTTTAAATCCGATTGTTCACGCTCTTCTTTCATCAGCCACTCGATATATGGTTTTTGAAACTGCATGCCGCGCATATATCGATCCAGAGCGTGAATCCTCGCGTTTTGCCGTGAACCGTAAAACTTCATCAATCGTTCTTGCAAAGTTTGCTCATCCAGCTCACTGCCAATCCGCAACAGAGAATCGGCGAATTCATCTCGCAGGTCGACGTCCGGCGGAAAACTCCTGGCCAACCAGCGCCGGTTCCATGGATATGTCTCCAATCTGTCGTAGAGCGGTTTCTGAAGCTGCTCATAGCGCACACCATCCTCACTTAAGCGACTTTCGAGTTCTTGCATGGCGGCGAATAGGTCCGGATCATAATCCAGCCAAAAATTACAATTTCCGGCGATCAGGCTTGAGGCATGAGCCAGCAAACCTTCACCGTATTTTTCAAACGCCTCGGGCAGCTCATCTGCGATGGCCTCGCAAATCGTCAAGGCGACGCCTTCCATCTTCAAATCATCATAATTATGCCAAAACGCTTTGATCGCTTGTATCGTCATTTCTTTTTTCACAGACAATCTGCTGACCGCGGACTCTGATCCCATGTGATTTCTCCCTAAAAAAGTGAAGGGAGGGTGACCCTCCCTTTTTATAACGGCAATGGCGTCGTTCAGGCCTTGTTTGGATTTTCGACTACCTTCGCTCCATCCTGCGTGCCGATGCAACAGCGATCGCACATATTAAGAAACAGACCGGTTTCCAACACGCCCACCACACTCGCGAGCTTCTCTTTAACCGATGCGATATCCATCGGAGCCGAAAGCTGAAGATCCGCGATGTAGTTGCCGTTGTCGGTCACAAATGGCTGACCATCGCGCATTCTCAAAACCGGTTTCAATTCAAGCTCCGCCAATTGATTCAAGATGTGACGGCTGCCGTAAACCAGGATCTCCACCGGTAGCGCGAAATCGCCGATCGCCTCGACCGGTTTTTTCTCGTCCATGATCCAAATGACTTCCTTTGCCAGCGTGGCCACGATTTTTTCGCGGAACAGCGCGCCACCACCGCCTTTGATCGCGTTGAACGCATGATCGATCTCGTCAACCCCATCTATCGCCAGGTCAATGTGGTCCACGTCGTCAATATCCAAAATCTCGACACCGTTCTCAGCTGCGATCTCAGCCGTTTGTTTGGAAGTGGCGACCGCCTTCAGTAGATAGCCCTCTTTCACCAGCTCGCCCGCACGAATGATAGCATAGTACGCGGTGGAGCCGGTTCCAAGACCCAGAATCATGCCATCTTTGATATATTCCGCCGCCTTGTAACCCGCATTTTTCTTTTCCAATTCTTTTCCCGTCAACATGCTCATCTCCCCAATTGTCTGTTTTGAATGTCGTCTTTTACCCGACCGGTCCACGATCATCGATTGTCCCGTTTGTCTGAGGGCGGAACCCATTGACTCCATGCCTTTGACAGACCGGACATCACTCATAAAATAATAACCTCAATCGAGGATGTTTGTCCAGAACACCAGTTGGCCAACCTTGCCGATTCACTAAAGATCAGCAGCTGTCTTTCAGTGTTTTCGGCAAAGTTGAGCAAAGCCTCCAGCGTCAGTGTCAACCGCTTATCGTCCCAACCTCCAAATGGCGCGTCCAACAGCAAAGGAAGTGGTTGCGCGGCAGACAAGGACTCGATCAGCGCCATGCGTAAAGCTAGGTGCGCCTGTTGCGCGGTGCCCGCGCTAAGATGCCCTTCTTCCACAAAAGATGGTGTCCCGGGCTGATCCAAGGTGACACGCAACAGAAGGTCCGCGTCAACCCGTCCGTCAATCACGGTTCCGCCGGTGAAGATCGGCAACCAGTGTCTGAGCCGGGCGATCAAACGAGGGTTTGTGTTCTCACGAAACTCATCGGCAGCCTGTCTGACCCTGTCCATCGTTTGTTCCAGATAATCATAGCGTTCCAGCAACGCCTGCCTGCGGCGGCGCTCTCGCGCCACTTGCGCCTCCAGCTGCGCGGCGTCGACTTCGCCGGTTCGCAAAGCTTCCAACTGCCCTGACAGATAATCAACCCGACCTCTGAGCTTGTCTGCCTGCCGACGGCGGGCGTCCGCTTGCTCACACAGCCTGTGATAATGCGCCGGGCTCAAATCGGGATCGTCCGGACTGATGCCGGATTGTTCTCGCCAGACTCGAATTTGTTCCAACAGATCATCGTAAGAATCTTCCAACCGGTCACCCCGGCCATTCGTGTTTGATGGTTCGACAGCGAGATTTCGTCTTTTGAACCTGCCGCCAAAGGCTCCGATCAACAGCGCCAGACCCAAACCTGACAACGCGTAAATTCCCGGATGAATAAAGTAACCTCCGAGCACTCCCAACATGACAAATAACAGTCCCACACTCAATCTGCCATATGGAAAAGAATCGCCCATGGGCGCGGGATCGTTCAATGCAGGTGATCCCCGCGGATGTTGATCAAGCAGGTCTGACAGCGACAAGCGGATTTCCGACAAACGCCGGATCAGCTGAGCGCCCTCCAGTCGCTGTTCAAGAGCGATCATCGATCGTCTCGCCTCGGCCTGCCGTTCCATGGTTTCTTGTAGTTCCCGCTGAATCAGCGCGATTCGTCTCTCAGCTTCCAATACTTGCGACCAGTTCAACTCCAACTCAGCTATTTTTTTCTCGATTTCAGGCAACAAACCCTTTGTTCCCGAAGGCGAACGCAGCTCGGCCGCCTGACCACGCAAAAGGTCCAGTACCTGGCGAACCGTGATGGTTTGACTGTCCGTCGCTGAAATTGCGACCTCGCCCAGCAACGCACTTTCAATCTCGCCCTTCCGATCCCTATCCATGTTCGGGCGCGTCTTCCCTGATGGAATAAACACGGTATTCAAAAAAACTTGCGGAGCGATGTCTAAAATCTCACGCCCCGGCTGATCCGGGTTTCGTAAAAACAACCGCTCTCCGGTCTCGAGAATCCAGACACGACACCAATCTTCACTCTTTTTTCCGCCAAAGCCGCGTTCTATTCGCAATGTGTGATCGCCATGTCTGATATCCAGGCTGCCACCCATCTCATTTTCGCCCCATGGCATATAGTGCAACCGGGTATTTGTCTCCGCTGAGCGGCCCGCGGGTCCCAATCCGTAAAGAATGGAATAGATAAACGTCATCAATGTGCTCTTTCCCGAACCATTCTCTCCGAATATCAAGGTCATCGGTCCTGGATGTTCGATTAAAAGCTCGCGCAGACATCCGAATCGTCGCACTTCAATCCGTTCAATACGCAATCAGACCACCTCACCATCAAACGCGCTCAGTCCAATGTGAAGAATGTCGCTGAGCCGTTTGATCGATTCATGATCTTGCGCCGCCCGCGCCACTTTCATGTCGGCCAATAATTGACGGACAAATACACCGCGGACGGAGTTCTCCGTTTCCAAATCGGACAAGAGCAAGTCCCTGCCCGTTTCATCCTGCAAACGAACTTCACGGACAACATCCGTCAACAAACCGCCGAGCGCATCGGGATCAATCGTCTGGCCACGCAGATTTCCTCTTAAAGTAAGACGATAGTGATGTTTAAAATATCCCGGGCCGTCCATCTCTTCCAAGTTTCTTTGAATAAAAGACACCAGTTGTTCCGGCCGCCAGACCGGCAGTCGCTCCGGCAAGGAAATATCCAAATCGCGTTCCAGAAACATGCTGTCTGACAATGGGATGTAATCCGCGCTAAACCCGGCTCCGGAAAAGTTCACCAGCCAGCCCCCACGCGGACCGAGATCTGAAAACCCTTGACCCATTGGACAGCCGGCATACGCGTACGCAGTATCCCCACTCCAAAGAATGGTTTCAGACGGTTGGTGAATATGCCCCAGCGCCAAATAATCCAACGCCGAGGAGGCGATGGCGCGCCGAGTCAACGGATTATAGCGTGACACCCCACCGGAAACGTCGGCATGGGCCAGTCCGATCTCCAGAAAGTCATCTTCAGGTTGGTTCCTGCGTGAGATTCCCGGGCAAGATAATCTCCCGGTGTCCTGAAAGCGTTTGGAAAATCCGGTACACCAGACCCGAACATTCAAATCCGGTAATTCAATCACATCGGTGTTGCCCACAATGATCACATGTTCTCCCCACTCTTTCGTGTTATACAAAGAATGAGGCTCGAGCGGATCGTGATTTCCCGTCACCAGTAAGACCGGAATATGAGAAAGCCTCGCCAACTCGTCGATGGCCAGCTCCGCCGTCTGCGAGGTCGCGTGTTGGCTTTCCAAAAAATCACCCGCGATCAGCAAAAGGTCAACTTTTTTACGCAAACAAAGCTCAACTGTATTGGTCAAAGGTGAAAACAAATCGAGTTGAGAATTCTCAATGTTCTTTTGGATCGTGCGAAGATGAAAATCAGCGCAGTGAAAGATGCGCAACCGGCGGTGTCGGATTCGAGGTGAATTGAAATCAGCGTATGGCAGAGGCAAAGTCATTTGAGTCCACCATTTTTGATCCGCCGCGAATCATCAAAAACGAGGCTTAGATTTGTCTCACCGGCCGGCATCGGGTCGCCGATCCGTTGATATGTCAGCGGTGCCCGCCGATAAGCCGCCGGCATCACCCGTCCAAGATTGTAAAACAACACACTGCTGACCGCGATCTGCGCGCCACGAAAGATAAATCCGATTGTGTCTTTACGCGACGTGTATATAAATATCAACCACATTTCTTTCAACGTCGCCAGCAGCCGATCAAATCCGTTCAGTCGATTGATGCCCACCATGGCGACCGCAGACGGTATTCCACTCAACCAAATACCAAGCAACATTCCAACCACCGCCCCGGCACTGGTCACCGAGGCGCGTCGCTCTCCCCATTTGCCGGAGAATTTCTCATATAGACGGTGGGCCAGGAAGGCGCCGATGAAAGGCACGACAAACAACAATCCCTCATGGATCAAAAGCAGCAGCGAAGCCAACAGCCCACCCAACAAAGCTCCCCAGAACCCTTTGTAATAGCTACGGTTTTTTTCCGCATACGGCAACACCGTGTTGTGTTCACCGAAGCTCTGTCTGGTGTTTCGACGGGTGGATGAGATCAGCCGCCGTTCGTAACGCTCATGACAGCGGCGATGGACCAGACGACAGCCCGTGCTGACTCCACCCTGGATCAATACCTGCTGATCGCCCTCGACATCATATTTTTCTGGCAAAGACTCTTGATTGTCGCTCAGATCAGTCTCGGAACTCAAATCTGAGCGCGAGGTCCACGCCAACGGTTGTCCGCAAAACACGCAGTGATATCCATCTATATGATCTCCTTTTTTCACAATTTCCGCCACATCCCGAACAAACGCGGTCGCTTCCTCTTCGCCATGGATCACAGTTGAAACCGTCAATAAATAATCTTCCAACAAGATGCGATTTACCTTGTAATCATTTAAGAATGAGCGACTAATGGAAATCAATCGCCTTCTTTCGTTCTCATCAATAGTTGGAGCCGCCATGCTCCAAACGACCGACACAATGATCCGATCGGCAAAACCACCTTCCGCCAAGGTGACAAATTCATTACTCACCCAACCACACCAAAAGCGGTCAATTTGGTGCAACGACAGTGTATTACCCAATGACTCGATCATCCATATCCTCCGCTCCAAGCATCCACAAAATCAATTGATCAACGATACTCATTTTAGCATGACTCGGAGCAACTGTCGGTTGAAACCTCGTATGATCAATTGCCTATATCGCCCATCGATTAACTTTTCAGCATGAATCGATTGGTACAATTTTATAATACTTAATTTGATATAATTAGCTTACTTCTAAGTGGACAAAAAAAATAAAGGCTGTTATGTTGGCTTCATCTCGCGAAAGGGGGATAAATTATGAATCGGGCAAAAGGGAAAGCACTTTTGATCATAGGAAGCATCGGTGTGCTGCTTGTGGGCGTTTTACAGGCTCTGATCGGAGTGCTGTTGCTGGCGATGCCATTGGAATTTATCGGTGAGTATATGGAAGAGTTGGGGGATCTCGGTGACCTGAGCTATTTCATGGGTTCGGCGTTTACGGTTGTGGCCGTCATTTTATTTCTCATCGCGCTTTACAATATCATTTTCGCGATTGTCGGCTTTATTTTTAGCGGAAAAACCGGGACCTCCTCAGCGATGGTTATCGGCATTATATTGACGGTATTCGCGCTCTTGTCATTCTTTTTGGCGATCAACTGGTTTTCCGGCATCTACATAATATTTACCGTCCTGTATATGATTGGCGGAATATTAAACAGAAGAATGGCCAATGCGCCAATTCCCGCGAACGTCCATTATCAAGGTTACAATCCACAAACGCAGGGTCAGCAATCTTATGGCCAACCGGGCTATGGGCAACAGCCCGATTATGGACAGCAACCGGGTCAACAACCTTATGGCCAACCGGACTACGGACAACAGACGGGGTATGGACAGCAACCGGGTCAACAACCTTATGGCCAACCGGACTACGGACAACAGACCGAGTATGGACAGCAACCGGGTCAACAACCTTATGGCCAACCGGATTACGGACAACAGACCGAGTATCTACAACAACCGGATCAACAGCCTTATGTCCAACCGGACTATGGACAACAACCCGACTACGGACAACAGGCACAACCTGAACAGTGGGGAAGTGAAGACAAATCACAAGAATAAGCAAACCAATCCACGGGTTCCGGTCAGGCGTACCCAAAAAAGGCATCGGCTCAAGCCGATGCCTTTTGTTCTGTTTACCTGATTTCCTGACCACCGCCACTGTCTTTAATCACGTAGGCGGTTTGCCCATTGTAATCCACCTGATACCAAGTACTGCCGAAGCCTTGCGCTGTCTCACCCTGCACTTCACCAACGATCCTCAGGGTTGAACCGGCGTGCGCGACACCCAACCGGTCGTATGAGGTCCCCGGACCGCTTCGGACCACAAACCCCTGACTGTTTCGTACCACAAGCGTGGTCCCTTCCGGCGCCACCGTGGTTGTCACAGGAGGCTCGGTCGTTTCGACTGTTGTCGTCTCAGTTGTCGTGGTCGGCGGCTCGGTCGATGGTTCGGTTGTCGGCATGGTCGTTTCCGACGTGGTCATCAGCGTCTGTGTGGTGGTCACCGTCGTTTCCATCGTGACGGACTCGGTCGGTGTGCTGATCTCTATCCGGCTCTTGCTATCTTTGACAAACCCGGAAATAATACTGATGATACCAATGACGACGATCAACGCCACAATGGCGAGCACGACGATCAAAATTGTTTTCGCGATCCCGGGACTTGGACGTCTTGCATAAGGATCATCGTAATCATCATACTCATAGTCCCCATCGTCCTCGTAATCCTCATGTCCCCGGTCATAGTGGTCAAACGAATTTTGTCCACCATACTGATCTCCGGAGAAACTGTCATATGGATCATGGTCTGCCTGCTGCGACAAGGATGGGCCCGCAGGATAATCATCATATCCGTCCGCGTCCAGGCGCGGTGAAATGTCTGATTCGGAGGCGTATGCGTCAAATTCATCCCCCAATGGTGAATAGACCCGAGTGGCTGAGCGAGATTCGGAATCGTCGCCCACCGCTGAATTTCGCGCGCCACACACATTACAATAACTCTCATCCGCCGCCATTCTATTTCCACAATTGGAGCAATAAAACGCGGACGGCGCGGTCGGCAATGGCTTCCCACAATTGGAGCAAAACTTTCCATCATCAATGTTATTATATTTGCAATTTGGGCAAATCAAGTGTATCTCCTCCGTTTCCGCCAATA
This sequence comes from Oscillospiraceae bacterium, assembly GCA_040772065.1. Lineage (GTDB taxonomy): Bacteria > Bacillota > Clostridia > Saccharofermentanales > Fastidiosipilaceae > JAXGYX01. Next base: position 1,950,550 of record JAXGYX010000001.1, on the reverse strand, counting down.
CTTTCTGTTTGGCAGTTTTGGAACATAATATGAACCATTCTAAATTTTTCACTATTTTACCATAATACAATCAAACACAAAGCAACTCACACCAAAACACCCTCATCGCTTGCCATTTCTGATCAAACCAACCAATTTGATCACCGATTTCAACAACATCAGCATACAATTGATATAATCACAATAATCCGATTATCTATTTCTAAACGTTTTAACCATTTTCCTGGAGGTGGCAATGCCCGTAATAACAGTGTCCCGTCTGAGCGGCAGCTATGGCGAGGCGATCGCTGAAACAGTCGCGCAGAGGCTGGGCTATCGGCTAATGACGCGCGAGATATTGTTGGAAGAAATTTTTCGACCTCACGTGACCAACCACGACATGCGCATGCTCGCGGAAAGTCCACGCTATTTTTTTGAGGAATTCACGCCCAACCGAACCTATAAAGATCATCTGCAAGACGAATTAATCCGACTCTCCCGGACCACATCGATGGTTTTGATCGGTATTGGCGGCTGCCACTTTCTGCGCGATCAGACCGGGTGCATTCATATCCGCGTCCAAGGTTCATCCACAACACGGGCGGCTCGCCTGGCCAAACGCCATCACATGGCAATGGACGGCGCTGAATCATATATCGCGCACTGGGATCGCAAATATCAACGTTTTGTATCCACGCTGTTTAAAGAAGATTCAAATAACTCATATTTATATCACACCGTGTTCAACACCGATCACGTCTCGCCGGACGCCTGCATCGACGCGATTGTCGCGATTGTCGCGGATTACGAGGCCAGAGAGCAATTGTTGAAGATCGCTCCGAACAGTCAGGAAACATTCATCATGGATGATCTTCCGGATCTGAAGCATAGCTCAGAGATCGAATTCGCGCGGATGCTGGATCGGTATCGAGTCGATTGGCGCTATGAGCCGAAATCATTTCCGGTGGAGTGGGATGAAACGGGAAATGTGATTACCGCTTTCCGCCCCGATTTTTATTTGCCAAAATTCGACCTATATCTTGAATTAACCACCATGGACCAAAAATATGTTGCACGGAAAAACCGCAAGGCTCGCCTCGCGAAAGAGCGGTACGGCATTGATGTTAAAATTGTCTATCGTCGTGACTATAAAGCGGTCATCGAACATAGTGAGCTGGATGTGACGGAGCGGCAAACATTGGCACCCCAGCCTCGTAAGCACATTCCAACAAGCCTTGTTGAGGCAGATAAATTGACGGCGATCACCACGCCCGTCAGCGAAACCGGAGAGTCAAAATAATGAAACATCATTCAACAGATAAACGATTGGATCAACATGGACACACCATTTTGTTTTCAGAGGCGGAAATCGATCGCCGCGTCCAAGAGTTGGGAAAACAAATAACCGCGGATTATAAAGATCGGGACAACGGCCTGATCGTCGTGGCAATGCTCAAAGGATCGTTATATTTTGTGGCTGATTTGACAAGAGCGATTGATTTAGATGTGGCTTATGACTTCATGGCGATCGGCTCAGCGATCATCAACGGCAAAGACACGGGAATGTTAAAAATAACCCGTGGCGTCGGGCTGGACCTGAAAGGCAAGGATGTCCTGGTCGTGGAGGAAGTGGTGCGAACCGGGCTGACCGCCAATTTCATGATCGAGTATATCGAAACAATGAAGCCCGCTTCCATTCAATTATGCGCTCTGTTATATAATCCCGACCAACTCTTAATTCCGGTACCCATCGTTTATGGCGCGTTTGAAATCGATTACCGGCGTGTCATCGGATATGGCTTGGACATTAAAGAGCACCATCGTTCTCTTAGAGACATTGTCTTGCTGCCTGAGAATTGGAATGATTGAAACGCTTGTCACACAGCACTTCGTTAATTGTCATAAAATAACGCTCGCGGACCGGCAAGACATGTTGGCTTTGAAATTGGTGCGCAATTTAAAAATAAAAAGGGCTCCAGCGAACCCTCATTGCTACTTCCATTTTAGTTTACCTGACGTGAATCTTTTATACTTCACTCATAAATCTGACTTTTCATTTAGATATCGTTTTTGACTTCTTGAATTGACCTTTCGCTCTCAACCTTTTACCTTCCTACGGTAATTGTTCTATTAATTTTAGCTTCTATCCATTCAAAATCTGATTTCGCTTTCATCGGTTTATCATTGTTTCTGAATGCGGTGTCATTTTTTCTTTTTATAAGATTTGATTCCAATCGTTTGATCTTCCTCAATAATCTTTTGAAACTCAGATCAGCTTTTGTCGGACTGTTTGGTTTTCTTCAATCGTTCTCTAACAATCTCCAACTAAATCTGTCTTTCTTTAGCCTCTTTATTTCATAGATTTGATTCCAACCGTTTTGATTTTCCTCAATTCTTTGAAATTCAGATTGAATGACCTTTATTCTTCGTTTCCGTTTGATTAAACCTTGCGTTAAAGATTTGATCAGTAGATTTTAATATGTATTCGAATTTCTTGCTTCATGTTGTGATTCCACATCTCTCGATGCTTCTTTTAACCTTCAACTTGCATCCGCAATTATTCGCCGAATCCCTTATGCCTGTACTTGATTTTAATCTGTACCTGCAATTGATGAATTCTTTTTGCATTATCCGGTGTTCAGCAACACCTTCAATACTTTTCATAATACATATTGCTATATATATTAACTGAGCGGTCAAATTCAATTATCAAAGCCGATTTTTTCTTGTCAGAATTTAATCGTTCGATATACAACTCATTTAGAACTTATTGTTCGTTCACTCGTTGTCAATTCACTCCCACTAGTACTTTTTAACGCTGTGTTAATTCAGTTAATAGTGGCGGTTAACCTCTGTGGATTCACATCCTTTGGTATTCCCTGGAGCTTGTACACAGTATATGGCTTTTATACAGAATGGTCAATTCAATTAAAGTGTATTTGAGAATATTTGTTCATTTAAACATAAATTGCTTAATTTCATTGACATTTTAAACAAAAATTATCATTCCCCCCTCGGAAAGAGCATCATTTCTCCCCGCTGTGGGAAAAACTCAATTATCCTCGCCCATCGTAATTAAAATTTTCAGTTCCTTTGTCAACCGCCTCATCAACTCCGGATCGTCCGGCATCATTCCGGACTCGATAATATTTTTACCTCGCTCGTAGCGCACGTCGAATTCTTCTTTCGCTTGTGGCGGCAGCCCCACCGTCTCAATAAGGATGCCTGTCACATGCAAAGTTTGCCGCAATTCCATATAGGCGCTGACGATCTCATGCTCCCGGCTCACATCTTGCAGTAAGTGCCCCAGCGTCCAGTGAATGTTATGTTTGGTCGCCATCGCCTTCAACGCGTTCTTGCCCAGTTCTTCTTCTTGCATCGCTTTCAATAACTGATCACGGTCTTGTGGATTAAACCCGGACAGCAAAAACAACTCCGTGTTCTTCTGCTCAAAGTCACCGAACTCGGGTTCATCCTCAGCATCTTTTGAGTCGGCCTCAAATACAGTTTCCGCCAGGACCAACAGCGTGGATATCTTGGTGCGCAGGTCTGCGGCTGACGCCTCGATCGGTCGAATCGAATGACGTTTACAGAATTCTCGAAAATTGAGACGCGCTGCCTCGTCTTCCGTGCCTAGAAAATGCAATAATTGTTTCTCTCCGGATATGATAATCGCCATATTATTCCACTCTTTCTCTATGGTTGTTTCTTGTCACCCAACAGTTCATAACCCGAACGGATGCAAAGAGCGCTTTGCGGCTGTTGATCCTGTGCCGCCAAAATTTTCAACGCCTCGGACGCCGCCAGGCAGGATCGGGCCTCACCACCGTCATCTCCCCAGCGATTTGTCACACGATTCGCAAAAACCGACATGATCGCGCCCATCCTCATTCCGTGCAAACTTCCCACAACAAACTGGCCGGCGGCTTCCATCTCGATATTGGTCACACCGGTATTTTTTAAATCATCCAGCAAATGATTCATGGATGAAGGCCAATAACCGGATCCGTCCGCGCGAAGTGGTCTCGCCTGGCCAAGATAAAAGGAACCGGTCGTGTAGGAAATACCAAAGCCATAGCGAAAGCCAAGATTCTCACACGCTTGGCGTAAGGCGTCCACCACACGAAAATCCGCAACAGCGGGGTACGCTCCGTCAATATAGGTGTCTGAAGTGCCGTCCTTACGCATCGCGGCGACCACAATAATCAAGTCGCCCAGATCGAATTCGGGGACAATGCTCCCGGTGCTGCCCACCCGGATACAGGTATGCACGCCGAGTGTGTTTAACTCATGAACGCAAATCTCGGAACTCGCGGCCCCAATACCGGTGGAGACCGCCGCGACGGGCTGATCCTGATAGGTTCCGACCATTGTTTTGTATTCACGATGATACGCCACTGCTCGAACGTTATCCCAATCTTTCGCCATTAGCTCTGTACGTTCGGGCGCGCCGGGCAACAACACATATCCCGGCACGTCTCCTTTTTTCAGCTGCAAATGATAGACCCCTTCATTCGTGGCGCGGGGCGCCGACGCGATATTGGTTGAATCAATGGTCATCTGTAAACCTCCTAGAATAATGTTGTCGTAGTTGAAACAGTTTAATTTTGATTTCCAACTTGTCGCAACTGTTTCGCCAAGGAACTCGAGCGTTTGCCCACCTCACTCATCAAAGCGTTCAAATCCAGTGTGGTCAACCGTCGATCGCGGACAATCCGCTTTCCGCGCACAAACACATCGGTCACATCTTGTCCGGACGCATTGTACACAATGAGCGACGCCAAGTTGTCCAACCCATATTCTTCCATTAAGGGTACGAAATGGGGCTGATTGATGTCCAGCACAATAAAGTCGGCGCGCTTACCCGGCTCCAAGCTGCCAATCTCGCCATCTACCCCAAACACCCGCGCGCCTCCGATGGTGCCCATGTCCAGCGCCTGTTCCGCGACGAGTGAGCCGGGTCCCAAACGCAGCGAGCTGAGCAGCGCCGCCATCCGCATCTCCCGAAACAGATCGTTTCGATTGTTCCACAACGCTCCATCCGTGCCCAGTCCGACATCCACACCCGCCTCGAGCAACTCAGCCAACGGAGCCATTCCATCACCAATTTTCACCTCGCTGATCGGAGTGTTGACAATCCCCGAGTGGCTTTCTTTCAAAAGAGCGATGTCTCTCTCGCTTAGCCAAACACCGTGTGAAAGAATTTGCCGGATTCGTTGATCGCGCAACAAGCCCGCATGATCCAACATCTCTGTTGGCGTGACACCAAAGCGTTCTTTGATCAAATTGACCCGCCAGGTCGTTTCCGAAAAATGTCTGGTTTCGCGCAGATCGGCCTCACCCGCCAGGTCGTGAAATCGCTTTAAGTTTTTATAGGAGAAATCTTCTTCGGATATGCCGCCGGCCAATGGCAGGATACCGCGCGAACGGCATTCGGCCGCGAAAGATTTTATCCAATCCGGACTATGCAGATTGTCACTGTGGCGAAAATCCGGGCGAAGGTCCTCGGCCAACGCCCCGCTGATTCCACTCTCCTCCATTGCATCGATCGCGCGACGCCCCAGACTCCAGTACATGTTTTCACAGAAAAACGTGGTGCCGGACAGCAGGGCTTCACTATAAGTCAGCTGTCTTGAGATAAAACGATCATTCTCGCTTAAATAACGCTGAAACCAATTGTGTCCAGCGAACATCATATTCTGTTCGAGCAAGGTCATGTCGTCACCCAAGCCACGTACAATCGTCATGTCGCCATGACAATGACCATTGACCAAGCCGGGCATGACGACCGCTCCACCGCCATCATATTCTCTGGCCGAACGGTCTAGTCGCGGACCAACGGATGAGATTTCGCTCCCGCGCACACTGATATTTCCATGTCGCATGCGCCAACCATTTTCCGGCGAGAGAATTCGCACGTTTCGGATGGTGAAATCCTCCTCTCCCGTATGACTGTCTTTAATCAATTCCAACATCGCCCTCTCCCCAAATGGTAAAACATGGTCTGTTTACAGTATACGTTCACGATACCATGTCAGGACCTATCATTTGAATGAGGCGATGGTATTTTCTCCAAGTCTTTGGCGAACAGCGCGTAATGACGCGTCTGACGAATCTCGCTCGCCGCATAACCACCGGTGACTTTGTCACCCTCTATTAGAGCGGCGACAACGGCCAGACCGCGCTCTTTCACCGTGTGTGAAAAATCACTGACCAGCGCCGAACCCAATCCCAACGCACTGTCTTTTGCGCCCAGATAGAGTAAGACCGTCTGTTTCACCTTCCGTTTGCGTAAAATGGCGACCAGCTTTGTTACCGTGGATCGTCGTGGGTCGAGACGATCCTGATAGTCCGGCAATGCGATTAGAAAGCCGACAGGTTCACCGTCCTTGTAGGCGGCACGAATTAAACTGAAGTCGGCGACAAGAGCCAGCTCGGCAAAGATATTGCGGAAACCCGCGAGGTCAATTGGTTGATAGGTCGGAAATCCGGAGTAGAGCTCAGTTATTAAGCGATGCAGCTTTTTGATGAGTTCCTTTTGCTCACCACGCCGAGGGGCGTGAATCTTATACCCGAGCTCACGAAATCGACGCAGGCGAAGTTCCATGCGGTTTGTCACGAGCGACCCCGGAGGATAGAAATTGGAGCGATAACGTACGGCTTGCCGATAGCCGGCCGCCTCAAAAAGTGCCGGATAGCGGGCGGGGTTGCGCGGTTCACCAAAGTAGACCGGCCGGTCAAATGCGTCGATCTTGAAACGATAGGAGAGCCAAAAGCTGCCATCGACAGGGCCAATGATCCGTGTGCGTCCCAGCGCGCGCGCCGTCCGCTCCAACGGATCAAGCAGTCTGCCGATCTGATCTATCTCGCCGCGTGCGGCGAAGAAACCAAAATAAGCCTCGTCCGAGGATTTGGGCAAGATGAGCGCGACCCGCGCGAGACAATCCGACAAGCGAATCTTCTTGTCATCCGCCTCACTTGCGTTCAACAATAGATAAGCTTGAATTTCCATGCCGCCTGAGAGGGGATGTCCGCCTGTAAGCAGCGCCATTTCCGTCTTCGCGTCCGAGTTTTGTTTCTCCCTTCGGCCCTGTTTGGCGATCACCTGTGGCAGGCGCGTGAATAGTTTCGCGAGCGCCCGGCTGTTGACCGGACGAACAGATAATTCTTGTTTCAAGTCTTCGCCCTCCTTAACATCTGCAGCTTGCCGCTGCTGCCGTCCATTTCGATCAGATCCCCCGTCTTGAGCGCCGTGCTGATGCCGTCGACACCGACAATGGAGGGTAAACCAAGTTCTCTGGAGATAATCGCCGTGTGAGATAGGATGGAGCCTCGTTCGGCGATAACACCGGCCGCTTGAATCAGAAGGTAGACCCAACCGGGATCTGTGTTTTTGGTTACGAGAATTCTTCCCTTGATGTCGGTAGCGCCGGCCGCGTCATCAATGACAGTCACCTCCGCTCGCACGATACCGGCCGAGCAGGGGGTGCCCCACCATTTGTTTTGTAATGTGTTTGTTTCAGCCAGTGCCTTGTATTGAGCCGTCTGCTTCGAGAAAGGCTGATCGAGAAAGCACAAGCGACTGTAGGCCGGCAGGTTTTGATAGGCGGCATAGGCCAATTTTCGCTCGTGGACGATGAGACGCAGATCCGTCTCATCCCTGAATGCCCGGAAGACCTCATCGATCAGAAGATAGAATACATCCGCTTTGTCATCAAGACGATCTTGCTCACAAAGGGTTATGCCCAAGCGCGAGAACACTTGACGCGCCATGCCATAGACCCGGGTGCGCAAAAGACGGGACTCTTCCCGCCTCATGATCGCGGCCAATGCCTGTCGCCGCGGTCGCTCCGGTTGAGCGGAGGACGTTTCCGGCAAATTCATTGACTCGGCGGCCGACAACGCCGCAAAAAAAAGCCTTGCGTCACTACGTTGAGTCTTGCTTTCAAGCTTGAGTTCCTCAATGCCTCTGTCACCGTAGAGGCGGATGTGTTCACACATCGCCTCGGTAAGCGACTTTGCCCGCTGATCTTGCAGGGCCGGATGCCTGCCGGCGAGAATGCTCCGGGCAAGGGATTCATCCCGGGCTGCCCGTCTCGTCAGGTCCAGCTCATCATCGTTTAATTTTTTATGAATCGCCTGAATGCTAAGTACAGGTTTCATACTTGCGAGAGCGCTGATGCCCGCAAGTAGCTCGTTGGGATCCGTCATTCCTTGCCCGGCGGCTTGTTTTTGCAAGCGTTTACTTGCGATCATCGCCTGCAAATCATTAATCAATGTGATGTCCCAGTGTTTGAGGACCGTGTCGCCCAGGCGGGTAAAGAAGGTTTCATAAAGCTCGGGAACGAAAGCTTCTGACTCTAAACGCCTAAACTCGGTTTCGATCGTGGCGACATCTTCCGTCAAGGTTTGATAGTGGCGCTCGACACGTTTAAAAGAAATCAGCAGACGCCGGACCATGCCCAGTTTAGCGGTCCTGGAGATAAGTGATTTCTGATCGGGCGGTGTGATCTCCTGAACACCCATCATCTCTCTCCAAATGGGAATCAAACGGTCGCTGAATGGAAGTTGTCTGAGTAATTTGAGCCAGTTTTGCAACTGGTAGTATGCTCTTCCGTTCCATGAATAGACCATGCTCCCCGTAATCCGCGCCAGCTGTTCCGCCTGTTTGGCCTTCGGTCCGGGGTGCAAACGGCGGATTAAACCTGAGAAAACCGCCTCATACGCGCGATGGTAGAAGTCGGTCGATAGGGGTAAGGTCAGCCCCGGATAGCTTTCGACAATGTTGCTGTTGTCAAGAATGGTTCGGGGCTTCGTTACCGCCTCAGCATCCATATTACTTAAAGGGCGCATTTGCAAAAGCCAGATCCGCTGATCTTTGTCGATCGCCAACTCCAAGTCAAGAGCGGGTCCAAACACCGCTTCCAGCCGATCCGCCAGCGTCCAAATCGCCCGCAGCACCTCTGACGGCAGCAGATCGAGTCGCCCGGGGTTTTGCAGGTAACCCTTATCTTCCGTCGCGTGGCGATAATAACTGATGGACGGGATCTGATCGCTGACCAGTTTGTCTCCGTGCCCTTCTCCGACCACGAGAACCCGCTCGTTTAACAGGCCATCCGGATTTGCGGTGAAAAGGATCGCGGCGTGTGCGAGGTCTGTCACCATCGCCTGCACAATCAAATCGAGTTGAACACTCTCTTCACTTTGTTCCACCGTGCGGCTCGAGCCATTCGGCCGCTCGCGATGGCGACGCTGACGATAAGAGATGAGAGCCGGACTGTCTTGAGCCTCCAGACACCAAGAGAATGTCGGACCGAGCATGTCCACGCTGACGTTCAGCTTGCTGCGGTAGAGGCCGGCCATGCTGGAGCGAAATCTGTCCTCATCAGACGCGGAGGAACGGACCGCGACCAACGGATGCGACAGGAAGAATTCCTGTCGTTCTTGACGCAGCCGCTCCGCCAAGCGCTCAAAGCCCTCAGGTCCATGCGCGGCCGCGGCCGCGACATCGTTGGCCGGCACGACAAAAAATGGCGGAACCGAGAAACCATTCTCCCGCAGGCGAGCCAAGTTTGCGGCCTTGCCGCTCTTGAACATCGTCATGCGCTCACCTGCAGATATATCAGATGCGTGGCGATACCTAAAACCACAGAGACCTCGGTCCGATAGATATAGCCTTCCATCATTTTGCCGTAATCGAGGCGGCCGGGCGAGCGGACAAATTGGATGCTGCGGATTATCTGATACGTTGTGTTGACGAGCAACAGCAAAGCAAAGGGCAGGTTGATTCGCCAGAGCAAGATGACGTTCGTGATGAAGTCCAGCAGCACCGCGATGACGACAAGGCGCACAGAACGGCCTACACCCATAACCTTGGAATAGGTGTTGTACTGTGTCTCCTCCTCCGGCGCGCGGATCTTGCGCGAGACTTCCCAGAAGAGGACAGGGAAGTACATCGTGAAAGATACAAGAATGCTTTGCCAGCTCAGCAAAGGCAGATTGTACTTTTCCGCGACAAAAGAGATGACATAGAAGTTCAGCACAAACTGCACCGGATTATGCGTGACGAGCGCCAAAATCAGGTTTGGCTGGATGCGATGGCGTTGAAAGAACCAGACAGACATCAAAGCTCCATAGGTAAAGAGAAAAAGGAACCAGAAGATATTGTGCATGTAGAGTAAATTCAGAGCGAACACAATGCCGATCGACACACAGATAACAAGGATTAAATCTTTTTTGTGGACCTTGCCGCTCGGCAAGGAACGCTCGGGGAAGTTCACCTGATCCGTTCGGTAGTCTTTGAAGTCATCCGCGATCCGCAAAAGCAACAGAAAGACAAAGATCGTGATAACTCCGATCAGCTCCCGACGATCGATCGTGAACTGATTCACCCCGTAGTTTAAAAGGAGCAGAAAATAGACCTGTAAGAAGATCAGCAGCGAGACGAAAAGCCTTGAGACCGGCGGGTACATCTCTTGAAAGTAGATACGAATGCGTTTAAACATTTGTTGCCTCGACCCTAGTGGCGATGCCTTCGCCGATCAGTACACGAACCTCATAGCCCGCCTGACACCAATCCAGAATATCACGATCCACAAGGATGCGACCCGGTTCAAATAATAATACGATAGTTGAGCCGCCCGGTTCAAACCAACCTTTTTCAGCGCCCCGTTGGGCCTTTTCCCGCGGATGGTTCACAATGCTGCCGATGGTGAGCGCGCCGACCTCAAGCATAGCGACCAATCCGAATTGCTCCGTCCGTAAATAATTCACGACTCGGCTGTTCTCGCGGAGGACGGGAACGCGTCCATCGCTATGGGGGCCAACTGTATGCAGCCTGCCGGGGATGCGCTTCACGGGTCTTTGTATCAGACAATTATCCGGATAGTAGTAGCGGTGGATGTCGGCCACCGTTAGACGAAAAACAAGAGCCAGGCCACCCGCGAAGCCGTCCTCCCTTTCTCCAAGCAGCTGCTCCACGGTATAGGAAAAGCCTTTGATCCACAGAAGAGAGTCATCTGCTATCTTGTACACGCTAAGCCTTGCGTCGGCCGGGCTGCCCAACCGGGCGGAGTCATTCGGCCACGGTCGTTTGGCCGCCTTGGGCTCGCGGATAAAAAAGTCAGTGAATGACGTCCACGCCCGATCCTTGTAGTCAGCCGTGTCGATCTTGTTCTTGGCAATGAAGTCAGGGATGAGACGGATTGAGGAGGGTCGACGCATCCGTTTGCCGTATCGTGCGCTAAACATTGGCCTCGTGACATAAGCGGTCCGCAACAGGCCGCCCCAGGGCGTCGTGTAGAGCAGGCGCAGTTGGCGGTCGCCATAGACTGATTCCTGAATGACAGCGCCGCTCTCGCGGTCGATCGCCTGTCTGATTATCTGTTCCATCTTCCTTACCATCTTCTCTTCCTTGTCGAAATATCTCTTGATATTTCTTATTATAGAATGTCAGATAAAATAGAGCGCAATGCCGGTTAGCAACGCCAAGACAATGAAGACAACGTAAGCGGCGCCACTCGGCTTACGGACCGGCAGATCGAGAACGAAGCCGACGCCCGTTAAGAGATAAACGATGGCCATCCCGACTATGATGTGCTGTGGAAGCACGAAGCTCAAGAAGAGCCAGGCCCAACTCAATATTAAAGCGGCATAGGTGACGGGCAAACCTCGATAATGGCTACCTCTATTCTCCGGGTCGGCGGTGACGTTGAAATAGCCGAGCCGTTGGATCGCGGCGATGGTGTAAAAGCTGTAGAGCGGCCAAGCCCACCACGTGTTCAGACCAAGGGCAATGCCGAGCGAGATCGGCAAGGCGACGAATGCCGGCAGATCCGCCAGTGAGTCCAGCTGCACACCAAAGGTCTGTTCGTCCGCCGTACGTTTGATCCGTCTGGCGACGACACCGTCAAATAAATCAATGATGCCCACCACGATGAGGGCGGCGATCGCCCACTTGATCCACCCCCGCGCCGAGGCGAGGATGCCCCCGACGGCGATAACAGTGCCGGCAAGCGTCAGCCAGACGGACTTGTTGTAATAACCTAGAATCATCAGTCGCCTCCTCCCATGTGTTTCCCTTCTTCCCGGTCCTCCGCCAGCCAGACACGGCCGCTGCCCGCGTCCAGCACAATTTCGGCTCCGTCTGCGACTTGCTCCATGGCTCCGGTCGCACCGACAACGCAGGGAATTCCGTATTCACGCGAGACGATGGCGGCATGGCTTAGGACGCCGCCATACTCGGTCACAATACCTGCCAGCACAGCGAATTTCACCGTCCACCCCGTATCCGTGAAGCGGGTGACAAGAATGTCACCGGTTTGGATATGGTCGATCTCGGCCAGCGAGCGGATCACTCGGGCCGGTCCCCGAGCCAGACCACCGCCCGCCGAAATACCTTTGATTATCGCCTTGTCAACTAAATCCGAGTCGCCCGGCTTGCTGTCGTTGGCCAAGCCGGCGGTCGTGTCGTTTGGCAGCTCGTTCGCGCTCATAAAATGCCTGTACGCATGGTAATAAAGATCCGCACGGCGGATTGTCTCGTGTAATTCCTGATGGCTCATCTCACCTCGGAGGACGGATCTGATCTCCTCAATCTTCAGTTGCCAGATCTCGTCCTCATCGGCCAACAGACCCATTCTGCAAAATTCCTTGGCGAGTAGCAAGGCGGCGCGGCGGATGAGATCGTAATAGCGAGTCGATAGATCACGAAACTCCTCCCTCCACCACAGGAGGCCGCGCATGCGATTCACCTTCCTTCCGAGTCGCCTTGCCTTCCTCGGGCCAAGTTGGCGAACCAGCCTCTCATAAACTTTGTCGTAGGCGGCGCGCGCGGTTTCGCGATCAGCCTCCGGACCCAACTTGTCGCCCCAGCTTAACATGGTTTGCAATTGGGACAAAATCAGCTCGGGCGCCTCACTGTAATTGGGTTCGCTGATATCCAGCTCTTTCGCTGAGTGATAGCCATAAGTGGTGAACCACGCTTTGAAATCCGCGACAATCTCAGCCTGTTCGGAATTTTTCATCAACAGGGCAGCTAGCTCCTCAACTGACGCCGCCTGACAGCTCTCAAGGAGGGTGGCGTCTTGGCGAATCTTACGACTGATCCGCCAAAGATCATAGAACGGGAGAAGGTGAGACACTTCCTCCAGTCCACCCAACAACGCGAGATAGTCGCTTTCGTCCATCTGTTTCAGCAGCGTGTCCCGGATGAGCGTCTGATGGATCGTGTTGAGGAAAATCTGATGGAAGTAGCTGCCCTCAATCAAAGGGTAGCCTTCGTAATGAATCGTCAGCCAGAGGTCGGCGAGCTCTTTGAGATCAGAATTGACGCTTAGCTTATCGAGTCGTTCGTGGTACCTTTCGACCGTGGTCAATAGCTCAGTTTGAATATGCCGGGCGTTAGCCTCGCGCTCTTTCAGGAGTTTACGCTGGGCAAGCGCGGTCGGTAAAAAGCGTAAAATCGTCTTCAAATTGATCGGTGTCGTCTCTCCGTCACCATCATATTGGCCAGTGATTCCATAGTCGGCGTCGAAATTGCGCTCCTTGTAACCGGGCACTTTCCTCATCGCCTGTTTTGCGATGTTGAGGTTCCAGTAAGGACGACCGAAGAACATACGTGAGTAATCCTCGTTCGGGGCCGGTGACAACAGTTTTCCATCGACCAGAAACTGCTTCAAGCTATGTTCCCAGGCAAATTCATAGAGGCTCCACATATAGCGCCTGCAGACTTGAGCGCTGACGCCCCCGTCCTTGAAATCGGCGGTGGTCCAGAGACCCTCTATGCCGTCATAGCGCATACTCGTAATCGCGCGGGCCTGAAGCAGATGGACACTCCCTGTCTGATCAATCGCGAATTCTATATCGAGCGGAAACCCGAAAGTCTTCGCCGCTTCCAGCGCCTGTGCGCGCAAATCAAGCAGCGCGCGATCGTCCAGCCCAAGTGTCGCGACCTGCTCCAGCGCCTCCGCCGGCGGTGCGCCAAACCAAGGCAGCGCACAAGAGACCGGTTTGACCTGACCTCCGACAAGTGCCTCGCCTGTTCCGGAGGTGAGCTCAACCAACATTTCGCGATCGAGACCCAATAGAGGATGCGCGGTGAAGAGGACGCCGCCGGCCTTGGCGTCGACCATCTCTTGAACGATAATCGCCATCTTGAGATCTGTCGCCGAAACTTTGCCTTGTTTAGCATATAAATAAGAAAGACTGCGCTCACTATACAGGGAACGGTAGCAAAGCTTGATACCTTCACTGATGGCGGTGACACCTGAAAGTCGCAGCACACTGTCGTACTGACCCGCGAAGCTCGCCTCGTCCAGATCTTCCAAAGACGCGCTGCTGCGCACCGCGTAGGACTTACCCGGGTCCAGCGCCGGGGAAAGTTCAGCGACCACATCGGAAGACAGATGATAATCAGACCAGAGTCGTTCGATCGCGCCGGCGACAGCCGGAATCGTCTGTTCATTCAGTCTATCCAGCTCGCGGTCGATCGCCGTGGCCAGGCAGCCCGCCTCCAGCTCCGCCATGAAGATACGATTATCCAGGACAATGCCCGAAGGTACATTCAGCCCCGCCGAGAGGAGGCGATAAAGCGATATCGCTTTTTTTCCCAGGTAGTCTTTATGCTCCATGGGAGCCTGCGTATTATATGAATTAAGGAGATGTATCATAAGCCGGTGCCTTTCTGATCAGCGTCGCTCCTTGCGCAGGCCCACAAGTGCCAAGAGGTAGTTTAGCAAGATGTGCAGTCCCGCGCCAAGCAGGATATAAGCCAGGATGAAAGTCGGTGACATCGGGTATACGAGAGCCAGGACAAGGACGCAGCCGATGACCGAGTCAGCTTGATCGATAAAGATAAAAAGGGGACGCAGCGGGCCGGTCGCCATCTTGCCCTCGTCGATGGCGAGGCGGCGTTTGATGAAACTGTTGGGCAATTCGAAGAGCGCGTAAGCGAAGCCGAGCAGCAAGCCAACGCATAGATTGTAGAGCGGCCGGTTCTCGTGCCGGACATAAAGATAATTCATAGCCTCCACACGAGGCAGGCCGGCGGCCAGAAAGCCAAGAAGGATCGTCCAGATGGCCGCGAAGAATGGATATGCCAGAAAACCCTTCCAAGTCTTATGATCTCCAAATAGGCGTTTTCCATCTCTCAGGATCAGGCCACGGTCCATGGGGCGCTTTAAACGATCCAATATAGGAAGCTTGACGAAGAGCATGACAGTGATCCCCGTCAAAATGACCGGGAATAAGGATAAGATCATGCGTGTGATTGTGGAGCAGGGTGCTGCCATAGGTCACCTCTCATTTCAGTGTTGGCGGTTTTCACCGGCAATCCCAATTAAACGCCCTTGCGGGACTCTTCTTCCGCCCGCCTCGCCTCGATTTCTTTCGACACATCCATGATCTTGGAATCACTAGTTACCAAGAATTTTAACAGATCACCCCGCGCCCACGGGCAGCTTCCCGGTTGGGAGACTCTATCGCTCGCAAAGTCACTTGTATATTGTATACTGATTCTCCAAAGTAATAACCCGATCCGGCAATTGACGCTTCAGAAGAAAGCGAATTTTTTGAGATTGCGGTATGATTATAATGTTGTTAACAATGAAGCTCGGCTGCTGACGCTCTGTATTTCGTCAAGGTGGATTTCATGAAATTATCTGTAATCATCCCATTTTATAATGAAGAAAAACAAATTCCTTATACACTAAAAGAAGTCATGCGTGTCATGCTCTCCATGGACTGTGATTTTGAATTGATATTGATCAATGACGGCTCCAAGGACCGCACGCTTGAGCTGCTGGTCCGCGCCACCCGGCACTATCCCAATCTAAAAGTCATCAATTTCTCACGAAATTTTGGCAAAGAAGCCGCCACTTGCGCCGGATTGGACTTTGTCACAGGTGACTGCGCGATCCTGATGGATGGGGACTTGCAGCACCCTCCTTCCTACATTCCCGAGATGGTCCGATTGTGGCGCGACGAGGGGTATGAGGTCGTTGATTGTGTAAAAGAAAAACGTCAAAAAGAAAGTGCGTTTTCGAGATGGGCGGCCAATCGATTTTACAAATTATTCCATTGGCTCACCGACTATGATCTACAAAACGCGTCCGATTTTAAACTTTTGGATCGCAAAGTTGTGGACGCGTGGAAGGATTTAAATGAGAAAACCACATTTTTCCGTGGACTGTCCGCCTGGTTGGGATTCAGACGCACCGAGTTAAAGTTCGTGGTTGCCGAACGGACGGCGGGCGAAAGCAAATGGCGGCTAAGGAATTTGATCCGTCTCAGTTCAAACGCCGTCACCTCGTTTTCATCAAAACCGCTGCAAATCATCACCTTCATGGGCATCATCTTTATCTTCGCGTCGATCATATTGGCCATTCAGACCTTGCTGAATTACATCCTGAGGCGAGCCGCATCGGGCTTCACAACTGTGATCTTGCTCAATCTTTTGATCGGCGGCTGCATAATGATCAGCCTGGGCCTCATCGGCTCTTATATCGCGCGTATTTATAATGAGGTGAAAGACCGCCCGCGCTATATTGTCTCGGACGTGTTCGAGTCGAGTGAAAACTCAAGCGGGCAAAGTGACGAGCGGGATGAGCCCGCGACAAGGATGGATGTTGAACAATCCGAGCGCTGAATATGCCGTTAATGTTTGGTCCTAACCCAAATAGCGGGAAAAATCCTGTGTTCCATTGAGCAGCCGCACATTGATTTTATTCTCGCCATGGTAATCGCTGCCAACTGTCTTCAGCAAGCCCAGCTTGTCCGCGGCTTCTGCGATGATGGCGCTGTCTTTCAGACTTGTTTCGCCATGAATGGTCTCGACACCGGCGAGACCTTGTTCTTTCATTTCACTTAGCCTCCACAAAAGTGTGTCCGGACAACGCAGCCAGCCGTAGTTTGCGGGATGCGCCAGCACCGATACTCCGCCGGTGCGCTTGATTTCTTCGAGCGCCTCCATCAACGACGGATTATGCCTCGGGACGTAGCCCGCCTGATCATCCGCCAGCAATTGATCAAAGGCCTGCTGAACGGAGGTGAAATATCCTTTGCGCACGAGAATCCGAGCCGCGTGCGGGCGGCCGGCATTTCCATCTTTCGCTTCCATCCTTAGCTCGGCCGGGGTGATTTCGTATCCCAGGTGCCCCAACTTCGCACATAACTGTGCGTTTCGCCGCCGGCGACTCTTCAATTGTCGGTCGATATAAGGCTGCAATTTGGTCTCCTCAGCATAGGGATAATACGCCAAAAGATGTAGTTCTCTTTGATAACCTTCGACGCTCAGCTCAATGCCGGGAATCAGGAGGGGCGTTTTGACGCCGTTCACGGACAGTTCTCGCAGCCGTTGGTTCATAATTGAAGTGCCTGCCAGACTATCGTGATCGGTCAATGAGACAGTCACCAGGCCGGCCGCGCACACTTCGTCCGCCAACCGGTCGGGCGGCGAAGTGCCGTCCGAAATGGTTGAGTGCATATGAAGATCAGCTCCTCCCATCAGTATCCGTTCATGGAGTGTTCCCACCGCTTGCTGGTCTGTCATCATATCTCCTCCGGTCCGCGGCGATCTCCACGCCATTCGCGCCATCACCAAAGATTATGACGGCGAGCCTCGGACAATCATCATTCATTTCAAAAAACAACATGCACCTTCCATTCGCCTCACTCTCTTTATGCCCGAAATTTCAAAGCAAGAAGAAAGTGGCGCGATTTGGGGTGCATGTCGTGTTTGAATTCAATCAATCCTTAATGAATTAAATTATTTGGCATCTTCCAATTCTTTTTGTCGGTTTGCTATGACCTTATCCGCTATTGGCTGTGGGGCCGGTTCGTAGCGGGCGAACTCGATTGTGTACCAGCCTCTGCCCTGCGTCATGGCGCGCAGATCGGTCGCATATCGTCCCATTTCCGCAAGTGGAACCTCAGCCTCGATCACGCTCATACTGCCTTTATGCTCAATGCCGTTGATGCGTCCACGGCGCTGGCTCAAGTCACCCATGATGTCTCCCATGTTGTCGTCGGGACAATGGATGGTCACCAGGCTGATCGGCTCAAGCAGGATCGGGTTGGCTGTCGGTATGCCATTGCGGTACGCCAGACGGGCAGCGGACTTAAACGCCATTTCCGAAGAGTCAACATCGTGGTACGATCCATCGACCAGCGTGGCCTTGAGGCCGACAACCGGGAATCTCGCCAACACACCTTCGTTCACCGCTTCAAGCAAGCCTTTTTCGACCGCGGGGAAATACGCTCTCGGGACCGAACCGCCAAAAACATTCTCCTCAAACACCAGTTCTTGAGAATCTGTCGGTTCAAATTCGATCCAGACATCACCATATTGGCCGTGACCGCCGGATTGTTTCTTGTATTTTCCCTGTACCTTGACTTTTTTGCGAATGGTCTCGCGATAGGGAACCTTGGCGGTCTCCAACACCGCTTCAACCTTGTACTTGTTTCTCAGCTTTGATTTCAACACATCGAGCTGCATCTCACCAAGGCCGGAAAGGACAAGCTCTTTTGTCTCCTGGTCATTGCGGAGTTTGAACGTTGGATCTTCTTCCATCAGTTTGTTCAGGCCGGCGACGATCTTGTCCTCCTCGCCTGAGACGACCGGCTTAATCGCCATTGAAAGCGCCGGCTCGGGGAAGACGATGCGCGACAGACGGATCGGCGTCTCTTTGTTTGAGAGGGTGTCACCGGTCTGGGTGTCATTCAACTTGGTAATCGCGCCGATATCACCGGGGCCGATATAATCACAGTTTGTATGTTTCTTTCCGACCACGGTGCTGAGGCCGGACACCCGCTCCTCTTTTTCGCGATCAAAATTATAGACCGTGGAGCCACTCTTGAGTTTGCCTGAATAGACGCGCAGCAAGCTGATGCGTCCAACAAACGGATCCGCGATGGTCTTGAACACGACCGCCGCCAACGGACCATTCTCATCCGGGAGCAACTCGATCGGCGCGCCATCGGTGGTGATTCCATTGATCGCCTTATGCTCCGAAGAAGGCGGCATATAGTAACGGATATTGTCCATTAGGAAACGAATACCCTTATTTTCCATGGAGGATCCCAGAAAAACCGGAATGATGTGATTGCCGCGAATGCCCTTGATCAGGCCCTCACGAATCTCAGCCGTGGTCAACGGCTCCTCTGCGAAATATTTCTCAAGCAGTTCGTCGTCTGTTTCCGCGACTTGTTCGATAATGGCGTCATACAGGAAAACAACGTTGTCGCGAATGTCTTCGGGAATGTCACAGCGCTCCGGTTTGTCCTTGCCCGTGAAACGATACCCACACAATTCGACAACGTCGACGAAACCGACGAATTTCCCATTTTCAAGGATCGGCACTTGGAGCGCGGTCGCGCTGCGTCCGACAAGCGTGCGAATTTCCGCCATGACTTTGGTGAAGTCGGCAAATTCATCATCCATTTTATTTACAAAAAACGCATAAGGGATGCCTTGTGTCTCAATGAAGCGAACGGATTTCTCCGCGCCCACGGACACACCGGATCTGGCGCTCAGGTTGACGACCGCGGTGTCCGCGACGCGCAGTCCCTGCATAACCTCGCCCATAAAGTCAAAGTCACCCGGCGTGTCGATGATGTTGAAAATAACATCCTCATAGACACAGCTGGCGACCGAAGTGTTGATGCTGATGTGACGGCGCTGTTCCTCAGGATCAAAATCCAATGTCGCTGTCCCATCACTGGTTTTTCCCAGTCGATCAATCGTGCCACAGTTAAAAAGAATCGACTCAGCGAGTGATGTCTTTCCGGATCCGCTGTGACCGAGGATGGCCACATTCCGAATCTGCGATGCGGGATAATTTTTCATATTCCGTTCCCCCAATCTTGGTTGAAATCGTCCAATCACCGATGAAGGTTTTTTGGAACGTCATTCATTATTCTACTATGCATTTAGTACAATTTCCACAGAAACTTTTTCATCCGTTTTGTGTTTTTGTTAAAAGTTCATGTTGAACGAGTGGAAAACCAAGATTCCGGAACCCAATGACTTCAATCAACCTGCCTATTTTTGAATCGATATCATTATATTTTGAACGCACCCGGTGCAATCCCCGTCAAGCTGTCCGGTTATCCGGACAAATTATTGATATTGATAAAAAGACGCCGCGCGAAATTAAACGCAAGGTCAATCAGGATCATATTATGAGACAAAAAACGTCGGGATCACTATGATTCCGACGTTTCGCATGGCGCTCCAGATAGGAATTGAACCCATATCCTCAGCTCCGGAAACTGATGCCTTATCCATTAGGCCACTGGAGCGTGTCACTACATAAATCGTTGACATTTATTAAACGACATTCATTATACGAATGTGACGCTTTGTTTGCAAATATTTGCGGATTTGAATTCTCTACATTATCATCCTTGGGATAAAGTATTATCATTTTAGGCAAAAACTTTAGGCAAAAACTCCACGATCTTGAGCGAGGTAAACGGATGACACTTGAAACCGACCAAGCGGCACGGCCCGAACCAACTTTGTCACCTATTCGACCGTTGACATTGGGCGATGACTTGCTGACCACCGATAACAATCTTTTTCTCGCGCCCATGGCGGGCGCCTCCGAGCTTTGTTATCGCCAAATCTGTCGTCGATTTGGAGCAGGCGCCACGGTGACAGAGCTGGTCAGCGCCAGAGGCATCCGCTATGGAGGGATCAATCGCAAAAATATTCGTTACATTGAGATCGATCCAAAGGAAAATCCCGTATTCATTCAATTGTTTGGTTTTGATCCGGATGATTTCGTCGCCGCCTGCAATACCATATTGGATCATCCGTTGCTGAGTCAATGCGCCGGAGTCGACATCAATATGGGGTGTCCGGTTCCGAAAGTCACCAAGACCGGGGCGGGGGCGGGGCTGATGAAAACACCTGAAACTGCGGCGAGGATCGCACGTGTCAGCGCTGATCTCCTACATAGTGTGGGCAAACCATTGACCGTCAAGTTTCGCAAAGGTTTCGCAAACGGTGACAACAGCGCCGCCGAGTTCGCAAAACGGATGTTGGACGCGGGCGCGGACATGCTGACAGTGCATGGGCGCACCGCCTCGATGATGTATGGCGGGCAGGCGGATTGGAGTTGCATCCGCGAAGTTGTGCTGGCCGCCAAGGCGGCCGGCCTGCGATCCAATTCCCGCTCATCACCGGTGCCGGTGATCGCGAATGGCGACATCAAAGATCCGGACAGCATGAACGCGGCGTTTCGTCAGACCGGAGCACAGGGGGTCATGATCGGACGGGCCGCGCAGGGCAATCCCTGGCTGTTTCGCAACCTGATCGAAGGTCGTTCCACAAAACCGGGCGTCGCGGAGATGAGTCCGGTGATCTTGGAACATTTGGACGGTTTGATCCGGGCGCGCGGCGAACGCGTCGCCCTGCCGGAGTTTCGCAAGACTTTAATCTGGTATACCAAAGGAACGCCCGGTGCGGTCGAATTGAGACGACGAGCGGTTGAGATTGAATCGCGTGACGATGTGGTCACCTTGCTCACGGAATGGCGTGGATGGGCAGACCACGCCAACCCTTGTTGAGCAGGTCACACCAACCCATCCTATTCATTCTCGTACATAAGCAGCATGTTTTGCGCCTTGCAATATTCCTCGATCTTATCACCCGGGTCGACATCAGTCACCAGGCCGCTAAATTCATTCAATGCCGCGAAATTATTAAACGCGTCCTGTGAGAATTTGCTGCCGTCCACCACTAAATATGACTTTTGACTGTTTTTAATAGCGGTCCGTTTGATGGCCGTGTCATAGATGTTGTTGTTCGACACCCCTCTTTCGGGAGAGACCGAAACGGCCGAGATGAATGACTTGTTGAAGCTATATCGATCCAGCGCGTACTCACTATAGCTGCCTGCGAATGAATGCGTGTCCGGTTGAAACACACCGCCCACGGTTAGCAATCTGATGCCGGACAATGTGGAGCCGGCAAGCAGACCGTCCAAACTATTTGTCACAATGGTCAGATTGTTGAATCGCTGTAGATGGGGAATCATACGGTAGACCGTCGAGCCGGTGTCGACAAATATTGTGTCGCCATCTTCCACCAGCGTGGCGGACAATTCGCCTATCTTTTGTTTCGCGCTGATGTTTTCTGCCTGCCGCTTGGATATCGGGATCTCCAATTTTTGATGAATTTTATCAAAATTGTAAACCGCTCCGCCGTATACCTTATTTATCACACCATTTTCATCCAGGATCGTCAGGTCACGCCGAATGGTGATTTCGGAGACCTCGAATCGTTCCGCCAATTCACGGATCGTCGCCTGATTATGTGTTTTTAGATAGTCCACAATGGCATTTAATCGTTTATGTTTCAAGATGGGTCCTCCTTGGGAAAACATAGACTGTAATTAGAATTATCGTTTTTCGCTCAAGAATCAACCATTATATTATCATATAACGACAAAGACGTGTTCACGATTTTCATCATTTGCTCATATTACAATACAAAGTTGAGGTAGCGTATAATAGGATCATCTGAGCATTGAGGAGAATCCATATGAAACAATTTGGATATGTTTTGGTCGGCACCGCCGTTTCGCGCATCCGGATCGCGAATCCCAACGCGAACCGACTTCATATTGAGTCGCTCGCGCAAAACGCCTTCGACAAGGACGTCACCATTCTGGTCTTTCCGGAACTTTCACTAACCGGATCAACATGTGGGGATCTTTTTTTTCAGCGACAACTGTTGCGCTCCGCGTGGCAAAATTGCGTCAGTCTGGCGAAACGATCGGCTGACTGGCCGGGGATGCTCATCTTTGTCGGTCTGCCTGTCCTCTATCGTGAGCATGTGTTCAACTGTGCGGCGGCGATCAAGGATGGACAGGTCTTGGCATTGATCCCAAAAACATATATACCAAACACACAAGAGCGCTATGAACGGCGCTGGTTCACGTCAGGCACGGCGATTAACCAAGTTGATCCGGCGTTTACGCAAATCGACGAGCGGCCTGTGCCATTTGGTCAAACCTTGATCGAGCTTTCAAATGGCGCGGAGACCATTGTGGTCGGAGCCGAGGTCGGCGAAGATCTGTGGGGCCCCGCCCCCATCAGCAATCGTTTGGCGCTGGAAGGGGCGCAGCTGATCGTCAACCTGTCCGCCGAAGGTGAGTTGGTCGGAAAGTCAAACTATCGCCGCGAGCTGGTCAGCCAACAGAGCGCGCGTCTCGACTGCGCCTATCTGTACGCGGGGGCGGGCTCGGACGAGTCAACAACGGACATGGTGTATGGCGGTCATTCTTTGATTGCCGAAAATGGCGACGTGTTAGCTGAACGAAAACCATTTGCGAAAGACTCGGACGAGTTGACCCTGGCTGTCGTGGACACCGACCTTTTATCCAATCAACGCCGACAAAATTCCGGTTTCGCTCAAGAATGGTCTGACGGGCCCCGTTTGCCTGTCATTCAGGCAGGCGAGACAGCCGAGCCACGCCGTTCACTTATCTCTTTGCGCGAAATTGATCCCCATCCATTCATCCAAACACAAAAGGACGATCGCGATCGACAATGTGCCGAAGTGCTTGCCATCCAAGCTCACGGGCTGTCTCGGCGCCTCCGACATATCCATAGCACTAAAAGTGTGATTGGCGTCTCCGGTGGATTGGATTCCACACTCGCGTTGCTCGCCACAAGAGAGGCCTATCGTATCAATCAGTGGCCGATGGAGGAAATCATCGGCGTGACCATGCCCGGTTTTGGCACAACCGACCGAACCTATACGAACGCGCTCAACTTAATGCAAGAGCTGGGTGTCACCATTCGCGAAATCTCCATCTCGTCCGCGGTGCGACAACATTTCATTGATATTGGTCACGACATAGGCAAAAAAGACATCACGTACGAAAATAGTCAAGCCAGAGAACGCACCCAGATCCTGATGGACATCGCGAACCAGCTGAACGGACTGGTAATTGGGACCGGTGATCTCAGCGAACTGGCTCTTGGTTGGTGCACATACAATGGAGATCAAATGAGCATGTACGGCTTAAATGGCTCCGTTCCCAAAACATTGATCCGCCATATCGTGAACTATGTCGCGGAGAACGAATCAAATCCACGTACCGCGCGGCTGTTGATGGACATCCTGGATACACCCATCAGTCCCGAGCTGCTGCCGCCCGATGAAAAGGGAGAAATCTCGCAACACACCGAGTCCAGCACAGGCCCGTACGAATTGCATGATTTTTTTATCTTCAACAGCTTGAAATACGGATATACACCGCAAAAGATTTACGCCCTCGCGTCCCGGGCGTTTTCCGTTCCGCCCAAACCGGGCGCGGTCGAGCGAACATATTATGATGATGAAACGATTTTGAAATGGTTGCGCGCGTATTACCGGCGCTTTTTCAACCAGCAGTTCAAGCGCTCAGCCATGCCGGATGGTCCGAAGGTGGGCAGCGTCAGTCTGTCCCCCCGGACCGATTGGCGCATGCCTTCCGACGCTGACAGCGAACTTTGGCTCAAGTCTCTTGAGGAATTGTGACGCTCATTTAGATTTAACTCTATAATCGAGAAAGATGGATTGGCCCGCGCCAATCCATCTTTCTTATTGAATACCACAAGTATGATAAAACATGAAAGTGATCAGTTCAATCAAACGACGACAACCCCACTCAGCCTCCGGCATTGTTCTTCATGGTTCCTCGTCTTCCCCCCTGAGCGGATACACATTGATCACAATGGCCTGTGTGACGCCCATGATAACCAACACCAGCAAAACTTTCAGACTGTATTCACCAAACGAAATCGACAAGTCCAGCGTATCTTTGAGCAACAGAGCAAAGAAAGCCACAAGCGCGACTATGTTGATGACATTGCTTTGCTTCTTGGTCAGTTTCAGCTTGCTTTCGCAATTTAAGCATGTGAACGTCTGCTTCCCGGGAATATAGTTTTTCCAGGTCTGTTTCAATTTGTGTTCACAGACCGGACCGGTGTCTTCTTCGATGTGTGTTTCGGACGGCGCCGACACGTCTTCTTCCGGACGATCCGTTTCATATTGTTTGTACAGATCGACAAGCGCCTGTTTTTCCGCGGAAATTTCTTCTTGCCGCTTGTTGAGCTCCTCTTCTTGCGCAATCTTCTCGGCTTTTTGTTCCTCCGTCAATTCGACTTTGACGGCAATTGGCTCGGGGATCGGTTCGACGTGGCCAAATCGGGCCAAGATCAATCGCACAACAAAATAAAACAATAAGCCACCGACAATTTTCGCCAACCAGATCAGGGTAGTGTTTGACTGTGGCTGATCCGTGGTGCTTTTGCCAAGATCGGTGGAAAACAAAATAATCGCCAACATGACATAAAAGGCGATCTTTTCAACAATGCGAATGCCCATCACCGGTCGCAATTTAGCCCCGCACTTTTTGCAGACATATTCCGGATTGCGATTAATTAGATGAGCAAACTCAATCTTATACTCATGTTTGTGATCCTGCTGTTCCAAGGACTGTGATTGCTCCGCCTGTTCCAACGCGGAACCGCCATCCTCCACCGGATTCACGATCTGTTTATCTTTTTCTTCCGCCATGCCTATCTCCGTTCTGATTATCGTAAAAGAATTGCGAGTCGCTCGTCACAATCGCATGGTTTATTATATCGAAAACAAAATTGATTGTTGTGAAATTTACAGACGTTTCACAGTTTCCCCATTTGTTTTGTAAATCACATTTTTCGGCACAGTTCCTCTAACCATGGACAGCGGGTAGATCGTACTGTTTTTCCCGATAATCGTTCCCGGATTTAAGACTGAATTGCTGCCAATCTCAACCCCGTCGCCAATTATGGCGCCCATTTTCTTGAGTCCGGTCTCAATTTTTGGACATTCACCATTCACACAGATTTCCGACTGATCCGCCTTGACATTGGACGTAATGCTGCCGGCTCCCATATGTGAGCGATATCCTAAAATGGAATCACCTACATAATTAAAATGTGGCACTTGAACATTGTTGAACAAAATGACGTTTTTCAATTCGGTTGAATTCCCGACCACACAATTCTCTCCCACCAACGCGGATCCGCGAATGAACGCACAGTGCCGAACCTCGGTGCCGGCGAGAATGATGCAAGGACCGGTAATATACGCCGACTCGAACACCGTCGCCTGTTTCGAGATCCAAACATCTTCGGCCGGATGATCAAATTCGTCCGGCGACAACGTCCGGCCAATCGCTTTGATACAGTCCGCGATCCCCGGGATCGCGTCCCAAGGCATCTCGAATTCACTTAAGTACTCTTTCGCCAATGTATGGCTTAAATCAAATAGTTCTGTGGTTTTAAGATTTTCATCCATTAATCAGACCTCCGAAAAATCTTTTCATATTCTAGCAGATTCAATTAAAGATGAAAAACAAGAACTCCGCGGACATCATCTGCGGAGTTCTCAAAAAAAGAGTTGGCGTCCACTTTGTCGAACGAAAGAGTTGAGTCAGGATTCAAATTCAAAGAGGGCGGTCGACAAATAACGCTCGCCGGTGTCGGGCAAAAGAGCGACAATCGTCTGATCCTTAAACTCCGGTCTTTTAGCAAGTTCCAACGCCGCCCAGAGAGCCGCTCCGGAGGAGATGCCGACCAGCACACCCTCCTCCCGCGCCATTCTGCGCGAGGTGCGCAAAGCGTCATCATCCGCGACCGTGATCACCTCATCATAAGACTGGGTGTCCAACGTATTGGGAATGAAACCCGCACCGATGCCCTGGATTTTATGCGCACCGCCATGTCCTTCCGACAGCACGGGAGAACCGGACGGTTCGACCGCCACAATATGAATGCTTTGATTTTGTCGTTTCAGATAATGAGACACTCCGCTGACGGTCCCGCCCGTGCCGATTCCTGAGACAAAGGCGGCGACTTCGCCGTCGGTGTCACGCCAGATCTCCGGCCCGGTCGTCTGCTCATGTGCGAGCGGATTGACCAGGTTTTCAAACTGACTGGGGATAAACGAGTCCTCGATCTCGTTGTTCAGTTCATTCGCCTTCGCGATCGCTCCCTTCATCCCCTGATCAGCGGGAGTCAACACAATTCGCGCGCCATATCCCTGTAGGATCTTCCGACGCTCCACACTCATGCTTTCCGGCATCACGAAAATGGACCGGTAACCCCTTGAAGCCGCTATCGCCGCGAGGCCGATACCGGTATTCCCACTCGTCGGCTCAATAATCGTATCGCCCGGTTTGATCAATCCATCCTCTTCCGCCTTGGCGACCATGGCGAACGCGATACGGTCTTTAACACTGCCCGCCGGATTGAAGGACTCCAGTTTGACCAAAACACGCGCTGCCAAACGATCATTCTTTTCAATATTAGATACCTCATATAGCGGCGTGTCGCCAATCAATTCAGCAACATCTCGATAAATTTTACTCATTTTGGTTTCCTTTCAAAATTGGCTATGAATCATCTCATCCCGCCATCATATGTAGTAGTAATCACTGGAGATCGTGTTTTGTCGGTTGAGCTCATCACAAAGGTCTTGCAAAGTCACTTGTCCCAATAGTTCTCTGAGTGATTTTTCCAAGGGAAGCCAAAGCGCCTGATTGCACGAAATCATGGTGTTGAACGCGACATCGGACACCTCCGGTCGGTGGAGCGCCTCAGAGAGTTCAATCTCTCCTTCCAACACACGCAAAACCTCCAACATGCTGATCTCATCCGCCGATCGTGAAAGCACGTAACCGCCTCCCGCGCCGCGGATACTTTTGACGAGATCACTTTTTTTCAACAAAGCGAACAATTGCTCCAAATAGTTTGCCGACAGCTTCTGGCGACGGGCGATTTTTGTTATCGAAACCGGCTTGTCCCGTGAATACATGGCAAGATCTGTCAACGCCTGTACGCCGTACCGGCCTTTTGTCGTGATATACATCGATCCGACTCCTTATTCCCAGTATTTCAATATGAATAATATTCTTTTAACTTACCCCATTATATACGTTTAATAAGGCTAATCAATCAATTTAATTCAAATATATCTTACTAATTTAATATGATTAATTTTAAGAGAATAATTGAACAGGATAAAAGAAGTATGACCGTGATCGCTCACAACGGTGTGACAGAGGTGACGGCCAGCACCTGATCTGAGACCTTGAAGCGAACGTTCAGACCGGCGAAGGCAATACCATACTCACGGTCGGCGTCGTCCTGATAGGCCGGACGTGGATCTTGTTTGAGGACACCGAACAGCGCTGTCCGTTTATCTTCCGGAACCATCGTCAACAACTCTTGCGGAAATTGAATTTGCAGCAAATGATTTGAATTGTGACGTGTAAAGCCCTGCGCGGCATCCACATGGCAGTCCCCGACGGGAATATAAGGTTTGATATCTACGATTGGTGTGCGATCCATCAAATCTACGCCGGAAACATAAAGCAACGGACCCCGCTTTTCATCGATCACGATCGAGTCAAGCTTCACCGAAGACAATCCCAGCGGGTTGGGACGAAACGGGGATCGGGTCGCGAACACTCCTTTTCGTTCGTTGCCTCCCAAGCGCGGCGGGCGCACGGTCGCCGACCAATCATGTTGAAGGTTCGCTGAAAAAATCCAAATCAGCCAGATGTGTGAAAACTCCTCCAGCCCACGAACAACATCAGGATCGCGAAACGCCGGCTCAAACTCAACCACCGCCTTCAGCTCCGGTACCACTCCACTTTGCCTGGGAATGCCAAATTTCTCTGCGAAATCGGTGCGAATATGGGCGACCGGGCGGATATACAGGCCGGGATCCGGCAAATTTATTTCTTTTTTCACAACAACCTCCTATTTCGACCTAATCTAATAATGTAAATTGCCTGATTATTTTAAACTACAGTGAAGATGTGTTTTGTGCTATATTTGGGTCCGATTTTTCTAACGCTTGCCGAGATGCGCTCGCTATAATGATCTCAGATCAATTGGAAACGCAAGTCAGACTCACTCGATCATCAATTCCTCATTCATTGTGATTTCCCGAACGCTTGCGAAATTCGCTGGGCGAGTAACCGATGATCTTGCGAAAAAGGCGTGAAAAATAATTCGCGTCCAGGATGCCAACCTTTTCGGCGACATCGGAAATAGCCAGCTCCTCGTCTTTAAACAATTCGATGGCGGTGATAATTCGTAGCCGATTCAGGTAATCGACCGGAGATAGGCCGGTGGCGTTTTTGAAAATAGAACGAAAATAACCGGCGCTGACGTTTTGGCTGTCCGCATAGTCTGAAAAACGGATCGGCTCGCTCAGATGCTCTTCAATATATTGTTGCGCATGGCGGACCAAACCACTTCCCGACGCAAAGTCTTTTTGGCCCTCCGCCCCTTGATTCATGTGAGCTCGGGCGATTGTGATCAAGATCAGATTTAAATAACCTTCTTTGACCCGGCGAAAGCCATAAAGTTGATTTTGTTGCTCGAGTTGAATTTGGTCCAACATCCTGCGAACCTCTTTCGCCTCGGTGACAGACAGATGAATGATGTGTTGATGATTCAAATCGGCGGAATAACCCGGCTCCTGATCGGATTCATCCGCAAGTTTGTTCAACATGTCCCCGAACTGATCGTCCCACCGGTCTGCTATCAACTCGGGAAAAAATTGGCAGTTGTACATGCTGACCGGTGTTTCCACAATATACGCGTGTTCTTGGTGAGGCGGTATCAAAAAAACGTCGCCCGGAATGAGCGGCCTGGAGATATTGTTGTAGCGATGAATGCATGAGCCCTTTGTGATCAACACAAACTCCTGGAATTCATGGCGATGAGACTCAACCGACTGCATCGTGCTGAACACGCTGACCACAAGCTCTGAACCGCCTCCGGGCGTCAAATCATAGTACGGAATCATTTGGCTCACTCCTCAGGTTGCATGATATCAATTAATCATTTTGTCCTTCCTATGTTAACATGATTATATCTAATTCATCCGCACTGAGAACACAACAAATCTGTCCGACCGAAACGCTTCAGCACGGCGGCGCTCGATTTCACGAACGCCCAAGAAGGAGGAAAAAGCATGAAAATTGGATTCAACGAAGGATGCAATCGCTACTGCAAAGATCACTCGGTAATGAAAGACCTTGAGTATTGTGAAAAACACGGATTTGATTTCATCGACATTCAGTCAGAATGCCTGAACCGTGATCTCGAGGCGGGCAAGTACACTCTGGAAGACCTGGGCGAGTGGTTCAAAAACCACAAGCTGAAAATGCTCTCGTATAATGCGCTCATTTTCTTCAATATGAAGCAGACACAAGAAGAAAAAGACGCCGTCATGGCCGAGCTGGATGAGATCATCCGTCGCTGTCTGATTCTTGACTGCCAGATGATCGTTGTTGTGCCGAGCTTTGAGCTCGAAGTGCCGGCGACCATCCCCGAAATCCGCAAAGACGCTGTCGAAGTGATCAAGCAAATGCTCAAAAAGGTCGAACCGCACAACATCAAACTGTCAATCGAGTTTTGCGGCGCTCCTTCGATGAGCATCAACCGCTTCGAAGACGCCTATGCGATCGTCGAGGAAGTCGATCATCCGCTGGTCGGCGTGACCTTGGATCAGTATCACTTCCACGCCATGGGATCCTGCTGGGAATCTTTGGAAAAAGCCGATGGCAAAAAGATTTTCGTATGGCACTTGAACGACATGGAAGACATGCCTTGCGGCGCTTCCTACAACACCGACGCAGTCCGTCTCTGGCCGGGTGACGAGCGTGGTTGCCTGGATCATAAACGCTACGCGGACACCTTCAAGAAAATTGGCTTTGAAGGCGATGTCTGCACAATTGAAGTTTTCCGTCCGGATTACTATGAACTGAGCCAGGAAGAAAACGTCCGCATCGCGGCCGAAGTCACCAAGGCTCACGTCGAAAAATACTGGGATTGATCCCGCACCTTTGTTTTAGCAACAATAGCATCGCTATTTATGCAAATCGGAGCTCTTGGTCTAGGGATAGCGGCCAGGAGTTCCGTTTTTTTATCGTGAATTGTCCCACCTTGGTATCGGCCGCTGCGGTGGTTGGTTGTTGGCAACAATATATAATAAGCGGTAGACTGTCAAATAAGATTGATTCAGACGAAAGGAACGCTCCACATGTTTTCGAATCGAGAGGACTCACTCAACAGGCTCCCCATATCCCGCCCGCTGCAAGGCGAACGGCTGAAACTGAGGATGTTCGAGGAAGCTGACATTCCCTATGTTTCTCCTTTGTTTGACGAACTTGATGTCTTACAATTTTATCTTCCAACTCTGGTTCGGCCATATTCCGAAGCTCAGTTGAGTGAGATGCTCAAAGACTGGCATGACGAGAATACATATTTTTTGTTTTCCATTGTCCATCATGTGACCAACCAGGTAAAAGGCCTGGTCAACTTGGATGGCGTCAGCTGGTCCAATCGACATACCGAGATCGGCATCGGCATTTCTGACCTGAAAGAGCGTGGAAAGGGCTACGCGCCCGAGGCGCTGCGGCTGTTGATCGACTACTGCTTCGACCAAATGGGGATGCACCGTGTCTTCGCCCGAATTATCGAAGGTAACGAGCCGTCGATACGACTTTTCGAAAAATTGGGATTTAAACGTGAGGGGCAAATGCGCGAGCATGTGTTTCGCGATGGTGGCTGGCGCGACATGTATATTTACGCCGTGCTGGACAGCGAGTGGAAGACAATCCAGGAATAGCCGGGGGCGGATCCCCTGGCTGTTGCATTTTTATTTTCGCTCCGTTATAATCGTTCGTGCGCGATGTGCGAGGACTCCCCGCGGGTGTAGTTCAATGGCAGAACTTCAGCTTCCCAAGCTGACCACGAGGGTTCGATTCCCTTCACCCGCTCCAATCATCACAACCCGCCCTCATAGCTCAGTTGGTAGAGCGCATCCTTGGTAAGGATGAGGTCACCGGTTCAACTCCGGTTGAGGGCTCCAACCCCTTCAAAGATGCGGATCATGAGATCACGCATCTTTTTGTTGTCCGCATTTCAATTTAGTTCTTGGCCAACTCGGAAAGTGGTGTCCAATATTTTGGACACCTTTAGTTGTATGATGAAAAACATCTACAATTTGTCCGGACGCGTCAGGCGGCCGAATAAAATTTACAAGGGGGATTTATGAAAAAATTTTTCATCATCTTGTGCTGCGCGATTGCTTTGACCGGCTGCAAAGGTGCGCAAAATCAAAATCAGATTCAACAAACACAAACAGACACCACCACCACGCAGGCGCGGATAAAGCAGGAAGAAGAGTCAAATCCAGAGCTTGACACGACCTCGCTGGACGCCTTCAACGAACGACTTCAGGCAGAATTCAAGGACGCCGGCGCGACAGAGGCGCAGGTCGGTGATTACAAGTACCTGATCTTGTTCTTTTCGAAACAAACCAATATTGGCTCGCTGAACAAGGACATCGCCCAATATGTCCTGGATCATCAGTACACACATTTTATTGTTAATTTCTTTGATGCCGACGGCGTCGTCAGCTCATCATCCACATATGACGTGGCCCGATCGGAACAAGTCGACCTGTTAGTCGCCACCTCACTCACGTCAGATGGAGCCACAGGCACTAAAGCGAATGGCGACGCGGACAGCGCCGCCGAGCAAAAAGAGATCTACTCATTGAATGATACATGGGAAGTCTCCGGTCAATGGAGGCTGACGGTCACCGGAGCCGAGGTGACTGACGATCGGAATTCCTACAGTGATAAAACACCTGAGGAGGTCGTCTATATCTCCTACACATACGAAAACCTGGGCTATGAAGGGTCCATTATGGACTTATACATCGTCCCGGAACATGTTGTGGACGGCTCGGGGAAGCTCGCCGACACCTATCCGGCGACCGGAAAAGTCAGGCCCAAGGAAACGCCGATCGGAGTGACCAGCGACGCCAAGGTGTGCTATGGATTGGACAACAAAAGTGAAACGATCAAAATTTATTTTGAGGAGCGCGACACCGACAGAGAGACACACAAGGCGATCTTCGAAATTCCGGTCGATTAATCAATCCAGGTCGCGCTCACAGAGATAAGCATTTACATCTAATCCCAAAAAATACCGCTGACCACAAGCCCAATGAGGACGCTCGTAGAGCGTCCTCATTGGCGCGTTCAGGTGTCATAGTACAGGTTGTTTGTCGCGAACACCGGATCTGTGCTGGTATCGATGCCCAGTCTGCGATATGCCTCTTTTTCCGAATGGCTCAGCATAACCGTGACATGTGCCTGACAGCTTTTCAATTCCCTCAATTGTTGCAGCGCAAGATCAGCCATCGTGTTGGTCGCGGCCGAAATAGACAGCGCCATCAGCACTTCTGTCGTGTCCAGCGCGCAATCATTCAGCTTGAGCACCTCTTGTTTCAGTTTTTGCATCGGTTCCAAAATAACCGGCGACAACAGATGCAAGCGATCGTTAATTCCGCCAAGCACTTTCAACGCGTTCAACAACCCCGCGGCGGTAGCTGTCATCAACTCACTTCCCCTACCGGTAATCAGACGCCCATCCGACAGCTCGAGAGCGGCGACGGCCAGCGGATCCATCCGCTCAAGATCCAGATCCGGATTTTCCATCAATCTACGTTCTTCCAACACTTTGGCGTACTCACGCGCTTTCAGCACGACCGGTCGATCCTCATCTTTCAATTGCAGTTCTTCCATTAACAGCTTGGTCCTCTGAAAGGTCTCCACCGTCGTGAGGCCTTTTTTATAGTCGCACGATGCGGCGAAAAAGCGACGAATGATTTCCTGATTTGCCGCGGCGCACACAACCTCATCATCGGTTATACAAAACCCTGCGCGGTTGACCCCCATCTCGGTCGGAGAATTGAAGGGAATCTCATCACCGGAGATTTTTGTTAGAATCCGGCGCAGCAACGGAAACGCCTCGATGTCCCGATTGTAATTAATCGAGCTGGTGCCATGAGATTCCAGATGAAAAGGGTCGATCATGTTGACATCTTTCAAATCAGCGGTTGCCGATTCATAGGCGATGTTGACCGGGTGTTTCAAGGGTAAATTCCAAATCGGAAATGTCTCGAATTTTGAATAACCCGCCTTTTTCCCCCGCAGGAATTCATGATACAGTTGACTCAGGCAGGTGGCCAGCTTTCCACTGCTCGGCCCGGGCGCGGTAACCACGACCAGCGGCTTACTGGTTTCGATATATGGATTTCTCCCATATCCTCTCTCGCTCACGATCGTGTCCACATCGAACGGATAACCATCGGTGGCGTGATGGATATAAACTTGGATCCCGCGGCGCTCAAGCTTGGTGCGAAAGGTGTCCACCATGAACTCACCGGAGTATCTTGTGAACACGACGCTGTTGACTTCCAGCTCCCAGGCGCGGAAATCATCGATCATGCGCAACACTTCACGGTCATAAGTCGTCCCATAGTCTGAACGGATTTTACTTTTTTCGATATCATCCGCATAGACACAGATGATAATCTCCGCCTGATCTTTCAATTGGTGCAGCAACTTGATTTTAGCGTTCGCGTCAAATCCGGGAAGAACCCTCATCGCATGTAAATCGCCGATCAACTTGCCACCAAATTCTAGATATAGTTTGTCATATCTGTTAACCCGCTCCATGATGTAGCGGCCTTGTTCAATTAAATATTTTTGCCGGTCGAATCCAACCTGACGCATCCATTCCCCTCCTTGCACTCACAGCCATCTCGATTTCGGGTCGAATACTTGACTCGTTCAATATATGTTTAATTAATATCCTCTTGATCTATTTAATCACAACAGTTTGATTTTACACCAAGAGAGCCTGCGTCGATAGTTCGTTTAAGATTACATTATGATTGTCGCTCAAAAAACCGGACAGATAAAACCCCGAAACAAGCTGAATCTCGTTCCGGGGTAGTAATCTGTTATTACATGCATTTTCGCATTTTCGCGTAAAACGCGCTTCGTCACGCGAATTTAGATTTTTTACGACGGTTTTTAACCTTTTTCTCTTTTTCGCGGTCTTTCATCTTTTTCGACATGGTTCTCGACATTTTGTACAGGGTTCCACCAACCGTTCTGATGGTCTGTAAAGGTTGCCTGATTTTCAAAATGAAGTCACCCAAAGAGTCCGTGATGGCCGTGATCAAAGTCGCTATTGACGTGACGGTCTCGCCACCGGCGTCGGAGATGCTCTCAACATTCTCCAGCACAACCGGCAAGGTATTCGCCAAGTCATCGGTCATATCGACCACATTTTCGACGATCACATTAAGGTTGTCCACCGTTTTTGGTATCTTGTCAACGCTTTCAATCAGGTCCGGCGATATCTCGTCCAATAGGTGATTCATTCTACCGACAGTGCCGATGAGCTTTATCAAAAGAATCGCCAACCCCACCAAGACGAACGCTCCGCATAGCGACAGCACAATAGTCACCAGCACGTCGACGTCCACTGTGGCGGAAGCATAAATCATATCCACTCGCCTACCTCATTTCACGATTGTATATTGTCAAGCGAAGCGATTTTATTTAGTGATTTCCTCGGTCGCCTCCTGGGCGGTGTCCAAGACCTCCTCGGCGTTGTCCACCGCGTCGCCCACGGTCTGTTTGATGTCGCGCTTCGCCTCACGCGCAGCCACACGCGCTTCTCTGGCGACCGCTCTGGCGGCTTTAGCCTCATCCGAAGTCGCCTCTTTTAAACGATCCTTCACGTCCCCTGTCCAGCCACCAATTGTCTGACCGGCGGTTTTCGCAGCGGACTTTGTCTTGTCGTATGCGATTTCAGCCTTATCTTTTACAAAAGTCGCACCTTTCCCAACCGCCTCGGAAATATCCTCGCGGGTTTCCTTGCCGGACTGTGGGGCAAGCAACAAAGAGGCGGAAGCACCCACCAAAAATCCGATGATTGTGCCGGCGGCCACCTGACGGTTCTTATCCCTTTTGTTCTGACCGGTGAAGGCTCCGATAATTTCTTGAATGAGCATTGGATGTCCTCCTTCAATATTCTATTGAAACTGACTAAGTATTTGTTGTTGTATGATAATAGATTGTAACATATGCCAATCCTTCCGTCATTAAATGATTTCTATAATCGCTTGATATTTCGCCATTATTGAGCCGGTCGCAGAACACTTGACGGACTATATACGTGATATCACATTCGTATATAATAAATGCTTGTAGTAAGAACCCGACGGGACAATACGGGCGACGCGTCGCTTGTTGATGACGTGCGGAGTGAAAAGGGTGAAACGTGCGATTAAAAATAAAACTATCTGAGATTCAGGACCTTGCGACAAACGGCAAAGTGTTCTCCCGCGGCAAAGCTTATTATCAGGAAGGCTATGTGAGGGAATTGACCTATGATCCGGTCGAGCGGAAAATCAGCGCGCACATTATCGGCGACAGCGGGCTCGACTACTATCCTTCCATCATCGTCAATCGAAAAGACAGACCGATCAAGGTGGATTGCAATTGCAAGGCTTTTCAAAGCTATTTGGGCTGTTGCAAACATTTGGTGGCGATCATGCTCATGGCGCAAACAGTCGATTTCGACGAAACCATCGCCACCTCTAAACCGGCGAGAGAGGATTCCTCCCCTGCGCTTGACAGATCCGGTGGGCAGGCACGACGCGGTCGGACGAAAGGTATGGCCCTCTCTTCGGATTCAACTCCGGGCATCAAGCCCACGCCATATGGCGCGGAATCAACAAAAGAATCCACTGCCAGGCAGCCACATGATCATCCTCTTTCCGCCACCTACAATCATTCGCGCGAAAACACCATGCGATTTTTGCGCCGAATTCAAGTGCATCACAACGCGGTCTATAATCTCGCGTTGGCTGCGCGGACCGATACCGGTGAGGCCGAAGAAGGTTCAGAGGACATGTTCTCCGAACACGCTTCTCCTCCGGGCGAGCTTCATCTTAGAGCGGTGCTGGAACTGCCCTCGCACAGCGCAGAAATGACCAGGCTGGAGTTTCAGATCGGCTCCTACGAAAAAAGCTATAAGATTAAAAACTGTGAAGAATTTCTGGATGCCGTCATAAACGGCCAGAACTTATACTTCGGAAAAAATCTAACCTACCAGCCTTCATGGCATTTCTTCGATCCTCCATCCCGTAGAATATTGGATTGGATGATCTGGCTCTACACCAATGATTTTGAAAAAACACCCTTTACCTATCAACCAACTTGTTCGGTATACAAGCGGCAGTACATGATGTTGAACTCAGCTCGGCTCTACGAGTTCTTCAACGATTATCTAGATCAAAATCCGGATTTTGATCTTTCCATCATAACCCGGGGAAATCAGCCCACCGCCCCGGACATTCAACGTGGTTGGCCACGCGCCGTGTTTGTGTTGGAGCCATGGATCTGGCAGGACGAAGGAAAACCGGCCTTTGACTGCTACTCGTTGTCACTGCGTGACCGGCAGAAGGAAACCTCGACAGCGGAACCTCTTCCTGTTTATAACGCGCGTACCTATTCCGGATCGGCGCAGACGCGCGGAGTGCGTTTGCTCTCACGCGACGCGCGCATGCTGCTCTATGATGGCACGATTTATCTGACTTCGGATGAGCATGAGTCCGTGTTCAGTCTACTTTACACCTCACTTGCAGAACAAAGTGGAGCGAGCCGGCTAATCTTCCAGGAAGAGGACATGTCCGGCCTGCTTAATCTGATTCTGCCTTTTTTCGATTCCGATGATCAATTATTTGTGGATCCCGCGCTGCGCGATCGGATCGCGCGCTCTTCCATGAAGACACGGATTTGGTTGGATCGGGAAGGCGGAGGGATCAGCGCGCGTGTGGAGTTTCATTACGGAGACAAAGTCATCAATCCTCATCCGGAAGTAAATGACAATCCGAATTTAAATGAATCCGGGTCGCAAATTTGGCTGATACGCGATGTGACAGAGGAACGCCGGGTGTTGAATATCTTGATCAGCTCAAAATTTAGTGAACGATCCCGAACCAAAATCTCCACCGCGAGGACCCATGCCGGAAGAGGCACGCCCAACGATACCTATCATCTATACAGCGAGGCGGCGATTTATAATTTTTTGAAATATGGCGTCGAGACCTTGCGCGAGATCGCGGATTTGTATTATTCAGACCGATTCGCCAAACTCAAAATTTCCGATCCCCCGCGATTCAATGGAAAGGTTCGTTTGGAATCGCCGGACAATCTGCTTTCAGTTTCATTGGACACCGGAGGTCTGACCGACGAGCAAGTCCGGCAGGTTCTGCAGGCATACCGGGAAAAACGACGCTATACCCGCCTTAAAAATGGTGATTTCATCGAGCTGCCCAAGCACGGTCAAGACCAGGGACTTCATGTGCTGGAAACGCTGGATAGTTGGGGAGCCAATTTCGAAGAGACCAATCTCACATTGCCATCATTTCGGGCGCTGTCTTTTCGCCGTCTGTTGGACAGCGACAAGGAGGGGGCCAAACGGTTCAGCACCGATGAAGATTTTGATAAGATGGTCCATAATATCGAAGATCCGGGGCAACTTGAGCACCACATGCCGCAGGCGACTCCTGTCCTGTTGCGCCCTTATCAGGTCGCGGGCTTTCATTGGCTCTCCACCCTCAGTCATTACGGTTTTGGCGGAATCCTCGCCGATGAGATGGGGCTTGGCAAAACGATTCAGATGCTGACCTTCATTGCGCGGTTTCACGAAACTTCTCACCTGCCCTCGCTGGTGATCGTGCCGACTTCGTTGATCTTCAACTGGCAGAGCGAGGCGGCCCGCTTCTTTCCGGATCTGAAAGTGATCGTGCTGGAAGGATCACGCGCCCAGCGACAGGCTTTGATTGAAGAAATCAGCCGGGTCGAGCTGGTCGTCGTCTCCTACGCGGTGGCTCGCCAGGACATCAAAGAGCTGCGCACGATCGACTTCGGCGTCTGTGTGCTGGATGAGGCTCAGTTTATAAAAAATCCCATCACCCAAACCGCCCGCGCGGTCAAGAAAATCAAAGCGTCGCGTCGCTTCGCGCTGACCGGGACTCCGATTGAAAACGCCTTGTCGGAACTGTGGTCTATCTTTGATTTTTTAATGCCCGGATTTCTCTTCAGCCACAAAGAGTTTCAAAATAATCTGGAGATTCCCATCGTGCGAGACCAGGATAAAGACGCTCTGGAGAAGCTGATCCAACTAACCAATCCATTTATATTAAGGCGAATGAAAAAAGATGTGTTAAAAGAATTACCGGACAAAATTGAAACCGAGCTCATTTGTGAAATGAATGAAGATCAAAAGAATCTTTATGAGGCGTATCTCGCTCAGGCGAGAATCAAGGTTGATCGATTGCTGGCGGACGAGAATGAGAACACCGGGCAAAAGCAGATCGAAATACTGGCTTTGTTGACCCGCCTGCGGCAGATCTGCTGTCACCCCGCTCTTTTCCTCGAAGAATATCAAGGAGGCAGTGGCAAACTGGACAGCCTGAACGATCAAATGGACCGCCTGTTGTCCGAAGGCCATCGGGTGTTGTTGTTTTCTCAGTTTACCGGTATGTTGTCTATCATTCGCGAGACTCAGAAGGAGCAGGGACGTGGCGTCTTTTATATCGACGGTTCGGTATCCGCCCGTGAACGTCTGGATCAGGTCGATCGATTCAACGCCGGCGAGGGTGATCTCTTTTTGATCTCCTTGCGAGCGGGCGGAACCGGTTTGAATCTGACCGGAGCGGATGTCGTCATCCACTTTGATCCATGGTGGAATCCCGCTGTTGAACAGCAGGCGGCCGATCGGGCGCACCGCATCGGTCAGGAAAATGTCGTGCAGGTCTTCCGTCTGATCACGAGAGGGACCATTGAGGAAAAAATTGATGAGCTAAAAGAACGCAAGAGTCAATTGGTTGACTCGGTCATTCAGCCGAACCAAAACCTGCTCAGTAAGTTGAGCCACAGTGAGATTTTATCTTTGTTTGAATAATTGGTCGACAGTCAGACCGGCCAGATATCCAGTGACTTCGTCCCATCGCTCAACCGGGCGGCCGCATGTGCGGAGCAAGCCTTTGAAAACGCCGCGGCGAAATCAGGGTTGCTGTGAAAAAAAAGTTTGGACTCGACGGCGCACACCGTCGAGCTCATGTATCCACCGGTACGCGTCTCACTAGCGGAGAAACGAACTCGAAACGACCCACCTTCCTCGGTCAACCTGATTCGGTTGCCTGACACCGCGCGGATGGATGCTCCGTAAGGGCCCAAAAGTCCGGACGAAAGCGATATCATTTCACAGTAGGACAACGCGGGCGGGCGCCGAAGTAACACGCCGTCTCCCGGTATCAGACCCAACATTGGATGAAATCCGGTCGCGACCGACTCAAGCCTTCTCCCGAGATAGAAAATCCCTTCGGCCTCGGCGAGCAGCGGCACGCCCTCTCTGACCGCCCGGTTGATTCGCGTGCGCAGCGGAGCGTTTTCTGACAATTCCTCACCAACTGCCTCAGGATGGCCACCACCAAAATAAAGACCATCCAAATCCGGAGGCAGCATCCGGTCGCGCATCGGACTGAAACGAATCAGCCGCGCTCCCATGTCCACCAATAGATCAAGATTATTTTGATTGTAATCGTGGAAGGCGACATCTTGGGCGACACCAAGTCGAAACGGCTCATTATGCCCCATTTCCGCCATTAGTTTCATAAAATAAGGAGGCGCGGACATGACGGTCGGTTCGGCATCCGCGGCGAGTCCCAGCAAACTTTTTAAATCGATATATTGATCCGCCTGATCGGCCAACCGCGTTGTCTCCCGATCAAAGTCACCAATCCAACTTCTGGCGTCCCAAATCATTTGCCCATTTTCAGCCAAATAATCGGCGCCGCCTTGATTCTCCAACTGTGGCAAATGTCCCAGACATGGTATGCCGGACGCCTCAGAAATCAAATGTGACCATTGTTCAAATTCTTCACCGACGGTATTGGCAACAATAAAGCCGACCAACCGATCTTCGGAGACATATCTTTGAATACCTTGTATTAAAGGAACACTGTCAAACGATAGTTGTCTTCCGTCCAGCGCCAGAACGACCGGCACATCCAGTTCTTCGGCCAGTTCGACCGCGCTGCCCAACGGAGCGCGGGCATATCCTTGAGGCAGACCGTCAAATAGCCCCCCGGGCGCCTGTATTAGGGATATTCGAGGTGACCCGCCATGACGCTGCAACAGGTAACGCATCATATCCGCCGAAAGAAGCCAGCTGTCAAGCGTGCGCGCCGCGCCGCCTGCAATGTGATTGTGCAGCGCGCTCCAAGTTGAGTCGGGTCCGGCGATCCAAACCTGCACCGGAGTCTTTCTTCTCACCAAGGCAGCCAACACCGCTTGATAGACTGTGTTTTGTCCATCGCCCGGGCGCACCCCCGCTATCATCAGACGGGGCAATGAGACATATGTCTTCACTTCATTGATTCTTTGGCTCATCTTCTTTCCACACCTCTTCTCTCCTCGCATGATCTGCCATGCTCGACAACAAGTCAATCACATCGAGCGAGCCGTCCTCATTCGCGAGCGGAAGTCCATGTTTGTCAATCGTTAGCGCCGTCGCCCGACCCTTGGCGAACAATTTCAAATTGTTCCGCCACACATCGTCAGTCGATAGGCCCGCCTTGCGCAACGCGTCAAGGAAACATAAGACGCCTCCCGTTGAATAAAATATCATATAGTCGGTCAAGTATAAGATTCTTTGCAATGATTCGCGGTTGGGCAGTTCCGGCATGGTCTGATAGGCGGCGATGTCCAAAACATTGACGCCCGGTATCCGCAATTCGGCCGACAGATCCGCCACGGAGCGTGACCCGCGAATTATGACGACTTGATCTTCCGCCCTCAACAGATTGTTCAACCCTCTTCCCATCATCTCCGGGCTTTGTCGTTCCGGGACATAGTCCGCCACGAAACCGATCGCGGCCAATTCCGACGCCACGATTTGGTTGAACGCCGCGAACCTTGTATGATTTAATTTTCGCAGATCCGCCGCGATACGTGAGAGCGAGTCGCGCAGCACTCTGACGCCATGGACCGAGGTCAGCACAATCCAAGTGCGCCGGTTGGTGAAACCTGTTGCCGGATTTAGCATTTCATTCATGACCCGGTCGATCGCCTCGCTAAAACGGCCATCCATTTTTGTTTTCAGCAAATCTATGGCGATGGCGCGGCCGCCCAACGTTTCAACGCCTTCCAGCAAGAGATTCCTGTCCACTGACGCAGGACGTGAAAATACCAGCGCGACTGATTTACCCGACAAGGCGCCAACCGGAGGCCACCATGACAAACGGCGGTTCGGCTGGACAGGCGCTCCCACAATCAAGGTCGCGTCGGCCGGCATGTTTTCCCTGACCGCCAACTGTGCGATATTTGAAACCGTTCCATATATTGACCGCTGATCCGGCAGCGTTGAATGGCTGACAACCGTGGCCGGCGTGTCCGGCAATACGCCGGCGCGCGTCAGCTCCGCGACGATATCCGGCAGCGCGATCATCGCCTGATAAAAAATCAAAGTTTCATTCTTACCCGCCGAAAACGAGAGATCGAGATTTTGTATATTTTTCGGTTTTCCAGTGAAAACATGCAGCCCGTCTTGTCGATCAGAGGGCTGCAGCGCGAAGCCCATGTATGCCGGAATGCTCGTAAGCTCGGTCACTCCGGGAACAATTTCATAGCGCGCTCCAAATTCCTCAAGTTTCATCGCTTCAAAAAAACCGGGCTGGGAAAAGAGTGGATCACCTTCATATAGGCGCGCGATGGAGCGCCCCAGACGGACCTCGCGCAGCAAGGCATCCACCGGTGTTTCAGTAGGTCGCCTCATAAAATCATTGGGATCCGGTCCCAAATACAACCGCTCACTGTCCGGACTCGCCAAAGCCAGCACCGATTCCATCTTGTGACTATCATAGATGATCACATCAGCGCTGTTTAATTTATCTCTGCCTCTCAATGTGATCAAATCCGCTCTGCCGGGACCGGCGCCGATCAAGGTCACCTGTCCCAGAAGTTGCTGTACACAGACTTTAAGTAAAGCCGGGTCAGGCGCCAGCGAATCCTCGCGGGTAACGGCGGCCGTCACGGACAGCGGCTCCGTCCGACTGCCCATGCCGTTGAAAGCTCTCAAAAACAAACGCTTGTCCCTAACTTCACAATGAGCGCCGGTGGCATCATTGAACGGTTCGCCCAAGGCGGTCTCGACCAGCATTTCAATCGCGAAGCAGGCCCTGCTGATCGGATCGTCCAGCGCTGTCTCAAGTAACTTCGCCATGGTGGAGCGGGTGCGCGCCACCCGAACACAGGCGATCCCTCTACCGGTCGGGGGAATCATCAAATCGAGAGAAATGGGTTGATAGGTCAGCTCATATGTTGAGGGATTGAGTCGCACGATATCAGATGCGGCGACAAGCAGGGCGTCATATTCACCATCGACCAGTTTGTCCAGACGGTCCATGACATGGCCGCCGGTATAACGATATTGCATATCTGGCATAAAACGATTCATCTGAAACCGTTGACGTTCGGAATAACAGCCGATTGTCGATCCGGGTGTTAATTCGGAAATATGACTTCCTCGCCGCAAGACAATCAGATCTCTGCTATCCATTCGTGAGGTATACGCCACCGTCCGAACAAATTCGTTGTCCGGAATATGAATTTCTTCCAGGCAGTTGATCGAAAAATCAATCTCTCCGTCACGCAGAGCGATTTCCAAATCATCATAGAACGCGCCGCGGTCGGTGAAACTATCAAGCGGACTCAGAGAAAAACGGTCGGCGGCACACTTGATCGGTACCAAGCGAAACTTCAGATCGTCGAACAGCGGCTGCAGATTGGATAAAACCCATTTGCCAAGTGCTATGCAAACATCCTGATCCCGCACTCCCGCACGAACCTCAGAACGACTCACAGGTTTCCTTATATGCGCGGACCGTTTGGGCAGTCGCTGATTCCCCTTCATACCCACCTCTTGGACGCGTCTTTTCTCACCCGCGCCTTATCTTCAAACCACGGCATATAAATCGCCGTCATGCAGGCTCCAATCAGTATTCTATACCATGGCGGGCCCCAATCTTTTTCTCGTAAGGGTGGCGCACCATGCGAATCTCTGAAATATAGTCAGCTAAATTGATCAGCTCCGGTGCCGGATCCCGTCCGGTCAACACAATCTCGACGTTCGACGGACGCGCGGTCAATTCACGAATCACCATATCCTTGTCGATCAAGTCAAAGTTGTACGCCGAACACAACTCATCAAACACCACCATCCCACAGCTTTCCCGCGCACAGTTCATTCCCGCCATGAAATGGGCGTTGTTGCTTTCTTTCGCCTCTTTCAACTGCAACTCACTCATCTGCCAGGAAAAAAGATTCGTTGGTTTTCCTGAAATGACCCTCACCCCGGGCAATGTTCGCAAAATCTTTAATTCCGAAGAACCGCCATCCTTATTGAGCTGGACAAAGCAGACACCAAAGCCC
The DNA here is from genome assembly GCA_040772065.1 of Oscillospiraceae bacterium. Taxonomy (GTDB): domain Bacteria; phylum Bacillota; class Clostridia; order Saccharofermentanales; family Fastidiosipilaceae; genus JAXGYX01. The sequence continues at coordinate 1,906,136 of JAXGYX010000001.1, read as the reverse complement.
GCGCCGGCGGCACGGACCGCGGCGCCGACGGCGGCGGATGTCTTTCCCTTTCCATCTCCATGATAGAGTTGAATTAGACCATTATGGTTCGCAGTCACCGGCATGTCACTCCCCTCTCTGTGCTCATTCCACACCATAGAATTTCCGATACAACGATTTGGCGAAATTATCCGTCATCCCACAGATATAATCTGTGACAAGTAAAATCCGCAGATACAGCTGTTCGATCTCGCTTTTCCCCTCGCTTTGAGAGAAATAGCTGGAACGATAATTGTCGGAAATCATCGCCATCATCCGCGGCTCCAGCGAGGTACGCGGCTGCTCGGTTTTCCAATGGATCGCCGCGGGTAAAAATTTGTCAAGCAAGCCTTTGATGATGCTGTTCGCCGCGATTTCCAAAGAGATGATCTGTTTGGACGTGAAGACAAATTCCACCGCGATGTCTCCAAGCACACCGATCAAATGCTCGGCGGTGGTGCCTTGGAACAAGTCGCTCGCCCATTCACCATTCATGATCGCGTCGTAATGATCACAAAAGGAGCGGGTGGCTTCCTGTATCAGACTCGCCTGAACGAACACGATCCAGTTCTGGATGGCGTATAGATCCGGTTTATTTGCTTTTTTATCTTTTGCCTCCGCCCTCTTTTGCCCTAAAACATCACAGCGATAACGGTAGTCTGCCCGTTCATCATGACTCATGGCGGCAAGTCGGGGCGTATCCATAAGGGCCTCCATCAACTGCCCATAGGTGAACCTTCCTTTAATATAGGCATCCTCGATATCCGCCGTGCGATACGCGATGTCGTCAGCCGCCTCCAAAAGGAAGGTCAGAGGATGACGACAACCATTTGTGCCGGTATGCGAACAGATCTCACGGTACAATTCTGTTTCGGTGTAAAAATAACCGAATTTTTTATAACGCACATCGGCGTGATTGGGTTTCATTTCAAGAGAGGACACCGGGTATTTTATAATGGTGTTCAACAAAGGCAACGTCAGGTTCATGCCAAAATCATCTTTCAGAAAATGCAGCTTGCTCAGCAGACGAATCGCCTGGGCGTTCCCTTCAAAATTCAGCAGGTCTTGCATCATCTGTGGATGGAGCACTTCATCCAGCGCTTTGCCCCGATAACTCAGCAACGGAAGATTGATTTTAAACCAGTCGCGGATCGATGTTTCCCCGTAATGCCCAAACGGTGGGTTGCCGATATCGTGAATCAATCCGGCGCAAAGCAACAGATCACCCATCTCATGAGTCAGCTCACGAGTCAGAGAAGGATCCAAGCCGCGAAAATAAATTTCCTGGGCGACCGTCTGTGACAGGGAGCGCGCCAGAGAGGATACCTCCAGCGAATGTGTAAGTCGGGTACGGATGAAATCGCTTTGATCAAGTGGGAAAACCTGAGTCTTGTCCTGCAGACGGCGAAAGGACGCGGAACCCACGATTCGGTGGTAGTCTTTCTCAAACGCATTGCGTGAATCCGCCACCGACGCGCCACTGCCGGGCCTTTGCCGGACGGAAATCAACAGACGGTTCCAATCCAAACGACGCTCCACCTGATTCATACGAACCTCCCGTTCCCGCGTCCCCTCATGAACTCAACACTTCCAAATATTTTGCGAATGTGTTCATCGCATGGTCGATAGGCTCACGCGAAGTCATATCCAGACCGGCTCTGCGCAACACATCAATCGGCGGCGCGCCGGAACCCGCCTTTAAGAATCCGATATAACGTTTCACTGCGGATTCACCCTCGTCCAGAATCATTTCAGAAAACATCGTGGCGGCGCTAAATCCGGTGGCGTATTGGTACACATAATAATTATAATAAAAATGGGGTACACGGCTCCACTCAAGACGGATTTGTTTATTTTCTAATAAGTCTGATCCATAGTACCTCCGGTTTAATTTATCATACTCCTCGCTCAGGAAATCCGCTGTCAACGCGACACCTTCCTGATCCGCCCGGTGGATCAAATGCTCAAATTCGGCGAACTGAGTTTGGCGGAACACCGTCCCCTTGAATCCATCGAGGTAATGGGCGGAAACATAATCACGCACCGCCTGATCGGTCTCATTGTCCAGCAAAAATCGGGTCAGCAAATTTTCATTTGTTGTGGAGGCGATCTCAGCCAGGAAAATCGGATAGTCGGAATAGACATACGGCTGACTTGAGCGAGAGTACCAAGAATGGACACTATGACCGATCTCATGAATCAAAGTGTAGACCATATCCAATGTTTCTCGCCAATTCAGCAAAATAAACGGATTGGTACCATAAGTTCCACTGGAGTATCCGCCGCTGGCCTTGCCAACCGTCTCGTAAACGTCGATCCAACGCTCAGCGAAAGCCCGGTTGACGACGTTCATGTACTCGGTTCCCATCGGACGCAGCGCGTCAAGGACAAGGCAACGCGCATCTTCATAGGTGAATTTCAGGTGGGTGTCCTGCGCCATTGGCACATACAGATCATAGCTATGAAAATCAGTCAGTCCGAGTCGGTCTTTTCGCAAAGCCACATAACGGTGCAACAAATGCAAGTGTTCATTTACCGAAAGCACCAGATGATCGTAGACCGATTCGGGAATTTCATTGTTGAACAGCGCCCTTTCTCTCGCCGAGGAAAAACCTCGTATGGCGGCGAGATAATTATGCGTCTGAATCTCACCACGCAAAGCGGCAGCGAGGGTATTTTTAAATTGTTCATAGACGCTGTAATAAGATTCAAAACTATTTCGACGAACCTCGCGGTCACGGTCTTCCATCAATTCGCCAAACCGTCCATGGGTGATCTGAACCGTCTCACCTTTTCCATTCTTCACCTTGGGGAAAACAAAGTCAGCATTGTTCAGCACACTGAACAGCGTTGAGTTGTTATCAAAAATTTGTCCTGCTTTCGCGAGCAAGGTCTCCTCTTTGTCAGAAAGTGTATACGGTTTGGAACGCAGGACATCTGCAAAATAACGCCGGTACATCTGTAAATCCGGCTCATCTTCCATAAACGATTCGACAATCGACTCACTTAATCCGGTTAGTTCTGTCTTCATCCATGCCCAGGCTCCACTCAATTCCGCAAGCAGACTTTCCGCGCGGGTCAATTTCGCCGCGTTGGTGTTGTCAGCCGTGTTCTCGTCATTTTTTAAATGAGCGTAGACATATAATTTACCGGCCATCTGTGAGATCTCTTCATGGCGGCGAATTGCCGCCAACAAGGTCCGCTCCGATTCCGCCAGTTTTCCCGCATAATCCGAACTTCGCGGCAGGGTTCGGCGCAGTTCTTGAAACGCCTCTTCCCAAGCGGCATCGTTTGCGAAAATCGTGGTGAGATCCCATTTCCACCGATCCTCGATGTCCTCTCGTTTTTGCGGATCACCGGTTTGGTTTTTAGCTATGTTGAAGTAACTGAATTGATCTTGTGAAAGTGCTGACAATTGACTTGCCTTGTGATTAAAATGGAACATGTTCTTTACCTAATCTTTTCTATGTCCGCGATGAGGTTAAAATCATCGACTTGGCGGACAGTGGGAATGGAGGTTAAATTGAATTATTTTTGGTTTTGGAAAGACGCCCTAATCGCAAGTGTCGTCCTCTCCCTGATTGTCATTGCGATCGGTATGTTGACGCGCCTGCCTTTGCGTAGAAAACTTCTTTGGTCCGCTTTAGCCGGCTATCTGGTATTGGTGTTTTTTCTAACAGCGCTGCCAATCGTTGTGACAGGTAATTCTCTGAGTTGGCGAGAGATCTGGAACGGCGCGGTGAAAACTCCTGTTCGCCCCATTTTACAATCAGCCGGGATCGCACTGCGCCATCTATCTTCCGGATCATATGGACCGCTAAAACGGTTTCTACTGAACACTGTGGGAAATCTCGCCCTGCTGACACCTTTCGCATTTTTTATACGCATGCTAAGTGGCATTCGTTATCGTCACGTCTTGTTATTGTGTGTCGCCGCAAGCTTGTTTATCGAAGGCTCTCAGGCCGCTTTAAATAAATTTTGTGGCGTTAACAACCGGATTGTGGACATCAACGATATTATTTTAAACGTGGCCGGTTCCTTGCTTTGCTGCCTGGTGATGCGTCAACTTACCGGGATCAAAGAAAGGCGCGCCCACCATGGGGATGTCTCACACACCGGGCGCGCCCCTCATTCAAAGTAGAATTTCTTCCCATATGTCCGGCTTGAATCCCGTCAGCACGGCATCGTCGGTGATCAGGAGTGGCCGTTTGATCAGCATGCCATCAGAGGCCAATAATTCCAGCTGTTCGGACTCACTCATCTCCGGCAGACGTTTGCTCAATTTAAGTTCACGATATTTCATTCCGCTGGTATTGAAAAAACGTCTTAGCTTTAATTCACTTCTTTCATACAGTTGTTTAAGGTCATCGACGCTCGGCGTCTCCTCGGTGATGCTGCGGGATATAAAATCCACTTTATTTTCTTCCAGCCATTTCAAGGCTTTTTTACAAGTGCCGCATCGCTCATAACAATAAATGATCGGTTTCATATCAATCTCATTCCTTTTTATTTGATTTATCGATGTCATCTTCCACAAAATCATCAAGATTGTCATCAGTTTGAGTCGTGGATTCCGCATCGGCTTTTTTATTCCGCTTTACGAGGAAGACAACCGCCAGCACGGCGATCGTCAAGGCGATCACCGCCAATACGGAATATAAAATGGTCTCACCGGTCTGCGGCATGACTTTGACCGCTTGTTCCGAAGGTGAAACCGGCTTATGAAAGTCTCCTTCTCCGTCCGCCGACAACATGACCTTTCGTGGTGAGGGAACAATCAGTTTTTGACCTGGCTGTCCGTCAGATTCCAAAGATTCCTTCGCGGACAAGCCCTTCATCTCTCCGGACGTTGTTCGCTGATCCGAATCGGTATCTTTCAGCGCTGTCATTGGCTGAGAGATCACTGCGAAATAACTAAAGTGATCGGACTCGATTACGATGTATCCATTTTCAATTTGATAATCGATCACCTGTCGATTATCTAAGGTCAGATGATTGATTTCAAAATCCAATTGACCCAGATCGTCAATCAACGGAAAACGAACTTCCACCGTCCCCGGTGACAAGGCTTCGACGCCTTCTTTTTCAAGATGGATGTCATAGAGTGCGTGAATGGTTTGATTCTCGTTGAGCAACACCCGATATGGGTCAATATCTTTCACCTCTTCGACAATTAAGTCATAGCCCGCCAATCCCTTCCCGGAAACTAGAATACCCGTGCCGCGATCGTTTAATTCAGTCATCTCAGGAGAATTATCAATTTCGCTGTCTTGATTGGTCGGCGGCTGTTTTAATAAAGAAACAACTTTAGCGGTTGACCTTGAATCATCATTGTCGGAGGGCGGTGAATGCAAGGTCGTCGTGGACATTGGATACGAGGTTGTGGACGTTGGATACGAAGTTGTCGTCGACGTTGAACACGAGGTTGTCGTCGTCGTCGGTGACGAAGGCGAGGTTGTCGTCGAGGTGGTGTCATTGGAGTTTGAAGTCTCTTTACTCTGTCGGCCATCTTCCTTCTTCACAGCGTCCGTTTCTTTCTGATCTCTATCCGCCGACGAATCATGCATGACTTCTTGAGATGGATCGGCCGGGTCCACCTCGCTCTTATAATCAAACCAAGTTGTGTATCGATAGATAACCGATTCTCCCGACTCGTTTTCAAATCCTGAAATCCGGACATCATACGACGCCCCCTGCTTGCCTCTATATATATTCTTATCTTTTACCGCTATTTTTCCGATCACCTCATCTGACGGTTGGTACTGAAAAATCATCCGATCCCAATATTTAACCGGTTTGACTGTCTGCAAAACCTCATCATCAATGATAATCTCAACCTGCGGATCAATGGCGCGGTGTCCTTCACTCAATTCAAAATGCCATTGAGCCGTCTGCACATCCTCACCATTGATCTCGCGCATGATAAACGCTTCCGAAGGAAATATACCCGGTGTTGGATAAGACGCAAGGTCAGGTACGACATCCTCCATCACTTCTTCGCCTGAACAATGAGAACGCAACACCGAATACGCGGCATTAAATGACTGATCATTTAAATTCAATGAATTGGTCGCCACACCCATCGACCAGGAGGTCACTTTGGGATCCAGAATGGTCATTCGATGACCGATATCATTGTTGCTATAAAGATCATCTATCCAACCATCCACCGATGTGACCAAAAAATCATTATACAATTTACTTATGTTGGTGGCTTCCATGCTGACATTTTCCAGATATGAATCCGGTGACCGGCGAAACGAGATAGGCGTTAAAAATTCCGTGGTCAACACCGGATGTTCGCCCTCCAGCCGATCGACATCGTGAGCGATCGTTCCCGCCGCGGCCAGTGCCGCGGCCCAATGTCCGCTGTTTTCCATCGCGTCAGCATTGATCTCACTTACCGGACGCAAGCCATACAATTCACGAAAATAATTCAATCGGCGAACTGTGTCTGTGATCACTTCATCCTTTAGTGTGCCGCCGACAACCTGTTTGTCATTGATTACCGGTTCCAAACCTTTTTTAAAAATTGGCTGATCGTAATCAAATTCAATCTCGTATTTTTGTTTGAGTCTGAGCAATGACTCCGGAGTTTGATCATAATATGAGGTTACATCGATCTGTGACAGCGCGTACACATTTCGAGCGCCCACAACATTCCAACACAATACCAGTGTCGTGAACAAAGCCAACACCAGGCGTCCAATCTTTTTATTTGACGGTCTCATCCTTTACCTCTTTAGCATCAATTCTAGGATAATCGTTATAAATTATTTTATTATAGCGAAAATATAACTCAAAACCGAATTAACTTACTAATCACTGTCTTATATATATTGAGTATAATAAGGTTTGCTCTAAAATAACACAGAATCGTTTATCACAAATATTTTTCTTATCTGATAATATATATATACTTTGCGGTTTGCAAAATCGGGCAGGAAGGAAAACAAATGCAGTCAGCCATGAACCCGGCCGATGTTTCGGTCGACGAGATCTGGAAAAAAGTGTTGCTCTCCCTCGAAAAAGAGACAACGGAAATTACCATGAATACTTGGATGCGCCCTCTAAAACCGGTACGGATTGATGATTCCGCGCTGATTTTATTGGCGCCTTCGGCTTTTCATGTAAATTTTACCGAGAACTATCATTCATTGATTCAAAACATACTTAATTCCATCGTGCCGATCGAAATGAGCATTCGCATAATCTCTGACATGGCGGAAATCGAACCAACAAGTCCCCCCAGTCAACCGCCCTCAGTTCATCCCAACTTTATGACAGATGGCAAAGACAGCGAGATGGAAGAGTCCAACGACTCAATTTTTCAACATTACACATTTGACACCTTCGTCGTTGGCGGGGGAAATCGCTTCGCGCACGCGGCCTGTGTCGCCGTCGCCGATCAGCAGGGTGGATCGAGCTACAATCCGTTATTTCTCTACGGTGGTTCCGGTTTGGGAAAAACTCACTTGATGCACGCGATTGGCAACCACGTCCGAAAAAACTTTCCGACTAAAAAGCTGATCTATGTTCAGAGCGAACGATTTTTAAATGAATTCATCGACACAATCGGCAAAAAGAATTACACTCAATTTCGCAATAAATATCGAAATTGTGATTTATTGCTGATTGATGACATTCAATTTATCGAAGGAAAAGAAAGCACCCAAATCGAATTTTTCCACACCTTCAACGCCTTATACGAGGCCGGAAACAACATCGTCATGACTTGTGACAAACCACCGGGAAATTTATCTTTCCTTGAGGAACGACTGCGTACCCGTTTTGCCAGCGGACTCATAGTCGACATACAACCGCCGGATTACGAAACCCGAGTGGCCATATTAAATCAACGGTCCAAGGAGAAAAACATTCATTTGCCGACCGATGTCATTGAGTATATAGCCGGCAATATCTCCTCGAACATACGTGAGCTGGAGGGCGCCTTCAACACAGTCACCGCCTACGCGATGTTGTCAGGTGAGATCAATCTGCAAATCGCCATGGTCGCGTTAAAAAATGTAATCAGTCAAAATCCAAAAAACAAACTCGATGAACAGACGATCATTGAAGTGGTCAGCGCTTTTTACAATATTACCGTCGATGACATCAAATCAAAACGACGCAACAACGAGATCGCCTATCCTAGGCAGGTGGCCATGTTTCTATTGCGCACAGTTTTGAATTTGACTTTCGAGCAGATCGGAAAAATATTTGGGAATCATTACAGCACTGTGATACACGGATGCGAAAAAATTGAAAAACTGCGAAAGGATGACGACAAAAGCAAGCAGGAAATTGAAACATTGCTCAAATCCATCCAGGTTGAATGACAGCCACAAGCTGTCCGACCCCCTCAGTTTTCCATAAAACTTTGCTCATTTGAGGAAAACCGATTGTGCGTTCATTGTTGATTAAATTACCGTCCACATTGTCCGCAAACAATCCACAACCAAACTGGCAATCCAAAGCAAAGTTATTCACAGCTGATTTCCTTGAAAAATATGGCCAAACTCGGTTTTTCCATATTTTCCACACTCTATAATAATAGGAGTGATAAAAAAACATAGATTAAGAAATAATATAGGCAATCATCAAAGATCATTTTGGCGAGGTAACAACATGAAACTGATTTGTTCACAACATGAACTAACTACCGGTATAACAAATGCGTCCAAAGCCGCAGCGATTCGTTCGCCTATGCCGATTTTGGACGGTATTCTCTTTGAAGCGACCGATCAGATCAAGCTGACGGGCTACAACATGGAAATTGGCGTCGAATGTATGGTGCCCGCGGAAGTTCAAAAACCGGGGAGTGTGGTTTTGAATGTGCGGATGTTCAATGAAATTGTGCGCAAACTGCCCGAAGAGATGATTTCTATAGAGATGGATGAGAATGAGACGGTTGTGATTCAATCCGGTAAAAGTGTATTTAAGATCAAAGGCAGAGAGGCCACGACGTTTCCAAAATTGCCTGAAGTCGCGGTGGACAGTAAATTGACGATGAAGCAAAAATCATTGAAAACGATGATAAGGCGCACGATTTTCTCGGTCAGCACCGATGAGGCGAGGCGCAATCTCAATGGTTGCCTGTTGCAATGCTCGGGCAATCGGATGATCATGGTGGCGATCGACGGTTTTCGTCTGGCCATGTGCGCCGAAACGAGCGAAAATGAGTTGCCCGACCTCGAATTCATCATCCATGGCAAAGCCTTGCGCGAAGTTCAGGCCATTCTCTCGGATGGTGACGAAGATGTGACGATTTACAACACGCAAAATCATATACTGTTTAATTTCGGCGATGTTAAGCTGGTTTCACGTCTGATTCAAGGGGAATACATGAATTATAAAAGTATCATCCCCACTTCCGAGCAGACCAATATTCAACTGAATACCCATGAATTGTTTCAATCCATTGAACGCGCCATGTTGATAGTTTCAGCGGAGGAACAGCGCTTTCCGGTCAGTCTGTCCACAGTGGATCAGACTTTGATGGTTGATGCGGTTACCACCAATGGCGTGTTGCATGATGAGATATCGGTCGATATGCAGGGACAACCGATTGATATCAACTTCTATCCGCGCTATTTTTATGATGCTTTGCGTGTGATTGACGATGAACAGATATCCGTTTCGTTTAATGGAAATATTGGACCTTGTCTGATTCGTCCCCTTGACTCAGATCAATTCACTTATTTGTTGTTGCCACTTAGAAAGTGATCCACCATCACAATGATTGCACATTCCATCCACGTTGAAAATTTTCGCAATTACGCCTTGTTGAATCTTTCTTTTCAGCCGGGCGTAAATGTTTTATTTGGCGAAAACGGACAGGGAAAAACAAATATTTTGGAGGCGATTTATTTATGCACCTGTGCCTCCTCTCATCGCACATCCAAGGATAAAGAATTGATTCGCCGTGGAGAGAGCAATTATCGAGTCGCGCTCGATTTTGAGAATGACAAAGGTTATGCGCAACGGATTGAGATTCAATATTTGGAAGCGATCTCGTCCAATCCTCAACGTCAAAAAAATCAACGCTTGATCTGGCACAATGGTTTGAGGTTGGAGCGGGTCGGCCATTTGATGGGTCTGTTCAACGCGGTGATCTTCGCTCCTGAGGATTTGCGCATGGTGAAAGATGGACCACAAAACAGGCGGCGTTTTTTGGATCTGCTCATCTCACAGATCAAGCCAACTTATTTTTCACTTTTGCAGCAGTTCAATCTGATTTTGCTGCAGAGAAACACATTGTTGAAACGGTTGAGAGAAAATAATCAATGCGCGCCTTTCGCAAAAACGGATCCTTTTGATCTTGATGCGGTTGAACTGGATACTTGGGATGAGTCACTCGCGATTGTAGCGGCCGAAATCATCGGCGTTCGTCACTTTTATGTCGAACAATTGTCGAAGCACGCCACGAAATATCACGCGAGTATTGTAAACGGAGTTGAAAAATTAAAAGTTAGATATCAGACGATCAGCGGACTTTCCTTTGATGATGAAAACAGCGTGGAATATAACAAAGAGAAAATTTTCTCTTTGCTACGTGATTCGCGAGATGATGACATCCGCCGAGGCAACACGAGCCACGGGCCACACCGTGACGATTTGATCATCAAGCTGGATGGAATGTCACTGCGAGTTTATGGATCTCAAGGTCAACAGCGCACCGCCGTTCTTTCTTTGAAAATGGCGGAGTTAAAATTGATCGAGGAGGCCACCCGAAACAGACCCCTTTTATTGTTGGATGATGTGATGTCGGAATTGGATCAGGGAAGGCGGGAAAATCTAGTCGACAGCATTCGTGATTACCAGGTGATCATAACCTGCACCGAAGCTGAGATGGTGGACAACCAAATGCGGGAAATTGAATCCGTCATGCCAATCACCTACTATCACGTTCAGAACCAACATGCCGGTATTTTCTCTGAAGATATATGAATATGATATAATATAGTACATGTATGTACACATTGGCGGAACCTGTTCAGTCTCGGATAAGATCATTGTCGGAATTTTTAGTTTTGAGACATCTACATCCAGGGGGACAGTGAGAACAACCCGTGAATTTCTCAAAAGAATGGAACAAAACAATCAGATCACCGTTCTTACCGATGATCTGCCTAAGTCCTTTGTCGTCACACTGGATGGTGTCTATCTTTCGCCTGTGTCCGCGACGACATTGCGCCAAAGGCTGGCTAGAAATGATGAATACGCAGGTAAATTGAATGAATCAAAATGAAAAAGAATTTGATTTTTTAAACCTTTCCGATGATCCGGAAAGTGATAATGGGGAACAGACTGATTTGGAGGAAATAAGTCCATTTAATGAGGCTGAAAATCCCAAAGCGCTGCTCGACGGCGATTTTGTCGAGCAGCTGATTGATGTGTCAGATCAGGATCGGTTTGACACAACAAATACCTCTGCGTACACCGAAGGCGATATTCAGGTTTTGGAAGGCTTGGACGCGGTTCGCAAGAGGCCGGGCATGTATATTGGAGACACGACATCGCGTGGTCTTCATCATCTTGTTTATGAGATTGTGGCGAACTCGGTGGATGAGGCGATTGCCGGCCGTTGTGATCGAATCGACATTGTTTTAAATTCCGATGGATCGGTCACGATTTCCGACGACGGCAGCGGCATTCCGGTTGGCGAACATCCAAAGATGGGTATTCCCACGGTTGAAGTTGTTCACACATTTTTACACGCCGGTGGAAAGTTTGGTGGCGGCGCCTATTCCGTTTCCGGAGGATTGCATGGTGTTGGCGCCTCGGTTGTCAACGCCCTGTCCGCTTGGATGGAAGTCGATGTGAAACGTGAGGGTAATCTGTTTCGTATCGGTTTTGAACAAGGCAAGACAACCTCCCCGTTGCAACTTGTCGGACAAGTTCATCCGGACGATACCGGAACACGGACAACTTTTATGCCTGATCCCGATATTTTTCCGGATATTGAATTTGATTACGATTTAATGTTGAGCCGGTATCGTGAAATGGCTTTTCTGAACAAAGAAGTTTCAATCAAGCTGATTGACGATCGGCCTGAAGAAGAACCGATCACAACTTTGTTGCACTACAGCGGCGGCATCGTCTCGTTTGTCGAATATATTAACCAACACAAAGATCCGCTATTCAAAGAACCAATTTATATTGCGAGTCGGGTCGATGACACCTTTGTGGAAGTGGCGATTCAGTACAATAGTTCCTATAATGAGAACGTTTATTCCTATGCGAATAACATCGCGACTATTGAGGGAGGATCTCATCTGACAGGTTTTCGAGCGGCGTTGACCCGGGTGATCAATGACTACGCGCGGAACACAGGCATGCTCAAGGAGACTGAAAAGAATTTTTCCGGTGAGGATGTGCGAGAGGGAATTTGCGCGATTATCAGCGTCAAGTTGCCTGAACCACAATTTGAAGGTCAGACCAAAACAAAGTTAGGCAATGCCGAAATTCGCACAATTGTGGAATCAGCCGTGAATGAAAAGCTGTCCGCCTATATGGTGGAGAATCCACTTACAGCTAAACTGATTATTGACAAATGTCTTTTGGCGTACCGTGCCAGAGACGCTGCCAAGCGGGCGCGTGACCTTTCCCGTCGCCGAGACACGTTTGATACGATCACCCTCCCCGGCAAGCTTGCGGATTGTCAAATGAACGACCCTGAGCTGGCTGAGATCTTCATCGTCGAGGGTGACTCCGCCGGCGGAACCGCGAAAGGTGGACGTGAACGCCGTTATCAGGCGATATTGCCCCTCTGGGGTAAAATGTTGAATGTCGAGCGCGCTCGCGTTGATCGAGTCTACAACAATGATAAACTGTCACCAATCATCATGGCTTTGGGCGCGGGAATTGGCGATGACTTTGATATATCCAAATTGAGATATCATAAAGTGATCATCATGGCTGACGCCGATGTCGATGGATCCCATATTCGCACACTGTTGCTTACATTTTTCTATCGACACATGAAACCACTCGTTGAGAACGGACATGTCTATATCGCCGCCGCTCCTCTTTACCGAGTCTATGTGGGTCAAAAGTCATTTTACGCCTATGATGAGCAGGATGTCGAAAATATTAAAGCTGAACAAGGTTGGGATAATCCGAAACTGCAGCGCTATAAGGGACTCGGAGAAATGAGCGCGAATGAATTGTGGCACACCACAATGGATCCAAAAACCAGAAAACTGATGCGTGTCGATATTGGAGATTTTAAAGCCGCCGACGATACATTTAGCCTACTGATGGGTGAGCAGGTTGAGCCGAGGCGCAATTTCATTCAAAAGAACGCCAAACTCGCTCATTTGGATTATTAAGACAAATTACAAATTAATATTATTGAGAATTAATGAAATTAAACCCGCCGTGTTATAAATGGCGGGTTTAAATTTTCAAATTCTTTAAATGTTTCACATGAAACATTGGCAAAGATCGTGATAGAATTGATTATCAGAAAATTTCACTTACTGATTGGAGAATTGTATGGCAATTATGTTGGCTTTGGTCAACCAAAAAGGCGGTGTTGGTAAAACAACGACTTGCATCAATATGGCGTCATACTTGGCGATGCGTGGTCAGCGAGTTTTGTTGGTGGATTTGGATCCTCAAGGTAACGCCACCAGTGGACTGGGCATTGATAAAAACGCGCCGGGAATGACAACTTATGATATGTTGATCAATCAAGTTTCAATTAACAATGTTCAACGTGAAACAATTCAATCAAACTTATATATTTGCCCGGGCACCATTGATTTAGCCGGCGCGGAAATTGAAATGGTTTCAATGGAACAGCGTGAATCAGTGTTAAAGCGGGCACTGAAAGATTTGGAACAACCATTTGATTATATATTGATCGATTCTCCGCCCTCTTTAGGCATTCTAACTTTGAATGCGTTGACGGCCTGCGATGGCGCTATCGTCCCCATTCAAGGAGAATATTACGCGTTGGAAGGTGTTTCACAATTGATGGACACAATAAGTTTGGTGAAGGCGGGATTAAATCCGAATCTTGATATCTTTGGCGTGGTGTTGACAATGTATGACTCAAGAACTCAATTGGCGAATCAGGTCAACGAGGAAGTGCGTAATTATTTTGGTGATAAAGTTTTTGAAACAATCATTCCCCGAAATGTTCGATTGAGTGAAGCGCCAAGTTATGGGCAACCGATCAATATTTACGACAAAAGATCCAAGGGTGGGGAAGCGTATCATAATCTGGCCAGAGAAGTGATGGCAAGAGCCGGAAAGGAGTTTGTCAATGGCGTCGCCTAAACAAAAGGGATTGGGACGTGGTTTGGGAGCCTTGTTGTCAGCTGCCACACCGGAAAACAAATTGGAGCGACAGGAAAATGATGATCGCTCGTTTGAAACGCCGGAATCGACCGAGCAAAAGGAAAACCAACAGCGGTTGAAACCGGAAACGGGTGCTGCGCGGCTGCCGGGTGATGTTATTTTGGAACTGCCAATTGATGATGTCTATCCAAATTTAGAACAACCTCGTAAACGTTTTATGAAAGAAGAATTGGAGTCCTTAGCTGAATCAATCAAAGAAACCGGTGTCATCATCCCAATTATTGTGACCAAAACTGAATCCGGCTATCAGATTGTCGCTGGAGAACGTAGGTGGCGCGCTTCAAAATTAGCGGAAAAACCAACTATACCGTCAATTGTGCGTGATCTCAGTGAATTACAGGTGCTGCAGCAGGCTTTGATCGAGAACATTCAACGACAGGATCTCAATCCATTGGAAGAGGCGGAATCACTAAAAAGACTCATAGATGAGTATTCTATGAAGCAAGAAGAAGTATCGAAACTGGTGGGTCGAAGCCGTCCTGCGATCGCCAATATTCTTCGTCTGTTGAATTTGTCGCCGAAAGTTAAACAAATGTTGTTGGATGAAGATCTGTCAGCCGGGCACGCCAGGGCATTGTTGCCAATCATGGACGATGAAAAACAATTCGATGCAGCGAATCAAATCATACGCCGTTCCATGAGTGTGCGTGATACCGAAAAAATGGTCAAACAGCTGTTGAAAGAACCCACTCCGGCTCCCGAACCGAAAGTTCCCGATCGGGCGGTCGAGCTTAGCATAAAATCGGTCGAAGATCGCTGCGCCAAAGCACTTGGGACGAAAGTCCGCCTGAAAGATAGAAATAACAAAGGAACGATCATGATCGAATATTTTTCAAATGAAGACCTTGATCGAATCATTGAAATATTTGAATCGAGAGGATAAGCTTAACTTCTACTTATATAGAAACTGTAAAGGATACGATTGATCCATGAGTGAGCATAAGGAATTTGTCTGTATAAATTGTGGTGGACGCTTTAATGCGGATCCATCGTCAGAAAAGATATTTTGTGTGCACTGCGGTGCTTTTCAGTCCGAACGTGTGAAACCCGAGTTGTCTTTTGATGAGCGGATGTCGGTGTTGTTAACGGATTATGTGCGTATGACCGACGGAGAGGAGCGGCGTCTGTTTTTGGAGCGCAATTTAAGACAACAAACAGCTGAACAAATGGACACGAAACGCCTGCTTCTCATGCAAGACCTATGGTCACTGCGCTATCGCAAATCGCCGCTTAAAGAGATGCGTTGGGCGGACAGCTGGCTGGGTGAGCTTCAGAGCTGGTTGACTTTCTCTGGTAAAAATAATCCAAAATCACACCAACGCAGAGGAGCACGTGGGTTGGAACAGTTTTTTAACAACAAGAAACTACTGAAAGCCCTTGAAATCTCAAATTTACCACATTCTTTGCCGACCGATCGTTCAGATCCGGCGTATGAGCCCTCTTATACATTGTATTATGAGCTATTGAATATGATTTATCTTTATGTAGGGCTTTGTATGAAGGATAAAAACTATGGCTCGATTATCTTAGGTATTGGCAGGAAAAAAGATTCCACAATCGCTTCGAAAATTTCCGAAGACTTTGTCGAACTGCAAATGAATCTTCTTTCACAGGGGCCGGACGGCAAGGAGGGACATGGAATTTTGACTAAGGCGTTGCTGGATGGGTACCGAATGTATTTTGACAAAAGTTTCACATTGGAGTATTAATCATTTGTGGCGTAATTTAAACCTTAGTCGTTAATTTAAACCATTTATGTATCTTGTGTATAATATAGAATAATTTTGCCCCGTCCCATCGCGGAACACGATGGGTTTGAGGCATGTATATTAGGAGATTTCATGAAAAAAGAAGAAAAAAATCTTGATAAAGTTTCGCTGCGTCGCCAGAAGACAGAAAAACGTCTGGAGGCGATGAAAGCCAAGGATGGGTCCAAGAAACCAATTCGCACAGGCAGCCGTTTCGGTAGACTTTTGTTTCCGATCACTGTGGTGGCTCTTGTGCTCGTGCTGGTTGTCTGGATATTGTTCGCTGTCGGCGTGCCTCAGAGAATCGCCCGCCCGATCTCAATCGGTGAAAACAAAGTTGGCACAGTTGAATACAACTATTATTACGCGAACAACCTAAGTCAATTCGCTTCGATGGGCTTGATACCGCAAACCGTGACGGGACAATATGATCTGACTCAAAAGGCCGGTTTTTCAGAGACCGATGAAACTTGGGGCGAAGTCATCAATCGATTGACACGAGAAACAATTCAAGATACCTATGTCCGTGTTGATCAGGCGAAACAAAACGACATCGAACTGAGCAAGGAAAATCAACAGCGGGTGGAAGACACCATTGACAAGACGATTGAGCAAAATGGAACAGAAATCGAAGCGAATAATTTGTTGGTTGAACAGTATGGTGTCGGCGCCAATTTAGAGGTTTTAAGCGAGATCATGGAGCGGGCACTGTTGGCGTCGCAGTTTGGCGAGGAGTATCCGCTAACTTACAAGATCTCAGAAGATAATATCGATTCCTATTATGAAGAGAATATGGATGATTTTGACACAGTCAGTTTCCGTTCCCATATCTTTGTATTGCCTAAAAAATCGGCGGATGGTGAGGAGCTGACAGATGAGCAGATCGAGACCGGTCGTGAGGAACTAAAAGAAAAAGTTACGGAAATGTACGATAAAATCACCGATGAGGAGTCTTTTGTTGATTTGCTGCCGGACTATGTGTCTGAGGATGAAGTCGAAAAATATACCGACGAACCGGACAGCACCTTACAAACGGTGAAGAAAAATGCGATGGTCGATAAAGATCTTGCGGAATGGCTGTTTGAGGAGCGAGAGACCGGTGACACAAACCTTCTTGAAGGAAGTAACAACAATTTCACGCTTGTCTATTTTATCTCGCGGCAGAAAAATGAGATTCATCTGCCCACGGTCAGACACATCCTGTTTGAGGCGAATCGCGAAGAGGCGACAGATAAGGAAAAGTCAGCCGCCAAAAAACAGGCGGAAGAGGTTTTAGGCGAGATCAGCTCAAGTTCAGATATGGAGAAAATCGGAGATGAGCTGGTGGAAAGCGGTAAAGCCGCCGAATCCAATCTGTTCAGCGATGTCGCGTACGGTCAGATGGTGGACGAATTCAACGATTGGATATTCGACACTTCACGAAAAAATGGAGACACGGATATCGTGGAGAGTAAGTACGGCTACCATGTGATGTATTTTGAAAGCTTTGCCGATGATCCGGTCTGGCATCAGGATGTCGAGCGCAAGTTGCGCAAAGATGAGTTTGACGCTGAAATGGAATCGTTGAAAGAAAAGTCTGAGTATCAGGTGACTGAAAGTAAATTTGGCATGAAGTATATCAAACAATACTGATTTGATCTGACGGGCGGCGCCCAATCGCATTAAGTCGTGAATCAAGGTAAATTCAATTGTATTAAAGAAGTGAGCAGGTCCTCGGCGTCGCCAACCGTTCACTTCTTTTTTAGTGAAAATAAAATCATTATTGACAGAGTTAACCAATTTTTTGCGCTATATAACAAAATTTCGTTAAAATGTGGAATTGTTCTTGACAAACCAATATATTTATACTTTTCGATTGATTTGGTCGACCTCAAATGATAGTATCAATAAACTTATTAAAGTGAGAAATAGCTGAATTTGAGGTGGTTTGAATGGCGTATCCCCATCCTGTTAAATTGGGCAGAAGTGAGCGCATGTCGTATTCGAGTATTAAAGATATCATCGACATGCCAAATTTGGTAGAGATCCAAAAAAATTCCTATCAATGGTTTTTAGATTCCGGACTCCAGGAAGTTTTGGACGACATTTCGCCCTTGACGGATTACTCAGGGGATTTGAAACTTTCTTTTGTGGGAAAAGAATTTGATATTGAGCATCCCACCTATCCGATCGCTGAGTGTAGAGAGAGAGACGCGAATTTCGCGGCTCCTTTGCGCGTTAAAGTGCGTTTGGAAAAAGGTGAGGCGGATGTGGTCGAACAGCAGGTCTATATTGGCGAGTTTCCGATTATGACCGACACCGGGACATTCATCATCAACGGAGCGGAGCGGGTGATCATCTCACAGCTTGTTCGCTCTCCGGGCGCGTATTACACCCAGGGTGTGGACGCGAAGACGGACAAGACAATTTATTTTTCTCAGCTGATCCCCAATCGGGGGGCCTGGATTGAATATGAAACCGACGCGAATGAAATCGTTTCAATTCGTGTCGATCGCGCGCGTAAATTTCCCTTGACGATTTTTTTGCGTTCGCTGGGTTTTAGTACAAATCAGGAGATCATCGACACTTTCGGTGAGGACCGCAGACTGCTTGCCACACTGGAAAAAGATCCCTGCCGCAATCGCGAGGAGGGCTTACAGGAACTCTATCGCAAGCTACGTCCCGGTGAGCCGGTATCCGTCGAAGGAGCCGAGACACTGCTGAACAACATGTTCTTTGACGCCCGCCGCTACGATTTGGCGAAGGTTGGCATTTTTAAGCTAAATAAAAAATTCGCTCTGCATACGCGTTTGACCGGTCACCGCGCGGCGGAGACGGTCATCAGCCCGGAAGGCGAGCTGCTGATAGAGGCGGGCTCTTTGATTTCCGCGGAGATAGCCCGAGAAATTCAAATGCACGGAGTGAATCGTGTCGCGATCAATCCGATTCACACAGTCGGAGACACCGTGCATGAATCCACCGATGTCGTTCAAGTCATCGGCAACGCCCGGGTTGAGACTTTAGATTTTCTTGTCAACATCTATGGAGAAGAGGCGTTGGATGGCTTGAATCCCGAGGCGTGTGGTGTGAGCGAAATGGTGCGGACAGGTGTGTTGCGGGAAATCATCACCGAGGTGGACGCCGAATTGGAACAAACCCCTTCCGGTGATTTGGTCAAGCTGCTGTCGGACAAGCTGTCCAGACGGCGCTATGACTTGGCGCCAAAACATCTGACGGTGGAAGATATTGTCGCCTCGGTCAGTTATATGCTGGGTCTGTTTCACCATGTCGGTGATATTGATGACATCGATCATCTTGGCAATCGCCGAGTCCGCTCGGTTGGCGAGCTGCTACAAAACCAGGTGCGCGTCGGGTTTGCCCGTATGGAGCGCGTGGTTCGTGAAAGAATGGGTTCGGTCGCCGACATCACCACGGTCACCCCGCAGATGCTGGTCAACACCAGACCTGTCAGCGCGGCGATTAAAGAGTTTTTCGGATCGTCTCAGCTTTCACAATTTATGGATCAACCCAATCCATTGGCTGAGCTGACGCACAAGCGCAGGCTGTCCGCTCTCGGACCCGGTGGTTTGAGCAGAGATCGAGCCAACTTTGAAGTGCGTGACGTTCACACCTCACATTATGGCCGCATGTGCCCGATCGAGACGCCGGAAGGACCAAACATCGGGTTGATCAACTCACTTGCGACTTATGCGAAGGTGAATAAATACGGTTTTATCGAAACGCCATACCGAGTCTATGACAAGGAAAACAAGCGAGTGACCGATGAGGTCGTCTATCTATCCGCCGACACGGAGGATTATTACTACATCGCGCAGGCGAATGAGCCTCTTGACGAGAACAATCAGTTTGTCGCGAGAAAGGTCACCTGTCGCTGGCTGGATAAATTTCTCGAGGTGGAACACGGCAAAGTCGATTTGATGGACGTGTCGCCTAAACAACAGGTCTCCGTCGCGACCTCCCTTATTCCTTTTTTGGGCAACGATGACGCGAACCGCGCTCTGATGGGCTCGAACATGCAGCGTCAGGCGGTCCCGCTGATCCGCACCGAATCACCGATCATCGGTACCGGTATGGAATACCACGCCGCGAAGGATTCCGGTGTCTGTGTGATCGCCAAACATGATGGCGAGGTTTCATTCGTCGCGGCCGACAAGATTGTGGTCGCCACCGGACCGACCAGCTCCGACTCTTATGATCTGATTAAATACCAACGCTCAAACCAAAGTACTTGTATAAATCAGCGTCCTCTGGTCAAAGTTGGCGACACAGTTCAAAAAGGTGACATTCTGGCGGATGGGCCTTCGACCGACAACGGAGAGTTGGCGCTCGGAAAGAACGCGCTGATCGGATTTTTGAGTTGGGAAGGATACAATTACGAAGACGCCGTGCTGATCAATGAACGCCTGGTGCGCGATGATGTCTATACTTCGATTCACATCGTGGAGTACGAATGTGAGGCGCGTGACACAAAACTTGGTCCGGAAGAGATTACCCGTGAAATCCCCAATGTTGGTGACGACGCGATGAAAGACCTCGACGACCGCGGCATCATTCGAATCGGCGCTGAGGTGCATGCGGGTGACATCCTGGTTGGTAAGGTCACTCCGAAAGGTGAAACTGAAATGACGCCGGAAGAGCGCTTGTATCGCGCGATCTTCGGCGAGAAGGTTCGTGAGGTGCGTGACACCTCGGTGCGAGTGCCACATGGAGAATATGGCATTGTGGTGGATATCAAAGAGTTCAACCGCGACAATGACGATGATTTAAAACATGGCGTTAACCGCCTGGTACGGGTCTATATCGCACAGAAACGGAAGATATCGGTTGGCGATAAAATGGCCGGTCGACATGGCAACAAGGGTGTGGTTTCCCGCATATTGCCGGAAGAGGACATGCCGTTCCTGCCGGACGGAACCCCTCTCGATATTGTCTTGAATCCGCTTGGCGTGCCTTCACGTATGAACATCGGACAGTTGCTTGAGGTTCACCTAGGCAGAGCCTGCCGAGCGCTTGGCTGGAAAGTCGCGACGCCGGTCTTTGACGGCGCGACCGAGGTGGATGTGCGCGAGGCGTTTCAGTTGGCTGACATCGATGACGACGGCAAAGTCGTGCTATTCGATGGCCGCACGGGTGAACCGTTTGAGAATCGCTCCACGGTGGGGATCATGTACTACCTTAAACTGCACCATCTTGTCGATGACAAGATCCATGCCCGCTCAATCGGACCATACTCACTGGTCACCCAACAGCCGCTTGGCGGAAAAGCTCAATTTGGCGGACAGCGATTTGGTGAGATGGAAGTTTGGGCGCTGCAGGCTTACGGCGCGTCATACACGCTGCGTGAAATTTTGACGGTTAAATCGGACGACATCACCGGACGTACCAAAACATACGAGGCGATCGTCAAGGGTGAGAACATTCCCGACACGGGCGTGCCCGAATCCTTCAAGGTCCTGGTCAAAGAGATGCAAAGCCTGTGTCTGGATGTCCAGATCTTTTCTGAGGATGACGATGTCATTGAGATCAAGGAATCTTCTGAAGAAGGGGTCGACGTTCCCGAATATGACAAGAACGCGATGGGTGAGTACGGAAGCGACGATGACGGTCTCTCGGAAAAAGGCCTGGCCCACTCCGGATTTAGCACCGGCGAGCTTGACGAGACAGGTGGCGTTCTGATGGACGCGGAGGTTACCTCCAATGAAGAGGCGTTTTGATCAGCGCGGAAGGAGTCAATAATTCGATGTCAGAGATGAACAATATTAAATCAATTCAAATTGGTCTGGCCGCTCCGGAAAAGATTAAGGAGTGGTCCCATGGTGAGGTTAAAAAACCTGAGACCATAAACTACCGCACATTGAAACCTGAACGCGACGGCCTGTTTTGTGAGCGGATCTTTGGTCCGACAAAGGATTGGGAATGTCATTGCGGTAAATATAAGAAAATTCGTTACAAGGGCATCATCTGCGATCGCTGTGGCGTCGAGGTGACAAAATCCAAAGTTCGCCGGGAGCGAATGGGACATATCGAACTGGCCAGCCCGGTTTCTCATATTTGGTATTTTAGAGGTATTCCATCCCGAATGGGTTTGATTTTGGACATGTCTCCGCGAAATCTGGAGAAAGTGCTTTACTTCGCCAGCTATATCGTGCTGGACCCCGGAGACACGAACTTAGTCTACAAACAATTGCTGACCGATTTTGAATACCGTCAAACAGAAAAGGAATTTGGCCGAAACAGCTTCCGCGCCGGAATGGGTGCCGAGGCGATTCAAGAATTGCTTGATGAGATTGATGTCAAAAAACACGCAGAAGAGTTGAAAGTGGAACTCGAAAGCGCCACCGGCCAAAAGAAGGTTCGTTTGATCAAACGGCTGGAGGTTGTCGAGGCGTTCTCCAAGTCCCGGCAACAGCCCGGCTGGATGATCCTTTCGGTCCTGCCGGTCTTGCCACCGGAGTTGCGCCCGATGGTGCAGCTGGATGGCGGCCGCTTTGCGACCCCCGATTTGAATGACTTGTACCGACGAGTGATCAATCGCAACAACCGCTTGAAGAAGTTGCTTGAGCTTGGCGCGCCGGAAATCATCGTGCGCAATGAAAAACGCATGCTGCAGGAGGCGGTTGACGCTTTAATCGACAATGGCCGACGCGGCCGACCGGTCACCGGAGCGGGCAATCGACCATTGAAATCACTGTCAGATCTGCTGAAAGGCAAACAAGGGCGGTTCAGACAAAACTTGTTGGGCAAACGTGTCGACTATTCAGGACGTTCGGTTATCGTTGTCGGTCCCGAGTTGAAGCTACATCAATGTGGACTGCCCAAAGAAATGGCGATTGAGCTGTTCAAGCCGTTTGTCATGAAATGCCTGGTTCAGGACGGACACGCGCAAAACATCAAAGCGGCCAAACGTCTGGTGGAACGTGCCACCGACGAAGTCTGGGACATTCTTGAGGAGGTCATTAAAGATCATCCTGTCCTGCTCAACCGCGCGCCGACCTTGCACCGGCTGGGTATTCAGGCGTTCGAACCTATCTTGGTGGAAGGACACGCGATCAAACTGCATCCGTTGGTCTGTACCGCTTACAACGCGGACTTTGACGGCGATCAGATGGCGGTCCATGTGCCGCTTTCAGCCGAGGCTCAGGCGGAAGCCCGCTTCCTGATGCTGTCTGCGAACAACCTTTTGAAACCTCAGGATGGAAAGCCGGTCACGGTACCGACTCAGGACATGGTTCTTGGAATTTATTATCTGACATCTGAACGTGAGGATCAGATCGGCGACGGCCGCGCGTTCAGTTCGTTGTCGGAAGCGCAGATGGCCTTTGACGTGCGTGAGATCACGGTTCATAGCAAGATCAAAGTCCGCATGACGGGTAAGTTCAGCGGACAAACGATAACCCAACTGGTCGAGTGCACATTTGGGCGCCTACTGTTTAATGAGATCATCCCGCAAAATCTTGGTTTTGTGGACCGTTCGATCGCCGAGAATCGATTGACGCCGGAAATTGACTTCCAGGTTAACAAGAAGAAGCTCGGCCTGATCATAGACAAATGCATCAATATCAACGGCATCACCGAAACGGCCCGGGTGTTGGACCAAATCAAAGATATGGGCTATCACGCCTCGACCCGCAGCGGTATTTCAATCGGTGTGTTTGACATGATTGTTCCGGAGGTGAAAAAGACTTACATCGCCGAAGCCGAAACGACCGTCGACAAAATCTATAATATGTATTTGCGTGGACTCTTGAATGAAGAAGGGCGCAAGGCGGCGACCATCAAGGTTTGGCGCAAAACGACCGACGACATCACCGAAGCGTTGAAAGACAGTCTGCCGGCCGACAATCCAATATTCATGATGTCTGATTCCGGCGCGCGTGGCTCGATGAACCAAATCAAGCAGCTCGCGGGAATACGTGGAAACATGTCCGCCACAAGTGGAGAGGTTATCGAGATCCCGATCAAATCC
This sequence comes from Oscillospiraceae bacterium, assembly GCA_040772065.1. Lineage (GTDB taxonomy): Bacteria > Bacillota > Clostridia > Saccharofermentanales > Fastidiosipilaceae > JAXGYX01. The sequence continues at coordinate 1,882,034 of JAXGYX010000001.1, read as the reverse complement.
AATCTGCGCGAGGGCATGAATGTGTTGGAGTTTTTCATCTCCTCGCACGGTGCCCGCAAGGCGCTTTCCGATACCGCGCTGAAAACCGCCGACTCGGGTTATCTGACTCGTCGGCTGGTAGACGTGGCGCAGGATGTCATCATCAACGGTGACGAATGCGGAACGGAAGAATATATCGAAGTGACGGCGTTGATGGCCGGTAGCGGCAGCACCAAACGTGTCTTGAAATCTTTGCATGACCGCATCATTGGGCGAAACTGCGCGCAGGACGTCATCCATCCCGAAACCGGTGAGATCATCATCAAGGCGAACGGCATGATCACGGGCAAGATCGCCGAGGCGATCGAGGCCGCTCAGATCAAAAAAGTGGCGATCCGCTCGGTGCTGACCTGCAACGCCAGACATGGCGTCTGCTCACACTGCTATGGCATGAATCTGGCCTCCGGTCAGCCAACCGTGGAAGGTGAAGCCGTCGGTGTGATGGCCGCCCAGTCGATCGGTGAACCCGGCACCCAGCTTACAATGCGTACCTTCCATACCGGTGGAATCGCCTCATATGAGGACATCACCCAGGGTCTGCCCCGTGTCGAGGAGTTGTTTGAGGCGCGCAAACCGAAAGGACAGGCATTGATGAGTCAGATTTCGGGCATTGTGCGGATTGAGGAGACCGACAAGTCCAAGCGGGAGGTCACGATTACAAACAGTGAATCGCTGGAGAGCGAAATCTACAACGTTCCGTTCAGCGCTCCCTTGTTGGTTGAGAGCGGTGACTTTATTGAAGCCGGCGATCTGTTGACCGACGGTTCGGTGAATCCGCATGACATCATGAAAATTAAAGGTGTCAAGGGTGTGCAAAACTACATCATCTCCGAAGTCATCAAGGTTTATAAAAACAATGGTGTCGAGATCAACGACAAGCACGTCGAGATTATCACTCGTCAGATGATGCGCAAGATCCGTGTGGAAAGTCCGGGTGACTCAGAACTGATGACCGGCGCGATGATCGATCTTTACGAAATGAAGCGTATTAATGAAGAATTGGTCAAGATCGGCGCCGAGCCCGCGGTCGGTAAACGTGTGTTGCTTGGCATAACCAAAGCTTCGTTGGCGACTGACTCATTCTTATCCGCGGCCTCCTTCCAGGAGACCACTCGGGTGCTGACCGATGCGGCGGTAAAGAAAAAAGTGGATCCGTTGCTGGGCCTGAAAGAGAACGTCATCATTGGTAAATTGATTCCCGCCGGCACCGGAATTAAGAGTTACCGAAATGTTACACCTGTGCCGAATATTGAGGACAATCGTGCGCTGATTGAAGCAGAGCGATCCATCGTTTGAGGCGTTAAGCGGCGATTGCTCAGCAAATCAGATCGATACTTAAATTATCATAAAGTGATCAAAAAAACCCGCGGCCAAATGAAACGACCGCGGGTTTTTCTCTGAGAATAAAGCGTTTCAGAGCCCTTTGTAATCAAAATCATGGTGAAAATATAGATAATAGATCCGAATAAATGATTAACTCTTGATATTGTTTAGAAGATTTAAACAAAAAACAAAGAATGCACTTGCGCGATCAAACCTCTAATGTAAAATTCAAACATTGCAAAAGACCGTAATAAATTTGCAACATTTGAGAGGTATTTTAATGAAAGCGAAGGCAGTGGCTTTCAATACGCGAACGATTCAGTTCGGTTTGTTGAAAGTGATGGTAACAATGATCATCGTTTTGACCCAGTTATTGGGTGGAAACACGGTATCCGCGAAGGCGTTGAATAATGAAGAGGCGGCGGCCGCCGAGGTTGAGTCATATAAAGTGGCGGTAGGCATGCCGTCCAATCAGGATCTGCGCGCCGCGGCGCAAAAAGCTCAAGATCGTAGTGAGCTGATTGGGTTATCCGCCGAGAAAGCGGCGAAAATTAGCATCAATCGGGGCATTGTCCGGACCGCCCGCGAACTGATCGGTCCTCGCGGATCATTCGACTGTTCGCTATACGTGCAGCATGTAATGGCGAAAAACAATATTGAGGTTCCACGCACCACCTTTCAATATTTTGGTGTGGGCACTGAGGTGGACGCCGCGGACCTGAGGGAGGGAGACATCGTCTTGTACGATTCCAAAAACTCCGGTACCGCGACCCACGTGGGTATATATGTCGGAGATGGCAACGTTTGTCATGTCAATACCAATCAAGGTAGAATAGAGGAAACCCCATGGCGCCTGGCCGGTGGGCGGTATCCGATCGTGACGATTCGCCGCTTCACCTGATGTTTCACGCGCCGGTGGTTTGGCGCGGATGATGAAACTTCTCCTGAATATGAGGTCAGCGATGGAATATGTTGTATTTGATTTAGAGTGGAACATGGCCGGACCTCATTGTCGAGTGGAGAAATCCATTCGTGAGAAACTACCTTATGAAATAACAGAGATCGGAGCGATCCGCATGAATTCGCGACTGGAGTTTGTCGATGAGTTCAGCGCGCTGGTGCAACCTAAAATCTATCAAAAACTCAATCCCTGGGTAGCCGGTCTGACCCGCCAAAAATGGACTGACCTCTTGCGAGATGGAGAACCATTTGAGTCCGCCGCACGGCGCTTTATGCGCTGGTGTGGCGGACCTTTTATATTTTGTAGCTGGAGTGACAATGATCTGCGCCCGCTAAAAGAAAACCTGGCGTTTTACGAACTGCCGTCCCGCCTGCCGGAACACTGTCTGGATGTTCAACATTTGTTTCACGTATTGGCGGATCAAACAGTGCCTCAACGGAGTGTGCGCCACGCGGTCGAACAGCTGGGTATCGCCGCGCCGCCCGAGCGCACGTTTCACAACGCGACGGATGACGCTTGGTTCACCGGTGCGATTTTACGTGATTTGATGAATCACAAGACCCGTCTTCACGATTCCGTTGACACCTATAATTTTGTTCAGCGCTATGCCTATGATCCCAATTTGAATCGTAAAACGGTCATTTCTCTGGATCCGACTCCTTTTCGGGAGGGTGAGGAGATTCAGCGGACCGTCGATCGGCTGGAGTTGATTTGTCCGGCATGTGAGCGAAAGTTGTACCGAGAGACGGCCTGGAAGGCGAAAAAGAAAAGTTTCACAGCCGGCTACGCTTGTGAAGAGCACGGAGCGGTCATGGCCCAATTAGGTGTGTGGACGAACGCGGAGGGGAAAACTCACGCCAATCTCACGCTTCGGTTGCCCAAATACGCCAACAAATGATCAACTGTCGAGGCAAAACCGCGGTATCGGGTTGTTCGCCGAGCGCTTGTTTTGGGCATTATGCGCTAAACGCCGGTAAGTATTGATTAACTCCTGATCGTTTTATATTCGCTATCCCTGCGAAAACGTCATTTCAGACAATAATGAGATTGAAAGAATGGAAATCATTGTTAGAATTAATATAAAGTTACGCAATAACAGGCAATCTGTTAATTTACTAGCTGCTTTCAGACTAGGCAGGGAAAGAGAGTGAACCATGAGATTAATGCAAATTGGCCCGATCATCCACGGATGCGACACGTTCAAGGAGTTTGTTGAGGAATTTCAGGTGAATTCCGACGACTTGGTTCTAACCAATAGATATATTTACGAACCTCTGCTGCCTGAAGTGGATCCAAAATGTACAGTTATTTATCAGGAAGAATACGGTGAAGGTGAGCCGACCGACACAATGGTCGCGGCGATCATGAAAGATGTTGACAAGCATGAATTCAATCGTTTGATCGCGATTGGTGGCGGCGCTGTGATGGACATCAGCAAGTTTCTCGCCTTGAAACGGACTCCGAGTCTGGACGACCTTTACGAAGATCCTAAAAATGTGGTTAAGGAAAGACATTTGATCTGTGTTCCGACCACCGCCGGCACCGGCAGTGAGATCACCAACGTCGCCGTCATGAACCGCACCCGCATGGATCTGAAAATGGGTGTGCAAAGCACCGAGATGTATTCGAACTACGCGGTTCTGATTCCGGAAATGCTCAACACCATTCCTTATAAACTGTATTGCAACACCACGGTCGACGCTTTGATCCATGCCACTGAGGCGCTGGTCAGCAAAAATTGGAATCCATTCACGGAGATGTTCGCCATCAACGCCATCGAAATGATTTTGAATGGATATCTGAATGTGCGGGAATGCGGGCCCGACGCGCGCTTCGCGGAGAACCAACAGTATATGCTGGCGTCCTGCTACGCCGGCCTGTCATTTGTTGTTTCCGGATGTGGAACGGTGCACGCGATGGCTTTCGCGTTCGGTGGAAAATTCCACGTTCCGCACGGTGAGGCCTGTTATCAGTTCTTCATTGAGACTTTAAGGTATTATGAAAAACACAATCCCGGTGGCAGAATACTAAAATTGAAACAAATTTTGAAAAAAGTGTTGGGCACAGAAAAAGACGCGCTTGACGCTCTTGAAGATTTGCTGAACGAAGTTGCTCCTCTCGAGAAAATGAGCGCCTATGGAGCCACTCAGGAGGACATCGGTGTGTTCGCTCAGATGACCTTCGACAATCAGCAAAGATTGCTCAAAAATAATGAGCTGTATCTCGATACCAACGCGCTGGCGGAAATATTCCAAGCGAGACTCTAACCCGCAAGATATACAAATGAGTGAGATTGTCGACAGTTTTCCGCTTTTTTGGTATACTATGAGTCGACGGTCGCGGTCCGCTGCGCGCGCACCGGGAACGTGAAAGTTCATACGCCCTTCTCTAGATCAAAACGATTTGGCAATGTGTATTCTCGGGTAATATTAGGAGAAAAAAAATGAAAACAAAAAACGAGTACATCGAAAGTTTGCGCAAACTAAACATGCAAGTCTACATGTTCGGAGAGAAAGTCGACAACCTGGTCGACCATCCGATCATTCGCCCCTCACTGAACTCATTGGCCGCGACTTTTGAGTATGCCGAAAAACCGGAATATGAGGATTTGATGGTCGCCACTTCCCATATGACAGGTGAGAAGATCAACCGCTTCACACATATTCATCAGAGCACGGACGATTTGGTCAAAAAGATCAAAATGCAAAGGATGCTTGGACAGCAGACCGCCTCGTGCTTCCAACGCTGCGTTGGACTGGACGCCGCGAACGCGACTTACAGCACGACATACGACATCGACAAGGCCCATGGCACTAACTACCATGAACGCTTCAAAGAATATTGGAAAAGAATTCAAAGCGAAGACCTGGTGGTCGACGGCGCGATGACGGACCCCAAAGGCGATCGTGGCAAATCGCCCAGCATGCAGGACGATCCCGACCAATATCTGCGCGTGGTGGAACGTCGTCCGGACGGCGTGGTGGTGCGCGGCGCGAAGGCTCACCAGACCGGTATGGTCAACTCTCATGAAGTCCTCGTGATGCCGACCATCTCATTGCGCCCTGAAGATAAAGACTACGCGATCAGTTTCGCGGTGCCGACCGATGCCGAAGGTATCTTTATGATTTATGGACGTCAGTCCTGCGACACCCGCAAACTGGAAGAAGGAGCGGATATCGATCTGGGCAACCGGACCTATGGCGGCACCGAGGCGCTGGTTATCTTTGAAGATGTATTTGTGCCGAACGAGCGCATCTTCATGAACGGAGAGACCGAATTCGCCGGAGTCGTGGTGGAGCGCTTCGCGGGCTATCACAGACAAAGCTATGTTTGCAAAGTTGGCGTGGGTGATGTGCTGATCGGAGCGACCGCGTTGGCCGCGGATTACAATGGCGTGCCCAAAGCCTCCCATATCAAAGACAAGCTGATCGAAATGATTCATCTCAACGAGACCATTTACTGTTCGGGACTCGCTTGCTCACATGAAGGTCATCTGACCGCCGCGGGCAACTACGAGATCGACATGCTGCTGGCCAACATCAACAAGCAGAATGTGACGCGCTTCCCTTATGAAATCTCCAGACTGGCTCAGGACATCGCCGGCGGCATCATGGTCTCCCAGCCGTCCGAAGCGGACTTGAGAAGTGAGAAACTGGGCCCTTATGTACGCAAATATCTGCGCGGCAGAAGCGACATCGCCACCGAGAACCGCATGCGTGTCATGCGTCTGGTTGAAAATCTGACATTGGGCACAGCGGCGGTCGGCTACCTGACGGAGTCGATGCACGGCGCGGGCTCCCCACAGGCGCAACGCATCATGATTCAGCGTCAGAGCAACATCGAAGCGAAAAAAGAGCTGGCCAAACGGATCGCCCATGTCGATGACTCTCTTAACGGCCCGGATACTGAGCATTAATTAATGGCGTTGACACTAGGAGTGAAGTATTGTGGTGGTTGCAATGTGCAGTTCGACCGCATCGCGTTGGTCGATCACATACGGGAACATTATGCCGACCAACTGAATATTGTTTTTACCAGCAGCGGCGAATCTTATGACCTGCTGCTGGTTATGAACGCCTGCCAAGTCGCTTGCGCCGATCTGACGGGATTGAAGCCCCGACTTGATACTTATGTTGTGCGAGAAGCGGATGAGGCGAAACCGGGTGAGGACAATCCGGTCATACGTTGGGTACAGAAGTTTTTAGACAATTCGTAGGCGAAGGGGGCATACTGAATGAATCTGAAAGAAATGTTTCAGCACTATAAGAATCGATCGGTCACGGCTGAAGAAGCGGTGACGCATATCAAATCGGGAGACCGCGTGATGGTGGGACATGCCTGCGGCGAGCCGACCGCACTCGTCGACGCCATGGTCAAAAATCATCAAAACTATCAAAATGTTGAAATCATACACGAAGTTTTAATGGGGGCCGGCGACTACTGCTCGCCTGAAATGGAAGGACATTTCGTGCACAACGCCCTATTTGTGGGTGGCATGGCCCGCAAGGCGATCAACTGCGGACAGGCGGTATACACGCCGGGATACTTCCACACCATTCCCAAATTAATTAAAGAAGGCGAATTAAAGATCAATGTGGCCCTCCTTGCCGTCTCCACTCCGGATCAATATGGATACTGTTCCTTGGGGATTTCGGTCGACTATATGATGGCCGCCGTGCGTCACGCGGACCTTGTCATTGCTCAAGTCAATAAGGAGATGCCCTACGCGCTGGGCGACTGTTTTGTCTCTCTTCAGGATATTGACTATTTTGTCAATCATGACGCGCCCATGATCGAATTAAAACCCGGACCGATTGGTGAGGTCGAGGCGGCGATCGGAAAGAATTGCGCAAAACTTGTGCAAGACGGTGACTGCCTGCAACTGGGCATCGGATCCATTCCGGACGCCGTTCTGGCTAATCTACAGGATAAAAAAGACCTCGGTTTGCATACTGAAATGTTTTCCGATGGCGCGATCGATCTAATCGAGGCAGGCGTGATCAACTGCCGCGCTAAAAACTTTCATCCGGAAAAAATCGTGGCGACCTTTTTGATGGGCACCAAAAAACTATATGATTTCGTCGCAGACAATCCAATGGTGCACATGGCCCCGGTTGATTACGTCAATGATCCATATATCGCTTCCAAAAACGACAATTTAATCGCGATCAACTCTCTGATCGAAGTGGACCTGAAAGGCCAGGTCGCCAGTGAGTCCGCCGGTCTCAGACAGATTAGCGGAGTTGGCGGTCAGGTCGACTTTTGCCGTGCCGCCAGGTTGTCCAAGGGAGGCAAGGCGATTTTGGCTTTCCCCTCGATCACTAAAAAAGGTGTTTCGAAAATTGTTCCTTTCTTACAAGAGGGCGCGACGGTCACGACCAATATGTACGACGTTGAGTATTTTGTCACCGAAAACGGCATCTGCAACCTGCGCGTCAAGAACAATGAGCAGCGTGCCCGGGCTTTGATCCACATCGCTCATCCCAGCGTGCAGCCCGAATTGATCGCCGAATACGAGAGGCGGTTTAACCGCGACTATGTCGCGATGACTCCGGAAGAGGCAATGGCGATCGGCTGAGGAAAAAATGATTGTGTTGATCATCGATTCAAAGGGACACGGCATATCGCAATCACGTCGCCGGAGCAGGGCCGGCGTGGACCGGTTTATTTGACCGGAGGAAAGGAATGGCTTTTTAATGGAAAATGTAATTTTGGAAACCAATGGACACAAAATCGTGATGACCATCAACAAACCTGAAACACTCAACGCTTTGAACACCTCGGTCATCAAGCAGATCGACAACGCGTGCGATCAGATTCGAGAGCGCTTGGACGATGGAGAGGATATTCGCTGTGTCATCGTGACCGGAGCGGGTGAGAAAGCCTTTGTCGCCGGCGCGGACATCAGCGAGATGAGCGCCATGAATTTGATACAGGCCCGAAAATTCGGTGTGGACTGCAACAAGGCGTTCCGCAATCTCGAGACCTTGCCGGTGCCGGTGATCGCGGCCCTGAACGGCTTCACGCTCGGAGGCGGGTTTGAGCTGGCTTTGGCTTGTGATATCCGTGTGGCGTCCGCCAAAGCGAAAATCGCCTTTCCCGAAACCGGTCTGGGCATCACTCCGGGTTCCGGCGGCACGCAACGTCTGTCGAGACTGACCAGCTCCGCCATCGCCAAAGAAATGATCTTCACAGGCCGTCGCATAGACGCCGCCGAGGCACTGACACTGGGCATCGTGAACAAGGTTGTTGAACCTGAGACCTTGATGGATGAGACGAACGCCATGGCCGACATGATTTGCGCCAACGGTCCGATCGCGGTCCGTCTCGCGAAGCAGTCGATCAGCCGCGGTCTGGAAGCGGATATCGAAACCGGACTGCAAATTGAAATTGACACCTTCTGTCAATGCTTTAACACTGAGGATCAGAAAGAGGCCATGCGCGCTTTCCTGGAAAAACGCAAAGAGAAGAAGTTTGTTAACAAATAATTAGTGGAAATAGCTGTTAGTATTAAGGATGAAAGTTGAATCTGAATGAAAAAAATATTTGTGGTTGGAGCCGGCACCATGGGCGCGGGAATTGCGCAGACGTTTGCGCAAAGCAAAGCGATGGAGGTTTGGTTGTGTGACCAAAAAGAGGAGTTTGTTCAAAGCGGATTGGCAAAACTAAAAAAGGGTTTGGATTATCTGCTGAACAATGAGAAAATAACTTCTGAAGAATACGATGCCATCTTGCGCAATGTCCATACCACAACAGATTATCAAGACGCGGCCAACGCTGATTTGGTTGTCGAGGCGATTTTTGAGAACATGGAGGCGAAACGGGATGTTTTCACCAAACTGGATAAAATCTGTTCGGGAAAAACCATCTTCGCGTCGAACACTTCTTCCTTGCCGGTCACGGAGATAGCTGCGGGTCTGGATCACGCGGGTAACTTCATCGGAATGCACTTTTTTAATCCCGCTCCGGTGATGAAGCTGGTGGAAGTGGTCAAATGTTTTTTCACTTCCGACGAGACACAGGATAGAGTCATGGATATCGCCAGAGAAATTGGCAAAGATCCGGTCTCGGTAAAAGAAGGTCCGGGTTTTGTCGTGAATCGTATCTTGATACCAATGATCAACGAAGCTTGCGAAATTTTGCGTGAAGGCATCGCGACCGCAGAAGACATCGACAAGGCGATGTGTCTGGGCGCGAATCACTCAATGGGCCCGTTGCGGACCGCCGATCTGGTCGGCAACGACATCAACCTCTACATTATGGAAACCTTGTTCGAAGAGACGGCGGATCCTAAATACAGACCCAGCATTTTGCTGAAACAAATGGTCAGAGCTAATCAGCTTGGCAGGAAAACTGGCAAGGGATTCTTTGAATATCCGGAAAAGAAATAAAAGGAGAGGCGTAAATGGACTACAAATTATCAAATGAACAGGAAATGGTCAGAAAGGTCATGCGTGAATTCGCTTTGACTGAAGTTGAGCCGCTTGCGGCGGAGATCGATGAAGAGGAGCGTTTCCCGGCGGAGACTGTCGAAAAGTTATCCAAAATGGGCGTGATGGGCATGATTTTTCCAAAGGAGTACGGCGGATCGGGCACCGACTCCATCAGCTACGCGATTGCGATTGAAGAATTGTCCAAAGTATGTGGCACGACCGGCTGTATCGTCGCATCTCATAATTCGCTCGCGTGTGGTCCCATCTATTCCTTCGGCAATGAAGAGCAGAGAAAGAAATATCTGCCGGACCTTTGCTCCGGTCGCAAGCTGGGAGCTTTCGGTCTGACCGAACCAAACGCCGGCACGGACTCGGCCGCTCAGGAAACCACCGCTGTTTTAGTCGATGATGAGTACTACCTGTTGAATGGCAGCAAAATGTTCATCACCAACGGCACCGTGGCCGAGACATTTGTTATCTTCGCGATGACGGACAAGGCCAAAGGCAACTACGGCATTACCGCTTTCATCCTCGAAAAAGGAATGGAAGGCTTCTCGCAGGGTAAAAAAGAGAAGAAAATGGGTATCCGCGGTTCCTCCACCTGCGAATTGATTTTTGAAAACGTCAAAGTGCCCAAAGAGAACATGCTGGGCAAATTGGGTCAAGGCTTTAAAATCGCGATGGCCACTTTGGACTCCGGTCGTATCGGTATCGCCTCTCAGGCTCTTGGCATCGCCCAAGGGGCCCTGGATAAAGCGATCGAATATGCTAAAACACGTGTGCAGTTTGGTCGCCCCATCGCCACCAAACAGGGCCTGCAATGGATGATGGCGGACATGCATGTCCAAACCGAAGCCGCGCGTCAGCTGGTTTACAAGGCCGCTTATGCGAAAGACAATCAAAAACGATTCACCGAGGAAGCGGCCATGGCGAAGCTGTACGCTTCGGAAACCGCGATGGAAGTGACGACCAAAGCTGTCCAAATCCATGGTGGTTATGGCTTCACTCGTGAGTACCCGGTTGAGCGCATGATGCGTGACGCGAAGATCACTGAAATCTATGAAGGCACCAGCCAGGTTCAGCGCATGGTTATCAGCGGTTCGATCCTCAGATAAGAAATGATGGAGAAAGAAGAATGAAAATTATTGTTTGTGTGAAGCAAGTTCCTGACACGACAGAAGTTCGTATTGACCCCAAGACCAACACTTTGATTCGTGAGGGCGTTCCGAGCATCATCAATCCTGACGACATGAACGCGATTGAGGCCGCTTTGACCTTGAAGGACAACAATCCGGGTTCTACAGTGACCTTGATTTGCATGGGCCCCCCGCAGGCGGACGTCGCCCTGCGCGAAGGTCTGGCGATGGGCTGTGACGAGGCCGTCCTTGTGACCGACCGCGTCTTCGGCGGTTCCGACACCTGGGCCACCTCCAATATTCTCTCACACGCGATCGCCGATCTGGAATATGACATTGTCTTCTGTGGTCGCCAGGCGATTGACGGGGACACCGCTCAGGTTGGCCCTCAGATCGCCGAACGGCTCAACCTGCCACAGGTCACCTACGTCGCCGACATCAAACAAGATGGCGACACCCTCACGGTGCAGCGCAACCTCGAGGATGGTTACCAAATCGTGGAGATCAAAACTCCTTGCATGCTGACCTGCATCAAAGAGCTGAATGAGCCACGTTATCCGAGTATGGGCGGTATTTTTGACGCTTATAAAAAAGACGTGGTCTGGTACACCAATGAGAAGTTGAATGTTGATTCTTCACTGTGCGGTCTGAAATCTTCACCGACGAAGGTCAACAGGACATTCACTCCGCCGGCCAAAACTCCGGGAATCTTGATTCCGGAAGCCAACGAACAGACTGTTTCACAGGTTTACCAGGCTTTGAAAGAGAAGCACTATCTCTAATACCTGCTTAGGGAAAGGATACGAAGAATGAACGACAAAATTCACATTAATAAAATTGAAGAAGTAAATCTGGATGAGTATAGAGGTGTTTGGGTGCTTGCCGAGCAACGTGGCGGCACCGTCATGTCAAACGTGTTTGAGCTTCTGAATGAAGGCCGCAGACTGGCCGATGATTTGGGAGTTGAGTTGGCCGCGCTGATCGCCGGTCACAACATCAAGAGCCAAGTTGACACGTTGTTCCATAGTGGCGCAGACAAAGTCTACGTTGTGGACAGTCCGTTGCTCGAAGAATACACGACCGATGGATACACCAAGGTTATCTACGATGTGATCTTGGAATACAAACCTGAAATCGTGCTGATCGGTGCCACCGCCATTGGCCGTGATCTGGGACCGCGTCTGGCTTCCAGACTGAATACCGGTTTGACGGCGGACTGCACCCAACTTGATATCGATCTGGAGAAACGCCAGCTGCAACAGACACGTCCGGCTTTTGGCGGCAACCTGATGGCCACCATCCTGACTCCGGACAGACGTCCGCAAATGTCGACGGTTCGTCCGGGCGTTTTCCTCAAAGCTTATGTTGACGAATCACGTACCGGTGAAGTTGTGAATGTGAAGACCAATCTCAAAGCGGAAGACATTCACACAGTTGTCAAACAGGTTGTCAAACACGCGCGCAAAGCGGTCGATCTGCCTTCGGCTCAGGTCATCGTGTCAGGCGGCCGTGGTTTGGGTGGACCGGAAGGCTTCAAGTTGATTGAAGAATTCGCCGAGGCCGCCGGTGGTGTTGTTGGTGCTTCCCGCGCGGCTGTCGACGCCGGCTGGATCACTTCGGATCACCAAGTTGGCCAGACCGGAACCAGCGTGCGCCCGACCATCTACTTCGCCTGCGGCATTTCCGGCGCGATTCAGCATCTGGCCGGTATGCAGGATTCGGATTGCATCGTGGCGATCAACAAAAACGCCGACGCGCCGATCATGAAAGTGGCGGACTACGCGATTGTTGGTGACTTGTATAAAGTCATTCCTCTCCTGATCGAAGAGTTCAAAAACGATCCGGACCGAGAAGGCTGATTTAATTATGAGCGCTTGTGAAACCGGCCGCCGATCGGCGGCCGGTTTTTATAAAGAAAGGTTTAAGTTGTCGTATGAAAAAAATTGCAATCTTGGGTGCCTGCCGCACCGCCATTGGAAAGTTTGGCGGCACGCTGACCGGGGTGCCGGCCTATAAGCTGGGCGCCACGGTTATTGAAAACGCGATCCTGCGGGCAGGCATCACCAAAGACATGGTGGATGAAGTGATCATGGGCTGTGTGTTACAAGGTGGCTTGGGCATGAATGTCGCCCGTCAGGCCATGCTTGAGGCCGGATTGCCGGTGGAAGTGCCGGCCTTGACCTTGAACAATGTCTGTGGTTCGTCGCTGAAGGCGGTTAACATGGCGGCCGCGATGATCCAGACGGGACAGGCCGAGATCATGGTGGTCGGTGGCATGGAAAACATGTCCGCGACCGGATATTCTTTGAGCCAGGCGCGGTTCGGCTATCGTATGAACGCCGGCGAGCTGAATGACATGATGATCTCGGACGCCCTGCAAGATCCCTTTGGCAAATATCATATGGGCATAACCGCCGAGAATGTAGCGGAGAAATACAACCTGACCCGTGAAATGCAGGATGAATTCGCAGCGGGCAGTCAACAAAAAGCGGCCGTTGCCTTAGAGACGGGACGCTTCAAGGATGAGATTGTGCCGGTACAGGTCAAGGTGAAACGCGCCGAGGTCACATTTGACACAGACGAGTTTCCCCGCGCCGGATCGACACCGGAGACGATGGCGAAACTTCGCCCCGCTTTTAAGCCGGATGGCACAGTGACGGCCGGCAACGCGTCGGGCATCAACGATGGCGCGGCGGCGGTGGTTATGATGTCCCTGGAACGGGCGCTGGAATTGGGTCTCAAACCAATGGCCACGATCGTGAGCGGAGCGAGCGCGGGAGTGGATCCTTCGATCATGGGTGTCGGCCCTGCCTACAGCACACAAAAAGCATTGGACCGAGCCGAGCTGAAGATCGAAGACATTGATCTGATCGAAGCCAATGAGGCGTTCGCCTCTCAGACTTTGGCGGTCGCGCAGATTTTGAACTTTAACGCTGAAATCGTCAATGTGAACGGCGGCGCGATATCACTCGGACATCCGGTTGGCGCCTCAGGCTGTCGTATCCTGGTTTCACTGATTCATGAGATGAAAAAACGTGATTCGAAACTGGGCTTGGCGACGCTCTGTGTCGGTGGAGGCATGGGTGTGAGCACGATTGTGGAATTGTATAAAGATTAATCGTCCAAAAGATTGCATATGGGGGATGCCGAACGATTCGACATCCCCTTTTTTTGTGTGTTGGCGGCGGATTGGCTGTCAAATTGATAGATAACCGAATTGTTGTATGTTATATTTTGTTTGATATTAGACCAAGTCTAATATTGGATGAAGTCGCTTATGGCGGTTGATCTAAGGTCTTGCGCTGACAGCGGGGTTGAGTGTAAGTGGAGGACAGCGAGTGAAAACATTGATCCAACATGCGGAGCGGGCCGCTCTGTCGAGAGAACTACCATCACGCGAAATGATTTTGCGCCTGTTGGCGATTGATTCTGAATCAGGCGAAGCGGACCAACTCGGCGCGGCGGCGCGCCGGGTAGCCGCGGCGGTCACAGGGGATCTGGGGCGTGTATGGGCGTCCATCGGCGTTGACTACAAACCTTGTAAGATGAATTGCAGATTCTGTTCATTCGGAGAAGCCTGGGGGGCCGTCCAAACGCCATATTCTCTTTCCAACGAAGAAATTTTGACGTATGCCGCGCAATTTGTGAAGAGCGGCGCGGATTGGATTACCTTGCGCACGACCGAAGACTATGGGTTTGAGCAACTGACCGATCTGGCCAAACAGATTCGCGCGGAAATACCCGGCAACTATCGGTTGGTGGCAAATACCGGTGAGATGAACGCGACCCGAGCCCGTGAGTTGTGGGAGGCGGGGTTTGAAATCATTTACCATGCCATCCGCCTGAGAGAAGGCATTGACACACCATTTTCAATCGAGGAGAGAGAGAAGACGCTCGAGATAATCAGCCGCTCCCCATTGGATCTGGCCTGCCTTGTCGAACCACTGGGACCGGAGCACACAGACGAGGAAATAGCAGACACATTGTTGTTGGGACTCAAACACAACGCCAAGCTGTCGGGTGTCATGACGCGGGTTCCGGTGCCGGGTTCGCCGCTATACGATTTGGGGCATGTCTCCGAACGACGGTTGGCTCAGGTGATCGCGGTCACGCGGCTTGCCGCGGGCTACCGGGCCCCCGATATTTGTGTGCATCTTCCCTCCCGGACGGCGTTGGAATGGGGAGCGAATGTCATGGTGGTCGACATCGGAGCGATACCCCGAGCCACAGGTGTGTCGATCGAAGAATGGAATGATTTCGATGTGCGCACCGCCCGGAATTGGTTCAATGACGCGGGCTACGCCGTTAGCTGACAATTTCATTGAGTGAGCTGCTAAATTGTAAAGATGATTGAGCAAAACAAAAAATAAGGAGACAAAACAATGAACAACAAGCAACCTTCCAAGCGAGACAGCCGGGCAATCGGTCGACGGGTGATCACCTTGTTTATAATGCTGAGTTTGATTTTTGTCAGCGCCTGTGGCGATCGATCGAAGAAAGACTCAGAAACATACACGGTCGGTACCTGGAAGACCGCGCAGACGATTCAACCATTTTTTTATCAGGACTATCTCCCTGAGGGTGCGTCCTTCGAAGTTCTTCCCTTTACCAATCCCGGAGATCAAAAAACTGCTCTGCTCGCGGGCGAACTGGACATGTGCGGCACAACCTGGGTGACGGCCATCACCGCCGCCTCAAAAGGAGAACCTGTAAAAGTGGTCGCAGGCATGACAGAAAAATGCTCCGCTCTGGTGACCAAATCGGGCGATGAGATTAACCAAGTCGCTGATTTAAAGGGCAAGGTTATAGCCTATGTGCCGGGCACGATGCACCATATTTTGTTATTGGAGACATTGCAAAAAAATGGTTTGGACGTGGATCAGGATGTAACGCTGCTGCAGATTGACTTTTTTGACATGGGTGCCGCGCTGGCCGATGGGCAGATCGACGCCTTTTGCAGCGGTGAGCCCTATCCGTCCATCGCTGTGCTTGAAGGGTACGGGAAAATTCTTGAATATCCATATTATGATGACAGTGTTGGCTTTATCAACGCCGGCATGCTGACCACCGATACCCAAATCGCCGATCACCCTGAGCGTGTTCAGGCGTTGGTTGACGCGCATATCGAAGCCACAAAGTATTTAATGGAGCACAGTGATATCTGGCTGGAACGTGCGGCGGAATTTGGCACGGAACAGGCTGTTTTGGAACAAGCTTTGGACAATATGGAGCTGGTTTGGGATATCACCCCCGAAACGATCCAACAAGTCAAGAATCTCGCGCAGAGAATGTACGAGTTGGACATCATTTCGACGGTTCCCGATATCGACGAATTGATTGATCTGCAGTTTTTGCCTGCCGGGAAATAGCATGATATGAAGAGTGACAAGCTTAAACGTGGACTGTTTAAGCGCTTCGATGCGCTCGCCCTGGTGCTGCCATTATCTTTGGTGGCGGCATGGTGTCTGGCTTCCTACGTGATCATGCTGCCATCCTACCTTTTACCCCGCCCCGATCAAGTGGTCATGGGACTGCTGGATTTTGTGATCGGAAAATGGAGATTGTCCCCTTATTCCGGTCGTTTCGTCACCCATTCCCTGGCCAGTCTGAGTCGAGTGATCCAAGGATTTCTGATCGCCCTGACTGCTGGTCTGTCACTGGGGATTTGGAGTGGGTCGGTGACGCGCGCCAAGCGCGTGCTCGATCCGTTTGTCGATTTACTACGGATGGTTCCGGGGATAGGCTGGCTGCCGATCGCCATGGTTTGGTTCGGTGTCGGACATGTTTCGGCCGTGTTTTTAATCGCCTTGGCCTCCTTTTTCCCAATTTACATCAACACCGCGCTGGGCGTCCGTATCATCCCGCTGAATTTAATCCAAGCGGCGCGCTCGTTGGGAGCGACCGGACCTTCATTGTTTTTTCATGTGATCATTCCGGCGGCCTCGCCCGGCATCTTGTCGGGCATGCGACTGGGTCTGGGCATCTCCTGGGCCTATGTGGTGTTGGGGGAGTTGACCGGAGTCAACGAAGGACTGGGAGCGGTCATGATGAACGCCCGAATGCTCGGAGACACCAATATGATTCTGGTCTGCATGATTGTGATCGCGTTGCTTGGGCGGTTGACCGACCGCCTGCTGGTGTTGCTGAGCAAGGCGATTCATATCGGCGGCGGGGTGCGGTCCAATGACTAGGCGGATGAAAATGAAGGAGAATTCCTGCGGTGACCTTTCGACAGGGAATGACCCGGTGAAGTCGGTGAATCATGCGTTGGCTGTCGATAATTTGAGAAAAACATTTTCTGATCAAAGCGGGTTGAAACTTGTTTTGTCAGACATCTCATTTGTTGTTGACGAAGGTGAGATTGTCAGCCTGGTTGGGCCGAGTGGCTGTGGGAAATCCACGCTGCTACATGTCCTTGCCGGTTTCGACACTGATTTTCAGGGGAGTGTGAAGTTCGCGGGTCAAGCCATCGCCGGGCCGTCCATCGAGCGGGGAATGATTTTTCAGACACCTCAGCTGTTTTCCTGGTTGTCGGTCGAAGATAACATCGGATTTGGCTTGAAACGCGCCGGTGTTCCCAAAGAAGAGCGTCAAATCTTGGTGAATGAATTTTTGCGGGGCGTTGGCATGGAAGAGTACCGCTCTTATTATCCAAGTCAGCTGTCCGGAGGGATGCGTCAGCGGACAGCGCTGGCGCGGACCTTGATCATGAAGCCCTCGTTAATTCTGATGGATGAGCCATTTTCGGCGCTTGACTATCCGGCGAGGCTTGAGATGCAGCAGCTGACCTTGGATTTATGAAGTGAATACAAACCATCTCTTTTATTTGTCACCCACGATATCGAGGAGGCTGTATTGTTGGCCAATCGTGTGCTGGTGATGTCCAAAGATCCCGGAAAGATCAGCCGCGAGGTACCGGTGGACATCTACGGACCGAGGGACATTTCCTTGATCAAGGAAGCATCATTTCACAACTTAAAAAATGAGATATTGGATGATTTGATTTTCTCGAAAAAAAAGATTTGACCAACCGGCGCAGCAGTTTGGTTTCTGTTATTATCAACAGTTTTCCCGGCTGTCGTTTTGCTCGACGATCCGCAATGAAAAGCGTCGAACCATGTCTGAGATGAATTCCAAATGTCGAATATTGGCACAACATTTGGAATGTGTCTCTTTGTTGGGTCCGGCGCTTTTTATAGCACGGTTTGTTTTGGACTGTACGGGGCGCGTGGCGCGTCATTGAGCGGGCGCGGGTGCCTTTACGACGATTAGCTCCAATACCTCGTCATGTGTATTGCGCACGTTCATCTTTGTGCCCTCGGGAATCTTAAGCAAGGTATGAGCCGGGTAGACCTTGATCTCCTGTTTGTTCAATCCGATCGACAGATTGCCGCGCACCACAGTCATATAGACGTTGGAGTTGGAATCGTGGAGTGGCAGACCGGCGTCTTTTTCGAAAACCATGTGTAGATAATGCACGTTCTCATCAAAACAGACTCTTTCGACCGCGGTCTGATCCTCACTCGAGAGATTAAAAACTTGCTCAACCATACTGTACCTCCAATTTTCAGTTCAATACTTAGCAGACGGAGATCAACCGCCGACACATAGGCATCATTCTATCGTTTCGCGCCGCCGGGGTAAAGTGTGTTGCCTCTGAACAGCCCGATCCTTAATTAAAGTGAAACGCCTTTCCCACCCAGGTGTAAAACCTGCGGTTTACCTTTGTGCCGAGCGCGCCGAGCATTCGCTGCCCCAAAATCATAGGATGCAGGCTCAGTCGTCTGTACGTCCGGCCATCATATCGTCTGATTTTGGCCCTCAGCCCGCTCACCTGCCGCTTTGCCTGTTTGGAACCGTCGACGCCCGCCGCCATTAGACACATGGACAGCATCCGCGTCAGATGGCGTCGCATGTACCTCCTCAGCTTGGGATGGATATCCAGTTCGGAAAGGTGATATTGATAGACCATCAGTTCGGTCATCTTAATCTGCATTTGCAGATTTTTGGCGACATTGGCCAGATTGACACTTTGATCGGATCGCCCAATAAAATAAAGATAGAGGTCGGCGTTGACATAATGGATGACGCGCACATGCGGAAATGGAATGAAGGCGTACAGATTGTCCTCGTAAAATGTTTTCTCGGGCAGCACAAGGTTGATCTCGCGCAACAGCGCTGTGCGATAGATGATCGCGTGCATCTGCAACAATTGATCGATCCTGAGGTGGCCCATATCAGCCCAAGTCAATGCTCGTTCTTCTTTGAACACATTGCCGTATCTCACCGGTGTTTGCGCCTGGGGAATCAATTTTTCATCAATCTGTTTATAGACGTCATAGACATAATTGGTAAAAAGCAGATCACAAGGTTGATCAGCCTCCAGTAGGTGTTTTAGATAAGCCAACACTTTGAGCAACGCATCCTTGTCGAAATGGTCGTCACTGTCCAGCACTTTGAAAAAAGGCGCCGAGGCCACGCGCAGAGCCGCGTTGACGCCCGAACCATGTCCACCATTTTCTTTGTCTATGATCACGAAAGAATCAGGAAAACGTGCTTCATAGCCGCGTGCGATCGGAAGTGTGTTATCTGTGGAGCCGTCGTTGACCACGATCACCTCGAGGTGATCGATCGCGGGAATCAGGCTGTCCAGACAACCTGCCAGGTAGGCCTGCGAATTGAAGCTGGGAACGGCGACGCTGAGTAGTTTCATTTTTGGTTCTCCAAGTTCCATTTATCCTCCATTCTTGATCAGCCGGTGCGAGGCGGTGAAAAAAGAGATCAGTGTCACGATCGCGGAAAGGACTAAGAATCCATACATATTGATACCACGGGTCAGCAGCATGGCGGGCATGACCTGATTGGCCGGCAGGACCGACTGAAACATGGTGATAAAACCGGTCTCGGTCAGACCGACCGCACCGGGTGTGGGGAAAAAATCGGACGATACGTGCAGCACGGCTTGCAGCGAGAAGATTTCGCCGAAGCTTCCGATGTTGCCGCCCAGCGCGAGAGAAACAAACCACGGTACCGTGTAAAGCGCGGCGACTTGAAACAGATGTAGTGAGACGACTTTGATCAGCAACACAGGTTTTTTCCACATCGCAGTGGAGGTATGGGTGTAACTTTTATTAAATTCGGACAACCGGCGTAAAAACCTGCCCGGTCGGCGGACCAGTCTCAATTTAATGCCCAAGGCGGTGAGACCTCTGGCCAACTTACGCACAATACCCGGTCGCGCCAACAGCAAAATCATGCCGATCAGCAAGCCTCCGGTGACGATGAAACCGGCGATCATGAAGTAGCGGACAAAACTTAAACTGGAGACCACAAGTTTGAAATGTGTGATCAAGGACAGTATGGCGAAGAACAAGGTCGAGATGTTGTAACAGATCGCCAACAAAATAAAGACGATGGTGCTGTGTGAAAGGTCAACGCCTCGCTTCATCATATACAATATTTCCATTGGCTGTCCGCCCGAGGACGAGGGGGTGATGGCGTTGAAATAGAAGCCGATATAGGAAGTCTTGTGCGCCAACTCCAATGGGTATCGCTTGTTGGCGAAGGCGTTGATCAACAATCTGATGCTTTCGCCAATGCAAAATTGATATAAGATCATCATCGCCACTCCGCCAAGCAGGTAGCGGATATCGGCGCCGCCGATATAGCGCAAGACATTTTTCAGATCATGATCTTTGAATAACACAAGAATGGTCACGACCAGAATCGCGAGCATAAGCAATGCGCCGAGGACATATTTCGTCGAGAAAACGCGCGGTTCAAATTGTGTGGTGGTCTGTTTTTTTCGATCGTCGCCCGGTCGGTCCTCCGCCGGGGCGAGTTGATCGTTTGATACTTTATTAATCATGAAAAGAAGTGTATCACATTTTAAATTGATTGAATCAGACTCGGCTGATTTTTTGTAGAAACTGCATTGTACGTTCCTGGTTCGTATGATGGAAAATCTCTTCGGGTGTTCCCTCTTCGATGATGACTCCGTTGTCCATGAAGATGACATGGTCGGCGACCTCTTCGGCGAAACGCATCTCATGGGTCACCACAATCATGGTCATTTTATCTTTCGCCAGATCTCGTATTACCTTGAGGACCTCGCCCGTCAATTCAGGATCGAGCGCCGAAGTCGGCTCATCAAAGCATAGGATTTGTGGATTCAGGGCGAGCGCCCGCGCGATCGAGACACGTTGTTGTTGCCCGCCGGACAGCTCACATGGGTAATTTTCGGCCTTGTCTTCCAAACCCAGTCGACGAAGTAGTTTGTAGGCGTTGGCGATGGCCTCTTCTTTGGGCTGTCTCAGCACCTGAGTGGGCGCCTCTATTATATTGTTCACAATCGAAAGATGGGGGAAGAGATTGAAATTTTGAAAAACCATGCCCAGCTTCAACTGAATATCCTTGCACTGCTGGCCGGAACAGTAGACTGCCTGGTCGTCCTGTGTGGACATCAGGTTCATTCCGCAAATGTCGATTGAGCCATGATCGGCTTTTTCCAGCTGATTGATGCAGCGCAGCAAGGTCGACTTCCCCGAACCGGATGGACCGATAATCGCGAGCACCTGGCCCGGCAGCACCGAAAAACTAATGTCTGTCAAAACTTCCAATGTGCCGAATGATTTTTCCAAAGAGCGCACCTGCAAAATGCTGCCATCCTCGTTGACCCGCGTGTCGGCTACCGGCTTGATCTGATTTTTCATTTCGCCTGATCCTATCCTTTATAATAACTTAGTTTTTTCTCGGCTCTGCCCATAGCGAGCTGCACGACTCCATTCATCAACAGATAAAACACACCCGCCGCGAGTAGTGGGACCATGCTGGCCGAGCGATTCATCTGGGTGGTCGCGACGCGTAACAGCTCAATGTTGCCAATGATGGAGGCGAGCGCGGTGTCCTTGACCAAGGTCATGAATTCATTGCCCATTGAAGGCAGAATGCGCTTTACGGTTTGAGGGAGGATGATACGAAAGAAGGTGCGGCCTTTGGACAGCCCAAGCACCTTGCTGGCTTCATATTGCCCAACCGGTATGGATTCTATGCCGCTACGATAGATTTCGGAAAAGTAGGCGGCATAATTGACGACGAACGCGACGCAGGCCGCGAAGAACCGATCCATCCCCTGAAGACCGAGCACGATTGAGGGAAAGTACATCACGAAAACCAGTTGGAGCATCAATGGGGTACCGCGGATCACCCATTGAAAAACGGCGATCGGCGCGCAAATGATTTTGTGTTTTGAACGTCTGCCGTTCATGATCAGAATACCCAGCGGAAGCGCGAGCAGCAGGGTGATAAAAAACAGTTTTAAAGATACCCAGGTGCCGTCCAGAAACGCCGGCATCAATTTGAGCAATCCATCCCAGTCCATCTGTGTTCCCTTCTTTTAATAAAGAAAGCCGGCACTGATTGATACCATCGGTGCCGGATCCATCGGAATCATTTCATTATTTGCCGAGAACGGTAATATCCTCACCAAACCATTTTGTGGAAATCTCAGCCAGCTTGCCGTCTTCTTTCATCTCCAACAACGTGTTTTCGACCTTGTCTTTGAGCGCTACGTCCCCTTTGCGGAAACCGATCACATAATCTTCGCTGGCCAATGCCTCATCGAGGATTAAAAAATCAGCGGAGTTGTCTTTTTGGGCGATATAGTAGTTGGCGACGATGGAATCGAGCAAAATCACATCGGTGCTGCCCCCTTCGACATCCATAAATCCGGTCACGTTCTCTTTGAACGGCACGATCTGCGCCAAACTCGCTTTGAAATCCTCGGCTTTGTCCAGAGCCTGTTCGGCGGTGGAGCCTTCCTGGATCGCCAGTTTTTTGTCGGCGAGGTCATCCAAGCTTGTGAGACCGGAGTCTTTCATCACGACCAGGACCTGCTCATTGGACATATAAGGCGAGGATAAAGTCTGAGTCGCGTCGCGTTCTTCGGTAAAGCTGTAACCATTCCAGAGACAATCGATGTTGCCGGCGGTCAGCTCATTTTCCTTCATGCTCCAGTCGATCGGCACCAATTCCAGCTCCAGATCCAGCCGGGCACAGACTTCTGTCGCCAGATCGACGTCAAAACCGGTGATCTCGTTGTTCTCATCGCGAAAACCCATCGGCGGGAAGCTGTCATCCAGCCCCATTTTTAATTTGCCTTCAGCCTCCACTTTCGCGAAGCTCTCATCCGCCGTGTCCTCGCTGTCAACCGTGACAGACTCCTTGGAGTCCTCAGCGGAGGGATCGGCAGGTTTTGCTTTTCCGCCACAAGCCGTCAACAAGACTGTAATGGATAATGTGGCGGCAGCGATCAAAGCTATACGTTTTTTCAAATTTTTCATTCATCTCTCCTTGATAGAGTGTCTCCCGAACTGTGGCGTCCGCCACTGTGTGCGGGGTTAAGGCGCTGCGATTTAACACGTTATCCTCTTAAAGCGCTAAATCGCCTAGAATCCAAATCATTATAGATTGATTGATTATTCTTGTAAAGTGAACCCCCCGGTAAGGTTGGACCGGGAACACTTGTGGTATTTGTCTATTTGAGCGTGCTAAAATCGACTCATACGGAATGGATGGAAGGAGGCCTGACAATGGCTGAGAGAGATCGAATAAAAAAGACCCGGACGGTGCGCGACACAATAGGAGCGATGGAAATCGCGGTGGACGCACCATGGGGCGCTCAGACACAGCGCAGTTTGCATAACTTCCCGATTGGGCGTGAAACAATGCCCTGGGCGCAGATACGAGCGATGTTGGAGATCAAATTGGTGGCGGCGAAAGTCAACGTGGATGCGGGGCGACTGGATGCGGATGTCGGCGCAAGGATTCAAGCCGTGTGTGAAAGTCTGATTGAGGAAAAAGATCTGACCAAGTTTCCCTTGACTGTGTGGCAGACCGGCAGCGGAACTCAAACCAACATGAATGTGAATGAAGTTGTGGCTGAGCTATGCAATCGAAATGACGCGGGTCCGCGTGTCCACCCCAATGACCATGTGAATCGTTGCCAGAGTTCCAACGATGTTTTTCCGGCGGGCATGCACATCGCCGCCAAACGCTTGCTGGAACAAAGTGTGATTCCGGCTTTGGACATGTTGATCAAGGAATTATATTCTTTGGAAGAACGGGCGGGCGGCACGGTCAAGATCGGCAGGACTCATCTGCAGGACGCGGTTCCGCTTGGATTCGCCCAGGAGGTGTCCGGCTGGAGGGCGACGCTGGAGCAAGATTGTGAGTTGATCGGGGAGGCGGCGATCCGCCTGGAAGCCTTGCCGTTGGGTGGAACGGCGGTCGGCACGGGTCTGAACTCTTATGACGGGTATCCGGAAGCCACGTCCAACGAGCTTAGCCGCTTGACGGGCCTGAGCTTTCGTCCCGCCACTAATTTTTTCAGTCAGTTGGGTGGCAAGAACTTCATTGTCAACGCGCACGGAGCCCTTCGTGTGCTGGCGACCGACCTGCATAAAATAGCCAACGACATCCGTCTGTTGGCAAGCGGACCGCGCAGCGGCCTGTCAGAAATTGAATTGCCCGCAAATGAACCGGGCAGCTCCATCATGCCGGGCAAGGTGAACCCGACTCAATGTGAGGCGCTCTGCATGTTGTGCGCGCAGGTGATGGGCAATGATGTGGCGCTGAGTTTCGCCGGCGCATCGGGCCATTTGCAGCTCAACACATATATGCCGTTGATGATTTACAATCTGGAGCAATCGGCGCGGCTGTTGTCGGATGGCTGTCGCTCATTTGCCGAACGCTGTGTGTCCGGCATTGTGGTCAATCAAGAGCGTATGCGCCATAATGTGGAGCGGTCCTTGATGCTGGTCACGAGATTGGCGCCCGAGATTGGTTACGAGACCTGCGCCGCCATTGTCAAGAAAGCGTTTGCCGAAGACCTCGATTTGAAAGAAGTCGCGGTTGAAGGAAAATATATCACGGCGGAAAAATTTGAGGAATTGATGCAAATCGAAGACATGTTGCGCCCCGATCCCAGGGGCTGATGAGCATTGTTTCGCGACGGAAGCGGCGCCCGGACTTCAAACTGTCCGGGCGCCGCCTGATCTTGGTATTCTTTCATTTAAATTGACCGCCTTCTGATTGAGCCTATCCTTCCTCAGACGCGTGAACCCCTTCCTTTGATGGAGACGATGTTGGCCGGTCTTTCTATGCCCGAGAGGGACGATCCTCTGTTCGCTCTTTTGAATCACGTTCCCCCTGGTTGTGGAAGGTTAACTCGGGATTGTTCATAATGACTTTTGTCGAGTGTTCGACCGACCGGGTGATAAAGACGTTGCCGCCAATGACCACGTTGCTGCCGATAAAAGTGTCTCCGCCCAGGATGGTGGCTCCGCCGTAGACCGTGACCCGGTCACCGAGGGTGGGGTGTCGCTTGACCGAACGCAGTTTTTGTCCCGCTCCGGTGGACAGCGCACCCAACGTGACACCTTGGTAAATTTTGGCGTGCCTGCCGATAACGGTTGTTTCGCCGATGACCACACCGGTGCCGTGATCGATGAAAAAGTAAGGGCCGATCTGCGCGCCGGGGTGGATGTCGATGCCGGTCACACCGTGCGCGTATTCACTCATCATTCGAGGAATGAGCGGAGTGCGCAATAAATATAGTTGATGCGCCAGACGATGGATGGTGATCGCGAGCATGCCGGGATAGGACAAGATGACCTCGGGATAGCTTTTGGCCGCCGGATCTCCGTCGTACGCCGCGTGCACATCGGTGGTCAGCGTATCCTGAATGTCCGGCAGCTTTTCTAAAAATCGATCCACGATGTCCGAGGCCAGCTCACTTTGATCTTGTTCCCCCCGACAGACAATGTCCGTCGCTCCGGAACGGATGTTGTGGCAAAGCGCCAGTTTGATTTGCTCACTCAATTCTTCGCGGATCTGGATCAAATGATTCCCTATATAATACGGCGCCGTTTCGATGTTGACCGATTTGTCCGAAAAAAATCCGGGAAACAAAATATCTCTTAGCGCCAAAGTGAGATCGATGACTTTGGTCACATCCGGCAAATAAGCGGTGTCGGTCTCCATCAAATCAGGATTTCGGCCATAACTGTCGGTCAGCCTCTTCACCATGTCGCTGAGCCAGGCGTCTTTCCATTTTTTAGACATGATTGTTCAATCGGGCGCGCTCGCGCGCTTGCTCCTTCTTTTTTTAATATCTTATCATTAGTTTGCCAACGGTGGAGCGCGGACCATGATTGGTTTGCTGACAATTGTCGCATGCAGTATACTAAGTGGGTTATATTTTTTTGTTTTGGCGTGGCGCAGGCCACTTTGTATAAAAACGCGTGACTTTTCTATAAGATTCAAATTAAACTTTATACCATATCGAAAGATCATCTTGAAAATGTCGAGGCATTCGAATTGCCAGCACTGTGAATCCCCGGAATGACAGCGACACAGGAGTGAAACATGAGTGACAAGCTGGACAACCTGAATCATAACGTTGATGAAAATGGCCCTGAAGATAGCATGACCGCGAT
Source organism: Oscillospiraceae bacterium (assembly GCA_040772065.1). Lineage (GTDB taxonomy): Bacteria > Bacillota > Clostridia > Saccharofermentanales > Fastidiosipilaceae > JAXGYX01. Next base: position 1,855,645 of record JAXGYX010000001.1, on the reverse strand, counting down.
TCCGGAGACCGACGCGGATATGAAAATCGAGCGACCGACAGACACAGCGCAAATGGATCCAAACCCAGATATTACCGCTCAGGGAGGCGGGCCGCTTGACGGACAGGGACAGGCGGATGTGGAGCGAGGCGCGCCCGACCCTGTATTTGAGGCGCCGCCGAACGAGATTTACGACAGCCGGGAGCCGGAGGCGCGGCTGAAATCATCCGAGGAGACCGAACAACCGCAGGAGAGTCAGCCGACCAAAGAATTCACGCGGCCGGACGCCGAGCGGATGCGGGGGGCCATGCCGATGTCTGCTCCGCCACCGCCCGGTCTCGGACGTCACGACAACGCGCGGCCGATGCCAATTCCACCCGGCAGGTTCCCTCAACGCGGCAAGGAGATCCCCAACGGGGGACGCGGCGGGCCGCAAGACGCACGTCTGCGTCAAGGTGAGCGTGCGTCGGATGATTGGCGATACCGTGCCGCCGGTGTTGAAAGGCCAAGAGACTCACAACGCCTAAGGAAGACCCGTGAGGAACAGGCAAGCTCGGCTAAAGATCGTAAGAGAACACTTTTGATCGTGAGCGCAAGCGTGTTGGTTGTACTGCTCGCTATATTGGCGGCGGCGCTGTACTACCGGACCTCAATCAGCGCCCCAAGGAGAGAGGCTGAACAGGCCATCATGAAATTGTACAGTGATCAGAGCAAGACGGCGGTGTCCGATCAGCTGAACGAGGAGGATCTGGCGCATGCCGAACAGTTGGTGAACGCGCTGCCTGACAGCGAATTTCGCTCCGACTCACTGGCGGAGCTGGCGACGATCCGGCATTGCCTCTATCTAATGCAGGTGCGCGACGCCTACGCGGCGGAGGAGCGATCCTATGCCGATCTTTCGCCCGATCAACTGGATCAGGCGTTGAGCAAAGCCCAAAGTGTGGCGACCCCGCTGGATGATTTGATTGTCCAGGAACTGCACTCTTTGCGGGAGGAGTATCGGACCTGGGAGACAGTCTCGGGAGAGGTTCAGCTATATGGCGATGATCCTTTGTTATTTTACAACGCCGAGGAGGGCGTGGCGACCAAGCTCGGCGCGCAGATTGAATCACTCGGGCGCGAAGTGGATCGAACCCGTTTGAACACAGAGTATCTGGTTTTGCTGGAATACCGTGTCGCCTATCAAAAACTACAGTCTTACAACGATCCGTCCTATGATCTAAGTGAGGTGGACGTGGGTGCGTTGCAAAGCGAGATGCTGTCTCTTTCCACAAACAACTCCAAATTGTTCATCCCTTTGGCGGGCGTCTGGGCGAAGCTGGAGATTCAAATTCAGACGATTTCAGAAATTGATCAAAGTTTCAGTAATGCCTATGACCATGGTGAGCGTCTTCGCTCGGATTTTAGCGAGGAAGATTACAGCGAAATTGAACAGCTGATCAACTCGCTGGTCAATACCGGCACCAAATCCGCCTATCGGGCACGCCTGGCGGAGATGCGGCAGACGATGGACGGCCGCAAGCGTGAAGCCGAAGAAGCGCAAAAGGCCGAGCTGCAAAGGCGTCGGGATGAGATACTGAACAAAGTGTTCACGCCTGAGGAAGCGGCCGAACTGTTGTATTGGTTGGTGCACGACACCTATCCTGACGACAGCGATGTTGATTTGGCTTATTACGAACCGACCTACAATATTCTGACCGGCAGGTGGGACCTGCAGATCGTCGAGCATCAACCGGATCATGTTGTGACGATCCAGTGGTACAGCATCGATCTGACCTCGGGGCAGGCTTACGATTCAATGTTCGCCGTCAACCCGCCAATCGATCTTCACCAACTATTACTTAAGCAGGAGGGCATTCCGGACAGCGCGCCTTCCCCCACAAATTGACTTTCAATTGACAAGACGGGCCACCTCCACAGAGGTGGTCTTTTTTTAAAAAATATTCATCTAAATAATTGACAAAGAAAGTCAAAGTGATATCATAATATCAAAGATAGTCAAACGTACGGGTGGCCATAGCGTATACCGATATGCCCACTGTGTGGATAAACTTAGCGAAAGGGGCGGTTCAGATGGCAAGACTGACAGATATCATTGAACAAATGATTAAAGACATGATAGAAGAAAACGAAGGTATGGTGGAAATCACGCGCGGTGCGCTGGCCGAGAAGGTTGACTGTGTTCCGTCTCAAATCACTTATGTGTTGTCCACACGATTTACCAATGGACAAGGTTACATTGTTGAAAGCAGACGTGGTGGAGGTGGCTGGATCCGTATCAAGCGAATCGCCAATGACAATAGCACCAGCAATTATGTGATGCATATCTTAAATGGTGTGGGTGACACGCTGAGCCGGCACGACGCGGATGTCTACCTGACTAATTTTGTTGACTACGACATCATCGACAAAAAGACGGCGGTAATCATGTTCGCGGCGACCTCGGATCAGGCGTTGGCGAAAGTTCCCCCCAGAACAAGAGACTTGATACGCATGGATATATTTAAAAATATGTTGCTGAGCAAAGCGATGCAATTGGAGGAAGAAGAAAAAAAGGAGGCGGATGAGCGGAATGAAATGTGAACGCTGCCATGAGAGGGAGGCCACGGTTTTAATCCGCGCGCTGGTCAACGGACGTGAGACCGAACAGCGACTGTGCGCCGAATGCGCCGCCGCTCGACAACAGGATAACTATAATTCATTGAACAGCTTTTTTGGCGGCGGTATTTTTGGCAACCTATTCGGTCAGACCGGGGGTTTGCCAAGTTTCTCACGTCAAGAAGCGGGTTTGAGCGCCGGACCGACTTGCTCGAAATGCGGCATGACCTATGATCAATTTCGCAAGAATGGCCTGTTGGGTTGCGCTCACTGCTACGAAGAATTTCGCGTCTATTTAGAGAATTTATTTACCCGAATTCAACGAGGGCCGTGCTATGTCGGTAGAAATCCGAGCGGCGCGCAGTACCCGCCCGCGGTGTCCTCGAATGATCAACCGAGCGCAGAGCGTAGAGTGGACGCTGCGCCATCCGTGATCACGGAGGAGGCACCGGCCAAATCTGAAATCAAGTGGGCGGAATTGAGCGTTGACTCCAAGCTGGAGGAACTAAGGAAGCAACAGGAAGCCGCGGTGGCAAAGGAAGATTACGAGGAAGCGGCGCGTTTGAGAGACGCCATTCATGAGATTAAACAGGAGAAAGGAGACGTTCAATGAGTTGGTATTTAGAAGATGGACCGAGCGCGGACGTCATACTTTCGTCCAGGGTGCGCTTGGCCAGGAACGCCGGAAACTATGCGTTCACCTCACGGTTGAAGGAGGCGGACGCGGTAAAGCTGGCGGATGAGTTGAGTGAGGCTTTCTTTTCGGCCAACAGCGCGATGCACGACCACTATTATGAGTTGGACCTGAGCGCCTTGACGCCTGTCGATCGGGACGCGCTGGTGGAACATCGTCTGATCAGCGCCGAGCTTGCCGAACGGATCAAACAAAACAAACAGTCACCGCGGGTTCTGCTGGACAAGGATGAATCGGTTTCGATCATGATTGGCGAAGAGGATCATCTGCGTATACAGGCGATGATGGCGGGACTGGACCTGAAGACGGCCTATCGGCGAGCCGAAGAAGTCGCTATGTTGTTTGAGGAAAAAGTGTTGATCGCCTGGGACCCGCATTTTGGTTTTCTGACGGCCTGTCCGACCAATACCGGCACCGGGATGCGCGCTTCGGTCATGGTCCATCTACCGGGGCTGACAGAATTGAAGCAGATGGACAATCTGCAAAAACGCCTGACCGCCATGGGCTTTGCCCTGCGTGGCAATTTGGGTGAGAACAGCCGGGCCGAGGGTAACGTGTATCAGATTTCGAATCAAGTCACACTCGGGATGAGCGAACAGGATTTGCTTCAGGATCTGTCCAACATCGTGGACCAGGTCATCGATCTTGAACGCCAGGCGAGGGTGCAGATCCAACAGGTTTTGGGTTTAGCCCTGGACGATCGGGTGTTTCGCAGTCTTGGAGTGTTGCGGCACGCGCGGAGCCTGCCCGGTCAGGAAGCGACGCGCTGTCTGTCCGATGTCGCGTTTGGCGAGGAGATCGGAATTATTAAAAAAATTGGCGAAGGCCGGGTGAAGACAGCGATGTCGCTGATAGGAGCGGCGTCGATCCAACAAAAAATTGGTCGTGAGCTGGATGCGCGTGGGCGTGATGTGGAACGCGCGACGGCGATGAGAGAGATTTTTGCTCAATACGATATGTGAGGAGATGATAAGAATGGTTTTAAGATTTTCAGAACGGGCGGCCGCTGCCTTGATGAGGGCGTTTGCCGTGGCTCAAGGATATGGATTGGATTATATCGGCACCGAACATCTGCTTGCGGGCATTGTGGGTGAAGGTAAAGGCCCGGCCCACGATTCGCTGGCGAGTCAAGGCTGCGGTGTCGGCGAGCTTCAGCCACTGCTGGATCAGGTGCACCGCAAAGAAATAAAGATGGTGGAATTGGACAGGAACTTGAATATCCAGGACCTTGCGAACAAAGCGACGCCACGCACCAAGCGTGTGTTCGAACTGGCCAGTCACGAACTCAAAAAAAGTGGTCGTGCGGCGATTGAGCCGGAAGAGCTGCTGTTGGGGATCATTCGTGAAGGTGAAAGTGTCGCGCTTCAGATTATGAACGCGCTGAATGTCGACCTGGGCACTGTGTTCGCGGCGGTGTCGCGGAATGAGGCGCCACAGCCGGAAGGTGGCGAAGGTCAACCGACTCAGGCAGGCGCCGAGGCGGCCCAGGGCGTCGGCTCCGGTCCGGGTTCGGCCGGCCGGGGAGGCAAAACACCGACTTTGGAAAAATATGGCCGGGACTTGACCCAACTTGCGCGCGAGGACGCTTTTGACCCAATTATCGGCCGCGAGGAAGAGGTTCAACGGATTATGCAAATTCTTTGCCGCCGCACAAAAAACAATCCTGTCTTGATTGGTGAGGCGGGAGTCGGTAAAACGGCGATCGCCGAAGGTCTGGCACAAAAAATCATCGCCGGCAATGTGCCGGAAATCTTGCGCGACAAACGTTTGGTTTCGCTGGACATGTCCGGTATGTTGGCCGGCGCGAAATACCGCGGTGAATTTGAGGAACGTCTCAAGGACAGTCTGGATGAGGCGACGCAAAGCGGCGATGTGATTTTGTTTGTTGACGAATTGCACACGATTGTCGGCGCCGGCGCGTCGGAAGGCGCGATTGACGCGTCCAATATGATGAAGCCGATGCTGGCCAGAGGTGAGCTGCAGATCGTTGGCGCGACGACCATCGACGAGTACCGTAAGAATATCGAGAAAGATTCCGCGCTGGAACGCCGTTTTCAGCCGGTCATGGTTGATGAGCCGTCAGAAGAGGACGCGATCAGTATTTTGAAAGGTATTAAGAACAAGTACGAGGCGCACCACAAAGTTGTGATCACCGACGAGGCGATCGAGAGCGCGGTGACGCTGTCCAGACGCTATATCAACGATCGATTCTTGCCGGACAAGGCGATTGACCTGATTGATGAGGGCGCCTCCAGATTGCGGATGCAGGTGATAGGCGATCCGGAACAACTGACTGAGATGCAAGATAAGCTACGGACCGTCCGTGAGGAAAAGGAGTCCGCGGTAAAACGGGAAGACTTTGAGCGCGCGGCGGAATTACGTAAGAAAGAAAGCGATCTGGAAGCTGAGATCGCCGAGCTCACAGCCACATGGAAAAAAGAGAAGGATACCGAGAAAAGCGTGTTGACAGCTGATCATGTCGCTGACATCGTGTCCAGTTGGACGGGTGTGCCGGTCGCGAAAATAACCGAATCGGATACCGAGCGACTGAAAAATCTCGAAGCTGAGTTGCACAAGCGGGTCATTGGGCAGGACGAGGCGGTCACGGCGGTCGCCAAGGCGATTCGCCGCGGCAGACTGGGTCTGCAAGACCCGAATCGCCCTTCAGGATCGTTTATCTTCCTCGGCACCACCGGTGTCGGCAAGACTGAATTGGCAAAAGCGTTGGCCGAGGTCATGTTCGGAGACGAGCGCTCTTTGATTCGTCTGGACATGTCGGAATACATGGAGAAATTTGATGTCAGCAAGCTGATCGGTTCGCCTCCGGGCTATGTTGGCTATGATGAAGGTGGGCAGCTGACCGAGCAGGTACGACGCAAACCATACTCTGTGGTCTTATTTGACGAAGTTGAAAAAGCGCATCCGGATGTGTTGAATTCGATGCTGCAAATCTTGGATGATGGACGACTGACCGATGGCCAGGGCCGCACAGTTAACTTTAAGAACACGATTATCATCATGACCTCAAACATCGGCGCAAGAATGCTGACCGGTGGAGCCGGACGAAAAATTGGATTTGGCGCCGCGGGTCAGGAGGAATCTGATCCCGAGATGTACGGTGGAAAGACCTATGATGAAGCCAAATCGATGGTGATGGATGAGCTGAAGAAAGCGTTTAGTCCTGAGTTTATCAATCGTGTGGATGACATTGTCTTCTTCCACATGCTGGATCGCGAGGCGATGAGACAGATCGCCCACATCATGTTGGGCAAGTTTGCGCTCAGAACCGCGAACATCGGCATAACGCTCGAAAGCACGGAAGAAGCCGACATTTTGCTCGCGCAGCGTGGTTACGATCCTGTATATGGAGCCAGACCGTTGCGCCGCGAGATTCAAAACTCGGTCGAAGACCAATTCTCTGAAATCATGCTGGATGGCGTCGTTCGGGAAGGGGACACGGCGGTCATTGTCGTCGAAGATGGTGAAATTAAATTAAAAAACAAAGCTGACTGCGAAAATGTTGATTGCCGCGGTCTGACCGATGATTCCCCGGTTGAGATCGCGGTGGTCGCCGAAAAAAATGATGCGGAAGACGGCTCGGTTGTGGATGAGAGTCCGGGGATTGAGACGGTCGCTGAAGAGGATGATGACGTGAACGAATCGGATGGGTCTGATTAAGACCGAAATGATTGTTAGACATTAAAATGATCGTCCACAGTGTTACTCCGGAAGCCAACAGATCAAAAACCGCCCAAATGACTTCATGTTTGGGCGGTTTCTCGCGTTTTACATGGACAAATAAAAACAAATCATTTAGAATCTTTGCTAGCAATGATCTGATATGAACGACACATATCGATATTTTTGCATAGAGGTTCGATCGTTAGTCGTAAATAGGTAGGGAGAATTAAATGAAAAAAAGATTATTGGCCATTTGTTTTGCCGCTCTGCTGGTGGTCACTACATTTGCCGGCTGCGGGAAAAAAACTGATGGAGGCGACACGGCGGACACTACCGCGCTGCGGCAGGAGAGCTCGGAAGCTTCAGATGGTGAGACATTTGTGCTGGGTGGCTTGGCGCCCTTGACCGGGCCTGTTTCGGTCTACGGCATCAGCACAAACAACGCAACTATCATGGCAGTCGAGGAAATCAACGCAAATGGCGGCATCAATGGAATGCAAATCGAATATCATGTTTTGGACGAGCAAGGTGACGTCACAGAGGCGACCAACGCCTATGGCCGTCTGGTGAGTGAGTTTAACATCGACGCACTGGTCGGCGACGTCACTTCCAAACCGTCCATTTCGGTCGCGCAACGCGCACATAAAGACGGTATGCCGATGGTCGCGCCGACCGCGACGGCGGACGCTGTGACCGCGCAGGGCGAGAATGTTTTCCGCACTTGCTTCACCGATGCCTATCAGGGCAAGGCGATGGCGGCGTATGTGGCGAAAGACGGCAAGAAGTCAGCCGCCATTTTGTACGACAACAGTGATGACTATTCCGTGGCGCTGACTGACGCTTTCACCGCGGAATGCGAGGCGAGCGGTGTTGAAATCACTTCTTCGGAGAGCTTCGGCGCCGACGACACCGAGTTCAAGGCTCAGCTGACCAAAATCGTTTCAACCGATCCGGAAGTGCTCTATGTGCCCGCGTATTATGAAAAGAACGCTTTGATCATGCGCCAGGCGAAAGAGACCGGTTTTGAGGGCGTCATCTGTGGTGGTGACGGCTGGGACGGTATTTTGACTCAATTTAAAGATGATCTGAAAGGCGCGGACGGCGCGATCTTCTCCAACCATTATTCGGTATATGATGAAGACCCCACCGTGCAAAACTTCATCGAAAACTACAAAGAAAAATATAATGAGGATCCGACCGCTTTCTCAGCTCTTGGTTATGACAGCGTTTATTTGATCAAGCAGGCTGTAGAAGAAGCCGGCACCAAGGACAAAGCCGCCGTTGTCGAAGCGCTGAAGAATATTGAGTTCAGCGGTGTGACCGGCAAGTTCACCTTTGATGAGAACCGCAACCCTGTCAAAACGGTTTCCTTCATAATTGTGGAAGACGGCAAATACACATTGAAAGAAAAACTGGCTGCCGACTAATGACTAAGTGAGGGTTGTCTCACGAGGGATTGGCAGACTTCTGTATGCGTGACAGACTCCTGCGGATTGGCCGCGGGAGTCTTATGCATACCAAACACAAGGGGGACACATGTATTTTCTTGTCCAGCTCATCAACGGTCTGCAGACCGGTTCCATCTACGCACTGATCGCGTTGGGTTACACGATGGTTTATGGCATTATCAAACTGATTAACTTTGCTCATGGCGACATTATGATGGTGGGCGCCTATATCGCGCTGCTATGTATTAGCTCGGGCATCCCCATCGTGATATCAGTTTTAATCACCTTGGCAGCTTGCGCGTTGCTGGGCGTGGTCATCGAGCGGGTCGCCTATAAACCGTTGCGTAAGTCATCACGATTGTCGGCGTTGATCACCGCTATTGGTGTCAGCCTGTTGTTGCAAAATATCTGCATGCTCATCTTCAGCTCGAGCGCGAAGACGTTCCCCAACCTCACCGGCAACATGCCGGCTTTCAAGCTGGGCAACAACACCATCAACATCATGACGCTCATCACAATTGTGTTGGCGGTGCTGATCATGATCGCTTTGCATTTTTTCGTCACAAAGAGCAAGACCGGAACCGCTATGCGCGCCGTGTCGGAAGACATGGGAGCGGCGGAGCTGATGGGAATCAACGTCAACACCACCATTTCGATCACCTTCGCGATCGGCTCGGCGCTGGCGGCGGTCGCGGCAATCATGTATTGTCTGGCCTATCCACAGGTGACTCCCTACATGGGCGCGATGCCCGGCATTAAAGCCTTCATTGCTGCGGTATTGGGGGGCATCGGGGTGATTCCGGGAGCGATGATCGGCGGTTTCATACTTGGTATCATCGAGGCGTTGACAAAAGCCTATATCCCGTCCGGTTTCTCCGCGCTGTCCGATGCGGTGGTGTTCGCCATCCTGGTTGTTGTCCTGTTGGTCAAACCGTCCGGTTTAATGGGCAAAATCAAACGCGTGAAGGTGTGAGGAGATGGCGATGAAACAAAGAAACTGGAAACATTTTTTTATAAATTTAGCCCTAATCGTGGCGGTCTTCGTCGTGATACAGGTGTTGATCTCCACTAAATCGATTAGTGGCTACGCCGCCGACCTAATCAAGCTGATCTGCATCAACATGATTTTGACACTCAGCTTGAATGTGGCGACCGGATTTCTGGGTGAACTGTGCCTTGGACACGCCGGATTCATGGCTGTTGGCGCCTATACATCCGCTTTGATCACCATGCGTTCGGGTTTGCCCATCGCGTTCTCTTTTCCAATCTCTTTGATCGCCGGCGCGCTGATGTCCGCGCTGTTCGGCCTGATCATCGGCATTCCGGCCCTGCGCCTGAACGGAGATTATCTGGCCATCATCACCTTGGCCTTCGGTGAGATCATCAGTATTTTGCTGCGCACACTGCCCTTTACCGGAGGCGCGCTCGGTCTCAACGGAATTGAGCTGGTCACCAATTTTCCTTACGCCTATTGGACATTCATTTTGACGTTGGTGCTGATTATAACGTTTATGTTTTCCCGCCACGGGCGTGCGATTCTTTCGATACGCGAAGATGTGATCGCGTCGGAAGCTTCCGGCGTCAACACATTTAAATATAAGATGATCGCGTTTGTCATGTCGGCGATGTTCGCCGGCCTGGCAGGGGGATTGTTCGCTCATTATCAAGGCGTTTTGGCCCCTGAGAAATTTGACTACAATTATTCCATCAACATCATGGTGATGGTTGTGTTTGGCGGCATGGGCTCGGTCACCGGTTCTATTTTGGCTGCGGTTTTGCTGACCTTGCTGCCGGAATTGCTGCGCGGTTTTTCGCAATACCGCATGTTGATTTACGCGCTGCTGCTTGTGCTGCTCATGATTTTCCGTCCTGAAGGGATGTTCGGCAGAAAAGAAATCAGCTATCGGGTGTTCCGAAGATTTGGCAAGGCGAAAAATCAAACCGTCACAGCGTCGGAAGACGAAGTGGCCTAAGGAGGAAATGATGGCGTTGCTTGAAGTGAAACATCTGGGCATTCGTTTTGGCGGCCTACGGGCGGTGAATGATGTCACTTTTGATATTAATGATAACGAAATCGTCGGCTTGATCGGGCCCAATGGAGCGGGCAAGACCACGGTCTTCAATCTGCTTACCAATGTGTACGCGCCAACTGAAGGCGAAATCTTGGTCGACGGGGTGAACACACGATCGCTGAAGCAGCATCAGACCGTCGACTTCGGTCTGGCTCGCACCTTTCAGAACATTCGCCTTTTTAAAAGCATGTCGGCGTTGGAAAACATCAAAGTGGGCTTCCACAACAATGGAAAATACGGCATCACATCCTCGGTTTTGCGCCTGCCTTCGTATTGGAAAGAGGAAGGGGAGTACACAGAGAGGGCGATGAGATTGCTGGAGGCATTTGACATGGCGGACACGGCGGAAATGGAGGCCGGCAATTTGCCATATGGACGCCAGCGCAAGTTGGAGATCTGCCGCGCGCTTGCCGCCTCGCCCAAGTTGTTGCTTTTGGATGAGCCGGCGGCCGGCATGAATCCGACTGAAACTCAGGAATTGATGGACACCATTCGGCTGGTGCAAGAAAAATTCTCGATTTCGATTCTCTTGATCGAGCACGATATGAATTTGGTCATGGGCATCTGTGAACGGCTCATAGTGCTGAATTATGGCAAGATTCTGGCCACGGGGACGCCGGAACAGGTCCGCGCGAATCCCGAAGTGATCGGCGCGTATCTTGGAAGTGAAGGAGATCCCGATGCTGCTGCAAATTGAAGATCTAAATGTGTATTATGGCGCGATCCACGCGGTTAAGAATATTTCGTTTAAGGTGAGTGAAGGTGAGATTGTCACAATGATTGGCGCAAACGGCGCCGGCAAGACAACAATACTGCAAAGCATTTCCTCGCTGTTGCCTGTTAAAAGTGGTTCCATCACTTTTGACGGAAAAGAGATCGCAAACAAGCCCGCCTATAAAATAGTCAAGGGCGGACTGTCACAGGTACCGGAAGGACGGCGTATCTTCACCGAATTGACGGTGCGTGAAAACCTGGAGATGGGCGCGTTCACCCGTGCGGATCGGCTGGGGGTGCAAGAAGATATCAAAAAGATGTATACGCGTTTCCCCCGCCTGGAAGAGCGCAAAAACCAAGGCGGCGGCACGCTTTCGGGCGGCGAGCAGCAGATGTTGTCAATCGCGCGTGCGCTGATGGCCCGCCCGCGGCTGTTGTTGTTGGATGAGCCGTCGATGGGACTGTCTCCGTTGCTGGTGCAGGAGATTTTTCGCATCATCAGAGATGTCAATGAGGATGGTACCACGGTGCTGCTGGTCGAACAAAACGCGCAGCTCGCGCTGAGTGTGGCCGACCGTGGCTATGTGCTGGAAACCGGCCGCGTCACGATGTCGGGACAGGCCAAATATCTGTTGGGAGATGAGCGAATTCAGGAAGCGTACCTCGGGGGCAAAAAAGTATGACAAGTTTCCATCGTGAATTCAGAACCTGCCCCAAATGCATGAATGAGGAAGAAGTCGTTTTGTGGGATCGGGTGAATGTCGCAGAGGATCCGGATCTGAAAGATCGCCTGTTGCGCCGCGAATTGATGTCTCACGACTGCGCCAATTGCGGAGAGACGTTGACCAATACCAATCCCCTTTTATATATCGATCCGAACGCGAAATTACAGGTATTTTATAGCCCCACTATTTTTATGTTGGCGTCCGAGTTGGCGTCTGAGTTGGCGGCATCGAAAATCGATCAACTACCAACCGCGCTTCAAAAAGAACTCAATCGCGCCGTCGGTGAGATTGACGAATCATTTCAGTTGAGATTGGTCGAGGATATCAGCTCGTTGATGGAGAAAATCCATCTGACAGACCACGGCGTCGACGATCATATTATGGAGATTTTGAAAATCGCGTTGAAGCGCCATTATCAGACCGATGAGCAACTTCCCCTGCGCCAAGTGTTTTTCCTAAGCGCCAATGAGGATGTCATGTTGTTTCAGGCGGAATCAGAAGATGACGGTTGGTACTCGCTGGAGATGCCGATAGATATTTATCGGGAAGCGGAGGTCACTTTGAAAGAAGCGGTGCCGTTTGAGACGACCTGGGCGTTGATCAATGAGAACTGGGCGCTGGATTGGTTGTGGTCAAACTCTTGACGGATCGACACTCTCACATTCAGAAATAGAAATTTGTGATGCCGGGCAGCAAGGCGCCCATCAGTATGCCGAACACCATGCACTGAAAAAGCGTAATTGTGGCGACCTGCAAGATCGTCCGTCCCTCTTCCTGTCCCGTCAGATTTCGCCAAGCTGTGAAATCCAGCATGCAGCGGATCGCCAATCCCGCGGCGAGCAGGACGACGGCCCCGATGCCGGTACCCGCCGCCGTGAAGCTGCCGACAATCAGGAACAGAAGATTGTAGACTGTGCCGGGCAGTAGGGTGGCCAATACCTCTTTGATTGTGTGGGCCTGCTTTACCCAGAACCGCGCCGTTACCTTGAACGCGAATGCACGCACAAAATATAGCGTCAAAGAGATCAGCGCGCCACCAAGGAAAAACAGTGTGAACATGAACAGCCGGTCCAGACCGCCGGAACGAAAAGTGGTAAACATCAGCAAGCGTCCGATGCTGTCCAGCCGAACGGCGTTATACACAAACAATCCTGAAAAGGCGGCTTCGAATCCAATCAATCCGATGATCAGCCGCAAGCTGACCTTACCCGGGTGCCCGATCGTGGTTAATGGATCTCTGAAAAAATTCAATAGTATTGTATAAAATTGTTTAAAGACACCATTTCGGTGGCCACCGCGCTGAAATGCAGATCGATGCGCACCGGTATTTGCGTCGGTTCGTTTCTTTGCGCGATCATTTCTATCACTTGATTTCTGTTTGTTTCTTTCGGCCTTGCGCTGTTCGCGCGCCGCGCGCCGAGTCTCGCGTTTGGCTTGGGCGCCGTCATCGGCGGCCGGCGGGATGTCCGTCCGCGCGCCAACATCGTCTGACCTGGTGGCGTTCGCGTCGGCGGAACCGCTCGATTCCGCCGCTTGAATTTTTTGAGAATAGCGGCAGTCACAGCGCTGTCCGGGCTGGAGTTCTTTATTACAATAAAAGCAATATCTCGCCATCTTTTCCTCAATTCAAAGGGTTACCGTGATCTTAACGTAGTAGTAAATAGTCTACAAAAAAAAGTCGGTTGGTGGTAACATGATAGCTACTTTCGGCAGTGTTTGACAGAAATGTTTAAAAAATGGTCACAATGTGCTGTGACCATCGATGTAGTATGGCGGATTGAGCGAACGCGGCTCGAAGGTGATGTGTTTTTAGATTTTGCAGGTAGTATGGAAAGGCAAGTATATGATTATTGTAATGAAACCGCGGGTGGAAGAGTCCGAAGTGAGGCAGATTTGCGGTTTGTTGGAAGAGCATGGACTGACACCCCATGTCTCGGCGGGACAAGAACGGACGATCATCGGCATCATCGGAGACAAAAGCAAGCTGAATCTCGCGCAGCTGGAGATGCGCAGCGGGGTGGACAAACTCGTTCCGATCGTCGAGCCGTATAAACTGGCGAGTCGGCCCTTTCATCCTGAACCGACTGTCTTCCAGATCGGAGACGTTGTGTTTGGCGGCGCTGAGCCGGTGCAGATCGCCGGTCCCTGCTCGGTGGAAAGTCAAGAGCAGTTGTTCGAGGTGGCGGAGGCGGTCAGCGCCTGTGGCGCCCGCGTGTTGCGGGGCGGAGCATATAAGCCGCGCACTTCCCCATATAGTTTTCAGGGACTGGGAATTGATGGCTTGAAAATGATGCGCGAGGTGGCCGATCAGTTTGGCATGCTGGTGATCTCGGAGATCACTTCTGAATATGATTTGGACGAGGCAAGGGATTATCTTGACATTGTTCAGATTGGCGCGCGCAATTCACAAAACTTTCGTCTGCTATCCGCGGTCGGCAAAGCGAAAATGCCAACTCTGTTAAAACGCGGCATATCCTCGAGCATAGAGGAGTGGCTTGGTTCCGCTGAATATATTATGGCGGAAGGAGAGCATCGGGTGATTTTATGTGAGCGGGGCATTCGCACGTTTGAGACCGAAACCCGCAGCACGCTGGATATCAGCGCGATACCGGTATTGAAAGAGAAGAGTCACCTCCCGGTCTTTGTCGATCCCAGCCACGCGGCCGGACGCGCCTCGTTGGTGCCGGCTTTATCCAGAGCGGCGATCGCCGCCGGAGCCGATGGGTTGATCATCGAAGTGCACAATAATCCGCCTTTGGCGAAATCAGACGCCGCGCAACAGTTGACTCCCGCTCAGTATAAGACACTGATGGATCAACTGCGCGAACTGGCCAATGTTATGGGTCGGTTCGCGATGATCGGCGAAGAGTGATCGGCGGATGTTAGGATTGAATCATAAGATTGAAGAAACCATCGATCCGTTGACAGTCTCGGTGATCGGGCTTGGCCTGATTGGCGGTTCTCTGGCTCGAGCGCTGCGTTCGCGCTGGGAGCGGGTGGACAAGCTGTACGCTTTTGATACCGATGAGAACATGCTCGCGCAGGCGTTGCGCGAAGGAGTGGCGGATATGACGTTCGCGCTCTCGGCGCAAGCACCGGATTTCAACTTGGATGAAAGTCGCGCGCTTGCCGACAGCGATCTGGTCGTTATCTGCACACCGGTCGATTTGATACCGGCATACGCGCATTTGACGTCAAAGGTCTCAGGCGCTCTGATAACCGATGTTGGCAGTGTCAAGAAACAGGTGATGGAACAGACGGTGGGACTTCGTTTTGTCGGCGGTCATCCGATGGCCGGCTCGGAACGACACAGTTTTATCTGCAGTGACGAGGGCCTTTTTGAGAACGCGGTCTATGTGATTTGTCCACGGACCGACTTTGACAATGAAATGTCTGTCAAGGCGGCAGATGTCGGTGGGACACCGGCCGACGATGTCTCGTTGCTCGACGAGATGATCCGCTCAATTGGGGCGATGCCGCGCCACATGGAGGCCGACGAGCACGACCGGGCGGTCGCGGCCATTAGCCATCTGCCGCACGTGGTGGCGGCGGGCCTGGTCAACACGGCGACACAGGAAGGTGAGGAGAAATCGGGAGCATTCATGGAACTTGCCGCCGGCGGTTTTCGGGACGTGACCCGCATCGCCTCGTCGGACAGTTCGCTATGGACGAATATTGTGTCGTTGTCGCGCGCCAAGCTATTGCCGATATTGGATCGGTTTGACGAGAACATGAAAGTGTTTCGAACCGCTTTGGAGAAAGAGGACGCGGTGGCGATTCAAGAATTCTTTGACTCTGCGTCACAAAGCCGGGCGCGGCTGTCCGCCAGCGGCGGAGGAGCGCTGATGACCGACGCGCTGATCAACGTCGAAGTCGAGGATCGACCGGGTGAATTGGCGGTCATCGCGACACTTCTGGGTGTGCGAGGCATCAGCATTAAAAATATGAGCATTGTCCACGCGCGACAATATGAAGGTGGCAGACTGCAGTTGTTTTTATCTGAACACCACCAAGTTGCGCTGGCCAAGGAGCTGTTGACCAAAGCGGGATATGAGTGTGATTGACGAAGCACGGGAGACCCACAGGGTGCCAAGTGGCCCGATAATATAAAACATCTATACTATTTTAAAATTCAAGGCGGGAGGGGATACCTATGATCATTGTATTGCGCAAAGATGCCACCGAAGAGGAAATAACGCAGTTGAATCAGTGGCTACAGAGCTTTGGTGTGCAGACCAATCCGATTGTCGGTTCGCAAACCAGCGTGATCGGTCTGGTCGGCGATACCAGCGTGCTGGATCCGGACGATATATCCGGGCGACCGATTGTTGAAAAAGTTATCAAAGTACAGGAACCATACAAAAAAGCCAATCGTAAATTCCATCCGGAAGATTCTGTGATCCGTGTGGGCGAGAATATCGAGATTGGCGGCAAACGCATCGTGTTGGCCGCGGGTCCCTGCTCAATCGAATCGGAAGAGCAGATTGTCGATATCGCGAAACGTGTGGAGCGGTCCGGCGCGTCCCTGCTGCGTGGTGGCGCGTTTAAACCACGTACCTCACCATACAGCTTCCAGGGGTTAAAAGCGGAAGGCCTGGTTTATATGATGGAAGCGCGTGAAAAACTGAATATTCCGATCGTGACCGAGATCACCAACCCCGCTCAAATCGATTTGTTTGAACAATATGTCGATGTGATTCAGGTCGGCACACGGAATATGCAAAATTTTGAATTGATGAAGCTGTTGGGCAAATCGAAAAAACCGATTTTGCTCAAGCGAGGTTTCGCCAATACGATCGATGAGCTCCTGATGTCCGCTGAATACATTATGGCCGGAGGCAACGACCGGGTTATCTTATGTGAGCGCGGCATCCGCACATTTGAAACGGCGACGCGGAACACGCTGGATATCAGCGCGATCCCGGTGTTGAAACGCAAGACACATTTACCGGTCTTTGTCGACCCCAGCCACGCCGGTGGAGAAGCCTGGCTGGTTGAGCCACTCTCCAAAGCGGCGATCGCCGCGGGCGCGGATGGCTTGATCATTGAAGTGCACAATGATCCGGCGCACGCCCTTTCGGATGGACAGCAATCACTGACGCCCGAGGCATTTGAGGAATTGGTTGGCAAGTTGAGAATCGTCGCGCGAGCGGTCGATCGAGACATTTGAAAGGATTTTGCAGATGCCACAGATTCATGTGACAACCCATGAAAGAGAATATGATATTCAAATAGAAAGAGGCTGCCTGGAGCGGACCGGCGAGATCGCGGCAGGGCTGACTCAGGGGCGCAAGGCGTTCGTGTTCAGCGATGACAATGTGGGCCCGCTGTATTTCAGCGCGGTGAAGGACTCACTCAAGGAAGCGGGGTTTAAATCATTTTCATATATGCTGCCACATGGCGAGGAACAAAAGAATATTCATAATTTACAGCGTGTATACCGCCTTTTGAGCGAGACAGGCATGACTCGCACCGATCTAATCATTGTGGTCGGAGGCGGTGTGTGTGGCGACCTTGTCGGCTTCGCCGCGGCGACTTGGCTCAGAGGTGTTCCCTATATGCAAATTCCAACCTCGTTGCTGGCGCAGGTGGATTCCTCGGTGGGGGGCAAGACCGCGATTGACATGCCGTTTGGTAAAAACATGGTGGGCAGCTTCTACCAGCCGTTCGCGGTGCTGATTGATCCGGACACTTTGCGTACTCTTCCGGAAAAACAAATCGCCGAAGGTATGGCCGAGATCATCAAATATGGCTGCATAAAAGATTTCAATTTGTTCGAACGGGTGTCGGTTCGCGGTGAGGACGCCTATGATGAGGCTGTTATATCTCATTGTGTCAAAATAAAGGCCGAGGTGGTTCGGGCGGATGAGCGCGACACAGGCGAACGGATGTTGCTGAATTTTGGTCACACGCTGGGCCACGCCATCGAAAAAGCGACCGGGTATTCCATTTACTCACATGGCCAGGCGGTTGCCGCCGGCATGTGCGCGGCGGCTGAAATTGGTGAATTCTTAGAACTGACCAAAAAGGGAACCGCTGAAAAAATCAAAGCGGCGGTGACCAACTGGGGTTTGCCACTGACGGTCGCGGTGACGGTGGACGAATTGTTGAGCGCAATGCGCGCGGACAAAAAGAATCTGTCAGGGACGTTGAACTTTATTTTGTTGGAAACAATCGGCAAGGCGTTCATCCATCCTCTGAGTGTGGAGGAACTGGAACACTGTGTGCGCGCTGTTTGGCGGGAGGGTTGAGTTGATGCGTGAAGTAAATCCTGTTTTCCTACCCCCTCATCCCATACGGGTCATGCCTGCGCTGTTGGAAGGCGATGTGACTGTGCCCGGGTCTAAGAGTGTGGCGCATCGCGCGCTGATCTGCGCGGCGCTGAGCGGTGACCCGGAGTGGCGCACGAAAATTCGTGGATTGGACTCGGCTCCGTCACAAGATCTTCAGGTGACCGAGACGATTTTGCGCCAAATTGTCGAGTTCAACAGCGGACTTGGCGAGAGTGGACGATTGGACAGCGGCGAGTCGAGCGAGCGACCTCGCTTGAGCCTTGACCTCGATTGCGGAGAATCGGGATCCACGCTACGCTTCATGATTCCGCTGCTGCTGGCCTCTGGCGTTTCCGCGACACTTAATGGAGCGGGGCGCTTGCCGCGCCGCCCTCTCAAAGAGTATGAGAGCATCTTCGCGGAGCAGAATGTTGAATTGATCTTTCCTGACAATGGGGACTATCTGCCACTTGATCTAAGCGGAAGATTGCGTGGTGGGCGATACGAAGTTCCCGGCCATGTCAGCTCTCAATACTTGTCCGGTCTGCTCTTGGCCTTGCCGCTGACCGATGAAGATTGTCAGATTGTGTTGACCAGCAAACTTCAGTCAAGATCATATGTGAATCTCACTATGGATGTCATGAGCACCTTTGGCGTGGAGGTCGAGTATGAATCCACGGCGGGTGCTTACGGAACATATTATCTGGCCGCCGGTCAACGGTACCAAATACCGGAAGAGGGATTCGTTGTCGAGGGAGATTATTCACAAGCCGCGTTTTGGCTGGCCGCCGCTTTTATCGGCGCTCCATTAAAGATTTATGGACTGAATCCGAGAAGCAAGCAAGGTGATCGGGCGGTTCTTGACATCCTGCGCCAGTTGGGCGCCATCCGCACGTTGCAACAAGGTAATCTCGTGGTGGACTGTGAGGATATTCCGGACCTGGTTCCAATCCTGGCGCTGACGGCGGCGACGGTTCCCGGCACCCATCGATTTGAAAATTGCGGCCGGCTTCGGTTGAAAGAATCGGATCGTCTGAACGCGACTGCGGAGATGTTGATCTCCCTGGGCGCCAAATGCTCGGTCAACGCTCAAGATGACAGCCTGATGGTGTTTGGGATGGGCAATTACGACATATTGGAAGGAAACACAGCGCGACGTCCAACGGCCTCTGCGCACGGCGACCATCGGATGGCGATGTGCCTGGCGGTCGCCGGGTGTTGCAGTCGTCACGGAGCGGTGATCGACCAACCGGCCTGTGTGGCGAAATCCTACCCGGATTTTTTTGAGCAGATGGTCAGGTTGGGCGGCGTTTTTATTGAAGAGAAGGACTAACTATGGGATCAGTTTGGGGTAAACGGTTGCGCGTCAGCCTATTTGGCGAGTCGCACGGCAAAGGCATCGGGGTGGTCCTTGACGGGCTGCCGCCGGGAGAGCGGATCGATGTGGATGAGCTGAGAGCTTACACGGCGCGGCGGGCTCCGGGGCGCGTCCCCTGGTCCACCAAGCGGGTCGAGCATGATGTTCCCGAGATTCTGTCAGGCTACTATCAAGGGAAAACCACCGGCACGCCGCTGGCGGCGGTCATCCGCAATACCGACACACGGTCCGCCGATTACAGTGATTTGCGCGCCCTGCCTCGCCCGGGTCACGCAGATCTGACGGGGCTGATGCGCTATAAGGATGCCAATGATCCGCGCGGCGGTGGGCATTTTTCGGGCCGTGTGACTGCGGCGCTGACGTTTGCCGGCGCGCTTGCCGATCAGATCCTAAAGCGTCGCGATATCATGATCGCGGCTCATATTCATTCGATCGCGGACATCCGCGACGCCGACGTGAATCCCGCGGACCCCGACAGGAAGGCGCTGCGCGCGGTGCGCGATAAACTATTTCCTGTATTGGACGACATGCGCGGTGAGCGGATGGCGTTGGCGGTGGAAGCGGCTCGCATGGAAACCGATTCGGTCGGAGGTGTCGTGGAATGCCTCGCCTGGGGATTTCCGGCGGGGGTGGGCGACCCAATGTTTGACGGAATTGAGCCACATATGGCTTCATTGATTTTTGGCATACCGTCGGTCAAAGGTGTGGAATTTGGGGCCGGATTCGCGGCGGCGGGCAACAGAGGCTCTCAAAACAACGACAGCCCAAGGTTTACCGGCGAGCCCCCACATCGCTCAATTCGCATGGAGACCAACAACAGCGGCGGCATAGACGGCGGCATCAGCAACGGAATGCCCATCGTGGTGCGTGTGGGATTTAAACCGACCGCCTCGATTTCTCAGCGACAAGACACGGTGAATCTGGAAACGATGGAAAATGATACTTTGATCATTCGGGGCAGACACGACCCTTGCATTGTGCCTCGCGCCGTGCCGGTGGTCGAGGGCGCGGTCGCGCTGTCATTGCTGGATCAAATGTTGTTAAACAACATGATATAATTGGACCGATCGCATAGGCGACAGGGACAAATTGGTTGACCGGAAAAGGAGTTTTTTGTGAACGAACAGACGAAAGATGAGTCGGTCAGGCGCCACGCCAAGGAAGAATTGGACAACGCGCGCCGGGAACTGGAAAATATTGACCGTTCGATTCTGGAACTGATTAAACAGCGCAGTGCCTCTTATGAGTCGATTTGGCAGGCCAAACGCGTGTTGGACCTGCCCATTTTAGACGCGGGTGTGGAACAGAAAAAACTTGTCGATTTGGCCGCACTGGCGGAAGATGACATCGTCGCGCGATCGGTGACCGCGGCGCTGGAGGGAGTCATGCGGGTTTCGCGCATGAGTCAATATCAGCGACACTACAAAAATGCGGTTTCCTGGGAACCCGGTGACACGATTCAGACGGCCGCCCGACAGCTGCCGAAGCTAAAGGTGGTGGCGACTCAAGGGACGACCGAGTCCTATTCCTCGCGGGCCGCGTCCTATTTGTTCCCCAACGCGAAAATCATGCCGGCGCGGACATTCGAGGCCGCCTGCCGGGAGGTGGCGGAGGAGATCGTGCCGGTCGCCGTGCTGCCGCTCGAAAACTCCACCGCCGGTACCGTTGAGGAGGTCTATCGACTGATCGATCAGCTGAATCTTTATATTATCGGAACCGTGGACGTGCCCATTCGGCATTGTCTGTGCGCGATTCCTGGGACGAAACTCAGTGATATTCGCACCATCATCTCGCATCCGCAGGCATTGTCCCAATGTTCTTTGTTCATTCAAGGCATGGGCTGGCAGGTCCGAGAGGTCAACAACACCGCCTACGGGGCGCGCGATGTGGCCGAAATCAACAGCAAGACGGTCGCAGCGCTCGCCTCTCCGGCGGCGGCGGCGGCCAGTGGGCTGGAAGTGCTTCAGGCGCAGATGTCGAACGTGGTTGTCAACACCACACGTTTCGCCGCGCTGGCCTCCAAGCCGATCATTGAGCCGGACGCCAATATTGTCAGTCTGATTGTCCGTCTACCTCACCATGCGGGCTCATTGGCGAACATGCTGAATATTTTTTCTGACTACGGGCTCAACCTACTAAAGATTAAATCGAGTCCGGTACCCGACGTCCCTTGGGAATACAACTTTCATCTGGATCTGGAAGGCCGATTTGATGACCAAAAGACCTTGCCGGTTTTGTTTGAATTGATGGATGAGCTTAAGAGGTTGCGCTTTGTCGGCTGGTATAAAAATCGTTCTTATGTTGAAAAGGAGAATTGACATGGATCTTGGTAAGTACCACATCACCGCGGACGATGCCTATATGATCGTGATCGACGTTCAGGAGCGCATGGTGCCTGCGACCGACAACTATGAGTACTATGTGGAACGAATCGAGCGGATGGCCGAGGCGGCCGCTTTGCTTTCGTTTAAGGTGGGTTGCACCGAACAATATCCGCAAGGCCTGGGTCCCACCGTCGAGCCGTTGAAAAGCAAACTGGCAGCCGCGGGCGCAAGCTTTTTTGATAAAACAGCTTTTAACGCCTGCACATACGGAATCATGCAGGACTTGAAAAAACTTGGCCGCGACTCAGTGATCGTTACCGGCATGGAGACGCATATTTGTGTCTATCAGACCGTGCGTCAACTATTGGCGGCCGGCTACAAGGTTTTTGTGCCATGTGATTGCGTCACCTCGCGCACGTCGGAAAATCGTGAAAATGCGTTGGCGCAATTTCGTTCGATGGGGGCGGTGGTCACAAACAGCGAGACGCTGTTGTTCGACATGCTGGGTGACTCGCGTTCCTCTTCTTTTAAAGCGATATCCAATCTGGTCAAATAGGTTGATCTGAAAAATGAGCGCGGGTAGACGAAACGGCAGAAAATTGGCGATGCCCAAAGTGTGGACTTTGGTTATCATGACGCTGTTCGCGTTGATGGTCAACATCCGCCTGCCTTTTTCAATCAGAGACGCGGCCGAAAACACGACGACCGGAATCGGCGTGTCCTCCGACTTGACGATCAGGAGCGCGGAGTCCGAAATTACGAATGCTTCCGAAGATGGTGAGGCGCCTCTGTTCGCCACAGTCGCGACCACAGCGGTTCCCGAGCCATCAATCGCCGCCAACAGCGGGCGAAAGGCGACAATCATGTTCGCCGGTGATGTGCTGATGCATTCCTATCTGATAAATGGCGGTGAGACCGAAGACGCGACATATGATTATGATTATTTGTTTCAGCCGATCTCCTCATTTTTATCGGTGGCGGATTACGCGATCTGCAATATGGAGGGGACGCTGGGCGGAAAACCATACACCGGCTTTCCATTGTTCAGCGCTCCTGATGAATTGGCGGGGGCGATACGCGTCGGCGGGTTCAAAGCCGCCACCAACGCGAACAATCACACCATCGACCGCGGATATGAAGGAGTTTTACGTACCCACAACGTACTGAAAGAAGCCGGCCTGGATGTGCTGGGCACTCGCGCTGGTGAGGATGTGGATACCTGGTTTATCCGTGAGATCAACACAATTAATGTTGGTTTCTCCAATTATACCTACGAAACCGCGCGACAAGACGGCAGCCGGTCACTGAATGGAATCAAGATGTCGGCTGAGACGGAAGAGTTGATTGATTCATTTAGTTATGAAGAACCGGATTTTAGCGCCGATTTGGCCGACATGGCTGACCGCGCGACGCGGATGCGGGAGTCCGGAGCGGAGGCGCTGGTGTTCATTTTGCACTGGGGAACGGAATACTCCTCAACAGAGAACGACTACCAGGTACGCGTCGCCCGCGCCTTGGCCGACGCCGGCGTGGACGTCATCTTTTCTTGTGGTCCACATGTCATTCAACCGGTGAAGTCGCTAAGATCTGCCGACGGCGCGCATAACACGCTTGTTTTTTACTCGGGTGGTAACTTCGTCTCGGACCAATTGTATTCCACCGCCGGAAACAATGGGAGGGCGGAGGACGGGCTGCTCATGATGGCGCAATTTGAACGGGACCCATCGGGGGATGTTCGGCTTTCCGACAGTGGTTATTTTCTAACTTACTGCTACAAAAACAAGTATGCTGAAAACAAGACGCATAACACTCCGATACCGGTCAGAGCCGCGCTTGCGGATCCGGATCAATTCAATTCTCATGAGTATGAGTATTTGTTGGCTGATTCATTGGAACGGTCGCAGATCGTGATGTCGAAAAACGATGTCAACGGTTTGCGTTTTCGTGAATTTACCTGGCCAGATGAAATTGAGGAAGACCCCTTCGCCTCGTCGCCGTAGCTGATCCGCGCCGGTTAACTGATTGAGAAAGGACGGCATCTATACGTGGAAAATTTGGCTTATATGTTGCGCTATGTGTTCGCGCTGTTGGTCGTCTTGACCGCTGTTCTGCTGCTGAACGCCGCGGTCAGTGAGTTTCGCGGAGGGATCAAACGTAATTTGAGACCGACTTATGGTTATTTTTTGATCACCATGACACCGGCAAACTCCCCTCGACATCCGGTTAAATCGTTGCCCTTGTTTCACACAACAATGGTGGGCAGCGGACGAAATTGCGATATTCGGCTCAAAAGTGGCGCTGTCAGCAGGCGGCACGGCCTGATCTATGTTTATGACGGGGACTGGTTCATCCGGCCACATAAAAGAAATAATTTTATTTCAATCGAAGGAATTCCAATAACCGAACCCACACCACTGCGCAACCATGACAGAATCACGTTTGGTGACACCAGTCTGATTTTTGTTGATGAGAAGGCTGAGACGGAGGCTGCCGGTCTGCCGTACACGATCACGACGGATTCGGGATTGGAGGAGCTTGAACGCGTGCCGGCCGGCTCGCCGACGGCCTTTTGGCTGGTCAACTTTTTTGGCCTGTCATTCTCCGCGCTCTTTATTGGGCTGCTAAAAAACGAATTGGCCTATGTGCGCGCGCCAATCGCGCTTATTCTCTTTGTGTTCTGGTTTATTTTCAATCTGTATTATCTTGTTTTGCCCAAATTGTTGATCTATGTGGACAAGGTGATCTTGTTGGCGGTCACACAACTTTGCTACCTCGGCGTGGTCATTCAGCTACGCCTGGCGCTGTTGACGCCGGCGGTGCTCAACCGCGCGATAGAGGTGAACGATGGTGACATCGTCGCGGCGGCGATGCGCCTGATATCACCTCAAATGCTCTCGCTCGCGGCCGGCCTGATTGTGCTGCCGATTGTCACTTTGATCGTCGCAAAAACTAGATTTCTCGAGATCATGTTTCCCGTCTGTGTGGTGCTGACACCCTTGCTTTTGGTCGTGACTCTGATCTTTGGCCGCGGTGACACGGTACATGGCGCCTCACTCTGGATCAAGGTTGGCGGCATGTCACTGCAGTTGACCGAGTTCGTCAAAATTACCTATCTGGTGGTTTTGGCTCAGTTTTTTAAAAACCGTCCGCAACTACGCACCCAACTGGCGTTCGCCGTTTGGGCGGGAATGGTGTTTTTACTCATCATGCTGTTGCCGGATTTGGGTTCGATCATGATCTTGCTGCCGGTCACCTTGGCGGTCTTCCTGGTGATGACCTCCGAGTTTCTGACCACATTGACGATTCTTGGCGGAACATCCGTGTTGGCGGTGTTCGCGTACACGACCTTTCCGCATGTGCGCAGGCGGCTGGCGGGCTGGACCACACTATGGGAAGAGGTGAATGACAGCAATCGCCAGATTGTTTACGGGCTGCAGGCGATGGCTAGGGGAGGATTGCTGGGCCGCGGTCTTGGCAACGGCAGCCCCGAGGGTATTCCGGTTGTTGCTTCCGACATGGTGTTCACGATTGTCTGTGAGGAAATGGGCCTGTTGATCGGCCTGTGTATTGTTTTGTTTTTCATTGTGATCTGGCTGCGTGGCGCCCGCACCATGCCGCTGGTTAAGGATGGTTTTTCCTCCAGCATGATCTTGGCCGTCTGCTCGCTGTTTTTCGTCGAGGCCGCGGTTGTGATCGCCGGCTGTACCGGATTGATTCCGTTGACCGGCGTGACCTTGCCGTTCATCTCGCAAGGTGGAAGCTCCTTGCTTGCGAAAATGATTCTAATCG
Source organism: Oscillospiraceae bacterium (assembly GCA_040772065.1). Classification (GTDB taxonomy): domain Bacteria; phylum Bacillota; class Clostridia; order Saccharofermentanales; family Fastidiosipilaceae; genus JAXGYX01. The sequence continues at coordinate 1,829,971 of JAXGYX010000001.1, read as the reverse complement.
GTATTTTGCTGGGGTTGATGTCACGTAGAAATGAATTGGTGGTGGCAAGATGAGAGAGTTGTTGCGCAACATTAAAATTATTTTGTTTCTCTTCGTCTCGACCGCGATCTTGTTGATCGCCGGTCTGGTCATTCAGGAAAACCGTAGCAAAGATGTGTTGATGGCTGCCGCGGGTGAGAATAAGAAGGCGCTCGCCTCGCGCTACGAAAACGCGGGCACGATCTATTCGTCGGACGGTGTCATGTTGGCCCACAGCGCGGAGGAAGGCAGAAGGTACGCCGATGACGCGGAGACGGCGGCGTCTTTCTTACAACTGGTGGGCGACTACACGCACAACATCGGCAACACGATTGAAGCGGTCTATCAGGGCAACCTGACCGGCGGTGATCGGTCTTTGGCTCATCAACTGCAGTTTGACTTGGCGGGAAAAGGGTTGGAAGGGGACGACATTATTTTGACATTGAACGCCGAGCTCAATTGTCAGGCTTACCGCTTGATGAGAGAATATGACGGCGCCGCGGTTTTGATTAATTATAAGACAGGCGCGGTGCTGGCGGCGGTGAGCACCCCCTCCACATCGCCCGACAATGTGATCAACTATACGGACATACCGGATACCGCCTTGTTTAACAGGGCTTTTATGGGTGGTTACGCGCCCGGTTCCAGTTATAAATATGTGACCGCCGGCGCCTGGCTCACAAGCACTGATTATGATCCGGACCTGACCGTCCCCTGCATGGGAGCCGCTCCTCTGATCGAGCCGGACGGCGTTAAGGAAAATCGAGAGGACACTCATGGGACGCTGAACATGACCGAGGCGCTGGAGGTTTCGTGTAACCACTTTTTTGGTGAGATCGGTGTGCGCAGCGGGCGCGGATTGATGCTTGAGGCGGCCAGAAAAAACAGCGTCGGCAAGGCGTTTAAAGCCGACAAACTGAGTGTGTATAAGAGTCGCCTTTCCATACCCGATCGGGACAGCACATTGTCCTGGGTCAGCATCGGCCAGCCGGTCGCGGACAGCGAGCTATATATCTCACCTCTGCAGATGGCGATGATGGTCGGATCGATCGGCAATGATGGAGTGATGATGAGTCCGCATATCATTGATCATATGGTCAGCCCGTTGGACACGGAGTATGAAAAATTGAATCCGGTTTCGCTGTCGGAAGCCTGCACGCCTGAAATCGCCGAGCGACTCGGCGAGTTGCTTGAAGACGCCGTTTCCAACGGCACGGGCAGTCCGGCCGCGGTGGATGGCTTGACGGTCTGCGGAAAAACAGGCACCGCGGAGGTTGAAGGACAGGATAAAGAAAACGCCATTTTTGTGGGCTATGTGGCGGATGAGGAGCATCCCTACGCGGTTGCCGTGATCTGTGAAAACGCCGGCCTGGGATCGGCGCACGCGGCCCCGATCGCGGGAGAGCTGCTCCGACTCGCCAGTGAGATCGATCGGCGCTGATTAATCGATTCGACTGGTTGGCCGGTCGAACTGAAAACAGTTTAAGTTGGCGCCGATGGTGCGCTCAGTTAGTGGACGTGGATTTGAATTGGCTTTCGGGAGGTTACTGTATGGATGATTATCAGATGGCCCGGCGTTCAATAGAAGAAGCGGCACAATATGTGTCGTCCATCGCCAAACAAAAACTCGAAATCGGCATTGTTCTTGGTTCAGGGCTGGGCTCAATGGCCGATGAGATTCAAAACGGGGTCGCCATCCCCTACGCCGACATTCCGGGCAGCCCGTCATCGACCGCTCCGGGACATAAAGGCGAACTCATTTTAGGTGAGTTGGGTGGCCGTGGCTGTGTCGCGATGCGTGGGAGGTTTCATTTTTACGAAGGATACTCCATGAATCAAGTGGTGTTTTTGGTGCGCGTGATGGCGACCATCGGTGTACGCTCATTGATCCTGACCAATGCGGCGGGTGGAGTCAACCGTGCCATGCGCCCGGGTGATTTGATGTTGATCACCGACCATATTGGATTGGACAGTGATTCGCCGCTGCGAGGCCCAAACTTTGAGATGCTGGGTCCAAGGTTCAATGATCAAACACATGTCTACGATCCGGAATATCTGCGCCTGGCGAGAACGGTCGCGTCCGGCCTGAATATTTTGTTGCGCGAAGGGATTTATTACTACGCGAAAGGCCCTTCATACGAAACACCGGCCGAAATCCGGGCGATCGGTATTCTGGGCGGTGACGCGGTCGGCATGTCGACCGTTCCCGAGGCGGTCTGCGCCAATCACGCAGGGATGAGAGTATTGGGTATTTCCTGTATCACGAATATGGCGGCCGGCATAGTCGATGGTGCGCTGAATCATGATGAAGTCCTGTCGATTGGTCAGGCGGTATCGGGCAAAGCCGCCCTTCTGGTCAAAACCATGATCGAACAGATGGACTGATCGATTGGCAACAGTCGCCGGACATTGCGCGGGCGCGCCACAGACGTCAATTAATATTGACGTTGGCGTTTTCGTCCGCGTTTCCCTCTTTTCGGGGAAGCTTTCGAATTTTGTTTGAGAAAACCGACGACCGCCAATAAAACGGCCAACAGGTTCAAGACAATAAAAACGAGTTGCAGAGGATCTTCGAAGTCGGCGAAAAAGGCGATGATCGATTCGGTCGGCGACAGATTCCAGGCACCATTCACCAGCAACCAGGCTCCGGAGAGTGCGGTGATGGAACGGATGAAAAACCCCGTCACCGCGCCGGCCAAAATCGCGCCAATCGTCCCACAGATCAGCGCGGCGATCAGCGCATACTGTGATGGGATGATCACGATTAAAAACTTCCAACCTAAAAAGATACCGGCCGCGAAACCGGCGATCACGATGCTGACGCGGAATAGAAAGATAAAAAGCAGCGCGCAGCCAATGGCCAGGCCCAGCGGAATCAGCAAGGGAGGTATATTTTCCGCCAGGTCAAGGTTGACGATCAGGGTACCGGTTTGCCATCCGACCCACAGGCCGGTCAACACCATCCAAAGTCGAAACAGCTTCTCCCCCCACAGCATCAGCGCGAAACCCAGGATGACACTGAACAAGGCGCCGGTCAAAAACAACACCTGATTATCTCTAAACAAGGGATCGTCCAAAATAGCGTCGGGAGTTGGCAGCCATTCGGGGTAACTAAGAGCTGAAAAATTAATCAAAGAAGTCATTATCACACACATTTTCAAACCTTTTAAACTAAAACGGACAATGCCATAAAACGGACAATGTCACAAATCATAACATGACAAAGAGGAGCACGCCATGAAACCTGCCAATATTTATACACAAAAGCCAATCAATGACCGCATGGGTGCGATCGGTCTTGGCACGATTGGAGGGATGCTGGCCGAACGAGGTCTGCGTCACAACCGGATTGAGCCGGCTCGGTTGTTTGTTTACGATCATCATGAGGAAAATATTCAAAAGCTGACCGACCGGTATCCGGAGGTTAATGTTTGCCGCAATGAGGCGGAAGTCTTAGGCAACGCGGATCGTCTGATCGTGTCGATCAAACCGCCCGGCATTCCCAATCTGTTGACAAATTTACGGCACATGTACACGGGACGGGAGGAGCGATTGCCCGAATTATATGTCACCACTTCGCATTATGACGACGAGCAGTTGGCCGCTCTATGGCCAAAGCCCTGCGTTTCCTTCCTACCGACCATCGCGGGAGTGATCGATCGCGGTGTGGTGCTCGCCCATCATCCGGCCGAAATGGATAACGAGCGAGTCCGGTTGTTCGAGCTGTTCATGCGGCCACAGTGCCATGAGCTGCGCTGGGTGGAGTGGTCGGACTTTCCCGCGCCAAACAATCTGACCGGCTGCGCGCCCGCGTTTGTCGCCTATATGGTGCAGGCGATGGCGGACGCGACACAACTTTCGCGGCCGAACATGCGCTCGGACGAACTCGTGGACCTGGCCAAAGAGGCGCTGATCTCAACCTGCCTGCTGTTGGATCACCGCGGTGTTTCACCTTTGGAGCTCGTTTCCAGTGTGGGATCGCCCGGAGGCATAACCTACACGGCGCTGTCCGCGCTCGAGGAGACCTTTCCGGACACGTTCGGTGAGCTGGTCAGACGGAGTGTGAAGCGACATCATCAAGCGGACGCGGAAGCCGCGCTCGCCGTGGAACAGGCGCTGGCCGGCGCGGCGCCGGCGAAGGACCTGCCGAAGAATGTCACGCCGGAGGATGTCGCTCCGCGCGTTTGATGAGCGAATATGATCCTTGTCCGAGCGAGAGAGTATGCTCAAAACAGGGACAAGAGTGCTTCGAGTCCACGGTTGTATTTTATAATTGAATAATGTCAACCCAGGCGATAAAATGAGAGTATATTGACTTTTTCAGATTCGCAGATCGCTATGAAAGCAAGAGAGATAGGAGAGTAGAGAATGGCTGCAATGAAAAAAATGACCGTCGATCAGCTCGACGTCCAAGGAAAACGTGTGTTGGTCCGCGTGGATTTCAACGTGCCACTGGACAAAAACACCGGTGAGATCACCGATGACAAACGAATTAAAGGTGCTTTGCCCACAATTCAGTATCTGGTGGAAAAAGGGGCGAAGGTCATTTTGGTGTCCCATCTTGGACGCCCAACGAACGGACCTGACGAAAAGCTTTCTTTGAAACCGGTGGCCGACCGCCTTGCCAAGCTGCTCGGCTCTTCTGTCCAACTTGCCAACGATGTCATAGGAGAGGACGCCAAAGAAAAGGCTTCGGCTCTGCGCAATGGTGAAGTGTTGCTTCTCGAAAATGTGCGCTTCCACAAGGAAGAAACCAAAAACGATCCCGCTTTCGCCAAAGAACTCGCGTCCTTGGCGGAGCTCTATGTGAATGACGCGTTTGGCACGGCTCACCGCGCTCACGCTTCGACCGCCGGCGTGGCGAACTTCCTGCCGGGCGCCATGGGCAAGCTGGTCGAAAAAGAAATCTCTGTCATGGGCGGCGCGCTGAACAACCCCGCGCGTCCATTTGTGGCCATTATTGGTGGTGCGAAAGTTTCCGATAAAATCAACGTTGTCAACAATCTACTGGACAAGGTGGACACTCTGATAGTGGGTGGCGGCATGGCGTACACCTTCCTTAAAGCGCAGGGACATGAGATCGGTATTTCGCTGTGCGAGGAAGATCGCTTGGACTTGGCCGAAGAGCTATTGGCGAAAAGCGAGGAAAAGGGTGTCAAACTCTTGCTTCCTGTGGATCATGTCGTGGCGAAAGAATATAAAATCACGGCGGAACCGATGGTTGTCGCTCAAATTCCGGCCGACACGATGGGCATGGATATTGGCCCCGAGACGATTAAACAATTCTCAGCGGCCATCGCCGACGCGAAAACCGTGCTTTGGAACGGCCCGATGGGTGTGTTTGAATTTGACAACTTCGCCGCCGGCACACGTGAGCTCGCGCGCGCGATCGCCGATTCCTCAGCCACATCGATTATTGGTGGCGGTGACTCCGCCGCGGCGGTCGAGCTGCTCGGCTTTGGCGACAAAGTCACACACATTTCGACGGGTGGCGGAGCTTCTCTTGAGTTCCTTGAAGGCAAAGTGCTGCCCGGTATCGACTGCCTGGTCGACGCGGAGCGGCGCCGTGTCTTCGCCGCGGGCAATTGGAAGATGAATCAAGGTGTGCCGGCTGAAGCCGCGGCTTTCCTGGAGCGGTTGATTCCGGAGGTGGCGGACGCCGACTCCACCATCGCCGTGGGCGTGCCGTTCACCGCCTTGGACGCCGCACTGTCAACCACGGCCTACACGAATATTAAAATCGCCGCGGAGAACTGCCATTTTGAGGATAGTGGCGCCTATACCGGTGAGGTTTCCGCCAAAATGCTGGCGTATATGGGCGTTCCTTATTGCATCATCGGACACAGTGAGCGCCGTGAGTATTTCGCCGAGACAGATGAGACCGTGAATAAAAAAGCGCACGCTCTGCTTGAATGGGGTGTTCGTCCGATCATCTGCTGTGGCGAATCTCTCGCTCAGCGCGAGGCAGGCGAAACGTTTGATTTTGTGAAAAGTCAGATCGTGGGCGCGTTCAAAGACATTCCGTTGGAAAAACTATATTTGATCACCATCGCCTATGAGCCGATCTGGGCGATTGGCACCGGCGTCACCGCTAGTGATGAGCAGGCGGAAGAGGCCTGCGCGTTCATTCGTGGGGTCATCGCCGATCTTTACGATGCAGACGCGGCGAGCGCGATGCGCATTCAGTACGGCGGATCGGTCAATCCCAAAAATGTCGTCGGCCTGTTTGGTCAAGAGAATATCGATGGCGGCCTGGTGGGCGGCGCCTCACTGAAAGTCGCCGATTTTGGTGTCATTTGCAACGCCTATCAAGCGAAGTGAAGCTTAAAATAAGGTGTGGTAGATCTCAAATCACTTTAATGCTTGACAACTAGTGGATTAAGAAGAACCGCGGTCATTCTGCGGTTCTTCCCAAGTAAAAGGAGAGCCAATGAAAAAATTACGGCAACGGCCGATGGCGCTGATCATCATGGATGGCTTTGGTGTCAACCCTGAACACGCGGGAAACGCGATCGAAGCGGCCAATACTCCGAACATCGATCGGCTGATGGCGAGCTGGCCGAGCACGCTGATTCGCACAAGTGGCAAAGACGTCGGTCTGCCGGACGGTCAAATGGGAAATTCCGAAGTTGGACATACCAATATCGGCGCCGGCCGAATTGTGTATCAGGATTTGACCCGCATCACCAAATCAATCGAGGATGGCGATTTTTTTCGTAATCCGGCATTGCTTAGGGCTATTCAGAACTGCAAGGAAAACAATTCAGCGCTGCACTTAATGGGCTTGGTTTCCGCGGGCGGCGTGCACAGCCATGAGACACACCTGTACGCGCTGTTGCGCCTCGCCAAAGAAAGCGGCTTGGAAAAAGTATATGTTCATTGCCTGTTGGATGGGCGCGACGTTCCTCCCGACTCCGCCGCCGAATCCCTGGCCCGGCTCGAAACAGAGATGAGGGCGATTGGCGTTGGCGAAATCGCCACCATCATGGGGCGCTACTACGCGATGGATCGGGACAATCGCTGGGATCGGGTGGAATTGGCTTATTTGGCCATCACAAGTGGCGAAGGTGAATTTTTCACGTCTAGTGCGGCGGCGATAAACGTGTCCTACGCGAATCAAGTGTTTGATGAATTTGTCGTCCCGGCGGTGATTGGTGAAAACGGCATCCCCACCGCGGTACTGGAATCCCATGACTCGATGATCTTCTTTAATTTTCGTCCTGACCGAGCCAGAGAGATCACCCGCGCGTTGAAACAACCGGATTTCTCAGGTTTCCAACGTCGTAAAATTTGTGATCCGCTCTGTTATGTCACCTTCTCTCAATATGACGAGACGTTCGGGGAGTTTGCCGACCTGCATGTCGCGTTTGGCCCTGAAACATTAAATGACACATTCGGTGAATATATCAGTGAATTAGGATATACACAGCTGCGCATCGCCGAGACTGAAAAATACGCGCATGTGACGTTCTTTTTCAATGGAGGCGTGGAAGCGCAATATGCCGGAGAGGATCGGGCGTTGATTCCTTCTCCAAAGGTGGCGACCTACGATTTATTACCGGAAATGAGCGCCCCCGCCGTCACGCGGGAGTGTTTGAAGCGGATTGAAAGCGATCTCTACGATGTGATCATCTTAAATTACGCCAATTGCGATATGGTCGGACACACAGGAGTGTTTGAAGCCGCCGTCAAGGCGGTCGAAACGGTGGACGAAAGTGTGGGCCGGGTTGTGGACGCGATCCTGGCCAAAGGTGGTGTCGCCTTGGTCACCGCGGATCACGGAAACGCCGAACAAATGGTCGATCCGGATACAAACGGGCCGTTTACCGCTCATACGACCTATCCGGTGCGCCTGATCGGCGCCGGCATCCGAAACGCTACGTTGAGAGAAGGCAGGCTGGCAGATTTGGCGCCGACCATGCTGGATCTGATGGAGGTGGAAACTCCCGCCGCCATGACCGGCCAATCTCTATTGATTAAAACCGACTAAAATAAGCGCCCGGATAAAGCATCGGTCGCTATTGTCTGAAGAATTGATGAGCGCCGCCGGCGGAGAATCATATCCGCCCGGCGCCGTTTTTGTTCGATTGATTTGAAAGAAAACCCATTACATATTCATTTAAATCCGTGTTTTTTCATCGGAATTATCCCCCTGCTTTTTAGCTAAAACAATGCAAGATAGACCGTATCCGATATCTTTCTTGTGCTATAATATCCAGAGAAACTGCTGTTGACGTCATGACAGCAGGTTGTTTTTGGTTTTACGCGTTAAAGTAAGGAGAGTAACAATGGCAAAAGAGAAGAAATATATGACGATTGACGGAAATACCGCCGCGGCGTACAGTTCGTACGCGTTTACGGAAGTAGCCGGTATTTATCCGATCACTCCGTCATCTCCCATGGCCGATATGGTCGATCAGTGGGCGCTTGCCGGACGAAAGAACATCTTCGGCACGACCGCTGAAGTTGTTGAGATGCAGTCTGAGGCCGGCGCCGCGGGTGTGGTCCATGGATCGCTGGGCACAGGCGCTCTAACCACCACCTACACAGCGTCACAAGGCTTGTTGCTGATGATTCCCAATATGTACAAAATTTCCGGTGAGCTCCTGCCGGGCGTGTTCCATGTCAGTGCCCGCGCGCTCGCCGCACACGCGCTGTCTATTTTCGGCGATCACGCCGACGTCATGTCGGCGCGTCAGACCGGCTTCGCTATGCTTGCCTCCTCGAACGTTCAGGAAGTGACGGATCTGGGCGCAGTTGCGCACTTGGCCGCGATCAAAGGTTCTCTACCTTTCATGCATTTCTTTGACGGCTTCCGCACCTCCCATGAAATTCAAAAAATTGAAGTGCAAAGCTATGACGACTTCGCCTCGATGGTTGACTGGGAAGCGATCAAGAAATTCCGCGCCCGCTCATTGACTCCCGAGAAGCCAATTCAACGCGGCACGGCTCAGAATCCGGATATCTATTTCCAGGTTCGTGAAGCGGCCAATCCTTTCTACCTTGCCATTCCTGACATCGTTGAACAATACATGAACGAAATGAACGCGCTGACCGGCAGAGATTATCAGCTATTCAATTATTACGGCGCAGAGAAAGCGACCCGCGTGATTGTGGCGATGGGCTCGGTCTGCGACACCGTCAAAGAGACGGTTGATTTCCTGAACGCCCGCGGCGAGAACGTCGGCTTGGTCAATGTCCATCTTTACCGCCCGTTCTCGGTTGAGCACATGTTTAGAGCGATGCCGGACACTGTCGAGAAGATCGCGGTGCTCGATCGCACCAAAGAGCCCGGCGCCATTGGCGAACCATTGTATCTGGACGTTGTGTCCGCTTATATTGGCAAACCGAACAGCCCGCAAATCGTGGGTGGCCGCTACGGCCTGGGATCCAAAGACACCACGCCGAACGATATTTTGGCGGTGTTCAAGAACCTGTCATCCGACAGTCCGAAACACAATTTCACCCTTTCGATCATCGACGATGTCACCAACCTTTCCTTGCCTGTTGAGGAAGTCGCGGACGTCACGCCGGATGGCACGACCTCCTGCCGTTTTTGGGGTCTGGGCTCCGACGGAACGGTTGGCGCGAACAAAAACTCAATTAAGATTATCGGCGACAATACCGATATGTACGCGCAGGCCTATTTCTCCTATGACTCGAAGAAATCCGGTGGCGTGACGATGTCCGACCTGCGTTTTGGACACACTCCGATCCTCGCTCCTTACTTGATCAACATGGCGGATTTCGTTTCCTGTTCAACCCAGTCCTATGTAAACACATACGACATGTTGAGCAGTTTGAAACCGGGCGGCACTTTCCTGCTGAACACGGTTTGGAATGACGAGGAGCTTGAGCAACATCTGCCGGCTTCGATGAAACGCTATCTCGCGGAGAATGACATCAACTTCTACGTGATCGACGCGGTCACCATCGCCGAGGACCTTGGCTTGGGCAACCGCACCAACACGGTGCTGCAATCGGCGTTTTTCAAGCTGACCAACATCATTCCGATTGATGACGCGGTCGATTATATGAAAAAAGCGATCGTCAAATCGTATGGCGCGAAAGGCGACGACATTGTCAACATGAACTATGGAGCGGTCGACGCGGGTGTGAACAGCATGCGCAAGATCGATGTTCCGTCGGCATGGAAAGACGCCGTTGATGAGAAGACCGAGCAGCGCGACCTGCCGAAGTATGTCGCTGAAGTCGCGTCGGTGATGAACGCCCAAGAGGGCGACTCCCTGGCTGTCAGTAAATTTGTCGGATACGAGGACGGACATTCTCCGATGGGCACGACTCAGTATGAAAAACGTGCGATCGCGACCCATGTTCCGACTTGGCTGGCCGATAACTGCATCCAGTGCAACCAGTGCTCACTTGTGTGTCCGCATGGAGTCATCCGTCCCTTCCTGTTGACGGACGAGGAGGCCGCGGGCGCTCCCGAAGAGGCCGCCTCAATTCAAGGCATGAAGCCTTATGATCAATACAAATATCGCATTCAGGTTTCCGTGCTGGATTGCACCGGTTGCCTGGCCTGCGTACAGACCTGCCCGGCCAAAGAAAAAGCGTTGGTGGCGAAGCCGCTTGAAGAGCGCAGATTTGAAGCGAACAATTGGGATTACTTTATTCGGTTGCCACGCAAAGCGAACCCGATGAAGAAGACCATGATCAAAGGTAGCCAGTTTGAGATGCCTTATCTCGAATTCCACGGCGCCTGCGCAGGTTGCGGTGAGACTCCTTACGCCAAACTGGTTACCCAGCTATTTGGCAATCGCATGCAGATTTCCAACGCCACCGGCTGTTCGTCCATCTGGGGCGGCTCGGCGCCGAGTAACCCATATACGGTAGACGCCGACGGCAGAGGACCCGCCTGGGCGAATTCGCTGTTCGAAGACAACGCCGAACATGGACTCGGCATGCACCTCGGCGCGAAAAATATCCGCAACCGCGTTACCGGGACGATCGAGGCGTTGAGCGAGATCGGTGATGATTCGGTGAAACAGGCGATCGCGTCCTGGAATGAGAGCAAAGATGACAACGAGAAGACCGTTGAGGCAAGCAGCAGCCTGATTGAGGCGCTGTCCAAAGCCGACACATCCAATCCGGAAGTCAAAGCGATGATCGACGAGATCACCGAAAACAGTGACTATCTGGCGAAACGATCCACCTGGATTCTTGGCGGAGACGGATGGGCCTATGACATTGGCTACGGCGGCTTGGATCATGTCCTCGCGTCGGGTGAGAACGTCAACGTGCTGGTGTTTGACACCGAGGTCTATTCCAACACCGGAGGCCAGGCCTCGAAGTCGACACCGACCGGAGCCGTCGCGGAATTCGCCGCGGGCGGCAAGAGCATCCGCAAAAAAGATTTGGGCATGATGGCTATGTCTTATGGTTATGTCTATGTCGCGCAAGTCGCGATGGGAGCAAACCAGGCGCAAACACTCAAGGCGTTCCTTGAGGCGGAGGCGTATGAGGGTCCATCTTTGATCATTGCCTACTCACCTTGCATCAATCACGGAATCAGAGGCGGACTGCGTTACGCTCAAGTGCGTGAGAAGCAGGCTGTCGAGGTGGGCTACTGGCACCTGTATCGTTTCGATCCAAGACTGGAAGCCGAAGGCAAGAATCCATTCACCTTGGATTCCAAAGAGCCTACCGGTGACTATGTCGACTTCCTCAAAGGTGAGGTTCGCTATACCTCTCTGTTCAAAAAATTCCCTGAGGAGCACGTGAACCGTGTCTTTGAACAGGCAGCCAAGGATGCGGCTATCCGCACTCAATCCTACCTTAGAAAAGCGGCTGAGAACTGGGAGCTTACCGACTGACGAAGTCAAATTTGGCTCTGATTGATCCGCAACGGCAGGGGACTTCGCGTCCCCTGCTTTTTTAATGTTATAATTAAATGCTGTAAAATCTATACGGCACAGTAGAGAGAGGAAGTTTGAAATCGATGAAAGTTGAGCGCAGGGAAAATCCATTATTCACTGATTTACGATTGCCGTCGATTTTTGTCGACTCGATCATGCCACGCCTATCGGGTTCGGCGGTAAAATTATTTTTGGCTTTGCTGCTGGCGCTCAAACGTGGCGAAGCTATAGAGACGACGATCTTGAGCGCGCGCACCGGATTGTCCGACACCGAGGTGACCGCCGCATTGAATGAGCTGCAGCAGGAGCAGGTGTTACGTTTGACTTCTTCGGGAACGATTGTTTTGTTTGATCTTAAGGACATCGCTCTGCGAAAAGAATACCGTCGACGCACCGACTCGGATTTGTCAGACGCTGTCGACCGCACGGCGATGAATGACCAAAGGGTCCGGTTGATGACGGATATTTCCGACGCCTTTTTTCAAGGAATGATGTCAGCAGGATGGTATAGTGAAATCGATCGCTGGTTTGAAGAATATGATTTTGAGCCCGAAGTGATGTACGCGCTGTTTTCAGATTGTTATAACCGCAACAAATTGGCGAACCGTTCTTATATCCGCGCTGTCGCGGCCGATTGGGCGTCCCGCGGCATCCGCACCTATGTTGACCTAAGTCGCGACCAGGCCGACCGCACGATTGTCAATCAGACGATCTCACAGGTGTCCAAAACCTTGAATCGACATATGACATCGCACGACAAAGAGCTGGTCCGAAAATGGGTATGTGTGTTCCACTTTGAATTTGACCTGATCGATGTGGCCCTTAAGAAGCTGAGTGGCATACAAAATCCAAATTTAAACTATGTTGATAAAGTTCTGGAAAATTGGCACAACCAAGGATTGACGACACCCGAGGCGGTTCGAGCTCATGAGATGGAGCGTCAAGCGGAAAATCAAACGGCAGACTGGCGGTCAGGCGGCAAAATGGCAGGTTCTTTTAAAGGGAAATCGGACAATGTTGGTAATTTCCCTCAACGATCCTACTCTCCCGAGGAATATGAGGCGTTTTTTGTGGACATCATGGATGAAAATGTCTTGAACAAAGAGCCCGCAAACATCGATCAAGCATCATTTGGGCCGAAAGGTGGTGAATCGCGATCAAACACAGATTGAGCACTCTGAAAGAAATCCGCGCGCTGGTGGCGGAACAATACACCGCCCGTCGGGAGGCCGCCGAAGCGGCGGCGGAACAAACCGTCGCTCGTGTTTGGAGCGTCCATCCGGAGCTGGCCGCGCTTGAAAAAAAGATAGGAATCGCGGGGGCTGAACTGTTAGGCGCGAGTGCGAGTGGAACCGGCCTGGTGGAGGCGCAAGCTCGCCTGACATCGCTTCGCGAGGATAAGGCCCGCCTGCTGACCAAGCTGGGTGTGGATCCCGATTACAACCGCCCGCGTTTCAGCTGTGCTCAGTGTGAAGACACAGGATATTCCTCCGGCGTCCGCTGCGCTTGTTACCACAGCCATTTGGAACCGTACTTGCGTGTCTATTATCACTTGGATGGCTTAAGTGACATGACGTTCGCGAACTTTGACGAGTCGGTTTTCAATCCTCTGGTGGAAGAAGGAGGAAAATCCTCCCAACGTGATTATATGGCGCGGCTGCGCGATGTGATGAGTCAGTGGGTTGACGACTTTGTCCGCGCGCGAAAGACAGGCAAGAGCGCCGATCTGCCGGACAACTTGTTGTTTGTCGGACCAACCGGTACAGGGAAAACCTGGTTGGCAGGCAGTGTTGCGAATGCTTTGTTGGCTCAGAACATCATTGTTTTTTATCAAACCGCGCCACAAATTTTAAGTTTGACGCGCAATTATCACAAATTGAAGGCGACATTTTCTCCTGATCCGGATGAGCTCGAAGAAGCGGAATGGCTCTATGACACATTGCTGACTGCGGATCTGTTGATTGTTGACGATCTGGGCACCGAGCACGCCACGCCGGGTGAACGCCTGTCGGAGTGGTTGAATTTGATCAACGCGCGGGCATCGGCTGAACGACGGACTTTGATTTCCACCAATCTGGATCTGACCGCGTTACACAGCATGTATGATGAGCGTCTGATGTCAAGGCTGCTGGGCAACTTTCGGCTGATCCCCTTTTGGGGCAAGGATGTCCGCTTGGCCCGTTTTGTGGGCGATCAAATGATGGCCGGAGGAAAATGAATCAGATGACTATCGATTTTCCGATAACCCCTGAAATGAATCTACGCGTCGGTGTGGACATCGTCCGAGTCGAGCGAATAAGGACAGCCGTCCGAAGGCGGGGCGCCGGCTTTATGAGACGCATTTGGACTCCGGACGAGCTGAGTTATTGCAAAAATGATGATGATTGGAACTATGAGTCCCTAACCGCCCGCTATGCCGCGAAAGAAGCGGTCGCCAAAGCGTTGGGCACCGGTTTATGGGGACCCGAAGGTGTCACTTTTTTGGATATCGAGGTCTACCGCGACATCGAAGTCGACCCTCGGAATGAGGCAGAGAGGACGAGCCGAGGCGAACCCAAGTATGTTGGCCCCAGTCACCTGCGTCTGAGCGGAAAGGCGCGCGCCCGTTATCTTGCGCTAAATGGATCGTCGGCGGGAATCAGCCTTTCACACGATGGAGAGTACGCGGTTGCGTTTTGTGTGATCGAGATTGAACACGACGGTATGAGGATAAAAACATGAAGCAACGACAACAGGATAAGCCCTGGTCCAAACCAAGGCCGGACTTTGTCGCAGGTGAACATATGCGCCGGCTAACCACTGAACGAAAAAAACAGTCCGGAAAGCGTGCGCGCGAAGAGAGAAAAATGAGGATATCCCTCGAAAAAGCTGAAAACAGCGTGCAAAACGCCGCGAAAAAAGCGGCCGTTCCACCTTGGTTCCCCCCTTTGATTGTGTTGGCCGTTTTGTTGGGCGTGTTGCTGATCATTCCCGGCATTCTCAATCTCCGCAAAGCTGACACAGGAAAAAGTGTCGATGACCATCGGACTTATGTTTCGATATACGCCGACAATGTCCGAGTGGTGAACGTTCCGGCCGCGACGATTTATGCCGAACCGGACATAAAAGCTGAACGAATTGGACAGGTGCTTTTCAATTCACCGGTCCAGGTCACGGAAACAGAACATGAGCAGTCCGGATTTGTCTATTTGACCACGTTGGATGGAAAACAAGGTTACATTCGTCCGGATGAGCTGAGCATGGATCGACAGTCGGTCGAACCGGACCTTTACACTCATAAAGTGGTGGTCACAGATTTACAAAAGAGTGTCATGACCCACGCGTCGAACGGTAACTTGATGATTGAAGTCAAACGCGGCACGGTATTATATATATTATATGATGGAACAAATCTGTTTCGGGTACAGTTGCCGGATGGTAAGGAAGGTTGGGTCTCGTCTACAGGAGTATTTAAATTATCCGCGAAGATGGATGTTCCCGTGACTGACAACGAAGCCTTCACTTCTTATGTGTTGGCGTTTGATCAAACAAAATTTATGGAACATGGCCTTACAAATGAGGGAGTCGACATGCCGGGTGTGCTGAGCGTAACCTCTTATATCAATGGCGTCCCGCTACCAAGCGATATCGTGGCTTTGGCGGAAACGGGGGAGACAGTGGAAAACGCCGTCGTCCAGCCGAGTTATCTGGATACCAAGGTTTTGCGAAGCGGAGATGTGATCTATTTCAAACCCATTGTTGGCTACGATGAGGAAAACCGGGCGATTGGTGGGGAAGAAGTGGAAAAACTAGGTATCTGGCTGGGCGACGATCAGATTTTAACCGATTCTCAGCGTACTTTTTCGATCGTCCGACAACAACCGGACTCCATCTTTTCATCATGGATTCCCTACCGTGTCGCTCGATACTTTCATTAAGTGAGCGTATGGCGGGGCGGTGATCACCACTCAGCTCCAGCGCCGCATGACGGCGCGCCAACAGCGCGGATAAAGTTCGAGTAAATAACAAAAAACGGCAGAACATATCTTGCCGTCTTTTTATCTTTCAGGTTTTGCCTGTGACCGGTATTATGCCCGGGTCACTTTGCCGGAGCGGAGGCATCTGCTGCAAACGTGCATCGTTTTAGGTGTGCCGGCATCGACAACACGGACTTTTCGCACATTCGGTTTCTGCTGCGCCAGCGCACGACGGGATACCTGGGAACGGGTAATACTGATTTTACGGCCGAAAGAAACACCTTTGCCACAAACATCACATTTAGCCATATTTATACCTCCTCGAGTATTTATGAAAAATCACGAAGTTCATGCTATCATAAATAAATGATTGTTACAAGCGAATTTTCAGCGTGAAAAGTCTGCCCCATTGCCTAGTTTTTGATATTATCAAAAACTAAATCGCTCATTAACAAAACCGTCATGATTATTTTAGACTCTAATCGTATTGTTTGTTTAACTTGGACAATAATCGACAATTTTTTGTTTAAATTGAACAAACGAATGATGGACTTTAATTTAATTGTATTGTTTTTTCTCAATTTTGCGCTTATAATCTCAATATACAAAGCGCAACATGATGAAAGAATGGTTTTTAGTGAAGTCGCACAAAAGTATGTTGATGGCTTTACTTTGAACCCGGCTCGTTGGAGTTGACAATCGTGTCATTTCAACGCAAAATCCGAAGAGCATTTTACCCGTGGGTGGCAATTGTGAACACTTGTCACAACCGTTCAGACACTGTTGACCGGACTCGGGTGCTATCCCAGAGTGTGCGGACCGTAACGCATCACCGTGGCGCGAGAAGCTCAATTCGCATTGCGCATAGCTACACATTTTTGGAGGAAGAGATGGCAGAACTCAGAGTTGGAATTATCGGTTGCGGCGGAATTGGTACGGAACACGCCGATCGCATCACGAACAAATTGTCCGGCGCCAAGGTCACGGGTTGTACCGACCTGTTTCCGGCGAGCGCGGAACGTGTCGCACAACTGACCGGCTGCAAGATCTATGACAGCGGAGCGGCGTTGATTCAGTCAGACGAAGTTGACGCGGTAATCATCGCCACAATTGGGTCCACTCACAAAGAGTATGTTTTGGAAGCGATCAAAGCCGGCAAACCGGTTTTTTGTGAAAAACCGTTGACGGAGACGGCGGCTGACAGCAGAGAGGTTGTCGACGCTGAGGTCGCCGGCGGCAAGAAACTGGTTCAAGTCGGTTTTATGCGTCGCTATGACGAGTCTTACATCAAACTGAAGGAAATGATTGATTCCGGAATGCTTGGCGCTCCACTGCTCATTCGTTGCGCTCATCGCAATCCTGAGGTGGGCACCAGCTACATCACTCCGATGGCAATCACAGATACCGCGATTCATGAGATCGACTGCCTGCATTGGCTGATCGACGATGATTATGAGTCGGTGCAGACATTCTTCGGGCGCAAATCGAAGTACTCCCACGAGAATCTGATGGATCCACAACTTGTTCTAATGAGAACCAAAAAAGGTGTTCTGATCGAATTGGAAATTCACGTTAATTGCCAATACGGTTATGACATCCGCTGCGAAGTGGTCGGCGAGGAAGGCACCGCAGCGCTGCCGAATCCGATGGACCTTGACATGCGTTTGGGCGCCAAGCAGTATAACAATATTCTTACCGACTGGAAAGATAGATTCCGCAAAGCGTACGATACGGAAATCCAGGACTGGATCAACGACACACAAAAAGGTGAGGTGAACGGGCCCACTGCGTGGGACGGCTATGTGGCATCTGTAACGGCTGACGCCTGTGTTAAATCACAGACATCGGGTAAAGAAGAACCAATAGAGACAGGCGATCGTCCTTCGTTTTATGACGCCTGATTTTTTACACCCGCTCGACTGACGAGCATGCGGGTCGTATGTTTCTAAATAGAATCAGGGACTCGACCCGTTGAGTTATTGTTTATTAAAGTCTGAATTTCAGATTTTAGTAAAATATTAAAAGAGGAAAGAGGAGAAAAAAATGAAAAAAATTGTATCCATCGTTCTTGTCGCAGCAATGGCCATGACAATGGCTGTGGGCTGTGCCGGCAAAGCTGCCGACACCGAGGTCGAGGTCGATGAAACCACTACGGCCGCCGTTGCGGAAGAGACCACCGCCGCTGACGCGGAGGAGACAACCGCCGCCGACACCGAGACACCCGACGTTGAAACGGGCGACTACGTTGACGGTCTGGGCGACGTGAAAGCGAATGACAAGTACAACTTCGGCTTTACAATCTCCATTCGCGACCAGTTCCTGTCCTACATGGAAGCCGCTTGGACGGCTGAGTGTGCAAAACTGGGTGTCAACCAGACTGTTGTTGACGCCAACAACAACGCGAACACGCAAATCTCTCAAGTTCAGACATTTGCCTCACAAGATGTGGACGGCATCGTCGTCAACCTCGTGAACACCGACAACACCGCTGAAATGGTTCAGGCGGCAGGTGACATTCCGGTTGTGTTCGTCAACCGCGCTCCTTCAGTTGATCTTGAAAAAGGGAAAGCCACTTACTGTGGTTCCGACGAGAACAACTCCGGTCGCTACCAGGGTGAGTTCCTGGCAGAGTTCTTTGAAGAAAAAGGAAAAACCGATGTGAACATCGTACTGTTCCAAGGTCTTCTCGGACTCCAAAACACCATCCTCCGTACCGAATCCGCGAAGAAAGCTTTGGCGGACGCGGGCATCAACGCAACTTATGTATTGGATGACACAGCTGAGTGGGATCGCGCCAAAGCGATGAACAAAATGCAGACATTCCTTGGCACCAACAAAGAGTTTGACGCCGTCATCTGCAACAACGACGAGATGGCCCTCGGCTGTATCGAAGCCATGAGAGCCGCCGGCGTTGATTTAGCTGAAATTCCGGTTGTCGGAATTGACGCAACACCGGAAGCTCTTAACAGCATAGACCAAGATGAACTCGCGTTCACCGTGTTCCAGAACCCCGTCGGACAAGGCGCGGGCTCCGCTCGTGCGCTAACCCTCATGGCCAACGGTGAGGAAGTTGACATTGTTGTTGATATTCCGTTCGAGCCTGTGAGCAAGGATAACTACAAAGAGTACATGAAATAATACTAAGAAACGTATCGTTTTATTGGAGATTGTCCTTATGTGAGGAATCGTGGGAGAAGGCCATCCTTCTCCCACAAATCACATAATATTAGAAGGGAGTTACAACATTCATGAGCGAATATGTTTTGGAAATGCTTGATGTTGTCAAGGAGTTTCCCGGAGTGAAGGCGTTGAAAGGCGTGTCTTTTAGATTACGTCCAGGCTCTATACACGCTCTGATGGGTGAAAATGGTGCCGGTAAGTCGACGCTGGTGAAATGCCTGATCGGTATCAACAAAATGGACGAAGGCAAAATCATCTTGCGTGGCGAGGACGTGGAATTTCCTGACACTCTGAGTGCCCTTAGCGCGGGAGTCTCAATGATTCACCAAGAGTTAAACGTTGTGCCCATGCGTAGCATCAGCGACAATCTCTGGCTGGGACGCCAACCCAAAAAAGGACTGGTTTTGGATCACAAAAAAATGTATGAAGATTCAAAAGTTCTTATGAAAGAAGTTGGTCTTGGAGACGAAGATCCCAGAACTCTAGTTGGTGAATTGACTGTAGCCAAACAACAAATGCTGGAAATCGCCAAGGCTGTTTCACATGATGCCGATGTCATTATCATGGACGAACCTACTTCTTCATTGACCGAAGGCGAAACACAAAAATTGTTCTCTATTATGAGACGCCTAAAGGCGGAAGGAAAAGGAATCATATTCATTTCTCACAAAATGGATGAAATCTTTGAAATTTGCGATGAAATCACGGTTATGCGTGACGGTGAATACATAGGATCTGACTATGCGGATAACATGACGCAGGACATGTTGATCAAAATGATGGTCGGTCGAGAAGTTACCGATATGTTCCCGAAAATTCCTTGCCCAATCGGCGAGACTATATTAAAGGTGGATAATCTTAGTTCCCCCGGCATGTTCCAGGATATCTCCTTCGAACTCCACAAAGGTGAAATCCTCGGATTTGCGGGTCTGGTCGGAGCCGGACGTTCTGAAGTTATGGAAACGATCTTTGGCATGCGCTATCGAAGTTCAGGAACTATTACTAAAGATGGTAAAGAGATCACCATTCATAGTCCAAGCGATGCGATCGCCAATCGCATTGCCTTCTTGACGGAAAATCGCCGCTTAAACGGGATCATTCCGGTATCGAGCGTTTTGGACAATATCAGTATTGCGAACATTGAGGCCTACGCGGGTCCGTTGGGCATGCTGAATCATAAAAAAATTCAAGACGACGCCATCTTATATGGCAATAAACTGAAGATTAAAACAGCGTCTTGGGCGACTCGGATCATGAGCCTGTCCGGCGGTAACCAACAGAAGGTTTTGGTTGCCCGATGGATGCTGATGGATCCGGACATCCTCATCGTCGATGAGCCCACACGTGGTATCGACGTCGGCGCAAAGTCCGAAATTCACACGATTATTTCGAACCTGGCGGGAGCGGGTAAAGGCATTATCATGATCTCTTCTGAAATGCCGGAAGTTATGGGAATGGCCGATCGCATCGTCGTTATGCATGAAGGCCGCATGACAGGTGTCATTGACCGCAAAGACTTCACACAAGAACTGATTATGGAAATGGCTACAGTAAATACAGAAAAGGTGGATTAAAAACATGGCCAATGAGAATGTAAATGCCATCAAGACCGGCAAAGAGCAGAAGAGCTTCAAGGAGATCGCCAGTGCGAACAGTATGTGGGTCATATTGATTGTCGCTGTGGTTTTAATGAGCGTTATGACCTTGATTAAAGGTGGCGCTTTCTTCCTGTCCTACACAAATATTTCCAACATCTTCCAATCAGAGGTCGGCCCTGGCCTGTTGGCGCTGGGCGTTATGTTTATCATTATCTCCAAAGGCACTGACCTTTCAATGGGTTCCAATGTCTCACTTGTTTCGGTTGTCGCCGGCAGTTTCGCTCAGTCGGCAGCATATACTTCACGTATTATCCCAAATGGCCCCGAGCTTCATGGTGTCGTTTGTCTGTTGATCGGCCTTGCGGTTGGTGCCGCGGTTGGTTGCATAAATGGAGCGTTGGTCGCTTACACCAAACTGCATCCATTTATTGCGACTTTGGGTACTCAGGCCGCCTGCCGTGGATTAGCTCTGCTGTATACCAAAGGCAACCCTGTATCTCAAATCAACAACTCTTACAAATGGTTGGGCGGAACCAGCTTCCTGGGCGGCAAGCTGCACTCTAACGTAATTGTCTTCGTGCTTTGCGCCGCAGTTGCCTGGTTCATTCTCACTCAAACCCGTTTCGGCCGTAACATTTATGCGATTGGCGGCAATCAGGAAGCCGCTCGTGTCGCCGGTGTCAAAGTTGAGAAAAATCTGGTCGCTATTTTTGGCTGGTGTGGCTTGATGTGCGGATTGTCCGCGGTATTGATCTCCGGACGTACCGGTGCCGGTAACCCTCAGCTCGGTCTGAACATGGAGCTGGACGGCATCGCCGCCGCCACAATTGGTGGTATCTCACAAAATGGTGGTGTTGGTAAGGTTTCAGGCTGTATCGCCGGTATCCTCATTCTGGGTGTCCTTAAGAGCGCTTTGATTTACCTCGGCGTTTCCTCCTACTATCAGGAGATCGTCAAAGGTATCATCATCATCCTCGCCGTTGTTCTCGACAATCGCAAGATGCTGGGTAAACAGGCATAAGAGATTCCAAGCAGATGAGAATCAGCGATTCCAATGACATATCCATAATAGAAAAAAGAGACATAACTCAGGTTATGTCTCTTTTGTACTAATTTGTATATTGTTAAATTGTACTGTTTGATAGCTGAGTTGTGCTATGAATTTGTTGGATTTTATGCAAGAATGGCATTAGTAGACTTTTTGTTGCAAGTGGCTTAACGGCCACCTGCCCACAAACCGGCTCTGTTAATTAAAGATGAGAGACAAGAGATCTGAAATGCAATTGGCGAACAAAGATTCAGAAGAAACTTAAGGATTCACCAGTTGAAAAGAAGATAGCACAAAGAAAGCATGTAAGGAAAGCGAAAGAATAAAATCCGGACATGCGAAAGAAATCTCGAAAGAGATTCAATTGAACTTTGAGAACTGAATATGCCTAAGCAATCAGAAGACAGGCTCTCCTTTGTTTTTCTTGGTACTGTGCCCCGGCAACCTGAGCTGGAGTCCAGTTGAAGAGAGATTGGTGCGGTCTGATGTAGTTGTAAAAGAAGATATAAAGCGCAATCAGGATGTTAGCAGACTCAAAAGAGTCAAAGCCTCTTTTAGCCTTATACCAAGCCTTAAACTGGCCATTAAACGCTTCCATGACATTGTTGGAAATATCATCAGAGAACGCTTCGACGAGCTGGTGCTCAACACAGGGAGCAAGGTGATCGAACGCTCTTTGGTAAGCGGGATATCTGTCTGTGACGAACATGCTTTGTGGATTGCCAAACTGCTCCTGACAGCTGTGAATGAGAGAGTAGGCGGACGTAGTATCTCTGGTTGGTGACAGATGAAAGTCCAGAATCATCCTTGTTTCAGAATCCATGGCAAGCCAGAGATAATACCATTTGCCCTTGATCTTCACGTAGGTTTCGTCAAAATGCCATTCGTCAGAGTCAGCTAGGTTGATCTGCTTCTTGTAAGGTTCAGCTGCCGCTAGGAGAGCAGGCGCGAAGCGTTTACACCACTTAGAGATTGTGACATGAGACACCTCAATGTTGTGTGCGAGTCGAAGTGTTTCAGAAACCTTTCTCAAGGTGGAATTGCCAATAAAGTAATGGATGAGAGCCGTTAGAACAAGATGGAAAGGATGACGCATTCGTTTCATTGTGAACTGCTCTAGCGGAATAACTTTAGACGAGCAGGATGGAATTTCAACCAGCTTTACAACAAAGAAAGAGTGGTAACACTTCTTGTCTCCACAACGAAAGTTGGAATACAGCTTGTAGTCATGGTGCAGGAAGCTAGCCCTACCACACTTAGGACAAGGAGGGTACTTTCTTTGAAAATCTTCCTTCTTATTCTTACTGGCAGGTGCCCATTGTCTCATGCAATTGCGACACTGGAACTTCTGATTACCTTTTTTATCTTTACCGAAGTGGTAAAGGCTTTTAGAGAAACAGCGGGGACAAGTTAGATTAGATGGTATACTTTTCATGAGATCTGATTTGCTCCTTTCCTTAGGGAGGTACCTGTTTTGTGGTGAAACTATTGTACCAAAGGCATTTCAGATCTCTTTTTTTATTAAGTTAACAGAAGCCACAAACCATTCAGGAGGAAATTATGAAGATTGCGTTTGACGTCGATGTGTTGGCTAAAAATATGGGCATAACTGAAATGGTCCATAAAGTCGCTGACTGGGGTTATAAGTACATTGAGCAGTCCCCACATGTACGCATCAATCCGTTCTACAAACATCCACTTTTCAGCCGTGAATGCGAAGCGGAGTACCGCAAGGCAATGGCGGAGACAGGTGTGGAAATTTCTTCTTTCATCTGCGTCTATCGTTGGTCGGGGCCAACCGAGGTACAGCGACAGCATGCGGTGGAGAACTGGAAATCCTTGATCAAAATCGCGGTCAACATGGGTGTTCAGGTGATCAACACCGAACTGTCCGGTGATCCGCATCAGCAAGAGATCTGCAATGGCATGTTCTTCCGCTCGATGGAAGAGTTGTTACCGATTGTGGAAAAAGAAGGCATCCGCATTGAGATTCAATCTCACCCGTATGATTTTTGTGAACTCAACGACGAGACATGTGATTTGGTAAAACATTTCCGCAGCGATAATGTCACCTATGTCTACAGCTCGCCGCATGGTTTCTTCTACGATCAAGGCAAGGGTGATGTACGCCATATGCTTAAATATGCCGGTGACGATCTTTCTCATGTGCTCTTTGCCGATACACGTAACCAGACCCTGGATACACGTTATATCTTGAACCCGCCGGGTGTGGACGCGACGATTCATCAGCACGTCGGAATGGGCGAGGGTGATGTCGACTTTGACGGAATCTTTGAGACTTTGCGTGAAATGGATTTCGCAAATAAGACGTTCAAGGTTGGTGGAGAGTCGATCTCCTGTGTTTCGTTGTTTGGTTATCCTGAGCTAATGGATAAACAGGCCGTTGAACATAGAGAGAGGATTGAAAAAGAGCTGCTAGGCAAATAAGACAGCTGACGATCCCGACTACCTATGTAGTTATCAATCCCGATCCACATTTACGCGGATCGGGATTTTTTCTTTCAAAAATGGAACAATTGTTGAAATATTGCATATAAGTGAGTATAATTATTCTGTAATTTTATGTGATAATCACATATATGTAATATGTATTCATATTAATTATGTTGCCTCGCGAAGAGATTTTTTCTTTCGATTCAAATATTTTCAACAACACCATATGAAAGAGGACTTTATATGAAAAAATATTCAGTGGCTTTATTCGCATTATTCTTGATGTTGCCCATATTGAGCAGTTGTGGAGGCAACAAAAGCAAGAATAACACCCGTGCAATCAAATCAACAATGGAAGAATATGAAATTACCAGTATTGAGGACTTGGCAAGCGTGAAGGCGGATAGAGCATATCAGATTGGTGTGTCCTTGCCGGGATCTGAGGATGGCTATCAAAGTGCCCTGGTAGAGGAGTTGAGGGCGTCCGCCAAAGAAAAATCAGTTGAATTGACAGTCAGACACGTGACCGACGGTCATGAAGAACAAGTTAAACAATTGCAAGAATTTGTCCAAAACAAAGTTGACGCGATCATCGTGGAAGTCGTGGATGATCACCGGTCCGCGGAGTTGGTTGAGGTGGTTCGGCGAACACCATTGATTTTTTTGGGCCGATCGCCGGATATCGAGCTTAAGGCCAATCAAATGACCTACGTTGGGACGAATGACGAGGTAGTAGGGAAATTCCAAGGGGAGTTTTTGGCTGAATATTTTAAGGCGAAAGAGAAAGACTCGGTGCAATTGTGCCTTATGAACGGCGATGCGAAGTCTAAATTTATCGAAAAACGTGTGAACGCTTTAACTAAATATCTGGAAGCGGATGATATTCGAGTTGAGCTTGTCTACGAGGGGATTGGCGACTGGAACAAGGAAAAAGCCCGTCGAGAGTTGACCAAATTTCTTGAGACAGATACCGAGTTTGACGCGGTCGTCTGCCAGAATGATGACATGGCGTTGGGCTGCGTTGCCGCTCTAAAAGATGCGGAACTCAACCCGCTTTCTAAACCGGTTGTGGGCATGGATGGTACAACTGAAGCGCTGGCCGCTTTGGCCGAGGATGAGTTAGCGTTCACGGTATATCAAAACACTTCGGCACAGGGAAAAGCCAGCGTTGACGCCGCGATTTTTTTGGCTAACAAAGAAGAAAATCTAAGTGTGTTCCTGGATATTCCGTATGAACCTGTCAGTAAAATCAATTTGGAAAAATATCCTAAATAAGTCACTCTTGATCCCGGCATTCATTGCAGATTCCATATATGAGCAAATTATAGCGAGTGACTTCCATTTCCTTTACCATGCCAATACAATCTTGTAAACTCTTTTCTTTTCTTGCCGGGATGTTGATAATTTTTTTACAACGTTCACACACACCGTGAAAATGAGTATTCAGGTGCTTGTCAAAGCGGACCGGTTCATTCGGGATTTCGACCTTTCTTAACAATCCGCGCTCGCAAAACTCATTTAAATTGCGGTAAACGGTTGCTAAACTGAGTTGCGGATTGTCCGGCTTCAAACTCAAATAGATCTCTTCCGCGCTTGGGTGGCCGTCCATCTTATGTATGGCGTCAATAATCATTAATTTTTGCTTAGTTTGCCTCATTTAATCCTCACCGTAAATAATAATTATTTAAGTATAGATTTTATTTCATGTGTAATTTGTATAAAGTATTTTATTAAATTATAAATATATTATCATTAATTTTTAATATATGTAAAACATCAATAGAAATTATTAGAAATTATTAAATATAATAAAAATTTTATGGACGTGGTAGGGAAGTGAGGATAGCGTACATTTAAGTTTGCAACTTTAGAAGAAAGAGTCATAGGACTTCGTTACAATGATTGTTAAGGAAAAAAACAAATCGGTGTAAGGAGAAATCACTATGACTCAAAATCAAGATACCACAAACCTAGAAGCAATGCTCTGGCAATTTATGGGAATGGACGATCCAATGCGCAGTATGTTGGAATGGCTTTGCAATCAATTGATGGAAGCGGAAGTGTCCCATCAAATTGGCGCAAAGAAACATGCTCAAAGCGAAGAACGTATTAGCAGCCGCAGCGGATATCGCGTACGCCGCTTCGATACGAGGATGGGCACCAGCTATCTAATGGTTCCAAAAGTGCGCAAAGGTGGTTACATTCCGTTTTTTGTGACGGAACGCAAACGCAGCGAGGTAGCGCTGATTCAAGTGGTCCAGGAAGCATATATTCAGGGCGTATCCACCCGAAAAATGGAAAGGCTGGCAGCAAGTCTAGGGATAGACAGCCTGTCCGGAAGCCAGGTCAGTCAGATGACGAAAGGGCTAAATGAGCAAGCAGAGGCTTTTCGCCATCGAGCGTTGACCATGGACTATCCGGTGATTTGGGTGGATGCTCTTTACGAGAAGGTTCGTTATGATCATCGAGTGGTCAGCATGGCGATTCAGATCGTCTGTGGTGTCGCAGAGGACGGTCATCGTGAGATCCTAGCGATTGAGCCGATGTTGGAAGAATCGGAAGAAAGCTACCGCTTACTTTTTCAAAGCTTGCGTGAACGAGGATTGAAAACGCCAAAACTAATTGTCTCGGATGCTCATAACGGCTTAACGGCCGCTATTCGAAAATGTTTTCCCGGCAGCAGCTGGCAACGTTGCAAAGTACATTTTATGCGTAATATCCTGGTACATGTTTCCAGAGCGGAAAAAGACCGCTTCGCCGCTCAGCTCAAACTCATCTGGCAGGCCAGTAGCATGGAAGAAGCTGTTGTGCTGGCACGCAGATTGGCTGAGTTATATGAGAAACGATTTCCAAAAGCAATTGAGATTTTGGAAGCAGGGCTGGAAGACAGTTTAACGTTTTATGCGTTCCCCACGCTGGACAGCAGAAAAATCAGTTCCAACAATATTATGGAACGGTTGAATCGAGAGATTCGGCGTAGGACAAAGGTAATTGGAATCTTCCCTAATCCTGAATCTTATGTTCGATTGATTTCGATCTACCTTCTGGAATACAGTGAGGACTGGTCCAGCTCTCGAGCCTATCTTAGTGCCAGATCATTGGAATCAATCGTGTTAGAAGCCGCATAAGCTGTAATGAAGTTCTATGAAGTTGCGAACTAAATTTGACACTAACGAAGTGAGGCGATTAAAATATAAGGAAGAAATGGTATGATCTTTCCGCCGGCCCGTCTCGAAATTTCTGGACGAGGATCGCCTATTTCACGGATCAAACTGATGCCGCAAAGTGCGAGTCCGCCGACCATGACAAACCACATGGCTTCAGTCGCCCCGCAGCAAAAGCCCAGAGCGGCTGTGACCTTGATATCGGCGCCGCCAAGTTGATAACGACCGCGCTGACGGGTGAGTATCGCGCTGAGCAGCAACGGCAGCGCGCCAAGCGACGCGTTGACCATGGCCACACACACCGCCATCAATGGGCGAGTGTGGGTGATCAGCAGAGGCAAAGCGGTTGCCGCGATCATCAAACTGTATCGATCGGGAACCTGACCGGTGTAGGCATCGTGATGCGCGGCATGTATAAAAATCAGCAGTTGGATGAGTGTGCAAATCGCTACCAAAAATGCCTCCTATCTTTTGGAAAAATTGACTTTGTTATTATGATAAATATGAAGGGCTCATTTTTGGAAAGAATTGTTCGTAAAAAATAGACAGAAGTGACAGTGACAGTCCTTTTGATATCCACATAATTATCCACAAAAAATCCGGTAAAAAGATCAATGAATAATAGACGTACATATAAAACATAGTTTCTTTTGTTACAGATAAAATCTTCAAGAGGCTGTGAACAAAGGGGTTTCCGAGCGTCTGTAACAAAACTGTAACCTAAAATGTAAAGAACGTGAAACACTTGCGAATACGCGATTATTTTGTTAAAACTCGTGAAACGCCTGCAATCAGTTATTCACAGAGTTTTCCACATTATCCACATTGCGGAGACGTGTGTTAGAGTTTTAGTGTCGCTCGCTTTATAATGATAAAACAAGGGTTTAGAAGAAGGAGAGTTGGAATGGACGAAGTTTGCGCTGTCGTCATGGCGGCCGGTGATAGCCATGAAATGCACTCATCCACATCAAGATTGGTGCACGATATCGGTGGAAAACCGATCATCCGTTGGGTCTCGGACGCTTTATGCGAAGCGGGTGCCGGTGATCAGCTTTATGTGGTGGGGAAAGATCAAAATGAAATTCGCATGACTTTGGGCGAGCATAGAGCCTATGTTTTACAAGATCCGCCACTCGGCACCGGGAACGCCTGCCTACAGGCCGCTCCATTTCTCGAAAGTCGCTCGGGTTGCGCGCTGATCGTCAGTGGCGATGTTCCATTGATCACCGCGAACACGTTGAAGGAGATGGTTGAACGCTTTCGACAAGAGGAATGCGCCGTGTTGGTATTGACGGCGCAGGCGCCAAAGGCGGAGACGTATGGCCGTGTTTTTTGTGACGCGGATCGGCGAATCTCACACATTGTGGAAGCGGATGACGCAACCCCGGAGGAGCTGAACCAAACTTTGATCAATGCGGGCGTGTACTGCTTTGACTGCGCGCTGCTGTTATCCGCCATCGGCATCACCATATCCAACAACAATAATCAATTATGCAACCTCGTCGATGTTATTGGGACATTGATCGAACAAGGGCACAGCGTGCTCGCGCATGAAACTGATTTTGAGGAAGTCATTGGTGTTAACAATCGGGTACAGTTGCAACAAGCCGCGGCGATCTTGAATCGTAGAATTTGTGAGAGTCACATGAATCGCGGCGTGACCATCTTCAATCCTGAGACCGTACGCATAGATCATTCGGTCGAGCTGGGCAAAGATGTGATCATCCAGCCCAATTGTATTTTGACCGGAAGCACTTCGGTGGGTGATAATACAATGCTGGGCCCGGACATGGATATACATTCCTCCCAGATCGGAAAGGATGGCGTCTTCATCCGTTCATGGATCCGTGATTCAGTGGTTGGAGACGATTGCAGGATTGGACCGAATTGTCAGTTGACCAATCAATCCATACTCAAACAACGAGTCCATATGGCTTCGGGGGCGGTGGCCCAGCACATCATTCTCGGAAACGGATGCAGAATTGGCGTGAATGCTTACTTATGCAACATTCAAATCGGTGAGGGAACACATGTCGGCGCGGGCACGGTGACCAACGGTGAGCTCGGTGAGCGAATGTGGCTGCAGACTGTTGGAAACAATGTGACTGTCGGCGCGAATGTGACATTGTCCGGAGAACTGGAAATCGGATCCAACTCGACAATCGGGGATGGGGCGTTGATCACTCAGAATATCCCTGATTTTTCGGTGGCCAGAGTCCGTGAAAAGCTGTCGATCAGCCCGATCCGCGGACGTAGACAGAAAGAAAAACAAGAAAAGTGAGCAAACAACGATCATATGTTAACTCAAGATATATGGTTGATCGTGGGTCTGGGCAATCCGGGTCCTAAATATGCTGATTCATGGCACAATTGTGGCTGGCTGGCGCTTGACCATTTGGCGGAGCATGAACGGATCGCGATCAACCGAATAAAATTTAAAGGCCTTTATGGAATGGGCACCATCAAAGGGCAGAAGGTGATCCTTTTGAAGCCGACCACTTTTATGAACAACAGTGGAGAAAGTGTGCGTGCCGCCATGGATTATTTTCGTGTCGAGCGCGAAAATGTTTTGCTGCTATATGACGATTTGGATGTAGCCAAAGGCTTGGTCCGCATCCGTGAAAAAGGTGGTGCGGGCACACACAATGGCATGCGTTCGGTTGTCAGGCATTTGGGTGGAACTGATTTTCCACGTATCCGGATCGGAATCGGTCCGCTCCCTCCGAATTGGGATATCATCGATTATGTGTTGTCGAGCATTACCGCCGACGAGCGGCCTCTTATGGAAGAGGCGCTGAGTGATTGTTGTGAGGCGGTAGCGTTCGCCATGGAAAAAGATATTCAATTTGCAATGAACCGGATTAACAGACGCAAACTGAATCCAAAAGAAGATCGGTGATTCGTCATGTCGGAACCTATTGTTGACTTTCCCACCATACTTAAACTGGCTGAACGCGATCAGGCGTTTCGCGAACTGCTGGACGCGAGCGCTGTCTCAGCTGTCAATGTGCATGGACCTTCGGATGGGCTGAAAGCTTTTTTAGCGCTCGCCGCCTCGACCGCTCGTTCACGGCCGGTCTGCCTTGTCGTCTCTGATATCATGCGGGCACGCACAATGAGCGAGACGCTGCAGGCGATGATGTCAAATCCCGATCACCTTCGTATCTGGAAAACCCGCGATTTCGGCTGGACTTTGATGGACGCCGCCGGCAGAGAAAGCGAACATGATCGGATCGGCACTTTGTTCGCATTGCTCAGCGGTGAGATTCGGGTGCTGGTCATCGCCGCACCGGCGCTGGTACAGCCGATTCCCTCACCTCAAAGATTTGCCCGGACAACTGTCAGTGTGCGCCAAGGTGACGTGGATGGGGGACCGGAGCACTTACTGAGGCGTCTCGTTGCCGCGGGCTATGAGACGGTCAACCGGGTGGATGCTCCGGGTCAGGTCGCGCGCAGAGGTGACATCGTGGATGTGATGCCGGTGGGCATCCTGGACAACCGGTTTGGCACAGGTGAAGGCACCGGCTATCGTGTGTCTTACTTTGACACGGATGTCGATTTGATTCGCAGTTTTGATATTTCCTCACAGCGCTCATTGGAAAATCTTCGAGAGATAACCGTGCCGCCAGCCCGTGAAGTGATTATCGACGAGATCGAGCGAGGGATCATCGCAGATAAAATCAGACGCTACGCCAAGCGCCGCGCCACCGAGATGAAGGCGGAGGACACAACGATCAAAGCTCGCAACGATATGGAGCAGCTTTGTGAACATGACGCGGACTTTGTCCAAGCGGGGCGGGATTTCCCAGGATTGGATCGCTGGCAAAATTACCTCGAGCCCGAACAAACAGGAATTTTAGACTATGTGATTCAGGCCGATCACCTGATCTTTGTGGACGAGCCGATCCGTGTGAGAGAGCGGGTCGACCGATTCTCAGCCGAACAGATCGAGCAATTGAGGGTATATTCTAAAAAAGGTCAGTCGATCCCGCTTGCGGAGAAAGCATTGATCAATCCGGCTCAGCCGTTCCGACAGCTGGACAAACTGGAACGCGTCATATCGTTGACGACGATTGGTGTGTCCGGAAATGGTTTTCCCGGAGCGAAAAATATCCAAATCATTGGGCGGGATATTGATAGTTTCCGTGGCAGGGAAAAACAGTTGATCGACACGTTGAGACGTAGGCAAAACGCGGGTCAGCTGACCTATATCACCAGCACGTCGACTGAGCGGCGTGAGAAACTGAACGATCTGTTCACCGAGTATGAGACCGGAGCGAATTTGATTCACGCCGAACTGGCGAGAGGTTTTGAATATCCTGCGATTGGTTTGATGGTGATTGGATCGCAGGATGTGTTTG
This sequence comes from Oscillospiraceae bacterium, assembly GCA_040772065.1. GTDB lineage: Bacteria > Bacillota > Clostridia > Saccharofermentanales > Fastidiosipilaceae > JAXGYX01. Next base: position 1,798,316 of record JAXGYX010000001.1, on the reverse strand, counting down.
GCTCGGATCGGCGTCGACGCCGCCGTGTGTCATCAGGCATGCAAGGTCAAAAAATTGATCTGTTTAGCGATTTACGGGTCGGGGATGCGGTTGTGCATGAGGGGTATGGGATCGGCAGGTATGAGGGCCTGGTGAATCTTGAAACTGACGGTGTGCGCAAGGATTATATTAAGGTCATGTACGCGAACGAGGATGTCGTATACCTGCCGATGAAAGCTCTGGATCAGCTACAAAAACACATTGGCTCGGGGGATAAAAAACCAAAGCTGTCAAAGCTTGGCGGCAAAGACTGGTCGCGCTTGAAAGAGCGGGCGAAAACCAGCATACGCGCTTTGGCGACCGATCTGGTCTCGTTGTATGCGAAACGTCAAAAAATGCAAGGTTTCACATTCGCGGCGGACACGACCTGGGATCGGGAGTTCGCGGCCAGTTTCCCATATGAGGAGACCGAGGATCAGCTACGTTGCATCCGCGAGATTACAGCGGATATGGAATCGGAACGGGTGATGGATCGATTGCTGTGCGGCGACGTCGGTTTCGGCAAGACCGAGGTGGCGTTTCGCGCGATCTTTAAAGCGGTGATGAACGGCAAGCAGGTCGCGATGTTGGCGCCCACCACCGTTTTGACTCAACAGCATTATGATAATTTCATGGAACGCATAGCGGATTTTCCGGTGAGGGTTGGGCTGCTGAGTCGTTTCGCGTCGAAAAAAGATTTAGATCGCACAATTAGAGGTCTTGCGTCGGGCGAGATCGACGTGGTGATCGGCACGCATCGTCTGCTGTCAAAAGATGTTTCGTTTAAGGATTTGGGCTTGCTGATCGTCGACGAGGAACAGCGCTTTGGTGTGGATCACAAAGAAAAAATGAAGAACATCAACCCCACGGTCGATGTGCTGAGTCTGAGCGCCACTCCGATCCCGCGGACGTTGCACATGTCCATGTCGGGCATTCGAGACATCAGCATCATAGAAGAGCCGCCGGAAGACCGGCGCTCTATCCAAACGTATGTCATGGAATTTGACGAAGAGCTGGTTGTCGAGGGTATCAACCGTGAGCTGGAACGTGATGGGCAGACCTTCTATTTATTCAATGACACTCGGCACATACATGAAAAAGCGGAGTGGATTCAAGCCGCGATACCGGGAGCCCGGGTTGCCGTCGCACACGGTAAAATGATGGAAAATCAGCTGGAGTCGGTGATTGAGTCGTTCATCATGGGCGAGTTCGACATCATGGTTTGCACGACGATCATTGAATCCGGCATTGACATGCCCAACGTCAATACCATTATTGTGGAAAACGCCGACCGTATGGGCTTGTCCCAGCTGTACCAACTGCGTGGCCGCGTGGGGCGCTCAAGTCGGCAGGCCTATGCGTACATCACATATATGCGTAACAAAGTGATTTCCGAGGAGTCCGCCAAGCGGCTGACCGCCATCCGCGACTACACCGAACTAGGCGCCGGTTTTCGGATCGCCCTACGTGATCTTGAGGTTCGGGGAGCGGGAAATCTGTTAGGGGCCGAACAACATGGGCAGTTGGACGCGATCGGTTACGATCTTTATTGCCGCATGCTGGAGGAGGAGATCAAAAGCATCCAGGCAGCTGAGGTGGACGGTCTTCCGGCCGTCGTCGATGAGTCAGGCGCTCCGCTGGACACATTGATTGATCTGCAGATCGACGCCTACCTCACCTCTGAGTATATTTCGGATGAAGGTGAGCGCGTCGATGTTTACCGGCGCATCAGTTTGATCCGCAATCTGGCGGACTACGATGATGTGATTGATGAGCTTACCGATCGATACGGCGACCTTCCGCTGGCGGTCATCACTTTGGCCGACCTATCCTATGTTCGGGCTCAAGCCAATCAGTCCGGTTTTAGCAAGGTGGCACATCAAAAAAATAGCGTTGTGATGACTTGTGGACGTCAAACACAGGCGGATCTGCGGCGTTTGTCTTTGCTGCTGGACCTTCCCGCGTACAAAGGCGCGTTTGTGTTTAGCGTCAGTGGGCGTTTCCCCACCGTCAGACTGAACGGAGTCGGGACCGAAGCCAACCGGATTCCCTCGATTTTACGACGCATGTTCGCCTCCCTGGAAAAAGCGGAGGCGAAGGAAGAGAAAGAGGCGCCGCGGGCCGAAACGCTCAAAGCCGCCGGGAGTATCAGATACTTTGTGTATTCATCAGTAGTAATCAAATGATCATGTGTCAAATCGCCTGCTTGTTGCCTGTTTATCAGCGTTAGGCAGGTGATTTTACGTTAGCATAGTTTAACAGGAGCATGTGCTGCCCGTAAAGTTAAACAGTATCTGAATCTGCAATCAGTTGTAGTCTCCCGGCTGGATACGGTCTTCAAAGATAATCATCAGCTGCCCAAATATGCCGGCCCAGCCTTGAATCTTACCCCATTTTGCGGTGATGTCCTGAATCGCCAGATACAAGGATTTGAGCAAGGCGGTATCGGACGGGTAGGCGGCCTTGCTTTTGGTGACTTTTCGCAGGCCTCGATTGAAACTCTCAATTCTGTTCGTCGTGTAAATGAGCTTACGAATTTCGGGTGGATACTTAAAAAAGGTGCTGAGCTCTGTCCAGTTGTCACGCCAGGATTTCAGAGCTGCTGGGTATTTTTTACCCCATTTTTCCTCAAACGCGTCCAGCTCCATCAGACCGACTTCTTCCGTTGGCGCCTGATAAATTCGTTTCATGTCTGAGGTGTAGAGTTTCAGGTCCTTATAGGGGACATAACGCATGGAGTTTCGGACCTGGTGTACGATGCATCGCTGGATATCCGTTTGGGGATAGACTGCGTGAATCGCCTCATTAAATCCGCTCAGACCATCGACTGAACAGATCAAAATATCGCGGACACCGCGATTTTTCATTTCGTTCATACAGCTCAGCCAATATTTGCTGCTTTCAGCTTCGCCAATCCATAGGCCGCAGACGTCTCGCTCACCATTCATGTCCACGCCAATCGCGATATAGACGGCGCGTTGTCGTACCATGCCTTCTGTCCGTACCGGATAGTGGATCGCGTCAAAGAACATCAGGGCATACAACGGCTTGAGTGGACGATTCTGCCATTCCTTAATTTCCGGCAGAATTTTATCTGTGATCTTGGAAATGGTTTCCGCCGAAATTTCCGCTCCATACAAGGATTCGATGTGAGCTGAGATATCCCTTGTACTCATGCCTTTGGCATACATTGAGATGATCTGTTTATCCAGACCTTTGATCTCCCGCTGGTGCTTGGGAACGATCTTTGGCTCAAATTCACTTTCACGGTCTCGGGGAACAGCGATTGTTACATCGCCATATTCCGTGCGTAGCGTTTTCGATGAGCTGCCATTTCGACTGTTGTTTGTCTTTTTGTTCTCTTTGTCGTGCTTGGCATAACCCAGATCAGTTTCCAGTTCTGCCTCCATCATCGTTTCTATCGTGCCACCAACAAGGTCTTTTAGAGCCTCTTTAATGTCGTCAGTAGTCTGGATGTCGTAGGCTTCTATGAATCCCTGTAGCCACCCTTCCGGTAGTCGGTCTGATTTTCGTTCGCGTCTGGCCATTGTTCTGTCCTCCAACTAGTTTCTATTTTACCAGCTGATGACTTACACAAAGTTATTTATACACTCAAGCCGCCAGAGAGGCGGCTGAGCGGGTCAAGAGAGAAGAGGGTGACCGGAAATTTTGACATGATATCAACTGAAGGTTGGAAGATCAATCTGTCTCTTTCATTTCTTTGGCCAGTTTCACATATTCCTTGGTGTTGCCGATCAGGACAAAACCACATACTTTGCCATCCAGATAGCAGACCTTGCGATAATGCAGCTCACCGTCGCTTCGGGTGACATCTTCGTGGTATCCTTCCTCGTCGCCGGACACTTTTCCGCCTGCGGCGACCTTGGTGTCCATCGTGTTGATGGTGTAAGGAGGGGGCGTCAATTCATAAACGGCGTCTCCTCCTGCCGCGTTGGTCCCGGCTACTTTGCCCTGGCCCATGGAGATGGACCATTGACCGAACCACGCTCCGCCCTGTTCCATCACGTCACCGGCGGCGTAGACATCTTTCACGTTGGTCTCCATCTTGTTCGTGCAGACCACATGGTGACCGATCTCAATGCCGGTTCCATCCAAAATTGCCACATTCGGACGAACGCCGGTAGAGATGATGACCAGATTCGCCGGCAGAAGGGTGCCATCCTCGAGCTCGACTGCCAAAGCCTTGCCATCGGAATCATTCTTTATAATCGCTGAGATTTTCCCGCCGATCACCGCGTTGACACCTTGTTTTTCAACCTGCTTCCGGAATATCTCCGAACCAATGTCATCCAGTTGACGTGCCAACAACCTTGGTGACGTGTCAACCACAGTCGTGTCGACGCCTTTGAGAGCCGCCTGGTATGCGGTCTCCAAACCTAGCAACCCCCCACCGATGATCACACAGGATTTCCCTTTGGTCAGTTTGGATTCAATCGTCAACGCGTCGGTCATGCTCCACAGCGTCATAACGCCGTCAAGGTCCGCGCCCGGAATCGGCGGCACAAAACTGTGACTTCCCTGCGCCAAGATAAGCTTGTCATATTCCACGGCGCTTTCATCCGCCAACGCGATGGTCTTGTTTTTCACATCGACCCCGGTCACCGTCTGATTCAAGTTCAACTCGATCCTTCTGTCTTCGTACCAGGACGCCGGATGCAACGTCAGGCTGTCACGTTTCGCCGGATCCGTGATCACCTCGCCGATTCGCAATCGATAATAGGGCAGGAATGTGTCTTGTGAAAAAACCCTGATTTCCGCATTGGGATCTTGCTTTCTGGCTGCTTCCGCGGCGGAAATACCGGCGGCGCTACTACCGATAATCACAATTCTCGTCATGACTGTTTTCCTTTCATACCGGATCTTCCACAGAGATTGGACGATCATTCATAAAATAACTCTTGTTTTTCTATATAATTATAGCATTTTGTCCAACCTTTCTTTTTAGTAATCGCACATTTTTACGTTTTTAGCAAAACAAAATCACGTAAAGGAAGTCTTACATGATATATTGAAGACGATTTCAACGCTCATTCATTTGAGTGGTGTCAGGTTATCCATGTTTTGTGGATGATTTGTGGAAGATTACGGGAGTGTTACAGACGGCTTACAAATCGGCTGCGAGTCGATGGTGGCTCTTGAATTATAGGTGTATGTATGAATCCGTCCTCATCCGGTGTGAATCGTTTTTTATATTCGCTGGTCAAGGTTGTCTCACGCTGTCTGTTGACCCCATTGATGGGCATTCGAGTTAAACCAAACGCGCAGATTCGGCGCTTGAACGGGCCCTTTCTAGTGGTGGCCAATCATGTCAACTTGCTGGATCCTTTGTTCGCCGCCTATGCCGTGGGAAGCAGGACGATACGTTTTGTGGCGGGTGAAGAGGTGTTTCGGAATGGCATCGCGCATAAGTTCGCGCGCTCAATGGGCTTGATTCTCAGGCCGCAGATGAGACCGGATTTCTCATCGACCCGCGACATTATTCGCGCGATTCGGGGGGACGAGGTGGTGCTGGTCTTTCCGGAAGGCCAACGTTCACTGAATGGAGAAGGGTGGCCGTTACAAGACAATCTGGGTGTGCTGATTCAAAAGCTCAATGTTCCGGTGGTGGCGTTGAAGATCAATGGAGGCTATTTGTCCTGGCCGCGCTGGAGTAAAAGTTGGATTCGTCCGGGGCGCATCGAAATCGAGTCAAGGATTTTATTTCAAGATCGCGAACCCGGCGACACGAGTGTTGAAAATATAATGGGGGCGATCGCTGAGGCGATTTACACGGATGATAACGCTTGGCAACGCGGACGTGCCAAACCGGTCCGGTTTCTTTCATTCGCTCCGGCCGGAGGCTTGCAAAATATTTGTCATCGCTGTCCGAAATGCAAACGGCCGATGACCATGGTTGGCAGGCGCGATCAACTGATCTGTGAGAGCTGTGAATACCGTGCTCGACTGTTGGCGGATGGCCGCTTTTCAGATTGTGAGTTTGAAAATCCGGCGGAATGGACGCGCTGGCAGATGTCGTTCGCGCTGAGCGAGCCAAATGATTTTGGTGAGATTGTCTGCCGTGCCGACCGGCGCACGAAGGATGGCGATCGGGAGGATATGGGCGAGGGAAGATTGGTTGTGCGAGAGTCTGAGCTGATTTGGGAGTCAGTTGAACCAACCGGAAAAGAGACAAAAAAAGTCCGGGAGCGGTTTTCGCTCCCGAAGCAAGGGGTCAGGGCGGCTTACGGAAAATTTTTCGATCTGTACCAGCCGCGAAACGATCGGACCTGGACGATCACACCGCAGGATGGCCGCGCGGTCATGTTCGTTTTGGAAACCATCGAACGTCAATTGTCCAAGTTATCCGACTCGTCCGCGTCATCAGATGGCGAGGCGTCCGGTTCTGTGTGATTGGACTCACTACCGGAGGCGGCGCTTTCTTCCTGATTCATTTTTTCGCGTCGCATCTTTTTTGCGAGGACTATTTTATTGACGCTGACTTTCTCACCGTCATCCATCACGATGGTGATGGTGTAGTCGGTCAGCACGGCTGCCCCCGTGCCCAGCAAGGCGACGACCGGAGCCAACACAACGCCGATGATGCTGATATTCAAAGACAGGTTCAACACCTGCAGATCATCCTTCTCAATGATCAGACGGCTGGCGTTTCCTTTGCGCCAAATATCCTGAATCGCCTCAATGATGTCTGTCAGCAAAATCTCGAGGTCCGCTCCGATCTTCCCACGCCCCTCACCTTTTTGTCCGGCCGTTTTTCCGGTGCCGGATTCGTCATAGGTGTATTCGCTGAAAACGGGATCATCCTGTGTCGCTTCGGCGTGGTCACCTCCCGCGAAACCATCAGCGCCATCATGGCCGTCTTCCACTTCCAAATCCAATAATTCCCGTATCGCCAGAGCGACATTCCCATCCTGACGGAGCAAGGCGGCGCGTACGTCCGCGTAACTTGCTTTTGTCGCCTGCATGACAGTGTCGATATCATCGATCGTGATCATTTTTATCCCCTTCTTTCATATATATCATTATAATTAAATTAGATAAGTCCTATTTTCATAATACCAAATCTGTGCGAATCAGATCCATATCCAAATTTGTATATTATGTTAAGACCTTTCGCAAATATTGTAAAAGAAAACGAAAATCAATTAGAAAGAATGCTGATTGATCACAAAAATCGTGGTAAGCTATTATACAAAACAATAGGGGGACACAATGAAAAAGATTGGAAATAATGATGATTTTTGGCGCACCGAAGCCGCGTCGAAAAACCTGCTGGACGAAGCGGAATCTTTTGAATCGCAGATGGATCCGGAATCGGAACAACTGTCTGAATCGACTGCGCGGACGATCGTGTCCCCGGGGGAACGCGCCTCATACCCGGCGCCCGACGATGCTCAGCCCTTATCCGAAATGCGAATGGAACAAAACCCATCCGGACAACAAGTGCCGCCGGAGCATCCTCTGCCCGCCGGCCAACAGCATTTCCCGCCATATGAAGAGCGAGATGTCAGCTATCCGCGACGACCAGTTGAGCCGCCTCCCGCTCAACCGATTCCAAACGACATATCGCAGGCGCCACCAAAAAAACGCCCGACCGGTCCTTCGATCGGAGCGGATTTGGTCGCAGTGTTGAAGGGACTGTTCTCGATCGATCCGACCAACGCCCTGACCGGGGCGGGAAATATCAAGAACTCATATACCTGGATTGTGCTTGCGGTGATCGCGATCTTCGCCGGCGCCTTCAACAGCGTGCCCAGCCGGGGAGCCATGGTGGTGTATCCCGGAGTGAGACGCTTCGCATATGGCTATTTGAGTGGATTGATCAACATGCTTTTGATGTCCGCTGTGACGGTGGGAGCGTATTTTCTATTTAGAGCGCTTAAAATCAGCGGCCGCAACGCCTTGCAAATATTGAATTTATGCTTTGTGTCGCTGTTGCCGGTCGCGTTGATGAGCGTTTTGTACTTCTTGGCCGGCTTCATCATGTGGGGTGGTCCGGCTTCGGGACTGCTTACAGTTGGGCGAGTTTTGCATTGGATGATCATCCACCGCGCACTTAACGAGGAAACGGTGCCCAAACATCGGGCGTTGATCCATTTCTTCTTGCTGTATGTCCTGATCGAGTCCATGCTTTATAAGCTTGTCGCGCTCTGACTTTTTGTTGAAAAAACCACAGATGAGCTTTTGATGAAGAAAATTTGTCAAGAGCTTTTTCTTTTGGATTGATAACGTCTAAGCACATTTCGCTTGGCTTTTTTGCGTTGCTTGACCGTGCGGCGATTGGAGCGGCTTGCCTTCCTTTGGCGCGCCTTTTCCGCCCGGATGCGTCCGTAACTGGAAAAGGAGGAGAACAACCAATTTGTGGCGAAGAGGAAGGGCACATAAAACCAGAGCAGTGGACTGATGAGGTCGGCAAGGAAAAATATCCTTGGAAGAAAAAGAGTCGCGCCGATCAGGCAGACGCTACAACTCCAAAACAGAATGCGCCGAATGGCGTCCATCGGCTGACTGACTCGCCGCAGCATCATCAGGCCGATAAATGAAAGAATCAGCACGGCTACGGTGGAACATTGGACATAGCTTAAATTCAGCAGATAGCCGCAAAACTGGGAAATCACCACCATGATCGCCGCGGCCAGTCCGCCGGACAGCGACCGCGCCATCACGTTGCGTAAAAAATTGCCGCGCACCCGCTCTCTGTTTGGCTTGAGCGCCAGCACAAAAGACGGCAGACCGATTGTCAGGCCGCTGATCAGTGAGTTTTGGATCGGGATTAACGGATAGACAAAGGGCAGGAAGATATAGATAAAGGACAAAAAGCAGGAATAGACGGTCTTAACAAGAAACAAGGTGGCCACCCGTTCGATATTGTTAATTACTCGACGTCCTTCATAGACCGCGTCGACCATGGAGGCGATGTTGTTGTCCAGCAGCACCAGGTCGGACGCCGATCGGGCGGCGTCGCTGCCGTCCGCCATGGCGACCGAGCAGTCCGCCTCTTTGAGCGCGAGCACATCGTTGACACCGTCTCCGGTCATGGACACCACATGTCCATTGTTCTGCAGAGCGTTCAACAGTTGACGCTTTTGAAACGGCGTGACACGCCCGAACAAGGTATAGGTTTCGACCAAATGAGACAGATCGGTTCCTTCCTCCACCCGGCTCATGTCGATCCATTTGTCGGATTGACGCATACCGGCGGAATGGGCGACCGCCGCCACAGTACGTGGATTGTCTCCGGAAATGACTTTGACCGACACACCCTGCTCGTAAAAATAACTCAAGGTCTCGTTGACGTTTTCGCGCAATTGATCGACCAGTGAGACACAGGCGACAGCCTGAATCGAATCCGGCAGCCGGCCCTCGTCCCCAAAAGGCTCGGTCGCCGTCGCGATTAACAGCACCCGATATCCTTTGGAGGCAAGCTGATTGACTGAAACGGAAACTTGTGAGAATCGATTTCTCATAATGAATTCCGGGGCGCCCATGACCATGATTTCTCCGCTCGCGAACTGCACACCCGACCATTTTCTTTTAGAGGAAAACGGTATGACTTTTGTGACGACATCCGCGGAAGGTGTTGCGAAACACTCTCGCATGGCGTCTTGTGTCGCGTTGCCGGAGCGCTGCGCCTGAACCATGGTCGCGATCCGCCGGGACAAACGGTCATCCACTTTGTTTTCACGGGGGACCGTGCAGTCGACGTTCTCGTGAAAAACGCCCGTTTCTTGAGGATCATAGATGTGCAGCCCCGAAACTTCCATCCGACCATTCGTCAGTGTTCCGGTTTTGTCCAAACAAATGGTGTCGACACGTGCCAGGGTCTCAATGCTCGGCAGTGTCTGCACAAGCAAATTCTTTTGTCCAAGCTTGACGACTCCGACGGCGAAAGCCACCGAAGTCAGCAACATCAGACCTTCAGGGATCATGCCGATCAGGGCCGCGACCACGCTGACCAGCACCGTTGGCAGGGAACCTTCGGGCGCTTTGTTGTAACTTGAGATAAACAGGGCGGCGCCGACCGGAATCATGACAAGTGTCAGGACCTTGATGATCTTGTTCAGAGAATCCATGATCAGGGAGGTTTTCTTGACTTCCCGTTTCGCTTCCATGGAGATGCGCGCCGCGAAGGTCCGGGTGCCGACGTTCTCGACGATCGCGCAACCGGTGCCGGCCATCACCACGCTGCCGGATAACAGGTCGTCGCCTGTTCTTTTCACAATGGTGTTCGACTCTCCGGTCAACAAAGACTCGTCCACCTCGAAGCCCTGGCCGGTCACGAAGGTCGCGTCCACGCTAATCTGATTGCCGGGCTCCAAAATCATTAAATCACCGATCACAAGCTCATGCACCGAGATGGTTTGTTCCTTCTCACCGCGCACGACCTTAACAAGTGGCTCAGTCAGAATAGCGAGTTTGTCAATGGTGCGTTTGGCGCGGATTTCCTGAAAGGTGCCAATGACGATGTTGGATAAAACGACGCCCATAAACGTCAGGTTGATCAGCAACTTCAGATCGCTGATCGAGGCGATCACAACAAGACCGGCCAGCACAAAGTTCAAGATATTAAAGGTGTTGACGACGTTGTGTCGGATAATCTGTTTGATCGTGCGCGTCGGGGCGACAAACGGATGATTCACCTGATCCAGTCGAATTTGCTTCTCAACTTCCGCGTCACTCAATCCTTTAAAGATCTCGGGATCGATGACCGGCTCGCCGGATGGATTGACCGGCATTTCTGAAAAATCGGCGACTGAAAAGTGAGCGAAGGCAGGCGGAGAAGTGCTCGCTCCGGACTCGACAGTGGATTCGGATACCGGGGAATAAGCTTTCTCTTCGGACAAATCAGCTGATATCGGCCGATCTTCAGATTTCATTGACAAGGTCTCGGATTGATCGAGCGGATTCAACAGGTTGCCCGCGAAACCGTCATTGCCACCATCGCCATCATCGGTGAGGGCCAAGGCCGGCGGGCGGACCGCCGGAATGCTCGCAGTGGAGCGTTCCAGTCGTTGCCCGACAGGCATTCCGGGTTGGCGCACAGGAGTGAACAGATCCGGGCCTTTGCGCACATCGGGAGGGGTCGGTCCGTCAATGTCGGGACCGGATGACGGGTCGTTGCGTTTCATATCTATTTCCTTCCATCTTTCGAGGAAAACGGATCATTCGCCCAACCGATCATCGTGGTGGGTCAGGCGGCCATTGTGACTTCAGTGCTTCGCGCTCATATGTCCGTTTCGGAAAAAGACAAAGTCAAACTGTCCACTGTCGGCTTGAGACAGCGCGTTTTCACACCGGTCTCTTCAAACATTCTCTTGGAAGCCCGGGTCGACGGCTCGTCTGCGTATTTGTCTGAAAGGTAGACGACCTCTTGGATGCCCGCTTGAATGATCGCCTTGGCGCACTCATTGCAGGGAAAAAGCGCGACATAGATTGAACAGCCGCTCAAGCTTGTTCCGGGCTGATTGAGAATCGCGTTCAATTCGGCGTGGCAGACATACGGATACTTGGTTTCTAAAAAGTCACCTTCCCTACCCCACGGAAAATCATCGTCATCGATGCCCGAGGGGAAACCGTTGTATCCGGTGGAAATGATTTTGCGGTCCGCGTTCACAATGCAGGCGCCGACCTGAGTGTTTGGATCCTTGCTGCGTTTGGCCGCTAACAAGGCCACACCCATAAAATACTCATCCCAGCTGATGTAGTCAGTTCGCTTTGACATGTTGATCTCCTCGTTGAGCTTGTTCATAGCATACTTCAGTGATTATACCGCAATGTGAACAAAAATTGACCGCTTCATTACAACGTGGTCTTGTAGAAGGCCGGGACTGATTGATTTTTTTAGTGAAAGTGGATATTCTGAGACTGGTTGGCACCACTATCGCATGAAGGAAGTATTTTAATGGAAAGTCAATTGTTAAATCAAGATTTGGAAGTCTGTATGCTCGATCGAGCCGGACTTACAGCCGCGAAACGAATCGTGGTCAAAGTTGGCACGTCTTCCATCACGTATGAGAATGGCAGAATGAACCTGGGCAACATTGAAAGACTTTGCCGCGCGATTTCGGACCAGATGAATCAAGGACGTGAGATCGTGCTGGTGTCATCGGGAGCCATCGCTGTGGGGATGAGCAAGCTCCACATGACCGAGCGACCAAAAAACATACGTGAAAAACAGGCGTTCGCTGCGATTGGTCAGTGCGATCTGATGAATGTCTACAGTCGCACATTTGCCCAGTTTGGCTACATCGTTGGGCAAATCATGCTGACCCGCGATGACATTGACGATCCTGTGACTTTGCACAATATCAAAAACACATTTGGCGCGCTGATCGAACGTCAGGTCGTGCCGGTTGTCAACGAGAACGACACGGTCTCCACCAAGGAGGTCTATCACAATGGCACATTTGGCGACAACGACGCGCTGTCCGCGGTCGTGGCCAAAATGGTTGACGCGGATCTGTTGATCCTGCTGTCGGATATCGATGGACTCTATGACAGCGATCCCCACTCTAATCAACACGCGTGCTTGATTAGCGATGTGTCTCATCTGACACCCGAAATCACCGCGGGAGCCAGCGGAGCCGGCAGTAGACGGGGAAAAGGTGGTATGGTGAGTAAACTGTCCGCGGCCTCGATCGCGATGGGAGCCGGCATTGACATGGTGATCAGCAATGGCGCGCGGCCTCATGAGATCCAGAACATTATTGATGGCGAGCCGATCGGCACGCTGTTTCGCAAATCAGCCACGATTGAATAGTCATTCCCACTCAAATCACAATTAATGCATTGAAGGCAACTGTGGATACATCTCCGGATCGATCGGTGTTTCGTCATCGAACGTCGCTTCGTTTGGTATGTGCATTGAATCCAAAGGGTCCTCCGGAATCAACGTTTGAGTGGTTGTCGTGGCGGTGGTGGGGTCCAGCAAAAATGTTGGATCAGCCTCAGTCGGCTGCACATATTGATAGCTATAGTCCCCGTAAGGTGTCAGCGGATAACCGCCATGAATCGGGCAGGCGCTGGTCGGTGTCAACGGAGAATCCTCCTCAAAATATTCAGTGATGACATTGCCTCCGCCACAACTATGAGTGCCCAGCTTTCCGGAACGGATGCAGATGCTCAACTCCACGATATTGCCCGGTTTTGTCCACTCCGCGCCGGCCAGATTCTCGTGAATCGGTATCATCGCGTCATACATGATGCGCTTGGCGGCCGGATCATCCGGACCGATGACGGACTGTTTCTTGATGCGGTTGTCGTAGCCATACCAGACCGCGGCTGAATAGTACGGAGTGAAGGCGGCGAACCATTTGTCCACATCATCGGTGGATGTTCCGGTCTTACCGGCCATCCAAATGGTTTCGCCTTTGTTGTTGGTCAGCATTCCATAGTCGGAGGCTGATCCGGAGTAGGGAAAGTTTGAAGTCCTTCCGGAAACCACCTCTTCCAAAATGCGGGTCATCATATAAGCCACGCTCGGCCGGTAGACGGTCTTGAACTCCGGCTTGTTCTCGAGCAAGACATTGCCCTCGCTATCGACCACTTTTGTGTAAGGATAGTGTTTACAGTACTGTCCATTGTTCGGAAAGACACTGAACGCAGAGGCGATTTCCAACGGAGACATGCCTGTGCCGTAACTACCGGTGGAGATGGCTATGGTCGCGCCGTCATTGATGCGGTTGATACCAACCTCATTCATATAATATTTTGACATGTCCACACCGATCATCAACAGCGCCTTTGCCGCCGGCACGTTGTTCGAGATCTTGACCGCATTGCGCATGATCATGTCTCCTCGATATTCCGGATAATAGGCGTTCTTTGGATACGGCTCGTCGGGATTGTTGGGATCGAGGAACACTTTCTCATCGGTCAACACGGTGGCGCCGGTGACTTTGTAAAGCTCCATCGCGGGCGCGTAGATATTGATCGGCTTGGTGACCGAGCCGGGTTGTCTCTGTATATCGGTGGCGCGGTTGAGCACCAGATTGGCCTCTTTCTTGCCATAGCCCCCCTGAAGTCCGGCGATGGCGCCGGTCTGATTGTTGATGACCGCCATTCCGGCCTGGGGAAACTCCAACATGTTCTCGACACGTGAATAATCGGCGGCGAATAAATCGCGTTTCTGAAATGTTTCGTCCAATTTCTCCTGCACATCGGGTTCCATTGTGGTGTAAATACTGACACCGCCGCTGTTGATGATGGTTCTCGCCATCGACGCGCTGTACCCTTTTTGATCCTGCAGGTCCTTGATCGCCGTGCGCACGGCGTACTCCGCGAAATAAGAATTGATGTTTGTGGCGCTGCTGGGGGTAGCCTGTTGGTTAAAAATCAGATCCTCGTTCAGGGCGTCCGTGTATTCCTCTTCCGTTATCCGCCCAAGTTCCAGCATTTTAGCCAACACATTGCGCTGCCGGCGCAATCCGTTTCTACGTCCGCTTTCGGTCAGCGGGTTGTAGGTAGAAGGGCTTTTGGGGATGCCGGCCAAATACGCGCACTCGGCGAGATTTAGATCAGCAGCGTCTTTGCCAAAATAGGCCATCGCCGCCGACTGAATTCCGACATAGGAATTGGACATTGGAACGAGATTGAGATAAAGCTCCATGATCTCCCATTTGGTGAGCTGTTGGTTCAAAATAATCGCTTTGTACCATTCTTGGACTTTGCGCTGGGCGGAACGCTGGGTGTCGCCCGTGATCAGCTTGACTGTCTGCTGGGTGATGGTGGAGCCGCCATGCGTGGCCTCGCCGCTATTCACAAGTGCGGAGGCGATCGCGCTGATTATGCGCTTGGGGTCGATGCCGATGTTGGTGTCGAACCGTTCATCCTCGATGGAGATGAAGGCGTCATCGATATAGGTGTCTTTGACAGAATCGTACGGGACGTACACGCGGTCGACGTTGTCGGCTCCGGTAAATTTCGCGATTTGATTGCCTTCGATATCATAGACATAGGAGGTCAAAGAACCGGCTTTCAGCGCTTCGGCGGAGACCGGCTCGGTGGTGGCGATGTAGCCAAACAAGGTGCCGACACCCATGCCCCCGGTGAAAAAAATGATCAGCGCCAAGATGATGCAGATGATCTTGATCAATTGACCGAAACCGTGAGCGATCATTTTGTGAATCGGAACACGGTTGGATTGCACTGTCGGTTTGCCTTTGACGTATTTATGCAATGTCTTGCGTAATTCGGCGACCTGCGCCCGGTCAAGAACGGGAGGTTCCGGATTGCCGGCCGCATTGGGCGTGTATCGATCGGTTTCGTACCGGTTCGCGGCGTCTTGTCTTTCCTCCGCGGGAGTGGTTGACATTATGATTTCCTTTCGGCGACTGAGCTCAGCGTCGTATTCAAACAGTGGGGGATGCGGACATCCGATGAAGCTGACTCATATGCGATTTCAAAGTGAATTTCATATAGGTGATATAATTATAACAATGCTTTTTTTATTCAGCAATTTTAGAAAACAGAGATATTATCGCTCAGTGAACGGAGCTTTTTGTGAAAATGAAGAATCAAACGAGTCGTGACGCGCGAAGCCGGGCGTCTTTCCTCAAAATCGGTCAAACGGTTAATGTCGCGGTGCGGGATTTGAACCTGCGCGGACAAGGTGTCGGTGTGATCATCTCTGACGCGCAATCGGCACCTTGTATCAACAAGGACGAAGATAGCCGCGCGGCCGTGGTGTTTGTGGACGGATTGATTCCGGGAGATGAGGCGTCGGTGCGTCTAACCGCGGTGCGCGCGAACTACGCGGTCGGTGAGGTGACGCGGCTGACCGGTCGGTCAAGTGATCGGATCGAGCCCTTTTGCAAACTGGCTTCCACTTGCGGCGGATGCGCGTCGCAGAACATGTCATACGATGCGCAGTTGCTGCTCAAAGCGAATCGGGTTCGAAACGATTTGGAGCGGATCGGGCGGGTCGACCGCGCGGTGCTTGAACGTGTGACGCGTCCGGTCATCGGAATGGCGAAGCCCCATCGCTATCGAAATAAAGTTCAGTTCCCGGTTGGGCAGGCGGCGGACGGATCATTGGAAATCGGTTTTTACGCGCCGGCGTCACATGAGATTGTCGATGGACAGATTTGTGAAATCGGACACCCCGCCGCAGACGTGACGCGACGGGTGGTGCGAGGGTTCATGGTCGAACACGGTCTAACCGGCTATGACGAACAACAGGGGGTAGGCCTGGTCCGGCATATCCTGACGCGGGTTGGCTTTCAGACCGGCCAGGTCATGGTGGTGTTGGTGCTGAACCGGCACGTGCCGCTGGCCGGGAAAGAGAAGGTGGTCCGATCAAATTCGTTTTTGGATGCGGAGGAGTTGGGTCGCCGCTTGAGTGAGGCTTTACTTGAATGTGGTTGCGCGCTCACTTCATTTTATTTGAACTATAATGACAAACGAACCAACCGCGTGCTGGGTGAGAAATTCTGTCTGGTAGAGGGCGCGGCTCACATTGAAGAGGAGCTGCTTGGCATTCGCTATCGTATTTCTCCGGAATCCTTCTTTCAGGTTAATTCTGAACAAACCGAGGCGCTGTATCAATCTGTGCTGGAGGCCGCGGAGCTGCGCCCCGAAGATGTGGCGTTCGATTTGTATTGTGGGACGGGATCAATTTCATTGTTGCTCGCGGGTCATTGCAAGCGTGTGATTGGCAATGAGGTCGTGGAGCGGGCGGTGTTGGACGCTCGTGACAACGCGGCGCTCAATGGAATTCAAAATGTGGAGTTTCACGTGGGGCCGGCGGAGGTCGTGATTCCCCGCCTATATAGAGAAGGTATTAAGGGGAATGTGGTCGTGTTGGATCCACCTCGCAAGGGCTGTGATGGTCGTCTGCTTGAAACGGTGCTGGAGATGGAACCGCGTCGAATTGTCTACGTGTCTTGCAATCCGGCGACCTTGGCGAGGGATGTGAAGGTTCTTATTGAAGGTGGATATGAGCCGGATTCGGTTTGCCCGGTGGACATGTTTCCTTGGACGTCACATGTGGAGACGGTAGTATTGATGTCAAGAAATGGCTGAAAAGCCTTGAAATCAAGGGATTAAAAGACTGGTGAGTTCGTGAAAATGAGTGTCAAGAAAGCATGCTAATAAAAAATGGAGTCTGGAAAGGTATGGTTGTGTGTACAGGTTAGATAACAGGTATTTTTTCGCTCTTGAGACTGTACGTTAGATGTTTTTTGCTGCTGAGACAGTGAAATGGATGTTTTTTGAGGTGGAGCGTGTGGAGTAGATGTTATGAAAGCAAAAATAGGATTTGCAAGCGAGGAAAATTATGAATGTATATAATTTTTGGAAAGCCGTGCTGACGCAAGACGAGCAGACACTTAGGATGTACTTTCATGAAGACGCTTCTGTTAATTGGCATTGTACCAATGAGCACTTCAGTGTTGATGAGTTTTTAATTGCTAACTGTGAATATCCCGGTGATTGGGATGGGAAGGTTGAACGACTTGAAGTGCTGGATGACTTGCTCATAACGGTAACAAAGGTGTACTCTAAAGACAGGAGTGCACATTTTCATGTGGTATCGTTCATAAGAATAGCAGACGATAAAATCATTTCAATGGATGAGTATTGGGCAGATGATGACGTTGCTCCCCAATGGAGATTAGATAAACACATCGGCACGACGATCAAGTGCCAAGATTAAATTAATCAATAAAACTCCTAACAGAACATCAACCATCTGTCTGTTACCCATCAATCCTCACACAAGTACCCGTCTTGAAGGTCACCTCGATTGTTTCGTCGAGTACCAGTATTTTATCTACAAACTGTCTGACCAGTTTGTCTTCAAATTCTAAAGTCTCTACGTCCTGGGTTTGGATAAACTGCTCAATAGATTGTAGATTTTTCTTATGATTTTCTTTGCCGGCTTCTTCTTGAAGAACTCTTTCTTTCTCATCTTTTAGGGCGTAAATCTTTTCTGCCAAATCGTTGTACTCTTCTTTTGAGGAAGTGCGGGCGATAAGTTGAAGTTGAAGCTGATCCAACTCTTCCTCGATATCGAACAGGGAGCGACTGTTTTTTGCCCCCATGCCTTCTTCAATTGCTAGCATCAAACGGTTCAAGAATTCTTTCTTATCGGTAAGCATTTTCTTGAAGGCGGTCATGGTTGTGAGAATAAGATCATCTTCAGGAAGAGTCCTTGCGGTGCACTTAGTACCTCTATTTTCCAGCCGACTGACGCATCGCCAGACAATTGACTTTTTGCCTCGGTTGTTCCAATGAACCCGGCGAAAGATATCACCACAGTTTCCACAGACTACAATATTAGAAAAGCAATTGTTGGAGCTGTAGCTTCTTTTCACGCCGTTTTTACCTCGTTTTCCGCTTTGCCTTCGGAGCATTTCTTCCTGTACAGCATAAAAAATATTTTTGGGGATGATCGCTTCGTGATGATCTTCTACATAGTATTGGGGCACTTCACCTGTATTCTTAACTCTGTGTTTACTTAAAAAATCTACAGTGTAGGTTTTTTGTAAGAGGGCATCGCCTATGTATTTTTCATTTTGCAGGATTTTTCGAATGGTTGTATCATACCATTTTGTCTTTCCAGCACCCGTTAAAATGCCATCTTTTTCTAAGTTTTTAGCAATCGCATAGGGGGACTGTCCTTCCAAATACTCCCGATAAATACGGCGGATAATTTCTGCTTCTTCAGGAATGATGATGAGTCCTCCTTCTTCGTCTTTTCCATAACCCAAAAAACGATTATGGTTCACGAGGACTTTTCCTTGTTGGTAGCGGTATTGGAGCCCTAGTTTGACATTTTGTGAAAGGGACTGACTTTCCTGCTGAGCTAGGGAAGCCATGATAGTCAGAAGGACTTCTCCCTTAGAGTCCATGGTGTTAATAGACTCTTTCTCGAAATAGACGGGAATGTTCTTCTCCTTAAGCTTTCGGATGTAGCGAAGGCAGTCTAATGTGTTTCGGGCAAAGCGGGAGATGGATTTAGTAATGATGAAATCGATTTTTCCATCCATCGCATCCTCAATCATCCGTAGAAATTCCAGACGTTCTTTTGTACGGGTGCCGGATATTCCATCGTCGGCATAAATCCCGGCAAGAGTCCATCCTTCATGGTCGTTAATGTAGTCAGTATAGTGATTTATCTGTGCATCGTAGCTTAGGTTTTGTTCTTCCGTCTCCGTAGAGACACGACAGTAGGCTGCCACTCGGAGCTTTTCTTTTTCTCTGGATGAGTGATGCCTCTGTGGTTTTGCAGGTATGATCATCACGTTATTCTTTTTCATGTACTACCTCAATTCTTTCGTAAATAAGTGCCGCTTGCTCGTAGGGATCTTTTTTGCTCGCAGGCACCAGCGCTAGGTTAAATTTGGGAACTTTGTAAACAATTGGTTCCTTTTTGGTCTTTCTTGGTTTACTTCTTTGCTTAAGTTTTTTCTGTACGGCATGAAAACAATCGTTTTTAATAATTTGCGGATAGATACCTTGCCCCAGATAAATGGGATTTGATAGCATGCGTTTAATGGTGGGATGGGCAAAGCTTATTCCGGCTTTATTCCCCGCCTTTTGTAAGGAAGAAAGCTCTAGATAAGCTTGGTATAAGTTTTTTAGCACTCTTGCCTCATCCTCTTGGATGACGATCTTTCCGTTTTTGTAGCAGTAAGCATAAGGAACGGTTCGCATGTTAGAGAGCCTCCTTTAATATCAGTCCACATTTCAGGTAAAAGATGATGGTGGTTCTTTCATAAACCTCGGCGCTATCTATGAATCTCTCCCATATATCCTCATCAAAATCAGTGATCGATTCCTTCTTCTTTGCAAACAGAAAGAGATCTTCCAATGCCGCTTGTTTTTCGTGAGTCTTTTTTCTCGTTTTTCTGAGTGTTTCCAATTCATTGGTTTTTCTCAGATGCTCTTGGAGCAATTCGGCTTTGACTTTTTGGAAGTTTTTCTCATTTAACAGCCCCTTTCCTTTTAACTCATCCGTGGCTTGAAGCTGTCCTGCGATATCTTGAAGATACATTTGTAATTCATTGATTTTTTCTTCTGCCTTTTGCTCCACTTCTTCCGCTTTAAGCTCAAGGAGAGGGCTTAAGATTTGTTCACTGGCGAACATTAGCTTATTTAGCATCGTGAGGAATGCCCACTGAATTTTTTGTTCTGCGATAGATGGCTGTGTGCAATGATCTTTTGATTTCAGATGCTCACTACAAGTCCAGTGAATGCTGGAATGCTCTCCGCTGTAGTGGATTCTTCTTTTAAGATTTGCACCGCATTTTGCACAGCGGAGCATCCCGGTAAACGGATAGGTCTTATTACGCTGATTCTTTGTCTTTCTTCTCGCTTCAATTCTTTTTTGCGCTTGGTTAAAAAGCGTATCATTCACTATGGCCGGATGATGATTTTTTATGAGATATTGTGCTTTTTCGCCCTGGTTTCGATGTCTGCGAAAATGCTCATCGGTATAGGTCTTTTGACACAAAAGATCTCCGGTGTAGAATTCGTTTTTCAAAATTCCAAGGATAGTAGAATCCGACCAAGCTCTATTTCGAGGTGAAGGGATGCTTTGCTGGTTTAGCTCTTTTGCAATACGAAAGCTGCCTTTTCCATTAATACTTAATTGGTAGATGGTATGAACAATCTCCGCTTCTTTGGGAACAACCTTGATTTCGTTATCTACATAACAGTACCCATAAGGTAAATAGCCGGGAAGATAGGTGCCATTTTTAAACTTTTTCTCAATAGACCACTTGATATTTTGAGAAGTGGATCGGCTTTCATCTTCAGCAAGACTTGCCACAATGGAAAGGATCAATTCACTTTCCAACGAAGAAGTATCGATATTTTCTTTTTCAAATCTGACAAATACACCGAGTTTGGTTAGCTCTCGGATGAGCGTTAAGGTATCCACCGTATTCCTTGCAAAACGAGATAAGGACTTGGCTAAGATGAGATCAATTTTCCCGGAACGTGCATCCGCCATCATTTCTTTTAGTCCGAACCTGCGATCTGTCTTCGTCCCACTGATGCCTTCGTCCGAGTAAATTCCTACAAACGTCCAGGAAGGATTGGCTTGAATTAAGGATTGATAATGCTTCTTTTGGGCTTGAAAGCTATCCAGCTGATTCGGACTGTCTGTAGATACTCGGACATAGGCACAGACACGAAGAATCTTTATTTTGGACACGCTTTGTTCTATTTTCTTAATCACTGTCTCAACCTCCTTTCGTCACTGTATGTTTGCTCTAAAAGCCACGAATAGCAAGGCTTTTAGGCCATATCTCTGCTAAATAGGGAGGAAATTGTTGTCGGATATTTTCCTCGATCGTTTCCTCTTCTTCATCAGAAATTAGGCCGATATTCTTCATTTCTAGAACAAGATGAATAGCCCTTCGATAGTCCAGTTCTGCCTGTATTTGTTCGTGGGAAAGCGGGTTCTTATTCATAGAAGACCTCCGCTTTTTCTTTCAGCCACTTTTTTGCACAGGATTTGCAATAGACACAGGTTGTATGAAGATCGGTATCTTCCTCTTTCAAAACGTCACTCAGGTTCACCTGGATTTCTTTTCCGCATTTAGGGCAAATGGAGTAGACGTTTTTATCAGATAGCCGGGTGATAACCTTACTGTTTTCTGAAAGTGTCAATTTGGTATAAAACATGATCTGTCCTCCGTTTTTTTGTGATAGGGAAAACTCCCTTCACTTCCCCCTTGGACAAATCCGGCGTTTTTGAGTAATTAATCTTTCTGATAAAACGAACAGGTGAATCCGTCCGCATCAAGTTTTAGGCCTTTAGCCCATTTTGGTGTCCTGCTCATCTGGTCGCACACAGCCTGTACCGACATGCGAGGATCAGCTTCGATGACGATCTCATCGTGAACATGCATGACAATGTCGGAGTATTTAAAAGTCATAAGGGCATTGCATAAGATGTCCCTGGAAATAGCCTGCACGATGTTTTCGACAAGCTTTGCGCCGTAGGTTTCAATTCGCTCCCAGCGTTTTCCCGTTCCTACGCCTTCATAGGTGATGGAATTACCGCCGAAGCGGTTTTCTTCAATGCGCGGGCGTGCATAAAAAAGCTCACGCCCGGACGGAAGGGTAATAATGAGCATGCCGGACTCATAGCGAAAGCGGATATTTTTAACTTCCTTTTTCTTGGAACGCTCTCTGACGGCAGCAATAGCCGCACGGTCAACGACCTGCCAAAGCATGACAATATTAGGGTTCGTCGCACGCCAGGCACTTACCAAGTTCGGGAGTTCCTCTTCCGAAAGCCCCATCTCAAGGGCACCCATCGCTTTTAAGGCTCCGACCGAGCCGCCATAGCCGCAGGCGAGTTCCGCTATCTTTCCTTTTTGCCTGAGATGTGCATTCACATCGTGCTTTTCTACAGGAACGCCGAACATCTCACTTGCCGACCTGCAGTAGATATCACCGCCTTCAGAGAAAAGTGCCATCCGCCATGTTTCTTCCGCCAGCCAGGCTAAAACTCTTGCTTCAATGGCCGAGTAGTCAGCGACAAGAAAGATGCGTCCTTTTTTCGGAATAAAGGCGGTGCGGATAAGTTCCGATAGGACTTGAGGAATAGAATCAAAGAGCAGACTTAAGGATTTAAGGTCATCATCCTTGACCAGCTTTCTTGCCAGCTCCAAATCTCTCATCTTATTTCTTGGGAGGTTTTGAACTTGAATGAGCCTTCCTGAAAAGCGGCCGGTGCGGTTGGCTCCATAGAATTGCAAAAGTCCTCTCGCACGGTCGTCACGACAGACGCAGTCACTCATCGCTTCGTATTTCTTAACGCTGGACTTGGCCAGCTCCTGCCTGGTTTCAAGAACCTCTTTGACATCGCCAGAAGCATCTTTAAGGAGTTCTTTTACTGCCTTTTTATCAAGAGATTCTGTTGGGATACCCTTTGATAAAAGCCACTCTTTTAGCTGCAGGACAGAATTGGGGTTTTCAAGCCCGGTGATTCGTTTGAGTTTTTTTATGCTTTCTTCACGGACGGCTTCATTCATTCGGATGGCATTTTTAGCGAGGTCTTTGTCCAGCAAAATGCCGAGGTCATTTATTTCCTGATCTCTGTGATAAATCTCCCATTCCTGATCCGGCATAGGAAAACGGGAAAGCTTATCATGGATAAGAAGTTCCGTTTCCACATCTCGCTTGTTGTAGGATTTGTAAAGTTCCCATTTTCCCGGATCGTGTGAGGGCAGGTTTCTTGTTCTGCCGCCATTTGTTCGAGTTGCTTTACAGGGAAGAGAAAAATAGCGGATGAGATCTTTTCCGGTCTTTAGTTTTTGTTTATCCAGTCCTAAAACCTCACCGACCCCTTCCAAAGATAAGGGAAGCCCCAGATAGGCAGACCAGGCCATATCGCAGTACCAGGACGTAGGAGATAGGTAATGCAGGTACTCAGGATCGTGGCCAAAGGGTAGCGGCTTTTCTAACACATAACCCTCTCTTTTCAGCCATTCCGAGATACAAACCCTCTCAAACTGAGCATTAAAAGCCCACTTGATGACATCATCTGAAAGAAGGGCATGGATGAGTCTCTCCGGCACCTTTTCACCCTGAGCGAGGTCAATCGTCTTTATCTCTCCTCCGTCGATGACATAAGAAAGAAGCAGTATTTCAAAGTCCGCCTCCTCAACATAGCGATAAACTCCTGTTTTTCTTAAATCGGCAGAGGAAAAAGTTTCAATGTCTAAGCATATTGTTTTCATTTACTCCCTCCATAGAGAGAAAGGGCGGAGCCTTTGACCCCGCCCTCCCGTCATCAGTTTTTCTTTTGCCTTTTTGCCTGTCTCCATACGGCTTTGCAGAATCTGTAGACAAGGTAGAAAGGTAAGAAGGCTAGTGTTCCGGCCAGAAGCGTTGCTGTGAAAAGCTGATAGAGCTGAGAAAAGTATTCACAAAACATGAGGTATCCTCCTAGCTCAAGAAGTCATCGTCTTCAGCAAAATCAGCAAAGTCATCTTCTGCGCTGGTACGGCTTCCCAAGGGTTCTCCGTCACGGATTTTCTGCAGGTTGTTTAAGCCACAGGCGATTCCTCGATTGCCGTTGGAGTTGAAGGCGTAGAAGTTGATGGACGCTCTGCCGTAGACTCCGCTGTAGACTTCAGAGCGGGTCAGGATTGGCTGCACATTGGCATCGACAATACCCGGCTGAGTGGTTGAGTTGGCATTGAGAAAGAAGCTGTTTGCATAGGCTTCATCATCCGGACGCTCCGTATCACCGTCACGAAGCGGTGTTTTGATGGATTCAAGCGGCGGAACAGAACGGCTGTTGCCTTTAAGCTTCGCTTCGCCTTCCTTGTAGGCGGCCTGAATCGCTTTCTTGATGGCTTCAATGGTTTTCTTGTCGCTTTTCGGAATGATGAGAGATACCGAGAATTTCGGCACTCCGCCGTTGATGGATTTTGGCTCCCACACATTGGCATAGGACCAGCGGGTGTCTTTACCTGTAATTACCTTCATTGGATTCTTAGTCATGGATCGTTTCCTCCTTAAAATCATCAAATATGTTTGTCATTTCCGGTCTTTTATCGCTTTCCGGTACAAGCGTCGGTTTGCCCTGAGGCTTAATCACGAGATCTCCCAAGAGATCGCTGAACTGTTTCCTGCCGAGAAGCTGAGTCATGGCAGTGATGCCTAAGACCTTCTTTTCATAAGGGTCAAAGCCTGCCTGCTTAACCGTCTCGGCGACTTTTGCTTCATCGCTGTACTTGCGGTTTGACCTGCCCTCGACGAGCTTAAATCCCGCCCATTTCTTGCCGGATTTGGCAGCTGTCAAGGCGTAGTCTTTGATGTCCTTGGCCCATGCGGAAAGCTCGTCAAGTTTTCCTAGGACAGATTCGATTTCCACATCCGTCAGGAGCGGTGGCCTGGCAAAGTCATACCTAGCCAGTTCAAGATTGGCACTTGCTCGTTCTGCACAGGTCGCTTTTACCTTGCAGAACTGACACCAGCTTCCGGCTGAGAAATCACCCTTGCCTTCAAAGGCCAGTGTGGCAATGGGCTTTACGGTCTCTTCAGCCCATAGGTAGAGTTCTTCTTTTGGCAAAGTAAAGCTTGAGATATTGTCTCTTCTTGGCTGAAAGATAGTCATTTTGACTTCGTCAAAATCGTAGATGCTGTCAAAGAGTAAGCTTGCCGCCAGGCCGTAGAGCATAAGCTGAGGATTTTGCTCCGCTTCGACCAGCACCCCTGTTCCGTACTTAAAATCCCAGAGATAGAGCGTATCGTCAGCGATGATGATGCAGTCCGCTGTGCCAAAGCCCTCCGGCACGATGTCAGAAAAATCGAGCCTTTGCTCAATCAGGACAATCGGATCGGCAGTGGTCTGCTTTATCCCTTCAAGGCTCTCCATGATATGGTCGGCATAGAA
The DNA here is from genome assembly GCA_040772065.1 of Oscillospiraceae bacterium. Classification (GTDB taxonomy): domain Bacteria; phylum Bacillota; class Clostridia; order Saccharofermentanales; family Fastidiosipilaceae; genus JAXGYX01. The sequence goes on along the minus strand of JAXGYX010000001.1, from coordinate 1,772,917 downwards.
GGTTGCCGCATCGTCCATTTCTTTTGAGTAGTAGGAGAGGTTTTCCGTCGGGTCATCCGCTTTCATGCCGAGTGCCGATTTCAGCTTGTATTCCGCAAGCTCGTGTGCCGCTGAACCTTCTAAGGCATAGGGCGATGCTTCGTCTCTGACCTTTGCGTTCAGCCTTGCCGAGGGCGGGCAGTGAAGCCACCTGTAGGAAGAAGAAGCGGATAACATGGCATGTGCTGTCATTTTTTTAATCCCTCCGCTTCCTTTAGCAAGGCTTCGTAGTGCCCTGGTTCTATGGCTGAGAGTTTCTCCGCACCGTACTTTTCAATCAGTGCCTTAATCTCCTTGGTGAAACCTTCCTGCGACTTTTTGGCGAGAACGGCTCTAATATCGGAGAGACTGAGTCCGGGTTTTGTAGGCTTCTCCGGGGCCGCAGGCTTGTCGCTTTCGAGTGCCGATGCCAATGTGCCAAGGCTATCCGCCAAAGCGTGCATATCATCAACAATGTCTTTTAGTAATTTGATTCTGCTCATGAGACACCTCCTTCGAGAAGAAGACGGAATGTCTCACGTCCTTTTGGCGTAATCAGTGTTTGATAGCCTTTCCAGTCGGTCTTTTCGTTGAAGCACTCCTTGATTTCAAAAAGACCGTCATTTTTCTCGGCGTAAGGAAAGAGCGTGCCTTTCGCATCCCTGTAGATGTAGCCGTGGCTCAGGAGATAGTCGATAAACTCCTTTTGCTTTACACCGAGAGCCTTTGCCGTGTTGCGGAAATTGGAGAGCAGGTTTCTGTCCACCAGGTCATCAAAGTAATCCGCCTTAGGCTGCATGACTGTGTTTTGAACGGTGAGCTGCGAATTCCGGATGGAAAGGGCATCACGTTCTTCTCTTGCTTTTTTGAGTTCCGTTGCCAGCTGAATTAAGGTGTCCGGATTAAGAAGTACTTCTTCTAACTTCGCAGGAGTCAAGTAGGCTCCGTGTTTTCGAATGTCCGGCAGCACCTCATGCGTGATCCAGCGTTTGAAGATTTTCGCTTCAGGTTTTCGGCTGGCCAGGATCAGGTTATATAAACCGTACTCATTGATGCAGTTGGTCATTCCTTGACGACCTATGTTGAACATAGACCGTTCATCTTCATCGAGACGTGTGACCGCCTGGCTTGTGTTGGCAATATCCAGTGCATCGCAAATATCCGTTGCGACAAACCAGATGTCTCCGTCTTTTGTCAGTGTTCGGATTTTTCCGAAATGTTCGTGTTCATAGATTTGCATTTGCTCCATACTTGGCCTCCTTTCTCTTACTCATGAGTTCTTGTGCTAATCTTTTTGACATGATGCTGATGGTGATAAGTAGTCCGATCAGTTGTTTGTCGTCCGGCTCTCTTGCTCGTTTCATTGGCGTTCCTCCTATCCGAAGGGCAGGTATCGTTTGTCCCTTCACCCTCCCCTTGGACAAGAGGAGCCGTTTTGAGTAATTGAAATTGAAAAATCTTTTTCGGTTTCGAGTTATCAAAAATATGCTTAAGAAATCGAAAAAATCATTGAAGTTACAAAGAACAGATGATATAATTAGAGCATCTGATGCGAAGGAGGCTCTTCATGGGTGTTAATTACAAAAAACTGTGGAAGAAGATGATAGACCTCGAGTTAGATGCCCCTGCGGTTCAATCTCGAACAAAAATTGCACCGAGCACATTTTCCAAAATGAGGAAAAATGAATATGTTTCTATGGATGTACTTGTTCGGTTGTGTGAGAGTCTCGATTGTCAGATAAGCGACATCGTGGAGGTAGAAGGCGTAGGCATAAAAAAAGATCCCTCCAGAGACGGAAGAACCGCAGCAAGTAAAAATATACAGGAGTAATTTGAGGATATGGCAGTGAAAAAATCGGAATTATATTCAATCCTTTGGGAAGCGTGTAATAAATTAAGGGGTGGCGTAGAGCCATCAAGATATAAAGACTACGTGCTTGTTCTGCTTTTCTTTAAATATGTATCTGACAGATATAAAGGGAAGAGATTTGCAGAATTTAAAGTGAATGAAGGTGCGTCTTTTGACGATCTGGTCAAGGCGAAAGGGAAAAGTGATGTCGGTGAAAGAGTCGATGTCATTATTCAGCAATTTTTGGAAGACAACAGATTAAAAGGTCTTCTTCCTGAGGTCAGCTTCAATAATCCAGATGAACTTGGTAAGGGTAAGGAACTGGTAGACAAAGTATCCGGCCTTATTGCGGTTTTTGAAAACCCGGCAATTGATTTCAAGAGCAATGTCGCAAGTGGTGACGACATTATCGGCGATGCTTATGAGTACTTCATGATGAAGTTTGCTCAGGAATCAGGAAAAAGCAAAGGCCAGTTCTATACGCCTAGTGAAGTTTCGCGCACGATTGCTAGGTTGATCGGCATTGGAAATATTAAACAGGAAACAGGTAAGCGCTGGACTCTGCATGACCCGGCAGCCGGAAGCGGTTCGCTTCTCATTCGCGCAGCTGACGAAGCCCCCGTTGATGACAGCGGTGCATCCATTGTAGATATATACGGACAAGAAAAATACCCGGACACAGCGGGCTTAGCTAAGATGAATTTCATTCTCCATAACAAGGGAACTAGTGAGATTGTTAGCGGCAATACACTTTCAGATCCGCAGTATACCGATGACTTTGGCGAACTTCGAAAGTTTGATTTTATTGTTATGAATCCGCCTTTTTCTGATAAGGACTGGAGCGACGGTATCAAACCGAATGAAGATAAATTCCGTCGGTTTGATGGCTATGGCATTCCGCCTGAAAAGAATGGCGATTATGCTTGGTTTTTGCATGTGTTAAAAGCATTAAACAGCACAGGTAAAGCAGGAATTATTCTGCCGCACGGCATCTTATTTAGAGGGAATGCGGAAGAAACCATTCGCAAAGAAATCTTAAAAAGAAAATACATCAAAGGAATTGTGAGCCTCCCTGCTAACCTCTTCTATGGAACAGGAATTCCCGCTTGTATTATTGTCATCGACAAAGAAAAAGCCGAAGAAAGAGAAGGCATCTTTTTCATTGATGCCAGCCAGGGCTTTAAAAAAGACGGCAGTAAAAACAGACTGCGAGAGCAGGACATCGAGAAAATTATTCAAACTTTTAATAACCGCATTGAGATTGAAGGTTATTCAAGATTTGTAGGCAACGAAGAAATAAAAAGAAATGAAGGGAACTTAAATGTCCCTCGGTACATTCAAAAAGTTGACAAATCTCTTCCTCAAAACATCGCCTCTCATCTTAAAGGCGGCATTCCGAAGCATGATATAGACTCTCTTGTAAAGCTATGGAGCGTTTCTCCGGAGCTAAAGGACAAAATTTTCAAGATTGTTGATGCTGATCATAATGTGTATGAACTGGCTCTACACCCCGAGGCGGTCGAGCAGTCCATCTATGAGGATGCGAATATCATCAAGGAATCTGAGCATGAAAAGCATGCGATTTTTGGTGGATGGAAGAATGAGGTTCGATCTGACCTCCTTTCGATTGATAGGAACACAAACCCTAAAGCACTTATACGAGAAATAGCTCACAAGCTTCTGACTGCGTATGAAGGCGCAGTTATCTTGGATAATTTCAATGTTTATGATTGCCTGCTTAACTATTGGAATGAAAAACTGCAAGACGATGTGTATGTTGTCAAAGCTTTGGGCTACGAAGCCGGGCGAGAAATTGAATATGAATACAGACAGAAAAAGGTCAAAGATGAGCATGGAGAAACGATTCAAGTTGATGACAAGACTAAGGTGAAATCCTTTGACGGAGCTCTCATTCCAAGAGAAATTATTGAAAGAGAATATTTTTCCGCCGAGCTAAAAGAGCTTGAAGAAATAAAAGACATGGCTGAAATAATCCGAATAGAACTCCAAGAACGAATTGAAGAAGAGTCCGGTGAAGACAGCGTTTATCAAGAAGTGTTAAATGAGGCTGAAGATAATATCACGAAGACTGAGTTAAATAAGAGAATTAAAGAACTGGATGAAAAACGAGTTTCAGAAGATGCGAATCTTTTGGAAGAGCTCTTTGCCTTGTTTACGGAAGATGCAAATAAAGCGGAGGAATTTGTATTGACCGAGGAACTTTTTAAGGAATATGACCTTCGCAATAAAAACGGAAAACTCGGCAAGGCAAAAGTCCAAAATGCGATTAGGGAGGCAAAAGGACAGGCTGAAATTCCTGAGAAATATTCGGATGAATATGCAGCATTAATTTCCTACAAGGAACGCCTCGATGAATTGGATGACTGGGAGAAACGCATCAAGGAAGTGGAGGCAGACCTTGATGAGAAGGTAACCTGCAAATACGGCGAGCTGACTGTGGAAGAAATCAAGAGACTGCTTTTTGAAGAAAAATGGATGGCAAGGCTTGCCACAGATGTTGCAGATGAAATGGATCTGGTTCTGAACGAAATGGTGAGCAGGGTGATGACCATTGCCAAGCGCTACGAGAGGACTCTGCCCGAGATCGAAAAGGAAGCACAGGAGTCGAGGGAAAAAGTACGCCTTGCTTTGGAAAGGATGGGATACCAATGGTAGCTTATCCGAAGGATTGGAAAAAATACGCAGTTGGAGATGTATCGCTAAACTTCGACAAATACAGAGTTCCTGTTGCAGAAAATCTACGAGTGAGGGGCTCAACCCCATATTACGGAGCAAATGGTATTCAGGATTATGTAAAAGGTTTTACTCATGACGGTGAATTCGTTTTGCTCGCCGAGGATGGGGCAACAGATTTATTTGATTATCCAGTCAGACATGTTAACGGGAAAATATGGGTAAATAACCATGCTCATGTTCTCAAAGGAAATAGTTCATACGTAGATACGAAGTACCTTTCTTATGCATTGAAAAAAGTGGATTATGTTTCCCTGCTGGTTGGTGGAACTAGAGCAAAATTAAATGCCAAAACACTGAAAAACATAGAAATTACAATCCCTTCGAACATTAAGGAGCAACAAGCTATAGCCGACACTCTCTCCACTTTTGACGAGCATATCGACAATCTGACCGAACTGATTGAAAAGAAAAAGGCCATCCGAGACGGTGCCTTAGAGGATTTGGTTACGGGAAAGGTGCGGCTGGATGGGTTTGATGGTGAGTGGGAAGAGATGCCAATCTCCCACTTTGCTTTAATCAACCCTGTTTCTGTAGTCCCAGAAGAATTCTTTTATGTTGACTTAGAATCAGTAGTGGGAATCAAACTCACAGCATTGCGGAAGGAAAACAAAAGTACGGCCCCTTCTCGTGCTCAAAGATTAGCTAGCTGGGGAGATGTTTTTTTTCAAACAGTTAGACCGTATCAAAAAAACAACTATCTGTTTAAGAAGAATGAGGGGCAATATGTGTTCTCAACTGGTTATGCCCAATTGAGAACTGAAAATGATTGCGAATTTCTTTTCTTTCTAATTAGAACAAACACTTTTGTAGATAAGGTTTTGGACAATTGTACCGGCACCAGTTACCCGGCTATTAACCCAGTGAGCTTAGGAAAAATTAATGTAGTTGTTCCCACTGATATCAAAGAACAACAAGCCATTGCCTCCATCCTCACGGCGATGGACGAAGAGCTAGACAATCTTGAACTTGAAAAAGAAAAAGTCCTGCGAATGAAAGCCGGCGCAATGGATGATTTGTTAACCGGAAAGATTCGATTAGTATAGGAGGTCAATATGGCTAGTGTTGATAAAGAACGAAAATTACAAAACAGGGTCAAATCATGGATTATTAACGACCTCGGCTATACTTTTTTAGGAAACTTGGAAGATCAAAACAATCGGTGCATCAAGCCCGAACTTCTTAAAAAAAATCTAGAAAAAAGAGGATATAAAAAAGAACTGATTGATCTTGCGGTTTCTGAACTTGTTCGTCTTGCCGGAAATCAAGTGGATAGTCTGTATAAAGTCAACAAAGAGATTTATTCCCTGTTGCGATATGGAAGACAGGGTGTAAAAGATGACGATAACAAACGTCAGACGGTTCATTATATCGATTGGAAAAATATAGAAAATAATGATTTTTACCTAGCGGAGGAAGTGACGACCTCATGCTATGACGGGCATCATTATCACAGACCTGACCTCGTCATCTATGTAAATGGGATAGCCTTAGCTGTTTTTGAACTGAAAAGGTCTTGTGTAAGTGTTGGCAAAGGTATTCGTCAAAGCTTAACGAGTCAGCGTAAAGAAAATATCCAGGCATTTTATCACACGGTTCAATTGATATTTGCCGGAAATGAAGCGGAAGGCTTGAAGTATGGCACTGTTGGGACAATAGAGAAATATTTTCTTGAATGGCGGGAAGACATCCATGCAAAAGATGAGCTGTCAAAAACGATAAAAAGCCTGCAAACAGATAATAAATTGCGAAACGGGATTATTTCTCTATGTTATAAAGAGCGTTTCTTTTCCTTTATGCATGATTTCATTATCTTTGATGCCGGAACTAAAAAAATCGCCAGACACAATCAATATTTTGCCAATATTGCCGCCAGAGCAAAAATCAAAGAAAAAGAAGGCGGCATCATCTGGAACACGCAAGGTTCGGGCAAGTCCCTGATTATGGTTTGGCTTACCAAATGGATAATAGAAAATATTGATGACAGTCGAGTAGTCATCATTACTGACCGGGAAGAACTGGATGATCAAATCGAAAGCCTTTTTTTAGATGTAGAAGAAAATGTGATTCGTGCCAGAAGCACAAAGCACTTACATGGTTTGCTCAATAGTAAAGAGGCGAATATCATTTGCTCTCTTATTCATAAATATGGCCATAACGCAGGTGGTCAAGCTGATGTCGATAAGTATCTGAAAGAGCTTTTAAGAAATCTGCCTGAGGATTTTAAGGCAAAAGGTAACATCATCGCTTTTATTGATGAATGCCACAGAACAAATTCCGGAAAACTGCATGAGGCTGTGAAAACAATCATGCCCGATGCAGTCCTAATCGGCTTTACAGGTACGCCCCTTCTCAAGAAAGACAAAAAGACCAGTCTTGAAATTTTCGGCCCCTATATTCATACCTATAAATTTGACGAAGGTGTAGCTGATGGAGTCGTGCTTGATCTTCGCTATGAGGCACGGGATATTGATCAAGATTTGTCCAGCAAAGAAAAAGTAGATCTGTGGTTTGAAGACAAAACGAAAGGACTTACTGTTCAGGCAAAGACACAGTTAAAACAAAGCTGGACTTCAATGAACAAGCTTTACAGTGCAAGGCAACGGCTGGAAAAGATTGCAAGCGATATCATTTTTGATATGAGTCTTAAGTCCCGTCTGAAAAATGATCGAGGAACGGCTCTACTTGTCGCAAACAGTATTTATGAAGCTTGCAGGTATTGGGGTATCTTCAACAGCCTGGGATTTAAAAAGTGTGCTGTTGTAACATCATTTGAACCGGATGCGGCAAGTGTAAGAACAGCTACAAGTGATCCGGATCAAACAAGTGAAGATGAGTATAAAAAGTCCGTTTACGACCGGATGCTACAAGGAAAAGGAGTCATGGAATTTGAAAAGGAGGCAAAGGAAAAATTTATTAATGAACCTGCTTCAATGAAGCTTCTCATTGTTGTTGATAAGCTCCTCACCGGTTTTGATGCTCCCTCTGCCACCTATATTTATATTGATAAATCCATGCGTGATCACGATTTATTTCAGGCAATATGCCGAGTAAATAGACCGGACGGCGACGATAAGGACTTTGGTTATATTGTTGATTACATGGATTTGTTTAGAAACCTTCAGCTCGCCATTGCTGATTATACCGGTGGAGCTTTCGAAGACTATGACAAAGAAGATGTGGAAGGTTTACTTAAGAGCCGTTATGACGAAGCAAAAGCGGAAATGGTAGGTGCAATGGCATCCCTTGGCGACCTTCTTCAGAATGTTGGTGACAATCCGGAGGATTTGGATTACATAAGGTATTTCTGTGGTGATGCCAGTGAAAGTGATGCCGATGAGTTTGTAGGGAAAAGGGATATCCTCTACTCTCTAACATCTTCTCTAACCAGGTCTTTTGCTGACTGTTGCGATAGATTGGTTAGCGATTACAAGTATTCCGAAAAAGATGTTGAGAAGATTCGTAAGGACATCTATGGCTACAACCGCATTAAAGATATGATCCGCTTAGCCAGTAATGATTATATTGACCTAAAACCGTATGAGTCCGACATGCGCTATATCCTTGACACCTATATAAAGGCAGAAGATTCCCGGGTTATCAGTAAATTAAATGATATGAGCTTAGTGGAAGCCTTGATTGATAAAGACACAACGACACCAGTCGATGCCATTATTGACGCTTTGCCGGGAGACGATAATGCTAAAGCGGAAACCATTGATAACAATATGAGGCATGAAATTGTTAAAAAGATGTCTTCCAATCCCAAATACTATGGGAAGCTTTCTGAGATGCTGGAAGAGATTATTGAACAAAGGCGTATTGAAGCTTTGAGTTACGAAGAATACCTGCGTCAAGTTGTGGAACTGGCAAATTCTATTTTGCATCCTGAAGAAAGCGGCGAGTATCCGGACTCTCTCAAAGACAGTGCAGCTAAACGAGCCTTATATGACTTTTTCGATGATGAGGCATTAGCGATTTCGATGGATCAGGCTATCCATGCTTCCCTTCGCTCTGCCTGGAAGAGGAACGCTCAAAAGCAGAATAATATTAAAGGTGCTATATATAAGGAATTACTGAAATACCATGACAAAGGTCAGGCGGAAAATTATGTCGGAGAGATATTCGAAATCATAGAAAGGCAGGAAGAATATGACATGTAGCAATCACCTCATAGGAGGTATTCCTGTTGAGGTTACGAAAAAGAAAAATCTAAAAAATTTATATATAAGAGTCCTCCCTCCTGAAGGTAAAGTGACGGTTAGTTCTCCGAGCACATATCCGGATGACGAGATCAAGCTTTTTGTTTTGAAAAAACTCCCTGAGATAACGGCAGTAAGGGAACGCATGCAGGCACAAAATAGACAAAGTCGCCGAGAGTATGTTTCCGGTGAATCCCATTATTTATGGGGTAAGCCGTATATGTTGGAAGTAATTAGAGAAGGAACAAAATACAAAATTAAAAAAGTCCCCAATAAGATTATTTTTACAGTGCCGGAGAATGCAACAAGAGAGTCAAAGGAACGGGCGTTTAATGAGTGGTATAGAAAGGACTTAAAAAGAGTACTCGAAAATATCACTGAACCGATTGAACAAAGAATGGGCATATCGGCAAACGAATATCGTGTAAAAAACATGAAAACAAAGTGGGGCACATGCAATATTGAAAAACGCAGAATCTGGATTAATCTTCAACTTGCAAAGAAGCCCATAGAGTGTCTTGAATATATTGTTACTCATGAGTTGGTTCACCTTATGGAAAAAAATCACACCCACAGATTTTATGCATTAATGGATAAATATTTTCCTACCTGGAGAGATGCACAAAAAAAATTGGAGCAGATGCCATTGGCTTATTTAGAGAACGAGGAGCAGCTATTTAATGAAGAGGAAAGCAACAAGTGATGTTTTTGATATAAACAAAAATACCGGAGCGCTTATCCTGGGTTCTAACCGACTTGATGATTATGCTTCAAAATTTTTGACGAAATATTGCAAAGAGGCATTGCTTAAACCGATGCCTCTTCCTGTTGAAGAGATTATTCAAAAGATGCGATTGACCGTTCGAGAAATAGGGTTGTCTGAGAACTTGGATATTTTCGGTTGTTGCTTACTTTTAGATAGCGATGTAAAAATCTACGATAGAGAGAAGAATGAGTATAAAGAGGCCTTTTTTGAGGCAGGCACATTACTTATTGACCCTTACTCCTCAGCATACTATGGAGAAGGAGCTAAGCGTAATACACTTGTTCATGAAATGCTTCACTGGGAAAAGGATAAGAGATATTTTGAAATTTTGAAAATTAAATACAGACGAGCAGCAGAAAAGCTTTATCCAATCATGTGCAGGCAGTCGAAGACTTTTTTTCGGCCTGCTGAAGGAAAGAAGACAAAGGAAAATGAGGTTTATTGGTTAGAGTGGCAGGCACATCGCCTTGCTCCTCGTATACTAATGCCGCGCAATTCTTTTACGAACAAAGCATTATCTTTGATGAAAGAAAATCCGAATATATCCTGCGCCGAGTTAGTAGATGGCTTGTCTGATTTTTTCATTGTTTCAAAAAGTTCGGCTAAATATAGATTGCTGGAAGTAGGGCTGGAAGAAACGGTAAGGAAATTCGCCGATTATTCTGATGTCTATTTTGATGCTGAGGTATCAAAGGAGTTTATCTCCCTTTCGCCTATTGAGGCGTTCAAGATGATAGAAGAAAATCCGGACTTCAGCAAATGGATTAGAGCCGGCAATTTTATTTATGTTGATGGGTATTTCGTCCTACCTGAGAGCAAAAATATTAGCGTTGATGCGGATGGAGACCTGCATCTGAGCAATTCGGTTAGGAAAAACTTATCCAGATCTGTAATTAACATCAGAGAGTTTCATTTTACTGACTACGCATATAGCGATGCCGATATTTCAAAGTTTGCTTTCCTAAAGAAAATAGTCGAAACAGATAAGAGGTTATATGCCTTCCACCCACACTTCCAATCCAATTTAAAGCTAAAAGAAGAAGGACAGATTTATTCTTATGCTCTTGCAGAGATCTCCAGAAACAATTATGAGGAAGAAAAAGATTTAATAAGACTGATTAGTGACCCGGATACTACGTTATGTCAGTGCCTTTGGCATATGTTCGAAAAAAGGAACTGGAAGAGCCCAGAAGATTTTGAGAATGAAACGGAACTTCATAAAAACTATTTCGGGTTGATAAGAAATAATAATAAAAACAACATGACCAAGGATCAGCTATTAACCATTGCTATTGCTTTAAAGCTACGATTAAGAATGATAGACCGCTTGCTCAGCAAAGCAAATCATAGGCTTGATGATTATCGTGAGCCTGATAAGACATATATTCAAATACTGGAAAATTTCCCCAAGATATCTTTAGCAGACTTCAATATTCTTCTTGAAATAAAGGAAATAGAGCCTTTAGGAACAAAATCTAGAAATTAAAAAATATTTTCAACTCAATGAGTTGGTTTAGAGCCTTTTTAAGGGCTCTTTTTTTATGCTCGAATTCTAAAAGCCGTGATAATACTGGGTTTTTTGCCCAACTCGGCAAGTTGGTCGTGCTTTTTCAAGATCAGAAATAATAGAACCAGATGCTGATACAGCATCAATAAATCTCACAGCCTGAGATGGCCATTAAGGCGGTGAGGTGCATATCAAGTAGACGTTCGATGAATATCGAACATGTTTGATGCATCCACCGTTATTTGTCATGCCCATTTTAGGCATCTAAGAAACCGGCTTCGCATCAAACACATCGGCTTTTTATGTGTCCTCACCGCCTTAGCAGGTCAGGCGGAAAGGACAATCTATGAAAAAACATGACAATCAGAAGCCGAAAAAGTACTACTATCCTTTGAGAAGGGAGAATGACCGAAATAGTGTTGATCTTGTTCCGGTTACAGAGGAACAGTACGAGGAGTTAACGAAGCTTATTAACAGAAAACGCAAACGAGAACAACGGGCGGGACGTTGTCTTTGCCCCAAACAGTATTTTTGGAAGTGTGATGCGGACTGTGATAATTGTCAGTATTACAAGAGCGATTGGATATCTCTTGATCAGGCATTGAACGGATTTGCCGGTCTTGGGAGTATCCTGCTCGACTTTCTTGCAGATGATTCTTGCCTTGCTGAAACAATCGAAAAACGTGCCTTGTCTGAAACCTTGGAGTTATTACTCGATAGTTTCTCTAAAGAGGAACAGGAAATTATTAGGCTATTTTCCGAGGGACATTCTGAGCGAGAAATTGCAGATAAAGTCGGGTGTTCTCAAAAGACGGTTAACAACAAAAAAAGAGCCATTTTTTCGATGCTGCTTGAAAACCTGAAAGATTGGTTGTAAAAATAATTTTTCTAATTACTCAAAACCGCATAACTTGTCCAAGGGGATAGTGAGAGGATCATTATCCCTTTTGTTTTGCTCCTCTCGAAAATTATCGAAAGGAGTTTTTTATATGAACAAACTCATTTATGTCTGCTCTCCTTATCGGGGAGATATCAGCACGAACACGGAACAGGCCAAGGGATACTGCCGAAAAATTGTTCAGGAACGAGATATCCCCATCGCCCCTCATCTTCTCTTTCCGCAGTTTATGGACGACGACAAAGCCAGCGAGCGAGAGCGAGCCATGGAGATGAACCTTGAAATTATGCGGCACTGCGATGAGGTTCATGTCTTTGGCCATCAGATCAGCTTCGGGATGTTTCAGGAAATACAGGCGGCAAAGAAGCTGGGCATCCCTGTGGTGCAGGAGGAAGTCGAATGAAACTAACCATTTACACAGCAGATACCTGCGGACAGGAATCCAATGTCTACTATCCGAACAGGCTTGACGTAACGAATGAAGCGACTTTCAAGGATGCGGTCTCCTTTGACCATGTGGCGGCAAGGTATCAAAACAACTATCGCAGCAATGTAAACTTCATCGAATCCGATCATATCAGCATGGACTGTGATAACGAAAAAAGCGATGATCCGAAAGCCTGGATTCTACCTGAGGATATCCTAAGTCTTTTTGACGGTGTCTCCCTTGCCATCGCTACCAGCAGAAATCACATGAAGGAAAAAGGCATGAGATCGGCAAGGCCGAGATTTCATGTCTACTTTCCCATCCCTGAAACAAGAGATAGCGAAGGTTATGCAAAGCTCAAAGAAGAACTAGCAGACCTCTTTTCTTTCTTCGATGCCGGAGCTTTGGGAAGTGCCCGCTTCATGTACGGAAACCCCGAGACAGAGGTCATTTGGCGTGAAGGAGATCAGCTTATCACGGACTTTATCCGAGACGATTTTGCCAAGTGGGATGAAGCTCAAAGCGAGATCCCTGAAGGCTCAAGAAATAAGACGCTTTCACACTACGCCGGCCGCATCATCATAAGGCTTGGCGCAACGGAGGAAGCGCATGAGATGTTTCTTAAAAAGGCTGACCTTTGTAATCCTCCGCTCCCGGATCATGAACTTCAAACCATCTGGCAAAGTGCTATGCGCTTCGGAAAGAAAGTATCGGCACAGGAAGGCTATATCCCTCCGGAAGAATACGGCAAGGACTTCTCACTTATGCCGCCCGATTTTTCAGACATCGGTCAGGCTAAGGTTTTGACCAGGGAAAAAGGAGAGATCCTCGTCTATACCGATGCGACAGACTACATGACCTATAACGGGACGCATTGGGAGGAATCGAGGCAAAGAGCGGTTGGCGTTTGTCAGGATTTTCTGGACAAACAGCTGGAAGAAGCAAAGGCTGTGCTTGGGAAAGCAACAAAGCTTCTCACGGAATCAGGGGTAGAGCAAAATCTCATTCAGGCAGGTGGCAGGACGCTTGAAAAAGCTATCGAGCCGGAACAAAAGAAAACATTTGATTTGTATCGAGTCGCCCTTGCCTATAAAAACTTTGTCATGAAAAGGCGTGACATGAAGTATGTCACGTCTGCACTTCAGGCGGCAAAGCCCATGCTTCTTAAAATGATTCAGGATTTTGACAGCCAGGATTTTATGCTGAATACGCCTGCCGCTGCCTATGATCTGACAAAAGGCCTTCAAGGAGCGGTGCCGCATAAGCCTGAAGATTACATGACGAAAATCACTCTGGTCTCGCCTGATACGAAAAATGAGAAACTCTGGCTTGATGCGGTCTCGGGCTTTTTCTTAAACGATCAGGAACTCATCGAATATGTCCAGCAGATTGTAGGGCTTTCCGCTATCGGCAAGGTCTATATGGAAGCCCTGATTATTTCCTATGGAGAAGGTTCGAACGGCAAGTCGACCTTTTGGAACTCCATTGCCAAGGTGCTGGGAAACTACAGCGGCACAATCTCGGCAGATGCTTTGACGGTCGGATGCAGAAGAAATGTAAAGCCTGAGATTGCAGAACTGAAAGGAAAACGCCTAGTCATTGCGGCGGAGCTTGAAGAAGGCATGCGGCTTAATACTTCCGTCATCAAACAGCTTTGTTCTACAGACCTTGTCTCCGGCGAAAAGAAATATAAAGACCCTTTCAAATTTACCCCGACACATACCCTTGTCCTTTATACGAACCATCTCCCCAAAGTTGGGGCGAATGATGACGGCACTTGGCGAAGACTCATCGTCATTCCCTTTCAGGCCAAGATTAAAGGCAAGGCGGATATCAAAAACTATGCGGACTATCTGGTGGAACATGCGGGAGGTGCGATTCTTTCCTGGATTATTGAGGGCGCGAGAAAAGCCATCGATAAAGACTTCAAAATCCCTGTACCGAAATGTGTGGCTGATGCCATTCATAGATACCGGGAGAATAACGACTGGCTCTCAGGTTTTCTTGAGGAATGCTGTGAGATTGATCCATCATACACGCAAAAGTCGGGTGAGTTTTACCAGGATTACCGGGCCTATTGCCAGAGAACAGGCGAATGGACGAGAAGCACGGCGGACTTTTATACAGCCCTTGAAATTGAAGGCTATGAACGGAAGAAAACGAAAGCCGGAATGGTGGTCTTGGGGCTTCGTTTAAAGTCCGAATTTATGGACTAAAAGTCAAAAGGTGCAGGTCGGTGCAGGTCTTTGTATAAAACCCCTTTAGGGCGAAAATTTTAGGTCAAAAATTCTATATAGAGAAGTTTATTAGATGACTTGCACCGACCTGCACCCTCTCGAAGAAAAGCCTGAAATATCAACGTTTGACGGAGGAAATAACAATGCTTGAAAAACAGATAGAACATAAATTATTGACGGAAACCAGGAAAAGATCTGGGCTTTGTTTAAAGTTCGTCTCTCCCGGATTAAACGGTGTTCCGGATAGACTCATCCTTCTTCCCGGAGGAAGGATGGGGTTTGTGGAAGTAAAGAAACCCGGCAAAAGTCCCGGAGCCTTGCAGCTTCAAAGGCATAAACAAATCAGGAGCTTGGGCTTTCAGGTTTTTGTCCTGGATGATCCGGGAGATATCGGAGGGATACTTAATGCAATACAAGGCTCATGATTATCAGGAATATGCCAAAGAGCAAATCATCAAGAAAAAGTCTTGCGGTCTTTTCCTAGAGCCCGGACTTGGGAAGACGGTCATCACGCTTTCCGCCATTTGGGAATTGATGTTTGACTACTTTGAAATTTCTAAAGTCCTCGTCATCGCCCCGCTTCGTGTGGCGGAGAATACCTGGACGGAGGAGCTTGAAAAATGGGATCATCTGACCTTTCTTCGAATCTCCAAGGTTTTGGGCAGCGAAAAGGAAAGAATCGATGCTCTTAAAACACCTGCCGATATCTATGTGATCAATCGGGAAAATGTCGCCTGGCTTTGTGAGCTTTGTGACTGGGATTTTGACATGCTGGTGATTGATGAGCTTTCGAGCTTTAAAAATCCGTCCAGCAAACGCTTCAAGGCACTTCGGAAAAAGCGTCCTGGCATTGACCGTGTTGTAGGTCTTACGGGAACGCCCTCGACCAACGGGCTGATGGATTTATGGTCGGAGATTTATCTTTTAGACCAGGGCAAGCGTCTCGGGAAAACCATCGGAAGCTACCGAGCTGATTTCTTTGTTCCTGACCGAATGAACGGCTATATCATCTATTCCTACAAGCCCCGTCCCGGTGCAGAGAAGTTTATCTACGGTCTTTTATCCGGTCTATGCGTTTCTATGAAAAGTTGCGACTTTCTCAAAATGCCGGAAAGACTGGAGCGAGATGTGAATGTCAAACTTTCGGATACAGCAAAGAACATCTATATGGAGATGGAGCGTGAGATGGTGGCGGAGCTCATGGACAAAACCATTGACGCTGTAAATGTTGCCGTCCTTACTAATAAACTCATCCAGATGGCATCGGGTGCTGTCTATGACGACCAAGGAAGCATCGCAGAGCTACATTCATCCAAGCTTGATGCCCTGGAAGACCTAATCGAAGCGGCAAACGGAAAGCCCGTTCTTATCTACTACAACTATCGCCATGAACGAAGCCGGATAAAAGAGCGTTTCAAGGAAGCAGTGGAAATTAAAACACCTGAGGACTTTAAGGCTTGGAACAGAGGCGAGATCTCAATCGCTATGGCTCACCCCGCATCAATGGGACATGGTCTCAATCTCCAACACGGAGGCTCTACCGTGATCTGGTTTTCCCTTCCCTGGTCACTGGAGCTTTACAGTCAGGCCAATGCCAGACTTTGGAGGCAAGGACAAAAGGATACGGTCGTCATCTTCCGGCTTCTTGCTGAAGGCACGATTGACCGGGATGTGGCACGCGCTTTAGAGAAAAAGGACGTCACGCAGGAAGCTTTAATGCAGGCGGTGAAAGCGAGGGTGACGGATGGATAGCGTAAAGAAAGTCAAAGAAATGCTTAAATGTTACCCCGAGAACGCCAAAAGGATGAAAGAGCTGGAACAGGAAATGGCACAGTTTATTCCGATTACGGCAAGCGAGGTTTTGGAAATGCTGACTTTTCCCGGAAAGACCGGCGATGAAGTCAGAGTACAAAAGCAGCGTTCCAATAACCGCATCTTTTACATTGCTACTTCTTATCGCAGGCTTGCCTGGCTCATCAATCACAAGGCGGAAAGAGAAATGACGGAGGAATACGAAAAGGCTGCCAAGGAAGTAGAATTCATCCGCTATGCCATTCGTGCCTTGCCGAGCTTTTACCGAGACCTAATGACTTATGACATTTTGGAAGGCAGACGCTGGGGCGAAGTCTGTGAACGCTTTTCTTTAAGCGGAGTGGAGTTTTTAAGAAAGAAAGAGAAAGCTACCCTGCGAATGGCAAAGACACTGGAAAGACAATACCAATACTTCGGTTTTCGGAAGGAGGAATTATGTGATGAGAATTAACGAGCTTTTAAGTAACTACGAAAATTATCATAACGAACTTGAGGCAGACTTATGCCTCTTACAGGGTATGCTTCAACAGGACATGCCGGAACCCGGCGGTTCTCTGCCGGAGCTTAGCTTTATGTTGAAACAACTCAGCTGTTGTGCGGAATTTACCAACAATGCCGTTGTTGACCTACGCCTACAGCATGCGAAGTTTCGTATGCGTCAATTGTCCATTGCAGAGTGGGCAATCAACAGCCGGCCTGAAAGACAGAGACTGATTTTACAAGGTTTGTATCTTGAGGGTAAAAGCTGGCAGGAGTTACAGCTGGAGCTTCATATCAGCCAGACAACGATTGCCAGGGAACGTAATAAGGCTTTGAAAGACATTCAAAAGGAACTGGATACTTGGCCTGAAATCAGGAACTTAATGTTAGAAAGTTGCAAGTAAATGTGAGTGCTTTGTAACTAGTAACCCTGATACTATTAAGCTAGGAAAAAACTCAGAAGACCTGCGGCAATGCTGCAGGTTTTTTTATGCGGGAGGTGCTTGATGCCAAGAAAACCGAAGCGCCCCTGTTCTTATCCCGGCTGTCCCGAGCTTGTTGAGGGAAGATTTTGTAAGAAGCATGAGCAGGAGGAAGCAAGACGATACGAAAAATACCAAAGAGACCCAGAGACAAGAAGACGCTACGGCAGAGCGTGGAAACGAATCCGTGACCGCTACATCAAGGCTCACCCTTTGTGTGAGGAGTGCAAACGAAACGGGAAGCTCACTCCCTCTGAAGAAGTTCATCACATCATTCCTTTGTCCGAAGGCGGAACAAATAAACAAAAAAACTTGATGGCCCTTTGCAAGTCCTGTCACTCGAGGATCCATGCCGAGCGTGGCGACAGGTGGAGCTGACTTAGGTAGGGGGGGGCTTAATCTCTGCGGAGGATTTTCCGAGCAACGGGCGGTGGGTCACGCGCGAAAAAAGTTCAATTCAAACGGGGGATTAAACCCCTTTTTTATTTTATACGGAAAGGAGGTGCCTTGTGGCAAGAGACGGAACCTACAGAGGCGGCCGACGTGTAAAGGCCGGCAGCAAGCCGGACCCTCTCGTTGATAAGATTGCCGCTGGAAAAGAAGCAAATATTTTAGAAACACACGATTTTGATCCGGATGCCCTTTTTGCTCCGGATGAGCCTAAAGGCATCTCGGATTTATATGGTGAAGACATGCCCGAGCCGTCGGACTACCTTTCCGCAAGGCAAAAGGACGGGAAACCTTTAGGTGCGGACGAGATCTATGAAGAAACCTGGCTCTGGTTAAAAGAAAGACGCTGCGAAAAGCTCGTGAACCCCAGGCTCATTGAATCTTACGCTCAGGCCTTCGCACGTTTCATTCAATGCGAGGAAGCAATCAGCACCTATGGCCTTTTAGGAAAACATCCGACCACCGGCGGCGCAATAGCAAGTCCCTTTGTTTCGATGAGCCAGAACTTTCAGAAACAGGCAAATCTCATCTGGTATGAGATTTTTGACATCGTGAAGCAAAACACAACGACCGCATTTATCTCCACTCCTCAAGACGACATGATGGAGTGGCTCCTGCGAAAGAAAAAGGAATGACCGACGAACTGACTTTCCGAGTAGTTAAGGCGGGTTCAAATACACATTATCGAAACGGAGGAAAATCAAGATGAAACACTATAAAACAGCGGAGTCTGTGACCAAGGGGCACCCGGACAAGCTTTGTGATTATATCGCCGACAGCATACTTGACAGCTACCTGCAAAAAGATCCCGAGTCCCGAGTCGCTGTGGAAGTCATGGCAACTAAGGGACTCATTTTAGTTGCGGGAGAAGTAACAAGTACGGCAAAAGTACATATCCGAAAAGTTGTAAAATACACGCTTCGCTCTGCCGGATATACACCTTCGGAATTTCGCATCAAGGTGCGGCTTCATAAGCAAAGCCCCGATATCGCCCGTGGCGTAAACCGTTCGGAAGACCTGCTCGGTGCAGGCGATCAGGGAATCGTCTACGGTTATGCGACGGATGAAACGCCCGGCTTTCTTCCTTTGGCTTTGGTGCTGGCAAGAAGGCTCACATCAAGACTTGAAGAAGTACGAGAAAACAGTGTCGTTTCAGGGCTGAAGCCCGACGGAAAATGTCTTGTGACCGTGGAGTACGAAGAAGATGAAGCTTCAAGAATCCACTCGGTGGTTCTCTCTACTCAGCATGATGAATCCATCACGACAAACGATTTGCGAAAAGAAGTCCTAAAGCATGTCATCCATCCGGTGCTTAACAATATTCTTCCCTTTGACGAAGAAGATATCCTCGTCAATCCGACAGGACGCTTTGTTATAGGCGGGCCTGCGGCAGACACCGGGCTTACCGGAAGAAAACTCGCTGTCGATACCTATGGTGGGCTTTCCAAGCACGGTGGCGGAGCTTTTTCCGGGAAAGATCCGACCAAGGTGGACAGGTCGGGAGCTTACATGGCGCGGCTCATTGCACGCAGTGTTGTATCTGCAGGATTGGCAAAAGAATGTGAAGTTTCCATAGCTTATGCTATCGGCAAGCCCGATCCTCTTTACTGGGACATCGACTGTTTCGGTACGGAGAAAAAGGATCTTGAAACCATCAGGGAACAATGCGAGACGCTTTTCCCCTTGTCTGTCTTGCCCATGATTCAATATCTCCGCCTCAGGCGGGGCTCTTATGCCTCCCTTGCTGTCACAGGTCACTTCGGCGACGGCAGGCTGCCTTGGGAAAATGACCTGGCAGGGCTTTTGCTTCATACGGGGGTGAGTCTATGAAAATGACAGAACATTTTGAGAAAGTCCCCATCGATAAACTCGTCCCATATGCGAGGAATGCCAGAACGCACAGCAAGGAGCAAATTCTGCAGCTTAGAAGTTCTATCCGTGAGTTCGGATTCATCAATCCCTGCTTGATTGACAAGGATTACAACATCTTGGCAGGACATGGCCGGGTTTTAGCCGCCAAAGAAGAAGGTTTGACGGAGCTTCCCTGTGTATTTGTGGAACATCTGACCGAAGCGCAAAAGCGCGCCTATATTTTGGCCGACAACAGGCTTGCATTGAATGCCGGCTGGAATGAAGAAATGCTCTCAATAGAACTTTCCGAACTGGAAGGAGCGGACTTTGACCTGGATCTTTTAGGTTTTACAGACGCCGAGCTTCATAAGCTCTTAGGTGAAATCGAAACGGAAGAAGACGACTTCGACCTGACTGCCGCTTTGGAGGAAGCAAGCTTTGTGAAGGCGGGCGATGTCTGGACGGTCGGAAAGCATCGGCTTATTTGCGGTGACGCAACAAAACGTGAAGATGTACAAAAGCTCATGGACGGAAAAAAAGCGAACCTTATCCTGACCGATCCGCCCTATGCTGTGAGTTATGAGAGTGCATCCGGTCTATCCATTAAAAACGACAATCTTAAAGCGGATGAATTCTATGACTTTCTCCTCAGCTCTTTTAAGAACATGATTGATGTTTCCGAAGCCGGAGCATCCGCTTATGTCTTTCATGCGGACACGGAAGGCCTCACTTTTAGAAAAGCTTTTGAAGATGCCGGTTTTCATTTGTCTGGTGTCTGCATCTGGGCAAAAGACTCGCTGGTTCTCGGAAGGTCACCTTACCAGTGGTCGCATGAGCCGATTCTCTTTGGCTGGAATAAAAAAGGAAAGCACAAGTGGTATGCGGGCCGTGCGGAAAAGACAGTCTGGCAGTTTGCCAAGCCTAAGAAAAACGAGAACCATCCGACCTCAAAGCCGATTGACCTTTTAAGCTATCCCATTCAAAACTCTAGCCAGGCAAACAGCATCGTTCTTGATTTGTTCGGCGGCAGCGGTTCTACCCTCATTGCCTGCGAACAGACCGACCGTATCTGCTACATGGCGGAGATTGATGACAAGTATGCTTCTGTGATTTTAAGACGGTATGTGGAGTATAAAAACGGTGATGCAACAGGTGTTTTTGTGGAGCGGGACGGCAAGAAAATCCCCTACGAAAAACTTGTGAAGACCGTCAAATCTTAACAAACAAGAAGCTGTAAATTTGTCGGATAAATCTTCCAAAAACCCTGCAAATAAAGGCTTTTAGGACTTGGCTTATCTTCCTTTTAGAGCGAACATGTACCTACAAAAAGAAGGAGGAAAAAACCATGCAAACAAGATTTTCCCTCAAGGGATACAAAAGAAAAGACCTCGCCAAAGCACTGGCGGAGACACTCGAAACGGAAGTGAACTACCTTGGCATGCCGTCCATGAGCTACCGCATTGGAAACTCTTTTTTAGAAAAAGACGGCACGATGATTTGGGGCGTTAATTTCTTGAGAAATGATGTTGAGAGGATTGTCGCAGAACTTGAAGCACAGGGCTTTGAGACTGTAAAAGACGGTTTTACCATTTCCTTTCCGGCCGAGTTCTTTACAACAGAAACCATGCAGAAGCTGGACCGGATCTTGGAATCCAAGGGGGCACTCATAAAGAAAGCCTTGAACGCCGACCGCACCACAGCAGAACGAAACATCGAGACGGTGGACTTTCCCTGGCTTGACCGCATCCTTGGAGCTGACGAAGCAAAAGTCTATACGGAGTTTGTCTCCAAGCTCTGCCAGATGGCGAGAGAACAGACGAGGGTTCTGGAACGGGAAACCGTGACGGACAACGAGAAGTACAGCTTCCGCTGTTTTCTCTTAAGGCTCGGCTACATCGGTGAGGAATACAAGGACGCAAGAAGAATACTGCTTCAAAACCTGAGCGGTTCTTCCGCTTACCGTCATTCTAAGGAGGAAAGCCGTGAGAACGATTAACAAACATGCTCTTGAAGCACTAAGGAAATCCTATCCAAGAGGAGCCAGAGTGGAGCTTTTAAAGATGGATGATCCGCAGGCGCCTCCTGTAGGTAC
The DNA here is from genome assembly GCA_040772065.1 of Oscillospiraceae bacterium. Classification (GTDB taxonomy): domain Bacteria; phylum Bacillota; class Clostridia; order Saccharofermentanales; family Fastidiosipilaceae; genus JAXGYX01. The sequence goes on along the minus strand of JAXGYX010000001.1, from coordinate 1,751,092 downwards.
GAAAGGCACGGTGATTGCCGTCGATGACATCGGAAGCATCCTTGTCCGCTGGGACAACGGCTCGGGACTCAATGTCGTTTATGGTGAGGATTCTGCGAGGAGGATTGATGAATGAGCTTAAAAGAGCAAATCATTACTATCCGTGACAGCGGCAAGACCAATATGCTGGACAGCTATATGGTGCAGCGCATCGCTAATGAGATGGACTTTTACGAATTGGTGATTTTCATCGAGGAAAACAGAGCCGACTACGGCAGGTTTATTCTTACAGGTGATGAGAAATACTTGTCCAATAGCGACAGGTAATCTTGCTGATAATTTGTGCATAAGTAGGCTTAAAACCCTGCAAATAAAGGCTTTTAGGACTTGGCTTTTACCTCTTTTAGAGCGAATATGTACGTACAAAAACAAGGGAGGTCAAGGATATGACAAACAAGGAATTAAAAAGAAAGAGTTTTTTAGAAGCAACGAAGAGACTTGAAGAAAAGAAGCGTTTAGCGAAGGAAAAAGACCCTGCAAGAGCCGCTTATGAAGCCGGCGAAATCAGCTGGAACGAATACCTCAAAAGGAGCTGCCAGAAATGAGAGACTTTACAACATTAAGAAAACTTGGCAAGCATAGAGACCAGTACTTTTCAGCAGTCGTACGGTGGAATGACCAGGTGTTTTTCGCTGCTCCTGCAAAAAATGGCGGCTACCTAGCAAGAATCTAAGAGATGGTCGACCTTGAAGATGCTCCGAGCGAGCTTGATGCAAGATTGTCTCTAATAGCGGAACCGGAAGAGCGATTTAAAGACAGCGGTCACGCCATCAAATGGTGCTTTGAGCACGCCTAGTTACAACTGAAAAATAAAGTGCATCAGCCCTTAGGGGCTTTTGCTCGTAGTACGGCCTAAGGGGTCGTTTTTTTATTTGGAGAGGAGGACGGCATGAGAAAACTTGAAAACTATACACCGACAAAATTCATGCTGCCCACATCCCACTACGATGAGGATATGGCGGATCGTGCTGTGACCTTCATCAATCTCCTTAAACATACTAAGGGCGAGTGGTACGGCAAGCCCTTTGATTTGATTGACTGGCAGGAGCAGATTGTCCGCGACCTCTTCGGCATCGTAAAACCTAACGGCTATCGGCAGTTTAACTTTGCTTATGTTGAGATACCGAAAAAACAAGGCAAGAGTGAGCTTGCCGCTGCCATTGCTTTATACCTGACCTGCGGCGACTTTGAATATGGAGGCGAGATTTATGGCTGTGCTGCCGACCGTCAGCAGGCATCCATCGTCTTTGATGTCGCTGTGCAGATGGTGGAACAAAACCCTGCGCTGAAGGCCAGAATCAAGCCTTTGATATCACAGAAGCGGCTTATTTATAAACCTCTAAACAGTTTTTATCAAGTCTTATCCTCCGAAGCTTATACCAAACACGGTCTCAATGTTCACGGAGTTGTTTTTGATGAGCTTCATGCTCAGCCTAACCGCCAGCTCTACGATGTTATGACCAAAGGCTCGGGCGATGCTAGAAAGCAGCCGCTCTACTTCCTGATCACAACAGCGGGAACGGATAGGCACTCTATCTGCTGGGAAGTTCATCAAAAAGCGGAGGATATCCTTGCAGGGAGAAAGCGGGATCCGAGCTTTTACCCTGTCATCTTCGGAGCGGATGAGGATGAAGATTGGACAGATGAGAAAGTCTGGAAGAAGGCCAATCCTTCACTTGGTATTACCGTTGATATTGAAAAACTTCGACTTGCCTGCAACAGCGCCAAGCAAAACCCTGCTGAGGAGAATATCTTCAGGCAGTTAAGGCTCAATCAATGGGTGAAGCAGTCTGTCCGTTGGATGCCGATGGAAAAGTGGGATGCCTGCAGCTTCCCGGCCAGCAAAACAGAGCTTCTCGGCCGTGTTTGCTACGCCGGGCTTGACCTTTCAAGCACGACCGACTTGACCGCCTTTGTCCTGGTCTTTCCTCCGGAAACAGATGAGGAGCCTTATTTTGTCCTTCCGTATTTTTGGATACCGGAAGAGAATGTGCCGCTTAGGGTAAGCCGAGACCATGTGCCGTATGATGTCTGGAAAAAAGAAGGCTTTCTTCTTACGACTGAAGGCAATGTTGTGCATTACGGTTTTATTGAGAAGTTTATTGAAGACTTAGGCATGAAATACAACATTCGTGAAATCGCCTTTGATCGCTGGGGTGCGGTGCAAATGAGCCAGAACTTGGAAGACATGGGCTTTACCGTAGTTCCCTTCGGGCAAGGATACAAGGACATGAGTCCTCCGACTAAAGAGTTGATGAAGCTGGTCTTGGAAGAAAAACTCGCACACGGCGGGCATCCTGTTCTTCGCTGGTGCGTTGATAATATTTTTGTTCGCACTGACCCGGCTGGAAACATCAAGCCGGACAAGGAAAAATCAACCGAGCGAATTGACGGAGCGGTAGCTCTTATCATGGCCCTTGATCGGGCAATCAGAAATCAAGGGAGTGACTCCGGCTCTGTTTATGACGAGCGAGGGTTGCTACTCTTTTAGAAAAATGCAAGGAGGTGATGTCCTCTGGGACTTCTAAAAAATCTATTCAAAAGCCGAGACAAGCCGGAGCTGACAAAACCGTCAGTATTCCGATTTTTCTTTGCTCCGTCCTTTTCCGGCAAACAGGTGACGGAGAAAAACGCCATGCAATCGGCGGCGGTTTACGCTTGTGTCAGAGTCATCGCTGAGACCGTTGCAAGCTTGCCCTTGCACCTTTATCGCTATGTCGATGAAGGTAAAAAGCGGGACACAAGACATCCTTTGTACTTTCTCCTGCACGATGCACCGAATCCGGAAATGACCTCGTTCATTTTCAGGGAGACCATGATGACGCATCTTTTGCTATGGGGGAACAGCTATTCACAGATACTGAGAAACGGACATGGCGAAATTACTGGGTTATATCCCCTTTTGCCGGACAAGATGCAGGTCAGCCGCAACGAGGAGGATGAACTCATCTACCTTTACCAAAGCGGCATGAAGAATATAGCGTTTCGCAAAGAAGAAATCCTTCATATTCCCGGCCTTGGATTTGACGGCCTGGTCGGCTACTCGCCGATTACAATGGCGAGAAACGCCATCGGCATGGCTATGGCAACAGAGGAATTTGGGGCGAGTTTCTTCGCAAACGGAGCCGCACCGGGCGGTATTTTGGAGCATCCGGGGACGCTTAAGGACCCGTCCAAGGTTAGGGAAAGCTGGAACCAGCTCTTTCAAGGCTCCGGCAATGCAAATAAGGTGGCTGTCCTCGAGGAAGGCATGACCTACAAGCAGATCGGGATTCCACCGAATGAAGCACAGTTTCTTGAAACAAGAAAGTACCAGACGGAGGAAATCTGTCGTATCTACCGTGTGCCGCCACATCTGGTGGCAGACCTCGACAAAGCGACTTTTTCCAATATCGAGCATCAGTCTATTAGCTTTGTCGTTCACACCATTAGACCTTGGCTGGTTCGACTCGAGCAGGCGATGAACAAGACACTTCTTTACCCATCTGAACGACAAGATTATTTTGTTGAGTTCAATGTGGACGGTCTTCTTCGAGGTGACTATGAAAGCAGGATGCGCGGCTATGCTACAGCCAGACAAAACGGTTGGATGAGCGCCAACGATATCAGGAGGCTTGAAAACATGAACCTAATATCAAAAGAAGAAGGAGGAGATCTGTACTTGATCAACGGCAACATGACCAAACTTGAAGACGCTGGCATCTTTGCCGGCAGGGAGGTGAAAGCAAATGGAAAAACGTAAGTTCTGGGTCTTTCAACGAGGAGATCCGGAAAAGGGAGAAACCGTCCTAAGACTGGACGGACCGATTGCAAAAGAGAGCTGGTTTGGCGATGAGGTCACACCGGCTCTTTTCTTGTCGGAGCTGGAAAGACATCCGGGAGATTTAACGGTCTGGATCAACTCTCCGGGCGGCGACGTCTTTGCGGCATCACAGATCTACACCATGCTCATGGACCATCAGGGAAAAATCACGGTCAAAGTAGAGGGCCTAGCCGCTTCTGCCGCTTCTGTCATTGCGATGGCCGGCGGCGAAGTGTTGATGAGCCCTTCTTCCATGATGATGATCCATAACCCGACGACCATTGCCGAGGGCTGGAAGGACGAGATGGAAAGGGCCGTAAGCATTCTTGAGGAGGTCAAAGCCTCCATCATCAATGCCTACGAACTCAAGACCGGGCTTTCAAGGCATAAGATCTCCCGGCTGATGGACGACGAAACATGGATGAATGCAAGGAAGGCAAAGGAGCTGGGATTTTGCGACGGTTTCCTTTTCACCGGAGAAGAAAGCGAACCGGAGGAAGGCATGGCTTATGCCGCCAGAAAGATGGTGGCTCAAGTCCTAAACAAAATCGGCCCAGATGCTGTTTTCAAGAGGGTAGTGAAGGAGACAAAACCCGCTGAAGAAACAGACATTCAAGAACAATCCGAAACAGGCACAAGATACACAGAGCTTAAAAAAAGGCTCGAACTTTTACGTCATTAAGGAGGACGAAGAAATGAATAAAATTCAGGAACTGAGAAACAAACGCCTTGAAGTTTGGGAAAAGGCTAAGGCCTTTTTGGAAGAAAAGCGAGACGACAAAGGCATCGTCTCAGCAGAAAACACGGCCGCCTACGAAAAGATGGAACAGGAAGTCGTCGATCTTGGAAAAGAAATCGACCGCCTGGAACGCCAACGGGACATGGACATGAAGCTTAACGAAGCGACCAGCCGTCCTGTGGTGACAAACCCTATGCAGGCCAAGGAAGACAAGACCGGCAGGGGCAGTGATGCCTACAAGCGTGATTTCTGGAACCTTATGAGAAAGAAGAACGCTGTTATAACGAACGCCCTGCAGGTCGGTACGGACTCCGAGGGCGGCTATTTGGCTCCGGATGAGTTTGAACAGACACTTGTGGAAGCGTTGGAAGAAGAAAACATCTTCAGAAAAATCGCTCATGTCATTCAGACATCTTCCGGAGATCGCAAAATCCCTGTTGTTGCAACAAAAGGCACGGCTAGCTGGGTGGACGAAGAAGCCGCCATCCCGGAATCTGATCCTGCCTTCGGCCAGGTCTCCATCGGTGCCTATAAGCTGGCGACTATGCTCAAAGTCTCCGAGGAACTTTTAAACGACTCGGTCTTTGACCTGGAAAGCTACATCGCTAAAGAATTCGGCAGGCGTATGGGTTCCAAAGAAGAGGAAGCCTTCCTTATCGGCGACGGCACAGGCAAGCCCACAGGCATTTTCCAAACCGTAGGCGGTGGAGAAGTTGGCGTTACGGCTGCGTCGGATAAAGCAGTGACGGCAGATGAGCTGATCGACCTCTTCTATTCGCTTCGTGCACCGTACAGGAAAAATGCCGTCTTTATTATGAACGATGCGACTGTGAAGTTGATTAGGAAACTTAAAGACAACACCGGACAGTACCTCTGGCAGCCGGCTCTCACAGCAGGCACACCGGATACCATCTTGAATCGTCCCGTGTACACGTCAAGCTTTGCTCCTCTGGCAGAGGGTGGAGCGTTGGCGATTGCTTTCGGCGACTTTTCCTACTACTGGATCGCCGACCGTCAGGGCAGGTCTTTCCAAAGATTGAATGAGCTCTTTGCCGCAACGGGACAAGTTGGCTTTAAGGCTACACAACGAGTGGACGGCAAGCTAATCCTGCCTGAGAGCGTGAAGCTCTTGCAGATGAAGGCCGGCGCTTAAGGAGGAAACGATGAACGCAGAGGAGCTTCTTCATCCATTAAAAGAAAATCTGGTTGTGGAGCATGACGCGGATGATCCCCTCATGCTCCGCTGCCTTTCCTCTGCGATTTCCTATGCAGAGGGATACCAGAAAAAAGGGCCGGATCACTATCAAAGTCATCCGATGACAGAAAGCACGAAGCAGGCCGTGATCGTCCTTGCCTCTTTCTTTTATGAAAGCAGGGACGGTTCTACGGCCGGCTTCTTTTCCGATTCTCCTGATGCTGCGAAACAGGTCTGGGAGACAGTGAAACTTCTGCTTCAAGGTGATAAGGACGTGATCCTATGAGCATTAAATTGACACATTTTATTGAGCTTTTCCGCGTGGAACAAGGAACGGACGAGGATGGTTTTCCGGTAGAGCGTGACGAACTTTTAGTAAGCGTCAGAGCCTACCGGGAAGACCGCTATGGCAGTGAAATGTGGAAGAATAGAAGTCTTTTTTCCAAAGCGACGGTGCTCTTTCGCATCCGCTCCATCCCCGGCATCACACTTGATACCCGGTGTGTGGTGGTGACGGAGGACGGCAGATACAACATCCTCTCCGTCGAAGATATCCGTCATAAAGGGCTCTACTGGGAGATCTTGGCTGAAAAGGTCGATACGGAAGGGGTGGTCAAAGATGGCTAGGTGTGAAATCAAGATGCCGGATGAGTTTTTGGACAAACTCTCAAAGCTCGGCGACCGCTTTGACCAGGCAGCCCCTAAGATTTTACAAAGCGGCGGCAAGGTTGTGCTTTCGCAGATGAAGGCAAACCTTGAAGGCAGGATCGGTAAAGATACCAAGTACCCTTCCCGCTCTAAGGGCGACCTTGTCAGAAGTCTCGGCATTACACCGGCCTTGCAGGATAGAAACGGCGAGTGGAATATCCGGGTGGGTGTCGGAGATTCCAAAGACCGTGAGGGCGTGCCGAATGCACTGAAAGCCCAAGTCTTGGAGTATGGAAAATCCGGGCAGAAGGCAAAGCCCTGGATGAAGCCCGCCAGACGAAAGGCAAGAAAGCCTGCTATCCATGCGATGGAAGAGACGCTGAAAAGGGAGCTTGACATATGAGTGCATTAGCGGAACTGAAAAGAATAGCAGAAGAGTTAGGACTTCCGTCAGGAGCCGTTTCTTTTGAAAAGAAGGCACCGGAAACCTACCTCGTCTTTACACCGCTTTATGATGACTTGTTGCTCTATGCCGACAACAGACCGTTAGTGGAGACGGAGGAAGTCCGCATCTCACTATTCAGCAAGGAAAACTATCTTCTTTGGAAAAGACGGTTGACGGACATCTTGCTGGAGCAGGACTTCATCATCACGGAGCGGAGGTTTTTAGAACTTGAAGAAGACACAGGATACTACCATTACAGCCTGGACGTGGCGAAAGAATACGTCAGATAAGGAGGAATGAACTATGGCAACGATAGGCCTGGACAAATTATATTATGCAAAAATTACCGAAGACACATCCGGTGAGGAAACCTATGATGCGCCCGTACAGCTGGCGAAAGCCATCACGGCGGAGCTGTCGGTGGAACTTGCCGAAGCGATCCTTTATGCCGATGACGGTGCATCGGAAATTGTAAAAGAGTTCAAAAGTGGAACACTGTCGCTCGGTGTAGATGACATCGGCAGCACGGCGGCATCGGATTTAACAGGTGCCGTGATTGATACAAATAATGTGCTGATCTCCTCGTCGGAGGATGGCGGACTGCCTGTTGCTGTCGGATTTAGGGCAAAGAAATCAAACGGCAAATACCGTTATTTCTGGCTTTACCGGGTGAAATTCGGAATTCCGGCGACGAACCTTGAAACGAAGGGCGACTCCATCACCTTCTCTACACCGACCATCGAAGGCACGATCATGCGGCGAAACAAGCCGGATGCGGAAGGAAGACATCCTTGGAAGGCGGAAGTGACCGAGGGCGATGCAGGCGTGGCTCAAGAAGTCATCACTGGTTGGTATGACAACGTTTATGAACCAGTCTTTACACCGGTTGCACCATAAGGAGGTTGGCGTATGTATCAAGAATATATGACGAAGATTAAAGTCGGCGAGAAAGAATATGAGCTTCTCTTAACGACTAAAGCGACCAAGGAAATCGCCGGGCGCTATGGCGGTCTTGAAAATCTCGGCGACAAGCTCATGAAAGCGGAGAACTTTGAGATGGCTCTGGGTGAGATCATTTGGCTGATTACACTTCTTGCGAACCAGCCGATCTTAATTCACAACTTAAAACATAAGGATGATAAACAAGAGCTTTTAACCGAAGAGGAAGTGGAGCTTTTGACTTCTCCGATGGATTTGGCGGAATACAAGGACGCCATTACGGACGCACTTTTAAAGGCGACCAAACGGAACATCGAAAGTGAGACTGACTCAAAAAACGCAGTGGCCGGGTAAGTGACGGAGAGTTATTTACCAGGCTTTTATATTTCGGGCTGAGCTGGCTTCACTTGTCGCAGGATGAGGTCTGGCTCATGCCCTTTTCTTTGCTCTTAGACCTAATGGAATGCCATAGACAATATGAAGGAATAGCAAGGCCCAAGCGAGAGTTTTCCATTGATGAGGTGATCCCAAGCGGGATTTAAAAAGTATTCACTGTGCAGGACGGCATCTACCCCGAGGGAAGGTGCTTTTTTCTTGCTCTTTTTCGGGAAGGAGGTGGCATAGATGGCAGATAAATTCGGTTTAAAGATTGGTCTTGAAGGCGAACGGGAGTTTAAAAAAGCCCTCGCCGACATCAATCGCTCGTTTCGAGTCCTCGGCTCGGAGATGAAGCTTGTTGAGTCGCAATTCGGAAAGAACGACCAGTCTTTGGAAGGCTCTGCAGCAAAACAGCGGCTTTTGAATAAAGAGATTGATGCGCAAAAGGACAAAATCAATACCTTAAAAGCCGCACTTGAGAATGCAGCCACCTCCTTCGGAGAAAATGACCGCAGAACCGATAACTGGCGGATAAAACTGAACGAAGCGGAAGCCGCCTTAAACGATATGGAGCGAGAACTCGACGAGTCGGCGGAAAGTGCTGATGAGTTGGGTGATGAACTGCAAGAATCTGGCAAGGCTGCAGAATCTTCCGAAGGTAAGTTCAAAAAGCTCGGTTCGGTATTAAAAGGTGTCGGAGCAGCGATGGGGACAGTCGCTGTAGCCGCCGGAGCTGCGGCTATCAAGCTCGGAAAAGAAGTCGTGAAAGAGTTCGGTGAGCTGGAACAAAACCTCGGCGGATCGGAAGCCGTGTTTGGAAAGTATGCCGCGTCCATTCAAAAGACCGGTGAAGATGCATATAAGAACATGGGCGTTTCGCAAAGTCAGTATCTGGCAACGGCAAACGTCATGGGCGCTCTTTTTCAAGGCTCCGGCATCGAACAGCAAAAGAGCCTGGAATTGACCGAAAAGGCTATGCAAAGAGCGGCCGACATGGCATCCGTCATGGGAATTGACATGCAGATGGCTCTAGACTCCGTAGCAGGAGCGGCCAAGGGCAACTTTACCATGATGGATAACCTCGGTGTGGCGATGAATGCGACCAACATCGAGGCCTACGCACTGGCAAAAGGTCTGGACTTTACCTGGGCTAAAGCGACACAGGCGGAAAAAGCCGAGATGGCCATGCAGATGTTCTTTGAGAACACGGAGCAGTATGCTGGAAACTTTGCCAGGGAATCGACCGAAACAGTAACGGGTGCACTAGGTCTATTGCAGGCATCCGTTCATTCCTTTGTCGGCGGCTTGGGAAACGCCAATGCCGATATGACGAACCTGACGGCAAATGTTGTTGATGCCTTTGGCGCTGTTGTAGAAAACATCGTTCCTGTTTTGGAAAATGTCATCACGGCAATCCCTATTGCTGTGGGCGGCATTATTGAAGCCATCGGCGAGCTTCTGCCGACACTTCTTGAAACAGCAACATCGCTATTTACGCAGGTTTTGGAAACACTCCTGTCTCTTTTGCCTGAGCTGATCCCCTTTGCGGTGGAAGCCCTTATGACGATTGTGACGGCTCTGATTGAAAACCTGCCGCTCTTAGTAGAAGCGGCAACGACGCTGGTCACGGCTCTGGTGGAAGGGATCGGCCTTGCCCTGCCGACTTTGATTCCTGCCGCTGTACAGGCGATTGTGACGATTGTTCAGGGCTTAATCGAGAATCTGCCCTTGCTCCTTGATGCGGCTTTACAGTTGATCATGGGGCTTGCTGAGGGTCTGATTACGGCCATCCCTGTGCTGATAGAAGCCCTCCCTCAGATTATTGAAGCAATTATCAGTTTCCTGTTAGGGGCAATTCCGCAAATTATTGAGACAGGCATTGAGCTTTTGACGGCACTGATTGAGGCCTTGCCTGACATTATTGAGCAGATAGTGACGGCGATTCCGCAGATTATCGATGCCTTGATCACGGCGATACTCGGTTCAATCCCACAGATCATTCAAGCGGGAATTGATCTTTTGGTGGCCCTCATACGGGCACTGCCCCAGATTATTACGACCATTGTCAAAGCGATCCCTCAGATTATAGCTGCCATTGTGAACGCCTTTGCCGGAAATATCGACAAAATCATTATGGCTGGTGTTGAACTCTTTGTTGCTCTCATTAAAAATCTACCGACCATTATTGTTGAGATCGTCAAGGCTGTGCCGCAGATTGTTACAGGGATTGTCCAAGCCTTCGGCTCATTAATGTACAAGATTGTGGAAGTCGGCGGCAACATCGTCAAAGGCCTCTGGCAAGGAATCAAGAGCCTTGCTTCTTGGCTCTGGGATAAGGTGACGGGTTGGATTTCCGGTATCTGGGACGGGATCAAGAACTTCTTCGGCATCTCCTCGCCGTCCAAGGAAATGGCCTGGATTGGTGAGATGCTGGTTAAGGGTCTGGCAGGTTCAATTGAAACATCCGGTGATGAAGCTGTGTCGGCTAGTGAACGGCTTGTCCGTGACATAGGCGATGTGATGAATAGCTTGGGTGAAGGCATGGAAACAGCAATCCCCACAGACTTTCACTTAAATGCCAAGAGTACTGTTCTTCCCGCAGGCGATACAAGCGCTTTCTCTGAACAAAGAATGCCGCTTATACACATTGAGCAGATGTTTGTCAGAAGCGAGGACGATATCCGGAAAGTTTCGCAGGAGCTGTATAACCTCATCGAAGCGGGTTCAAGAGCACAAGGCCGCTTCTCGCCGGCTTAAAGGAAGAGGTGATGATTGTGGGATTTATCTATGACGACGTTTCATCAAAAGATATGGGTGTGAAAGCAAGGCTTACCTCATGGCAGGTATCGGGCACACTTAGGAACTACTCCGCCGCTATTCCCGGAAAATATGGTGTGGCGGACTTTGGAGCAGATATGGATGCAAGGGAGATCCCTGTTTCCTGCTCTATTTTTCCTAAACTGCGTTTTTCAGACTTGGTGGAAACCTTGGACGGGATTGCTCTTTGGCTTTCTCCTGTGAACGGCTTAAAGCAGTTGATATTTGATGATGTGCCGGATCGCTATTTCATGGCCAGATTAAAAGACAAAGTGGACTGTGAACGGATTATCCGGGCTGCAGGCGTGTTTGAACTCTCTTTCTATTGTCCTGATCCCTTTGCATATGCTTTGGAAGATGAGGTCTTTACTATTATGACGACAGGGCAATCCGCAGTAACACGAAGCTTTGGAAACATCGAATCGAGACCTGTTTATTATCTAAAAGGAAGTCTGACGAAGGGTGCGGAAAATTATATCTCCATTTCCGTGGGTGGCATAGAGATGAAGATTGTAAACGCTGAGCTTTCTACAGGAGAGATACTTGCCATCGATACAGAGAAAATGACGGCCTATGTGGAGGATGGAAACGGCTTTGTACTGAGAAACGCCCTGCCTTACTTGCAGGAGCTGAACTTCCCGGAGCTTGCTGTCGGAGAAAACAGCATCCTGATTGAAGCAGTAAACGGGACATTTTCAGAACTTGAAATAAAGGCAAGAAGCCGCTGGAGGTGATGAAGCATGGCTCTTAAAATACATATCCAAACACAGGAGGATTTCACAGGCGAGTTTCCTCTTGAGTTTGCAAAGTCCGGTCTTTGGCGTTTTAACGAAAATGATATCGATGATCAGGGTTATCTTTTAGATTCCTCTGAAAACAATCGCAAAATGGAAGTCATTAATCGGGCCGGTACAACAGCGGGACTTCGAGCGGGGGCTATGGGCAACTATGTGCAGATAAACCTACATGATCCGGGAACGGAAAAGAGCTATCTGAAAGTCTCAAACGACGGCAGCATCTTTCAGAACATAGGCGATACAATTCTGGTTGGTGGTTGGATTAAGCCTACGATCTACTCCATTGGGAACACGTACTGTCCGCTCTTTAACACCCGATCCGGTCCCGGACATCCGATCTTTTATCTTTCCTTCTTTCAGGGAAGACCCCGCATTATGCTCTATAACGAATCGGGATCACTCATCTTGGACAGGACGACTTCTCCCTCTTTTTCTTTCGTGAATGGAGGAGTTTACTTTATCGCTTGTCTCATACGGCCAAACGCCAAGACGGCGCAGTACATCATAGGTGACAGGTCGGACGGCAAGTGCTGGATATCAGCGGTATATTCCTTTACAGGCGAGCTGAACCGCTCCTCAAAAGCCGATATTGTCCTTGGTATGCACGCCGGAAGCTACTGGTATGCAGGCGGTTTTGACGATTGGTTTTTGGATACCGATTCAGAGCTTACGATGGATGATTTGGAAGAACTGTTTCGCTCCTCCTATTTTGCAAACGGCGGAGACAAGGTATCCTCTGTGGATGCCTTGTCTGAACCCGGCAAAGTACTTTTAAAGAAAACGGAAGGTTCATATCCTTTATCAGGGGAACTGTTGACAAAGGCAAAGCCCCTGTCCCTTTCCGGCACGGGCAGGATTGCTATTACGAAGGAATACGAAGCAGGAGTGACAGATATCTCCTTAGTGGAGTATAGGACAAGCTCCGATTTAAATACATGGAGTGCTTGGACAGCTCTTCCAGAAGACGGAAAAATCGAAACCTCAGCTGATTACATCCGCTTTCGCATTACTCTTGCTACAACAGACCAGACAAAGACACCCAAGCTTGTCGATATCCGGATCTACGATATTCCGAAAGCACCTTATGAAAAGATGGGCTATGCCCGGCCGGTGCTTTTAACAGCTGCTGGAGCTTGGGAAGCAGTCTTAGAAAATGCTTACGACATTGTTGTTATTAGTGAAGTGAATGGTGAAGATACTCTGCACTTTAAACTGCCTTTTAGGGATCAAAAGCGTAGCTACTTAGAAAACGAGAAGAAGATTCAGATCGTAGACGACATTTATAAAATTCGCACCATCAATGATATCAAGGATTCTACAGGAAATACTGTGACGGAAGTCTATGCCGAAGCGGAGTTTTATGATCTGACATTCAGTGTCCGAAAAGAAGAAAAAAGCTTTGATGCGGAGACGGCGGAAACAGCGATGGCCTATGCCCTTGAGGGTACGGACTGGAGTGTGGGTACGGTGAATGTCAAGACAAAGCGTACTTGGGTTTCTTCAGAGAAAAACGCCCTCTCCATCCTTCGCGCTGTCGCAAGCCTTCACGGTGGAGACCTGGTCTTTGACTGTCCCAACAGGCTCGTTCATCTCTACACGGTGAGCGGCAGGGACAGCGGTGCGCTCTTTGCCTATAAGAAGAACATGAAGAGCATTGAACGGGTGGTCGATACGAGAAATCTAATAACGCGCCTATATGCGATAGGAGCAGATGGCATGACTTTCTCCGACATCAACAATGGAAAGCCTTATTTGGAGGATTTTTCCTACTCGAATGATGTACGCATCTCCACACTTGACTGTTCTTCCTTTACTAATCCCTACCAGATGAAAGAATTCACTGCGATGCGGCTTAGTCAGTATGCCAAACCGAAAATCTCTTATGTCCTCCATGCGATGGACTTATCTGTCCTTACGGGCTTTTCACATGAAGCCTGGTCACTGGGAGACTATGTGCTTGTGGAAGACAAGGAGCTGGGGATTTCTGTTACGACAAGGATTGTGAGGAGAGAATATAACCTGCAGGAACCTTGGGATACGGTGTTGGAGCTTTCTACGACTTTGAAAAATCTCGGTTCCTCCGTTGAAAGGCTGGAAACCATAGCGGACACCTTGGAAGGAGCAGGTGCTTTCGGAGGAGGAAACATCAGTGACATGGTGCCTTTTAACCATCTTAAAAACTCGAGAGCGGACGACGGCATGGCGTATTGGCTGAACTCCGGATTTGAAGCAGTGGCAGAGACAGGCGGTACGGGTACTGCTGCTTTCAAGGCAGAAGGTGCAGCAGGCCTTACTAAATCAATGGCGCAGACCGTCTATCCGTCAAACAGGCAAAGCTACACGCTTTCTCTTGCCATCGCTTCGGAAAATCTGGAAAAACTCTCGGATAATTCCCAGGTTGGTGTGGAAGTGGAAATAGAGTATGAGGACGGGACTGTCGAGACACGATTTATTGACCTTTACTAAGGAGGGATGCAGAGATGGCGTATTTTAGAAAAGTGAAAGATACTGTTGCGCCTAAAGGCTACATGTCACGGCTGAAATCCATCACGGTGCGCATCTTTATCTCCAACTGCACCGGGAGGATATTAGTGACGGACATTCTCCTGCAAGGTGGATCTGCCGCTACAGGCTGGGTGCCGCATCCTTCTGAGATTCGTTATTCTCTGGACGGGTGATGCTATGAAGAAGTTTTATAGGCTTTCTGAGACCATCAATAAAAAAGAAGATGAGCGGGTTGTTTCGGTGACGATAAAGCCGCTTTTAACAGATATGTCAGGCACCGTTTGGATCACAGACCTCATGCTGCAGGAGGGCGATCGGGTGACGGGCTTTCATCCGCATACGGAAACCATGCTTCAAAAAGAGCGTGAGGGTGAAACTATAAAAGAACCTGTCTGGTATAACGGCATCGTCCGTGGGGAGGAAACGCTGATTCTTTTTAATCTAGGAAAGACCTCAACAGGTCTTGATCTGAAGCTTTATCCAAAATCGGATATGGAAGGCATAACCATTTCGCAAGCGGCAGGCGGACAAAGAGCCTATTTCCCGGATGCCCTTCAAAAGGATGACGAGCTAAGTTTCTCCGCATCGGAGAGAAGCACAACAAAAAATGGACAGCCCTTTCAAAAAGAAGGCTTTTATTCTTACAGTGCGGCTTGGGACTCCAAGCACAATGTAGAACTCCCTCAAGGGAAATCTGCCAGAGTGTTGTTTGCCTTGCAGGAAATGGATGAAGGGGGTGAGCTGTTTTGATTAACCCATTGAAAAATAAAGAGATCATGGTCTGGACCTTTATGGGAAATGCCAGGATGTATGAAGCTTTAAGCAAATATGGAGACCGCATCAGTCAGATCGGTCTTTTTTCTTTTAAGGTAAGGGCGACTGGCGAAATCTACGAATCAGGAGTCTCCATCTCGAACATGATGCCTTATATTCAGCAGTGGCCGCATATCCGCTGGCTTTTAACGGTGGCAAATGACGGCTACAATCCTATCTTTAAAGCAATACGGGAGAATACAAACGGCGCACAGGATATGTTCTTATCCGAACTTATCCGCATCATGCAAAAATACCCCTGGTGCGATGGAGTGGATATTGACCTTGAAGGTGGTGGAGATTATTCCACAGCGGCGAAGTCCACAGCAATGTTTCAGAATATCCATCATGCCGTGAAAAGTTATGATGCAAGAAAACGCATCAACATCTGCCTTCCCGGCATGACCAGCGTGAACGGCTCGGTCGGCGGAGAGAACTGGTGCGTTTATGCTGACCTTGCTCCTTACTGCGATACGGCATCCATTATGAGTTACGGCATGGCTTGGGCGGGTTCTGCTCCGGGGCCGGTGTCTCCAAGGGATTGGCTGGAAGGTATCTACGACTATGCCCTATCCGTGATGCCGGCGTCAAAGATTTACTTCGGTATGCCGGCTTACGGCTGGAACTGGCAGATTTACGACACGCCGGAGAACCTGGGAGATTATTACCGGGGCGTGTCGCATACCTATTACGGAGCAAAGAACTGGATGACGGGCTACTATCAGTTCAAAGAAACAGCACCTGCATCTCCTCAGATTCCTATCATCGCTTATTGGGATGATTACGATAAAGTGCCCTGGGCTTTACCGCATGTTTACGATTATATGGAAGGGCGCGATGCCATTAGCTACGAGTACCCGCAGATGGGGGAAGTTTACAATCGGAGGCGATACCTCACTTCCTATGGTAAAACTCAAAAGACGAAATTTGGAGATGTGATAGTTGACAGAATCGCAAGACCAGACAGTTATTCGGGCATTGTCACTATTTCGGATAATTTGATCACACTCGGCGAAGGTGGGAGTGCTACCTATAATTTCACGGTGGAGGAAACGGGTGTTTACGATATCGGCGTAAGGTTAGGTTTTCCTTCTTGGGATAAAAACGGTCTCTATCTCTCGTTAAATGGAAATCAGAAACATTTTCAAGAAGACCGACTATGGTGGCCCTATTGGAGATCTACATTCTGGAAGAAGGCATGGAGTAAAGTGGCGCTTGAAGCAGGAGAACATAGCCTGACTGCTTCTGTTGCTACACCAGGCGTGCAAGTGTATGGCTTCAAGGTGTGTAGTGACTTTACAGAAAGCACCGCTTGCGGGGAGGCAAATTACTCCCTTTCGCCGAGGAAATTTAAAGATATAAACGGGGTGATGACAGGGCCAAGAGAAGGTTTTAATTTAACCTTTGAGATGCTACGTAGAAAAGCAGATTCTGCTCTCATATGGTATGAAGATTTTAGAGATAACCCACCCATCCCTAAAAGTTATTGGACAGTGCTTGAAGGTGGCTGGAATGTTTGGCAGGACGAAGATTCAAGTGCATTAAGGCCCTATTCACAGCTTGAAGGTAATGGGCGTCTCGCATTAAATTATGGAAACTTCAATGACTTACACCTTCGTGCGCAGATGATTTTCCCTGAAAATTTTATGGGAAGGGCAGGCATCTTTTTAGGTGAGCTTTTCTGTTGTTTCAACTACATGTCTCAAGCACTGGAGTTATACAAGGGCAGCGAGCTTAAAGGATCTTACGCTGTATCAATCGAAAAAACTCCAAAAGCAAAGATCCGTGACTCTCCATTGGTATATACGCTTGAGATGCGAAAGCGAGGTAACCTTGTCCGAGTCTATTCAGGTGCATCACAGACACTTCGCTTCACGGCAACAGCTACCAGTACGGGAGGGTTTGCTGGTATACAAGCCGATAACAAAGTGCACTGTCAGCTCTTTCGAGTAGGTGATGCTTATACATATGAACCCTATGAACGGTTTGATGTCCTGATGCCAGACGGAAGATCCTCAAGTTTTGGACGAATTCCGAGAACAGGAGTCACTTGGGATGATGAATTTCAAGTCTTTACAGTGATTTCTGATATTGATGAACACGAAACTCGAGCTGAGGAGATCTCACTTGATTATGAGTTCTTTCATTCCGAGCTTCTACACCTGACCTGTGGAAACGACTATCAAGTAAAAATCATACCCCGTGACATTAACATTTGGATTTCTAGGCTTTTTCTCGGCGATTCGGATGGCTTTTCCATTCTCTACTACCAGGACGTGGATAGCCTTGTCTTTTGGGCAAACGAAGCGGCTTATCGGTGGAAGCTTCGAGGTGTCTGCATGTGGTCGCTGGGGCAAGAGGATCTAAGGCTCTGGGATTGGCTGCCTAAACAAATATAAATAACAACATCAACACTAGTAAGAAAGTGTCTGCCTGGGTGCAGACATTTTTTATTTGAAAGGAGAATTTCAATATGAAACATATCTGGTCTGTCGTCCAAGCGGTATTCACTGCTTTAGGGGGGACACTTGGCTGGTTTCTAGGGGGGATGGATGGCTTTCTCTATGCTCTCATTGCTTTCGTCGTGACGGACTACATCACGGGCGTACTTTGCGCCGCTGGTGAAAAAAAGCTTTCAAGTGCAGTTGGGTTTAAAGGTATCGCAAGAAAAGTTCTGATCTTTACGTTAGTGGGCATTGGGAACATTCTCGACAATGAAATTTTGAAAAACGGTAGTGCATTCAGAACAGCCGTCATCTTTTTCTATCTCTCAAACGAAGGTCTGTCCATTTTAGAAAATGCTGCATGTCTGGGGCTTCCCGTACCTAAAGCGTTGGAAAGCATGCTCAAAAAAATAAAAGGGGAGGAAGAAGATGAATTTGAATAAGCTTATTTTTACTGAAAATGCCTGTTATAAGGCCGGCAAGAAAATCAAAGTGCAAGGTATTATGGTGCACTCGACCGGGGCAAATAATCCGAATTTAAAGCGCTATGTCGGTCCTGACGATGGGAAACTTGGAAAAAACATCTATAACAATCACTGGAATCAAACAATGGATCGGAACGTTTGTGTTCACGGCTTTATTGGAAAGCTCAATGACGGTTCTATTGCTACTTACCAAACGTTACCCTGGGACCATCGTGGCTGGCATGCCGGAGGTGCAGCCAACGATACGCACACGAGTTTTGAAATTTGCGAGGATGACTTGACTAATGAGAGTTATTTCAAGGCCGTCTATAAAGAGGCGATCGAACTCTGTACCCATCTTTGCGATCTCTATGATTTAGACCCAACAAAAAACGGTGTTATTATCGGACATTATGAGGGGCATCAAAGAGGATTAGCATCCAACCATGGAGATCCAAGACACTGGTTTTCACGCTTTGGAAAGAGCATGGATAATTTCAGGGAGGACGTTAAGTACCTCCTAATAAAAGGTGGCGAAGATGAAAACCCGAAAATTGACGAACCTCCTAAAAAGCTCGCCCAGGGTTACTATCGGGTGAGAAAGTCTTGGGAAGATAATAAAAGTCAACTTGGAGCTTATAAGATCCTTGCTAACGCAAAGAGAAAAGCAGATGAGAATCAAGGCTACTTCGTCTTTAATGAAGATGGGACAAAGATTTACCCAAAAGAGGAAGTTACATCGATCGCAGGCCAACACATACATATTGTAAAAAGTGGTGATAGCTTATGGAAGATTGCGAGGGAATACCTCGGTGATGGAAGCCGGTACCCTGAAATTAAGCTATTAAACGCTTTGACCTCGAATACAATCTACGCTGGACAGAAATTGAAGATTCCTGTTTCTGCATTTTTCAAAGTGGGGGATAAGGTGACTGTTTCAGCCTCTTGTTATTCGACGGGAGAAACCATCCCCAAGTGGGTGAAAGAAAGGACACACATCATCTCGCAAGTAAAAAAAACCAAGGTTCTCCTAGGATGGCCGGACGGCATTTGTTCATGGGTTCCTTTAGACGGTGTTAAGAAAATTTGATTACACAAAGTAGCCCTGCGGCTAAAGTTTTTATAAAGCTTTAGCTGCAGGTTTTTTTTGTTTAGCTTATTTTAATAGTTGACACAGAAAAGGAGAATTAAAATGAAAACAATAACGATCAAAGTAACAGATGATGAGTATGAGCATCTAGAAAGTATGGTAGGCAATGAGCTTGAGCCGGATCAGACTATGGAAGAGTTCGTGTTGGAAGTATTAGCGGATAGCTTGCCTTACTTAAGACTAAATCACTGGCCGAAAAATAGGTTGGTGGATTATGAACCTATACAATTCCTTCCAGATATTGATGAATGAATCAAATCATAAATCCATCATTGTTACATTGGCAAGAAAGCGGCTAACAGCATAAACCACAGAGATCAATCTGCCAATGACAGTGCAAGCCTTGATTTGTCATCAAAGATAAATCCCAAGTTTCTATATAAACGGATGGGGGTGCGGACAAAAAGCTAGACTATGCCATTTCCTAGGCCGCAACCTTTACTCGATGCTCAAGTATGCTACAGCCGAAAGCCAGTTTGATTCGTTTTTCATTATACCAATGCAGGCAGTTGTCTAAATAGGCCATGAACGCTTCAAGGGTATAGTTCTGAAAGTTCCTGCCATAGAAAAACTCATTCTTAAAGCGGCCAAAGAAGCCCTCACAGGCGGCATTATCTGGCGAGCAGCCTTTAGCCGACATGGAGCGGGTCATGTGATACTGTTTTGTGATCTCGATCCAGCCTGGCCAACGATAGTGACCTCCGCGGTCAGTATGGACGACGGGGTGCTCATTACCACTCAATGTTTTGCCGGCTTGAATCAACGACTGATTGGCCAGTTCAGCATCCGGGCGCTCCGACAGCTGCCAGGAAACCAGCCAACCATCCCAGCAGTCAAGAACAGCTGACAGATAGATTTTACCAGCGGGTATGGCAAATTCAGAGATATCGGATAGCCATAATTGATTGGGTTTTTCCGCATGAAAGTTCCGATTAATCAGGTTCTCAGGTGCCTGAGACACTTCACCGATATACGATGAATAACGCCTTTTCCGTTTACTCTTTGGTTGGAGACACAGCTCCCTCTGGATCCTCCGTATCACTTTCTCAGAGATAACGATGCCCCTGGTCCGAAGTGCCAGCCAGATTCGTCGATATCCGTAGCTTTGCCGGCTTTCCTCGTAAATGGCTTTGATCTCTGCTTTAATATCTGCCAGAGGATCTGACTCCAGTTTGGAGCGGGCAGCCTGATAATAGTAAGAGCTACGCTTCAACTGGAGTCGCTCGCAAATTTCATGAAGATTATATTGTGGGCTTAAGGCGTGAACCAAGTCATACTTTTCCTTGTTCTTCAGGGCTTTCAGGTCCACGCCTCGGTCTTTTTTTAGGATGTTCATAGCCTCCTTCAAAATATCAACATCCATCTGTAGATCCCTAATTTGCTTTTTCAATGCTTCGATGTTCGCTTCATCAGGAGGATTAGTGGGTTGTTCTTGCTCCAGAGGCTCACGCGGTATATGGTCCTTGCGTTTATTCATAAGTCCAATGTTTCCTTCCTGCAGATAGATCCGCCGCCACTTGTAAATCGTCATTCTAGTATAACCGATTTCACCTGCTACTTTGGTGATCGATTCACCCTCTTCAAAGCAACGTTTCAAAGTGGCCAATTTGACAGAGACATCAGCAGGGCAATTTTGATTGATCTGTTTATACGGCCGCCTCTCCAGTGTATCGATGGAGGCCTGATATTGATTGATCCAGGAATATAGCGTTTGCCTAGTTGGATAACCCAAGATTTGTATGACTTTTCCCACTGATTGATACTGCTCATAGATCTCTAATGCGTGCTGGATCTGTTCCGTTGTATAATTCACGTTGAACTCCTTACCGGCAGTCCAACTATTTGTCCGCACCCCCGATTGACAATAATGGTGTGTAATCAGATATCTAATCTTCAATAATTTTGAGATTTAAGATCTTATAAGAACATTCAGGTCCGCCGGGACTAAGGCAGCGAAACAAAACGCCGTCCTCTACACGAATTGTTGTTTTCTACATTGGCATCAATAAAAGCAATTGCATGTTCAATGCTTGTCAAACGCAAAATAATTTGCTAATATCTAGTACGTACGTACGTGCTAGAAAAATTGGAGGTGCATTATGCAGCATAGGGCCCGCAAAACAGGACCATCCGAAAAAATTCTAATTACTGCATTTGAATGCCTTTCTGCGAGAGGATATGCTTCTGTAACAATGAGAAACATAGCTGATGAAGCAGGAGTTGCTTTGGGTCAAGTAACATACTATTACAAAAACAAAGAGAACCTGTTTTTGGAAGTAATGGACATGATGATTCACCAGTATTTAAGTGAGATCGAACATAAGCTGGAAACGGTAACGGGTAAGAATCACAAATTTAATGCGCTTATGTCCTTTTTTAAGGAATTACTCCAAGACAACCCTAGACTTTTCAGATTGTTTATTGATTTTACCGCTCAGGCTCTTTGGGTACCGTCCTTTCGGGAAAAAGTTAACAGTCTGTTTGAAAGATTAGCGGAAATTATTGAAAATAACTTAATGTTAGATGTAGACGAGTCAAATTGGAAATTTGATTATTCGTCACGCAGTGTTTCAAAGTTAATTCTTGGTGCTTTATATGGTACTTCTATTCAACTGTTACTAAGTTCTGATAGTAATGTCACTGTTGAACCCCTGGATTTGGTTGCAAGCTTACTACCAATTTAGATCATGCACTTAAAATGTAGGGATTGAGGTAACAGCAATGAATTATCGAATAGTGACTATGCAAAGACAGAAGCCGGATTACTTCGATGACATAGACTATTTGAGCTGTGTAGATGACTTGATTGATCACCCATTAGTCAGATCTATGAGAGGCTACAATCAGCATGGCGAAGTTAGTTGTCTGGAGCACAGTCTTTACGTGTCCTACTATAGTTATTTGATTTGCAGACGGATAAAACTGAATTATCGTTGCGCAGCCAGAGGGGGACTCCTTCACGATTTTTTCCTTTATGACTGGCATGAAAAAGGATCACATGAAGGATTGCACGGGTTAAACCATCCACGTATTGCTTTGGAAAATGCAAAGGAGTATTTCTACCTATGTGCTCTGGAGCAGGATATCATCTCCAAACATATGTGGCCATTAACAATTAAGCTACCTAAGTACAAGGAAAGTTTTATTGTCTTAATAGTAGATAAATATTTTGCTTTTGTTGAAATTTGTGGTCTGAGGAAAAAAATGCACAGACTTAAAAATATGTTTTGCTTCTGTAATACCTTTCTCGGAAGGAATGTATGAGTATGCTTGATTTCATCGCCATCCCCATGGGAACCATCCTAAAATTTACATATGACAACCTTGCTTTCCAAAACTATGGAGTTGCAATTGTTTTCTTTACAGTTGGAGTTAAGACATTGTTGCTACCTTTTACTATAAGGCAGGTACAAGCAAGCTCGAAAATGGGAGATATTCAGCCGCAAGTGCAGGAGATCCAGAATAAATATAAAGATGATAGAGAAAAGCAAAATGAAGAGATCATGAAACTCTATCAGGAAAACAATATGAACCCGACCGGTGGTTGTCTTCCAACGCTGATTCAAATGCCTATATTGTTTTCTCTATATTATGTTATCTCTCAACCATTAAAATATATGCTAGGAAAATCCCCCGAAGTTATTACTCAGCTTTATGAAATGATTCCGGAGGGCACAGAAAAGATTGCGCGGATGAGAGACCTCAATATTATTACTTACTTCAGTAATCATCCGGAAAAGCTTAAGTCAGTATCTGATTTGCTAAAACCGGCTGATTTATTGAATATGAGTTTTCTTGGAATAAATCTTGGAGTAATACCGTCATCGGATCCTAGTCATTATATCAATGGTGTTTCTGGCATAGAAACATATCTCCTGTTGTTAATTCCTATTTTAGCTGCAATTACTTCCTATATTTCAGTAAGCTACTCTATGAAAGTGACGTCAAAAAAAGATGAAACTCAGAGACAGCCATCCATGCAAAATAATATGACTATGGTTTCACCCATTATGAGTGGGATGATTTCCTTTACTGTTCCCGCAGGGCTAGGACTTTATTGGATTGTTGGAAATGTTTATCAGATCGTGCAGCAACTGTTTATCAATCTCTTTATTGTGAAAAAACAGAAACAGAAAACTGCAGCTGTGGATCATCCTGAGAGAACAATTTCATAGTTAAAAATTACGATGTTGTTTGGAATACAAGAATGGTAGAGTACAACCTCAACTCTTAAAAAGCTGAAGAAGGAAGGCAATGTTGTTTGAGCAGGCCAATTCATGGATAGGCTTGCTTTAAGGAGGAGGCGAAATGTCAGAATCGAACATTACGAAACGGGCACTTGCTGATAGCCTTAAAAAACTGATGGCAGAAAAAGATTTCAACAAAATACGGGTAGATGATATTACAAGCAGCTGCGGATTAAGAAGACAGTCTTTCTATTACCATTTTAAGGACAAGTATGATCTGATGAATTGGATCTACTATACGGAAACTGTTCGATTTATGACTCCTTATGAAAGCATTGAACATTGGACAGACGGATTAACAGATTTATGTTGTTATATGCAACATAATGAAACGTTTTACAAAAATGCTCTCAACACGGTGGGGCAGAATTCTTTTCCGGATTATCTCAATCAGTACATCAGTGCTGTTACGATATCCGTAATTGAAGGAATGCTTGACGCAGAGTATGATCAAGAAAAATGGGGTTTTATCGTTTCCTTTTTTTCTACAGCTTTTGTTGCTTTTATTGTTCGTTGGGCAAACAACGGCATGAAAGAAGATCCTTCGGAGTATATTTCGCAAATCCGTAGCTTGTTTGATGGAAGCGTTCTAAGCGAGCTGGAAGATAACAAACCTTAGAAAAATTATTTTGTAAATTGTGCAAAGAGATAACACCGGAAAGCAGAGCAGAATCTTGAAGAATATAATCGATTATGTCAATAGTGAAACACGCTCCTTTATGGAAAAAGAGTTCAGTCCAGTGGATAGCCTGATATTATCTCAAATCGCTTATATGAGATTTGATGGGGTCGTGCCGGATTTATCGAAGGGCGTGTCGTTTATTCCTGTCCGACAGGTTGCTGCTATGGGTAGTCTAGACACATTGTTTCGGGGTGTCCGCAGCAATAGAAACAATCAACAGCTATTTGAGGCGTTCGTTAATAGTCCGCGATTTTGTGATACAGTGTTGGCATTTTATAGAAATCAGCTTGATGAAGAAACTGAAAAGCAGTTTTCTGCCATTACATTTTTCCTAGTAGACGGTTCCACCTATATTGCTTTCAGAGGAACTGATTCAACTATTACCGGCTGGAAAGAAGATTTCAACATGGCATTCACCAGTCCAATTCCATCACAAAAAGAAGGCGTAGACTATTTGAATGCTGTTGCTGGTAGAACTTCAGGGACATTAAGGGTGGGTGGCCACTCCAAGGGGGGAAACATAGCAGTCTATTCCGCAATCAATTGTGCTCCTTTAGCTCAAAAAAGAATTGAGCAAATATACAGTCATGATGGGCCTGGGTTTAGAGGCGAGATTCTTCAAAGTGCTGGGTATTTAATGATAGAAGATCGGATCAACAAAAATCTTCCCCAGTCATCAATCATTGGAATGCTTTTACACAACCAAGAACTATATTCAGTTGTGAAAAGCAATCGCATCTGGGTTATGCAGCACGATCCTTTCTCGTGGTTGATCGACGGCGATGATTTTCTATATCTCCCATCAATCTCAAAAAGTGCGACTTATATGCATGCCACTCTTGATCAGTGGATGAATTTGTATGACGATCAAAAGCGAAAACTATTCATAAACACCCTATTTCAGATCTTCCAGGCGACAGAAGCAAATACAGTTTACGATTTGACTGGAGACTGGCACAAAAGAGCAGTCGCCGCACTGGGCGCACTTCGAGAAATAGATGAAGAAACGAGAAGCTTTGTACTTCAGACCATAGGGTCACTTTTCATCTTAGCAATTAAAAATATACGAGAAACCAGTATTGATAGATGATGAACTATAATTCCTACTGTGAATCGCTCCTTAGGCGTAAATGCTAGGCTGTCTAGAGAAAAATAGGTAAAACCGTATCTCTAGCTTCTTTGTACTTGTTACAAGCGGCTTCAGCTAAATCCATTTGCATGTATCCGTCACCGGATAGAATCCTTTCACTAACATATTGCATATCCTGAATCCACTCTATTGCAATCAGAGCTTGTCCATTTACTCCTCGGACTTCACATGCGAACTTATACATTGCCGCTTGACACTTCTCAGAAGCGCCTTCATCTGCTATGAAAACCCCAAAGGTATTTCCACAGTTAACAGCGGAGTCAATATATTCAGCTACTGCTACTTGCTCTATATTCGAATCATTGTATGATATTTGAAAACCAAAAAGACAATGGTTTTTCTTTAACATATGAAATGTATTTTCATCTTTTTTGTTGCAAAATTCTGAACCGGACACCTTTACAGAAACTATCATATTAATTGTGTTACCAACGATCTCGGCTGAGTGCTCCGAAATCTGCTCAGAAGATAAAGACATTACAAACAGGCAGTCGTCAAAGGACTGTGCAACTTCACATACAGCCTCAACGTCTTGTGGTTTGTTTGGGCATACAATGTAGCTATAAATGCCTGATTTTCGGCCTACTGCTATGATTTTTTTCATTAGATCAAAAGTTTCGGAGCTGGACTCGTATACATTAAAAATTAGGAGCCACGGAAGAGGATCCGCAAAAACTTCTCGCCGTTTCCGCAATTTATTTGCGCCATAAATAAGCGAACTGTATCCAAAATTCAAACCTGCCTTTTTTATGGTTTCATTATTTATATCAGCAACCATTCTTGCAATTAACGAATGATAAGGATTTGTCGGGTTGGAAATCACTTCTTTTGCAGTATTAAGAAAGTTTATCTGATTTTCACCTTTTGAAAAAAACAGACCTAAATCGATTAGATTTCTGAGACTGCGCTTTGCGTCACTTTTCATATCATCTATTGCCTTACTTATGGCAATGTCAATTGCTTGTCGAACCAATCTATGTTGCAGTTCCATATTTATTCGGATCCTTTCATAAAATCATTTTGAATAGCCAGTTCTTTTATATATTACTTTGGGCTGAAAAGTCTCACTATTGACAAATACAGTATTTGTCAAAAATGCTGACAGATGCTGTTTTTGTCTAATTACAGTCTGTGAATCGCGTGCTAAGCTTCATCATAGAAAACTGAATGGAGGTTGCAAGTTTATGAACAAAACGATTGGATCAATAGGATTGAAGTTTGCGTATTCATATTTAGACTCCAACCCTGAAAAGAATATTCCAAAGCTAATGGATTGGGTAGATCGACTAGCCAAGAAAAACGCTATGGAGGGTCAGCGCAAAGCTATCCGCAAGGTGATCGAGGAGAAAGATAGTAACTGGTATAAACTAATTATGAGTATGTGGACAGATATAGACTCTGGAGTGAGAAGAGCTTTTTTCGAAAACTTCATATTAAATGAAAATTTCATAGGTGGACCAATACAAGAGGCGGAAAGAGAAAAACATGATTGCAATATTCCATGGGCCATTTTGATGGATCCAACATCTGCTTGTAATCTGAAGTGTACAGGATGTTGGGCAGCAGACTATGGAAACCGGCTTTCTATGAGTTATGAAGAGCTGGACGGAATTATTGAGCAGGGCAAAAAGATGGGGGTATATTTTTACCTCTATTCCGGAGGAGAACCCCTCGTCCGCAAGAAAGATATTATCCGCCTTTGCGAGAAACACAACGACTGTTTATTCAGTGCCTTTACAAATGGTACATTAATTGATGAAGCGTTTGCTGATGAAATGCTTCGTGTTCAAAACTTTGTACCTGCCATCAGTATTGAGGGTTTCGAAGAAGCTACGGATTCGCGTCGCGGCGAGGGAACATATCAAGCTGTCATTCGCGCCATGGAGATTCTAAAGCGGAAGAAACTCATTTTTGGTGCATCCCTTTGCTATACACGTTACAATACTGAGGTGATCGGCAGCGAAGAATTCATCGACTTTTTGATTGACCAAGGGGCAAAGTTCGCTTGGCTTTTCACATATATGCCGGTTGGCGTAAATGCCCCGACTGATTTGCTTGTTACCGCTGAACAGCGTGAATTCATGTACCGTCAGATCCGTGGCTTCCGTAAAACGAAGCCGTTGTTTACCATGGACTTTTGGAATGATGGAGAATTTGCAGGAGGGTGTATCGCTGGAGGACGCAGGTATTTACACATCAATGCAAAAGGAGATATAGAGCCTTGCGCATTCATTCATTATTCAGATTCCAACATAAGAGATAATACTATTCTTGAGGCTCTGCAATCTCCCTTGTTCATGCAATACCGTCAAAACCAGCCTTTTAATGAAAACATGTTAAGGCCTTGCCCGTTGCTTGACAATCCGGACAGGTTGACGGCAATAGTTAAAGCATCCGGCGCAAGGTCCACAGATTATTCTGAGCCGGAAAATGTTGAAGAGCTTTGTGAAAAGTGTGTGGCTACAGCAGAAAAATGGGCGCCGACTGCAGACCGTATTTGGAGTGAAACTCACGATTACTCCACCCGCTCAGGGGTAGATACCCAGCAAGAAAAAAATGTCAGTGTTATATCAACTGATTAGATATGATCATCTCGCCTCTAATGACAACCGTTGATGTTGAACAAGCATCAACGGTTGTCTCTGTTAAAGTCTAAAAAGGATACTGATATGATGGTGGTCATTCAATGGTTTTTGTGGTTTATTGGATACAGTTTCATGGGGTGGGTATATGAGACTTCCATATGTTCTATAAGTCAGAAGAAATTCATAAACCGCGGTTTTTTAAAAGGACCGGTTTGTCCTGTGTATGGATTTGGTGCTTTGGTATGCATTCTGTTCCTATATCAAAAGACTGAAAACGTTTTAATTTTATTTTTTCTAGGAATGCTTTTAACCTGTACGGTCGAATATATTACTTCTGTTCTACTTGAAAAGCTCTTTAATTCAAAGTGGTGGGATTACTCAAATCGTCGGTTCAATCTAAATGGTCGCATTTGTCTATTAGGAGCGATGGTTTTTGGTGTCTTATCAGTTATATTAATCAAAGTGTTACATCCGCTCATTTCGGAGCTGACTGCGCAAGTGCCGGAACGGTTGCAAGTGGCATTAGCGGGGGTTTTGTTTTTCTTAATAATCTGGGATCTGAATACCACCTTACGTCACCTTATGTGGTTAAATCAACAACTAAAAGATATACAAACGACAATTAACAAGATTTTTCGCAGGAAAATCAAGTGCGTCGAAGAAGTGGATATGACAGACCTATTAGAGGAAAGTGGGTTAAATAATGTGCAAAACGAAACTCTTTTTTCTTTAAATAAAATCCAGAACACGAGACTTTTCCGAGCTTTTCCGAATTTCCGCTCTGTTAAATATCGTGAAGCTTTGGAAGTGCTCAAGAGTTTAATATTGGTGAAGAAGAAATAGCAAGCAAAAGTTGGACCCAATACTCAAAAAATTGCGAAAAATAATGGAAAAATACTTCTGTAAAGCTACAGAATCAGAATGCACCTTTTGCACCTTTTGAACCTTTCGCTTGGATTGTATTCGTTTTGGCGTAGGAAGCCAAGTACAAAAGCCGTCCAGACATATCCTGACGGCTTTTGTACTTTAGGGAATGAATTTAATGGAGATCCGGTCTCCTTATAAGAATTAATGCCACGGAATCGAATGGGGTTTCGTGGTTTTTTGTGTTGAGGATTGGGTTGGATACATTAATCTTCGGACCTGTTTAGGATTTTTCTCCGCTCAAAAGTCATTGATTCCAATAAATTAAGTCAAAACAGCACGAGCCGACCGATTATCCTGACCGTATAATGAAATCAAGATTGATCGACGCTGCAAGATTGATCGACGCTGTCAGATCGACAGTCACGCTTCAAAGTTTGAAATGGCGCTTGAGTCAGCGGTTGTTGGAGGACTTGAATTTCGCCGGACAAAGTCTTGCACAATCCTCGGATGATCCTCCGGCGGAAGATAGATCTCGATGGTGCCGGTCGAGTCCGCGCTTGTAAGTGTAGGCTTTCCAAGAAGTGAGCGAAACTCTTTAGGGGCACTTTGATACTCAGACTGAAACTGTTTGTTGAATGTGCGCAGGTCTGAGAAACCACTGTCATAGGCGATGTCGGTGATACTGCGATCTGAATGCAGCAGCAAGAACTCCGCACGGTTCAACCTCATTTTGGTTAAATAGTCGCGGAAACTGATTTGAAAGGTTTGCTTGAAGTAGCGCGATAAATAACTTTGATCAAGACCGATGTGATTTGCCAAATCCGCCAATGTGACTGATTGATCATAGTGGCTTTGCAGGTAATCAAAGATCAAGCACACACGCTCTTGTTTTTGTGTAAGAGAAAGATAGTCTTTTTCAATTGTGGTATCGATCGCGAATAATTCGTAGCAACCGTAAAATAATAAATTGATTTGGGCCATGTGCTTTAACGGGTTTTGTTCGACGCGGTTCGAATCACGAAGTAGGGCGAGCATGCTTTCCCGGATCAGTTCGGCCGGTTGATCAATATAATGATTTGGAATAAACGGATTCAAAAATTGAATTCTATGAAATGACGGGTAATAGGCAGTACAAAAGTTGGCGTCAATTTGGACCAAGCCAACATGATTTTCCAGCGATGGGCCGGTTATGCGGTGAATGTCGCGGGGGTGCAATAAATAAAAGTCCCCTTCCCGCATTTCAATGATTTCATGCAGGGTTTGAATGGTGATCCCGCCATTTAGAAGCAAGATCAATTCAAAATCTTGATGCCAGTGCCAGTCACGGATTTGAATAGAATTGATAAAAGCTTTTGTAAATGGATGTTTGGGGTGTACGATCGTTTCGAATTCCGGCATTCTAACCTCCATACTGGTATATCTTATTTTGATTATACCATCATCTAATTTAGGTCCAATTGGTTAGATTGATTCATTCATAAAATGAAATAGCGATAAGCAGTTAGGTAGTACAGGGTTCAGTCGGTAAACAAAATCAGTCGGCAAACATAAACTAGGAGGTTATCATGACAACTTATTTTCCAAACGTACCTGAAGTGAAGTACGAAGGCACGAAGACAAAAAATCCCTATGCGTTTCGTTATTATGACGCTGACCGTTTGGTCGGTGGTAAACCAATGAAAGAGCATCTGAAGTTTTCTCTTTCATGGTGGCATACGTTGTGTGCGGGTGGCGGCGATCCATTTGGTTCAGAGACGATGGACCGAACATATGGTGGGTTGACCGATCCGATGGAGATCGCGCACGCCAAGGTTGACGCGGGTTTTGAATTGATGGAAAAGCTCGGCATTGAGTATTTTTGTTTTCATGATGCCGACGTCGCCCCCGCGGGAGCTGATTTCGTTGAGACGCGCGAGAATTTCTTTACGATTGTTCATTATATTAAGTCCAAAATGGATAAGACCGGCATTAAGTGCTTGTGGGGCACCTCAAATTGTTTCGGTCATCCAAGATTTATGCATGGAGCGGGTACATCCTGCAGCGCCGACGCATTTGCCTGGGCGGCCGCTCAAATCAAGAACGCGCTCGACGCCACCATTCTGCTTGGCGGTGAGGGCTATACTTTCTGGGGTGGACGTGAAGGCTATGAGACCTTGCTCAACACCGACATGGGTCTGGAGTTGGACAACATGGCCCGCTTGATGAAAATGGCCAGAGATTATGGCCGGGCGAATGGCTTTACCGGTTGCTTCTATGTGGAGCCCAAACCGAAAGAGCCAACCAAGCATCAATATGATTTCGACGCCTCGACCGTTTTGGCTTTCCTAAGAAAATACGACCTGCTGGGAGACTTCAAACTCAATATTGAAGCCAACCACGCCACTTTGGCAGGGCATACCTTCCAACATGAGTTAAGGGTGTGCGCGATCAATGACGCGCTTGGATCAGTCGATGCCAACCAGGGCGATCTGCTGTTGGGATGGGATACCGATCAATTCCCATCAGATGTCTATACCACGACGCTGGCCATGTTTGAGATTTTGAAAGCGGGTGGCTTCACAACCGGAGGATTAAATTTCGATTCAAAAGTACGCCGCGCATCTTTTGAGTTTGACGACCTGGCGCTTGGCTATATTTTGGGCATGGACGCGTTTGCTCTCGGCCTGATCAAAGCGCAGGCGATGATAGACGATGGGCGGATTGATGATTTTGTGGCGGAGCGTTACGCCAGCTACCAGTCAGGCATCGGTGAGCGAATTGTCAATGAAAACACCAGTTTAGAAGAACTGGAGCGCCACGTGATCGAGGTCGGCGAGCCGCGTTTGTCGAGTGGGCGACAAGAATACCTGGAAACAATTTTGAATTCAATACTATTTGGCTGACATGTGTCTTATTTACGTTCGGATGGTCGATAAATGGCCATCCGAATTTTTTAAAGTACCTGTCGAGCCCACCGGGCTCGCTTTACAAGGAGAGTGCGACTTATGTTGTATTTGGGAATCGATCTTGGAACTTCCTCTGTCAAGCTTTTGCTCTGTGACGAACAAGCCAATATTCTTTGTGCGCACAGTGAATCATACCCGATTATGTATCCAAAGGATGGATGGTCAGAGCAAAACCCCCGCGATTGGTGGAAGGCGGTGACGCGTGGCATCAGCGCGATCGGCATGGATTATCCCTTGAAGGATATCGCCGCGCTTTCGTTTGGTGGACAAATGCATGGTCTGGTCGCGCTCGATAAGGAACAGGAGGTCATTCGCCCGGCTATTCTTTGGAATGACGGACGAACCACCCGCCAGGTCGACTATCTGAACAACACAGTGGGTACTGATTTTCTGATTCGGGAAACCGGCAATATCGCATACGCGGGTTTTACAGCCACGAAGATTCTTTGGCTAAAAGACAACGAGCCTGAAAACTTTTCTCGAATCCGGCATATATTGTTGCCCAAAGACTATCTGGCACATCGCTTTACCGGCGGGTTTTCCACAGACTATTCGGATGCGTCGGGAATGTTACTGCTGGATGTAAAAAATAGGCGCTGGTCCGACGCGATGTTGGAGATTTGTGGGATAGAGGAAACCATGATGCCTACGCTCTATGAAAGCTTTGAGTCTGTTGGTGTGGTTTTGCCGAGCGTCGCACAAGAGCTGGGACTGTCCACTGACTGTGTCGTGGCCGCCGGCGCGGGCGACAACGCGGCCGCCGCCATCGGCACGGGGACGATGGGAGATGCACGTTGCAATTTGTCGATTGGAACGTCCGGAACATTGTTCATCAGCAGTGAACAGTTTATTCCGATGAGGCAGTCGGAGCTGCACAGCTTTTGTCACGCGGACGGAACATACCATGTCATGGGTTGTATTCTATCGGCGGCTTCATGCAATCGCTGGTGGATTGAAGATATTTTGCAAAGTCCATATGATGAGGACGCCCGGGTGATCGCCGCCGAGGCGAACCAACGTTTGGGAGAGAACCGAGTGTTCTATATGCCGTACATGATGGGAGAGCGGTCGCCTTTGAACGATGAGAAGGTTCGTGGCGGATTGATTGGGCTGTCGATGCAGACGGACCGTGTGGCGATTCAACAAGCGATTTTTGAGGGTGTGGCATTTGCCTTGAGAGATTGTCTGGAGGCTGCGCGAGAGCAAGGGCTGATTGTCAACCAAGCCACAATAACCGGTGGTGGAGCGAAGAGTCAAATTTGGAAAACTATTTTGGCGAATGTTCTGAATCTCAAAATTGTTGAACCGGCTATCCAGGAAGGGCCGGCGTTGGGCGCTGTATTTTTGGCAATGTGGAGTAAGGGAGTGATCGTGTCAGTCGAAGATGTTCAGAAGAGGTTGGCGCACTTGAGTGTCGCTCGTGATGGTGAGACGGATCGAGCTGACGAGTTTGTGCCGGATCCGGTTTTTGTGGAACGATACGAGCGGCGCTACAGACAATACGCAAAGCTGTATCCCGCTTTGCGTCAGTTTTATCAGACTCTATCTGAGTAAAATTGAGACGGATGCCCTAGGACCTGGCAAGTGGTGTTGCTTGAAATGATGAGGTGCGCGGTGAGTGAACAGATGATTGTGAGGAAATTGGCGAAGAAGACGGACAAGGGGTCCATCTATTACTATCATTTTTTAAATCAACATGGCAGCCGAATGACGGTCACAAACTATGGGGCCGCCATTGTAGCTCTTTCGACGGCCGATGCGCATGGGGAAATATCTGACGTTGTGTTGGGGATGGATTCCATCGACGACTATCTTAGAGGGACAGCCTTTCTTGGGAGCACGGTCGGCAGATTCGCGAACCGCATTGACAAAGGGATATTCTCGTTAAATGGCAAGTCTTACGAACTGAATACCAATGATGGAATGAATCATCTTCATGGCGGTTTTATGGGATTTGACAAGCGAGTGTGGCGGGGAGAGATAATAAAAGACGCGCTGATTTTCAAATACCACAGTCCGGACGGGGAGGAAAAGTATCCCGGTGATCTTGATGTGGAAATACAGTATCGTCTGACGAATGATAACGCCGTCGACATTATTTATCGAGCGACAGCCGGAGCAGATACGATTGTCAATCTCTCCAACCACACGTATTTCAATTTGAATCCGGACGCGCCCGGGGTAACAGATCATTTGCTTTTTTTAGACGCCGATCAATACACACCGGTCGACAATGAATTGATTCCTACAGGGGAAATAAGCAGTGTGAGTGGCACCGTGTTGGATTTTCGTGTCCCTAAACGGATCGGGACGGATATTGAAGATCATGATTTGAAGCAAACAAGAGGATACGATCATAATCTGATTTTAAATGGTGAAGGGTTTCGGCTGGTGGGAAAACTGATGGATGCTGAAACCGGCAGGATTATGAGTGTGTTTACCGATCAGCCGGCGATACAGGTTTACACCGGGCAAAACCTCGGGCCGAATGAAATTGGCAGATTAAGAAAACCAAGGGGAGCGTATCCTTCTTTATGTTTGGAAACTCAACTATTTCCGGATGCTCCCAACCATGATAATTTTCCGAGTGCAGTCTTAAAAGCTGGTGATACTTATGTGCACCATACTCGTTATCAGTTCACAATTGTGGATGATAAAGTCAAGTCCCAAATGTTGGTGTAAATTCATCTTCGAGTGACGATTTCATCATCCTTTGAAAAATCTGCTGTAAATCGCAAATAATAGCAATATTGCGATAACCCAAACTACAATTTGTTCTAAAAGAACAATAAAACTATAGTTATGGATACATAATCCTGGCATTCTAACAACAGTTGGACTTACAGAATCAAATTAATTCCATTTTTTTCTGATAAGTGTATTTGAATATTTATGAAAGTAGCGAGATACGTATGTACAAAGCGGCTCTGTTAATTAAAGATGAGAGACAAGAGATCTGAAATGCAATTGGCGAACAAAGATTCAGAAGAAACTTAAGGATTCACCAGTTGAAAAGAAGATAGCACAAAGAAAGCATGTAAGGAAAGCGAAAGAATAAAATCCGGACATGCGAAAGAAATCTCGAAAGAGATTCAATTGAACTTTGAGAACTGAATATGCCTAAGCAATCAGAAGACAGGCTCTCCTTTGTTTTTCTTGGTACTGTGCCCCGGCAACCTGAGCTGGAGTCCAGTTGAAGAGAGATTGGTGCGGTCTGATGTAGTTGTAAAAGAAGATATAAAGCGCAATCAGGATGTTAGCAGACTCAAAAGAGTCAAAGCCTCTTTTAGCCTTATACCAAGCCTTAAACTGGCCATTAAACGCTTCCATGACATTGTTGGAAATATCATCAGAGAACGCTTCGACGAGCTGGTGCTCAACACAGGGAGCAAGGTGATCGAACGCTCTTTGGTAAGCGGGATATCTGTCTGTGACGAACATGCTTTGTGGATTGCCAAACTGCTCCTGACAGCTGTGAATGAGAGAGTAGGCGGACGTAGTATCTCTGGTTGGTGACAGATGAAAGTCCAGAATCATCCTTGTTTCAGAATCCATGGCAAGCCAGAGATAATACCATTTGCCCTTGATCTTCACGTAGGTTTCGTCAAAATGCCATTCGTCAGAGTCAGCTAGGTTGATCTGCTTCTTGTAAGGTTCAGCTGCCGCTAGGAGAGCAGGCGCGAAGCGTTTACACCACTTAGAGATTGTGACATGAGACACCTCAATGTTGTGTGCGAGTCGAAGTGTTTCAGAAACCTTTCTCAAGGTGGAATTGCCAATAAAGTAATGGATGAGAGCCGTTAGAACAAGATGGAAAGGATGACGCATTCGTTTCATTGTGAACTGCTCTAGCGGAATAACTTTAGACGAGCAGGATGGAATTTCAACCAGCTTTACAACAAAGAAAGAGTGGTAACACTTCTTGTCTCCACAACGAAAGTTGGAATACAGCTTGTAGTCATGGTGCAGGAAGCTAGCCCTACCACACTTAGGACAAGGAGGGTACTTTCTTTGAAAATCTTCCTTCTTATTCTTACTGGCAGGTGCCCATTGTCTCATGCAATTGCGACACTGGAACTTCTGATTACCTTTTTTATCTTTACCGAAGTGGTAAAGGCTTTTAGAGAAACAGCGGGGACAAGTTAGATTAGATGGTATACTTTTCATGAGATCTGATTTGCTCCTTTCCTTAGGGAGGTACCTGTTTTGTGGTGAAACTATTGTACCAAAGGCATTTCAGATCTCTTTTTTTTATTAAGTTAACAGAAGCTACAAAGCGAAAGAGAGAAAGTAAATGAGTGGTTTACCGTTGTTTGAAATGAAAGGTGTGACAAAGAAATTTCCAGGAGTAATAGCTTTAAATAAAGTTAATTTCTCCATTGCGGAAGGTGAGATCCATTTATTGTTGGGAGAAAACGGGGCTGGAAAGTCCACGTTGATTAAAACTATCGTTGGCATCAATAAGCCCGATGAAGGAGAGATGTATTGGAAAGGCGAACCATTGCACGTCAACTCGGTTCAGGATGCTTATAAACATGGTATTGCGGTTATTTATCAAGAATTAAGCAATGTTGCGTGTTTAAGCGTGACCGAGAACATGTTTCTCGGAAATGAGATTAAAAAGAACGGTTTTATTGACTGGAAAACGGAGCGCCGCCTTGCTCTAGAATCTTTGAAGCGAGTAGGCCTGGAAGGAATTGATGTTGACCTACCAATGTCGGCATTGGGGGTTGGTCAAAAACAATTGGTTGAAATAGCGAAAGCTTTGTCTAGAAAAGCGAAGCTATTAATTATGGATGAACCTACTTCCAGTCTGAGCAGTACGGAAATCGATTCGCTACTTGAGTTGATGATTGAAGTAAAGAAGAATGGTGTTTCAATACTATTTGTGACACACAAGCTAGCTGAAGGTCAACAAGTTGGCGATCGAGTGACTGTTTTAAAAGACGGCAAAAACTCAGGCGAGACGCTTCAAGTGGAGGGACTGTCTGAGGCTTCGATCATCAAGATGATGGTCGGTAGAAGTTTGGCTGAAAAATATCCTCCGAGAACGTCAAACATTGGTGAACCCCTTATGTCATGTAAGAATTTGACAGGCGAAAAATTTGAAGGGATTAGTTTTGACTTACATCGCGGTGAACTGCTAGGCATTTTTGGTCTTATTGGAGCGGGAAGAACTGAGTTGGTACGCGCAATTTTTGGTGCGGATCCGTTAATCGATGGAGAAATATCTATCGATGGAAAACCGGTAAGTATTAATAATACGAGAGATGCTATCAAACAGAAGATAGTTTTAATCTCCGAAAATCGCAAAGAAGATGGTTTGTTCTTAATTCACGATGTTGTAACTAATTGTACAGTTGTAAATTTTGATAACTATAAAAATTCCTTGCGCTTAATTGATAATAAGAAATGCTATACCGCAGTAAAAGATGTTGCAACGAAACTTGATCTTCGTCCTATGCAACTTGACAAAGAAGTTCGGAATTTTTCAGGTGGGAATCAACAGAAAATTGTAATTTTGAAATGGTTGCTTACAAATGGTCGCATTTTCATATTTGACGAGCCAACCAAAGGTGTTGATGTCGGCGGAAAAATTGAAATCTACAATATTATGAACTCTATTTTAGAACGTGGTGACTCAATTATAATGGTCTCTTCAGAAATTGAAGAAATAATTGGTATGAGTGATAGAGTAATGACTATTTACTCAGGTGAATTAACAGGTGTTTTAGATAACGACTCTGATTTAGATCAAGAAAAGATTTTGACATTGGCAACAGGAGGAAGACAAAGTGACCAATAATCTTGAGAAAAAGACCAAACTTGAATCGATTAAACAGGCTGTCGGTAAAGCGGGACCGGTAGTGGCGTTGGTGTTGATGTGTGTGTTTCTTGCCATAGCCAACCCGAATTTTCTTACTGTAAGTAACCTCTTAAGTGTTGCTGGACAAGCTTCGTATAGTGGTTTCTTGGCTCTCGGAATGATGGTGTGTATCCTGACCGCGGGAATTGATCTTTCTGTTGGTTTTACGATGACCCTTTCCTCCGTGGTAATGGCCACATTGGCTGTGAAGCTGGGCGTGCATCCCTTAATTTCTCTATTGATGGCGATTGTTGTTGGAGCATTCCTAGGACTCATTAATGGATTGCTGTTAACTGCTTGCAAACTTCCGCATCCATTTATTTCCACTATGGGTACGCAGAATATCTTCAAAGGATTGAGTCTTGTAATAACCGGTGCAACTCCAATTGCCGGTCTTCCTCTTATCATTACTTGGGCGGGCAGTGGATTTTTAAGTAATAATCGAGCTTCTTTTTTGGGCAAAATTCCAGTCAGCTTTGTTTTGATGCTCATTATGTTTGCGATTTTTGCTATTTTCCTTAACTATACACCTTTGGGTCGGCATATCTATGCAGTTGGTGGAAATATTGAAACAGCTAAACTATCGGGGATCAATGTCAATTTTGTTCGTACCATTGTCTACGTGATCAGCGGGATCACGGCTGCGATGGGTGGCATTATTCTAGCTGGTAGAACTGATTCTGCATATCCACTTTCAGGATTATTACTTGAAAATGACGCAATCGCCTCAGTAATTATTGGTGGGACAAGTTTCTTCGGTGGAAAAGGTACTGTGTCAGGTACGCTGTCCGGTGTATTGCTTATTGCAGTTTTGCGTAATGGTCTCAACCTATTGAACGTTAATGCTGATATTCAAACTGTTGTTATTGGCGCTGTTATTATAGTTGCTGTATTTATTGATGTAATAAGGAGTGGAGCTTTTTCCGGAGTGAAGAGAAAACAAAAAAATCCACAACTCACTGAAAATAGTTAATTAACGCTATCAAGTGTAGGAGTAGGAAAGGTGGTGGCGCACAGAAAAAATTGGGATCAAAAATATTATTTTGGATACTGTTTTACATGGAGGTGAATTATGAAATTGAGTAAAAGAATATTATCTGGACTGATTGCTGCTACGTTTTTGTTAATTGGAATTAGTGCCTGTGGCAAGTCGGCAGATACGGAAAAAACAACGGCTCAAACAGAGGCATCGGGTGAAACCACTGAAGCGGCTGATAAAACAACTGCTGCGGAAATACCCTCTGGAAACAAAAAGATATCTGTTATTTTGATGGCAGCTAACAGTGACTATTGGCATATGGTTGAAGCTGGCGCGACACTGGCAGGAAACGAGTTTGGTTATGACGTCACTGTTGTTGGACCCAACTCAGAGTCAGATTCAGTTGGTCAGTCCAATATGGTGCAAGACGCTGTGAATAACAAAGTTGCGGCGATCGTATTGGCTCCGAATGAGCCAAAAGTCCTTGTTAAGGCAACTGAATACGCAAAGGATGAAGGGGTTCCAGTTGTTTTGATTGATGCGATTCTTGATACTGACGACACCTCTTTGTATGACTCTTTTATCGGTACAGATAACCGCGAAGCGGGAAAATCTGCTGGTGAGTATTTAGCGAACCAGTTGCAACCGGGAGATAAAGTTGCGATTATTCGTGGCCTGGTTGGTCAAACCTCACATGATTTAAGAGCCGATGGAGCCGAAGAAGCTTTTAATGAAGCGGGCATGGACGTTGTCGCAGTGCAACCTGCCGATTCAGATCGTGGCAAAGCGGTCAATGTTATGGAGAATATTCTGCAAAGCCATCCTGACGTAAAAGCTGTTTATTGTACTAATGACGAGATGGCGTTGGGCGCATATCAAGCCATCAAAGGTAAGCAATTAGAAGATGAAGTCATGACAATGGGATTTGATGGTTCATTTGGTGCCCTCGACTCTATAAAAGCCGGTGAATTAACCGCTTCGTTGGCACAAAAACCGATAGATGAAGGTTATTTAGGTGTAAAAACAGCGATTGAATTGATCGAAGGTAAGACTGTAGATAAAAATATCGCAAACGGCTTTATTATTGTGGATTCCGACAATATTGAAGAGTTCTCTGCTGATATCGATACACGCATGGCAGAAGCTGGTCAATAAGAGATGAGGAAAATGGAGAATTCACTAGCGAGTTCTCCATTACCCTAAAACTGATAGATCCTTGATGAAAGCGAAAGGTTACTTGGAGAAAAAGAATGGAAAAAGATTTAAGAGTTGGCGTCATTGGTTTGGGTAGGTTGGGCTACCAACATGCGGCCAATATTAGAAAAGCGATTGGCGCGGAATTAGTAGGCATTGCTGATCCTTCAGAAAAGACTCTAAAACGAGCACAGAATGATTTTAAGGTCAGCGCATTTTCTGATTATAGAGATATGTTGAAAGAAGTAGAGCTGGACGCTGTGGTGGTTGCCACTCCAACGCAGACTCATTTCGAAATTTTGAAAGAACTGATTGAGATTGGTTTACCGATCTTTTGTGAAAAACCAATTACCTATACACTTGAAGAAGCAAAAATAATTCTTGATATGGTTCAAGAGCGAAATCACTTTATCCAAATTGGATATATGCGACGCTTTGATCCGGGACACACGAAGGCCAAAGAACTGATTGTGTCTGGCGAGATCGGTGATCCTCTCTACCTGCATGATTGTCAACGTGATCCGAACGGACCACCTCCGGAATATGTTCCCATGTCAGGAGGATTGTTTGTAGATATGGCCATCCATGATTTGGATGTGGCGCGCTGGTTGATGGGATCGGAAATTGTTGAAATCTATGCGCAAGGTGCCGTATTAAAACATGAGTATCTTAAAGAGCTGAATGATGTTGATGATGGGCAGATATTGCTGAAGTTTGCCAATGGCAATTTAGGGATGATTGAGATATCACGCAATGCCTGCAATGTTTATGATGTGAGAACTGAAGTTGTTTGTAAAAAATCAAGCATATTTGTCGGCCAAAACCAACTAACGCCATATACTTTAGTTGGTGATGAGAAGATTACAGTCGATATGTCAAATTGGGTTCTAGATCGTTTTAAAGATGCATATGAACTAGAAATTCAAGCCTTTGTTGATTCAGTACGTAACGGTGAAGCTTCGAAAGTAAATGCTTTCGATGGCTATATCGGTCTCAAACTTGCGCTGGCAGCGACAGAATCACACTTGACTGGACAAAAAGTCTTGATTGAGAACGAATAAAAGACAATCAAGCAATTTTTATTATATTTCCTGAGGGGACAGTTCCGCATTTGTGTGCGAAACTGTCCTCTTTCATGAGTGGGCATGAGAGTATAAGTATCTTTGTGTAAGTCCATCAGCTGGTAAAATAGAGTTGGAGGACAGAACAATGGCCAGACGCGAACGAAAATCGGACCGACTACCGTAAGGGTGGCTACAGGGATTCATAGAAGCCTACGACATCCAGAGAACTGACGACATTAAAGATGCTCTAAAAGATCTCGTTGGTGGCACGATCGAGACGATGATGGAGGCAGAGCTGGAAACTGATCTGGGCTATGCCAAGCACGACAAAGAGACAAGTTGATATTATCAGAGGGACCAGGGAAGCATCTCCAAATCACCTGCTGAAGACACTGGAGCTGCCCCGTAGTAGTTAACTATTACAGCTGACTGCGCAAACCAAGCCAGATAAGTATCAGGAGACCCGCTCAGCCGAGCTGGCTAACTCCATGCTGACAGCTACAATCGACACACTCGATCCTGATGAGTGTCCATTGATCCATTCCGACCGTGGAAGCCACTACCGCTGGACCAGATGGATTCAACTAATGGAAGAGCGCAGCTGTCAAGATCCATGTCCAATAAGGGCTGTTCACCTGATAACGCTGCCTGTAAGGGTTTCTTCGGTCGCCTCAAGATTGAGTTTTTCTATGGAAGGAATTGGCTGGGCGTGACCATTGAAGCTGTTATCGATCAACTAGACCGGTATATTCACTGGTACAATGAGGAAAGAATCAAGCAATCGCTTGGCTGGCTAAGCCCATTCGAGTATCGTCGGCGGTTAGCACAATCGGCCTAAAATATCCAAAAATATGTCCGCACCCCCGCCGGATGGTTTCTATTCTGCCAAACATAGGCGCTACGCAAGAAGCCGGAAAAAGCCGCATAGGCAATCATCACTGAAAGGTGAATTTAGACTAACATTTGCGACTTGACTAAAAGAATTGGAGTCATCTGCTTGAATGACTCCAATTCTTTAATATTATCATTTACTACTATAGTGTTGTTTATAAAGACTCGGAGAAATTCCAATGTACTTTTTAAACTGCACATAAAATTGATTAGAGTTGTTAAACCCAACTCTCGTAGCGATCTCGGTGACCGAAAGGTCAGTGGACAACAACAGACTTTGTGCTTCCCCGATGCGCCTACGCATGATATATTGCAAAGGCGTATAACCGGTTTGGGCCTTGAAAAAGTGTGACATGTAATATTTGCTGACGAATAACTCATCGGCGATTTTTTCCAGACTCAAATTTTCATATAAATTATGGTTGATATAAGCTAATGTTTTGGTGAGCAGAGGATTTTCTTTTCGATAGCTTAGTTCCGGACTGACGTCATTCATAATTTGTAATACTGTGATTAACAACCCGGATATCAAAGAGTTACATAGCTCCTCAGCATAAATGTTACGGTTGGACAGCTGGTTGAAGCAAGTGACAAAGAAATGATTGACTCGAATATACTCTGATTCAGACAAGGAAAGTATCGGGTTAACATTTTCCTCAATCAGCGTATTTTCCGGTAGAGTGCTGATCTTGACATTGGCTATGCCAAGGCAGATCGCTGTCAGGTTGCTGTTTTCAACTATCACGTCACTGTGATTTGTATTGACATTGCAAATGATTAAATCGCAGCTTTTAATTGGATAAATTCGATCGTTGATAGAGTAGTACCCTTCGCCTTCAAGAACCAAAGTCAATTCCATAAAATCACTGTGTCGATGATCTGTGCGCATAAATTTTTTATAATCATCTTCATTCTTCTTAGTGACAAAACGTAAAATCACATCGTTTTTGTTTGCCAGCACTCTGGACTGATCCACTCTTGCCCAATATTGAATCATGATACTTTCCTTTCTAATATATTTGATTTGCCTCACATATGATCACGGAGGACACCAATGAATGGTTATAGATAAGGCTTTGCCTTTTCAGCACCCATTTTGATGATGACTTCGGGGTCTTGATCCCAGTATTCGGGTCTGAACAGTTCAATACTTGCGCCGTCAGTATAGCCTTTTCCTTTCAGGATCTGACTGAACCGAGTCAGCGGAATGATACCATCACCCGGCATCAAGCGATGACAGTGATCCAAAATTCCCAATGGCAAATCTTCACAATCGTCAATGTGATAGATAAAAATCTTCTTAAGGTCAATGCCATTTAAAAATTCAATGTCAGCGCATTTATCTGCTAAATATACGTTAAACGCGTCAATTGTAAGACCGAGATCATCGTCGTCCATATATTGGACGATCTCGTAAGCCTGACGCATGCTGTTGCATACCCAGCGGCGATCGCCAATCGGTTCGAGAGAGAGCTTGACTCCATAAGGGCGAGCGATTTCCAATAATGAGGAGATGGACTCCACACTGTCGTCAAATACGTCCTTTTCATTGTATTTTGAACGCTCCTCCGTAACAGTTGGAACAATCACGATATATGGGTTTTGAATCGCCTGCGCGACTTCACAAGCGAATTTGAATAAATCGACTAACTCCGCCCAAGACTGTTTTGTGTTGAAGTTGATGTTCTCGATTGAATTCAATGCGAACGGCTTAATATGAAGTGAGTTAAACAGCTTTGAAAGATCTTGCAGTGTGTTGGTTTGCAAATACTCTTTGAGCATGTCAAGTCGCAGCTCGATCAGATCGTATCCATGTTTTTCACAGAGTAAAATATCAGTTTTGACGCTGGACCGTTGCATACAGGTTGCTTCATTATACGAAAGTTTCATGGTTTAGTCTCCTTTTGATTGAACTTAGGGAATTTGTAGGGACGATAAGGATGATTTCTGAAGTAAATGTAGTCTTTAAAGATAAAATCTGTGCGATTGGCACATAAAATCGCATATAATGAATGCGAACTTATGCTATCTATACAATACCTACGATATATTGTCCTAAGAAATAGATTAGTTGCTGTTTTTTGCGCCAAAATCGCTGGAAATTACATAATTTTCGTCAAAAACTGATAATTCGCTGTCACTAAGGGATTAGTGGGGC
Source organism: Oscillospiraceae bacterium (assembly GCA_040772065.1). GTDB lineage: Bacteria > Bacillota > Clostridia > Saccharofermentanales > Fastidiosipilaceae > JAXGYX01. The sequence goes on along the minus strand of JAXGYX010000001.1, from coordinate 1,707,289 downwards.
GGACAAAAAGCTGGACTATGCCATTTCCTAGGCTGCCTTCACTTGCAGGCAGTTGTCCAAATAGGTCGTGAACGCTTCAAGGGTATAGTTCTGAAAGTTCCTGCCAGAGAAAAACTCATTCTTAAAGCAGCCAAAGAAGCCCTCACAGGCGGCATTATCTGGCGAGCAGCCTTTAGCCGACATGGAGCGGGCAGCCTGATAATAGTAAGCGCTACGCTTCAACTGGAGTCGCTCGCAAAGTTCATGAAGATTATATTGTGGGCTTAAGGCGTGAACCAAGTCATACTTTTCTTTGTTCTTCAGGGCTTTCAGGTCCAAGCTTCGGTCTTTTTTTTAGGATGTTCATAGCCTCCTTCAAAATATCAACATCCATCTGCAGATCCCTAATTTGCTTTTTCAATTCTTCGATGTTCGCTTCATCAGGAGGATTAGTGGGTTGCTCTTGCTCCAGAGGCTCACGCGGTATATGGTCCTTGCGTTTATTCATAAGTCCAATGTTTCCTTCCTGCAGATAGATCCGCCGCCACTTGTAAATCGTCATTCTAGTATAACCGATTTCACCTGCTACTTTGGTGATCGATTCACCCTCTTCAAAGCAACGTTTCAAAGTGGCCAATTTGACAGAGACATCAGCAGGGCAATTTTGATTGATCTGTTTATACGGCCGCCTCTCCAGTGTATCGATGGAGGCCTGATATTGATTGATCCAGGAATATAGCGTTTGCCTAATTGGATAACCCAAGATTTGTATGACTTTTCCCACTGATTGATACTGCTCATAGATCTCTAATGCGTGCTGGATCTGTTCCGTTGTATAACTCACGTTGAACTCCTTACCGTCAGTCCAGCTTTTTGTCCGTACACCATAAGGCAAATTCTCACGTCAAAATCAATTGACCTTAGGTGAATAAGAGCAAGAATACAAGGGTCAAGTAGAATAACAGCCCAAAAACTAAAAGAAATATGCGAAGAAAAAGCAAGAATTCTATCGTTGGATCTAAAAATAATAGGCAAAATAAATAATAATAACCTCTCATTTCTTTAATTTTGCCGACTAACTGTCTAAACCATTATGTTTTATCTTGATTTAGAAAAGAAAGGAGGAGAGGTCAAACGATTTTTGTAAGCTGCGTCCTGTTGACTGCTAGTCAACAATTCTAAACACTTAAATAAGGAGCTAGGTTATGAAAAAGAAAATCATTTCACTGATGCTGTGCGCTGCCATGGTATTCACTCTTGCCTCTTGTGGCGGAAATGCTGGTGGTGATACACCGACTGATGCCCCGGATGACAAGCAAACCACTGCGGGTGAAGTAGAAGAAGACACGAAGACAGACACGAAGACGGACGGTGAAGATGTTACAATTGGCCTCTCGGTTGGCCATTTGACTGAGGAACGCTGGCAGAGAGAGATTGAAATGTTCAAAGCGTACTGTGCCGAGCACAATATCACTTTGGAAGTTCAATCTGCCGAAGATGATCCTCAAAAACAAGTTTCGCAATGTGAGAACATGCTGGCGAAAGGTGTTGACGCACTGATTGTGCAGCCGATTGATTCGGAAGCGGCGGGAGCCGTTATCGCGCCGGCCAAAGCCGCGAACGTTCCGGTCATTTCCTATGATCGTTTTATCATGAATGGTGATCTGGATTACTACATCTCCTTTGACACGATCAAAGTGGGTAAGGCGGAAGCTCAATTCGTTGTGGATAAAGTCAATAAAGGCAATTTTGTTTGGCTGAAAGGCGATCCTGCTGATTTCAACGCTAAATTGCTTGAAATTGGTCAAAAAGAAGTATTAGATCCGTTGGTCGAGGCCGGTGATGTCACAGTTGTTGCCGAACAGTGGTGCAAAGGCTGGGATCCGAACGAAGCGTTGAAACATATGGAAAATGCTTTGACCGCGAATCAAAATGATGTCCAGGCTGTTATCGCCTCAAATGACGGCACCGCAGGCGGCGCAATTCAAGCGCTGAATGCCCAAAGTCTTGCAGGAATCGTGCCGATTGCCGGTCAGGACGCGGACCTGGCTGCCTGCCAACGCATTGTTGAAGGCACCCAGACAGGCACCGTTTACAAACCACTGAAAAAATTGAATGACGCCTGTATTCAGCTTGCACACGCTCTGGCCCTGGGTCAGACGCCCGAGGAAGCCGAAGCGGCCATCGACAGCAACTTGGGAACCTGGTCGACCCTGGATAACAACTATAAAGAAGTCAAAACATTCATGGTTGATGTCGTGGCGGTTGATAAAGACAATATGATCGAAGAGATCGTCAAAGATGGATTCCACTCCTATGATGATGTTTATGCCAATGTTTCGGAAAGCGAACGTCCTGCAAAACCGTAATTGTCTTTGAAAACTTGTGTTGTGCCCGCGCAAGCGGGCACACGCATTCTTTATCAAAAAATGGAGGAATAACAATCATGCCGAACACAGCGAAAGCGATGAATCCGGAAGTCCGTAGTGACGACGTGATTCTTGAAATGAAGAATATTACAAAAACTTTCCCCGGAGTGAAAGCGCTGAGCGAGGTTAATTTCCGGCTGAAAGCTGGCACCATTCATGCCATCTGCGGGGAAAATGGCGCGGGTAAATCGACTTTGATCAAAATCTTGAGTGGTATTTATCCAACCGGGACTTACACTGGCGAGATTATAACCAATGGAGAAATTGCCAATTTCACGTCCGTGAAAGATGCTGAACAGGCGGGCATCGTTTGTATTCACCAGGAATTGGTGTTGGTGCCGGAACTGACTGTGGCGGAAAACATTTTCCTCGGCCATCAGCCATCCAGGCGGGGAGTTATCGACACGGCTAGATTATATCAGCTAACCAAAGAGCTCCTGGTGCGAGTTGGCATCAACACAGAAGGCAAGCCGGAGGAGATACAAGCGGATGACATAATCAGTAACCTGAGTGTCGGAAAGCAGCAATTAGTGGAAATTGCCAAGGCGTTATCCAAAGATTGTTCGATTCTGATTTTGGATGAGCCCACTTCGGCGCTGACCGAATCTGAAAGCGCGGTGCTATTGGATATCCTGCGCAGCCTGCGAGAAAAGGGGCTCGCGTCCATTTATATTTCTCACAAGTTGGATGAAGTCATGGCGATTGCGGACGATGTGACGATGATCCGTGACGGCGTTTCGATCGCCTCTAAGTGTATTGATGAGACAAGCAAGGCGGAAATTATCCGCAATATGGTGGGTCGCGAGCTGGTGAATCAATTTCCCGAAGCGGACCATACAAAAGGCGAAGTCAGATTTTCCGTCCGGAATTACAATATCTTCAAGGTTGGCAGTCGGACTCGTAAATTGATCGATGACATTTCCTTTGAAGCGAAAGAAGGAGAGGTTCTGGGTGTCTCCGGTCTGATGGGATCAGGAAGAACAGAATTGTTTTCGAGTATTTGTGGCATTTTGCCCAATCGAAAAGAGGGTGAAGTCTACCTTGACGGTAAAAAATTGAATATCAACAGTGCGAAAGACGCCATCTCTCACGGAATTTATTATCTCACAGAGGACCGCAACCGGTTTGGTTTGGTTTTGAACATGTCTGTCAGAGAGAATATCACGCTGTCCAGTTTGCGCAAGATTGCCCGAATGGGAGTTATTGACAGGGATAAAGAAGAAACCTATGTCACCGACTATGTAAAAAAAATCAACATCAAGACGCCGTCAAATTCTGTGAAGGTTTCGACACTGAGTGGTGGAAATCGCCAAAAAGTGGCGATCGCCAAATCATTGCTTACCGAGCCTAAAGTATTGATTTTGGATGAACCGACACGCGGTATCGACGTTGGCGCCAAGTATGAAATTTATAGCATCATACATCAATTGGTTGACCAAGGTGTTGTAGTTATCGTTATTTCCTCAGAATTGGAAGAGGTGCTGGGTTTGAGTGATCGAGTTCTGGTTTTCGCGGAAGGAAAACTAAGCGGTGAGTTAGATATCAATGAAGCCGATCAGGTGAGCATCATGAAAATGGCCACCGGCGTTGAAACTGATGATTAAGGAGATATTTAAATGGGTGGTAAATCACTAACCAAATTTAACTTACTTGGCTTTCTGAAGAAGTACGCCATGTATTTGGTTTTTATTTTGATCGTTATATTTTTTACAATTATGACGGATGGCGTTTTTTTACAAGCGCGCAATATTTCGAATCTGTTCAGGCAGATGGCGATTATCGGTATACTGGCGACCGGCATGTCCCTGGTCATCGTATCGGGTAACATCGATCTTTCTGTCGGAACGTTTCTCGGTTTTGTCAGTGGCTTCGCGTCGGCCGGCATGGTCTGGTGGCGTTGGAGCACGCCTGTGGCGATTCTGTTGGGGATCTTGGTCGGCCTTCTTGTTGGTCTTGTGCATGGATTGCTGATCGCATATCTGAAAATGCCGGCTTTTATCACTACGCTGGGTACACAGTTTATTTTTAGAGGAGCGCTCCTTGGTGTCATCAAGGGACAGACTGTTGCGCCGCTGCATAAATCTTTCGTCGTGATCGGTCAGGGCTATCTACCTCGTCAAATTAGTTGGATTTTAGCGATTGTGGCAGCGCTACTCTTTGTTTTCAGCGTGTTCAACAGACGAAGAAAAAATGCCAAGCTGGGAATTGAGTCGAATCCGCTTTATAAAGACATTGTCAAAATTGCACTGTTCGTGGCAGTTATCTTTTTGTTCGCCTATTTGATGAACGTTTATGAAGGTATTCCCATTCCAACACTGATTTTGTTGGGACTGACTTTGGTTTATACCTTCATTGCGGAAAAGACAACCTTTGGGCGTAGCGTCTACGCGATTGGTGGGAATAGCATGGCGGCTCAATATGCAGGTATCAACATCCAAAAGGTGGTGACTGTGGTCTATATGCTGTCAGGCGCTCTTTCTGCCACCGCAGGTTTGGTCATCGCTGCGCGGCTGAACGCCGGCTCCCCTCAATCCGGTATGTATATGGAAACAGATGCGATCGCGTCAGCGGTTATTGGCGGCATCAGTATGGCGGGTGGCACGGGTAAAGTCTATGGAGCGCTGTTTGGTGCGGCTCTCATGGCGGCTTTGGACAACGGTATGAGCATGATGAACGTTGAAACGTTCTGGCAATATATTGTCAAAGGAGCCGTGCTAGTTTTGGCGGTCTTGTTTGACATCACTTCTAAAAATAAGAAGTAAAATGCAAAAAAACTGTTCATATTTGATGAAAATGACAAGATTTAAACGATTATTTTTAGCAAATACGGCAAGAATTCCATTTATTAGACTGACTGGCTGGAATACTATAGAGACAACAAATCGGACATCTGATTTTGAATTTTCCGGCCAGTCATTTCAGCAGCATATACAAAACAGACGATTCAATTTCAACGAACGCATTTCCCGGAATGCTAATTTAGTCTTACAAAAAGGAGGCACAAATGAGAGCTTTTTATGTAGAAGCTGAATGGGCGCCCAAAGAGGGCTATGTCCTAAGCGAGAGAGAAAAAACTACCAAACGTTCCGCGAGAGGCAGCAATATTTGGAAGAACATCAAAGGTTCGGTGGTGGATCGTCCGATGCCCGAACCCAAAGAAGACGAAGTTTTGCTGAAGGTCGGAGCGGCGGGAATCTGTGGTACTGATGCTCATTTGCTGCAGATGGACGATGAAGGATATACCCGTTATAACGGCCATTCCAAGTATCCAATTATTATTGGACATGAGTTTTCCGGTGAAGTCATCTCCTGTGGACCAAAAGTCAAACGATTGACCGACGGTGATCTAGTGAGCGTGGAATCCATGAACTGGTGTGGAGAGTGTGACGCTTGCCGGATGGGTATGTTTAATCAGTGCCAGCAGCTCGAAGAGCCCGGATTAACTTATGACGGTGGATTTGCTGAATATGTTGTTGTTCGTGAAAAGTATTGTTATGTGCTAAACGACATCGCGGAATACTACGGAGATCGTCAAGTCGCACTTGAATTGGGTGCGTTGATTGAGCCGACCGGTGTTGCCTACAATGGATTGTTTGTAAGAGGTGGTGGCTTCCGTCCCGGCTCACATGCTGTTGTGTTTGGTGCCGGTCCTGTCGGTTTGGCGGCGGTTGCGTTGGTCAAAGCTGCCGGCTGTGGCAAGTTGATCGTATTTGATACCACTCCGGAACGCATGGAGTTGGCTAAAACCTTGGGAGCGGACTACACGTTCAATCCTCTGGATTATAAGGATTCTGACGAACAGGCGGCGCATATCATGGAGCTGACCGGAAATCGCGGAGTTGGAATTTTTGCCGAGTGCTCCGGTGCGACCAAGGCGAACTATCCTGTGATCGGCAAGAGCCTGGCGATCGGTGGAAAATGTGTCCAGATCGGACACGCTGTCGCTCAGCCGGTTGTGGATCTCTATCCGTTCCAGTTTAATGCGGCGGCGATCTATGGATCCAACGGCCAATCCGGCCAGGGAATTTACAGCGATATCATTGCGATGATGTCCGCCGGTCGCATCGATATGCGCAAAATGGTTACCGACCGGGTTCACCTTGAGGATATTGAGGCCGGTATTGAAAAGGCTGTTAACTGCGTATCCGGAAAAGTGCTGGTCAGCATGGACTATGATCGCATCTAAGACAGTGAAAGGAATCAAAATGAACGCGGTAAAAAGAATGAATTTCCCCTATCGTTTGGCACTGTCCACGGCTTTTTCCGCGACGTCCCGCCAGCCTATCCTGTTGCGAGGCTCCATCCAAGAAAACCTGAGACGAGCGACTGATCTTGGTTACGATGGGATTGAAGTTCATATGCGCCCCGATGTTGAAATTGATGTCGAGGAGATTCGAGAGATCATGAATGAAACGGGATGTGGAATCAGCGCGGTTGTAACGGGCAAACTGTTTACCGAAATGGGCTATTCTCTCGTTGAAGATGATCCGGCCAGACGACGCGAATGTGTCGATTATATGAAGCAGTATATTGAGATCGCCAGCGATTTTCAGACCGATATCATTATTGGTTGGGTGAAGGGAAATGTGCCGGACGAGGTAGATCCGATGGAGTTTGAGAAGCGATTGGCGAAGTCGCTGGCTGAACTTGATCATTTCGCGGATCGTTTGGACGTCAACCTGAATATTGAATTGATCAATCGTTACGAGGCCAATTGGTTCAACCAAGTCAATCAAGCAACGAGATTTATCCAAACCTATCAGCTGAAGCGTTGTAAGATTCATCTTGACACGTTTCATATGAACATCGAGGAGCGCGACATGGTCGAGGCCGTTCGCGGGGCGGGAGAGCACTTAGGGTACGTGCATATCGCCGACAATGATCGTTGGTACCCCGGACACGGGACAATACGGTTTGAGGGTGTCTTACAGGCTCTTGAAGATGTTGAGTACGAAGGTTATTTAGCTGTTGAATGTTTGCCACTCCCTACCGGAGACATCGCGGCTTATATGTCAAGAGAGAACATTTTAGAAATTTATAAGCAGTTTCGACAAAATAAAAATTTTTATTGCGAAAGCATACAAGGAGGCAAAAAATGGGCAAATGGACATTACCGTTAACAACAGGCGGTCAAATGGAGAAAGATACCGGCATTTACTATCAGACAATGACCAACCGCGAGGTGGAAGAGCGTCTGAAAGTCAACGATATATTGTTGCTGCCGATCGGCTCGACTGAGAATCATGGCGCTAATGCTCCATATGGTGAAGATACTTTCTTGGATACGAGAATTTGTGAACAGGTCGCCCAGGCAACAGGTTGCACAGTTGCTGAACCGATCTGGTATGGTTCTCATCCCTATCATCATTTGGGCATGCCGGGAACGATTATCATCCCGGAGGATATCCTCTCTGACTATATCTCATATGTCTTCGCCGGCTTCTGGAACACCGGTTTCAGAAAAATTATTGTGGTGAATGGACACGGACAAGATTATGTCATCCCTGCAGCCATCCACAAGTTTGGAAAAAAATGGCAAGTGCCAAGTATTATTTTGTACTATCACTTCTGGAAAGGCGCCGGCAAACTGCTTAGCACCAAGGAAAAAGGCGGTATGTTTGACGACAGCTTCATCCATGCGGATGAAGTTGAACAATCCTATTCGATGGCCTTGTTCCCTGAATTTTGTAAGCAGGAATATGCCGAAGAAACCAAGCCAAGCCGCTTGATTCCACCAGGACACGTTAACAATTCAGCGGAAGACCTTGATGCTCCGATTAACTGGTATAACGCCCTTGGCAGCACCGCCATGGAATGCATCCACACGCCTGAAGGAGTTATCGGCAATCCTAAAAAAGCGGATGCCAGCAAAGCGATTCCGGGCCTTGAGCGCATTCTCGATCGACTGGAATTGATGGTCAACGATATCCTCGCCACCTACCCCGCGGGAGAGCTGCCGCCGATCGATCAGGTCACACAGCGCAAACGCGAAGACATTGAAGCCGTGATTCAGGGACCGACCAAAGGTGGCCGTCACCTGTACACTCTCGAATACTGATTTTCGATTATTTAACAGGAGGATCACTATGAACTGGAAACAAGCGTTTATGCACGGACCGCATGATTTGCGGATCAAAACTGTGGAAATGCCGGAATTGGGGCCCTATGATGTTCTGGTCAAACTAGGTGCCTGTGGTATTTGCCAATCTGATGTCGAGTGCTTTGAAGGCGATTCGGCCGAAGGAAGATATGACATCGCTCCTTACACGCCCGGCCATGAATGGGCGGGAAAAGTAGTGCAATTTGGTTCTGCTGTAACTGAATTGTCTGTTGGAGACAAAGTCGTTGGTGATTGTGTTTTGCCTTGTAAAAAATGCGCCAATTGTAAAGATGGTAAAATGCCCTCTGCCTGCTTGAATATGCGAGAAGTCGGATTCCGTCCGGATTCACCGGGTGGATTCGGTGAATATCTTGTCTTGGAAGCGGAATTTCTGCACAAAGTCCCGGACGACTGGTCTTACGAAATGGGAGCCTGGGTTGAGACCTTCAATGTTGGTTATTGGGGAGTCTGGGGAAATGGTTGTAACCCTGACGCTTCGGATGATTGTGTCATCATTGGTGCCGGCCCGATTGGCCTTTGCGCATCGATGGTCTGCGCCACTGCCGGCGCCAACGTTATCGTTGTCGACCCGATCGCAAGTCGCCGTGAGACCGCGTTGAAATATGGTGCGGACCACGTTGTGGATCCCAGCGACGGAAATGTTGAAGAATCGATTAATGCCCTGACAGGCGGTCGTGGTGGTTCCGTTGTTATTGAGTGCTCCGGTAACGACATTGGTATAGCATCGGTGTTTGATGTCGCGGCTCATAATGGCCGTGTCGGTCTAATCGGTCATTCGATTGGACGAAAAGTGCCCGTGGAAATCGGTAAAACCATCTGGAAGACACTGAAAATCTCAGGTTCCGGTGGTACGAAAGATTGGTTCCCCAGCACAATCCGCTTTATGTCCGCAATCAAAGATCAATATGATTTTGAAGCGCTGAACACTCACCACTTCAAATTTGAAGAATTGGACGCGGCGATGGATATGGCGGCAAACCACAAAGATGTCGCTCGTAAAGTCATGCTGATGTTTGAAGACTGATTGACTATCATTACTAATTTTTTCCCCTATCCTGCACATGGAGCTGCTGTACAGTTGTACGCAGCTCTATGTGTATATATGCAATTCATATGATCTGAAGAAAGGAATCACTAATGAAATTAAAATTCGGGATGGTCGGAGGAGCGGGTGGCTTCATTGGTGACGTTCATCGTCATGGCGCGATTATGGATGGTCTCGCAGTACTTGTCGCAGGTAGCTTTTCGCGTAGTGCTGACAAGAATCGTGCGTATGCTGAACTTTGGGATGTCGATGTCAAATCTCGTCTATATGACAGCTATGAGGAGATGGCAAAATGTGAGGCGAATCGGGCTGACGGAATTGATTTTGTAGCGATAACCACACCGAACGACACACACTATCCGATTGCGAAGTGTTTTTTGGAACACGGCATCCACGTCATCTGCGACAAGCCTTTGGCGTTGAACGCTGACCAAGGTCGAGAGCTGATGGAGTTGGCGAAACAACAGGATTTGTTGTTCGCGGTGACTTATACATATACCGGATATGCCATGGTCAGACAGGCACGTGAAATGATTGACGCTGGTGAAATTGGTGAGATTGTTTGTGTGCAAGGGGAATACCCACAGGAGTGGTTGGCGGTGGCCCTTTCAAGCGGGAGCTCGGAACAGGCTCAGTGGAGACAAGATCCCAAACGTTCCGGAGCGTCAGGTTGTTGCGCGGATATTGGCACACATGTGGAATGTCTAATCGCACAAATGACCGGACTCCATCCGAGGCGGGTTATCGCTCGTTTTGACAGGATTCCTGACAGCATCGCGCTCGAGACCAATGCTCAGATGATGGTGGAGTTTGAAAAGAATATTCCGGGTATGATTTGGACGTCACAAATTGCGATTGGGCATGAGACTGAGCCATATATCAGAATCTTTGGAAATAAAGGATCGATCGCATGGCATCATTTGCGCCCCTGGGAGTTGCGCGTGACCCGATTGAATCAGCCACCACAGACCTATACTGCGAATCGTGACTACTTGTATCCGGCGGCGAAAGATCTTTGTCGCTTGCCTTCCGGACATATTGAAGGATTTTATGAGGCTTTTGCGAACATCTATCGAGCGTTTTGTGTGCATCTTTCCGCAAAGAAAACCGGTGGTGACCCTGGGCACTTTCGTTACCCTACCGTCGAAGATGGCCTTCGAGGAATCACGTTTGTTGACGCCTGCTTAAAATCCAACGCGAATGACAATGTTTGGGTCGAGGTCGATCCGTTCTAATCGATATGCCATATGATGATTTGTGGAGCTGTTAGCATTCTATTCAAATCGTTTCATTTATCATTACAGCCGCCTACGATGTGTTCGTTGGCGGCTGTGTTTCTTCCTCTGCTTCTGTCCTCATTCAACCCGATGCTTATATCCTGTGGTCGCCAACCCAAGCGTTTTTTTGTACAATTATCAAGCACATTCATCTCGTATTTGTATGTGCGCTTCTCACAAAAACCAAACGATGTGCCGGCACTTCTAAAACACCGGCAAATCATAGAAAGGGTGACAACATGTTGAAGATCGACCATCTGTCAAAGAGGTATGGTGACAAACCGGCGGTGGATGATCTGTCCATCCATATCGCTAAAGGAACAATCTATGGCTTCATCGGACATAACGGCGCCGGTAAAACCACGACCATCAAGGCCTGCGCGGGAATCTTGAGTTTTGATTCGGGAGATATCCATGTGGATGGCATATCCATCAAAGACAACCCTCTGGAAGCGAAGAAAAAAATGGCGTACATCCCGGACAACCCCGATCTTTATGAATTTTATACCGGGATTCAGTATCTAACCTTCATTGCGGATATCTATGGTGTTACGAAGGCGGATCGCGAACAGCTCGTCCATCAATACGCCGACCTGTTTGAGCTGACTGACGATCTGGGCCAACTGATTTCCGCCTATTCACACGGCATGAAACAAAAACTCGCGGTGATCTCCGCGCTGATCCATTCGCCTGACCTGATTCTGATGGACGAACCATTTACCGGCTTGGATCCGAAAGCTTCGTTCATACTCAAACGAATCATGCGTGAACTTTGTGACTGCGGCGGCGCTGTGTTTTTTTCGACCCATGTGCTGGAGGTAGCGGAGAAACTTTGTGATCGGGTCGCGATCATCCGCAATGGTAAGTTGGTGATCGAAGGGGATTTGCGAGCGGTCGTCGGACAAGAATCACTGGAAGAAGTCTTCTTGGAATTGGAGAATGGTCATGCTTAAGGCTCTTGTCAAATCGCGTTTCGCGTCGATGTTCAGCTCAATGTTTCGTTCCCGCCGCGTCAAACAGAAGCGAGGACCGTTAATCAAAGCTTTGATTGGACTGTTTACCGTCTATATTGTATTTATGTTGCTGCTTTCCGTTGGCTCGATGTTTGGCGTTGTCCTGCCCCCGCTGCGCGCGGCCGGATTGGATTGGCTGTACTTCGCGCTGGCGGCTGTGCTGACTTTTGGAATTACTTTTATATCCGGCATCTTCATGACGCAATCTGAGCTTTATGAGGCCACCGACAATGAACTTCTGTTGGCCATGCCGGTGCCACCGAGGCTGATCTTGATCTCTCGTCTGTTGACGCTGCTGGTGATGGAGTATTTTTTTGAAGCGCTGATCGCGCTGCCGGTCGCCGTTGTCTATTGGACAAGCGCGCCAGCGACTCCGACAGGTATTTTATTTTTTATTTTGGCCTTTCTCTTTTTGCCCCTGATGACGCTGGCGTTGGCGAGCTTTATGGGCTGGCTGCTTGCCTTGCTTTCGACGCACGTGCGCAGGAAATCGTTGATCATCACGCTGGTCAGCCTTGCGATGATGTTCGCCTATATGATGATCATCATGCGCATGAATCGGTATATTGAATATTTGATTTACCATGGCGCGCAAGTTGGTGAGGCGGTGCGCAGGGTGTTCCTGCCGGCCTATCTATTGGGGGTGGCGATCGCTGAAGGTCACCTCCTGAGCTTGTTGGGCTTTATCGCCTTTTCGGTCGTGTCCTTTGGAGTTTGTTATCTTGTGCTGTCGGTGAACTTTTTGCGTATCGTGACGCTGCGACCCGGTACGCGCAAAGTAGGATACAAGGAACGGCCGCTGAAACCCGGCGGACAGAGGCGGGCGCTGATCCTTAAGGAAATCAAATATTTTCTAAGTAAACCGATCTATATTTTAAATGCGTCGTTGGGTGCGATCGTCTCGTTGATTTTGCCGCTCGCCGCGCTGTTCAATCGGGATTTGCCGAGGCGGTTGTTCTTGCGGGGAATGGGGATCTTGCCCAGGGAAAGTGGACCGATTTTGATCGCGCTGCTCTGCCTTATGGCCGGCACTAACCTGGTTTCGGCTCCTTCGATCTCATTGGAAGGCAAGAGACTGTGGATCCTTCAGTCGAGTCCGATTCGCGGCGGTGATGTCCTTCTCGCCAAAGCCGGCGCTCATTTGCTTATCTGTCTTCCGCCGACGCTGTTCGCGTCGCTTGTGTTTAGTCTGACCATGGGCTACGATTCGGCGATGGTGATTTTACTTTGGCTCGTTCCCGCCGCGATGACGGCTTTCCAGGCGCTGTTTGGCGTGGCGGTCAATTTGCGTTTTCCAAAGTTTGACTGGATCAATGAGACGGTGCCGATCAAACAAAGCCTGAGCACATTTCTGGCAATGTTTGGCGGCATGACCATCGTGATTGGAGCCGGCGTTCTCTATCTTTTCGCGTTGGCTCAAATAATTGACGTCAGACTATATATCGCCCTGTGCGGCGCTGCGCTGCTGGCGATTTCCGCGGGACTTTTAATCTATCTTAAAACCAAAGGAGAGAAAGAGTTCGCCGCTCTGCGGCCTTGAGCGCGGGCGGATCGAACAACTGAATGGGTTTGGATCGCCGCTCCGAGGGGCGTTGGACTTTTTCTCAGATACCCAGAGCATAGGTGGCGGTGGCGAAATAGATGAAGAGCGCGACGGCATCCACGATGGTTGTGATCAACGGACCGGCCATGATCGCCGGATCCAGTCGCAGTTTTTTCGCCACCAACGGTAGAACCCCGCCGACAATTTTCGCCAACACGACCGTGAAAAACAAAGTCACGCTGACGGTGATGGAGACGCGAAATCCGTTGCTTTCAAATAAGGATAGGCGCAGGAAATTCACAACGGCCAAGAGCAATCCGGCGATCGCACCCACCTGGACCTCTTTCCAAAAAACTTTGAAGGCGTCCTTGAGTTCGATCTGATCCAACGCCAGACCGCGGATCACCAGCGTTGATGACTGTGATCCCGCGTTGCCGCCTGTGTCCATGATCATCGGGATGAAGGCCGCCAAAATGACCACCGACTGCAACGCGGCTTCATATCGCTTTATGATCGCGCCGGTGAAGGTGGCCGAGATCATCAACACGAGCAGCCAGGGTATGCGGTGCTTGGCCAACGTGAGCGCGTTGGTCTCCAAATACGCCTCTTCCGATGGGCTCATAGCGGCCATTTTCTGGAAGTCCTCGGTGTTTTCCTGCTCGATGACGTCGATGATGTCGTCAACGGTGATGATGCCGACCAGCCTGTTTTCACTATCCACCACAGGCATCACGAAATAATCGTAAACTTTAAACAACGCAGCGACGTCTTCCTGGTCATCATTTGTCTTGACCGCGTGCGCGTCGGTCATCATGATATCTTTGATCAGGTCGAACGGGTCGCTGAGGATCAGTTTTCGGATGGTGATGTGGCCGACCAGGATACGGGTGTTGTTCAACACGTAGCAGGTGTCGACAGTCTCTTTGTCCACGCCGGTGTCGCGGACACGCTGCATGGCTTGAGCCACCGTCATCTCCTCGACCAGATCGACATACTCGATCGTCATCAGACTGCCGGCGGAATCGTCGGGATAATTGAGGAATTTATTGATCAGTTTCCTTTTTTCCTCGCTGGTGTTGGCCAGAATCTTTTTTGCGACGTTGGCGGGCATCTCCTCGATAAAATCAATGGCGTCGTCGAAAAACAGATCATTGAGAATGCTTTCGATCTCTCGTTCGGGCGTTGACTCAATGATATATTGCTGTAAATCAGCGGCAAGATGGGGGAAGACCTGGGCGGCTATATCTTTGGGGAGGATTCTGAACATAATCAACAGCTGATGTTGCTCCGCTTCGGAAAGAGTCAGGGCGATGTCGACCGCGTTCATGCGAATTAACACGTCTCTGGACTTTATATATTGATGTTCCTCGATCAAAGCGAAAACTTCATCTCTTGTCATGTGTCCCTCCTCCGAAAAATAAATGGCGCTGCTTCGCCACAGGCGTTTGATTGCTTTAAAAAAATCTCGGCGCTGTCTGAAAGGTTCGCGAGCGCCGTTTTATTTTATCATTATCTTTTATTATAAGCTTTATTCGATGGGTGTGATTTTCGTTTTTCATGCTCCAGCAGTTTTATTTTGATATCGATACCGCCGGCGTATCCGGTCAGCTTGCCGTTCGCTCCCACTACGCGGTGACAGGGAATGATAATGGAGATTGGGTTGTGCCCGATCGCACCTCCCACCGCCCGGGCTGACATCGACGGCCTACCCAGTCGCTCCGCTGTCCGCGCGGCGATAGTTCCATAGGTTGTGGTCTCTCCGTAGGGAATTTCAATGAGCAATGCCCAGACCGTTTGGCGAAACTCACTGCCGGACGGGGCGAGCGGGAGACGGGAGATCTCCGGTTTTTCCCCGGCAAAATACTCATCCAGCCACTCTGTGCCGGCTCTCAGGATCGCCGAATCGGACTTTTCCATGGCATCCTCAAGCACTGTGGCGGCGAAGTGTTTTTGATTTTCAATCCAGAGACCGACGATGCTGTGTTCATCGCTCGCCAGCAGGATCTCTCCAATCGGTGAAGCGTAATTTGTGATATGAAACATGACGCGCACCTCCTCGTTTATATTGTAACCGCGATTGGACATCCCGGCTCCAAATTTGTGTTCCCATCCATCAATCGCCACCGGCTGAAGGGCTTTTTTGTTTGGACGGGTGATCTTACTGGAATGATTGGGATGAGTGGATTAGAATAATCAAAGAGAATAAATCAAACCGCCGTTGGGGGCGATGGATCCGGAGGTCTGGATATGGATGACAAAACAACCACAGTGACGATCGAACCCGGTATTTGCGGATTGCCGACCCGCGTGACCGCGACTTATGACGAAGAAGAGAATATCGTGACAATCGATGTCCACTCCGCCTGTGAGGCGGTGCGTGGCGTCACGAAGGAGCTGGGCAACCAATTTGATCCGTATGAGGTCGTGCTGGTGAAGCCGGGACAAGATCCAATCTCACAATTCGCCGGCAAGACATTTCCGGGGCACGCGTCCTGTCCAACGATTGCCGGGATTCTAAAATGTATTGAAGTTTCGGCGGGGTTGGCGCTTCCGAAAGATGTCCATATCCATTTTGAGTGAATGGTGAATAAGGACTCGCCGGGATTTGTTTGACTGCTTCTGTTGTTAAAACCGCGTGCGCTCGACGCGGTTTTAACTTTTTCTGTTGGTATGATAATTGCGGTAGGCGCGCGGAGATTGGCCCACTCGGCGGCTGAAAATGTTCGAGAACGCGGTGCTGCTCGCGTAGCCAAGAGAGTAGGCGATCTCAGTGATGGGCGTGGTCGTTCGGATCAGCAAACTTTTCGCGCGATCGATCTTGACATTGATCACATAGTCCAATGGAGAAAACTCGGTCCGTTTTTTAAAGTAATGTGAAAAATAAAAAGGATTGAGATTGACCAAATCCGCAAGCTCCTGCAACGTCAGCGGCTTGTCGATATTTGCGCGTATGTAGCGGATGACTTTGCTGATCTCCCGATCGCTTTGTTGTTCTTCGGCGGACGGTTTCAGCAACTCCTCCAACAGCTTGTAGACCATGGCGGAGCGATCGACCACGCTGTTCACGCCGTTGGATTCATAGAATATCAGCATCTCGTTCAACAAGTCGGCGATCGTCTCGTTGTTGTCTTTGTTGATATGCCAGCCATATTGCTCCTGTATATAATGTGTGATGTCACAAGCGTTGCTGCCGTCATAATGAATATATAAAAACTCGAGTCCGTCGCGCGCGTGATAATAGTGCGGCTCATTGCAGTCCAGCAGCAGAATGTCGCCTTTTTCCGCCTCGTATGAATCACCGCGGTACTCGCAATAAAACTTGCCGACACTCACATAGATGAGCAGCATGTATTGATATCGGTCTCTTTTTATATAGTATCGGCTGGTGCAGTAGTAGCGTCCCAACCAGGTGGGATAAAAGAAGAGTTGTTTGGACAAGGGGCTGGGCTCAAAAAAGAAACAGGACGATTTTTCCAAGATGCCCGGATCCGCTATTTTCATCATGATTTCTCCCTTTAAACTCAAAGTCACGGTTTTGTTGCCGCGCAAATGATTGGCGCAGATATGATAATTTAAGTATAAAGCAAAATCGATGATGTTTCAAACAATCGTGATTATGTACATAACCAATCGTATCGTCTAAAGTATAGATAAAGAGTTAGCCAATCGAGAAAAACAGTGCCATTTCAACAAAAATTGAGTACACATAGGAAGGTAAAGACTCAGTTTTTCGTTGTGACATATTTTTTCAGATTGAGCGAAAGGGAAACAAAATCAATAGAGTGGAGGAGTACTATGTTAAACGGTGAGAAAAAAATTGAGCGGCCTTTGCGCTGGGCGATGATCGGCGGCGGAAGAACCGGAGGTGTTGGTTACAAGCACAGAGGAGGCGCGTTGCGTGACAACACGGCGTTCCAACTGGTAGCCGGCGCGTTCGATGTGGATCAAGAGCGGGGCGTGTCGTTCGGCACCAATCTGGGCGTGGAGGAGAGTCGCTGCTACCCGGATTACAAAACAATGATCGAGGAAGAGAGCAAGCGGGAAGATGGCATCGAAGTTGTTTCCATCGCCACCCCAAACGCTTTGCACTATGAGATGACCAAGTATGCGTTGAATCATGGGTTGCATGTCATTTGTGAAAAACCGCTGTTTTTCGAAATGGAGCAAGGTGATGAGATCAAGAAACTGGCTGAGGAAAAAGGTCTGATCGTCGGTGTGACGTATGGTTTTTCCGGATTTCAGCTGCTCTTGCAGATGCGCGAAATGGTTAAAAATGGAGATCTTGGCGACATCCATATGATCGAATTGACCTATACTCATGGCTTCGCCTGTGACCAAATCGGTGACGAGATCAGTGAAGGCCAAAAATGGCGTGTCGATCCCAAGGTGGCCGGCCCTTCCTTTGTGCTGGGTGACCTGTCCACACATACCTATTACATGTCTCGCCTGGTTTGCCCCGACATGAAGCCGGTGGAAGTCTTGTGCGACAGACAAAGCTTTGTGAAGAGCCGCGCTCCGCTGGAGGACAACGCCTATGTTCTGATGCGTTATGAGAACGGCGCGGTGGGTAGAATGTGGGCTTCGGCTGTCAACGCCGGCTGCATGGATGGCCACAGAGTCAGGATTGTTGGCTCCAAGGCCAGTGTGGAATTCTCGGACAACCAGCCGAACGAGCTACTTTACCAGGTGCAGGGACAACCGATTCAGCGCATGATCCGCGCCATGCCTTATCTTTATGATGAGTGCAACGAGTATGAGCGTCTGGGCGCGCTGCACGCCGAAGGTTTGATCGAGTCCTGGTCCAATATCTATCTGAAATTCGCGATCGCGATCGATGCGAAAAAGCGCGGAGATCAGGAGACTCTGGACAATCTGGTCTATCCCGATATCGACGCGGGTATCGACGGCATCCGCTGGGTGACCCGCTGTGTCGAGTCCGCCGATAAAGGCGCGGTTTGGGTGAAATTTTAATTTCAACACCTGACCAACGAATCATTGCTTGGCGCGAGGGACGATTTTTCATCAACGCCCTCAATCTCTAATCGATAGTTTGATGTTTGAGGGCGCGCCAAGTTGAAATGGAAAACGAGTTCGGCAAATCGCCGAACTCGTTTTTCGCATGACCGGACTTTGTGAAGTTGATCGGTCAAACGCAATCTTCCGAATGTGAAGAATGGTGGGATTAGGCGTCGATTCCGCCGTCGACCCGGATGTTTTGGCCGGTGATGAAAGAAGATTCATCGGTGCAAAGGAAGAGCGCCGCGCTGGCGATCTCATCACCTTGGCCCACGCGCTTCAGCGGACTTATTTCGATCATGCCACCACTTGCGGCCTCGCCGCCCACGCTGTCGAGCATGGCGGTCACAATCGCTCCCGGCAAGATGCCGTTCACGCGAATTTCCGGACCCAGTTCACGCGCCATCGCGACTGTCAATCCATTCATCGCGTGCTTGGTGGTGCAATAGGCGAGTGGGCCCCAACGGGCGCTGGTACCCGCGACCGACCCGGTATTGATAATGCAGCCCTTGCCTTTTTCTTTCATGACCGGGGCGACTTTCTGACTTAGCAACATGGCGGCGGTGACGTTGACGTTGAACATCTTGGTCCACTCCTCCAATGTTATGTCCAAGATCGAGGCCAGACTCAGCAGACCGGCGTTGTTGAACAAAATATCAACCGTGCCGAAAGCTTCCATTGTGGCGTCAAAAATCACATCCACATTGGCGAGATCCGCCATGTCCGCGATGATGGCGATGGCCTCTCCGCCAGCCGCCTTGATTTTGTCCGCCACTTCATTTGTCCGCTCAACGTTGCGCCCCACAACGGCGACCTTGGCGCCCTCTTTGGCGAAACGATACGCCGTGTCACGGCCCATGCCCGAACTTGCGCCGGTAATGATCGCCACTTTTCCATCTAAACGACCCATAGTGATTCTCCTTTGCTATCTTGTAATCGGATGAAATATAACTACCAAATTCTTGCGCTTCCGCACTATCTCAGTATATCACGAGTGAGGAGCGTTTCAATCAAGAAACACTTTGACGGTGCCATTGATCCGTCATTTTGGCAGGGCGCGTCACGGTGAGGCGGTGAGATGGCTAACGGTAGGCTTTAAAGTCAAGCAACTCCACATCGCAGGTCAGATGATCATCCCTGACCGGTTGGTCACACATCAAATCGGTTGAGAGATATTTTTTATTGTCATCGGCGAAGGTTGTGATGACCGCAGCGTCGGCGTCATCCAGAATTTCGCGCGCGATGATGGCGCCGAGGAAATTCGCGCCGGACGATATCCCCACACCAAGGCCTAAGGTGGAAGAGAGCTTGCGAGTCATGTTGATGGCGTCGCCATCGTCGACCATGATGATATTGTTTAGCTGGTCCAGCTTCATGATTGGAGGGACGAACTCATCTCCGATACCGGCGATGCGATGCGAGCCGACAATCTTGCCACCCGAAAACATGGTTGGCGAATTTTCCGGATCCAATGGAAACGCCTTGCAATCGGCCCATTTGGAACGAAAGCAGCGGCTGAGTCCCATGATTGTCCCGCCGGTGCCGACTCCGGCGACGAGCGCTCCGGCCCGCTGTCCGGCCCGGTCCAGTTGACGAATGATTTCCGGTCCTGTGACAAGGGTATGGGTCTCGACATTTACGGGATTGGCGAACTGGCGAGGCAAAAAGGCGCTGTGCTCGGCGGCGAATCGTTCACATCGCTCAATCGATCCGGTGAAGCCGCCTTCCTCTTTGCTGACCAACACGACCTCGGCCCCCAAACTGCGGATCAAGCTGATGCGTTCGGTGCTCATCCAGTCGGGCATGAAGATTGTGACCGGATTTCTCAGGTAAGAGCCCAGCGCCGCGAAGGCTATGCCGGTGTTGCCACTGGTCGCTTCGGCGATTGGCTGCCCTTCTTCTATTTGACCTGTCTCATAAGCTCGCTTCAATATATGATAAGCGACGCGGTCCTTGATGCTGCCGGTGAAATTATAGTATTCCGCCTTTGCCCAGACAGTCATCGGCTCACCTCGATATTTTAGATGGATTTCCAATAAAGGCGTATCGCCGATCATAGACGAGATATTTAAGAATCGCTTCACGATTTGATCATTCATTTGCCTGCCGTCCCCTATTCACTCTTTGCTTTGAATCATACCGTTTTTTTGCTGATTTTGCATTATTCAGAGCAATTTGCCGAATGCCTTTACTTACACAATGAATGTGATAGACTAAGCAGAATTCAATAGAGAATATGAACGGGGCGATTGATTCGCCCACCGGGGAAGTTGGGTGAAAGACCCACGCGGTCCCGCCACTGTGAGACGAGTTTCGTCGAGCCAGATCACCGGGTTCATGTTGTCAGACAATTTGCGAGGCATGAATTGGATGATGAATGAGCAACGATCAACATCCTTCATTTGCATAAAGGATGTTTTTTTGTGCCTGTCAATCATACAAAATGCGTAAACAATGGATAGGCCATTGTTTTGGCGTGTTTATGCTCGCGAAAAAAAAGAAAGGGAGTAATCTGTATGTTTGATTATTCGAAACAAGAGAAGAGTTGGGTTGGCGCGTCGATTGTGATGGCGATCATACTCGGCGCCCTGGGTATGGAGAAGGTGCAGGCGATGCACATCATGGAAGGCTATCTTCCGTTGGCCCACACGATCGTCTGGGGGGCTTTGTGTGTGCCGTTTCTGGTGGCGGGCGTGATCCGGATCAAGAAAACCGTGTCCGCGCATCGCAAAACTTTGCTGATTTTCGCGATGGTCGGCGCCTACGCATTTGTGTTGTCAGCCTTGAAGATTCCCAGTGTAACGGGATCGTCCAGCCATCCCACCGGAATCGGTCTTGGCGCCATCCTGGTCGGACCCGCCCCGATGGCGGTGCTGGGTATCATCATTTTGCTGTTTCAGGCGATCTTGTTGGCGCATGGAGGGCTGACAACCTTGGGAGCAAACACTTTCAGCATGGCCATTGTCGGCGCCTTTGTCAGTTATGGTCTCTATCGTTTGCTGAAAAAACTCAAAGTCAATCAGATGGTTTCGGTTTTTATCGCGGCGGCGTTGGGGAATTTAATGACCTATGTCGTCACCAGTATTCAGCTTGCGCTGGCGCACCCCGCGGCGATCGGGGGAGTCATGGCCTCGTTCACTGAGTTTTTAGGTATTTTCGCGTTGACCCAGATTCCTTTGGCGATTATCGAAGGTATCTTGACGGTGATCGTGCTAATGGGGCTGCAAAAATACGCCAAACCGGAGCTGCAGGAGCTGAGCATGGCGCGGGGAGGAATTTAAAATGACAAAAAATACAAAAATTGTGATCGTGCTGTTGATTCTTGCGATTGTGATCGCGGTGGTTCCGCTGGCAATGATCAAAGATTCCGAATTTGAAGGTTCGGATGGGCAGGCCGAAGAGGTGATCGAGGAGCTTTCTCCGGACTACGAACCTTGGGCGGAAAACATCATGGAACCGCCGGGGGGCGAAACAGAGTCATTGCTGTTCAGCCTGCAGGCGGCATTGGGATCCGGAGTTTTGTTCTTTGGATTTGGCTATCTGGTGGGCAGATCACGCCGAGGCGCGGACAAAGACGGCGACGAGACAGCGGACCATGACGGGCCGACCAACCTTGGCAAAAAGAAAATGACGGCCACGCTTAAATGAGTGAACATCGGACGCGCCCGGCTTCCGATTCATTGACCACCATCGACCGCATCGCCGGCGAGTCACGATTTCGTCGAGTCTCCGCCGGCCTGAAGTCGGCGCTGGCGGTGTTGTTGATCATATCGGTCGTCGGCTTTCGATCACTTTGGACGAACCTGTTTGTGTTGGTGGGCATGATCGCCCTTTCACTGGCGGGTGGCGTGCCTTTTCGAATCTATCTCAAAATCATGCGTGTTCCGCTCATATTCTTGTTTATGAGCGGAATTGTCATGTTATTTGATTGTTCCAAGATTTCTATCGGATTATTGTCCATTCCCATGTTTGGCGGTTGGATTGTTGTGACACCGGATTCTTTGAAGATGACGATAATAACATTGTCGACTGCGCTGTCCGCGGTCAGCGTTTTAAACGCGTTGAGCCTGTCCACGCCGCTGCCGGATCTCATTCTGGTGATGCGGCGCGCCCGACTGCCGGGCACTTTGATCGAGTTGATGTTTTTGATGTATCGTTTTGTTTTCATTTTTGGCCGGACATTGTCTCAAATGCGCATCGCCGCCGCCGCTCGTGTCGGCTTTTTTGGAATGCGCAACAGCTTGCGCTCAACCGGAAACATTATGACTCAATTGTTGCTGGTCTCCTTTCGTAGGGCGTCTTTTTTATATGACGCGATGGAAGCGCGCTGTTACAATGGTTCCATATCTTTTTTACCTGCCGAGCACAAGACTTCAGCCGGGACGGCCGCCTTTTGCGCTATTTATCTTTTGGCGACCTTGGCGATTGGCTGTGCAGACATATTTATTTAGGTGATCACTACATGACGACGGTTCAACCAATCTTATCTTTAAAGGATTTTATATTTTCATATGATGGCGCGATGACGCCTGCCTTGAATCAGGTGTCAATGGATTTTTTCCCCGGCCAGAAAGTTGCCTTGATGGGTGTCAACGGTAGCGGGAAATCCACGCTTTTTTTGAGCTGCATGGGTTTGTTGACGCCCGATTCCGGGCGGCTGGTTTGTGACGGTCGGATTGTCACGCGTAAGAAAAAAGATTTGTCGCGCCTGCGTGAGACGGTCGGCATTGTCTTTCAAGAACCGGACAACCAGTTGATTTCGACGACGGTCGAAAATGAGATCGCCTTCGGCCCCCTGAATCTAGGTCTGACGATTGAAGAAGTGAGAGAACGGACCGAGCGCGCGATGGAACAGATGGATTTGACGCAGCTGAGAGATCGCCCTCCACATCTGTTGAGTGGTGGCGAAAAACGCAGGGTCAGCATCGCGGACGTCTTGTCGATGCGCTCCCGATTGATCTTTTTGGATGAGCCGACCACTTCGTTGGATCAGGTCAATCTGGCGCGGCTTGAGGAGGCGCTGGGTTTGATGTCGGACCAAGGCATCGGGCTGGTGGTGGCGACCCATGATGTTGATTTTGCCTGGGGCTGGGCGGATCGAGTGATTGTCATGTCGGGCGGCGATGTGATGGCGGACGATTCAGTCGATGCCATTTTGACCGACGCGGAACTGTTGCGTCGGGCGCAGTTGGGCAGTCCGACATTGGTGCGACTGGCACGGATTTTGCCGGGGGATGTGTACCCACGTTCCGTCGACGAATTCATATCTTGTTGCCAATCTATTGAGGCACCGGAGACGGAAAGGTGCAATCATGCGTGACGGCGTGAACGAAAGAGATTTTAGACCGGGTGGTGTGGCCCGGAAAAGAGTTCCACGGACGGAGTGGATGTTGGCGCGTTTGTTGAGCGATCAGAATTTGACTGATCAGAACTTAGACATACAGGATCTGAATCTAGAGGATCTGAACGTGGAGGGTCGGGGCCCGGAGGATTTGAACTCCGTGGATCCGAGCGCCGGAAACATGGCTCCTGTGGCGCACTCGATAAAGGTGGTCGTGCTGAACGAATGCCCTTCCACCAACGATTTGTGTCGTGAGCTGTTGACTATGGACGATTGCCCACCGGCGATGTTGCTGGTCGCGGAGCGCCAGACGGCGGGGAGGGGGCGATTGGATCGCTCTTTTTTCTCAGCGGACAGGAGCGGGATCTATATGTCGCTGCTGTTGCGCCCGGACGGCGCGGTGGCGGGAAAACGACCGCCCGATCTTAATCTCATCACCGCGGCGGCCGGAGTGGTCGCCTGCCGTGCGATAGAGGAGGAGACGGGTGAATGGGTCGGAATCGAGTGGGTCAATGATTTGATCTATCGTGACGGCAAATTGGGTGGCATCCTGACGGAAAGCAGGTGGTCAGGATCAGGGGAGCTGATTGGGTTGGTCGTGGGGATCGGCATCAACATCGCGAGTGACGAAATCCTTTTTCCGCCATGGCTGAAGGATATCGCTGTGACCTTGAAGGTGGGAGAATCCGTGGAGTTGACCCGCCTTCGGATCATCGCGAAAATCACAGCCGGTCTGGTCGATTTGTGGCGACGTCAAGGCTGGAGGAGTGTGTTGACGGAATATCGCCAACGGTCGACGCTGATCGACAGATTTGTCCGTGTAAGCCCTGTCCTTGGGGAACCGTACCGGGCGAAGGTGTTGCGGATCGATGATCGGGGAAGCCTGGTCGTTCGGTCTGAGGACGGTGTTGAGACGAGGTTGGAAAATGAGGATGTCAGCATACTGTAAGTGAACAGAATTCTGTCAATCAACGTGGTAAACTATGGACTATACTGAAATGTGGATTAACGGCCCGATGGCCGAGTCGGAAAGGAAGGATATTGATTATGGATGTTTTCTCCACAGCTAAAATTGGCTCCATGGAAGTGTCGAATCGAATCGTCATGCCGCCCATGTGCATGTATGTCGCGGAAAATGATGGAAAAGTGAATGAGTTTCATCTGGCTCATTATGCAGCGCGGGCGCTGGGCGGTGTTGGGCTCATCATCGTCGAGGCCACCGGTATCTCCCCGGAGGGACGAATCTCGGCGAATGATCTGGGGCTTTGGTCGGATGATCAGGTGCCCGGCATGAAAGAACTGGTCGACAGGTGCCACGCTCTGGGCGCCAAAATCGCGATTCAGTTGGGGCACGCCGGCAGAAAATGCGAAGTTAGCGATCTGGAGCATGTCGCGCCGAGCGCGATCGATTTCGCTCCTGATGAATATCCGCTGGCGCGTGCGATGGACCGGGACGACATTAAGAAAGTCGTTCAGGACTTTGTCGCGGCGGCGAAACGCGCGGATCGAGCGGGTTTTGATGGGATCGAGATTCACGCGGCCCATGGCTATCTGCTGCACGAGTTCTTGTCCCCGCTAAGCAACGAAAGGACCGACGAGTATGGCGGCGCGACCAAAGGGCGCGTGAAGCTGCTGCGGGAGGTGGTGGACGGTGTGCGTTCGGTATTGTCAAAGGACAAACCACTTTGGATTCGTGTGTCGGCGACCGATCACAGCGAGGGTGGGCTGGAATTGGAAGAGTCGGTGCGCATCATCGACATGGTCAAGGATCAGCTTGATGCCGTCCATGTCAGTTCCGGTGGGCTGATCACTGTGCCGATCCACCTGTTCAATGGTTACCAGGTCCAATACGCTGAACGGATACGGGAGTCGTCCGGGTTGCCGGTCATCACGGTTGGACTGATCGATTCGTTTGAATTGGTGCAAAACATTGTGGAGGATGGGCGCGCCGATTTTGTCGCGCTGGGACGGGCGCTGTTGCGCGATCCGTTCTGGTTCCAGCGCGCCGCGGCCGGTCGTAAGAAATACGAATTGATACCGGAAGCGTATCATCGCGGCTGGAAGTAGAAATGTCCGGTCGCCGGATTTCATGCGAAAAACACGTTAACTGCAAGACAAAAACGTAAAACCTGCGTTTTTGTCTTCTTTTCTTGCTGTTGTCGGGAGATTTATTCGGATTTAATATAGTAAATGTTGAAGTAAAATATTTATTGCTGTAAAATCACAAAGGTATGTTTATGCAAGAAAATACAAAATACTTTCAACAGACAATTCAGGAGGAGCATTTAGATGGCTATTAAAGTAGCGATTAACGGATTCGGCCGGATCGGCCGTTTGGTCTTCAGAGCGTTGTGTGATCAGGGGCTGCTGGGTAAAGAAGTGGATGTTGTGGCGGTTGCCGATGTGTCGACCGACGCTGATTATTTTTCTTACCAGCTGAAATATGATACGACCCAAGGTCGGTTTGATCATAAGATCGGCGTGGATAAGAGTTCGCCCGACGCGCAGGGTAACGACGTGCTGGTCGTGGACGGCGATAAGATTCAGTGCATTATGGCTCAGCGCAACCCGGCGGATTTACCCTGGGGCGAAATGGGCGTGGACTATGTGATTGAGTCCACCGGACTGTTCACATCGGCGGAGGCCGCACAGGGACATATTGAGGCCGGCGCGAAAAAAGTGATCATCAGCGCTCCGGGCAAAGGTGGCGTGAAGACCATCGTCATGGGCGTCAACGAAGAGGAATATGATCCCGCGCTACACAATGTGATTTCGAACGCTTCGTGCACCACCAACTGTCTGGCGCCGCTGGTCCATGTGCTGTTGAAAGAAGGTGTCGGTGTCGAGACCGGTCTGATGACCACCATTCACGCGTACACCGCGACACAGAAAACGGTCGACGGTCCTTCATTGAAGGACTGGAGAGGTGGGCGCGCCGCCGCCGTCAACACCATTCCGTCCACCACCGGAGCCGCCAAGGCTGTCGGTGAGGTGCTGCCGTCCACAAAGGGAAAACTGACCGGTATGTCATTTCGTGTTCCCACGCCGACCGGATCGGTTGTCGATTTGACCTTCCGCGCCGAGCGCGACACCAGCATTGGCGAGATCGACGGTTTGATGAAGAAAGCTTCGGAAAGTTACCTGCAAGACATCTTGGGTTACTGCGACGAAGAGATTGTCTCCTCGGACATCATCCACGACCGCCGCTCCTCGGTCTATGATTCGTTGGCGACCATGCAAAACAACTTGCCGGACGAAAAGCGTTTCTTCAAGGTTGTTTCCTGGTATGACAATGAGTGGGGATACAGCAACCGCGTTGTGGATTTGCTTAAATATGTCGCGGAAAAAGACGCGTTGAACGGATGAATTTAACCAAAGCCGTCAATTCGGCGTCAAACCGGATGGTTTTTCTTGCTGACAGCCGCTGTATTTGTTAAAATGCAAAAAACTGTGAGCCACCTTTCCAGGTTATTACAACAGCTCACTGCACCCAAATTGTGCAGTGAGCTGTTTTTTTACCATATGCGATAAATTTGTCAAAAAGACAGGGGGACGTCGCTTTCTGATGTGGAGCAGTTTTAACTTAACAAAAAAGGAGTAGCACAAATGAAAAAAACTTTAAAACGATTGATTTCTTTTGCCGCGCTGATCAGCTTGCTGTCGACGGCCGGTTGTGGCGGGGGAAAACCAAGTGATCCGACAGCGGGCTCCACTCGGGAGAGTGTTGTTGCTGATTTGGGCGAACCACTCGAGGGTGGTGAAGTGATTGTGGCGGTCACACAAGAACCGGACTCTCTGGATCCATACCTCGCGGAGGCCGCCGGCACAAAAGAGATTATTTACAATTTATTTGAAGGATTGGTCAGATTGGAGCCGGACGGAACATTTTCTCCATCACTTGCCGAATCGTTTGAAATCGCCGCCGATGGCAGGTCGTATGAGTTTAAGCTGCGCAAAGGTGTTTTGTTCCACAACGGCGAGGAGATGACCGCCCAAGACGTGATCTATTCGCTGGAGCGTGGCGCCGGGCTGTTGGCGGACGAGCCAACTGCCTTGATACCGGAATTCAAAGTGATCGAAGAGATCGTTTCGGACGATGCCGGTGAGACGGTAACCTTGAAACTGAAGCAGCCGGACCTGGATTTGCTGGGATTCTTAACCCAGGCTATTATCCCGGCGGGGTACACCGAGCAAAATTCAGCTCCGATCGGTACCGGACCATTTAAGTTTGTGGAGTACAAGACTCAGCGGCACATTGTGATGGAAAAGTTTGACGATTATTCAGGCGCCCATCCGTCCCACCTGGATCAAGTGACCTTTAAGATCGTGCCCTCGACGGACGCGGCGATGGTTGATCTGCAGGCGGGCAACATCGATCTGTTCCCCTATCTCACAATGGATAAGGCCAGCTTGGTGGAAGCGGATTATGATCTGATTGAGACGCAGTCCAACATGGTTCAGCTCTGGGCGTTGAATAATGAAGTGGCGCCGTTTGACGATCCCAATGTTCGCAAGGCGCTTAACTTGGCGATTGACAAACAACTGGTGATAGACACGGTCACCTATGGTTATGGGACCTTGCTCGAATCGGGCATGTCTCCGGCGATGGGCGATTATTACAACGACACGCTCAATCCTGAACACGAGTTTGACCGTGAAGAGGCCAAGCGTCTGTTGTCCGCGGCCGGATACGAAAATGGTCTGACACTCGATGTGACGGTTCCTGTCAATTATATGATTCATGTACAGACAGCCGAGGCGCTGGCCGCCCAGCTGGCAGAGGTGGGCGTGGTGCTCAACGTCAAACCGGTCGATTGGGGAACCTGGCTCAACAACGTGTACATGAACCGCGAGTACCAGTCCACGGTGATCGCGCTGACTTTCCAGTATTCGCCGAGCAGTGTGCTGGGGCGCTATGAAAGCGCCGCTCCGGATAATTTTATCAACTTTGCCAATGAGCGCTATGATGAGATTTGGAGTAAGACGGTAACCGGGATCGATCAACAAGAGCGGGTGGAAGGGTACCGGGATCTACAGCAGATCTTGTATGATGATTCGGCCTCTGTTTTCTTGCAGGATCCTGCTCTGTTGACCGCCGTAAAAAAAGAATTGGGCGGCTACACGACCTATCCTTTGTACGTGCAGGACATGTCCGCTGTATACTATAAGAAATGACAATCGCCGGAAGGCGTGTGCTTGGAGTTTGAAACGAGGCGGCAGTGGGGATTTATCTGTTAAGAAAGATCCGCGACATGATGATCACTTTGTTAATTCTGGTGATTATCGTCTTCTTGATGTTTTATGTGATACCGGGAAATCCGGCGAGGATCATGCTTGGCATGAACGCGCCTGCGGACAAGGTAGCTCGGCTGGAAGAGGAGCTCGGCATAAACGAGCCGCTTCCGGCGCGGTTCGCCACCTATCTGGGCAAGCTGCTGAGCGGTGATCCGGGACACTCGGTGCGATTTGACAGACCGGTGATCGATTTGATCAAAGAGCGCTTGCCGATGACTTTGACGTTGGCGTTGTTCGCTTTTTTGTTGGTGCTTTTGCTGGCTATTCCGTTGGGACTTTTGGCGGCCCGCCGACCGGGCGGTTTTTTGGACAGCGCCATCCATGTCATCACCGAGGCGCACCTGGCGATACCGGCTTTTTTCATGGCGATCCTGCTGCGGCTATGTGCGGCGGCGGTCAGCCCGACTTTGAACAACCTGCAATACACAGAGCCTGAGCAGAGTGTTGGTTTGTTTTTGCTTGTGCTGGCGTTGCCCGCGGCGGCCATCGCCTTGCCACGTGTGGCGCTTGTCGTGCAATTTTTGCGCGACGCCGTTGTCGAGCAGACTTCCATGGACTATGTGCGGACCGCCCGAAGCAAAGGGGCGACGCGCAAACGAATCATTTTTTGTCATGTGTTGCGCAACAGCATGGTCCCGGTCGTGACCACATTGGGTTTGGTGCTTGGGGATGTGATTGGTGGCAGTGTGATCATTGAGCAGGTATTCATGCTTCCGGGCATTGGGAGGCTGCTGATCACCGCCGTCGAGGCGCGAGATTTCCCTTTGACTCAGGGTATCATCCTATTCATCGCGTTCGCTGTGATTTTGGTCAGCTTCCTGGTTGATTTATTAAATCAGTTTATCGATCCTCGTTTGCGCGAACGCCCGGCAAAAAGAGCGAGGCGGGGGAAAGTGAGCGGTGCATGTTGATGAGGCGGTCCCTTTCCAAAACGCGGGCGAGAAGACGCGTCAACCGGCAGA
This sequence comes from Oscillospiraceae bacterium, assembly GCA_040772065.1. Classification (GTDB taxonomy): domain Bacteria; phylum Bacillota; class Clostridia; order Saccharofermentanales; family Fastidiosipilaceae; genus JAXGYX01. The sequence goes on along the minus strand of JAXGYX010000001.1, from coordinate 1,677,268 downwards.
TCGCCGTTGGTCTCTTTCTGCTCTTGATTCCACCACTGTTGTTCATTGTCAGCCAATTTAGTCCTTACACGATCTTGGAGATGAATCCGCCGGACCGTTTTCAGCCACCTTCGGCATCACACTGGTTCGGCACGGACAACTATGGCCGCGATGTCTTTGTGCGAGCGATGAGTGGCTTTCCTCCGACGATGTTTGTCGCGCTGGGAACCGTGCTGATCGGCTGTGGGGGTGGCATGTTGCTGGGCGCCGTCGCGGGCTATTATGGTGGGGTGGCTGATTATTGGGTCAGCCGTTTCAACGAAGCGATGTTGGCCATCCCAACAATTTTAATGGGCATGTTGTTTGTCACGGCGTTTGGTGGCGGAATCTGGCAGATCACTGTGGCGCTGGGCATCATGTTCGTCCCTTCGTTCGCCCGGGTTGTTCGATCCGGCTTTCAGCAGTACCGCCAACGTGACTTCATCCGCAGAGTCAAGCTTGCGGGGGGGACGGACCTTAGAATCATGGGCGTGCATATTCTGCCGCTGATACGGCCGCATATCCTGTCCGCCTCCGCGGTTGGATTTGCCAACGCGATACTGGCGGAATCCGGTTTGAGTTATCTGGGCATCGGTATCCCGCTCAATCAGCCCAGCTGGGGACGAATGTTGTATGACGCGCAAGGCTATCTATTCAACGCGCCCTGGTGCGCGATTTTCGCCGGTCTTCTAATTGTCTTGACGGTTCTGGGCGCGTTTTTTGTTGGCAACGGTCTGAAATCAATGGAATCGGGGCGGCATAAATGAAGAGGCAGAGGCGGCACGAAGTCAATCAACAGGCACCCTTGCTGGAGATTGATCAATTAAAGGTTTTGAGTCGAACTCAGGCGGAGCTGGTCCGAGAGGTGTCGCTGACCGTCCACAAAGGTGAGATCGTGGGCCTGGTCGGTGAGTCGGGCTGTGGCAAGAGCATGACCGCGCTGGCGGTGTCGGGGCTGCTTCCGGATGGAATTCGAGTCGGTCAGGGAACCATGCGGTTTCAGGGACGAGATCTTGAAGGCCTGTCGCGCGCCGAACGTCGCTCGCTTAACGGCAGACAGATCGGCATTGTTTTTCAAGACGCGATGGCCGCGCTGAATCCCACTATGCGGGTGGGCAGACAGATTTCTGAATTACTTAAGCTGCACACCAATTTGAAACGGCCCGAACGCAAAGAACGAGCCTTGGCTACCATGCGGGACGTTGGTCTGGATCAGCCGGAAAGGCTGTATCGGCGGTATCCTCATGAGTTGTCCGGCGGACAACGCCAAAGAGTGCTGATCGCCATGGCTGTCATCACGCGGCCACCATTGTTGATCGCCGACGAGCCGACCACCGCGCTGGATGTGTCGGTTCAAGATCAAATATTGGAATTGTTGCTGAACATCAGTCGCAAGGATGATGTGGCGATTTTGTATATCTCCCATGACCTTGGAACTGTGAAACGCCTGTGCGACAGAGTATGTGTGCTTTATGCCGGAATCCCTGCGGAGACCGGGCCCACAATGAGTGTGTTGCGTTCGCCGAAACATGAGTATACGAAAATGCTGTTGCAGTCGGTGCCGACTCCGAATAAAAAGGGGAAAAAACTGTCCGCCATACCGGGGAGACTGCCGGACAGCCGGGGCCCCGCCACATGTTGCCTGTTTGCGGATCGTTGTCCCCGCGCCTTCGACCGCTGCCACAATGAAGTCCCGGCCACCCGTGTCGTCGGTCCGGGACACACCGCGGCATGTTTTTTGAATGAGAATGGGGCTGACGGGGGCTGCGACAAGAATATGGATTTGATAACGAAAGAGGAGGCAAATGACCACAGTTCAAATTGAACAACCGATCTTGTCCCTGATGAACGTTGGGGCGACTTATGGAAGTGGCTGGCGCGGCGCCCGCGGAGTGGCGGATGCCGGACCGCTTGTTGAAGGTGGCAAAGAGTCCCGCCCACTCAAACAACACGATCTGCCTTGGGACATGGATGGTGTTAAAAATATTTCCCTGGAGATACGCGCAGGAGAGTTTTTTGGTCTGGTCGGTGAGTCCGGATCGGGCAAGACGACGCTGGCCCGGCTGATCACGGGACAACTGCCCTGCGGTGAGGGCAATATTATTTTTAAAGGGACAGATATTACAGGACTTAAAGGGAAAAAACGAATTCTGGCGACCGGTCGGGGAATTCAGATGGTCTTTCAAGATCCCTATAACTCTTTTAATCCACAATTAAGCATCGGTTTCCAAATGGAAGAACCGTTGTTGATCGGCGGCATCAAGGACGCCACGCGGAGGCGGGCGATGGCGATGGAGATGTTGGATAAGATCGGCCTTTCCGCTGAGTATATGGAGCGCTATCCAAGAGAGTTGTCCGGCGGACAGTTACAAAGAATCGCGATTGGAGCGGCGCTGATCGGATCTCCGGATCTGTTGATCGCAGATGAGCCGGTCTCCGCGTTGGATGTGTCGGTTCAGGCGCAGATTCTGGATCTGTTTCAACATCTGCGCGATGAATTGAAATTTGCCTGCCTGTTTATCTCCCATGATCTCAATGTGGTCTACTATCTGTGCGACAAAGTCGCTGTGTTGTCAAAAGGTGAATTGGCCGAGCAAGGATCGGTCGAACAAGTCTACCACCGGCCAAGCAGCGCGTGCGCACGGGTGTTGACCGGAAGGGTCCGGTTTACCGATGAGGATGAACAAACGTAATTTGTGATCCCGGTGATTTTCCGCACAGACCCGAGTGGATTATTTTGAATCTGATCTTGTTTCGGACCACAAAGTTGTCTATGATTAATGATGAAATGAGCGATGGAAAATCTATTTTCACCATTCCTTTTGTTCATATTCACCAATCAATAAAAGGTCGGCTTTCAAAGTGCGCCGACATCGGCCTGAATTAGTGCTGACATAGGAAGGAGCGGTCTATGAAGATCGTTATAACCGGACAAAACATTAAAATCAGTGACCAGCTAAACGAAAAAATTGAGAAGAAGTTTAATAAATTCAATCGCTATTTTGATGACAAATCTACCGTCTCGGTCAAGGTTCGACCGGAGGCCAACAAAATCAGCGCGGAAATCACTATGAAAATTCACAAGCATTATTATCGCGCCGAAGCGCTGGATGACAGTGTGATGTCAGCGTTGGACGAGGCGATTTCCATCATGGAGGGGCAGATTCGCAAACACAAAACCCGCATGGTGAAAAATGTCCGTGACTTCGCGTATATGAACGAGTATTTGAAGCAGGAAATGCCGGATTTATCTGATGATTTGGAGTCGGACACGCCCCAGATCATCAGACGCAAAACATTCACATTGAGCCAAATGTCGCCCGAAGAGGCGGTTTTGCAAATGGAACTGCTTGGTCACGCCTTCCTGCTCTATCTGTCACCGGAGTCCGGTCAGGTCTGTCTGGTCTACAAACGAAAAGATGGCAATTACGGTCTGCTTGAACCGGAATATTAAATTTCGCCCATGTCGCGCCCGACAGGCGTGACGCGCCAACGAGCGGACAACCGCCGGCTTTTTTGTCAAACGCTCCGGGCTCAAAGCGAGTCCGGAGTGTTTTTTGCGCGACGGAGAAAACATATGTTCTTTTGGTGCGTATTTTTTTGAGAATGGTATATAATGAATGATACAGAAAATCGTTGAGGAGACGAAATGGATCTTTTTGAATTTTTAGCGCGGCAGGATGAGGCGAATCGACATTTGGACGAGCTTGAACCGCCGGCGGAAGTCGCCGAGGTGGTTCCTTTTCCGGAGCGCCCGCCCGCCGAGGGACAACCGTTTGACGATGAGCCACCCCGGACGCGTTCAACATCGGACCCGTCTGAAACGCGTGGGGCCCGGACGGAGCGCTTCGAGCCGCCCGACAGTCGAGCGATTGAACAAGAACTGTTGGAAGGATTGAATCCTCAACAATATGAGGCGGTTTTGCATAAGGATGGTCCGATGTTGGTGCTGGCCGGCGCCGGATCCGGCAAGACCATGGTCATAACCAGACGGATTGCGCATTTGATAGAGGTCGCCGGCGTGAGCCCGTTCGCCATACTGGCGATCACTTTCACAAATAAGGCGGCGCGCGAAATGAAAGAGCGGATCGGCGAGCTGATAGGACCGATCGCCGACAGAATGTGGGTGGGCACCTTCCATTCCATGTTTTCCAGGATTTTACGTCGCCATGCCGAGCTGTTGGGATATCCCGCCCACTTCTCCATTGTGGACGCGGATGATCAGCTGGCTTTGGTTAGACGGACCATGAAGGATCTGGGTGTTTCGGATGAGCGCTTCAAGCCTCGTTACATACAGTCACGCATCAGCACGGCAAAAAATCAGATGCTGGATGTGGACGCCTTTGCCAAATCCGCCGCCGGGCCGATCGATCAGGTGATCGCCGAGGTGTATGAGCTTTACCAGCGCCGTTTGCGGGAGAGTGGCGCTATGGACTTCGATGATATTTTATTGAACATGGTGCGGTTGTTGAAAGAGCATCCCGAAGTGCGTGAACAATGGCAGGATCGATTTGAGTACATTCTGGTGGATGAATACCAAGACACCAACGCGGCTCAGTACGAGGCCGTCCGCCTGTTGGCTAAAAAACATAAAAATATCTGTGTGGTCGGAGACGATGACCAGTCCATTTATTCTTTCCGTGGAGCGGACTTGAGCAACATTCTGGAGTTTGAAAAAGACTACAAGCGCTGCAGGATAATCAAACTGGAACAAAACTATCGTTCGACCGGCGTGATTTTGCAGTCGGCGAACCGGGTGATCGCGCATAATCGCGGACGAAAACGAAAAAAGCTGTGGACCGGATCGGAGCTGGGCGAAGCGGTGACTTTTTACCGCGGTAATGACCAATACGATGAAGGTCGCTTTGTGGCGGATGAGATCACCCGGCGTGTCCGCCAGGATAAGACAGATTTGTCATACCGTGACATCGCTGTTTTGTATCGCAACAACGCGCTGTCCCGCAGTATGGAGGGCGCTTTTCGAGAACGAGGCATACCATACCGTGTTTTTGGCGGCATGAGATTTTACGACCGCCGTGAAATCAAGGATGTCATCGCGTATCTGCGCCTGATTTTGATGCCGGATGACAATCTTTCCTTTGAGCGGGTGATCAACGTGCCAAAACGCGGCATCGGCGCGGTGACTGTTGAGGCCATCCGCGAGCTGTCCGCCAACGAAAATCTCAGCTGTCTCGAGATCTGTCGACAAGCGCGTCGATTTCCGCGGATCAGCAGGGTGGCGCGCAAACTGATCGCGTTCGCCGAGATGATTGACGGATTCGCCGATTGTTTGTCCAAAAATGAACGGACGTTTGAGGATTTTCTGGAGTATGTCGAAAATGAGTCCGGCCTGATCCAAAGCATCATAGAGGAACAGGAAAGCGGTAAAGATCTGACCGTCGACCGCATTGAAAACTTGAAGGAATTGCTTTCGGACGCCAAAGAGTTCACCGAGAACTATGTGAGGGAAAGTGCGTTGGACGATGAGGCGTTCCATGATACGGATGGAAGCGCCATGGCTGCCGCCGCGCTGGCTGATGAGCCGCCCACGCCGGTTGAGCTGCTGACGGCGTTTTTGGAGCAATCGGCGCTCTATTCCGAGATGGATTTGGAAGGTCAGGGAGACGACTATGTGCGTCTGATGACGATTCACTCCGCGAAAGGATTGGAATTCAAGGTCGTTTTCCTGATCGCCGCGGAGGAGACGATTTTCCCCAACCGAAGAGCGACCGACACACCGGAAGGTGAGGAGGAGGAGAGGCGGTTGGCCTATGTGGCGATAACCAGAGCGCGCGATAAACTGTATGTCACAACGGCGAGAAGCAGAATGTTATATGGTCAGACCCAATATCTGCCGGTGTCACGTTTTGTCAAAGAGATTCCGCCCGAAACTCTCGAGGAGATCGGTGGTTCAGTTCAAGGCGACGCGGCCGCGTATGGAACGCCTCGATCAGCCGGAGTTGAACGGCGTGAGGGATATGAAAAAATGGGGTCGGCGGGAGGAGGATCGTTCGGTTTGGTGGAGCGCTCGGCCTCGGGAACGGCACGGGGATCCGCCAAAGAGCGAAACAAAGGCCTGTCGTTTATCCGGCAGACGGATAAATCCACGCGCGACACCGTCCCGGCAGCGGATGATCGTTATCTGAGACCGTCACAATTGGTGGATGGGATGAGGGTCAGGCACAATCGCTTTGGCGTTGGCAAGTTGCTGTCCAACGAACAGGTGGCCGGCGACGCGGTTGTGGTGGTCCAGTTTGATAGAGGAGTGAAGAAAACCTTGTTGTTGCGCCAGGCCAAACTTACCAAGGAGAAATTATGAGTGAAACCGGGAAGGACTATCATTTTTTTGCTATGATGGATCGCATGCGCCTGATCAAACGTTGGAGCCTGATGCGCAACCATTCGAGTGAGAACTTGGCGGAGCACGCTTTGATGGTCGCTTTGGTCGCGCACGCGATGGCGATTTTACGTAACGCCAATGTGGTGGGTGGTCCGGAGGCGCCGAAAGTGGATGCGGAGCGCGTCGCTGTGATGGGTCTGTATCATGATGCGCCCGAGATCATCACCGGTGATTTACCTACGCCGGTCAAATATTATGATGATTCCATCCGCGAGGCGTACCGGCGTGTTGAGGAATCAGCGCTGGAACGACTGCTGTCTTTTTTGCCGGATTTTATGGTCCCGGAGTATCGTGGCCTGATGTCCGAATCAGACAATGACGAAAAGGCGGTGGAGGAAAGACAATTTGTGCGTGCGGCGGACAAAATTTGCGCGTATTTGAAATGCGCGCAGGAAGTGAGGTCGGGCAACGGAGAGTTCGCGCTCGCGCTTCGCCAGTCCGAACAAAGAGTACGGCGGATGGGACTTCCGGAAGCGGATTATTTTATGAGACACTTCGCGGATTCATTTTCATTGACGCTGGATGAGCTCAATCCTACCTGATTTCAATTGTTTTCCGTGATCGTTGGTGAATGTCGTTTCGATCGGGAAAATAACGGGAGACAAGTGATTTGGACAAAACAAATGACTTGATCGAAGTGAGATTAATGATAGATTGTTGTGGAAAAAATAGACTTCGCCCGAAAGAAAAAACAATGACAACAAGTGTCATTGAGAGGCTTCGCCATCTGTCTTTTCTGTTGGTCCTGCTGATCATTTTATGTTTTCCGGTCGCTGTCCATGCCGCCGGTCAGGCAATATTGAATGTCAGCGCTCCGGACCGAGTGGAACGAGGAGACGAATTGGTGGTGACTTTGCGTGTTAGGCAATCCACGTACGCGGATGAGGGCGAGGTCATCTTGAGCTATGATTCGGACTCGTTTGAGTACCTTGGGGTCACCGCCGAGCGCTACGATTCGGCGGACATCGTCGGGGCTTACGAAGACAATGGGCTGATTGGCTTTCGGATTTCCGGAGTATTGCCGGCCGGTGTCAATGAAATCGGCAAAGTGAATTTGCGCGCGCGGGGAGCGCCGGGTGGCCGAGTGCAGATCCAAGCCGCTTCTTTTATGGCAAAAGGGGAGGATCTATATGCCGAGTTCGGCGGCGCCTACCGCTTTGTACAGATTCAAGGTGATGTCGAACCATTGCCCACCACCGCGTATACCATACCCGAACCGACCCAAAGTGACGGCTCACCCACGACGCTGGAGACCGAACGCCTGGATGAAGGGCTGCCGGGTGTGATTCGCACCGAAGTCACACACTCCACCGCCGCCGACGAGAGCGAGACGGAAATCGACGAATCAACCGGCGAACTGTCTTTTACCAATGTGCTGCGGACTGACCGGACGGATCACCCTAAAATGCCACGCCGCATGGTCGTGACGCTGCTCTTGATGTTCGCGTTGTTGTTTGTCATTTTGATGATCTTCTTTTTGCTCCTGCAAATTCCACCCGGCATGAAAGTGCGCCGCGCCAAATCGGCGAAAGGGACATCGCGTCCGGGCGCGAAACGGAAGACCGGAAAAAAAGAAAAGAACATGGCCGGACCGCGACCTTCGGGACGATCCGGAAATGGCAGTGCGGGCCACGCCCGTCGTCCAAAAAAATAGACTGACCGCCCACGTTGAAATATTGAGGTTGAATATGCAAAAACCGATATCTCCACCGGAATTCGCCAAACCGGACAGCGCGTCACTGCGCAGCGTGTTCGCCAGGACGGCGTCAGGCTCCGTAGTGTATGTCGGGATCGCTTTGTCGATTTATCTGTTGTTTGAGCTGTTTGGCATAATCGATGGCCTGATACCGGCGCTGATCGCACATGCGATCGCCTGTCTGCCTTTTTGTTTATTTTTATACTCGGCGGACGAGCTTTTGTGTAAAACGGATTCGGCGGAGCCCGCCGATGATGTCGATCCTGACGGAGCGCGAACGCTTCACGGCATTTATCGATTGCGCTTTTGGGCTCGTTGCGCCATCAGTTTGTCGGCCGGCGCGCTGGGTGCCTTTATCTTGAAATCCTTGATAGGGGTCACCGAAGTGGCCATATTTTTCATTCTTGGCGTCGCGCTCTTGATGGGAAACCTCATTCTCACTCTTTTATCCTATGAAATTTTTTTCTACATTGTATTTGGCGTGCTGACTTCCGTGGTCAGCATTGGCAGCTTTTCTTTGATCAACGCCGTGTTTGTTCGGGCGCTGGGCGCGAATTATCTTGGTGGCTATGGTTGGCTGATCCCCCAAACCATTTCTTTCGTTGGCGCAGTCTTGTTTGGCTTTTTGACCAACCGAAAATATGTGTTTGTCAGTTCGGGCAACATCTGGCGCGAATTGATCAAGTTTGCCGGAAGCAGGATGATCACAACGCTGGTGCTGGAATATGGAGGCATGTTTGTCATGTCCAATCTGTTGTCTATGAATGAGGATGTCGCAAAAATCATCGCGGCGTTTTTGGTTGTGATTGTGAATTATTTTATCAGTAAATTCATGATCTTCAATCTTGAGGAAAGGCGGTGAGCGATGGAACCGATAGTTCAGAAAACCAGTGACTTTGGTTTGGCCGGGATGCGCCGCCTGTTGAGTGAGTTCGGAGATCCGCAAAATAATATTCCGGTGATCCATATCGCAGGTACCAATGGCAAAGGCTCGACCGCCGCCTGCACGGCGGCGATTTTAGCGGCGTCGGGATTGAAAACCGGTCTGTACACCTCTCCGCATATAGAAAAATACAATGAGCGTCTGAGGATTTTGGAGGGGAGGAAAGCTGTCGAAAACTGGTCGCGGGATCCTTGGCGGAGTATGATCCCCACAGCGGATCTGGACGATTTGCGTGAAGAAATCGAGATCGCCCGTACACGGATCCTGCCGGAAGTCAAGATGACTGTTTTTGATCAGCTGACCGCGTCCGCGTTCGTGTGGTTCGCTCGTGAAGGCTGTCAGGCTATGGTGATCGAAACGGGATTGGGCGGAGAGCTGGATGCGACCAATGTCATTGACCGGGACAAAGTGGCCGTAGTGACGAAAATCGCCGTGGATCATGAAAAACTGCTGGGCCATTCCCTGACACGGATCGCCGAGGCTAAGGCCGGTATCATAACCGAGCGAACCTGCTGTCTGATATTGGACAATTCATTGGATGTCAAAGGCGATATCGAATCGCCGGATTACCAAAAGGCGATTGACCTTCAACATGAGATTTTACAAGTGTTCACATTGAGATGCGCCAAATTGAAAACACCGTTTGTGCTGACCGATGAAACCACGATCCGTGTGACGGAAGATGGAAGTGATCCGCAGCGGCCGGACGAAGTGTTGAGCCGACGATCATTTTCTTTGTCTGAATTTGACGAGGTGTTTACCGCGCCGCTGCCTGGAGATCACCAGGTTATCAACGCCGCGCTGTCGATCCGGGCCGCGCGCGCGCTGGCTCCTCAGCTTGTGACTGTGGATTCCATCCGTGCCGGATTGGCTGGAGTGTATTGGCCCGGCCGTCTACAATTATTGTTAAATGATCCTCCGTTGATATTTGACGCCGCGCACAATCTTCAAGGAATGAGAAGCGCCGCGCGCGCGTTGGATGACACGTTTCGAGGTCAAAAGATCTTATTGTTGGTCGCCGCGCTGGCGGACAAGGACTGGAAGCCGATGATGCGCGCTATAATGACCGACCGATCTTTTTCTGTCGGCGGGGTATACTGTGTGACGGCCAACTCTGACCGCGCTTTGCCGGCGAGAAAACTGGCGGACTGGTTTCGGCGGTTGTCTAATGACCATTTAAACAGATATAATGTTTCGGATATAGCTGAATTTGACGAGGTTGAGCAGGCGGTCCGAGCCGTCAGACAAAATCAGCGCCTGACAGGCGCTCCCGCTTTTGTAAGTGGCAGCCTTTATATCGCCGGTGAGGTGATGCGTGTTTGCTCGACTATATCGGAGGAGGAAGTTCAATTTGAATTGGAACGAAGAGGCCCTAAAATTTAAGCCCGTCACGGAACGGGATGTTGTTAATTTCGCCTCCCCGAGGGAAAAGGCTGAGGCGGTGGATCGTTATAACCGAGCGGTCAAACAAATCCAAAAAGGAAATGTCGACATGGCCGCGATCGCGTTGAAATCTCTTTCAGCTCGCTACCCCATGTTCGTTCAGGCGGTTCAACTGAACGCCTGTTGCCAGATGGTCTGGAGAGACACCAAGACCGCCGGAAACGCGCTCCGCAAATTATTAAAAAGCTCGATGCTGACCGCCGCCGAACGGGAAAGGACAGAAAACTATCTACGCTTGCTAACCAAAGATAGTGATCCACGTGGCAGGCGGGGCAAGGCTTCAGATGAATTTCCCCATTTTGATATCGAAAATCTGTCTCACTCCATGCTGGAAATTCCCGGTGTCGACGTTCCGGTGGAAATGGCAGGCAAAGATGAAATCGAGGCGATTAAATCAGGTAAGCCGTTCGGTGATCCGGGGTTCGCGAATGATCGGCGAATTGTGACATATGGAAGCCGAATGCGTCAATCGGAACGGGCATACTCTTACACCCGAAAAGGGGAGGTGCGCCGTCAAAGAATTGAACGCAAACGCCGCGCTCAGGCCCCCTCTGACCGCCGGGAAGAAACCTTGGAGCCGAAGAGAAGTGTGGAATCTGACCGACCGAGGGCTAAATCCATCGAAAAACAAGAAAAAAATGGCGCGGAGGTCTTTGAGAGGACAAAAACCGTCCGACCGAAAGCCGCGAAATTGGAAATTGCGAAAAAGGGATCCAAACAAGCGGAGCGGAAGGTTACGGAGGTGAAGCGACACGGACGGTCGGAAGTGCTTTCGACCGCGGACAGGGATCATGGTATCCGTGCCCCAAAGCTGCCCGCAAAAACCATGGATGCCGATCTTTCGGCACCCCCGGACGATCCGCGGGCGAGTCATCCGGGTCCAAAGGACACTTCGCTGCCGGAAAGGCGAAAAACGTCGGTTGACCGATCCGGCGCCAAAGATGAGGCCGGGCAAAGCCGGGAGGCGTCCCGGACCGAAGCGGCGGCTGTTCAAGCTAAACAGCGGCCAAAGGCCCATTCAACGCCTGAATCAGGCGGTCAAGCCATTCGCCCAAAAAGCGAACCGGATGGGCGACCGGCCCGACCGAAGCGCGGATCCGACAGACAAGATGCGCGTCAGCTCGCCGAGTTAAAACGTCCGCCGTCCAAGCGGGGTCGGGGAGCGACGCCGAACAACCGCCCAAAGAAAAGGAAGGGTGGAAAACGCAAAGGTGATGTTTCGCTCGCGCTCGCGGTGGCTGTGGTGGTCGTGTTGATTCTGATTTTTGTGCTGCTCCTAATTGTGAGAGAAAAGCGAAATCAGACGGAACTACCGACCGAAACCTTTGTCACCTCGACAGAGTCGAGTTTGACTGCCGAAAGAGGAGAAAGCACCTATGTTTCATTCACCGTTCCGACCGATCCGGAGGAGCCTTCTGATATGGAGGAAATCGAGTCGGATGAAACTGACTGACAATCGATCCGGATCGCATCCGATCACAAATGATAGACGGAGGTAGAAATGGAATATATCAGTACACGTGGAGGAGATTACCGTTACTCGGCCGCCCAGGCGATCAAACAAGGTATCGCGCCGGATGGCGGACTGTTTGTTCCCGCGCGGATTCCCCGGTTGACCGAACAGGAAATAGACCGCCTGATCGATATGAATTATCCACAGCGGGCGACGTTGGTGCTGTCAAAATATTTAACTGATTTTTCAGAGGAAGAACTACTTGAATATTGCGAAAAAGCGTACAGCGAAGAGAAATTTGACGCCTTTCCGGCGAGATTGGCGCAGTTGAATCCATATGTTGACGGTGAGTACATGCTTGAACTTTGGCACGGACCGACATCCGCGTTCAAGGATATGGCGCTTCAGATTCTGCCTTACTTGATGACGGCCGCCGCGGCGAAAATTGGCGAAAGCGCAGAGATCTGCATTCTTGCCGCGACCTCAGGCGACACAGGGAAGGCCGCTCTGGAGGGATTCAAAGATGTTTCGGGGACCCGGGTCATCGTCTTTTTTCCGGAAAATGGGGTCTCAGAGGTCCAACGACTGCAGATGGTCACCACCACCGGTGAAAATTGCCATGTGATAGCGGTGAAAGGTTCCTTTGACGATGCGCAGGCGGGGGTCAAACGGTTGTTCGCGGATGAGGAGTTGGCCGCCGAGCTGCTTGCGGAGAATGTGGTTTTGTCATCGGCGAACTCCATTAACTGGGGGCGCCTCGCTCCGCAAATAGCTTATTATTGGTCTGTCTACGCCGATCTTTTGAAAGACGGGAAGATTGCCGGAGGCGACTCATTCAATGTTGTTGTGCCGACCGGCAACTATGGAAACATTCTCGCGGCATGGTACGCCAAACAGATGGGACTGCCGGTGGGCAAACTGGTTTGCGCGTCGAATCGCAACAAAATCCTGTCCGATTTTTTAAGAAGCGGAACCTATGATCGAAATCGTGAGTTCTATCAGACCAACTCGCCGTCAATGGATATCTTGGTGTCGAGCAATCTTGAGCGCCTGTTGTTTGAATTGACCGATCATGACAGCGAGAGGATCAGTTCCTGGATGGAAGAACTACAGGAAAAAGGTATTTACTCCATTGACGCCGAGACCAGAAAGGCGATTCAAACACTTTTTGTGGGCGGTTTTTGTGATGATTATGGGACGATCAAGGTCATTCGGGATGTCTATGATCAATATGACCATGTGATCGACACACACACGGCGGTTGGCTTCAATGTCTATGGCCGGTACGCGCATCGTTCACATGATCGGCGCCCTGTGGTCTTTGTCTCCACCGCGAGTCCGTTTAAATTTCCTATCGCCGTCTCCGAAGGCATCTTCGGAGCAAAAGAGATCGCAGGCCTGAGCGAGCGGGAGCTGATGGATCGTCTGTCCGTCGAAAGTGGCATGTCGATTCCGGTGGGGTTGGATCGCCTGGACGAGAAGGTTGTGCTGCATGACCGGGTGATAGATAAGGAGGAGATGAAAGAGGCTGTTTTGGATGTGATTAAAGGCGATAGGCGACTTGGCAATTGACTACATTTTTTTCATAATGTTTCACATTTAAATAACTGTGTCATCACATTCATTGTGTTTAATAAGGATGCAGCAAGAACAACGAGAACAGCAAAAAAGCACTTTTTCATTTTTCATTATCTTCCTCCGATAAAGGCTTCGAGAGTAGTGGCTCGGAGCCTTTTCGTTTGCTTTTTAAGTGCATTTAAATGTTTGTCTCACTCGAAGACTCAAAAACTTCCTTGATCACAGTGCGTTGCACTTCGTGAAACGGAAGATCCAGTTGATCGGCGATCTTGACGATATCGTCCGCCTCAGGCTTGATGTGGACCGCGCCGTGACCTGTGGCGCGTTTTACGCGTACCGAGCCCAGCGAAGTCAGTGCGACATAAGACTCAACCTCCATGATCAGGCGGTGACACGGTCGAAATCTAACTCCGTTGGTTGTCGTCCCGCGAATGACTTCAAGGGCGAGACGATGCGCGTCAGCAGGCTTGGCGAGGCAAACCAATTGATAGGCGGGGCGCCCTTTTTTCATTAGAATAGGAATGCAGGAGACATCCAACGCATTTTTAGCCAACAGAGCGTCGATCACATGACCCAGTTGTTCTCCTGTCATATCGTCTATGTTGCAGACGATTTCCACAGCGTCCGTTTTGGGATCCAGTTCGGGAAAAGTGAAGGAACATTCTTGCCTGTCCATGGTGATCTCCAATCATTTGTTAAATCAAGCGTTTGAATTCGCATGAAAAATTGACAAACGTCAAATTGTGCGTTTAAAATAACGAAGGCCCATATCGCCACGGTGATAATGGTGTGATGGATGAAATTTGGGCTCGTAGCTCAGGGGATAGAGCAACCGCCTCCTAAGCGGTAGGTCGGACGTTCGAATCGTCTCGGGCCCACCATTTCCAATCATATAGGATCATTCTCTCCGCCGTTACCAACTTCCCTATATATTATACCCACGAAACCAAGCCACAGGTACATTGTGTATCAGTGGCTTGGTTTTACTTATCTTCCGCCTTGTTTAGGTTGCGCCATAAAGTAGAGCGGCTGATGCCGAGCTGTCTGGCCGCCGCGCTCTGATTTCCGCCATGCCGGACCAGCGCCTGTCGAATCGCCTGCCGGATGATTTCCTCCAGCGTTTGCGGATCAGACACGGCGGATTCCGACGCCGCGGAAACTGTGTCACTGTAGAGGGCCCGTTGCTTGGCCAGCACGTCGGCTACCGTGTTCATTCTGAATTAAAATATAATATAGTATAGGGTAATTATATAGCGCAACCGTGGGCGAGAGTCGTTCCAGAACCTGAAGGGAGACCAGCTATTAAATGTCAAGTCTCAAGTAGTTTCCTTGCCACTGCGCCGCTGGCCGTTCCATGTGCCTTGCCTTCAGCTCGCTTCTTGTCATAAAACGCTTTGAAGACAGGGTCGCAACGTGAGGCAATCACCGCGGACATCCAGACGGCTCGTCTCAAATAAGGAGAGCCCTTTTTGGACAAGCGATTGTTGGTTCCGGTAAAGTTTCCGGATTGCATCATTGTGGGGTCGATGCCGGCAAAGGCAACAAGCTTCTTGGGATTGTCGAAACGACGAATATCGCCGATCTCACCAAGAATGATGGCTCCTGTTGAAGGGCCGAAACCGGGGATGGTTAAAATGACGGAGTTTAGCTTTTCCAGTTGCTTCTTGATTTTCTTATCGATCTGCGCCACTTGCTTTTCAGTAAACTCGATCTGTTCAATGAGCAATTTGAGTTGAAATGCGAAGGCATCGGAGCAGAGATCTAAGCCGACAGATTGGGAAGCAAGAGACTTAAGCTCTCGTGCCTTATCAACACCGAAGCGCCCGCGGCTGACTTTCCGTAAGGTGGTAGCCAGAGACTTCGTGTTGGCCTCCACAGTTTGCTCCGGCGTGTCGTAGAGCTTTAGGAATGTCTTGGAGCTTTGACCAAAGACATCGGAGAAGACGGCTGCGTACTCCGGGAAGATCTGGTCCAAAATTACGATCACCTGACGCTTGTAGCCGGCACATGTATCCACGATGGATTCACGGAAGCGAGCTAAATTACGTAAAGTGATAACGTCTTCATCGGCTAGTTGTGTGGCGGTGAAGTTCCCGAAACGGATCACTTCAGCAACCAGAAAGCAGTCAACCGCATCGGTTTTCTGTCGACGGATGTAGAAGTTTCTCAGACTATCGGATTGATGACATGGATGACGTAGTCATTGCGATGCAGAAAACTGTACAACGCCAGCCAGTAGTGCCCTGTAGCTTCCATAGCAATTCGTATATCCTGACCGTCCGGCAGACGCTCCGCCAAGAAAGTTAGAAGTTCCTCAAACCCTTCTGCTCGATTGGAAAAACGTAACGATTTGCCGATGTGGGCACCTTCCTCGTTTAGTAATCCAGCCTCGTGGTTGTTCTTGCCGATGTCAATGCCAAGATAGTACATGATTCCCCTCTGCCAAATAAATTTGTAGGTGATTCCTCACACGTTCTGCGGTTCACAACCTACTTGGATAGACGGAGTAGGCAATAGCCTCAACATCCAGCTCATTCGTGAACGGCCACAAGAGGTGAGGCTCTACTCTCACTTGCGAGAATAAATCTCAAGGATTAAACGGAGACACTCACACTACATGCAGATATTATCGCACGTTGTTTTGGTTCAATAAAACTGTTTCAACTACGACAACATTATTCTAGGACGTTTGATTTGTATGAAGTGTTTGACCGGATCTCACCTAATACTTAGATGTTATTGAGTGGATTCTCTCAGCCAAGTCACCGCACTCTCCGCGGCCAGCATTCCGGTTGAAAATGCCGCTTGAAGGTTATATCCTCCGCTGTGCCCGTCGATGTCCAGCAGATCTCCGGCGAAAAAAATACCGGGTTGTTTCTTTGACATCATTGTTTTGGACGAAACTTCGGTCAAAGACACGCCGCCCCTGCATGTCATTCCGACTTCCGGCGCGACCGGTCCGTTGGAAGTCAACACACAACGTTTAATTATCGCGGCAAGTCGGCGGTAATTTTTCTTGCTGATTTCGTTGGCCGATGCGAACTTCGGTATACCCGCCTGTGTCAATAGGATTTCCGCCACCGAGCGCGGTATGAGGAGTCGGAGTTGATTGCGCAATGGCGCTCTCGGTTGATCCGTGGCCATGCGCATCAATTGCTGATAAATCAGCTCTTCATTTTGTTCCGGAATAAAATCCAGCACGACTTCCCAGATTGCCGGCTTGTCGATCCAACGAGAGAGACTGAGCGGCAATGGACCGGTCAATCCGAAATGAGCGAACAGCAGTTCGCCTCGGGCTTGTTCCAGCATTTGTTCGCCACGCCTTCGTATGCCGAGCCCACAGTCGGACAAAGTGACCCCGGCAAGTTTCGCCACCCAGCTTTCATCGATTTTGATTGGAGCCAACGCCGCTGACAGATCGATGACAGAGTGGCCGGTTTGCCCGGCCAGTTCCAGTCCATCGCGACCCCCGCCGACGGAAGGGTAGGCTGCGGTCCCGGTCGCGATGATCACTGCGCGCGCGGTCAGCCTTGTGTGGGCATCATTTGTTTGCAGATCCAGTTCCCAAGTGTCGCCCACCCGTTTGATCGTTCGCGCGCGCATGGACATCAGTTGCCGGACTCCCAGCTGTCGCACTTTCGTCACGAAAGCGTCGCGCACGTCGGTCGCCCGCCCACCGCTCGGCAACCAACGTCCCGAAGGGTCGCTTGTGACCCTGACTCCGCAACCATTCAAGAAGCGGATATATTCGTCTCTGCCGTATCTTGATAGGGCTGAGTATAAAAATCGACCTTGACCATGAAATCCGGCAACCAGGTCCTCAACTGTTCCAGCGTGAGAAAAATTGCAGTGACCTCCACCCGTCAGCAACAGCTTCGCGCCAAACTGTTCGTTTTGGTCAATAATGGTGACCGAAAACTCACTTTTTGCGGCATTCACGGCGGCGGCCAATCCGGCGGCTCCGCCTCCTATGACGACGATTGTCGTGTTATGCACATTCTTGTAACCTTGACTCAAAATCACGATTTCTCCATTTCTATTCTTCTTCTTATGATATAATATTTCAATAATTAATAGCGAAGCTTAGCTCTAAATTGTGGGTTAAGTTTATAAAGGCTTTTGTCTTATATAATTTGGGAGGACAATAATGGCGAGTAATACGCGTTTAGCGACAACAATCGCGGCACGATACACACCTACGGTTGGAGCTATTGATGCTTTTTATTTGGACGGACGTATCAGTGGCAAACGCGAAGAGCTTTTTGCTGATCTGACACTTGACCGAACGGATCGCGGCGCGTTTATCGCGGTATACGCCTCGACGCACGGTTCCAAAACTCCGGCCGATGGGAATGATGGTAACCGCGAGATCTTGGACGCTATCGCCAATGATCTGAAAAAAAATCACAGACATAACATAGATTATGAAATCAACGAGCTTGCCGAAAGCGCAGTCAACGTGGCGGGGCGGCTCACACTTTCAGATAAAGGAGTCAGTCCGCCCTATTTTTCAGGAATTATCGTCAAAGATGGAGAGATGGCGGCGGTCACTTTAGGAAGAGGATGTGCCTACCTATATCGTGACGAAGCTATTTTCGCACTGACCGAAGATGACTATCCGCTGGAGCCGATCGACAGCTCCGGCCGTCAAATCAATAATATGAACGACTTCGCGGCAGGTGTCGCGGGATCGATTCGTTACTCAAATATCGCTCAATTAAAACCGGATGACTGTCTGATTGTCTGTAATCGCGAAGTGATGGAGGCGGTCGGTCAAAAGGGCATGCTGCGTATGCTCGATGAGGCAGAGGATCAAAGTGACGCGGCCGGTATGATCATGAGCGAGGCGGTGCGTCTAATACCGAATGTCTCGATGCAGATGGTGATCAGCTTTGTCGAGGAAATCGAACCGCTGGATCGAGTTGGACGCAACACGCTATCCAAGGGCATCAATGTCAGGGACACACTTGGCAAGGGATTTGCGGCGCAAAACGGTCCTGTGAAAATTAATAAAGCTCAAAGGACTACCGGAGCGCTCAGCGCCGCGGAGCGCAGTCAAATCGCCGCCGCGGCCACGGGAATGGGCGCGACCGCCGGATGGGCTTCGGAAGTGACGAAGCCGCGTGAAGCGGCCGCGGATGAACCGATTCGGGAGGATGCGATCCCCACTATCCCCGCTGTAGATGAACCGACGCGGGAGGACACACCCCCCACTGTGGATGAACCGACGCGGGAGGATACACCTCCCACTGTGGATGAACCGATGTGGGAGGATACACCCCCCACTGTGGATAAATCAACGTGGAAGATGGATCCCTTCGAAGCGGATGAGGTGATTGATGTCAGTGATCCGGATGAGCAGGGTCAGGTGGATCCGGAGCCCATGGGAATCGAATCGGAGGATGTGGCGGCTGAAGAGGCCGAAGTCTCCGTGTCCGCGGCCGCAGCAAGGTATTTCGCGGATGACCAAGTCAGTGATTCTGAAGTTTCCGACACTGAGCAACCTGAGGTGATTCCAACCGAGGCGTTGGAAGAAGCGCCAACTGTTGGCGCTGAGGACACGACTTCGGATCAAGCGGCGCACATCGTCGAGGAAAGTGTGACCGGCGCCGGCGAGACGGAATTGAAACGTCCCTTCGGTTTTGGCGCAGCCTTCGATCTTCTTAACCTGAATAAACAATCAGCCGATGAGGCCGATGAGGAGGAATCGCCCAAAGAAGAAGCGATGAAGTATAATTTCCAGGCTCAACCTGTGGAATCTGAAAGCGACAGTTTTGCATTTGATGTCGAGGACGAACAGCGTTTCGATCTGATCGACGCCGAGGACGCCGAGGTCTTCGATGATCCGGATGATTCCGACGGGTGGTCGGATGACGAGGCGGACGGGTGGACGGATGACGATCTGGCGTATGACTTTGACGAGAAGGACGAAGGGGCGGTTCAAGACGAGCTGCCGCTGACCTATGCCAACTTTGATCTTGAAGATGATTATGAGGAGACTCCCTCCGGCTTTGACCTTGAGGATGATTATGAGGAGACCCCTGCCGGTTTTGACCTTGAAGATGATTATGAGGAGACTCCGGATGGCGTGGAGCCGACAGACAAGTCCCGCGGCAAATTGATCGCGGTTATTGTCCTGATCATCATCGCCGCTGTGCTGCTGGGCTTTATTATCTACTCATTGGCCACGGGCGGAGCAACCGATTCGACCACGACGCCGACCACCATCTCACCGTTGACCAACCAGTCATCGCTGATCACCAGTTCGACGAGCACGGCGGAACCCGGTTCCATCGTCAGTGAGATCACGACAACCGAGGAAGAGACGACGACCACGACCGAGGAAGTGACGACAACCACAACCGAGGAAGAGACGACGACCACCACGACCGAGGCTCCAACCACGACCACCACAGAAGCTCCGACCACGGCCACGGAGCAGCGGACATACACGATCGCCTCGGGCGACTCTGTATACGCGATCGCGCGTAAGTTTTATCCGAACTCCAATGTCGAGGAGAAGATGCTGGAGATCGCGGCCGCCAACGGTCATACTTACTCGAAGGCGGAAGACACGATCAACTGGGTGCTGACTCCGGGTGATTCGATCGTTATTCCGTAATGAACAATCAAAAAATGATCAAAACCGCTTCGACCAGGGTGCGAGTTATCGAAAATAAATGGAATTATGATCAAGTCTCGACACAGTTTTGAAATGGACCGCTTCTTACAGCAAAGAAGCGGTCATTTTTTTGTCCGATGTTGAATTTGGTGTATAATAACTCGGTAAAGTTTGGTGGATCGCGACCCTGCCTAAGCATTGGATGTTGGGCAAGATAAAACTTTTAAGTAGGATTGCAGGTTTGCGAGGTTCGGAACCGTGGTGACACGAGCGATGTCCGGACCGGTAGAAAATGAAGGAGAGACACTATGCACAAAAGACTTTTCATACCCGGGCCGGTTGACGTGCGCCAAGAGGTACTGGAGAAAATGTCTAAACCGATGATCGGTCACCGCACCAAAGACGCCACGAAGTTGCAACAGTCAATATCGGACAAGATCCGTAAGTTGATGTATACGGAGAACATGATCCTCATTTCCACATCGTCCGGATCGGGATTGATGGAAGGCGCCGTGCGCTCTTGCACCGCGAAAAGAGCGGCTGTGTTTTCAATCGGCGCATTCGGCGACCGTTGGTATAAAATGTGCACCGCCAACAATGTTCCCGCAGATAAATTCAGCGCGCAGCTCGGTCAGGCGACAGATCCCGCACAGGTGGACGAGGTTTTGGCGACCGGAAAATATGACGTGATCACCATTACGCACAATGAGACCGCGACCGGTGTTGCGAACCCTCTGGACGAGTTGTCTGCCGTCATCCGTAAATATCCGGATGTGATTTGGCTGGTCGACGCCGTCAGTTCTCTGGGTGGAGACAAGATCGAGGTGGATCGTCTGGGCATCGATATTTGCATCACTTCCACGCAAAAATGCATTGGATTGCCGCCCGGCATGTCATTTTGCTCGTTTTCTCAAAAAGCTTTGGAACACGCCAAGACCGTCGAGCACAGGGGGCTGTATTTTGACTTTGTGGAGCTCGCCCGATTTGTGGAAGAAAAGCCATACCAATATCCCAGCACTCCTTCTTTATCACACATGTTCGCCCTGGACGCTCAGTTGGATTATATTTTGGAAGAAGGCTTGGATAATCGCTTCGACCGTCATCGAAATATGGCGGACCGGGTACGTGAATGGGCGACTGAGAACTATGCGCTCTATTCCGATCCTGCGCACCTTTCACAGACTGTGACCTGTATCACAAACACAAAAAACTTTTCGGTTTCTAAATTGAATCAACTGCTGGGTGAGCGGGGATATTCGATTTCCAATGGATATGGCGCGCTGAAGGATAAGACCTTCCGTATCGCGCACATGGCGGACACGACCATGGACGAGCTGGAGGCGTTGCTAAACACCATTGATACCGTTGTTAAGGAGATGCAGGCATGAAAGTATTAGTTCCCGAAAAAATCGCTCCGGACGCGCTGGATCTGCTCCGTTCTCAAGACATCGAGGTCGTTGAGGTCGAGGGTAAGACAGCGGATGAATTGTGCGAGATGATTCCCGGATTTGACGCTTTGATCGTGCGTAGCGCGACGACTGTCGACGCGGCTTTGTTGGAGCGCGCGGTTGATTTGAAGATTGTCGGACGTGCCGGAACCGGTGTAGACAACATCGACATACCCGCCTGCACCGCCAAAGGCATTCTGGTCTGCAACACACCTGACGCGAACACCAACGCCGCCGCCGAACTGGCGGTTGGGCTGGCGTTCTCAGCGTTTCGCAACATTGGCGAAGCCAATATGAAAGCGCGTCGCGCGGATTTTCGTCGTGGTGGCATGGTTGGAAATGAACTGGAGGGAAAGATCGCCGGTGTGATTGGATTCGGTCGAATCGCTCAAGGGGTGGCGACTAAATTGCAGGGCCTTGGTATGAAAGTGATCGCGTATGATCCTTTTGTGACGAGGCAGCGCATGGAATATTTCAATGTGACATATTGTGAGACGTTGGAGGAATTGTTGCCACTGGTCGATCTGATCTCCGTCCACACTCCGAAAACCAAAGAGACAACCAACATGCTGAGCGCGCCGCAATTCGCTCTCTGTAAAAAAGGTGTTCGGCTGGTCAACGCCGCTCGTGGCGGACTGGTCAATGAACAGGATTTACATGACGCGCTGGTGTCGGGACAGGTGGCTTCCGCCGCAATGGATGTCCTCTCCTGTGAACCCAAATTCACTAAAAAACCGGAAGAACAGGACTTTCACAGCCCCTTGCTGGATCTGGACAACTTCACGTACACCCCACATTTGGGCGCGTCGACGACAGAAGCTGCCGCTCGGGTGGGATTTGGTGTGACTGACATCATCGCCCGCGCGCTTAATGGTGAAATGGTGCCGGCGGTCAACATGCCTCCGGTCAGCGGCAGCGCCGACCAGATGAAACCGTTTATCCGCCTTTGCGAACGGCTCGGCAGCATTTATTTTCAAGCGGAAAGTAAAACGGTCACAAAGATTAAAATTACTTATTGTGGCACCTTGATGACCGAGGAAACCGGTCTGCTGACGCTGTCGATATTGAAAGGATTTTTGACACCGATTTCCGAAAACCGTGTCAGTTTTGTCAATGTGCGCCAAAATGTTGAAGAAATGGGCATTAAGGTGCTGGAAGACAAGGCGACCGCTTGCACGCGCTATGAAAATCTGATCACAGTCGATTTCACACAGGATACCGGCAAAGTGCTGAGTGTCAGTGGTTCAATTGTCGGATCCGAGATTCAGGTGCTGGTGGACTTCTTTGGATACAATGTCAACATCCCGTTTACACCATACATGCTCGCGCTGCAAAATGATGACATTCCGGGTGTGATTGGCCGGGTCGGCACGGTTCTTGGCAACTTCAATATCAATATCTCCAATTTGATTTGGGCGGTGAAAAACCTCAATCATCACGCGCAGGCATTTGTCTGTGTGGACACCCCTGTTGAAGATAAGGTGATTGATGAACTGATGAAACAAGAAGGGGTGTTGAGAGTCAGCCGTCTTTATTTTTAGCGCTCATCACCTGACGGACACGTGTCCGGTGTGAGTCGCGCGGTTACAAAAAACTCCTTGGTCACTTTGGACGATGTGGCCAAGGAGTTTTTATTATATTTGCGAAAGTGGGTTTTAAAGTTTGATTATAAGGACCAACAAACTTTGATCATGCGTGATCAGATAGCTTTGCATTCCATGTAAAACCGTTTGTCAACCGCATCGCCCAAAGAAAAGGCCTTGCGCGGCAGGATGCCTCGACGAATGATCTGGTTGAAGAAATCGTCAGGATCCATCTGCGGCAGGTAAAATCCAACGTTGTCCGGATCATTGGTCAGTTGTGTGACCACCTCATCTCCGTGGATGTAATCGGTGAACAATTTTCTTTCGTTTATAAATGGATCAAGAAAGTCGCGCAAGACCTCGATCGCCAATTTACCGTCCGACTTGATTTGCCATAAATGGAAGTGATCGCCCGAACGCACCGGAATGCCGACCTGACCGGCAGGGATTGCCGGACGATCTTTTTTGAGACTTCCATCCTCGAGCAGAATGGCCGGGTCCATGCTCATTATCGAAAGCTTATCCTCGTAGAACTCCTTGGCGGATCGTTCGACCGCCTCGAGGGAGGTGTCAAATAATACCTGGTGAATGGGTTCGAACAGCAGACCGGGATCGTTGAGCGCCTCGATTTCAACCATCGCGTAGCGAGCGGGATGGTCGGCGGCAATCGCAGGATTCTCTTTTTTTAGATGATTCCATGACGCTTTCGCGGTCGCCAAAGAGTGGTTGCCATCACCGACGGCGAACATCATTTTATGATCGGTGTAAAGAGGCAATCGCTCCATCTGTTCGAGCAGCTCGCTCAGCAGCGGGCTGTCCGAGGGGACGAACCAGCCGGTCAAATGTCCGGCGCCGGTCATCAGCTCAAAGTCGTACAATTTCCGGTAGCCGCTGTTTGCGGAACAGACCTGCTCGGCGAACGGTTTGACGCATGCCTGCTGCGGGTCGTCCAACAACAAAAGGATATGTCCGCATTCGATTTTGGCTTCTTTTCTGACCGCGAGACGGGGTGGAATTCGGTCGGAAACGGTTGCCTCGGAGGCGCGGGTCAACGCCCGATTGCCCGGTTCGAATTCATAGGTGTCCAAATCGATGGCGGCGACCAAGCCGGTTCGTATGCGATTCTGAGCAGTGAGGCGCCGGATGACAATCAGTCCGGGCGATAGTTCTTGAAAGACGCCTTTATCAAGATACTCGCTCATGCTCCGCTGGATGTCTTCGACACGGCTCTCAATCGGACGATTGCCGGGGCTTTCAAGATAGACTTCAGGCAGCACCAGGTTCAATGTCGATGGCGCGTCTCCGACGATGGAGCTCACCTCTTCCCAATACTCAGGTTGGGAGGTGAATTGGTCACAGGCGACCACGCTCCACAATGAGGGATCCAAATCCGGATTTGGGAGTAAAAAACGTGGAAAATGCAGACCAAACCGAGCCGCGAGCGTCCGGTTCGCGTCAGCCATTTTTAATTTATCATCTATCCGATCAGTCATATCATTCACATTCCTTTGTTTTGCGCCACCGCGTCACGTTGTGTGAGTGTCAGCGACAGATTTGTGTTTTATGCGGTTTATTCTATCATAGACCAATGTGTCGAATCGGCTAGGATTGTTAGAAGCCACATGTTGGGTTAAAATTGATAATTGCGAATGATCGCAAGAAAGGTGCTGAAGATATGCAAAAACTTGGACTAAATGAAATTCGCGAACGATTTCTTTCGTTTTTTGAATCGAAAGAACATTTACGGTTGCCGAGTTTCTCGCTGGTACCCAAAAATGACCCATCTGTTTTGCTGATTAACGCGGGTATGACGCCGCTCAAACCATATTTTACAGGCGCGCAGACGCCGCCGGCCAAACGCGTGACGACTTGTCAGAAATGTATCCGCACCCCGGATATCGATCGCGTGGGGCTGACTGCCCGACATGGAACTTATTTTGAGATGCTGGGCAATTTTTCGTTTGGTGACTACTTTAAAAAAGAAGCGATTTCCTGGGCCTGGGAATTTTCCACCGAAGTGCTGAACATGCCACCCGAACAAATTTCCGCCACGGTCTACCTTGACGATGACGAGGCCTATGATATTTGGAGAGATGTTGTGGGATTGCCGGAGGATCGGATCTTTCGAATGGGCAAAGAAGACAACTTCTGGGAGCACGGAACAGGACCGTGCGGGCCTTGTTCCGAATTGTTTTTTGATCGAGGCCCCGAACATGGTTGCGACGATCCCAACTGTTCGGTTGGCTGTGACTGCGATCGTTTTGTTGAGTATTGGAATCTGGTGTTCACTCAGTTCGACCGCCAGGAAGATGGCAGCTATCTGCCATTGGATCATAAAAACATCGACACCGGAGCCGGCCTCGAGCGCATCGCCTGTATCATGCAGGACGTGGACAATTTGTTTGAGACCGACACGGTGCGTTCGGTTCTGGACAAAGTTTGTGAGCTGGCCGATCTGGAATATGGCAAAAATGCGCGCGACGATGTCGGCATCCGAGTCATCACCGACCATATCCGCAGTGGCACCATGATGATTTCTGACGGTATCCGGCCATCCAACGAGGGCAGAGGCTATGTGTTGCGCCGTTTGTTGCGTCGGGCGGCCCGTTACGGGAAAATACTCGGCATTAAGGACCGTTTCCTGACGAAGCTGTCGCCGGTCGTGATCGAAATGTCAAAGGTAGCATATCCCGAGCTTGCCGAACGACAAGATTATATCCTGTCGGTTTTGAATCAGGAAGAGGTCAGCTTTGAGAAAACCATTTATCAGGGCTCGCAGATGCTGGATGAATATCTGTCTGAGCTGAAAGAATCCGACTCCACTCTTTTACCAGGGGATAAAGTGTTTAAGCTACATGACACATACGGATTCCCGGTGGATCTGACCCGTGAAATCGCCTCCGAGACCGGTGTTGAGATCGATGAGTCGGGCTTTGACGAGCTGATGAAAGCGCAAAGAGAGTTGTCGCGCAAGGCGACACTGGAAAAAGGCGGCAGCGCGTGGAACGAAAGCGCTCTGCCGGAAGAAATCAGGCAGGAGCGGTCAACCTCCTTCATCGGCTATGACAAGTTGCGCAGTGAGGCGAGTGTTTTGTATCTTGCGCTGCGGGGCGAGGACGACGACACCGTTGAACTTGTCGCTGAGGCGGGTGAAGGAGCTCGGATCATTCTTGTTTCCGATCAAACACCTTTTTACGCGAACAGTGGCGGACAAGTCGGTGACATTGGGAAAATTGAGATGGAATCCGGTGTGATGGATGTGCTCGACACGACGGTGACCGCCGAAGGGGTCTATCTGCACCATGGACAGGTCGAGTCGGGGCTGATCAAACAAGGCGGCGCTGCGACGCTGATTGTTGATCGGGAACAAAGGCTGGACACCGCACGCAACCACACCGCCACGCATCTGCTGCATAAGGCGTTGCGCATGGTTTTGGGTGAGCATGTGACGCAGGCGGGTTCCAGCGTCAACGCGGATCGTTTGCGTTTTGACTTCCATTATGGCGAGCCGATGAGCGCGGCGCAGATTAAATCGGTGGAGGAGATCGTCAATCAGACAATTTTGCGGGATCTGCCGGTCGAGACCAAAGTTATGACGATGGAAGAGGCTAAGGCGGGTGGCGCAATGGCTCTGTTTGATGAAAAATACGGTGATAATGTGCGGGTTGTCAGCGCCGGAGACTTCAGCAGTGAACTATGCGGAGGCACTCACCTGCGACATACCTCCCAGGCCTGCTTCTTTAAGATCTTGTCGGAGAGCTCGATCGCTTCGGGAGTGCGGCGGATTGAGGCGCTGACCGGCCGGGGCGCTTTCGCGCTGATGGACAGCTATCAGCTGGAACTTGAAGAGACCGCCACCATGCTCAAAACCACGGTGCCGGAAGTTTCACACCGTGTGGAATCCGTCCTGAACGATTTGAAGATCGCAGAACGAAAATACTTTGACTTGGAAAGGGAGCTCGCCGCGCAGTCGGCCGACGACCTCAAAGATCAAGTCAAAGATGTAAATGGAATCAATGTTCTGGTGGCGCAAATCGAGGCTGCCGACGCGAAAGTTTTGCGGGAGATGACCGATCAGCTGCGTGAACAGCTGAAACCGTCGCTGGTGGTGCTCGGCGCAGTCGCGGCCGGCAAGGTGTTGCTCAGCGCGATGGCCTCGCCGGACGCTGTAAAGGAGGGCGTCCACGCAGGCGATATTGTCAAAGAGGCAGCAAAAATTTGCTCAGGTGGTGGTGGCGGCCGTCCGGACATGGCGCAGGCGGGAGGAAAAAATCCGGCCAAGTTGCAGGAGGCGTTGGGCGCTGCGGCGGCCCTCGCCGTGGATATGCTTAATTGAGTGATTAGAAGATTGTGAGTCAGCTGCTCTTGCGGGGCGCTGACTCTCGCCAAGCGTTGTCCGATCGGATGCGAAATCGTTAAAATGGGCGGACGAGGCTGAAAGGAGTGCGAAATGTCCGACTGCGTGTTTTGTAAAATCGTTAAAAAAGAGATCCCCTCAACCGTTGTCTATGAAGATGATCAGCTCATTGCGTTTCATGATTTGAACCCGGTCGCTCCGATCCATGTGCTGATTGTTCCCAAGCGACATATCGAAGATATGAATAATTTCGCGAAGGAGGATAAAAATGGGGAACTGGCGGCGCATATGACGCGTGTTATTCCGCTGATCGCCGAGGAGCTGGGGGTCAAGCGATCGGGCTACCGTTTGATCAGCAACTGCGGGCCGGACGCGGGACAGACAGTTTTTCATTTTCACGCACATTTGCTTGCCGGTGTGAACATGGGAGAAAAGTTGTTGTAGACGTTTAGAGTTGCGGTTTTCGCCGGCGTTGTTCACTAACTCATAGCGGCGGTGAAGAATTCGCTGATCGGTGAATTGCAAAAATGATCACCGGGTTAAAGGTTGCGCCGCTTGACTTTTGACACTCGTTTGCATTATAATAAGTGGCATTCTGCAGCGGTATTGATCTGATGACATGCGAATTCAATTATTTGACCTCGATATGACTTGAGTATCACGTATCAATACCAATTTTGGCACCGGGAGGGGGGAGGAAAATGTCAGAAATCAGAGTAAAAGAGAACGAATCCCTAGACAGTGCTCTCAGACGCTTCAAACGCTCATGTGCACGCTCCGGTGTTCTCGCTGAGGTTCGTAAGAGAGAACATTACGAGAAACCCAGCGTCAAACGCAAGAAAAAATCTGAAGCGGCCAGAAAAAGAAAGCGTTGATCGCTTTCTTTCTCATAATATTCAGCTGAGGGATCGCTATTACTCCGGATCGATGGACAGCCATAAATCCGGAGTTTTTTTATTCAAAATGAAATCGAATCGCTGTCACAACTAAGAAGGAAGGGTCGACATGCGCCTTTATCATCAAATATGGTCCGTGAAAACTTCGTCAGTCGCAGCCGAACAGGAATTGCCTTTGCGCGAACGAGTCCTGGCCGCCCGTGGCATGGGTGAGGAAGAGCGGCGCCTGTTTCTGGACAGCGATGTGATGAGTTTCCCTGATCCGTTTTTGTTGCCGGACATGGACGCCGCCTGTGACGCGATCATGAATGCCCTGAATCATCATCAGCTGATCATGGTCCATGGAGACTATGATACCGATGGCGTGACGGCGACCGCGCTGCTGACCGAGTTTTTACGAATGGCGGGTGGCCTGGTCGGCTGGTATATTCCCGATCGATTTGACGAGGGGTATGGGCTGTCAGAAATCGGCACGCGCTACGCCATCGCAGCGGGCGCGGGGCTTGTGGTCACCGTCGACTGCGGTGTTTCCTCAATTGATGAGGCTGAGCACTTGAAAAGTGCGGGGATTGGGTTGGTCATCACCGACCACCACCAATGTGGTGAGCAATTGCCTGACGCCATCGCCGTCGTCAACCCTCACCGCTCCGACAGCGCTTACCCATTCTTCGATCTTTGTGGCGCGGCGGTCGCGCTGAAGCTGACACAGGCGCTTTCGCGCTGCCTGGGACAGCCCGACCTGTGGCGAGCCGGGCTGGATCTCGCCGCGATTGGCACAGTTGGTGATGTCATGCCGCTAAAGGGTGAAAACCGTTCCATTGTGAAAGCCGGATTGGAGCGCATGCGAGATTCCGAGCGACCCGGACTGTCCGCCTTGCTAAAGCTGGTACATCTCAATGATCAACCACCGACGGCGCACACGATCTCATATCGCCTCAGCCCCGCCATCAACGCCGCGGGACGCATGGGAGACAGCCTGAGCGGCATGGAATGTCTGACCGCCCGAGAGATGGAACGGGCAGGTGAGAAAGCCGCCCTGCTGGTTGAGATCAATCAGCAAAGGCGTATGGTGGAGCAGAATATTTTTAATCAGATCAATGAACTGATTGTGAATGAACCCCACCGGTTGGATCATCAGATTCTGATTTTGGAAGGGCAAGATTGGCATCCCGGGGTTTTGGGAATTCTGGCAGCCAGGCTGTCCGCCAGGCTGTTGAGACCGGTCATTTTGCTTTCCGGCGCGAAATCGATCGCCATGGAACGCTCCATGGCTGAACCATCTGAGTCGTCCGGTGAGCAAATCGACCGGAATCAAGATATTTTCACGGGTTCGGCTCGGACGTTTGGCGATTTCAACATCTATGAGGCGTTGCGGCACGCGCAAGACCTGCTTATCAGTTTCGGTGGACATCGACAGGCGGCGGGTTTGATGGTCACACGACAGAATCTGCCGGCGTTGCGTGACGCGCTCGATCGTTATGTGTATGAACATCTGCCGGATGAGCTCTTCCCGACCGTTCCCAAACGAGAATATGACCTTGCGATCGAGCAGGAAAGCTTGCGACTCGAGGAGGTGCGGGGACTTGCCGACCTTGAGCCGTTTGGTAAGGCGAACGAACCGCCAATTTTTTACTATGGCTTGAACTCCGCCCATTCTGTTCGGACCATCGGCAAAGACAATTCTCATCTCAAGTTTCAGCTGCGCGGAGGTGATGAGCCAATTGAAGTTGTCGCGTTTGGGCAGGGGGAGATGGTGGCCCGCATATCGGCCGACACGGTTGTCGAAATCTATGGCGGATCGAGCGTGAACAGATGGAATGGACGGGAGACGCTCCAAATCATAGCGGATGATCTTCTGTTGCCCGATGAGTTGGAAGACGACCTGATGTTTCAAATTGATCTGGAAGAGCGACTGGCTTTGACAGAGGAGCCGACGGGGCGAGCGGAGCTGGCCGAACAGCTCGATTTGCCCGAATCTGAATTGGATATCACCAAGGAAGCGCTGGGCGGAGTTTACCTGTTCTTAAAATCCGCGCTGGATGATGGCTACGGTATGCTACAGACCCAGGTGCTGCTGGCGCGGGTAAACTTCTCGATGCGCCGTCCGCTCAGCCATTTTCAGCTGCGCCGCGTCCTATCAATCTATGAAGAGGCGGGTTTGATCTATATATCAAAACTGTCTAACGTTATAATATGTGTAGTGTTGCGTCCGGTGAGTCAGAAAGTTGATCTGTATCAAACTCCGACGTATCGAAAATTATATGGAGAGGGTGCTTGCGTTGACGACTAAAGAACAAAATATGATCAATATGAGCATTGACCGGCTACGACGATCGTATCGGGGGTATGCGTCCGGCCGTGACACCGCTTTGCTGGATAAAGCGATCGCGTTCGCGTTGGAAGCGCATAAAGAGCAAAAACGCGCTAATGGCGAACCGTATATCATTCACCCTCTGGCGGTGACCGAACTGTTGACTGAACTGGAAATGGATGAACAGACTTTGTGTGCCGCTTTGCTGCATGACACGGTGGAGGATACCGACAGCACGATGGAAGAGCTGGAGGAAGAGTTCGGCGCGGATATCGCCGCGCTGGTCGACGGTGTCACAAAGCTGGACAAGATGTCCTTTCACTCCAAAGAAGAGCTGCAGGCGGAGAACTTTCGCAAGATGTTTTTAGCGATGGCGAAAGACGTGCGGGTTGTCATTATCAAGTTAGCCGATCGTCTGCATAACATGCGCACAATGAAACACCTCCCACCCGCCAAGCAGGAAGCAAAATCCAGAGAGACGCTGGATATCTACGCCCCCCTCGCCCATCGACTCGGAATTTACAAATGGAAATGGGAACTTGAGGACATTTGCTTTCGTTACCTGAACACCACGGCCTACTATGAGCTGGTAGGCGCGATCTCTCAAAGGAGATCGGAGCGGGAAGCCTATCTGGATCAAGTCGTCAGTGATCTGAGCCGGGCGATTGAGAAGATGGGGATCGAGTCCGAAATAGAGGGACGCCCGAAGCATTTTTACAGTATTTACAAAAAAATGACGATCAAACATCGATCGCTTGAGCAAATCTATGATATGTTCGCCTGCCGCATCATTGTGAACACCGTGGCGGATTGTTACGCGGTACTGGGTTTGGTTCATGAAATGTATCATCCAATGCCCGGACGATTCAAGGACTATATCGCTGTCCCCAAGGCGAATATGTATCAGTCGCTGCACACCACTGTGATCGGACCCAAAGGCATGGCTTTCGAGGTTCAAATACGAACGTTCGCGATGCATCGGACGGCGGAGTTCGGTGTCGCGGCGCATTATCAATATAAACAACAGGGATCGTTGCCTAAAAAAGAGGAAGAAGAGAACCTGGACAAAAAGCTGGCCTGGTTGAGACAACTTCTTGATTGGCAAAAAGATATGAAAGACGCCGGCGAGTATATGGAGACGCTGCGCTCCGGGCTGGTCGAAGATGATGTCTATGTGTTCACGCCCCGTGGCGACATCGTCTCTTTGCCTCAAGGATCTGTGCCAATCGACTTCGCGTACGCCATCCACTCGGGTGTGGGCAATTCCATGTATGGGGCGAAGGTGAACGGACGCATAGTGCCGCTGACCTATGAGCTGCAAAACGGCGAGATCGTTGAAATTCTTGTATCGGACAAAGTTCATGGACCGTCGCGGGACTGGCTTGGCATCGTTAAAAGTGGGGCGGCGAAAAATAAAATCAAGCACTGGTTCAAACGGGAGACGCGCGACGAGGACATCGCCCGCGGCAAGGAGTTGGTGGATCGCGAGATAAAGAGAACCGGTTTCACCTCCCTGCAACTGTTAAAAGATCAGTTTTTGACGGTTGTTTTCAAGCGGTACAATTTCAACTCGCTGGAGGACATGTACGCGAATATTGGTCACGGAAGCATGAGTGTCGGCAAGATCGTGCCACGATTACGTGATGAATACCTCAAATCGCTGCCCGAATCGGAACGGTCGCACCTGGGCTATCGACTGTCGCCGACAGGTCAGATTATCTACAGCCCGGGTGCTCAGATGATCGAGCGCGAGGAACAAACCGGTGACCGCTCCACCCGCTCTCAGACGCGCAAAAAGACAAATGAACGAGCGAAAAATGATTATGGAATTGTGGTCAAGGGGGCTGACAACTGCCTGGTGCGGCTTTCGCGTTGCTGCAATCCGGTTCCGGGCGATCCGATTATCGGTTTTACCACTCGCAGCGATGGTGTCTCGGTCCACCGTAAAGACTGCCCCAATGTCCGCAACTTACTGGAAAGCTCATCGCTCAGCGAGGCAGACGCGAGCAGAGCCTCACGTTTGATCGAGGTCGCCTGGAACAAGGAGGACCTTAGCACCTCTTATGAAGTGGAGCTTACAATCATCGCACGTGACCGCACTCACCTGCTCAGTGAAATATCCAATGCGATCGCCTCGGAATCCGTTTCGATTCTGTCCGGTCAGATGTCGGCATTCAAAGACCTGCGCGCGCAGCTGACGATGCGAATCGAAGTGCAGGACCAAAATCAGTACGAACGTGTGGTCGGGCGCCTCAAGGCCATCAAAGACGTCAGCGAGGTCAGAAGAGGAAATTAATCGAATGTCGTGGCGGCTCCGTAAGGAGATCTTGGCTATTGAACGAAGCGCCGATAGCGGTTATGCGTTATCGGCGCTTTGATTATGCGCCGGAAAGATGGACCCTGCGCGCGATTCTTTTTTCGCAGTTTGAAGGGACATCATTTTTGAGAGCCATCCCCATGTCTTATCTGTTTTGTTAACAGTTTTTGCTCTTGAAGAATCAATATTGAATGATATAATTTAATTTGCGTCTTTTAGCGCCATACGATATATAGTAATTCGATTCACATTTATATACACTCAGTAGTGGATTGTTGTTTTGAAAGCGAAAATCCATGTGCACGGCAAGGAGGAGATATGAGCAAGACGGTAAATGATCTGATCAAGCGCTACTACACGGTGGAACTTGACCTTTATCCGGATAAAACAGTGTTCGATTTGTTTGATTGGAAGGTTGTCTCGGTTCATTTGGAAGACCACAAGACCGGACGTGTGTTGGTCGACATGCCGGACCTTGAGTTTCCCGCTCAGTACTCGCAGACCGCCTGTGACATCATCGCCAGCAAATATTTCCGTAAAAGAGGGACCGGAGATGAGCGCGATTGTGAGTACAGCATGCGTCAGGTCGCGCATCGCATGGTGGATTTTTGGGTCGCCGCGTTGATCGACGAGGGAATGATTGAAGAGGGGGAAAAGAGCCAAATCCTTTATGATGAGCTGGTCTATGGCCTGCTGGCGCAGCTTTACGCTCCCAATTCACCACAATGGTTCAACACAGGTTTAAAGCGCGCCTATGGAATCGCCGGCGGCAACAGTGGAAATTATTATTTTGACAAAGAGCAAAAGAAAATCGTCCAGTCGGATGACGACTATACCCGGACCCAGGCGTCGGCCTGCTTTATTCTTTCCATTGAAGACAAGCTGCTTGGGCCCCACTCCATTTCTGAGGAGTACGTGACCGAAACAAAGCTATTTAAAGGTGGATCCGGCACAGGAACCAACTTTTCAACGATTCGGGCGGAGGGTGAAAAGCTGTCCGGCGGTGGTGTGTCCAGTGGCCTGATGAGTTTTCTGAAAGGGCTGGACCGCAACGCGGGCGCGATTAAATCAGGCGGCACCACCCGCAGGGCGGCGAAGATGGTCTGTCTGGATATCGACCATCCGGAAATTGAGGATTTCATCACTTGGAAAGCTAAAGAAGAGGATAAAGTCGTGGCTCTGACAAAAATGGGCTATGACGGAGACATAGACGGCGAGTCGTACAACACGGTATCGGGACAGAACAGCAACAATTCATTGCGTATTTCGGATGATTTCATGAATAAAGTGGATCATTTGGACGAAGAGCCGGACGCGACAATTGAGCTGAAAGGGCGCATTGACGACCGGGTCAACCGGGAAGTCAAGGTGTCCTCGCTTTGGGATCTGATGAATGAATCCGCCTGGCGCTGTGCCGATCCCGCTCCGCAATTCTCCGACACCTTCAACCAATGGCACACCTGTCCGGCCGGAGAGGATGGTGAATTGTGGGCGCCACACAACAAACTTAATTCGACCAATCCCTGTGGAGAGTACGCCTTTCTCGACGATACCAGCTGCAATCTCGCCTCGATTAATATTTACGGGTTTTACGACGAGACTAACGGCAAATTTGATCTGGCCGGCTATATACATTTTATCGGTCTGATTCAACTGGCGTTGGAAGCGTCTATAATTTGGGGACATTTTCCAACCGAGGACATCGCCCGCCGCACTTATAATTTCCGCACAACCGGACTGGGTCTGGCGAATCTCTCTTCGCTGCTGATGGTTCAAGGGCTGCCCTATGACTCCGAGCAAGGTCGCACCATGGCGTCTGCGCTTGTCGGCCTGCTGACCGGCGTGAGCTACCGTACATCCGCCCTGATGGCCAAACAGACTGAGCCATTTCCGTTTTATGAGTTGAACAAGCCACACATGAACCGTGTCATACGTAATCACGCGAGGGTGGCGGGCGCGTTGGATTCGGACTATGAGGATTTGAGCTACCGTCCGATCAAGGTCAATCACGTCTTGTTGGAGACGTTGGGCATGGAAACGGCCGCCGAGGCGTTGATAGAATGCTGGAAAGACGCGGTCGATTTAGGTGAACGACATGGTTATCGAAACGCGCAGGTCAGCGTGATGGCTCCAACGGGAACCATTTCCTTCGCGATGGACTGTGCCGCGACCAGTGTCGAGCCATTCTTCTCTCATATTGTCTATAAGAAATTATCGGGCGGCGGCTTCATGACGCTGACCAATCCGGTTATCGCCTTGGCGCTGAAAAATCTTGACTACTCGGAAGAAGAAGTTGAGGACATCATCGCCTATATCGGACGTGAGGAAAACGGCAGAGTCGTCGACGGGAAAATCGAGGGGGCGCCACACCTACAGCCGGAGCATTACCCGATTTTTGACACCGCAAATCGCTGTGGATCAGGTGAACGCTATATTGAACCATCCGGCCATGTGTTGATGGTCGCGGCGCTGACACCTCTGATTTCCGGAGCGATTTCCAAAACCGTCAATCTACCCAATTCGGCGACGGTCGATGATTTTAAAGAGGTTTTGCTGCAATCGTGGAAAACCGGAGTCAAGGGGATCACCCTGTATAGAGATGGATCCAAACAGGCTCAACCCTTGAATATCACATTGGATGAATCGGACGATGAATTCGATTTGAACTCATTGACTTACCCTGCCTTGCTGACCTACGCGAAGACCTTGAGAGAGGAGATCTCAAGACCTCGTCCGACATCACGCCGAGGCAAACTAAAAGGCATTCGATCGGGTCACACCCATCCGGCGCAGATCGACAGCATCAAAATATACACGACGGTCAACCGCAATGAGTATGGGGACATTTCAGAGATTTACATAACGACCGACCGGGAGGGCACGACCATCATGGGTCTGTTGAACTCTTTGTCAAAAACCATTTCGGTCATGTTGCAGTATCGGATCCCCGCGCATAATATTTCAAAAATGCTGCGAGGCCAACAATATGAACCCTATGGTTTTGTGCAGCGCCACCCATATATCAAATACGCGACGTCGATTTCGGATCTGATCAGCAAGATCATTGACATTGAACTGGGAGATTTCAGCCGCTGCCAGGTTAAGCCGGAAGAAGACGCCCAAGCGCTGCCGCCGTTGTTGGCGGAACAAATCTCGGTCAATGAGCTGATGAGCGAGAAGATTGATCTGGGCGCGGGGGCGGAGCGTAATGATCAGGACAACACAGTGTTCGGCAGCGCGTTCATACATGAATCCGCACGTGCCGCGGCGGCTCACGGAGAGCGTGTGTACGATGGTTCGACCTGCCCCAACTGTTCAAGCTTGCGCATGGTGCAAAATGGAACTTGTAAAGTTTGCCTAGACTGTGGCAGCACGACCGGATGCTCTTGACAGAGCGCCGACACGATAAAAAACTCCTCAGAAGCGGCCGCTTCTGAGGAGTTTTGCTGTGGCTTTGATCATGTTCCTGCCGCTCGGCGAGGGGTGCCGGGTTGACGCGCGTCTCAGATGTTGGACATCAGTTTAAGGTGTGGCGGTGCGTTTTTATTTCCTTTTTATTTCCTTCGCCGCCTTTTCAGCGCGGCGGTGGCGACCTCCCGGTCGCTTTTTCGCTTAACCAAATCCCTTCCGATCCACATGTTTGTATGAGCCCCCTGTCCGGCGAGCAACACGACGGCGGGATTTTCAATATCCGCAATCGCCTTGCCGATCGCCTCGTCACGATCAACGATGATTTCTGTGGGAATGGAGGTCGGCCGGATGTGGCTGATGATCTCCTCACAGATGTCCTCAGTTCGTTCGAGCCCCGGATTGCTCGCAGTCAAATAGGCCTTCTTTATTTTACCGGAACCTAAAAATCGACCTAAATCCTTGCGACGGTTGAGCGCTTTTCCGCCGGCGACTCCGCCGACATAGATTAGGTCGCGATCCGGAAACAGCTCTGCGGCGGTCGACGCCAGGTAATCCCAACTTAGGGTATTGTGGGCGAAGTCGACGATCACGGCGATCGGCTCGTCAGCGGAACGGATGATCTCCATTCGCCCGTCGGCTCGAGCGTCCGCCAGACCTTGCTGGACACATTCCGTGGGTACCCCCAACTGATCAGATAGCGCCACGGCAGCGAGCGCGTTTTCGGCGTTGAATCGCCCGGCCATGTTGACTCGCAAAGAGAGATCGGCGCCGTTGGTTTGGCGAACCAGCAGATTCAATCCGTCTTCGTCGGTTTGAATCTCAGCGCAGTGGAGATCGGCGCTGTTGTCCCGGACAGAAAATGTCAGATATTCCATGCCGCGGGCGGCAATTTTCAACTTGGCGGATTCGCCGGTGTCCAGCGAGAACACCAGGCGGTCGCTGTGCTCGAAGATGCGCAGCTTCGACTCCAGATAATCCGTGAAATCGGGGTGCTCGACCGGACTGATATGATCTTCGGAGATGTTGAGGAAAGCGGCTGTCGCGAATCGCACACCGTCCAGACGATCGTATTTCAGCGCCTGCGAGGAGACCTCGATGATGAAGTAGTTAAGCCCCGCCTCGACCCCGGTGCGCAACATGCGATATAGATCAGGGATCTCCGGGGTGGTCAGCACCGCCTCGGTCTCTTTGACGCCATCAAAATAGGTGATCGAAGAGATCACGCCGACCGGAGGCAGACCCAATTTTTCCTGCCAACAGTTCATGATTTGCTGCATCATGCGAGTTGTTGTGGACTTTCCTTTTGTGCCGGTGATTCCGATCAACGTCAATTCATTTTGCGGATTGTTATACATGCGCCGCGACAAAGTGGCCATCGACAGTCGCACATCGTGGACGATCAGGCCGGGAATCGCCATGTCTTCGTAGGCCGTCTCGGAAACGTACGCGACGGCGCCCGCCTCAACCGCGCGCTCGAGGTAGATTTTATTGAACGCCCGGCCCTTGCAAATGAACAAGGTCCCCGGTGAGATGTCGCGCGAATCAAAGGAGAGCGCGCGGATCTCGATCCGCGCGAGGTCCGAGTCATCAGCCGCGACGAGGTGGCTGAGCAGTCGCTCCGCGCGCAGGTCCTCCGCATAGGTCGATATGGCGTGTGTCATGGTCCCGAGTTGTTTCATGAAACGTTCCTCATTGACTTAAGTGTGCCTCAAAAATCAAACTTCGATGATTGAAAGCAACAGCACCGGTCTGCGGTGGGTGTGACTATATAAAACACTTTGCAATTGATTGCGCAAAGCGTTCGATCTGATCGACGGCAAGAAAGGCTGATCGGACTGCCTCGCCTTGTTGACGAACTGATTGACCCGTTTGATGATGGTCTGATTCATTGAGCCGATGTCTTTTTCGTAAATAAAGCCGCGCGTGTGGACCACGGGTTCGCCCAACAATCTTTTCTTTGCGACGTCCACCGCGAGAGAGACGGTGATCACGCCATCATCCGACAGCGTTTTTCTTTGATTCAACACCTCGGTGTCGACGGTGCTGTCCGGCGCACCGTCGATCATGATCGCGTCCGCCTGAGCGTAACCCACGATTCCGGCTTCGTTGTTGTTGTCTTGTGAGATTTGAAAAATATCGCCGTTATTCAACAGATAGATAGAATTCCAAGGTTGGCCCATCTCGTTCGCCAATTGAGCGTGCATGTAAAGATGACGATATTCGCCATGTCCCGGCAGAAAATATTTCGGATGAATGAGTTGATGCAAGATCTTGATCTCTTCGCGATAAGCGTGCCCGGAGACGTGAATGTCCGCAAGGTCGGAGTAGACCACCTTGGCTCCGCGTTTGTATAATTCATTAATTACACGGTAAATCGGCTTTTCGTTACCCGGAATCGGCGTGGCGGAGATAATGACCGTGTCTGAGGAATTGATCTCCACAAAACGGTGCTCGGAGAACGCCATGCGTGTCAAGGCCGCTAGTGGCTCGCCCTGACTGCCGGTTGTGATGATCACCAGTTTTTCGGGTGGGTATTGATTGATGTCCGCCACGTCGATCAAGGTGCCCGGCTTCATGTCGAGGTATCCAATATTGTTCGCAGCCCGGCAGACGTTCAGCATGCTGCGACCAACCAGTGCGACCTTGCGATCATTTTGCTCGGCCGCTGTGATCACCTGTTGCACGCGGTGCACATTGGAAGAGAATGTGGCCACAAGTATGCGCCCTTTGGCTTTTTTGAAGTGCCCCGAAAAAGCCTCGCCGACAGTTTTTTCAGAACTTGAAAACCCCGCACGCTCGATGTTGGTGCTTTCGCACATGAACAGCAAAACACCTTTTTCGCCAAGGGCGGCGAAACGGCGTAAATCGATGGGCTTGCCATGGATCGGCGTGTAGTCAATCTTAAAGTCTCCCGAGTGGATGCACATGCCGGCCGGAGTGTCGATCGCGAAGGAAAAGGCGTCGGCTATGCTGTGGTTGACGTGAATCGCCTCAACTTCAAAACAGCCGGCTCGAATTTTCTCTCCTGGCTGGATGATGCGCAAATTATTGGCGCGGCCGCGAATGCCTTTTTCTTCAATTTTAAAGTCGACCAGCTCCATTGTGAGGCGTCCGCCATAGACCGGTACGTCCACGCTCTTGAGCAAATAGGCCAGCGAGCCGATGTGGTCCTCATGTCCATGGGTAAGAAAAATGCCGCGCAATTTGTTGCGGTTTTCGAGCACGTAAGTCATATCGGGAATGACCGAGTCGATGCCCGGCTGGGTCTCTTCTGGAAACGCCACACCGATGTCGACGATAATCATGTCGTTGCCGTACTCATAAAGGGTCATGTTTTTGCCAATTTCGCATAGTCCGCCCAGCGGAATGACTTTGAGTGCCTTGCCATGTTTTTTCTTCGCTTTATTGACAGACTGACCTTGTACTGAGCGCAGACTTGCGCGCGACAGCTGAGGTGAGAAGTTCGGTAGGTTGGTGAGGTTCAATGTGACTTCTTGGTTGTAACGGCGCTTGGGTCGACGTCCTGTTGTTGATCCCTTTTTAACGGTGGACGAGCGTGTTTGACACACTCGGGCGTCGCTCTGTCCGGCGCGCCCGGAACCACCGGTCTGTTGGCCGGAACCACCGGTCCGTTGGCCGGAACCGGCGTTTTTTGGGCGAGCCTGTCCACGCCGGTCGGCGCCCGCCTGCGTGCCTGTGCCACGTGTGGACGGCCGTCCTGAAGATTTTCTCGAAGACTTGGCGCGGCCGGCGGCGTACTGATTTTGGATTCCGCCTACTTGACCGGAGGTTTTGCCGGAGCGATCGCGCCCCGAGGCCGGTTGGCCGGATTGTTTAGATTGATTGGATTGTTTAGATTGTTTGGGTTGATTTGTCATAATTCTCCTAAGTGACAGAACCGTAAGTCCTGCCCGACGTAGGCAACTGACTGCGAAATAAGTTGTTTTTGAGCAAAATAAACATGCGGATAAGGCATGAAAAGCAAATCCGATGATTTTGTCGCAAGCAAAATAAAGCAGCTTGCCCGGTTGTTCTTATATTCATTAAGAACTCGTTCGCCGTGAGACGCGCACGTGTTCCATAATAATTTTAATAATCGGTGGTTCGTGCAGGAATACTGACATTTTGACGGATAGCGTGCCAAATAACGAACTTAAACCACATACGCAGTCAATCATAGATTATTTATTTTGAACATACAAGTGCCATTTCACTTTACACTGATCCCTCGTTTGTGTTAGAATCTCCAGGCAATTCAAACTGGTTCGGATCATGTAATGTGATCTGTAGGAGGATAATATGGCGTCAATAATTGATCGAAAAGAACATAATGTCATTGAATTGACAATTGAAGTTCCGGCGGAAGAGTTCAAAGCGGCTCTCGAGCGTTCATTTAAGAAGAATGCGAACCGATTTTCAATTCCGGGATTTCGCAAGGGCAAGGCTCCGATCGGCATGGTCAAACGTTACTATGGCGAGGGAGTTTTATACGATGACGCCATAGACGATGTGATCAACCCAGCCTATATGGAGGCGATCCGGGAGTATGAGCTCGACCCGGTGTCCAGGCCCGAAATTGATGTTCAGGAAATTGGTTCGGATAAAGGGTTGAAAGCTGTAATCACAGTGACAAATAAACCGGAAGTCGAACTGGGTCAATATAAGGGTGTCGAAGCGGTGCGCACTGATTCCGAAGTGACCGACAGTCAAGTGGAAGAAGAGCTGCTGCGCATACAACAGCGCAACTCCCGCATGGTTCCGATCGATGACCGTCCGGCCGAAGATGGTGACACGGTGAATATCAACTATGAAGGTTTTGACGACGATGTCCAGTTTGAAGGTGGCACTGCCGAGGATCACGATCTGGTTATCGGCTCGAATTCTTTCATTCCGGGTTTCGAAGAGCAGATTATTGGTCACAATCCGGGTGATGAGTTTGATGTCAATCTGTCTTTCCCGGAGGACTATCACGCGGAGGACCTGGCCGGCAAGCCGGTGGTGTTCAAAGTGCGCGTGAACTCAATCAAAGTCAAAGAACTTCCGGAACTGGATGACGAGTTCGCCAAGGATGTCAGTGAATTTGACACTCTGGAGGAGTATACCGCCGATCTGCGCAAGGGTCTCGAGGAGGCAGCGCAAAGACAGGCGGATGCGGAATTTGAAAACAACGCGGTCGCGGTGGTCACGGCGAACGCCACGATCGATCTGCCGCGGATCATGATTGAGAATGAACTGGATAGTATGATATCTCAGCAGGAACGCGAGATGCAGGGAATGGGCTTGACACTCGACCAGTACCTTGGATACCTCGGACAGACCGTGGTTGACTATCGCCAGACGTTGGCGGCCGACGCCGAACAGCGGGTCCGCACCTCGTTGGTTCTTGAGGCGATCGCGCAGACCGAAGATTTCGAGGTCACCGAGGAAGATATCGACACTGAGATCAAAACCATGGCGGAACGGTACAATATGGAAGAAGATCAGGTGCGAAACGTCTTTAACAATGACTTTTCCATGCTGAACAACGATATTCGCTTCCGCAAAGCCCTTGAACTTGTCAAAAATGAAGCGCTGCCGGTCGCCGCGCCTGAAGTGGAAGAAGCTGACGAGCCGTCTGAGGAATCGGACACCACCGAGGACGCCTAAAATATACTTAATGGCCGACATCATTCGGTTGAATACCCGGCTGGAATGGCGTTTTGCCATTCATAGTCGGGTTTTTTCGTGAATCTTTGAAAACAATCACGAATTACCCGCCAATTAACAGAAAATTCACTTTGACTATCCTTAACTTATGGTAAGATACTTTAATCAGCGATCCACTAGAATGATCGCTTTGAGATGACTGACACTGATTGAAAAGGAGAGATGACAATGAGTTTAGTACCAACCGTTATTGAAACCACCAACCGTGGCGAACGCGCGTATGATATTTTTTCACGTCTTTTAAAAGAACGAATTATTATTTTGAGTGAGGAAGTCAACTCGGTGACCGCCAGTTTGGTGACCGCTCAATTGTTATTTTTGGAAGCCGAAGATCCGGAAAAGGATATCCAGTTTTATATCAACAGCCCCGGCGGTGAGGTGAGCAGTGGCTTGATGATTTATGACACCATGCAATACATCAAACCGGACGTGCAGACCATCTGCATGGGCATGGCCGCCAGCATGGGCGCCTTTTTGCTGGCAGCGGGCGCGCCGGGCAAGCGCTTCTGTCTGCCAAACGCGGAGGTGATGATCCATCAACCGTCCGGTGGAGCGCAAGGACAGGCGTCGGATATCTCAATCGCCGCGGAGCACATTCGCCAAACCAAACACCGTTTGAACACGATCTTGGCGGAGCGCACCGGCCAAAGCTATGAGACAATCCAAAAAGATACCGACCGTGACAATTGGTTGTCGGCTGAAGAGGCGAAAGAATACGGTATCATTGACGAAATCATGACCAAGAGGGCCTAATTATGTCAGATAAGGACAAAACCAATCCACCGAAAGCCGGTGATGGACATCCTCCAAAGGATGAGTATAATTTTTTTGGACCGCTCGTGTGCTCGTTTTGTGGAAAAGATGAGTCACAGGTCGAGCGTATGATCGCAGGACCGGACGTCTTTATTTGTAACGAGTGCATTGATCTGTGCAGTTCGATGTTGGATGGCGAGGATCTGCTGACCAAGCAGTCCGAACCTCCTTTGCCGGACGGTGAGGTGCCGACTCCGCATGAGATAAAAAAAGCGCTGGATGACTACGTCATCGGCCAGGAAGACGCGAAAAAGGCGCTCTCCGTCGCGGTGTACAACCACTATAAACGGGTGTACGCCGAGGGCGTGGCCAACGCAGAACAGCTTGAGCCTGTCGAGTTGACCAAAAGCAATATCATGCTGATCGGACCGACCGGCTCGGGCAAGACTTTGCTGGCGCAGACCTTGGCGAGACTGCTGGATGTCCCGTTCGCGATGGCGGACGCGACCGCGTTGACCGAGGCCGGTTATGTGGGCGAGGATGTCGAGAATATTTTATTGAAGTTGATTCAAAACGCGGATTTCGACATCGAGCGGGCAGAAAGAGGGATCATCTATATTGATGAGATCGACAAGATCACCCGACGCTCGGACAACCCCTCGATCACGCGGGATGTCAGCGGGGAAGGCGTGCAGCAGGCTTTGTTGAAAATCCTGGAGAGCACAGTCGCGAATGTGCCGCCTCAAGGTGGACGCAAGCACCCGCATCAGGATTTTTTGCAGATCGACACGACCAATATTTTGTTTATCTGCGGTGGAGCGTTTGACGGTCTTGAGAAGATCATTCAGGATCGTGTCGGGAAAAAATCCATTGGTTTCGGAGCGACCATTGAGCCGGAATCCGAACACAAGGATACCCGCGCGCTGACATTGCTGGAACCTCAGGACCTTTTGAAATATGGATTGATTCCGGAATTCATTGGACGCGTTCCGGTCGCCGTGACCTTGGAGAGCTTGGATGAGGACGCCTTGGTTCGTATTTTGAGCGAGCCCAAGAACGCCTTGATCAAACAGTATCGCTATAT
Source organism: Oscillospiraceae bacterium (assembly GCA_040772065.1). Classification (GTDB taxonomy): domain Bacteria; phylum Bacillota; class Clostridia; order Saccharofermentanales; family Fastidiosipilaceae; genus JAXGYX01. The sequence continues at coordinate 1,633,249 of JAXGYX010000001.1, read as the reverse complement.
GCTTAAGCTGGACGGTGTTGAGTTGGAGTTTGAAGAAGAGGCGGTGCGGGCGATCGCGCGTCTGGCTTTGGAACGCAAGACCGGCGCGCGTGGACTGCGCGCGGTGATTGAGGAGATCATGATGGACGTGATGTACGATGTGCCTTCATTGGAGAATGTCGAACGCTGCGTCGTCACCGAGTCCTGCGTGACCGGTCATGATCAACCGACCATCATCGGCAGACCGGAGAAGATCGCCTGACTCCGGACCTGTTTACACTGCTTGAGGTTTGAATTGACAAACTGACAAACCGGATCGAAGATAAATTCGTTCCGGTTTGCTTTTTCCGGATTTCGATCGAACGCCTTGCCTTGTCCCAATACCGGATAGGCTGTTGAGAAATGTGGAATTTGTCGAAAAAACAAATCGGGCGAATGGCGCACGCACCTCTATCATGATATGGAAGGAGCGTCGAGGCAGCGGTCGAATTCGGTATTCGACATCATCTTTAGTCTCGTCGCATGTATCGGTTTCGCAACGATCAGGAGGTTATATGACGACAAGACAGCAAGACAGAGAAGTGACCTACGAGATTCATGAATCAATCGGATGCCTTAGTATCAGCCCGACCGGCTGGACAAAAGAAGTGAATGTCGTTTCGTGGAATCAGGCGAGGCCACGCTTGGATATCCGAGAGTGGAACCCGGATCACAACAAGATGAGCAGAGGAATCGGGCTGAACGGGGAAGAGACAAAAAATCTTATCGCGTTGTTGCAGGGCGTCGATACCGACGCCTTGGGAATTTAAGTCGCTCTCAACCGCGGTTCAAGAAAAATTGAAGGCGTGTTGTGGTAAAATGCTTGAAAATATAATAAATTAAGGTGATTCTGATTGAGTTTGAGTCACCACTTTGTTTTTAATGAATATATGAAATCTGAGGAGTGAATGTTAAAAGATATATTGCCAAGCATCGAGCAAAGCATACAGGATTCCATTGGCTCGATCCCGGTCGTTTTTAAAGGTCTGGCGCGCAGTTACCGAAAAGGTGATGAAAAGAAGATGCCGGGAGCCCGTCACGTCTATGAGCTCAGCCACGTCAAAAGTGGTGCGGTGGAATATGAGTTTGATAATAAAACATATGAAGTCCGGGCGGGCGCCACAATTTTAATCCGCCCGGACACACCTCATATCTGTCGCGTGAAAGAGACGTTCACCGATATCACGACCGTGTATTTTGGTTTCACCAATATCAGTGAAGGTGACAGGGCGTTTTGCCGGATTTCCTCGGTCTCCATGGATGAGTTTATGAAGTATGTGACGGCGGAAGACGACTATGGCATAGATTTGCAGCCCTGCATGATGATTCGCGGAACCAATCGTGTGATTATCTCAGAGCTGATTGAACGAATTCATTATGAGAATTCGTCCGATCTATATAATAAAGAGCTGATGATGAGACTGCTTGCCACCGAACTTCTGGTGACGATCTCGCGCGCCTTGAAGGAGGGCTGGGAGGAGTCTTTGTTGGTGCGCACAGGCAAGGCGGCGGAGCTTGTACATATCGCGAAGCAATACATGATCGACAATTATAACGAGAATATTTCGGTTTCGGATGTGGCGGGCTATGTCTTTCTCAGTCAAGGTTATTTCGCACGGGCTTTTCGTGAGGAGATGGGCCAAAGCCCAATGGCGTATTTAATTGAGATCCGCATTCAAAAATCCTGCGATCTGCTGCGCGATCAGGATTTGAAGATCAGCAGCATCGCCGAACAAATCGGCTTCGCCAGCCCTCAAAGATTCAACGTGGCGTTTCGCAAAATCATGGGTATGACTCCGATGGAGTATCGCAGAAAAATCAGTGCGCCACCCGCGTCGAATTAAAACAACCCTTGTATTTGACCGTTATCGTCCAAGAAAATATCCTGCGCAGACGGCTTTTTCGCAAGCCCCGGCATGGTCATGACATCGCCGGTCAGGCAAACAATGAACCCCGCGCCCGCGGACAATGTGGCGTCACGAACGGTCAGCTCAAAGTTCTCCGGCCTGCCCAACAACGCCGGATTGTCTGAAAGTGAATATTGAGTTTTCGCCATGCAGACCGGCAGGTCCCCATAACCCATCCGGGTGAAGTCATTTAGCGCCTTTCGCGCGGGAGGTTGAATCTGGACACTGCCGGCGCCATATATTTCTTTCGCGATGGTAAGGATTTTGTCTTCCAAAGAAAATGCCAAAGGATAAAGCGGCCTGTAAGCCTGACGCTCTGTCTCCAAGGCGGCCAAAACTTCCTTGCCGGCCGCTTCGCCGCCGGCTCCGCCATTTGTGAAAACCTCGGCGATCGCGCAGCGCACTTCTTTGCTTTCGCAATGTTTGACGATAAAATCCAGTTCGGCGTCGGTGTCGGAAGCGAAGCGATTGATCGACACGACACAGGGGACACCGAATTTTTGCAAATTCTCCAAATGTTTATCAAGATTCGCGATTCCCTTTTTCAGAGCGTCAAGATTTTCGGTTCGCAACTGATCTTTGGGCACATTACCATTATATTTTAGAGAGCGTACCGTGGTGACGATCACCGCCACGTCGGGTTTTAGATCACCATAGCGGCATTTGATATCAAAGAATTTTTCGGCGCCCAAATCCGCTCCGAAGCCGGCTTCCGTCACTAAAATATCCGCCAGCTTCAAGCCTAGTTTGGTGGCGGCCAGGCTGTTGCAGCCGTGGGCGATGTTGGCGAACGGCCCACCATGCATAAGAGCGGGTGTGTTCTCCAGCGTCTGTACAAGATTGGGATTGAACGCGTCTTTGAGCAACACAGTCATGGCGCCATCCACCTTAAGATCCGCTGTGGTGACCGGTTGGCCGTCGTAGGTGAACGCGACGACGATCTTGGCGAGCCGCTCCCGCAAATCCCGCAAATTGGAGGCAAGGCAGAAAACCGCCATGACTTCCGAGGCGACCGTGATTTGGAAATGATCCTCGCGGGGTGTCCCATTAAATGGCCCCCCCAGGCCGACCACGACGTTGCGCAGCACGCGGTCGTTCATGTCAAGACAGCGCTTCCACACGATTCTGCGTGGATCGATGTTCAACTCGTTGCCTTGTTGGATGTGATTGTCGAGTATGGCGGAGCAAAGATTGTTGGCCGCGGTGACGGCGTGCAGATCCCCGGTGAAATGCAGATTGATATCCTCCATCGGCACGACTTGTGAGTAGCCGCCGCCCGCTGCTCCGCCTTTGATGCCGAAGACCGGGCCGAGAGAGGGTTCTCTCAAGGCGATCATTGTTTTGTGCCCAAGCCGGTTCAGAGCCTGGCCGAGCCCCACAGTCATCGTGGTCTTGCCCTCGCCGGCCGGAGTCGGGTTGACGGCGGTGACCAGCACCAGCTTGCCATTCGGCTTGTTTCGCATCCTGCGCTGAATCGCCTCGGTGTCGAGTTTGGCCTTGTAAGTTCCGTAATTGAAGATTTCTTTCGGCATGATGCCCAATTCGGAGGCCAGTTGTGAGACGGGTTTGAGTGCTGTGCGACGGGCGATTTCAATGTCAGAGAGCATGGGATTCTCCTTGTCTGCGTTTGAGATGGATTCGTTCATTTGCGCGGTGCGCGGCGCACCTGCTTACGGAACGATTTTCCTCGTTATTGGGCAGATTGTCAAACCGCGCGGAGTGTCATGGACCATGTATAATGAGTGAGAACAAAAAACAAAGCGTGATACGCATTAATGATGGGATGATGAAGGTGGAGAAATGTATAAAGTCGGTTTGATCGGTTGTGGGAATATGGGCGAGGCAATGTTGTCAGGTGCGCTGAAGGCGCGTTGGGCGGATCCGCAATCCGTTATTTTGCATACCCGCCGAGACGAACGGATGGTTGAACTGAGTGGACGATATCCGGGAATTGTGACGGTGAAGGACAATGTGTCGGTCGCGCAAGGGGCCTCGCTGATCGTGCTCGCTGTCAAACCAAATCAATATGAGAAGATCCTGAAAGAAATTTCCACGCGTATTTCACCCGGCGCTGTGGTATTGTCGCTCGCGCCGGCCTTTTCCCTCGCGAAGTTGCGCGCGTTGATTGGGCGTGAGGATGTCACCGTTGTTCGTTCCATGCCAAACACGCCGGCGATGGTTGGGCGCGGCATGACCGGAGTCTCTTTTGCCGAGGACACACCGGAGGAGCATAAGGAGCGGACGATTTCGTTTTTGAATAGTTTTGGTGAAGCGGTCGTCGTGTCTGAGTCATTGATGCCCGCGGTGGGTTCTGTAAGCGGATCGTCTCCCGCGTTTATTTATATGATGATCGAGGCGCTCGCCCAAGGGGCGATCCGCTTAGGTATCGGGGCGGAGGACGCGTTGAAATTCGCCGCGCAATCAGTTGAGGGAGCGGCTCTAATGGTCAAAAAAACCGGTCGACACCCGGCGGTGTTGAGAGATGAGGTCTGTTCGGCGGGAGGCACGACCATCGCGGGGGTTGTCTCGTTGGAGCGAGATGGATTTAACGGCTCGATCGTGAGCGCGATGGAGAAAACCGCGGAACGGTTTTCTGAGATGGAGAAGGAAGCGAGTCAGTCTGGCTGAGGGCCTACCAATCTTGAAAAAACTCCCGGAATATGTTAATATGATAAGGTGTATTTTAACTTTTTGGAGGAGTGACGAATGATAGTTAAAGCCGATTTGGAAAAGTGCCGCAAGGACATGCAAGCTTGTCTTGGGCGCAGAGTCAGGCTTCGTTCCAGTGGTGGTCGCAAACGCACGATTGTGCGTGAAGGCATTTTGGAGAATTGCTACCCAAATGTATTTACCGTTCGTTGTGCACGTGACAACGATAATTCAGAGTTGGTTTCATATAGTTACGTCGATATTTTAACCCAATCGGTTGAGGTCGCGGTCGAGGCGGATGAGTCGCTGGCCGTGCTGGCTGATCAGGGTGTCGAGCCGGAAGCGGATCCTCAAAGTGATGAATCAGTCGCTACGGATCAGGTGGACAACTTGTCTGATCGCTCTTCGCGGGCGGATTCCGTTGATGGAGCCCCGGCCTGAGGAGAATCGAAATGAAATCAAATGTTGGTGAGAATGCCGCCATCGCGCTGCAAGCCAGAGCGAAAATAAATCTATTTTTAGACATTACCGGGAGGAGAGCAGATGGTTACCATCTGCTCTCCACGGTTATGCAGGAAATCTCTCTTTATGATGAAGTTCGGTTGGCCCGGAGTGAGCCGCACGCGTTGGCCGGGAGGCCGGCGGTCACTGTCAACAATTGGTCGATCTTTTTGACGGAAGAGTTTTCCGCCGCCTCGGAGGCGCTTGGGCTGCGGCCGTTGGACAATCTGATGGTTAGAGCGGCCGAGCTATATGCCGAGGCCTGCGCGCTTTCTTCACGACGGCCACTTGTGTTGACTCTTGATCTGGTCAAGCACCTGCCTTCCAAGGCGGGCGTTGGAGGTGGAAGCGCCGACGCGGCGGCGGTTCTGAACGGTCTGAATTCACTGTTCCCCGGTGAACTCGAGCGTGGAGAACTATTTGAAATCGCGGCGCGGCTGGGAGCGGATGTCCCGTTTTGTCTGCATGGCGGTGTCGCCCACTGCACCGGCATCGGTGAGATCATCAAACCATTGCCATCCCTTCCCAAGTGGCCGCTGTTGTTGATCAAGCCCGATGTGGAGGTATCCACCGCATTGGCTTTCAAACGCTGGGACGAGTTGATCGCCGGCCCGCGGCGACAGATCCGCCGCCCGGACACGTCGGCGTGCTTGGAAGCGTTGGCGGAATGTGATTTGCACAAGTTGCGCCACGCCGGTGGCAATGTGTTTGAAACGGTTGTCGAACCGGAGTATCCCGAACTTAGTCGATTGCTTCAGACCGGCTATGACACAGGCGCGTCCTACTGTCGCATGACCGGCAGCGGTAGCGCGATTTGCGCGATCTATGAAGATGAGGCCACGCGGGACCGAGCTGTCGACCGGACGCGCTGGGAGCGAGGCGCGGCAGGCAGACGATGTGATCTCTATCCTTGTAATTTTATTTAAATAAGCGTAAAATACCAAACAATTGCGAAGATCAGGACAGTAAACGGCGGACCGGATTCGCAGAGACTGTGTGGTGGTGAAAACACAGAGCCGGCGCATGTTGAAGATCACCTGTGAGCAGTAAAGATGAAGGTTTGATCCTTTCGCCGGTCGACGAGTCGGGCGCGACGATCTTAGACTGTGTAGTTTTTACCGGTAAAACCATGCTGGCCGCACCGTTATCACTGACGAGAGACGACTCCACGATTATACTGTGTGGCTGTCGTTATCGCGGGTGGTATCACGTGTTTGGCGTCCCGTACAGGGGACGCTTTTTTTATGAATTGAAACGTCGCCGTAAGTCGAAGTTGAGGATCCAGGAGGAAAACAGATGTATAAAAAAGTGTCAGGTGACTTGAATTTTGTCAAAAGGGAAGAGGAAGTTTTGCGGTTTTGGCAAGAGCGGGAGATAAACAAAAAAGTTCACACGCTAAATCCGGATGGAGAAGTCTTCACCGTCTATGACGGACCTCCCACCGCGAACGGCAAACCTCATATCGGGCACATTTTAACGCGCGCTGTCAAAGATATCTTCCCGCGCTTTCAACGTATGAAGGGTAAAAACGTCGAGTTCATCGCGGGTTGGGACACCCATGGCCTGCCGGTGGAGCTGGAGGTTGAGAAGGCGCTGGGCATCAACGGCAAAGAAGAGCTGGAGGCGTATGGCGTCGAGCCGTTTATTGAGCAGTGCAAAGAAAGTGTCTGGACGTACAAAGATGAATGGGAACAGATTTCAGATCGTGTCGGTTTCACCGCTGATATGGAGCATCCCTATGTCACGTATGATAACGACTATATCGAGTCCGAGTGGTGGGCGCTCAAGCAAATGTGGGACAAGGACCTGCTTTATAAAGGCTACAAAGTTGTTCCTTACTGCCCGCGCTGTGGAACCTCTCTTTCCAGTCATGAGGTGGCGCAGGGATACAAGGATGTGACCGATACGTCGGCGTATGTGCGGTTCCGTGTGAAAGATGAGACAGACACCTATTTCGCCGCCTGGACCACCACGCCTTGGACTTTGCCGTCCAACATCGCGCTTTGCGTCAACCCGAGCAGCAGATACGCTCTGATCGAAGTGGACGAGCCCGTTCATGTCTGCGCCGGACATTGTGACCACGATCACGACACGGGCACGGCGGAAGGGGCTGTTGAGACCGTCGTGGTTCGTTATTACATCGCTGAAGAGCTTGCGCGGGGCTTGTTCGGTGAGGATATCCGAGTGCTGCGCACCATGCCAGGAGCTGATTTGGAGGGAATGAGCTACGAACCGCTGTTGCCCTACGCCACCGAACTTGTCGACGCGTCGGGTAAAAAAGCGTTTGTCGTGACCCGGGACGACTATGTCACCATGAGCGAAGGGACCGGTATCGTTCATATCGCGCCCGCTTTCGGTGAGGACGACGCCCGCATTGGACGCGCCTATGACCTTGCTTTTGTGCAGCTGGTGGAAGACGACGGCACCATGCCGGCGGAGGTGAGTGACTTTGCCGGACAGTTCGTGAAGGACGCGGACAAAGGAATTTTACAAAAGCTTAGCGACGACGGTCTGCTGATCCGCACGATGGAGTTTGAGCATAGCTATCCGTTCTGCTGGCGGTGCGACACGTCACTGATCTACTACGCCCGGCACAGCTGGTTTATCCGCATGACCGCCGTCAAGGAAAATCTGATCGCGAATAATCGGTCGGTCAACTGGTATCCCGAACACATCCGCGAGGGTCGCATGGGCAATTTTTTGGAAAATGTCATCGACTGGGGTTTGTCCAGAGAGCGCTATTGGGGCACTCCGTTGCCGGTCTGGGAGTGTGACGACTGTGATCATCGTCATCTGATCGGTTCGATCGAGGAGCTGAAGTCCATGTCGGACGATTGTCCGGATGATATTGAACTGCACAAGCCATACATCGACGCGGTACATATCCGCTGTGAAAAATGCGGTGGCGTCATGACCCGCGTGCCGGAAGTCATCGACTGCTGGTTCGATTCGGGCTCGATGCCGTTCGCCCAATATCACTATCCATTTGAAAACAAAGAGTTGTTTGAACAAAACTTCCCCGCCGACTTCATCTCGGAGGCGTTGGATCAAACGCGTGGTTGGTTCTATTCGCTGATCGCGATTTCCACCTGCTTGTTTGAACAGCCTTCATACAAAAACTGCATTGTCATGGGTTTGGTCCAAGACAAAGAGGGACAAAAGATGTCCAAGCACAAGGGAAATGTCGTGGACCCCTGGCAGGCCTTGAATAAACAGGGTGCCGACGCGGTGCGCTGGTATTTTTACACTAACAGTCAGCCCTGGCTTCCCTCACGTTTCTCCGACGAGGCGGTTGACGAAGGACAGCGTAAATTCATGGGCACGCTGTGGAACACCTATGCCTTCTACATCATGTACGCCGGGCTGGATGGATTTGATCCGACAAAACATGAACTGGACTATGAGACATTGAGTGTGATGGATCGCTGGCTGCTGGCGCGTTTGGACACGTTGGTCGAGGAGGTGGACAAGGGGCTGACTTCCTATGATATCTATTCGTCCGGCAAAAAAATTGATTTGTTCGTGGATGAACTGTCAAACTGGTATGTGCGCCGCGGCAGAAGCCGTTACTGGCAATCCGGCATGGAACAAGACAAGATCAACGCCTACATGACTTTGTATACCGCGTTGACGGCGGTGATCAAGGTGGCCGCCCCGTTCGTGCCGTTTATCACCGAGGCAATGTACCAAAACTTGGTGCGCTCGGTCGATCCACAAGCTTGTGAAAGTGTCCACCTCTGTACCTGGCCCGAGACACATCCGGAGTGGAGAGACAAACAATTGGAGGCGGACATGGGTGACGTGCTCAGCATTGTGGTGCTGGGGCGAGCCGCCCGCAATGTTTCCGCTGTTAAAAACCGTCAGCCGCTGGCCAAAATCTATGTCAAGGCGGACAAGATCTTGAATGCTGAGCTCAATGATGTCATCAAGGATGAGCTCAATGTCCGCGACCTGGTCAATCTAGACGACGACGCCGAACTGCAGGATTATCGCTTTAAACCTCAACTGCGCCTGCTGGGCAAGCTTTTAGGCAAGAATCTACCCGCGGTCAGCGCCGCGCTGGGTGAGCTGGACGGACGTGTGACAAAAAACCAACTGGACGCCGACGGTTTCATCGAGGTGCGGGCGAATGGTGAGACATATCGCCTGACCGGGGAACAGCTGATCATCGAGTCCGCGCAGGCGGAAGGCTTGGCCTCACAATCGAATGCGAAGTTCACAGTCGCTTTGGATCTGCGTCTGACTCCGGAGCTGATTGAGGAGGGATTTGTCCGCGAGGTGATCAGCAAAGTGCAAAACATGCGCAAAGATTCGGGCTTTGAGGTTTCGGATCGGATCATTCTAACATTTAAAGGATCTGCTACCATTGAAGATGTGATCCGCCAGAATAAAGATGAAATCGCCAAAGAGGTTTTGGCGACCGAGGTCCTTTGTGAGGACCTGACGGAAGGCGAAGGTAAACAGTGGAATTTAAATGGAGAGCCTTGCACGCTCCGCGTGGAGGTAGTCAAGTAATATGCGTGAAGCAAAGAACGAACTCATCGATGGAGGAGTTTTGATATGAAAATCGCTGTCAGCGCAAGCATAATGAATCTGTTGGGAGGAGGGTCGTTCGACTGGACCGCCTGGATAATTCGTGTGTTTGTGTTGCTATTGTCAATTTCAATTCATGAATACTCGCATGCGAGAATGGCCTACCGCCTGGGTGACGACACCGCCAAATCTCAGGGACGGTTGACGCTCAACCCCCTGGCGCACTTTGATCCGCTTGGCGGATTGCTGATTCTGGCCGGCGCGCCGGTCGCCTGGGCGAAACCGGTACCGATCAACCCCGCCAGATTTGACCGAGGCGTGACGGTGAAAAAGGGAATGATGCTGACCGCGATCGCCGGTCCCTCTTCGAATATCGTGCTGTCGATAATCTCGTATTTTTTATATAGCGTCATGTCGGTGGTCGTGTATGTCAATCGGCTGGCGACCAATGGTGTCGGCATGCAGGTCGTGATGATTTTGCTGCAATTGTTCGCCACACTGTATATCACGAATATTTTTCTGGCGATTTTTAATTTATTGCCGGTGCCGCCACTCGATGGCTCGAGAGTGCTGAGCATGGTTTTACCGGACAAAGCCTATTACGCGGTGATGAGGCACGAAAGAACCATTGGTATCGTGTTCATATTGCTGATTATTTTACGCCCGCAATGGCTGTCCGCGGCGCTGAACCTGATCAGTTTTCCAATCCGCTGGTTGATCACGAAGCCGCTGGATACCCTGGTGGCGTGGGTTGTCTCACTTTTTTGACGATCGAAAAATCAAAATTGGTTGCCGTGAATGGCCGGCCGCTCAGCGGCCATAATAGGCGTGATTGACGTTTTATAGAAAACAGGAGAACACTATGGAGAGAAAAAAAGTCGTGTCGGGTATTCGCCCGACCGGAGACATCCATATCGGAAATTATTTTGGCGCCCTGGCGAACTGGGTCAAATTACAAGAAGAATATGATTGCAATTATTTTGTCGCGGACTGGCACGCGCTGACGACGGGATACGCGGATACCGCCGATTTGAATGAGAACATCTACCATTTGATGGCGGATTTGCTGGCTGTCGGTCTAGATCTTGAAAAATGCAATGTGTTTTTACAATCACTGGTGCCCGCGCATTCAGAACTGCACTTGATCCTCAGCATGATCACTCCGCTTTCCTGGCTGGAACGCTGCCCCACCTACAAAGCTCAGCTTGAGCAGTTGAGCGACCGCGACATCACGACCTATGGTTTTCTAGGATATCCCTGTTTAATGACATCGGATATTGTTTTATACAAATGTGATTATGTGCCGGTCGGTGAGGACCAACTGCCTCATTTGGAACTTGCGAGAGAGATTGTGCGCCGTTTTCATCATTTATATCAAACTGATATTTTTGTTGAACCACAGGCGTTGCTGACGAAGGCGAAGGTGCTGCCGGGCACAGACGGCAGAAAAATGTCTAAAAGTTATGGCAACACCATCGCGTTCGCCGATGATCCGGATGTGGTTAAGAAAAAAGTGATGAGCATGAAGACTGACCCCGCGCGCATCCGCAAGGACGATCCGGGCCATCCTGAAATTTGCACGGTTTACGCCTATCACGAGCTGTTCAATGACAAGGACAGGCACGCTGAGATTGGCCGCGCCTGCCGGGCGGGAGAGATCGGATGTGTCGCCTGTAAAAAGGAACTGCAGACCAAGATCGAGGCGTTCCACACGCCGATCCATGAAAAGCGGACTAAACTACTAAAAGACAATCGGACCCAACTGAAGGATTATCTGATTGAAGGCGCCCGCAAGGCCACGCTCATCGCGGATGCGACAATGGAAGAAGTAAGGCAGGCGATGAGAATCAAGTTTTCTTGATGAAGCGGACAAATGACGATGAGGGAAGATGATTTCGACAACAATGAACCGGCCGCCACCCAACTGTCGGCGGTGAATCTTGACCAACAGGATGAACAGACGGACATCGCCGGCGAGCCGGCGGGCGGTGTCCGTTTACGCATAGCGGATTATGACAGTCCGATGGACCTGCTCAGCGATTTGATCGATCGCAATCGTTTCAGCATTCTTGACATACCCATCGCGGAGATTACCGGGCAGTACCTGGATCATTTGAGAGATATGAGTGAACTGGACATGGACCTGGCCAGTGATTTTCTGGTGATGGCCGCCACTTTGTTACATATCAAGTCGAAGACTCTGCTGCCGGACAGTCGGCTCACAGGTCAGGATGATGAGCCGGATCCGCGCGAGGAGCTGGTATTGCAACTGATCGAATACCGGCGTTGCAAGTTGATCGCCGCCGAACTGTCTGACCGACAGGATCATCATTATTTCACGCTGCTTAAATTGCCCGAGACTCCGCGCACACTAGGCCTGAGGGTGCGGCAACAGCCATTCGCGGATTCCTTTGAACCGGATTTGTTTTGGCGGGCGCTGTCGACTGTCGAACTGCGTAATTCAGAGCGGTATGAAGACTTGTCCGAAAAAGTTTCGCACCTGTTGCGACGAGAAAAAATAAGCTTGCCGGAAAAAATCCGTTATATATGGCGGGCGGTGCGCAAACGGACGAAGGTCTGGTTTGATGAACTGTTTGGCGACGAGAGCAGCAGAGCCGAACGAGTGACCGGCTTTCTGGCTTTGTTGGAACTGGTCCGCCGGCGCAAGGTGAAAGCGACTCAGGCGCAGCCGTTTGATCCGATTGAACTGGAGTTGGACGAACATACCGATCGCTTCGATGAAGCCGCGTTGCCGCCTGATTTGCTGAATAAAAGTGTGAGAGACTATAATTGATCAATGGAGACGAACGATTTGACTGATTTAGTGGAATCCGAAAGATTGAAATTTAATTTTATGGTCGCTGTGACCGAGGCGGTGTTGTTCGCGGCGGGGGATCCGATTTCGCTGACACGCCTAAGGGACATCACAAAGTTTGACGAGGCGGATCAACTCGCCGCCCTTGAGCATTTGGAGCTGAAATTACAGAACGACCCGGCATCCGGACTGAATCTGCGGCGGCTGAATGATCGCTATTGCCTGGCGACCAAAGCGGAGCTGAAAGAAGCCTTGTTACCTCTTTTTGAACCCCGTCATGCCCCGAAACTTTCAAAAGCCGCCTATGAGGCCCTTGCTGTGATTGCCTACAATCAACCGGTCACCCGCGCGCAGATCGAGGCTGTGCGCGGAGTCAATTCCGACAATGTGATCGGCCGACTGGTGGAACGTGGCCTGATCGAGCGTGTGGGAAATCTGGACGCGCCGGGGCGCCCGTCTCTATTTGGCACGACCGATCGATTTTTGCTTGAGATGGGTCTGACCTCGGTGGATGAATTGCCTCCGATGGAAATGATGATGTACGGAACTTTGCAAGACTTTGAACAGGCACTGCGGGAGAACGATGAGTAGATGAATGGTGTTTTACAAAACATTCGCGATTGTTACGGCAGTATGAGCAAGGGCCAGAAGTCGATCGCGGACTTTATTTTAGGTTATTATGAAGAGGCTGCCTACATGACCGCCGCGAGGTTGGGGCGGGCAAGTCAGGTCAGCGAGTCGACCGTCGTGCGGTTCGCGATGGAACTGGGTTATTCCGGCTTCCCGGAATTTCAAAAAATGTTGCGGGAGGATCTCAAAGAAGATTTGACCGCGGCTCAACGTATGAAGGTGTCGCCGCATCTTCGCGAACCGGCCGAAAGCTTGTACAGCTCGGCGCTGTTGATGGACGCCGAACGATTGCGCAAGGTCGCGGAGACAAAGGATGTTCAGCCCTTCAACCAGGCGGTGGACATGATGCTGGCGGCCAAGACCATATATATTTTAGGTGTGCGCTCTTCAGCTTCCCTCGCCTCATTCATGTATTTTTATTTAAATCAAATTTTCTCTTCGGTACATTTGATCGAGTCGAGCAACAGCAGCGAGATACTGGAACAGATGATCTCCATCGAGGAAGGCGATGTGTTGGTGGTGATGAGCTTCCCGCGTTATTCGTCCCGCATTGTGAACGCGCTGGCCTATGCGCAGGCGGCGGGTGGACAGACAATTGTGCTGACAGACAAGAAGGACACGCCTTTTACCCAACATGCCGACTGCGTGCTGGTCGCGCCAAGCGACATGATCGCGTTTGTCGATTCACTGGTCGTTCCGTTCAGCACGATTACCGCGCTGATCGCGGCGGTCGCCATGCGGCGCAAAGACAACTTGACCAAGCATTTGGAGAAGTTAGAGATGATTTGGGATGAGTACGCGGTTTACGAAAAGAGATTTGAGGAGGATTCTATGCGGAAGACTCCACTGATGGAGAACGACATGAAGGAAGAAGAGGTGACGAATGTCGACAATGCGGAACAACATATATCCTTCTGAGAAATCAAATACCAGCAAGCAGGTGGCGGCGGCCGCGGTTCGGCTGGCGATCAGCGCCGACCGCGAGGAGGAACGGTCGCTGATCGAAGCGTATAAACAAAGCGGAACGAGAGGAGCGGCGGCTGATTTTGGTGGAGAATACTTAGAGTCCGTCGCGACGATCATTGAGCGGGCGGTCGTCGCCGCTCGCCGCGAGGGAGTGATTTCATTGACTCACGCGGAAGAAGGAGCGATCGCCGGAGCGGCTCACGAAGCGGCCACACAGTTGATGAGTAAGGCGGCGGGTCTGAGCATCGGTGGAAAAATCGGTATTGCCAGATATGACGACCATGTCTGTGTCTGCGCGTTTTTCGCAGTTGGATTGCTGCATTTGGACGAAGTCGCCATCGGTTTGGGACATCGCGTGATTTAAGTGTTTTCTGACGGTTGTCAAGAAATAAAACCAAATAATAGGATCATCGGCTGAACGATCACACCGAACAACGGACGGAGAAGACTCTATGAAACAAATCATCGCCATCGCGATCGATGGCCCCGGAGGGGCGGGAAAAAGCACTGTGGCCAGGCGGGTCGCTGACAGATTGAACATACTCTACTTGGACACCGGAGCGATGTACCGCGCCTGTGGGCTCAAGGCGAGTCGGTTGGGATTGAAGAAAGAGGATGTGCCCGGTATCGAGGAGATGTTGGGACAAACCAAAGTCGATGTGCGTTTTGTCGATGATGAACAACATGTTTTTTTGGATGATGAGGATGTGACAGAGCTGATTCGCACACCGGAAATCTCGGTTTGGGCATCCGACATCTCCGCGGTTTCCGCCTGTCGCTTGATGCTGGTGAAGGCACAGCGCGACATTGCGTCCAATCGCAGTGTTGTGATGGACGGAAGGGACATCGGGTCTTATGTGTTGCCGGATGCAAATGTAAAAATCTTTCTCACCGCCAGCGTCAAGGAACGAGCCGCCAGACGCTATGCCGAACTGAGGGAAAGAGGTGAGGAAGCCAGCTACGAAAGCGTGTTGGCGGATCTGAACTATCGAGACCACCAAGACACCAACCGTTCGTTCGCCCCCCTGGTTTGCGCGAAGGACGCGGTTTGTTTGGACACGACCGAGATGGACGTGGAGGAGACAGTGAACGCGGTGTTGGATTTGGTATCTAAGTTTATCGAGGGAACGGGGCGGCATGGATAAGGATAAAAAAGCGACGAGATCGAACAAAAAAGAACTGCCGGACAATATGAATCGTGGCATGCGATTATTTATCAAGCGCTCAATCAATCTTTTTTTGCATCTGTTTTTTCGTATTCGTTATATTAATAAAGAAAATTTACCTGTCGAGGGACCGGCGCTGGTCATCGCCAATCATAAAAGCTTGCTGGACATTCCCGCTCTGTGCGTGAATGTTGAGCCTTGGTTTTATTTCGTCGCGAAAAAAGAACTATACAATAGTTGGATCGGCTCTCGTTTTCTGCCCTGGTGGGGCGCGGTGCAGATGGACCGTGACAATGTCGGCATGGGATCTGTGCGTGAAATTATGGGCCTGTTGCGGAGAAACAAACACGTTATGATGTTTCCGCAAGGTACCAGGGTCAAAGATGAGTCCAGGCGGGAGGACTACCCCGCCCATTCGGGCACGATGTTGTTCGCCACAAAACTAAAAGCTCCTGTGGTTCCGGTCTGCATCAAAGGCAAGTTCAGACTATTTGGCCGGGTAGATGTGGTCTTTGGTAAACCCATGTATCTGAGGCCGATGCCCAAGGGAGCGAATTCCAAAGAGTTGAGGGAGCGGATGAACGAGGATCTGATGAGATTTATTTATGATCTGGGCGACCATCCCGATACCGCCACGCCACCGGCCAGTATCGCCTATTCGATGGAGGAACTTGCCGAGCTTAAAACCCAAACCGACAGCAAGAGATCGAAGGTGACTGATTTATGAGTGTTAAAATGGCTCGTTCCGCCGGATTTTGTAGGGGCGTGGACTACGCCGTTCAGACCGCGTACCAATTGTTGGAAGAACAAGATGGCGAAAATGGTCCGATTTATATGTATGGTGAACTGATTCATAATCGCCTGGTGATGGGTGACCTGGCTGAGCGTGGAGCGCGGCTGGCGACCTCCATTGAGGATATTCCGGACGGTGCCAAAGTGATCATCCGTGCGCACGGCGTCACGCCGCAGGAAGTGCGAAGATTGAAAGAAAAGGACTGTGTGGTGATCGACTGTACTTGTGGCTATGTCAAGCACATTCACAAGTTAGTCAAAGAAGCTCACGAAAGAGGAGAGCGGATCATTATAGTAGGTGATCCGAACCACCCTGAGGTCATCGGTATCAATGGCGAGTGCGACAATTCCGCGGTGATCATTCAAACCACTGAGCAGGCGGAACGTTTTGATTTTGGTGATGATGACTGGACGCTGGTCGCGCAGACGACGTTTTCGGTGAGCAACTTTGCGGTGATATTGTCGACATTACGAAAATCAATTGCAAATTTACATTCTTTTGATACAATATGTAATGCTACGGAAAACAGACAAAGGGAAGCGGAAGCACTCGCATCACATTCCGATGTGATGTTGGTCATAGGCAGCAACCATAGTTCCAACACAGTGAAACTTCTTGATATCTGCCGTGGCGAATGCGGTGATACCCATCTGATTGAGGGTATTGACGATTTGCATCAGTTGCTGGCGGAGCGTGACTTTTCCGGTAAGCGAATCGGCATAACGGCAGGTGCGTCCTCACCGGAAAGTATTATCATGGAGGTTTTTCACATAATGGATGAAAACGAGACGATGAATGAGCAGGATTTGCAGCAGGACATGGGGGATATCAGTTTTACTGATTTTATTGACAACATTCCGCAGCTTCACAGAGGCGCGACGGTAAAAGGTGTTATTGTCCGCTACGATGATGAGAATGTCTATGTCGATGTCAGAGATAAGACAGAAGGTCGCATTCCTCGTCATGAATTCGATAACAATCCCGATTTTGATTTGGACTTGGCCATCGAGGAGAAAACGCAGATTGACGTCTATGTGCGTAGCATTCGCAGCACGGAGAACGGCAAGGAAATTCTTCTTTCCAAGGCGAAAGTCGACTTCGCGAAGTACAGAAATCTGGTTGAGGAAGCTTTCAATGACAAAGAACCTATCAACGTCAAGGTTGTCAACGTGGTCAAGGATGGCGTGATCGCGTCCTATGGCGGTGTTGATATTTATGTGCATCGCACCCAGTTGGAAATGGGTACGGTGGACGACCTTGAGCCATATCGTGGCGAGAGCTTCGATATCCTGGTTACCCAGTTTGATCCGGACAAGCGCCGTTTGCGTGTCTCCGGTTCCAGACGGGCGCTGTTGAACCATGAGCGCAAAGCGAAAGCGGAGGGCGTCTGGGCGAACATCGCGGTCGGCGACATCTACGATGGTATCGTGCGCAACCTTACCGATTTCGGCGCGTTTGTCGATATTGGCGGCGTGGACGGACTGGTTCATATTTCCGAGTTGTCCTGGAAGCGTATCAAGCACCCGTCCGAGGTGGTGAAAGTCGGCGATACCATTCAGGTATATGTCAAAGATTTTGACGAGGAGAGAAAGCGAATCTCTCTTGGATTCAAGCGCATCGAGGACGATCCGTACAACAATATTGAAGAGCGGTTCCCGGTGGGTTCGATCGTGCACGGCAACGTGGTTCGCATGTTCCCGTTTGGCGCGTTTATTGAAATTGACCAGGGCGTTGACGCTCTGTGCCACATCTCTCAGATCTCCAATCGTCGGTTGAACAAACCGGATGAGGTTTTGGTTGAGGGTATGGAAGTCGACGTGCGTGTGCTGGAAGTTTCCAATGAGACCCGCCGTATCAGCGTCAGCATAAAAGACGTCGCTCCGATCGACACCTTGATCAATCCTGAAATGGAGAGCGAGGAACAGGCGGACGATGATGATCTGCCGATGTCCTATGTCGATTCAGAGGATGTGGATGTGACAGAGGAGACTTCGGACGATGTGGAAGAAGTTGAGGTCCGGGAGGACGCAGATTTCGTTGAGGGCGAAGTGGAAGCTGATGCCGAGGCCGAGGTTGAGGTCGAGGTGGAAGAGTCCGTTGATGCTGACGAAGCCGCGGAGGTTGAGGAAAGCGTCGATGTTGACGAGGGCGTCGAGGTGGCGGATGTCGCCGAGGACGAAGAGGTCAGCGAAGTTGTTGAATCTG
The DNA here is from genome assembly GCA_040772065.1 of Oscillospiraceae bacterium. GTDB lineage: Bacteria > Bacillota > Clostridia > Saccharofermentanales > Fastidiosipilaceae > JAXGYX01. Next base: position 1,615,066 of record JAXGYX010000001.1, on the reverse strand, counting down.
AAGAGCAAGCTGGAGAGGACGCTTAATTTTGAGTGAGTCTTCGCAGAACGGTTAACGAACCGCGCACAGCCTGAAATCTTAATAGTTTGTACATTTAAAACCTGCCGGGTGTCACACTCGGCAGGTTTTTTTGGGGTACGCGATCTGCCTATGACAATGATGAGTGACACAATCCTTGGATATTCTCAGACAATGTGTCTTTTCCTTGACTTGACGAATGAGAAGACTGTTGGAGTATCGTTAAGTTGAGAGCTTTAAGGTATTCTATCAATGACAAGATTTGAGAACGTACAAGGCCTCGAACTGCTTGCGCTTTTTCTTTAAATTAAGAAAGGACGGATCGCTAAATGAATAGAAACATAATGCCAACTCCACTTGTTAACCGGGCACAACCCAATCAGACGAAGAAACCGCTGATTATCGTCGCTGTCACTGTCGTGGGAATTATTTTGGTGGCGTTGGCGATCATCATTGGCATTAGTTTAAATAGGGCTGGAAATTTAGAAAGGATGTCCACCACCGAGTTGCTCGACCAAGGCGAGAAGTACTTGTTTGATATGAAATACAGACAGGCAACTGTTGTTTTTAACAAAGTGATTGATGTCGAGCCGATGAATCCACGTGGATATACGGGTCTTGCGGAAGCAAAATTCGAACTGGGTGATGTCAATAAAGCCGTTGAAGTATTGCAAATAGGTTTGGAAAGATTGCCGGATAACCCTACGATCATTGCGATGTTCGACCGGTTAACCGCCGAGCGGGGTGAGGCGGGAAGTTTAAATGATTTACCCACAAGGAGCAGTCCTTCGACAAGTATGACATCAGCTTCGGATGAGATTGGAACCGATGAGCGATTTGTTCTTGTTGCTCAGGCTGTCAGTTTTTCAGATGATACCAATCATGATATTTCGGAGTTTTTTGAGTATATCTATAATGAGGACGGTCGGAGGATTCGGACCAATCGCTCCAACTATATAGATGATCCTCATCAAAGAGAAAGAGATAATTGGTATGAATATGAATACGACGATACCGGTAAGCTAATTGGCTCATCCTACCATTATTTTTTCTTTAGTGATCTGGCTAATGACATTCTCACTCCGCAGGCAACGACTACAAAATATGAATACGATGATTCAGCAAGGGTTGTAAGGGAAATAATGCGTTATCCAAGAAGACCTGATGCGAGAGCTGATGTAGATGCTGATTGGCTGACCATTGAGAGAACATACGATTATGACATGGAGGGCAATCTTGTCCGAAAAATAACTTCTTTAGAAGATGACTATGAAATCCGTGAATATATTTATGAAGAGGGATTATTGATTCAAGAGAAAATTAGTGTGGCTCTCTACGGTGTTGAATTTAATTTTTGGCGTGATTATGAATACGATGATCTGGGTAGGGTCAGCGCGGTGACACGCCATAGTAATGGACGAGATGATAATCTAGGTCTTCTGGGAGGAGCGTCGGTAGTCGTTATATATGATTATGACGAAAGTGGCAACCTGATTAGTAAAAGGACCTATGAGAATAATGGGAGTTTTGATTCATACATTGCCATCGAAAATTTCGAGTATGAGTTAATCGCGGTTGATGATGACGTGATCTCATTGGGCGATGAATGGTTTAATCCGTGGAGTTTATCAGACAATGAGATTTGGCCTTGGCCCCTTGAGTGACGGATGAGGAGGCAGGCATAAGGATGTCCTGGGAATTTCTTCCAACTTGAACGATGATGGTATATGGGATTTGTCAAACAATGGGCCTTGATCTTTGTTGCTTCAAGGCCCATTGTGCGTCTTCGTATATTGTTTGGTAACGCATGCACCCGTACATGACAATAAATGACAATGATTCTTCACGAGGATTAATTACTATTGATAAGCAAGCTCAGTCCGGATCGCCGGGCTCTGATTCTTTAGCCGCTCCATAGACGGAATCCAGTTTGAGGAATGCGCTGCGGTAGATGTTTGATGCTCTCAACAAGGATTCAATCGACACCTGCTCATCATTTTGATGCATGTTCACTGTTTCGCCCGGGAACACCGCCCCAAAGGCGACCGTGTTTGGCAGCGCACGCGCATATGTCCCTCCTCCAATGCCGATCGGGCGGAGTGCCGATCCGGTCTGCTCGTTGTAGACCTCGGTCAGTGTGCGCACAAGGGGGTGCTCGTGTGGCAAATTCAAGGGCAGGGCGTGACTGATTTCACCCAAATTGATGGAACCGCCGATCGCGGCGGCGCTTTGTTGGATGGTGGACAAAAATTCAGTCCCGTCGGTTGTGACGGGATAGCGCAGATCACAGGACAAAGTCCAGGTCTTGCCGTCAAATTTCACCAAGCCGATGTTCAATGTGAGTTCGCCTGAGACCTCATCGGACACCTGGATGCCCAGCGACTTGCCGTTTGTCTCAAAGCCGATATTCTCTGTATACCATTGGATGAACTCACTTGATATTTGCTGTTCCTTCAATTCCCACAGCGCTGTGGAAATCGCGTTTTGTCCTTCCTCCGGTGTGCTTGCATGGGCGGCTTTTCCGTTGACGGAATGGGCTGAGCGCTTTCCCGACTGATCACGAAGATCATAGCGACATAGTTCCGGCACCACATTTTCCTTTGTGCCACCTTCCATGGCGGTCAGGAACAATCCATTGGCGGTCATGGGTATCTCAGGCTCTTCATAATGAATTTTAAACCCGATGATTCCCTTTTCGGCCGAGATGACAGGAAAATTGGCGTCTGGAGTGAAAGCCGCTACCGGCAATTCGGCGTGCTCGCAATAGTGCGCCATGCATTGAGAGCCGGATTCTTCGTCCAGACCTAAAATTAGACGGAGACGACACTTAGGCTGGTAGCCCGCGTCCTTCAATGCTTTGAGCGCGTAGAAAACAGCCACTGCGGGCCCTTTGTTGTCGGCCGAGCCCCGACCGATGATTTTTGTGTCGGTAACCTTGGGAAGAAACGCCTCCGGCCAATGTCCGGGGGGGACCACATCCAGGTGGCAGACCGCCGCGATCAATGGCGCGTCTTCCGGACCAAATTCGAGGTAACCAACTTTGCCATCCAGCTCGGCGGTGCGAAATCCTTGTTCGGCGGCGTTGGACAAAAAGACTTTAAGGGTGCCCAACAAAATGCGTCCAAACGGTGCGTTTTTGGCCGGTGCTCCCTTTACACTGGGTATGCGAATCAGTTTGCTCAGCAACTGAATGATGTTTTTTCGATAACGCTCCATCGCGAAGCCTTTCTCGTGTTTTGTCTCGGTTGTCTTTGTCTTCTTGCTCATGAGGACCTTTCTTTATAAGCCATGCGAAAATTCATGCGAAAATCCATGCGGACGCGGATTGGTGACATTGAGTCGAACGGTCATTTGAAAGAAAGTGGTTCGCCCCAATTTTTACGTCTGGCGTTGATTATATCCAAAAACATTTGGGGTTTATCATTTACAATCAGGTTGTCCGGTAAATTCATCTGCCGCGCGAACTCCAGAACATAATCTATCCGGCCGACTTTGGACTCAAAATGAGCGTCGCTGTTGAGAATCACCGGTACCTGATATTTCTTACACAGATCCAGGAAAATGGTGGCATTCTCACGCGCGTTCACCCGAAAGCTCCAGTCGGAGAAACTGGCGTTGTTGAGTTCGATCATGACGTTGTATTCTTTGCAGGCCGCGACGACCGTGTCGTAGTCCAAGGGAAATTGACTGTCGTCCGGATGGGCCAAAACATTGATGTAGGGTGAGCGCAATGCCTTCACAACAGCCGAGGTGCAGGCTTGAATTCCGGATTCGTCAAAAAAGGTGGGACCGTGGAGCGCGGCCAGACAGATGTCCTGTCTGCTCAGCAGTCGTTCCGGCAGGTCCAATGTGCCCTGGCTGTCGTTGATGTTCACCTCGCATCCAAGCAGTAGATTGATGTCAAAGTAATTGCGTTCCACAGTTTTATAGTTGCTGAAGTATAACGCGTCGCATGAACCGGGCATGGTCGGACCATGTTCGGTGATCGCAAGATGTGTCAGGCCTTTGGCTTTGGCGGCCTGAGCCATTTCGAAGAGAGTGCTGTACGCGTGCCCGCTGAGGAGCGTGTGCGCATGTGCGTCTATGAGATTTTGCATAATACCAATCCTTTTCTATCTGAATCATTCTACCAAACTTTAGCACAACACAAAGAGCTTTGCGTTTGCATAGGCATTTTTTCAATGGTATAATCTGTCTGGTATTTCGAGGTGTAGCGCAGCTGGCTAGCGCGCCTGCTTTGGGAGCAGGATGCCGCGGGTTCAAATCCTGTCACCTCGACCATGTTTATGAAAGAGGCGTCTCGCTTTTGAGACACCTCTTTTTGCGTTAAAGGATTAGGAGGCCAAGTCTTTTTGTGGACATTGTCTTCTCTCCTTCAACGATTTGGACTGAAGCATTGATTTCGCCACAAGCATTCAACTCCGGAATCCAGTATAATAAATAGAGTCAAATCGATACGATCAAATCATAAAGCGTTTAGAAAGTTTGCCGCCATGTATTGTTGTGATCAACTTTGCACACTAAAAATTGAATTATTTAATAAGATGCCGTTGGATCTGCAGCGAGAAATCGTGAAACGGGTCATCAAGCAGCAATACTCTTCTCAGGATATCATAGCCAAAGAGGGTGATCCGCTCGCCGGTGTTTTGGTGATTCGCGCGGGCAAGGTGAAACTCAGCCGTCATGACGCGACCGGCAGAGAACGGATCATCGACATCCTCCCGGCGGGTGAGATCATCGGTGAGGACTTTTTTTGGCGCGACAAGCTGGATTACAACATAGTGGCGCTATCCGCCGTCTCCACCTGTCTAATTCCCGAAGCTGAGGTCTACCGGCTGGCGAGCGAGCGCTGGGTGTTCGCGCGCGCTTTGCTGGATTCGCTGAGTCAAAAGATTTATTGGGCGAATGAGCAGATCAGCCTTTTAATGGAAAATGACGCTAAAAAACGTGTGGCCACTTTTTTGTTGAGCCACGTTGAGAGATCAGACGAGATGGTTATTTCGCTGACGCTGGACGATCTGGCGGCCAGCACCAATCTTCGCAAGGAGACCGTCAGCCGAAAATTGAGTGAGTTGCAATCTGAAGAGGTATTGAGCCGGACAGGCAGAGGTCAAATTGAGATTGTGAATCCCGCGAAGCTGTCGCAGATCCTGTTTAACATTGTATAAATCCGGAAACGCGGATTTCTATTTCGTGGACATTGTGAATGTTTATCCATCAACCCGTTTTTATAAACAGTCAGGCAACTTTAAGAAGGAGTGCGAAACATGAAGAAGCAAGTGAAAAACAATGTATCCTGGATTGGTTACATCGACTGGGAACTCGAGGAGTTTCATGGCTCGGACTATAGTGTCATGAATGGATCTAGTCAGAACTCTTACCTGATCGAAGAGGAGAAGACAGTGCTGGTTGACACCATCTGGTCGGAGCACAAAGATTATTTTGTCGAGAATCTCAAGCGGGAAATCGACCTGCGGACAATCGATCTGGTTGTGATGAATCATGGAGAGGTGGATCACTCAGGCGCGCTGCCACTGTTGATGAAAGAGATACCCGATGTGCCGATCTACTGCACGGCGAATGCGGTCAACAGCCTGCGAGGTCAATTCCATCAGGACTGGAATTTTCAGGTGGTCAAGACGGGTGACAAAATCGACATCGGTAACGGCAAGGAATTGATTTTCGTTGAGATGAAAATGCTGCATTGGCCGGACAGCATGGCGGTATATCTGACCGGAGACAATATCTTGTTTTCGAATGACGCGTTCGGTCAACACTTCGCCTGCCATGAATTGTATAACGACAAGGCGAATCAGGCTTTGCTATACAAAGAAGCGGAAAAATATTACGCGAATATTTTAAATCCCTTCTCAAGCCTGGTTAAGAAGAAAATCGAAGAGATCGTCGCTCTGCAATTGCCGATCGATATCATCGCTCCGAGTCACGGTGTGATTTGGCGTGACAATCCTTTGCAAATCGTCGAGCGGTATATGAAATGGGCGGATCAATACCAGCGTGACCAGATCACGATCTGCTATGACACGATGTGGGGCGCGACCAAAACAATCGCCGAGGAGATCGCCGCGCAGATCAGGGAGCTGAGTCCGGACACGGTGGTCTTGTCGCACAACATCTCGAAAGAGGATAAGAACGAGATCATGACGGATGTGTTCGCGTCCAAAGCGATCGCTGTCGGCTCGCCGACTGTGGGCAACGACATGTTGTCCAGTGTAGACGGCTGGTTGCATTTCTTGAAAACATTGAAATTTAAAGGTAAAAAAGCGGCGGCTTTCGGATCGTACGGCTGGAGTGGAGAAAGTGTCAAATCGATCGAGAATCTGCTGCGGGATGCCGGTTTTAAGGTGGTCGATGCGAACCTGCGCGTCCAATGGGTGCCGGAGCAAAGTGATTTGGTAGCGGCGAAAGATATCGCGGCCGCGTTGTTGAGCGAATAATCAGATATAAACATCAGATTTAAAAGAGCTGTCTCAAACACTGAAAGGTGTAAGGAGACAGCTCTTTTTTTGTAAAAGCTCAGAAGATCGGATGGATTAAGGTTGAAACATTTTCTTGATTTTTCCGCGATCCAGATCGCGTCCGATGATATTCAGCACAGGCTTGAACCGCCCTTCCGACTGTTGGATCGACACATTTCCGGGCGTGCAGTTGAGCGCGAAGGTGCCACCGCTTTTGGAGGAGACAAATCCTTTGATTCGTAAAATCTCCCCGGCGTCCGACCTCATGATGTCTTCCGCGACCGCGCGCAACCGGTCTTCGCTGAATTCGCCGGAGGGGAGCAGACGCGCGCTTTCATATAGCAGTCTGTGGTTGATTGCCTTGCGCTCATGGGGACGGGTCTGAAAACCACTGTGCTGTAGTTGGGGAAACCAAATGTCGGGTGTGTACGACTCCCAATCGGCGGTGAAAATCAAAGGCTTGGGCGCCGGCACCATGTTTTCTATGGAGCGGACGGCCGCCGCGATCCGTGTCTCATCGGCCAACCGGGTTTTGCTGATCAGCACACTGCCCGCGAAGATCAGCTCGTCGGCCAACACCTCGACCTCCGGTTCGCTGAACAGCGGCAATGCGAGTGGATCGACAACACCCAGCCACATGCCCTTCCGCAGGGAAGACTTCAGTGTGGGGTTTTGTAGGATGCCGATGAAATCATCTCCGTTGAACAGACCGGAGGGCTCCAGAATGATTCGGTCGACCTCTTGCGACAGTTCGGACAGCAATGAGTGCAGGCTGACCTGCATTGTGCAGCAGATGCAGCCGCCGGATATTTCTTTGACTTTTGCGCCTTTTTCTCTCAGCGTCTCCGCATCGATGCCGGCGACGCCAAATTCGTTCTCAATGACGGCATATTTAATGTTTTGGGTGGTCAGCCAGGCGATGTAGTGACTGATGAAGGTTGTTTTGCCCGCACCCAAAAAACCGGCGATGACATCAAGTTTGGCCATTTTCCACACCTTTCGCTTCCTCGGTTTTGCCTATCACGGCGCCATTTTGCACATCTCTCCACTTTATGCTTAGCAGTGGACAGTTCTTTTATATTATCGGAGGTTTGACAATAAAGGTTGTATTATTTTATTCTCTTTGCATGAAACAATATAAAAGATTTAAAGGGCTTTTGTTGATCGTGTGCTTGGTGGGTCTGCTCGTCGGCTGTGACGAGATCATCAATTTTGACGATCTTTTTTCAGCGAACAATGTTCCGATGACGCGGACAACGGTGGTGTCTGAAGAGTCTTTGACCGACTCAATCCGGAAACACCCGAACATACCGCCGGATGTCGTGCAGGTCGAGGTGGAGCGTGTGGTGGATGGCGACACGTTTATCGCCCGGGTGGATGGTGAACGTGAGCGACTGCGCATGATTGGCATTGACACACCGGAAAGCGTCGCGCAGGACGAGTCGCGCAACACGCCGGAAGGCGTGATCGCTTCCGAGTTCACCAATCGTTATTTGGACGGCGCGACTGTCTATCTCGAATTTGACAAGGAACAGCGGGATCAATATGGCCGTCTGCTTGTCTATGTCTGGATGGAAGACGGCTCGATGTTCAATCGCACATTGGTCCGGGAAGGATACGCTAAGCTGATGACAAGGCCACCCAACATTAAATATTTAGAAGAATTTAAAAGTGATCGAGCCAACGCCATTCAGCGGAACAAATGATCCGGCGAGGCGGTTATGTCGGCGGTTTCGGGTTGGCGCATCAACGACCAGGATGGGTACGCGCGCCTTTCAAAACGGGCCGGAGAGGCGCTGGATGCGGTATGAGACGGACTCCTCGGGGACTTCCGGCCGACCGGGTGGCGTGATCAGCATGGCGGCGGAAGTTGCCTGGCTGTTTAGCTGATTGATGAATTGCTTGGCGTCGGCGATGATCGCCGGCAACGTGTAAGGATCAATGACCGCCTGGGCGAGGGTGGTGTGAAAGCGCCAGCCGTCGCCGTCCAGATCGCCCGGCTTGACAGCGCAGTTTCTGTCGAGCAGCTCAAGCAGCAGTTTGTGCATGTTCCAGAGCGCTGCGTCCGGCACAATGTCCAGCCAAATAATTGTGGTGTCATTTCTGCCCGGTACCGCTTCGATGCCGCTGTAGCGCAGAATAGGCGGGGGCGTCATAAGGCAGAAGGAGTCAAATACCTGAGCCAGATCCTTAATGTCTCCATCAAATGTAAACGCCTGCTTCAATGTGACATGGGTGGGGAAGCGGCTGCTGTCGAGCCCCAGACCATATTTTCTATCCAGCATCAGCGACAATTCACGAGATAGATTGTGAATTACGATACCGGTCAGTAAGGCGATGTCAATCAACATATCATTTTCCTTTGGGAATATGACGCCGGAGTTTGGCGCTCCACGTCGGAAAGTTTTTGTTCTTAACAACTTAAAAGTAGAATTCAATAGCGAAAACATGCGCGATAGTGTAATATTTTGTTTAAGTAACACAATGATACGAGCTTTTTTCGCGCTTTGCATAACATTTTAACCTATGTTTTCCGGCCTGTCAGACAATTGTGTGAATCTTCATCTAAATTATTTCATTGTGGATTTGAAATCGGTGAGGAGTGACCAGCAGCAGCAGTGTAAGCAATCGAGGAGGAAGGAACATGTTGAAAATTGGAATGTTGACCAGTGGTGGTGATTGTCAAGGCTTGAACGCCGCGATGCGGGGGGTGGCGAAGACACTGTTCGAGCAGGTAAAGCGGGTGGAGATCTATGGCTTCTTTGACGGATACAAAGGGCTCGTGAACAGCAAATACCGCCTGATGACGCCGGCTGATTTTTCAGGTATCCTGACGGCCGGTGGCACGATCCTGGGTACCTCACGTATGCCGTTCAAGGAGATGGAGCTACCCGCTTCGGAAAAAGATCCCGATGGAGCTACCAGAAAACAGGCGATGATTGACACCTATTACCGCTTGAATTTGGATTGTTTGGTGATTTTGGGAGGCAACGGCACGCACAAAAGCGCACATATGCTGAGTGAGGCGGGCCTGAACGTGATCACTTTGCCAAAGACGATTGACAATGACCTGTGGGGAACAGACTATACGTTTGGTTTTCAAAGCGCGATCGACATCGCGACTAGCGTGATCGACAACATTCACACGACAGCGGACTCGCACAGCCGTACCTTCATAATTGAGATCATGGGACATAAAGTTGGCTGGCTGGCGCTGTATGCGGGATTGGCCGGCGGCGCAGATATCATCTTGCTGCCTGAAATTCCGTACAGCATAGAGTCCATCAAAAGAGCGATCAACGAGCGGAACGAGAAGAACAAACGCTTTTCGATCATCGCGATGGCCGAGGGCGCGATGAATGTGGAAGAGGCGGCGATGTCGAAGAAGGATTACAGAAAATATATGGAAGACTTCCCTTATCCTTCGGTGGCGTTTCAATTGGAGCATGAGTTAAACCAGGTGATCGACCAGGAGGTGCGCGTTGTGGTGCCGGGACACTACCAGCGCGGTGGAGAACCCTGCGCGTATGACCGCCTGTTGGCCACGCGCTGTGGAGCGAAAGCGGGAGAGATGATCATTGCCGAGGAATATGGCTACATGGTAGGTGTCAAAGGGCGCAATATGACAAAGGTTCCCTTGACGGATGTCGCCGGTAAATTGAAGTATATCGAGCCCGATGACGAGTTGATCGTGGCGGCCCGCGCATTGGGCATCTATTTCGGAAACGAATGACCGACGGGAGACCAATCGACAGTTGAACTGAAATGAATGAAAAGATCCTTGTGGCGGGTGTTGTCCGCCACAAGGATTCTTTTTTTGCGCGACAGCGGTGAATTGAATGATTGACAAGTATGAATTACTTGCACTATCATGGCTAGTACAGATGGTGCGCGCCGCGCCGCCGCTGATATTGTGAAAGGAGAAGCGGTGATGATCGAAATCGACTATAAGAACCGTGATCCGATCTACCTGCAAATTGTTCAAAGCATCTTGAAAAATATTATGTTGGGAAATTTGCGGGAAGGCGATCAACTGCCGACCATGCGTCAACTGGCGATCGACCTGGGCATCAATCCCAATACTGTCCAAAAGGCGTATCGCGAGTTGGAACGCGATGAGGTGACCTATACGATTCCGGGTAAAGGCAGTTTTGTAGGTCCATCCAAGAAGATCGACATGGAGTTGCGCAGACAGTTTCGCGGACGGTTTGTTGAGCTGGTGAGAGAAGTTAAAAATTTTGGTGTCACACTTGAGGAAATTGAAAGCACGATCAATGAACTTTTAACCGAAGAAAAGGAAAGGGGGAGGCGGAATGAACAAGCCAATCATTGAGACACAAGGATTGAGTAAACGATTTGGCGACACGACGGCGTTGAACTCCTTGAACAACTCCATATTCGCCGGCTCCATTTATGGATTGGTCGGTTCGAACGGAGCTGGCAAATCAACTTTTTTGAGGATTTTAGCCGGCATCTATCGGCAGACGGAGGGGACCTGTCTAATTTATGGCAGACCCATTTATGACCAACCGGATATCAAAGAAAAAGTCTTGCTGGTGCCGGACACGCCAAGTTTCATTCCTCAATCATCATTGAAGGAGATGCGTGACCTATACGCGCGGCTATATCCAAATTTTAATGAGAATTTATACCGCCATTTGAGCGAGGTGTTTCGCCTGAATCCAAAAACGCGTCTAAAGATATTTTCGCGGGGGATGCAAAGACAGGCGGAGTTGATTCTAGCCATTTCAACCTCTCCCGACCTGTTGTTGTTGGACGAGGCGTTTGACGGTCTGGATCCGGTCATGCGCCAGGTGCTGAAACGAATTTTGGCCAAGGAAGTCGCCGATCGCGGTTTGACAGTGATAATTTCTTCGCACAATCTGCGAGAATTGGAAGATTTTTGTGACAATGTCGGATTGTTGCATCGGGGAGGGATTATCTTTGAGCAGGAGTTGGACGGTTTGAAACTGGGACTTTGTAAAATCCAAGTGGCCTACCCCCGGAGAAAAACGCGTGCCGATTACGAGGCGATGGGGTTGAATCTACTTAGTTTTCAAGAAAACGGATCAATCCAAAACTTAGTTGTGAAGGGTAATCGCGAACAAGTGACCACGTTGCTGGAACAACAGCGCCCCTTGGTGCTGGATGTGCTGCCACTGACGCTGGAAGAGATTTTCATACAGAGTTTGGAGGTGAAGGGCTATGACGTCAACAACATCCTCAATTGAACAAAAAGGACAAAATCGCAAATCGGACGCTCGCCGCTTCCTTGATATCTTTATCCACACAATCCGTAAAAACTATGGACTCAGTTTGATTTTGCTGGGGATGCTGACTTTAATTCATCCCATCGCGTATTATATGATCGGAAACTGGGCCGGCGGCAAGCCGGACAGCCTATCATATGTGCCCGATCAGCTGATCTATTCGTATAGCCTTTTGATTATTCCACTGGCGGGATTGGTCGCGATCGTCCTGCTGGTTCGAATTTTTGGTTATATGCATAAAAATGTCGAGGTTGACCTGTGGCACAGCCTGCCGATCCGCCGTTCGACCTTGTTTTTGGCCAAATACGCGGCGGGCGCGGTTTTGTTGCTGCTGCCTTTGCTGTTGGACGGTATCTGGGGGATGGCGGTTCTTGGCACGGTCCCCTTGACACCCAGGCTGACGGAGCTATACCCACAACTGGGAACCACCATTCTTCCCGTCTATTACCTTTCGGTGTTCATCAGAGGCCTGATGACGTTGTTCGCGGGCACATCCATGCTGCTTGCGATCTATGTGTCGTTAGGGTCTTCATTTGACGCCATTGCCGCGACCTTCTCAATCAATGGTCTGTGGCCGGGATTGGTGGTTTTGCTGTATAGCCGCTACGCAAGCACCGTGCCGGGTCTGCCGCTTGATTATCGCTCTCCCGCCTTGCGCGCCGTCATCAGTATGTTTTCACCGATTGTGGGACATTTTTCCAGCCCCGCATTATTTGGATACAGTCAAAATGAATTTGAGCTCGGAAGCGTGTATTGGTTGTTATTTGGTCTGATTTGCCTGGTTTTGGCTTTTTTCATCTATATAAGACGCCCTAGTGAAAAGGCGGAGGCGCTGTCGACCCGCGAACCCTTGTACATAATTATCCGTGTTTTGATCACCTTGACCAGCGCTTTCGCCACCAGCGCGATTTTCGCGACGACAACCGACAGTCAGGTAGCTGATGTGATCAGCCTCTTGATCGGTTCCTTGCTGGCGCACATCATTGTTGAACTGATTGTCGCGCGGGGCGCCAAGACGCTGCCGCGCAGCATGGTTCAGTACGCCGTGACACTGATTTTGATCGCTGTGGTCGCATTTTTCATTAGTTTGGATGGATTTGGGATCAACCGCTACAAACCATCGGTCGAGTCACTGAGCGCGGTGGTTTTAGACATGCCGTACAACGGTGTCACCGGCAGCCTATATCTATCGACGGATGAGCATGCCGAGGAAGCGGAGCTGGCGATTCAAATCGTGGAAAACAGCAAACAAAAAGGCCGAAGTGAGCTGGGTCTCTATAAACCGTATAACAAACATATTGACCGGTCCTATTTTTATGAATTGGCAGCGGAGGAGTTACCTTCGTTGGCGCAAGCTTATTTTTATGACACTTATCCGCAGGAAGTCAATTTGGCGTTCATTGAACCAAATGGAAAGATTGTCATCCGCACTTATTTGATTAATTTTTATGAGGAGAGAGAGTTGACCTCACGGCTTCAGACCAGTGAGCTGCTGACCGCCTATACAAACCCGACTCTTTCGGTGAATTCGCGGTCAAAACCGGCTCCCGGCCTATGGATGGGCCCCCGGATCGATCCGGATGACCCGTATGCGCCGGAGTTGGCGGAGCGTGAATCATACGCGCTCGACAAGATTGATTTGAGCGAAGATGAGATGGACACCGTCCTGGACATGTTGCGGGCGCGGCTGATGCCGATCGCGATTCCTGAGCAGTCATATTATTATAATGGAGGAAATTATTTTTTCCAAAGTGATGATCCATTGGGCGATTATTCATTGAAAGTGAACACTCGATATGTGATCAATCAGTGGCCGAATGTGTTGCTTAATAAATCGCGGGAACAAGAGCTGGGACTTGAAAAGCTGAGGAGCTACAAGTTTAAAATTCCGGAAGGCGGCGGTGTCGATGACCCATATCTCTATGAGAGTCGTCTGACCATCTATCGTGAACAACTTCCGGAAATCTGTGAGTACATCGATTCAATCGTCCAACCATCTGAATGATCATCGATCATGAAAGTGGCGTGACAATTGAAAATAAACCGGATGATGAAAAACCCCCCGTGGACAACTATCGTCCAAGGGGGGTTCGTCGCTTATTGTTTTAGTAAGTTTCGGTCGTCATGAACCACCGACTGCAAATTACCATGTCGCAAAGAACTCGGTGTTGTCGTAGGTGTGGCGGTGATCCAGCGATTGGAACCAGCTGCTTCTACGATAAGACGCGTTGGTGCAAAAATAGGTCACATCGTTCGCGATGATCCGTTTGCCCGCCAAGGCGTCATCCGCTGCCTGCCTTTGGGCGGCGGTTGGGGTGCGGGTCTGCCACATGCCGTTGGAATAGGTAGTGAACTGCCCCGGAGCGGTCAACACACCGCGCAATGTTCCACCACTGTTCCTGACACGGTTGGTGACCGTCTGAGCGATCATCAGGCAACCGTCGTAATCCCACCAGGATCCGCACTCGGCGGCCATGATGCCGTAGAACAATTGACGATCCTCGTCCGAAGCCTCGATCGCGTATTTGCGCATTTCGGCTTCTTCGGCTATTCTGGCGGCTTCTTTTTCAGCTTCTTCGGCCTTTTCAGCCGCTTCCTTCGCGGCGTTTGAAATAATTGCCGCAAGCTCCGCGTCGTGCTGTTCGCTAATTTCTTTCGCCTCGATGGCGGCCTCGATGTCAGCGCCGAGAGACGCCTGTGTTTTCACCTGAGTGGCCTGAGGTTCTACAGGCTTGGCGGCCTCCTTGTTCGCGGCGGCACCATCTTTGATGTCCTGTAGGAAAATCGCGAATTCTTCCTCCTCGGTTTCCGCGGCCGACTCACTTTCGGCGTTGGAGGTGTCTTCACCTGACGTCACGGTTGTGTCTTCGACCTCGGACATGACCGAAGTTTGCTTTAGCGGTTCGGAAATCATCGGAAGGGTGCTTTGCGCGCCCGCCTCTGTCTTTTCGTCCGCTGTTTTTTCGCTCAAAAGACCATTCGCCGGAGCCAATTCAGACAAGGCGTCTTCGGAAGATTTTTTTGATAGATTTTTTTCGGTCGAGGTTTTTTCGGACGGACTGTCCGCTGAAGATTTTTTTGTTTGGTCTTTGACCTGCTGGTCTTTGACCTGCGCGTCAGTTTTGGAATCATCGGTTTCGTTGTCCTGTTCGGATTCGTCCGATTTTTCGGCTGATGAGCCGGTCACTGTGGACTCAGTCTCCTTTTCAGGATTGTCGGTTGGAGCGGAAGAAGTGTCAGTTTGGTCTTCGTCGGATTTCGCCTCGGATGGATCCGTGGCGCCTGCCGCGTCGAGGATGGAATCATCCAATTTTACTTCTTCTTGTGAATCGGCCTGCTCGTTCGCCTCTGTTGTCAAAACCAATTGATTATCGACAAATGTCGCGACCGGAGCGGTGCTGATTGGTTTGGCCACCAACGACTTGATTTCCATTGTTTGCGCCGGATCGGCGGCGATCGGATCGTCGACGGACTCAGTCGTCTCCACTTTCGCGATCGTCAGATCCGCAGGACGCTTGATATCGTTGGGAATAATGACGGTCTTTAGTTTTTCAGCCTTCTTGATCGTCATTTTTCTATTGGCGACCGCCTCTTCCAGTGCGCCAATGGCGGCATCTTCAAATACAGTGATGCTCTTGGGAAGATTTTGGTCGCTCATTGTAAGCGCGTTGACTGTCTTTTCATCCTTTCCAAACTCGGAAACCATGCCGACCACACTAAAAGCAAGTAGCGTGGTTACAACTTTTGAAGCTGAACGGCGTGAGAGGTGGAAAGAACCGGGCGCATTGTCCCTAAGGGTTGATGTTTGTTTGAGATCGAGTTGTTCGCTGTGAAGGTCACTGTCGGACGTTCGATCTATTTCGGGGTTACTCAAAATGTCCTCCTGATAACAGTTTGTTTCTGATTTGTTTTCTGACGTTGAACGAAACCAACTGTGTCTGCCTCTTTTGCGAGGCGTCATGTTCTGAATGTTACTACAGAACGTCATTGTTACAATCGTGTTACCAAACTTCCGAAAATTATATCACCATAATTTTGATCGAGACAATCGAAATATTTAAAATTTGAGAGTTTTTCACAAAAAAAAGTCGAAGTTAGTGCATATTTTGGACATGTGTTGGTAAAAATACACATAAATATGCCGGCTAGTGTTACATTTTGTTCTTTGAAATCCTTGGTTTTGTATGAATTTGATTGATTTAGAGTAGATTATGATCGAGTTTATATCGTCTTTTGTTTGCCTGTCTGAGGCGAAGCCGGATTTGACATTTAAACTATAGATAACTATAATTACCGTTGCTGTGAGATCACTATGCGGTCGTGGTGGAATTGGCAGACACGTAGCGTTGAGGTCGCTATGAGGTAACACTCATGCAGGTTCAAGTCCTGTCGACCGCACCATGGTTTCTAAACAGGAGACAGCTGAAAAGGGATAGCCCCGCGCTACCCCTTTTTTCTTTTTCGTATACTGATTTTGTCGAAAATCTCAACATCATCAAGTTATGTTAGATGAAGATTGCCTGACGCCTCGCAGATCGCATGCGTCACTTTCCGCGTGGCTCCCGACCTGTGTCGGAGGTCCGCACCCCGCGAACCTCATCTTTTTCATTCTTATGAACAAACTGTTTGACTTTCTCCAACGCTTCGTTGTATCGAACCGAGCGCATTTTGGGAAATGCCTTTATTATACGGCGTTCCTGTCGATTGATTTTTTTGGAAAGGTCCATATTGGCTTCGATCTTCTTTGTGTATAATTTATGGTTCGCCCGTTTCAGAGACAGATTCTTGCGTCGCTCATTCACTCTCCGTTCATTCAGCGCGGAAAACGTATGATTGAGTCTTTCGGAGAGCTCTTTCAACTTTTTTTCAAAAGCGCTGAGCCGCGTTACTGTATAGATCGTGTCAGTGAGCATCAACGTGAATAAGACCGGCGCGATTAACGAAATGGCTGAGTCGGACAGCAGTGATGTATAGGTGACCAATACCGGGTGGATGAGACGAACGGCGATCAAGCTCATTGAACCAAAGATGAAGGCCCCCAACAAACAGATTCGGCCATTGATGTTCAAAAAGTTGCTTGAATAATCCCACCACCGCGCATGGAACAATTTTTCCATCGTCCAGGATGTAACATACTCCAATGTGGAGGTCAGTAGCGCTCCGGCAAGAAAAAGCGCGATTGGGTTCTCTATGCCTCTAAGGAAAGTGATCATCAACATGACGCCCGCGCCGTATATTGGACAATAAGGTCCGTTCAGAAAACCGCGGTTGACCAATTTTTTAGCTCTGACGGAACAAAAGATCACCTCGCAAATCCAGCCGATCACGCTATAGATCACGAACCATATAAAATTAGTTTCCAATCCAATCATGATCCACTCCTTGCTGCCCCCACTCCGGAAATTGGAAACGAAAAAGCCGGCGTCGACGCTTTCAGTGTGGCGTGTGACTCATCTATCCAAGGGCATCTTTATTTTACCCTACCTACTGACATGGAACACGCGACGTTAATCGATCAACGAGACTTCCTGCAGAAATTGAATCGCCACGTCGTCGACGGACTTGCCTTCAATGTCCACAGCATAGCTCATATCAGTCATTTTCTCGTTTGTCAACGTGCCACCCAGCCCATTTAACACTTCTTCCAGATCGGGCGCTGTCTCTTTGACTTCCTCAAACAAATCATCGCGTACCAGGAGCGCGCCGTTGTACTCGGGAAAATAGTTTTTGTCGTCTTCGAGAAGCACCAAATTCGCCTTCCTATTTAGACCATCGGTGGCGTAGACTTCGGTGACGTCAAACATGTTCTTTTCAATCGCCGAATATTTCAGACTGATATCCACCGGGAATGAATCTTTAAAGTCCAAGCCATAGTGCTCGGTGAATGGACGATATTTCATGCTGCCTTCTTCGCTGAAAAACTCGTGCTCGGCGCCAAATGTCAACTCCGGAGCCACCGCGACCAAATCGCTGATGGTTTTCAGATTGTACTCCCGCGCGGTCGCCTCCGGCACGGCGATGGCGTAGGTGTTGTCAATGCCCATCTTGTCGAGCAAGCGGACGCTGGACCGCTCCATCGCCTGTTGATTGGCGAAGTCATACAATGACATGTCCTCCGGCACATCGAGTGGATCCATTTTCAAATAGGTTGTCAGCAAGGTGCCGTCGTAGCTGTTCATCAGATCACAGCCACCATCGACCAACAGATTGTAGTTGTTGACCGGACTCATTTCATCGCGCAGTTCGACTGTCAGGTCGGTTTGGTCTTCCACCAGGTGTTTCACCATGCGATGAATGATCTTCATTTCTGAAAATTGACCGTCATATATGATGAGGCCGGTCTTGGTTTTTGCCTTTTTTCCGCAACTTGTCACGGCGAACAGCAACGATGCCGAAAGCAACGCGGACACGATCCGCTTGATCGAGACATTTCGTTTATTTTTGTTCTTCATTATTTGTGTTTCTCCTTATTGTTTATGGTTTCCGTTTGACGCGTCCGAAATTTCATCTGACTGAGCGGGACTGACACTCTGCTCCAATTTCTTTTGCAAAGCGGACAGCCCCCAATCGAAGACGACCGCCATCGCCATCAGCGCAAGTGTGCCTTGCAAAATCAGCTTTGCGTTTTGCACGCGAATTCCCTGATATAAAATATTGCCCAGCCCGCCACCGCCGACGAACGCGCCGAACACGGCGACGCCGATCGCGTTGACGACGCTGATGCGGATGCCGGTGAAAATCAGAGGTGTCGCCAAGGGCAGTTCGATCAGCCGCAACCGCTGGGTCCCGGTCATGCCCATGCCGATCGCCGCGTCTTTGACTCCCTCGTCCACCTCGGTTAGACCCAGATTAGTGTTTTGTACCACCGGCAATAGTGAGTAGAGGACCAGCCCGGTGATTGTCACGCCCTTGCCCGCTCCCATGACCAAGAGAATCAAACCCAGCAAGGCAAGAGCCGGAATTGTCTGCAACAGTTCGACTATCCAGAGAATGACTTTGCCAAGCCGCCTGTAACGATAGGAGATGATCCCGAGCGCGACACCCAAAATGATGGTGATGATGGCGGAAATCAACACAACGAACAGATGGTCGAAAATCATTTGCCAAGTCATGACTTCACCACCTTTCCGTTGACACGACGTTTCACCTTGTCTTGCAATCGGGTAAGCAGCAGAGAGAAGATGATTGCCATGATAGCCGCAGGAATCGCGCCGGTCACGATTAAGACGGCGTTGTTCGTGCTGATCCCGATATAGACAAAGTCGCCCAGCCCGCCTTGTCCGATCATGGAGGCGAGGATCGCCCAGCTGACCGTGTAGACGGTGGACATCTTCAGTCCCCCCAATATGGAGGGCATGGCCAGCGGCAGCTCGACAAGCAGTAGTGACTGTGACGCGCTCATGCCACACCCTTTGGCCGCGTCGACGTATTCAAATGGGACTTCGCGCAAGCCGGTGATTGTATTTTTTAAAATCGGAAAGGTCGCGTAGATCGTCAACGCGACGATCACGGTAGTGGGCGTCATTCCCAGATAAAGAAAGAGGATACCGATAAAAACAATGCCGGGGATGGTTTGGAATATTGATAAAATTGGCACAATCATATTCGCCAGCTTTGGCCTTCGGGATAGAAAGATGCCACAAACCAGCGCGATCACAAACGCGATGCTGACACAAATCAATACATATAATAAATGAATCAAAGTGGCTGTCAGCAGCTGATTTCCGTATTTGATGAACCACTCACTCATTTTCCTCACCCCAGACATACTCCGCCAATCCGCGCGACATGGCGCTTTGGGTGATGATGCCGACGATTTTGCGGTCGTCGCTCAAGACAACGGCGTAATCCTTGTCACTTTTGTCCAACTGATCCATGCAGTCATATGGATTGGTCTCCAAAGTGACTTCGGGTGCGTCAAAGGCGGCGAACTCCCTGGCGATCCTGTTCTTGTTCTGTACCCGGCTGGCGGTTTTGAGAGAAATGGTACCGGCGTAGCGGTTCTCCTTGTCATGCAGGATCAACGAGTCGACATCGCGGTAGTTCATACGGCGCAGGCTCTCTTTGATCGTGCGGGTCTGGCTGGCGGTGACGATTTTCTTGCTCATCAGTTGTTTCAAGGTCAGCGTAGGTTTGCCATTGGTCCTGGCCCCCAGAAAATCACGCACCAGGTCGTTCGCGGGGTTGGCCAACATGTCATCCGGTGTGGTCAACTGAACGATGTCGCCATCATCCATGAAACAAATGCGGTTTGCCAAAAACAAAGCCTCATCCATGTCATGGGTGACGAAAACAATCGTCTTTTTCAATTTGCGCTGCAAATTTTTGATCTCTTCTTGAAGGGTGGAGCGAGTCATGGGATCCAAAGCGCCAAAGGGCTCATCCATCAGAATCACCGGAGGTGACGCCGCAAGCGCGCGCAGCACTCCGATACGCTGCTGTTGTCCACCGGACAGCTGAGAAGGATATTTGTGCGCGTATTCCTTGTAGGACATGTCGACGAGTTTCAACAGTCGCTCGGCTGTTTCACGTCGCTCCTCCTTCGGTCGCTTCAACAGACGGGGAACGATGGTGATGTTTTGTTCAACTGTCATGTTTGGGAATAGACCGATTTGCTGAATGACATAGCCGATTTTACGCCTGAGCTCGACAGGATCTTCGTTCATGATATTTTTGCCGTCGATCGTGATCGTACCGCTGTTCGCTTTGTTCAGACGGTTGATCATGCGCAATGTTGTGGTCTTGCCACAGCCGGAAGGCCCGATTAAAACTAAAAATTCTCCGTCATTGATGGTTAGATTCAAGTCTTTGATAATTGTTTTTTTGCCATATTTCTTACTTACGTTTTTGAATTCTATCATGTAATCTCCTTATATTTATAGACAGATCATATTTTATAGTAGCACTACATTTTTTTGTTCACAAATTGAGCCCTTGCCGCGAGGCGCGGAAATGGCTTGATTTCAAGGGATTTTGGTGCTTTGAGCGGGATTTGGGCTTTGGTTCAAATGTCGGAGATAAGAAAGGTTTCGGCGCACAGTCCCCGGTTTTTTAACGAACGGAATTTTAGTTCGGCGACGCCGGGGGGCAATTCCAACATCATATTGAGCTCGGGCAACGACCAGCGACGAATTTCCTCCAACATCACTTCATCGGAGATCAATAGCTCAGCCGCGAACAGGTTCGCCTGAAATTCCGGCTGACGTGATAAATCAAAAAAAGTGAATTCCCTGAATGCGGACGCCCGGACGAAGCGACGGTGCAGCTGATCGTGCCCCAGCTCGTGGGCGCAGACGGCCCGCTGCTCGGGTTCGGCCAGCGCGGGATTGATCACGATGTGGCGCTCGTTGTTGATAATGGCGTAGAACCCTTTGAGACCGCCCAGCTCGCGGCGCGACACAAAAACCCCCAGGTCGCGGGCGATGTCGAAGACATTGTCGGTCTGACAACTATTTTTAAGCGCCTCAACTGTTTCGTGAATGTATGCGGACACGGTGAACCTCTATTTTTTCGATGGCCGGGGATCCGCCGGTGGTTTCTCTCGGGTCGGCGCGGCGGAACGATCGCTCCGGGCGCGGGATTCAAAATAGATATCACTGACCGCGCGGAAAAATGAATCCCGATCATGGGAGTCGAGCTCGCCGCCGGCAAACAGCATGTTGACTTCGGACAGCAGTTGCTCGGCTTTCGCCCGCCCTTCGTCCGGAGCAAGGGGCTGATTGGAAACAAAGGAATCGACCGGGTTGGGTCCCAAGGCCGGCAAATGAGTGATGTCGCTCAGGAAATAATCCGGCGCGACGCCGGTCACTTTTGAATAGTTCGCGATATAGTCCGCTCCCGGGATCCGCACACCACTTTCATAATTGGTGATGGAGCGGGAGGAAACGTTCATTTTTTTAGCCATCTGCGCCTGTGTCAGTCCCAGATGACGCCTGGTTAAGCGAAGTTTTTCGTGTAATTTCATGATTTCCCCTGTCGATGATGTCGGTGGGTGGGAAAGATTTCTTATTTATTATTATGCCACAATGCATATGCCCATTTTGTGTGGATATGATATCGTAACTTTAGAATTATTTTAGAAATTTGGAGGTGGTCCTTGAGTGAGCGGCTCACGAGAGGTCTGATTTTTATGAAACAAACAAACGCGTTTTCGAATCCTCGGGACAATAAATTTTTTACGAAATCGGCTTTGTCCCTTTTCGCATCGTATTATAAGCCACATATCAAGCTGTTTGTGCTCGATCTGTCCTGCGCCCTGTTGATAGCGGTTGTCGGGCTGTTGTTTCCGCTGGCCACGAGATTCGCGCTGAGCGAGCTGTTGCCGGCCGCCCGCTTTACCGAATTTGGGATCCTGATGATCCTTTTGGCGCTTTCATTTGTGATTCAGTCGATGTTGCAGTATGTGGTCACATATTGGGGTCATCTGCTGGGTGTGAGATTGGAAGCGGATTTGAGAGAGGAGCTCTTCACCCATATAGAGACACTTTCATTTAGTTTTTTTGACCACAACCGCACCGGACATCTGATGAGCCGGGTGACCAACGATCTGTTCGAAATTTCAGAACTCGCTCACCATGGGCCTGAAGATCTTTTCATAGCGGGAGTGACGTTGACCGGATCATTTATCGCGATGCTCGCGATTCGCTGGGAATTGGCGCTGGTTCTATTGGTGCTGATTCCGATAATTATCATTGTCTCCTTGCGAGGCAAATCGAACATGTCCGACGCCTCGGTGCAGGTCAAGGAGCGCACCGCAGAGATCAACGCTGATTTGG
The DNA here is from genome assembly GCA_040772065.1 of Oscillospiraceae bacterium. Lineage (GTDB taxonomy): Bacteria > Bacillota > Clostridia > Saccharofermentanales > Fastidiosipilaceae > JAXGYX01. The sequence continues at coordinate 1,592,527 of JAXGYX010000001.1, read as the reverse complement.
AAAACGCAATTTCGGGTGTGAGGGTCGCCAAAGCCTTTGTCAATGAAGAGTATGAAGTCGAAAAATTCAACCATGGAAACGTCAAATTCCGCGAGGCGAAAAGAAGTTACTATCGAGCGATGGCGTCTTTTGTGTCCGGCATGGAGTTTTGGACAGCGATCCTTAACATTGTGGTGATCGCCCTGGGTGGTGTTTTTATTGTGAGGGGGACCATGTCGTTGGCCGACATGCTGACGTTCACGCTGTTCGTCAACGCATTTTTGACTCCAATTCGTAAACTGGTTTCTTTTTTTGAGCAATATACCAATGGAATGGCCGGATTTCGTCGATTTGTCGAGCTGATGAAAGTGCGTCCGGATATCGTAGACGTGCCCGACGCGGTCGACCTGGAGAAGGTCGAAGGTCGAATTGAATTCAAAGATGTGTCGTTTTCCTACAACGATGGCGCGACTGTGCTGGACCAGCTGGATCTTGAGATCAGGCCGGGTCACACGCTGGCGCTGGTCGGCCCTTCCGGCGGTGGCAAAACAACTTTGTGCCAGCTGATCCCGCGATTTTATGAAGTGGACGAGGGCGCGATCTATCTGGATGGCCGTGACATTCGCACGATCAAGACAGCGGCGCTGCGGCGCAATATCGGAATTGTACAACAGGATGTGTTTTTGTTCGCTGCCAGTGTGCGGGAGAATATCCGCTACGGGAAACGCACGGCGACCGATGAGGAGATTGTCGACGCAGCCCGCCGGGCCGAGATTCATGACTTTATCATGAGTCTGCCGGATGGTTATGACACCGAGGTGGGGGAACGAGGCGCCCGTCTTTCGGGTGGTCAAAAGCAACGCATCAGCATCGCCCGTATTTTTTTGAAAAATCCGCCGATTCTAATTTTGGACGAGGCCACATCGGCGCTGGACACGGCGACCGAGGTTAAGATTCAAGCCTCATTGGATCAACTGGCCACCGGACGCACCGCCTTGGTCATCGCCCATCGTCTGTCGACCATTCGCGGAGCGGACGCGATTATTTATATAGATGATGAAGGAATTAAAGAATGTGGCACCCATGAGCAACTTTTGAAAACGAACGGCCCCTATCGAAAACTATACGACGCGCAGTTCGCCCGCCTTTCGGAGCAGATTTAATTTTAGGGCACCAAACACCTTGAAAAGTAAGAACGAACGTGCTAATTTAAAAGAACAAATGTTCTTTTTGATTGGGTCGCGTTGTTTTTGGAGGTGCGTGGTGGAGCGGCGAGCAATTCGTGAACGTACGATTTTGCATTGCGATTTAAATAATTATTACGCCTCTGTGGAGGAGCGGCACAATCCTTCTTTGCGTGCCGGACCGTTGGCCGTCTGCGGGCGCGAGGCGGATCGGCACGGCATTGTGTTGGCGAAAAATCAGCCGGCGAAGCAGGCCGGTGTGCAGACCGGAGAGGCGATCTGGGAAGCCTTGCTGAAATGTCCCGATTTGAAGATTGTGCAGCCACATTATGATCTTTATTTGTACTATTCGGAGCAGATCCGCGGATTGTATCAGCGCTATACCGATCAGGTTGAACCCTATGGAATTGATGAATGTTGGCTGGACGTGAGTGGCAGCGCGGGTTTGTTTGGCGATGGCGAGATGATCGCCGACAAGATCCGCCGAGAGGTGAGGCGCAGATTTGGGCTGACAATTTCGGTGGGCGTCAGTTTCAATAAAATTTTCGCAAAGTTGGGCAGTGATCTGAAAAAACCGGACGCGGTGTCAGTCATCTCGTCCGAACGATATCGGCAGATCGCCTGGCCATTGCCGGCCGGCGAGCTGCTCGGAGTCGGACGGGCGACATGCCGTAGCCTGGCGGAGGTGGGGATTCGCACGATCGGTGAACTGGCCGCCGCCGAACCGGAATTTTTACAACTTCGTTTTGGCCTGAATGGTTTAAAACTGTGGCGCCACGCCAACGGACTGGACCAGTCGGAGGTCGCGGTTTACAACACCCGCCCGGTCGTGAAGAGCATCGGACACGGAGTCACCTGCAATGCCGATCTGGTCAATGAGTTTGAAGTCTGGCAGGTGATTTGTGAATTAACCGAAAGCGTCTCGACACGCCTGCGCGGGCACAAGCTGGTGGCGTCCGTGGTGCGGATTGGCGTCCGCGACTGCCTGCTGGGCTACCGTGAATTTCAATGTTCGCTCGAGGAACCGACGCAGAGCAGCCGGGCGATCAGCCGCCAGGCGATGAATCTATTTAGGCGACGTTACTTTTGGGATGTGCCGGTGCGGGCGGTCACCGTGCGTGTGTCTCAATTGACGCCCGACGGGCAGCCGCGGCAGCTCAGTCTTTTTATCAGCCCGGACGAACGGGAGAAAATTGAGCGACTGGAGTTGACGATTGAAGAGGTGCGCCACCGCTATGGACCGCTCGCGCTGCGGCGCTGTGTGGTGCTGAACGGACTGAAGATGACGCCACGGAATATCGAGGAAATGATGGTCTTGCCGGGGAGTGTGCGGTGAGGAGAAGAAAGTTGTTTTGCGGATCATAGACTAACTTATTATAATGTAATGCGCGCGGACGCCGCGGATCAGGTGTCGCGGAGGAAAGGTACGATATAGATGGATTTGAAGACTCAATCGGATTATAGTGACGTCCCATTCAATCCTTACGCATATTGGGAGATTGATGACGACCTGATACTCGAGTGTGAACGGATGGAGCGATCGCTCGCCGAGATTTTTCGGCGGATAGAGGTGACACGGGAGCGCAATCAGACACGGGTGCTGGCGGCGCTGCAAAACGCTCGCGTCAGCGAGAGCGGATTTGGCGGGACGACCGGATATGGCTATGATGATAGTGGCAGAGATCGCTTGGAAGAGGCGTTCGCCCAAGCTTTTGGCGCTGAGAAGGCGCTGGTCCGAATCAGCATATCCACCGGCACTCAGGCGATCGCGGCGTGCCTGTATGGCTGTTTGCGGCCGGGCGACGAGCTACTTTCGGTGATCGGCTCTCCTTACGACACTTTACATGAGGTGATTGGATCGAACGACGGTGTGGGAGATCGCCTGCCCGACAGTGGCTCATTGAGAGATTTCGGTGTGACGTATCGCGAGGTGGCGCTGACCGAAGAAGGAAAACCTGACTACGCGGCGATCTCCACCGCGGTCACGGAGCGAACCAAAATGGTGTTGATTCAACGCTCGCGCGGCTATAGCGAACGGGCTTCGCTGCGCGTCGCGGAGGTCGAGGAGGTCGCGCGCTTGGTTAGGGCTCAATCCGATCGGGTGATCATCATGGTGGACAACTGCTATGGTGAATTTACCGAAACCCGTGAGCCTTGTATGGTGGGCGCGGACCTTTGCGCGGGATCGCTGATCAAAAACGCCGGTGGCGGCCTGGCGCCGGGTGGAGGGTACATCGTCGGACGAGAGGACCTTGTTGAACGAGCCGCCGCCCGACTCAGCGCGCCAGGTATCGGCAGCCATGTGGGACCGTCGCTGGGATTCAATCGTCTGTTGACTCAAGGATTTTTCCTGGCGCCCCATACGACGGCGGAAACGCTTAAAGGCCTGACTTTGGCGGCCGCCATGTTTGAGCGGGCCGGATTGTCGACCGTTCCGCGGGCGGACGAGGTACGCGGTGACACTGTGCAGGTTGTGAAATTTCACGACGCGTCCGAATTGATGGCGTTTTGCTCCGGAGTGCAACGCTCCGCCGCGGTAGATTCTTTCGTTTCACCTGTGCCGGCTCCGATGCCGGGATATGAATGTGATGTGATCATGGCGGCGGGCGCTTTTGTCCAGGGCGCCACTGTCGAGTTGAGCGCGGACGGCCCGCTAAGGCCGCCCTATTTGGCGTTTATGCAGGGCGGTCTTGTCTACGAACAGGTCAAATTGGCGGTTCTTTTGACGTTGCAGGCCATCCGTGAAAAACAAAATGACAGAGAATAAAAACGTCGATACGCGACAAGGTGATGAAGAATGAACACAAGATCACGGCGGCCGGAGCCGACTTCACGTTACAAAGTGAAGAACGGCGTGGAACTCAAGCGAAAACTGAATCATATTGAACGTGAGCGGGAACGGTCGCGCACCATCACCTTGAGTGTGCTGGTTGGTTTGGCGTTGATCGCGATGATCGGCATGATCGTCTTGTTAACCGGCGGACGGACCGAGCGTCCGCAACTGGAGTTCATCAACCGCGGCGTGATTGAACGCAGCGAGGCGGCGACCGCGCTGATCGTCCGCGAGGAGACACTGCTCGTCACTCCGGCGGACGGAACGCTTAACAAGACCATTGAGGAAGGTGGACGGGTTCGCAAAAACGGCCGAATTTGCGCGGTCACCTCGTCGCTAATGGAAGATAAGCTTCAAGAGCTGTATGGCGTGGAGGATGAAATCGCTCTGCGCCAAAATCAATTGATGCGTTTGGGTGATTACAAAGATGTCAGCGCGGTTTACAACCAAAGCGAGGCGGAATTGAGCGCAATATTGAATGCGCTGCGCGGGGATGCCGCAAGCAATCAGCTTGAGGATTTTTTGCCTTATCAAGTGGCGACGGATTTGATTCTGACCGACCGCAAGACCGCCTTGTTGAACACGGATTTGCGGAGCGAGGAACTTCGGACCTTGATTGACAAGAGAGCCGAATTGTTAAGCGAGCTGGAGGAAGCTTCCGAATCGATATACGCGCCGGCGGCAGGAATCATATCTTATATGACGGACGGGCTGGAAGATGAACTTGATTTCGAGAACGCTCAAAACATGACCGTGGATGAATTAAGCGACTACCTGCGGAGCCCGGACAAGCTGTATCCGCTGGGGCGCGAGATCGAAGAAGGGCAACCGGCCGCGAGGCTGATCACCAATATCAGACAATATTTGATTGTGTGGGCGCCAAATTTGAAATCAACTTATTTTGATCAAAATCAAAAAAGTGCGCTGGATTTTCGGTTGGACAATGAAGGTTATGTGATTGAAGACTGCGTGATTGATCGAATCGTTCCGGATGGGGAAGGGACGATGATTGTGCTGCGCACCGATCGCCAAATGAATGAACTGCAAGACCGCCGGGTGGTGACCGGCAGCCTGCGCACATCGTTTGTCAAAGGTCTGAAAGTGCCCAAGGACGCGGTTATCAAAAACGCGCAGGACTCCTCGCTGGGCTGGATCATGGTGGGGCGCCAGGGCTATACCGTGCGTGTGCCGATCCGGATTTTGGATTCGGATCGCACACACAGCATCATTGAAGTGACCGACCCAAAAGATCCCATCATCGAGGGCACCATCGTGGTGGTAAATCCTGAGCATGTGAAGGAAGGTGAGCCAATTGACTAATTTAAATCAAATTCCCGAATCCAAAGGTGGTTCGCAATTGATGTCCGGAGGTGAAATAGACATGACAGACCAAGGCGCCTTGCGGCGCAGGGCCGAACAACGCTATGAAATGATAGAAGAATCGATACGGCAAGCTTGTGAAATGGCCGGGCGCGCGCGATCCGAGGTCCAATTGATCGCCGTCTCGAAATTTCATTCGGCAGAGGAGGTCGCGCCTTTTTTGGAGGCGGGCGTGCGTTGTCTGGGAGAAAATAAAGTTCAGGAACTGTTGCCGAAACAAGAGGAGTTGAGCGCCGCGGGATTTTCACCCGAGTGGCATTTTATCGGCACGCTGCAGCGCAACAAAGTTCGTCAGATCATCGGAAAAACGGCATTGATTCATTCGGTCGCGAAAGAGTCTTTGTTAAGTGAGATCGAAAAACGAGCCGCGCAAAATGATTTGGTGCAACCGGTTTTGTTGCAAATCAATTACTCCGGGGTGCCAAATAAGCAAGGCTTTGATCCTGAGGACGCCCGCCGGTTGTTGCGCGAGTTTGTGCCGACGCTGCGCCATGTCGAGGTGCGCGGTGTGATGACAATGGCGGAGTTGGATTGGTCAGACGATCGTTTGGATGAGTTCTATGACGCGGTGGGCCGGGATTGGATCGAGCTTCGTGAACTTTTAAAGGATGAGACTTCGGCTAATTTGGCCCGATTTAATTGCCTTTCCATGGGCATGAGCAATGATTATCAAACGGCGATCCGTCACGGCGCGACTCATATCCGTGTCGGCACCGCGTTGTTTGGCAAGAGGATTTATTGATGAAGTTCGGCTGAACAGCAAAAAATGGTGGACGTAAGTGGTCGGCCGGAGTAGGCTGGGACATGCATTTTGATTGCGCTTTTATTGCCGAACGATTACACCGTTATTAATTGTGATCGTTCAGACTTGTTGATGAAAGATGTAAACCGTATACTTGAGAAGATTCCCAGAAAGCAGATTGCAATTTGGAGGCGAATATGGCTGGCTTTTTTAGCAATATATTAAGCAAATTTTCAAATTACGACGATGAAGATCCGTATGATGAATACATAGAAGAGGAAACCGTCGAGGAGCCGGTCCGCATGGAGACACAACAGTCCTCCTTTCGTCCACAGCCGAGGGTGGTGGATTTCAAAGCCACATCCGGTCAGCAGGTAGTGGTTGTCAAACCGGACAGCATGGCATCGGCTCAGGAAGTGTGCCATCATTTGCGCGCCGGCCGCATGGTCATCTGCAATTATGAACAGGTGGATCAGAAGGTCGCCCAACGTGTCGTTGACTTTATTTCCGGTTCGGCATATGCGCTGGATGGTAAGGTTCACGCGGTGTCGTCGCTGATTTTCGTGGTCATTCCGCGTAACGTGACGATGATGGACACGAATGAACAAGAAGAATCCATGGATTATGTGCGCCGCGCCGCCTATGGACGCTAAAGACAGCGTTCCCGCTTGACCGGTTCGACTTCGTCAAGTTGAGTGGCTGTCAGGTTGGATCGGCTGAGACAAGCGCCGCAATGTCCACTTTGCGAACTAAATTTTAGACCATTCACAGGCGGAACGAGGCTCCTCGTTCCGCTTATTTGGCTTCGTGCGGCTAAAACGATCTCGCGTTCCGCATTTCAAGCGGTCACATTTCGGCGCGCTCAGCGCAGTCCCTGTTTGTGTTCCTTATCCGACGAAATACCGTGATTTTACCGAGGATCGCTTTGTCGCCGGATCCGTTCACATATCTTGTTTATGTTGTATATAATGATGTGACTACGATGCTCGGTTTTACAGAATCAGGAGAATGAAATGAAACGATTGACTGTGACTGTTCCGTCATATAATTCAGAAAATTATCTGAGACAGTCGTTGGACTCGCTGTTGGGATTTGACGATGATCTGGACGTCATCATTGTCAACGATGGCTCCACCGATCGAACGCTGGAGATCGCCCGTGATTACGAAACACGTTTTCCAAACCTGTTTCGGGTTGTTGACAAAGAAAATGGCGGTCATGGTTCAGGTGTGAACAAAGGAATCGAGTTGGCGGAAGGCCAATATTTTTATGTTTTAGACAGCGATGACTGGGTGGATCGCCCGTCGCTGGAGCGTGTGCTGGACGTGATTGGAAAAATGGAGGAAGAGGGCGAGCCTGTCGACCTTCTGCTGGTCGACACAGTCTACGAATACGCCGCCGACGATAGTCAAAAGCTGATGACGTTCGAAAAAAGTGTGCCGACGAACCAGCGCGTTACCTGGCATGACATGAAAAAACTGGCGATCGATCAATATTTCACCTTGCATTGCATGATTTACCGGACGGATATTTTGCGCCAATCGGGTGCGCACTGCCCTGAGCATCTTTTCTATGTGGACAATGTGATCGCCTACGTCCCACTGCCGCTGGTCAGCTCGATTTATTATCTGCCGGTCCCTTTATATCGTTATTTCATCGGGCGGGATGATCAGTCGGTCAACACCGAAGTGATGATTCGCCGGATTGATCAACACATTCAGGTCACCAAATTATTGGCCGACAGCGTCGATCTGGACACGATTGAAATTGACGAGGACTTGAAGACTTATTTGTCTCATTATTTTTCGATGTTGATGACGATCAACACCGTCCATTTGATTCTTTCCAAAAAGGAAGAGAATTATCAAAAGAAAAATGAATTGTGGGCATGGCTCAAGGCCAATCATCCGTTTCTATACAAGACGTCAATGAAATCCCCGACCAACAGCGTGATGTCACTGCCGGGCGCGTTGAATCGTTCGACGGTCCGGGCGGCGTTCAAGGTCATTAAGAAAATTTATCGGTTTTCTTGATGGGAGGAGGCTAACATGGGTGTTGTGATCGGCTTGGACATCGGAGGAAGCACAACCAAGACAGTCGCGCTGAGAGGCAAGACGGTCATCGGTTATCAGGTTGTCACCGCAAATGATGTCGTCGCGTCGGCCTATGGCGCGCTGGGGAAGTTTTTGAATCATCATCGACTGTCCCCCAAGGACCTGGATTGTGTGATGGTGACCGGTGTCGGCTCCACCTATCTTACCGGCCCTTTGCTCGGTGTCCCGACGGTCAAGGTCGAAGAATTTATCTCGATCGGCCTGGGCGGCTCATACATGGCGGGCTTGGACAAGGCGGTGGTGGTCAGCATGGGCACCGGAACCGCCTATGTTCGGGTGGAAGGCGGAGAGGTCAAGCATTTGATCGGCTCGGGTGTGGGCGGCGGCACCTTGCTGGGACTGTCCCGCTGTTTGCTTGGAACCCGCGACATCAGCCGCTTCAACGAACTGGCGGCCTCAGGTAACTTAAGTAAAATTGACCTCACTGTGGCGGACATATCACATTCCGATGTCGGTTTGGGCAAGGATGTGACCGCCTCCAATTTCGGGAAGGTAATGGACATTCCCAGTGAACAGGACCTGGCGATTGGCATTACCAACCTGGTTTTTCAAAGCCTGGGCACGTTGGCGGTGGCGATCGCGAAAAGTGAACAGACAAAAGATGTGATTTTTACCGGAAACATGACACAAATTCCGACCGGGCGCGACATGCTGAGGGTCGTTTCGAAATTATACGATTTTAATTTTGTGATTCCGGAAAACGCCGAATACGCCACGGCGATCGGCGCGGCACTGCAAGGCTTGTCAGATCACGATCGGAGTGAGAAATGAATCAAATGAATCGGCGCCACGCGGTCATATTTGATCTGGATGGAACTTTGCTTGATTCCTTGAAGGATTTGGCGGACTCTGTCAATTTCGCATTGCGCGAAGTGGGCCTGCCGGTTTTGCCAAGCGAATTCTATCGGATGTTGGTTGGCAGCGGCAACATCGAGTTGTGTCAACGCGCCCAGGTTGTCGCCACATTGCTGGAGGCGGACCGTCAGGGAAAACTGGACTTGCTTGCGTGTCGCCTTGGCCTGGCTGATGTCGGCTTACCACTTGGAACGACCTCGCTCGAACCGGTTTGGCTCGACTGCGCGCGGGATCAAACGTGTCGCCAACCCATCGCGGATCCCGATTTGGCACAGACCTTATTTGAAATCTTTCAAATCAGATACCGCGCGACGTGGCGCGACAACACCAAGCTGTATCCGGGCATTTCCGAAGTCCTGGACAACCTTTACGCCGCCGGATTTCCATTCTCGGTTTACTCAAACAAAGACGAGGCGCTGGTTCACGATATCATGCGATTTTGCGCTCGCCCGGAGCTGTTCGCCGTGGTCAAAGGGAAGGCGAAGGGGGCCGCGCTCAAACCGGATCCCGCCATCTCTTTGGAAATCGCGCAAACAATGACTGTGCCGCCGGAGCGTGTCCTGTTTTTCGGGGATTCCGATGTGGATATCCGTACCGCGCGCAATGCCCGGATGATTCCGATCGGGGTCACTTGGGGATTTCGTCCGAAAGAGGAGCTAAGTGGCGCAGGAGCGATGCGCCTGATCGACCATCCGAATGAAATTGAGTCCGTCGTGTGGGAGTGGGAAAAGAATGCCGACGCTATATTTAAATGATGATTTGTTCACCTACGCAGCCAGCGATGTGCTGCGTCTATTTTTTGGAAAAGTGAAGATCAAGGGTGAGGGAAAGGTGTTGGAAACAACCCGACTACCCGGATTTTGGACTTGCTTCTGGACCGCGGAAGGCTGCGCGATAGCGATCAGCCCATCACCTCCTGATCCAATTGAGTTGGAAGAATTACTTCACATTGCCTTGAGAAACGATGGTGAGAAACTTCGCCTGGCCCGGCGTGAGTTGAAACGAAAATTATATTTTTTTTGTGTCGCCAAGACCGGAATGGAATTTCCCTGGGGCTCGTTGACCGGTATCCGACCGACCCAGGTCGCGGCTGAAGTGCTCGCGGATCTGAGTCACGTCCCTGTGGTCGAGCGGACAGGTCGCGCGGTTGAAGAATTGCGTCAAACTTATGGTGTCCATCAGGATAAAGGTCGGCTGGCGCTCGCGACCTTGAAGGAGGAAGAGGCGCTGTTATCCCGCTTTCCCAAAGAGATGTGCGCGGTCTACATCGGCGTGCCGTTTTGCCCGACACGATGCCATTATTGTTCTTTTTCACTCCATGAAGGCATCGGAGTGGGTGATTCATTAAAAGAGACATACACCGACCGTTTGATCCGGGAAATTGAGCAGGTCGGAGAATGGTTTGACATCCCTGTCCGTTCGATCTATATCGGCGGTGGCACGCCGACCGAGCTCGGCGCGGGGCAGCTGGACAGGCTGATGGCGGCCGTGGAAGATCATTTGCCGTTGGCGGCAGACTGTGAACGCAGCCTCGAGGCCGGTAGACCGGACACCATCGACCGGCAAAAACTTGAGATTGCCTTGAAATGGGGCTTCGATAGAATTTGTATCAATCCGCAAACGATGCATGACCGGACACTGCGACTGATCGGACGCGGACACACAGTTGAACAGACCGTCACGGCTTTTAATCTTGCTCGGGAGTTGAGTTTTCGTGACATCAACATGGATTTGATCGCGGGTCTGCCCGCCGAGACTTTAGTTGAATTCGAGCAAACACTGGAGCGCGTCAGCGCGTTGGGGCCGGACAGCGTGACCGTTCATTCCCTGGCTGTGAAACGCTCCTCAAATCTAAATTTCGCGTTGAGTGAGAGTGGTGGGACGTTGGCGGAACTCAAACATCCCGACGAGCAGGTTGAAAACATGATGTCGCTGGCGGAGCGAGCGCTGCAAAAAGAAGGACTGGTTCCATATTATCTGTATCGTCAAAAAGATGGAGCGGGCGGGCTCGAAAATGTTGGCTTTGCGGCCCCCGGCAAAGGTAACCTGTATAATATTGCCATGATGGGAGATCGCCGGGACGTCTTGGGCTTTGGCTGTGGCTCGATGAGCAAACGTCGTTTTGCAGGCAACCGTGTGGAACGTTCTCCCGAAGTGAAATCGGTGCTGGCCTGGCTTAACCGAGTCGATGAAATGGTCGAAAGAAAAAAACAATTGTTTCAAGCGACCTGATTTACGTACAATAGTATATATATAAATAATTGGGAGTTATGCTCGACAGTGAATGACAGACGACCGGCGTACCGGCATGGAAGAAAGAAAAAAAATAAGGCTCGCGGCCCGTTGGCCCACAATTGCCTGATTTTGATCGGCATGCCGGGCAGCGGCAAGTCGACTTTGGGGCGCCGAACCGCCAACCTGCTTGACATGCCTTTTATTGACACCGACACCATTTTGCGCCAACGGACCGGGAAAACCACCGGAGAGCTGTCCGCCGCGGTCGGCGGGGAGGAGTTCTTGAGACAGGAAGAACAAGCCGTGTGCTCGGTGAGACCGCGAAAAAACATTGTTATCGCGACCGGAGGCAGTGTCGTTTATAGTGAAAAGGCAATGAGACATCTCGGCAAACTGGGCATCGTCGTCCATATCGATGTGCCGCTGTTTATATTGAAACGTCGCCTGCGCAATTTACATGAACGTGGGGTGATCCTGCGCCCCAGTCAGACCATCGACGATCTGTACAAGGAGCGAACCCGTCTATATAGGCGTCACGCTCAGGTGACATTTGCCCCCAACAAACTTAGCCCTTCGCGTTCCTCGAATTGTCTGGCTAGGTTGTATCGCTTTTTTTTAGAATCATATCCGAAGAATGGAGTGGATTGATGTGTCTAATGAATTGTTTGCGGTGATCGATGTTGGCAGCAGCATGCTGACCTTGAAAATAGCGGAATTTAGTAGAAAACAGCCGCCTAAGGTGATCGAGACCGTGCGGGGGAGCCTGGCTCTGGGAATCGACACCTACAACGAGCGCGGTATTTCACAGAAAAGCATCAATCGGTGCTATGAGATATTGAAGGGATTCTCCAATAAGTTGGAGGAGTATCAAGTTTCTCCTTCCGAGTGCCGTTGTGTCGCGACGAGCGCGATAAGAGAGGCGCAAAACAAGGATTATTTTCTGCTGCAAATTCGAGAGCGGACCGGATTTCAAATTGAGGTGCTGGACAACTCGATTGAGCGTTATTACCATAATTTGGCGATTTCAGAATCGATCGGGGAGTTTCGCGAATTGATCGACCAGGGCGCGGTGATTTTGGATATCGGCGCGGGCTCGATACAGGTTTCGGTTTATGATCGGGGTCGATGCATGCTGAGCCAAAACCTGCTGCTCGGCGCTTTACGCGTCAATGAACTGTTAGACTCTTTGCGGGATCGCACCCATGACTATGTGAGTCTGCTGGACGAGTATGTCAGCAGTGAGATCAATGACTTTCTGATGCTCGCCGCAACCAGTGTCTACTATCCGAACATGATCGTGCTGGCGACAGGTTCTTCCTACCTTAAGCGGTTCGCCGGGTTACGCCGAAATCAGACCATCATCGAGATTGACGACCTAAACACCATGTTCGACTATGTCATGCGGGTGCAACCGCTGCAGATGTCCTTGCAAAATGGAGTGCCGGCCGACATCGCCGAGATCATGCTGCCAACGACGATGATCATCCAAAAATATGCCGACCACAACCGGCTGGATCGCATTTTTATGCCACGGGTGGATCTGGCGGACGGCCTGTTGACCGCCGCCGCGGTGAAGGAGCACCGCTATAAACCGTCCTATGATCACACGGAGGACACAGTGGCGATCGCCCGCCATTTGGCCGCCCGTTTCCGTTTTGATTACGATCACGCCAAAGCCGTCGAAGGCTTTTGCCTAAAGTTGTTTGATGTGTTGAAACGACCATATGGGCTGACCGATCGGCAACGTTTGTTGCTGCAGTTGGCCACGATTTTGCATGATATCGGTAAATTTATCCATATGAATCATCACGCCCATCGATCATATAACATTATTTCCTCCATCGAGATGATCGGCATCAGCGAGGAGGAACGGACCACGGTGGCCTGGCTGGCGAGACTACATTCCAGCGATCGCCTGCCGGATGCCGACGCTTTGTCGGGCATTTCATTTGAGCAGCGCGAAGAAATCCTGAAACTGGCGTCGATTTTGCGCATCTGCGACGCCCTGGACGCCTCGCATAGACAAAAATTTGTCGCCATGACACCGCGCATTAAAAATGAAGTCCTACAATTTCGCTTTGAAAGCCACGAGGACATCACAATGGAAGAGGCCGCCTTCGATCTCAAAAGCCAGATGTTCACAGCGGTTTATGGCTTGCGGGTCGAACTAAAGAAAATCAAGTCTCGCTGAACGCAATGAGGACAAGGAGGCAGATTCATGGGCAATGAAGACAATGTCAATCGGGAATCCGACTCATCGTGGCGGACGATTCCGACGGCCGATGTCAGAAAGGCCTGGAAGGTCCGATCGGTCCCACCGGTTGAATATTCCAAAGATAAGAACTTTGTCAACCGTGAGCTTAGTTGGCTGGAGTTCAATGAGCGGGTGCTGCACGAGGCGAGAGATCGCAAGAACCCGTTGATGGAAAGACTCACTTTTTTGTCCATCACTCAATCGAATCTGGACGAGTTTTTCATGGTCAGAGTCGCGTCACTGAAAGATCAGCTGAACGCTAACTACTTGAAGAAGGAAATCAGCGGTTTGTTGCCCTCCGATCAACTTGCCGCGATCTGTGAACGCACCCACGCGATGACCGCGCGCATGTATTCCACATTTAATCGTTCCATCCTGCCACTGATGCAAAATAACGGTTTCATGCTGTATAAGCCGGAGGACTTGAACGCGCGCCAAAAAGCGCAGGTGGAAAAATATTTTGATTCGACTATTTATCCGATTCTGACACCGATGGCGGTCGACAGCAGCCGCCCGTTTCCTTTGATCTACAACAAAATGATCAACCTCGCCATTTTGTTGAAAAAGGATGTCACGCATGGCTTGGAAGAACGATTCTGCACAATTCAGATTCCGAATGTGGTGCCAAGATTGTATGTGTTGGATGCTGAGCCGGGTGGAGAAACAACACGGGTGACACAAAAGAACATCGTTGTGACGCCAAAGGTGGAGGTCGTTTTGCTCGAAGACATCATTCGGATGAACATTGAGAAATTGTTCGAAGGGTTCGAGATCAAGGCGACGGCTTTTTATCGGATCATGAGAAACGCTGACATGGAGATCGACGAGGAGGATGCGGCCGATCTGTTGGTGGAGATTGAAAAGCAGTTGCGCCTGCGTGACTTTGGCGAGGTCATCAAACTGGAGATCAATGACGACATCGATGACGAGCTGTTGACTCGCCTGATGGAGGCGATGAGAGTCGACCCCCATTTTGTCTATTCAATCAATGGTCCGCTTGATTTGACGTTGCTGAATCAATATCGAGGTCTGGATCAATGCAAAGCTGAGCACGATCTGTATTATTCGAATTTCACACCACAGCCGGTTTCAATATTTGAAAGCTATTTGGCGAGCCTGAAGGAAAAAGGTGAGGACGAGCCGGACGTGTTCTCCGCGATTCGTGAAGGTGATATCCTCATGTACCATCCGTATGAGACGTTTGATCTGGTTGTCGATTTGGTGCGCCGAGCGGCTCGCGACCCGCAGGTGTTGGCAATCAAACAGACACTTTACCGTGTCAGTGGAAATTCGCCGATCATCAAGTACCTGGGAGAGGCGGCGATCAATGGTAAACAGGTGTTGGTTCTGGTCGAGTTGAAAGCTCGCTTTGATGAGGAAAATAACATTCATTGGGCGAAAGCGTTGGAGAAAGCCGGCTGTCATGTTATCTACGGTCTGGTTGGGTTGAAAACACACAGCAAAATCACTCTGGTGGTGAGGCGCGAAGATGACGGAATCCGTCGCTATGTCCACCTTGGCACCGGCAATTACAATGATCAGACAGCGAAGCTTTATACGGATATGGGTCTGTTGACCGCCAAAGAAAGTTTTGGTGTGGACGCGACTGAGTTTTTCAACATGATATCAGGTTATTCCGAACCGGACACTTGGAACAAGCTGATTCCGGCGCCATATTGGCTGCGCCCGACCTTTATTGAATTGATTGAGCGCGAGATCAACCACGCCAAAGCGGGCCTGAACGCCGCCATCGTGGCGAAGATGAATTCTTTGGTTGACCAGGAGATCATCGAGTACCTATACGCGGCGTCACAGGCCGGTGTGACGATCAATTTGATCGTGCGCGGCATTTGCTGCCTGCGCCCGGGAGTGCCGGGCCTGTCAGAGAATATTCATGTTCGCTCGCTGATCGGCCGTTATCTGGAGCATGCCCGGGTGTATTATTTTGAAAATGACGGGCATCCCGAGATCTTTTTGTCGTCGGCGGATTGGATGCCACGCAATCTGGACCGTCGAATTGAGCTGATGTATCCGATCGAAGATCGAGAATGCTTTGAGCGGGTGCGCGAAGTGTTGAGTTTCCAGATGCGCGATAATTTGAGGGCGCATATCGGGCGCCCCGACGGCACCTACCGCAAGCCCGACCTACGGGGACATGAGCTTTACGACAGTCAGATAGCGAGCTCCAAAGTCGCGGTTGAGCGACACCGCAATCATTTTTACGTCGAGACGAATGGGCGCGCTTTTATTCCCATCACGACACCGCCCGAAGAACCGGCCTTCATGGAAGACGAGGCGCTGCCCGAGGAGCTTAGGGAGCTGGAAGAATTGGAGTCATTGAACGATTTTAAATCTGATGCGCAAGAAGATGACACAAGTTGGCCGGTATGACATCGGACGCGCGGCCCATTTGCGCCGGTAACAAAAAGAATTGATTGTTTTTGTGAACACGCTTGAATTGCCGAACCACGTTTGATACAATTTAGTTCGTTCTCAATATCGCAGGTGTAGTTTAGTGGTAGAACTTCAGCCTTCCAAGCTGACCGTGTGGGTTCGATTCCCATCACCTGCTCCATGAATTCAGGCACTCGCATGGGTGCCTGAATTTGGGTCCATAGCTCAGCTGGATAGAGCAACAGCCTTCTAAGCTGTGGGTCGCAGGTTCGAATCCTGCTGGACTCGCCATCTGAACGCCGACTCCCCCCCGGGTTTCGGCGTTTTGGTGTTTAAAGGTCAGCGTTCGACTCTATTTATAGCGCGCTTTATATCCACAACTTTTTTCTATGAAAATTCTATGAAACCAATTGATCGGGCACTCAACCCAAAGGACGGAGTGGGCGATTTTGTGATTGTATTTGACAACGACGCACTTGGTTTGATAGATTGTCTATAACTTGTAAATAAAACAAACGCGAAGATAAGGACCAGTAAATTCTAAAACGGGATCACAGAGAGAAGGCGGTCGCTGCGAGCCTTCATCCACGCGGAATGGAAGTAACCTTGGAGCGTTGCGCTGAACGGCTGAGCCTATTAGGTGGTGACGGTGTCCCCCGTTATCGGGAAGCGGTATCCGACTTCGCGTCGCGTACCGGCAGAGTGTGGGTACATCCCCAAATTCAGGTGGTAACACGGATTGACATATTCGCCCTGAACCAATTATTGGTTCAGGGTTTTTTGTTCCATGACGAGTCGCCCGAAGTTGGCTGAGCGCCATGGGCGGGGGTGTGAATAAATTAAAAGGGAAATGAGGAGGCGTAAGAATGAAAATCAAAGGTGCTGATTTGTTTGTTAAAGCCCTGCAGGCGGAAGGCGTCGAAAAAATCTTCGCGTATCCGGGCGGCACGGCGATTGATTTGTTTGACGCTTTATTCGGGGCGGAAGGGATTGAAATGGTCTTCCCCCATCACGAACAGGCGCTGGTTCATGCCGCGGATGGATACGCCAGAGCCACCGGCAAAGTGGGTGTCTGCCTGGTCACGAGCGGTCCGGGCGTGACCAACACAGTTACCGGCATAGCGACCGCGAATTTTGACAGCGTGCCGCTGGTCGTCTTTTCAGGACAGGTCGCGTCCTCACTGGTCGGCAACGACGCGT
This sequence comes from Oscillospiraceae bacterium, assembly GCA_040772065.1. Lineage (GTDB taxonomy): Bacteria > Bacillota > Clostridia > Saccharofermentanales > Fastidiosipilaceae > JAXGYX01. The sequence goes on along the minus strand of JAXGYX010000001.1, from coordinate 1,575,357 downwards.
TCCAGGAGGTTGACGCAGTCGGCATCATGCGCAATATCAGCAAATGGTCGATCACTGTGCATGACCGTGAAGACTTGGGTCGCATCATCAAAGAAGCTTTTTATATCGCCCGCACAGGCAAACCGGGTCCGGTCTTGGTTGACATCCCCAAAGACGTGCAGATCACATTGGGCGGCGCGGACTATCCCGAGGATGTTCAGATTCGCAGCTACAAACCAAACGAACGTGTGCATCTGGGTCAATTAAAGAAAGCGATCAGCGCGCTGGAGGCGGCCAGGAAGCCGATCTTTCTGATTGGCGGCGGCGTCAACATCGCCCGCGCCAACGAGGCAATGACGAGACTGACGGAACTGACCAATGTTCCGGTCATCACAACGTTGATGGGCAAAGGCGCGGTACCGACCGGGCACCCGCTCTATATCGGCAACATCGGAATTCATGGAAATTACGCGTCCAACCACGCGATCAGCGAGGCGGATTTGATCTTTTCGATCGGTTGCCGCTTCAATGATCGCATCACAGGTAAGCTAAGCACCTTCGCCACGGAGACCACGATTGTTCATGTCGATATCGATCCGGCGTCCATCTCCCGCAACATTGTGGTGGACATCCCGATCGTGGGCGACGCCAATGATGCGATTCTCAACATGTTGGATCTGTGCGGGCGACTGGACATCGATGAGTGGGTGGAGCGGATCCGCGGCTGGCAAAGAGACTTCCCGATTCAAATGGAGCAATATGATGGTTTGACAGCCGAAAAGATCATTCGCGGGATCAATGAGAATTTTGACGATGTGATCGTTACCACCGATGTGGGACAAAATCAACTGTGGACAACTCAGTACATTGAGCTGGACCACAAAAAGAGGCTGTTGACCTCGGGCGGCCTTGGCACCATGGGCTATGGCTTTCCCGCGGCGATTGGAGCGCAAATCGGCTACCCCGATCGAGATGTTGTCAGTATCAATGGAGATGGTGGATTTCAAATGAACATGCAGGAGTTGGCGACCGCCGTAAAACGGGAATTGCCGATCATCATCGTCATCATGAACAACGGTTATCTGGGCAATGTGCGCCAATGGCAGGAAATGTTTTACAACGGCCGTTATTCTCAAACCTGCATGATGAGACGCCGAAGTTGTGACCCGCTTTGTTCCGGACCCAACGAAAACTGTCCTGAATTTGTGCCGGACTTTTGCCGAGTCGCCGACGCTTATAATATGAAATCCATGCGGGTGACCGAGGAAGAGGGCATTGTTCCGGCCTTGTTGGCGGCGAAGGCCAACAAAGAGACACCGACATTGATTGAGTTTATTATTGAGCGCGAGGCGAACGTTCTGCCGATGGTTCCTCCGGGAGAGGCGCTGGACGATATGATCTTGGAATATTAAGGGGTGCTGAAAATGAATGATACAAAAAAACGTTGGCTTTCTTTGTTTGTCGAAAACCGCATCGGCGTGCTGGCGAAAATATCCGGTCTGTTCTCCAGCAAACTTTATAATCTTGACAGCCTGACGGTGGGTGAGACCGAAGATCCGACGATCAGTCGGATGACCATCGGCCTGACGAGCGACGACAAGACATTTGAGCAGATCACCAAACAGCTTAACCGCAGCATTGAGGTGATCAAAGTGATTGACATCACCGCGGCTTCACTGCACAGTAAAGAGGTGTTGTTTGTTAAAATCAACAGCATGTCCGAGCAGGATAAAAAAGAGCTGTACCGCCTGGCAGGTGTCTATCCGATCGACATTGTCGACTACGATAAAAATCGCGCGATCGTTCAGATGGTGCAGTGCGAAGAGAGAAACAATGAGTTGATCAACCTGCTGCGACGTTTTTTTCTCAACCGCATTGAAGTTGTCCGCGGCGGCGCGGTCGCGATTGAATCTTTTTTCTAATTTTACGCAACTGAGCCGCGACATGACGCGATATCGAGTATACTTATAAAGCGTCCGGAGTGGGCGCTTTTAAGTTGTTTGCAATTCATAACACTAATAACAACCATGATTGAAAGGAATTACATGCCATCAAAAAAGACATACGACAATGAGAGCATTTCGCAGCTGAAAGGGGCGGATCGAGTTCGCTTGAGGCCGGCTGTTATTTTCGGATCGGATAATATAGAAGGTTGTCAGCATTCGTTTTTTGAGATCTTATCCAACTCCATCGACGAGGCGCGCGAAGGGCACGGAGACACGATTCACGTGCGTCGCTTCGCCGACTATTCCATGGAGATCGAGGACTTCGGGCGTGGCATTCCGGTTGATTACAACAACAACGAGAATCGCTACAATTGGGAGCTGGTCTATTGTGAGTTGTACGCCGGAGGCAAATATAACAACGTGCGCGGAGAAAACTATGAGTTCAGTCTGGGACTGAACGGTTTGGGCGCCTGCGCGACCCAGTACGCTTCCGCCTGGTTTGATGTCACGGTCATGCGGGATGGCTATAAATACGGACTTCATTTTGAAAAAGGCGAAAATGTGGGCGGACTGAAAAAAGAGCAAACCCGATTTTTGCGTACCGGCACGATTCAACGCTGGTTGCCGGACATAGACGTGTTTACCGATATTCGCATCCCGCTGGAGTACTTCCAACTGACATTGAAACGCCAGGCCGTCGTCAATGCGGGCGTCACATTCATCTTCGATGATGAGGTGACCGACACGCACGAGACCTATCAATATCCGCAAGGCATTGTCGGCTATTTGGAGGAGCTGGATGAGGACAAGGGGTTGACCGAGCCGGTCTACTTCTCAAGCGAAGGTAGAGGAAGGGATCGGGCTGACCGCGAAGATTATAAAGTGCGCGCGGAGATGGCTTTTTGTTTCAATAATGAAAACGCGACGCTGGAGTACTTTCACAATTCGAGCTACTTGGAGTACGGTGGGTCTCCCGACAAAGCCGTGCGCTCGGCTTTCGTCTCAATCCTGGACAAGCTGTGCAGAGAGCGTGGAAAATATAAAAACAATGAAACAAAGCTGACGTTTATTGATATTCAGGAGAGCCTGATTTTAGTTTCGAATTCATTTTCCACAATGACCAGCTATGAAAATCAAACGAAAAAGGCGATCAACAATCGATTCATCCAGGAATTCATGACTGAATTATTGAGAAGCAACCTGGAAATCTGGGGTATCGAGAATTTCGCGGATGCCGACAAAGTGTTGGATCAGGTGTTGATCAACAAGCGCAGCCGGGAATCCGCCGAAAGCGCCCGCTTGAACATCAAGAAAAAACTGACCGGAACGATGGACATAACCAACCGCGTCAAAAAATTTGTCGATTGCCGAACCAAAGATGTGAGCCGACGTGAGCTCTATATAGTGGAGGGAGACTCGGCGCTCGGCTCGACCAAACTTGGACGAGATGCGGAATTTCAGGCGATCATGCCGATCCGCGGTAAGATCCTAAACTGTCTCAAGGCGGATTTGGCGACCATATTCAAAAGTGAGATCATCACCGACCTGATCAAAGTCTTGGGCTGCGGGGTGGAAATATCCGGTAAACATAAGGATATCGCTGTGTTTGATCTGTCCGCTCTGCGCTGGGATAAAGTCATCATCTGCACCGACGCCGATGTCGACGGGTTTCAGATCCGCACGCTGGTGCTGGCGATGTTCTACCGCTTGACGCCGACTTTGATACAGGAAGGCAAGATCTATATTGCGAAGTCGCCGCTGTTTGAGATCAGCAAACGTAAGGGACGGGAGGTCGAGACTCATTTCGCATATTCCGAGGCGGAGCGTGTGGAGATTTTGACCCGCTTGGATCCGACCAAATGTATCGTTCAGCGGTCAAAGGGGTTGGGTGAGAACCAACCGGAAATGATGTGGCAGACCACGATGAACCCCGCGACCAGGCGAATGGTGCAAGTCTGCCCGGACGAGCCAAAGAAAATGGCGGACATGTTCGATGTGCTGTTGGGCGACAACCTCCAGGGCAGGAAACAGCATATTGAGGATAATGGGCACCTTTATATGGAAATGTTGGATGTCAATTGAACGCCGACGGCATCCATATCAACCATGGACGATTGACATGATAGGACGCCCGGACGATTGACATGATAGGACGAGAAGCAGAGGAGTAAATGGCAAGAAAATCAAAAGAACCGATTCGGTCGGTGGTGGAGCCCTACCTGACCGAGGAAATCATAACGGACACGCTCGAGCAAAATTATATGCCATATGCGATGAGCGTCATCGTTTCCCGCGCCATCCCTGAAATAGATGGGTTTAAGCCTTCGCATCGGAAACTGCTGTACACGATGTATAAAATGGGCTTGCAGACCAGCACCCGCACGAAATCCGCCAATGTCGTTGGTCAGACGATGAAACTGAATCCACATGGCGATCAGGCGATCTATGAGACAATGGTGCGCATGACGAGAGGCAATGAGGCGCTGCTGCATCCTTATGTGGACTCCAAAGGTAATTTCGGCAAACAGTATTCTCGGGATATGCAGTATGCCGCGCCGCGCTATACCGAAGTCGCGCTGGAACCATTTTGTCGCGAGATCTTTGCCGGCATTGACCGGGACGCGGTCGATCTGATCGACAATTACGATGGGACGTTAAAAGAGCCGCTACTGCTGCCGGTCTCTTTCCCGTCGGTGCTGATCAACGCGAATCAGGGGATAGCGGTCGGCATGGCGAGCAATGTTTGTTCCTTCAACCTCGAGGAGGTCTGCAAGGCAACCGTAGCTTTTATTGACGATCCTTCTTGTGACCTGCTGGACATCATGCCTGCGCCGGATTTTTCAGGCGGTGCCGAGCTGCTCTACGATCGTGACCAGATGAAGGCGATCTATCAAACCGGACGGGGCGGTTTCAAACTTAGGGGACGCTACACAGTCGACCGCAAGAACAATCTGATCGAGGTCAGCGAGATCCCATATTCGACCACGATTGAGCAGATCATTGAAGACATCGGCCGGCAAATCAAATCGGGAAAACTCAAAGAGGTGCTCGACGTCCGTGATGAGACGGATTTGAATGGCCTCAAAGTGACGATTGACTACCGGCGGACGGCGGATCCGGATCAGGTAATGAAAAAACTGTTCGCGTCTACACCGCTGGTCTCGTCTTTTTCTTGCAACTTCAATATATTGGTCAACGGACATCCGCGGGTGATGGGTGTGCGTCAAATTTTGGCCGAGTGGTTGATTTTTCGCCGTGGCGCGGTGCGCAGAGAGGTGGGCTTTGACCTCAGAAGCAAACAGGATCGTTTGCACCTGCTTGTCGGCCTGGAGCAGATCTTGCTTGACATCGACAAGGCGATCCGAATCGTTCGGCAGACCAAGCTGGAAGAAGAGGTCGTGCCCAATCTAATGGAAGGATTTGGCATCGATGAGACACAGGCGGAATACGTTGCCGAGATCAAACTGCGCAATCTCAACCGCCAGTATATTTTGCGGCGCACAGCTGATATCAAGAAATTGAAGTCGGAAATCCGTTCGCTCAAAAAAAAGCTTGCCGATCCATCACTGATCGACGCGGATATCAAAGAGACTTTGCTGAGGGTCGCTGAACAGTACGGTCAACCCCGTCGCACTCAGTTGATTGATTTAGACGATGTGGAAATGCTGACCGAAGAAGACCTGATCAAAGATTTTCGACTGAAAGCCTTTTTGACCCGGGATGGCTATCTGAAAAAACTGGCCTTGACCTCTCTGCGCAGCGCGGGAGAGCTCAAGACAAAAGAGGATGATGCGATTGTGCAGGAAGTGGCCGCGACCAATCGCAGCGAACTCATCTTTTTGACCAACCACTGCAACGCCTACAAAGTTTTCCTGCACGAGTTGGAGGACCAAAGACCGTCCGATCTGGGCGCCTATTTGCCCAATGAGTTGGATATGGACGAAGGCGAGTTGCCGCTATTTATGATCGCTCCGGGAGAAAATTATTCGGGCAGCCTGTTGGTTGGTTTCCGCAATGGCAAGGTGGCGCGGCTGCCGCTGAATTCATATCAAACGAAAACCAGACGTAAAAAACTGGTCAAAGCGTTTAGTGACGCTTCCCCCGCTGTCGGTTTCGCGCTGATTCGTTCGGTCGACGAGATGACCGAGGAAGAGACGGCGCAGTTGACAGACGCCCCGGAGGTGGCCGTGAAGAATACCGACGATGTTTTCATGCTTTCCGACACGAACAAGGCCGTTTTGTTTGACGCGGATTTGATTACCGAAAAAGTCACGCGCGACACGGTGGGTGTGCAGGTGCTGTCCGGCAAACGCAGAGGGGACGTGGTTTTGTTTAAATCGGCGCTTGAAACGCGTGAGGATTTGGAAGACGCGGAACACTATCGCATCCGGAAAATTCCGCATATTGGATATTACCTAAAAGAAGACACTTTGGAATATAGGCAGATTGGCCTGAGTGAGATGACCGCGACTTCAAATGTGGAGGCTGCGAAAAATGAAGATTAAACCAAGACGGACTGAAAGTATCGAACAGCACGCGAAAAAAAAACTACAGGTGAGAAAGTTTAAAATTGCTTTCACCTTGACCTTGATAATCTTGCTTTTGTTGGCCGGGGTTATCTACATACGTCTCTATCCCGCGCGACAGGCTTCCCAAATGCAGGCTGAATTTAACACGGCGTGGACTGAGGAGGATTATGCCGAGGCGATGGAAATTTATTCAAAAATTCAGCAAAAGTCACTCGAAAAGGCAGGCTTTTTCACCCAGCCTCATGAGTTTGAGATTCTCAAACTGGATACCGAGAATATGATTTTCACCGCAATTGACAAAGTCTTGAATCGTGTCCGCTCTGAGGATCAGCCCTCGCTGACCGACAGAGAAATTGATTTTCTAAGTGGTGTGCAAGACCTGGCCGTGGCCCGGCTGGCCGGCGCCCTACAGTCAATCTCCGGCGAGGTGTTAAATGGCGATCTCGAACCCTCGCGGGCGGACGCGATGTTCGCGGCATTGGAAGCAAGTGGTTTGATACCTGATCAAATCGCGGAGTTTCGCGACAACGTGGAACAGATGGAGTTGGTTCAGCTGCGCTTCAGCGAGGCTGTCCGACTCGACAGTTCGAACGACAAGCTGGCGGCCGCTTTGAAGATGCGCGAGATACTGGACGACAAAGAGGTCGTTAAAAGTGGCTTCGCCTATGAACAGACGACCTTGATGTACAACTCGATGATCGAGGAGTTAAAACCGATTTTGCTGGACAACCTGTCCATAATGATTGAAAATGACCGAATCTTTACCGCGCACAGTTTTCTTTCAACATTGCGCAAACTCTACCCCGACGATGTCAGCCTGGCAGCCTATGAACAGGATGTGAGGCGCAAGATTCCGGAAGATCTGGTGCAGTGGAGAGGGCAGGTCGTCCACCTGGTGGTCAATCCGCTGATCACCAACCCGGATGAGGCATTTGATGGCGACCAATGGGCCAAAAACGCCGATCTCAATCGACTGACTTCCAAAGAATTTAGCGCAATGTTGGAGCAACTTTATGAGCAAGACTATATCCTAATTTCCGAGGCATCTTTGTTGAAGACCGATGGAAGTTTCAAAACGATCTCGTTGCCACAAGGTAAAAAACCGGTGATCCTGACCGTCATGGGATTGTCCTATCCAATCACCGTCAGGCGACAGGGGTGCGCCGAACGGCTGGTGTATGATGCGCAGAGCGATCTGGTCCTGTGTGAGTATGTCGATGAATCGGGAAACCGGGTGAGCGACGAAGGCGGCGAGGCGGTTTGCATTTTGAATCGATTTGTTAAAGATCATCCTGAATTCGCCTTTGACGGAGCGCGGGGCACGATCGCGATTCGCTCGACCTATGATATTTTCGGTTATGTCACCTCGCGGGAACAGGCGGATGCCTCGGTGGAGTTGGCCAAATCATACGCGCTGGTGCCGGAATCAATCGAGTCGGATTCCTTTGTCGGCAACACCGCGGAGGTGGGGAGGATCGCCAATCGGCTGATGGAACAGGGTTGGAATTTCGCCTCGTATGGCCATAGCTCAACCTCAATATCGGCGATGACCAGAGATGAGGTTCAACAGCAAATAGCGAGCTGGCGGACCGCGGTCGGCACTCTGATAGCGGACACGAGGATTTTTGTCTATCCAAACAACGAGATCTTACCGGGAACCGATGAGCGCTCTGTCGCGCTGCAAGAAGAAGGATTCAGAATTTTCAACGGCATCGGGCCCAAACCATATTTGTACCATAAGAACAACTACATCTACATGGATTGTCAGCTGGTCAGTGGTTCAATCCTGAGAGGTGGCAGACTAAGTTGGCTGTTTCGGGCGGAGGACATCTATGACAGCGCACGTCCCCGATCATTGGGAGAGTCTGACTGACGCCGGATGTGGTTAGTGATAAAAAGAGGACGGTTGCTGTCATTTTGACAATAACCGTCCTCTTATTTTTGTACTAAAACTTACTCAATCCGATTGCTGATTGGCCGGCTCATTTTAATCTGATTAGCCGATCGATCGGTCAGCTAATCAGATTAAAACGGGAAAAATTCGTGATATAGAACCTGCACGGCAAGGTTGCAAAACTCGCTGCGCACACCAAACAACACGCTGGTCTCGGACGCTCCCTGGATAATCAATTCCAGGTTGACGCCGGCGTGGCTCAAAGAGTTGCAGGCCCGCGCCGTGACACCCACCGTCTGTTCCATGGCGGAACCGACGATCATGACGATCGCGATACCACGCTGTGAGTGCACGTCGTCCACATTCAGCTCGTTAATGAGGCGGTCGATCACGATTTTTTCTTTTTCAATAGGGAATACCTCGTCACGCATCACGATGGACAAGGAATCGATGCCGGATGGCATATGCTCAAAGGGTATATGCAGGTCGGCCAATATCTGTAAAACCTTGAATGCGAATCCAATTTCGCCATTCATCAAATATTTGCTGATGTGCAGGATGGTGAAGCCTTTTTTGCCCGCGATTCCGGTCAGCACTCCTTCGTAATTGTTTCGGCTTTGGACGATCATGGTGCCGTCAGAAGCAGGATTGTTGGTGTTGCGGATGTTGACGGGAATGTTATTCCGGAAAGCCGGTTCCAACGCTTCCTCATGCAGCACGGTAAAACCGGCGTACGCCAACTCCCTCATTTCATCGTAGGTCAATTCTTTGATCGGATGGGGATCTTTTATCAACGCCGGATTAACTGAATAGACATTGTCCACATCCGTCCAATTTTCATAAATCGTGGCCTTCAGCGCGGCCGCCAGGATCGACCCGGTGATGTCGGAACCACCGCGCGAAAATGTGATGACTTCACGTCTCTCGTTATAACCGAAAAATCCCGGGAAAATCAACAAGCCGGTGCGTTGACGCAATTTCGCGAGATTGGCGTAGGTATGTGGTCCCACCACCACCCGCCCGTCCTGGTTGGACAAAAGGAAACCGGCGTCGAATGGGTCCACGTAGTGGGCGTCTTGTCCGATTGAACAAAGGTAAGCCGCGACCAGCTTCGCGCAGTTGTCCTCGCCCGCCGCCTTCATGGTGTCCATCAATAAACGACTGTCGCCATCAAATCCATTGATTCTGTCAGCCAAATCATCTTTGATCGAGGTGATCAGGTACTCATCGAGTTCCAAATCATCGCTGATCGCCTGGAAGCGATCGATTACGGCCTTCAATTCTGTTTTGCCATCGTATCCCGACACGATCGCGTTGGCCAGCGCGATCAACAGGTCGGTCACTTTGAAATCTTTGTCAAACCGCTTGCCCGGCGCGGACACGACGACCGCCGTGCGCTCGTTGTCGGACAAGATGATTTCGCACACCTTGCGTATCTGTGTCGCGTCCGCCAAAGACGAACCGCCAAATTTACAAACCTTCATTCAGATTACTCCTTTTAATTTTAAACCGTTGATATTATATTTTAACAGCTACTCAAATACAAGAAATACAGCGCCATTCAAGCTAAAGGCGGCTCCGTTAGATGAGTTTTTTAGAATTACTTGTTGAAACGTGTATAATCGTTTTGGAGAACGGTTCAGTTAAGGAGTGGGAATTGTGGGGTTGATCACAAAATTTTGGCGATTCAAATGGCGCCCGGACGCCTATTATCCGGACTTGTCTCACCTGCCGCTGCAAGATTATCACGCGCGGGGATATCGGCTGATTTTGTTGGATATCGACAATACTTTGACGGTTCACGGAGGGCGGGAAAAGTCTGAATTCGCGTCGCGCCAGCTTGAGCGAATTCGTCAAAGTGGATTGACTCCGGTGATCTTGTCTAACGCGAGATCCGAGCGGGCGGCGACGATGGGACGATCACTTGGTGTGCCGGCAATTGGCATGGCGATGAAGCCGGGAATTCGCGGGATCGAGCGGGCCATCCAAGAACATGGCGTGACGAAAGATGAAATTCTACTTTGTGGCGATCAGATTTTTACGGATGTTTGGGCGGGGCGAAAGGCGGGCGTGGCCTCGATTCTTGTGCGACCTCATCGAACAAAAGGTGAGCCGCCGCAAATTCGTGTCAAACGGATTATGGAAAATTGGTTATTTAAACGCTTTCAATGCGTTCCGACATATGATGACATTTTAGATGGTGAGGGGAAAAAATGATCCATATCGGCACTGCGGGCAGCCCGAGACGATATTCTGAAGAAGGTGGCAAGGGTTCACGTGATGTTCTTGGCTGGATTCGATCCAAGGGGCTCAACGCGTTTGAGTACCAAGCGGGTAGAGGAGTGCGTGTCTCCGACCGGCTGGCCGCGAGGTTGGAGGATCAAGCCGCGCTTCATGGTGTCCATCTGTCCCTGCACGCGCCATACTATATCAACCTGGCCACCACCGAACCAGAAAAACAACTAAAAAGCAAGATGTATATTCTGGATTCGCTACGTGCCGCGGCTAAAATGGGCGCGCGTCGAATTGTGGTGCACCCGGGGTCGGCGAAACCTGAACGCTCAGAGGCTCTGCAACGGGCATCGATTTTGTTAAAAGAGGTCATTGAGGAGGCCGACCGGGAAGGTTTGCTGGAACAGATCGCCATTTGTCCCGAGCTGATGGGCAAGCGAAACCAGCTGGGAGCATTGGAAGATATTCTAACGCTGTGCTCTCTGGATGAACGACTGTTGCCGTGCATTGATTTTGGGCATCTGAACGCGCGCACCGGAGGCGGTTTGCGCCGGCCGGAAGACTATCGGATGGTTTGTGAACGAATCGCGCGGGAATTGGGTCAGGACAGAATGTGTAGGATGCACATTCATTTTAGTCAAATTGAATATGGCAAATCCGGTGAGATTCGCCATTTGACTTTTGAGGACTACCTCTATGGTCCGTATTTCAAAGATCTTGCACCGGTCATCGCCGAATTGGGTATGAAACCAATCATCATATGTGAATCGGCGGGGACCCAGGATGTCGACGCCTTGGATATGAAAGAACAACTGCGTGATCATGGAGTCCGGAATCTATTGTGATTGTGAATTTTAAAAAAGGTGGGTGAGCGGATTGGGTTTACATAACACAGCGGACACCGCGTCCAGAAGGATGGCGCTGCGGGAGTTGCTTGGTGAGGAACGGTTGGACTGCGTCATGCTGTCATCACGTGAAAACACAAGATACTTTACCGGCTTTACCGGAACGGAATCACTCGCGGCGTTGTCCGCGCACGAATCCACCTTGTTGGTGGACAGCCGATACAGCGAGCAGGCCGCCTCACAATGCGCTAAACAAGAAGTCGTGGAAATTCAAGGGAGCAAGCTACGTGGATTTGCCAAAATAGCCCGGGAAAGAAAGTGGCTGAGAATTGGTGTCGAAGATCACGACTTGACGGTCGCCGCGTACCGGGAATTGCGCGAACTGCTTCCCGACATTCAACTTGTGGCGAGCTCTTCTCAGATAAACAAACAAAGATGGATCAAAGACGAGACCGAAATCGAAAAAATCAAACAGGCCGCCGGCCTGGCTGATCGGGCGTTCGATGAGTTGCTTCCCCAAATAAGAATCGGCATGACCGAGAATGAGGTGGCGGCGCGTCTTGAATTTCTGATGCGTCTGCACGGCGCTTCAGGCCCGTCTTTTGAGACCATTGTGGCTTCCGGCGCGCGCAGCGCGTTGCCTCATGGTGTGGCGACGGACAAAGAATTGGCCCGGGGAGACACCGTGGTGCTGGATTTTGGCTGTGTGTGTCAGGGCTATTGTTCCGACATCACCCGCACGATTTTTTTAGGTGAGCCCGACCGGCGCATGTTGGAGATTTATGAAATCGTCTTGAACGCCCAATTGACGGCGGAAGCCGCTATCCGCGCCGGAATGACCGGACAGGCCTGCGACGCCATCGCCCGTCAGGTGATCGATGAGGCCGGCTACGCTCAATACTTTGGCCATAGTCTGGGACACAGCCTAGGGTTGCTGATTCACGAAAATCCAAATTTCTCTCCTAGTTGTCTCGATCCCATTCCGGCGGGTGCCGTGCTGTCGGTTGAACCCGGCATTTATTTGCCGGGACTGGGCGGTGTTCGCATTGAAGACATCGGCGTGGCGCGGACCGATCGATTTGACGTGCTGACACAATCCACCAAACGTGTGATCGTGTTGGACTCCTGACTTAATCCACCAAACGTGTGATCGTGTTGGACTCCTGACTTAATCCACCAAACGTGTGATCGTGTTGGACTCCTGACTTAATCGGCGTCAACAAAACCGCACAGCCAATTTTAGGGCCATTATTTTCCGGAGATTTTTTCGATGACCTCCATGATTTCCCGGATTTTCGTGCCCGCCTCGTCGGCGTCATCGCCGCTCAGAGCGTTGACCACACAATTTTCCAAATGCGCGCGCAACACATTTTGATTTGTTTTTTTCAAAATTGCCTGGGTGGACATGAGTTGATTGGAAATATCGATGCAATATCGATCATCCTCCATCATGCGGATGATACCATCCAGCTGACCCCGAGCGGTTTTCAACAGTCGAATGTTTTTTGCCTTGTCCGCTTGCATGGTTGACCTCCTGAAAAAAAGGCGGCGGTTTGCCCCGCCGCCTTGATGTGGCGAACGACTGTCGCCCTATTTTTCGTTGACGCCCACCACTTCGTATCCGGCTTCGACGACCGCCTTGTCCAGATCCTCCGCCAACACATCCTCGCCGGCGCTGACTGTGGCGTTTTTCTCTTCGAGATTGACTTCGGCATCCAGGACTCCGGGCACGGCTTTCAAAGCCTTGGTGACAGCCGCCGAGCAGTGACCGCAGGACATGCCGTTGATCTGTAAGAGATATTGTTTGTTCATGGATGTTCCTCCTTGTGGACTTTTTTGTGAACTCTGTTGTGGACTTTCCTGAAGATTTTGAACTATTTGTGGTTGGCTCGACGGATCGTTCACCCGCTCAGGTTCGGCCGCCGGCAGTGGAGCCGGTTTCCAACGGGTGAGGCGCAACGCGTTGCCGACGACAAACAAAGAACTGAGCGCCATCGCGGTGGCCCCCAACATCGGATTTAGGCTGATGCCAAACGCAGGCTGCAACAAACCGGCCGCGATCGGTATGCCGAGCACGTTGTAAATAAACGCCCAGAATAGGTTTTGACGGATGTTGCGCATGGTCGCCTTGCTGAGCGAAATAGCGGTGACCACATCGCGCAGATCGTTTTTCATCAAGACAATGTCCGCGGATTCGATCGCGACATCGGTCCCGGAGCCGATCGCGACGCCGACATCGGCTCTTTCCAAGGCCGGAGCGTCGTTGATGCCGTCTCCAACCATGGCGACCAGCGCCCCATCTTCCTGCAAGGACTGCACCACGGCGGCCTTTTCGTCAGGCAGCACGTCGGAGATAACATCTTCCAGCCCCAGTTTTTGCTGAATCGCCCGTGCGGTCCGCTGATTGTCACCGGTCAACATAACGACTTTCAGACCATTCTCACGCAGCGCCCTGATGGCTTCCGCGCTTCCTTTTTTAATCGGGTCGGCCAGGGCTATGGCGCCGACATACCGGTCATCCTCAAAAAAATACAAAGGGGTTTTGCCCTGATCGGCGAGCGCGATGTTTTGCTCGCTTAGCAGTTGTTCAGCCGCCGAGCCCCCTAAAATATCCGCGGCGAAGACAAAGTTGCCACCACGGCCGGTCCGTCCATTCACAACCGCCTCGACTCCGCGTCCGGGTATGTTTTGGAAATTGTCACATTCAGGACGGGCGATATTCTGTGTGGCGGCGTAGGCCATGATCGCCTCCGCCAAAATATGCTCGGAATGCTGCTCGATGCCGGAGGCCAAAATCAACAGTTCCTCGCTTGTGTGGCTTTCCGAAGGAAGCACATCGGTCACGACCGGACGTCCGGCGGTGATGGTTCCGGTTTTGTCCAAAACCACCGTCTGGATATTGTGCATCGTTTCCAAGGCCTCTCCGGACTTGATGAGCACATTGTGTCGACTGCCTTGGCCTGTCCCGGCCATGATCGCCAGCGGAGTCGCCAATCCCAAAGCGCAAGGACAGGAAATGACGAGCACGGAAATTGACATGTTGAGAGCGGTCTCCAAACCATTGCCGGTCACCAACCAGATGATCAGCACGACAAGGGCGATGGCCATCACCACCGGGACGAAGATCGCCGCGATGCGATCAACCAGGCGGGATATGGGCGCCTTTGAAGCGGCCGCCTCTTCAACCAGACGGATGATTTTCGCCAAATCCGTGTCATCGCCGACATTTGTGGCGCGGAAGGTAAAATATCCACCTCGGCTGACGGTCCCCGCCGTCACTTTCTCACCGACGCCGCGCTCTGCGGGCAAACTTTCACCGGTCAGCGCCGACTCGTCCAGCGAGGCGTGCCCGGATTCGATCAAGCCATCCACCGGAATCGACGCTCCGGGGCGAATCTGCACAAGATCGCCCGGCACGATCTGCTGCACCGGCACGACGGTCACTTCGCCGTCCAGCAAAACCTCCGCTTCCGCCGGCGCCAGTTCAATCAGTTTTGTAATCGCGTCCGATGTGTGCCCCTTTGAACGGGCCTCCAAATATTTGCCGATCGTGATGATGACCAGAATCATGGCGGCGGACTCAAAGTATAACTGATGATAATAATGCTCGACCAGTCCCATGTCGCCGTGGCCGGTTCCGTACGCCATGCGGTAGATCGCGAAAATCCCGTAGACGACGGCGGCGGAGGAGCCGACTGCGATCAACGAATCCATGTTAGGTAACAGATGGGTCAGGCCTTTAAAACCGCTGCGAAAGTACGAACGGTTGACAAAGAGTACCGGAAGGGTCAGCAGCAACTGTGTAAATGCGTAATTCACGGCGTTTTCAAGACCGCTCAAAAAGGCGGGCAGGGGTAGCCCGATCATTCCACCCATTGTTATATACATCAAGGGTAGCAGCCATAACAGGCCCACGATCAGCTGCCTTTTGAGCTGTCTCGCGGTTTCCCAGGCCGCTCGGCTGGCGCGATTTTGCACCGGTGGACTTGCGTCGCTCTGCGACGCTCCGGAGACGGAACGGTCCGCTTGAACCGCCGCGCCTGATGTGCTCGTCTGTTTTTGACCTTTCGCGTCAACATCGGCTCCATAGCCAATCCTCTCCACGGCACTTATAATTCGATCGGAGTCGACCGCGTTGGGATCAAAGCGCACGCTCATTTCGTTGGTCAGCAAATTGACCTCGGCGCCCTCGACTCCGTCCAGCTTGCATACCGCTTTTTGAATGTTCGCCTGGCAGGCTGCGCAAGTCATACCGCTGACAATATATTTTTCAGCTTGTAGAGCCTTGTCAGCCTGTGACTCTGTTTGTGTCTGTTTGGACAAGTAGATCACCACTTTTCTAAAATTATGGATCGGCGCCTGTGCGCGACCGACCGTTTATAACGAAACTCTCCCCACATACTACACCCGGGGAGGGGTGTTGTAAAGAGGGCGGTTGAACTTTTCCCGGGGTTCTTGCCCGCTGTTGTTGATTGTGGCCGTTTCCGCCGCGAATTGTTAAACTTCATCTGTCGCGCGGAAAAATGATCAATCAATTGCGTTTATACATAAATCAGTTTGATTTTTGTAAATTACTTGCATTATTACGCAATAAATGATTTATTTATTAATACGTTACGGGGTGGTAACATATCTGTAACCTTGTGTTTCTTTTGAAGAAGAAAGGAAATCCGAATCATGCTGAAAAAAGCGATGACATTATTTTTGGTGTTTGTTTGCGCGGTTAGTCTCAGCGCCTGTAAAAAAGATGAGAAGGCTGAGCAAATTCGTCAGACTTTGCTTGCCAATATGGGTGACGTCACTTCCTACCACTCTCAAACTTCGTTGAGTCTGGACAACATGGGGAAGAATATCGTGATGGATCACAATGAGGAAACCGGCAACACCCGTCTCAAACAAGAAGAAGGCGGAGAGACCATTCATCTGTTGCGGGTGAACGGGCAGGACATGGTGTCGACCGATGGAGTTCACTATCAAACCGTTGATAAACAAACGATCACGGTGATTGGCTACTCGGACGTTCTGCAAGTGCTGGATCATGATCAATTTGTCTCATCCAAGGAAAACGACACGCTGACTTTTGAAGGTTTTCATCAAGGCATTTTTGATGACCTGACCTATGCGTATTCAGTTAAATTTCAAGGTTTTGTGCCCAACGAAGAGGCGAAACAGACGAACAAGGATATCTTTCAAATGAAGATTGTGGTGACGCCTGACAGCACCGGTCAATACATCAAACGAATCGAGAGCCATATCAAGGCGAAAGATGAGACCAATGAGGAGACTGTGGAGATCGTCACTGATTTTTCTGATTACAATGACATCGAACCGATCAAAAAACCCGAGACGTAAGCCGGCTGTTCGACATTCCGCTCGCCTTCACCGAGCGTGGTCGGATGCTTGAAAAGGATTGCCTATTGACACATTTTGTGTCTTGATACGCTTCCTCGCAGTTGACAGATGAATTATATAAATATCTGAAGACGAGGAGAGGGGCATATCACCTTGAGACAATCCTTTTTTTGTGCGCGCTTTACTTCAAATCATCTGTTCACGTCACGATATGTCGACATCTTTTTCGTAGTCTATGTTGTCATAGCCAAAACCGAACAGATTATGAAAATCTTCCCAGTATCCGGCGATGTCCGTCAGCTCGGCGACCGTGTCACTGTCAACTTTGTCCCAAAGCTCCAGGACCTCACGCTGAATCTCGGGCAACATCTCCCGATCGTCCATGCGCACCAGCCCGCGCTCGTCCAGCGGGGTGTCCGGCACATAGATTTTATCAGCCAGCAGGCGATACATTTGTTCGACGCAGCCCTCGTGGTTGCCGGCGGCTTTCATCACTTTATACAAAATTGATAAATACAGAGTGACCGATGGAATGGCCGCGCTCGCCTGTGTGACCACCGCCTTGTTGACCGCGACAAGCGCCTTGTAATTTCGCTCGGTGAATCGCTCGTTGATCTCATCCGCCGCACGGTACAAGTCCTCTTTCGCCTTGCCGATCGAACCGTCTTTATAAATCGCATAGGTGATGGATGGGCCAATATAAGAATACGCGAATGTGGTCGCCCCCGGACTTAGCACGCCCGCCGCGTCCAGCCGGCTGATCCATTCCAGCCAATCCTCGCCACCCATAACCTTGACTGTCGCCTCGATCTCTTCGCCCGTTGCGGGC
The DNA here is from genome assembly GCA_040772065.1 of Oscillospiraceae bacterium. Classification (GTDB taxonomy): domain Bacteria; phylum Bacillota; class Clostridia; order Saccharofermentanales; family Fastidiosipilaceae; genus JAXGYX01. The sequence continues at coordinate 1,557,751 of JAXGYX010000001.1, read as the reverse complement.
TCCAAACTCGCCATTTCCACGGTGTTGTTGGAAAGGTTGAGTGTCTTGCCTTCGTAAGGCTGACCGGTGGGTTTGATCACGGAGGACCAGGTCACACCGTCGCGGTCGGTGCGGCGCGGCGAGGCGAGACTATAAATCACAAGATCGACCGTGCCCAGTTTTTCCTTGATCAACGCGAGGACCTGATCTTTCACTTCGTCGGAATATGCGTCGCCGTTAATTGTCTCCGCCAACAATCCGGCCGCTTTCGCCTCATTTTCGAATGCCCGATTGTTGTAAAAACCGGCGCTTGCGGTGCGCTTGCCGGCGGCCGGTTTTTCGAACATGACGCCGACTGTGTCCGCTCCACAGCCAAACGCACAGGCGATGCGCGAGGCCAGTCCGTACCCTGTGGAGGAACCGATGACTAAAACACGCTTTGCGCCTTCCACTGAGGGCCGGGAACGAACATAATCAATTTGTCGGCGGACGCTTTCGGCACAGCCATCCGGATGTGCGGTCAGACATAAAAAATTACGAATTTTCGGTTTTACGATCATAGTCGACTCCTTCTCGCGGGCGCGTCAAATGTACTGAAAACATGTTATCCTGAATGTGTCGATTATAACAAATCTTTGGCGAAACCTGATGGCCAGCCGACAAATGAAACTGTGAAAAGTGAGAAAGGGTGAGAAAGATGGATATCAGTCGTTTTTGTGTGCCGGAAACCGAACGAGTTAAACTGGTTGATTTTCCAAAAGAGATAAATGGCGGGCCGAGCGACAAATCTGAAGGCGCGGAGCTGTTGGCGCGAAACCGCGACAGGATGTTCAAACTGCAAGATCGCTTTTATGCCGATGGAACCGAAAGTCTGCTCATCGTCTTTCAAGGTATGGACGCCGCGGGTAAAGATAGCGCGATCAAACATGTGATGAGTGGTGTCAATCCACAAGGTGTTAAAGTCGTCAGTTTCAAGCAACCGTCAAAAACTGACTTGGCGCACGATTATTTGTGGCGCTGTCAAGTGGCTCTTCCCGAACGGGGACACATCGGGATTTTCAACCGCTCACATTATGAGGAGGTGTTGATCGCGCGGGTGCGGGACCTGCCGGAAAAACAACCGTTGCCACGGCGCGCGACCGAGAAAATTTGGCGCAAACGGTATGAACAGATTCGCGACTGGGAGAGGCATCTTTATCAAAATGGGACAACCGTCATAAAGTTTTTTCTGAATATCAGCAAAGATGAGCAGGCCAAACGCTTTTTGGGCAGGATTGAAAATGATGCGAAAAACTGGAAATTTTCGGAGTCGGACATAGCCGAACGAGACCTATGGGACGACTATATGCTCGCCTTTGAAGACGCGCTCAATGAGACGTCGACCTCGAACTGCCCATGGTATGTCATTCCGGGCAACCGTAAATGGTACGCCAAATTCGTGATTTCCGAGATCATCATCGCGCATTTGGAAGCGATCAATCCACAATATCCCCGGCTGCCCGAAGATTCACGCGACAAACTGGGCGTCTATCGTGAGGCGTTGATGAAGGATCTTGGTTGGGATGAACAAAAAATGAGAATGGAGTACGCCGGAATCAAAGAAGCGGAAAACGATTGACCGGATTTCAGGAAACAAATAGAATGGTATGGTACGATTCAACAATGTATGTTTATGCATTTTTTCGTATTTTATTCAATAACGGCGCGGCTGCGCGAGGATCTTAAAACGACAGTGACAGCGGAAATTGATATACAGACCAGGAGGTTCAAATGATATCAGCAGGTGACTTCAGAAACGGTATGAACTTTGAGATGGACGGCGGTGTTTACCAGGTTGTTGAGTTTCAACATGTCAAACCGGGAAAAGGCGCCGCATTTGTGCGGACCAAATATAGAAATGTACGCACCGGCAGTGTGGTCGAACGTTCATTCAACCCAAATGATAAATTCGAGGAAGTTTACCTTGAGCGCCGCGACATGTCCTACCTTTATCAGGACGGAGACCTTTATTATTTTATGGATACCGAAAGTTATGATCAAACACCTTTCACGGCGGAAATGATTGGCGATGGTTTGAAGTTTTTAAAAGACGGTATGGTCTGCAAAGTGGTTTCGCATAAAGGGGACATCTTCAGTGTGGAGCTGCCGTTGTTTGTCGAGTTGGAGATCACTCACACCGAACCCGGAGTGAAGGGCGACACGGCGACGAATGTGACGAAAAACGCCGAAGTGGAGACCGGAGCGATCGTCAAGGTTCCGCTTTTTATCAATGAAGGCGAGAAAATCCGCATCGATACACGATCCGGAGAATACATGGAACGAGTCAAGTAAGATGGCCGAGACGTACCGCGGTATCGCGAAAGGCGAGCGCACGATGTCTCGTGGCTTTATCGCCCAGTACGCCGCGGAGGCGGCGATGCAGACCAAGGGCGTCGCCCGTCTGGCCGCCGGTGGCGCGGCCTTGTTCCGAGTGGCTCTTGGCATCCAGCCGGAGAGCAGTGGTGTGAAGGTTTACTTTAAGAGTGACACGACCAACGCGGTCAGCGTCACAGTTTATCCGATTGTCTATTTTGGTCACATCATTCCCGAAGTCGCATGGTCGATTCAGGAAAATGTGAAGTCCGATGTTGAAACATTCACGGGATTGAATGTGGACGCGGTGGATGTACATGTGATTGACATTATACCGGCGGAGGAATCTTGATCTGTCATGCGCAAACGAATTCGATTTATATTGTTTCTTTTTTCTTTGGTCGTGTCATTGACCGCCGTGCTGGTGGGTTGGCAGATCGTCAACCCGGTGGCGGGAGCGACTTTGTTATTGATGGTGCAGCGCATCGGAGAAAACCCCGGAGCCAAGGCCGCTGCGATTTCAATCTGCGTGATCTTTTTGGTATCCGGAATTTTTATGATGACCTACGCTCTGATGAGTGACCGCATGCGCAAGACACGGGTGAGAGAGGGTGAGACCGGCAATGTCGATATCGGCATTGACGCGATCGAGAGCATCGCGCTGAACTCAGCGAAGTTGGCGCAGGCCGGCGTTAAAACTGCGAAGGCGCGGATCTACCCGGCGAAAAACAACGCAATCCGAGTTTCTCTTTCAGTTATTCTGTATTCGGATGTTGAGATACCAGCGCAAATGGCGATTGTACAGGATCGGATCAAAAAAGATGTTGAGCGTTATACCGGCATTCCGGTCGCTTCGGTGGAGGTCAAGGTCACACGTGTGGAATTGGTTGGCGCGAAAATTGAGCATTGATCGCGTCCGCTCGAGGCCGACGCCCGAGCCCTGAGATTGAACGAGAATATGAAAAAACTGTTTGAGCCTTTAATGGAGAAAGTTAATCGAAAAAACGCCGGTTGGATCGTGGGCGGTGTTTGTTTTATTTTCGCTCTTTTGTTGATGATCTTTGGGTTTTGGCGCACGTTGTTCATTGTGGCGTTGACGGTCGGCGGCTATGTGTTCGGAGTGCGATACTTGTCTGATCCGGAGAATTTGCGGGATTTGATCGATCGAATCTTTCCGCCGGGGCGGTTTCGCTGAGCGTGCGCGGCCGATTTCGCTGAATACGCGCGGCCGATTTGGATACAGTTTGGGACCGGCGCGAAAAAATAACGTAATTAAGCAGGTGGCGGTTTTGCCGAGAGTGTGACAGAAATTTGACAACACGATAGGGAGGATGAACTTGAGTCGCAGAGAAGCCAGAGAGAGAACCTTTCAACTCTTGTATCAATTGGAAATCCAAAAGTCGGACCGCGACGAACAGATCCGCGCTTTTTTGGATCAAGTGACCTACGCGCCCTTGTCGAAAGACCTTGATTTCTTACCTGAGGAATACCCGGGTGACCTTGCGCGTCAGGTGCCCAACGATGAAAAACAATACATCGCGGACGCCGTGACGTATATCAGCGAGCATAAAGAAAGTCTGGATCAGTGTTTCAAGGAGTTTTTGGTTGGCTGGTCGGTCGACCGATTGCCGACGGTGGATCTTTGTATCATGCGTCTGGCGACTTATGAGATCACCAGACTTCCCGACATTCCTTTCAACGTCTCGGTCAGCGAAGCGGTTTTGCTGACGAAAAAGTATGCGGATTCTTCCAGCCGTCCATACATCAATGCGGTGTTGGGACGCTTGAAACAATTTTCGTGCGCCAAAGAAGGCGCGAAAGACGGGAAGGAGCTGTCCAGCGATGACTGAGATCGCGGTGGTCGCCGTTTCGCAATTGAATAATTATGTGGCTCGTCTGATCGGCGCGCAAAGCGCGTTGGCGAAGATGAAGGTGCGTGGCGAATTGTCCAATTTCAAACGTTACCGATCGGGACATTTATATTTCAGCCTTAAAGACGCGAACGCGGTTGTCAGCTCGGTCATGTTCGCCGGTGACGCGAGGAGCCTGCGCTTTGAGCCAAAAGATGGCGACGAAGTCATCTGTGATTGCAGGGCGGGTTTTTATGAGCGGGATGGAAAATTTCAACTGTATGTGAGTCGCATGACGCTGACCGGACAAGGTGACCTGTTCGAGGCGTTTGAGGCCTTGCGCAAAAAACTCGAGGCGGAAGGATTGTTTGATCCGGTGCGCAAGCGACCGCTTAAATTATTGCCGCGCAAAATCGGGGTGGTGACCTCCGCTTCGGGCGCGGTCATTCGCGACATCATCCATGTCTTGTCCCGTAGATTTCCGAATTTTGAACTTAGTTTGTTCCCCTGCAAAGTTCAAGGAGATGGCGCGGCGGCGACCATCATCGAAGGCATCCGCCTCTTCAATGAACGTGGGGACTGTGACGTCCTGATCGTCGGGCGCGGTGGCGGTTCAATCGAAGACCTATGGGCGTTTAACGACGAGGCTTTGGCGCGGGCCATCCACTCGAGTCGCATTCCGGTCATATCCGCTGTGGGTCATGAGACGGACTTCACGATAGCGGATTTTGTCGCCGATGTGCGTGCCCCAACTCCTTCCGCCGCTGCCGAGTACGCCATGCCGGTCAAAGCGGCGCTGGAAGAACAATTGGCGCAGTCCAAAGGGCGGCTGGCGAACGCGTTGCGCAACCAGCTGAAGATGTTGCGCCTGCGCGCCACCGCGCTGGTGCGGACGCCGGCGCTCACCCGGCCGTTGGACCCGGTCAACAACCGACGACAGGAATTGGATGTCATGCAGGATCGAATGACGCGGGCGCTGACGAATCAGACGCGGGATCGAAAAGAGAGTCTGTCCGGACTGTCACTTAGTCTGGACGCCTTGAGCCCCTTGAAGGTGCTGGCTCGAGGATTTGGGCTGGTTACCGATCGGACGGTCAGGCCAATCACAACTGTGCGCCATGTCGCGCCCGGTGACGTTCTGGACATTCGGCTGATCGACGGAACCATCCACTGCCTGGCAGAGTCGGTCGATCACCGTTCTCTGCCTTTGAATGACGTTGGCGCTCCGGAGCGAACGGAGCCAAACGATTGAGTCGTCATAGCGACAAGGGAGGAAGATATGCGGGAGCAAAATGAAAATCAGGGTCAATCCGCTCAGACAGACAATCTAAAAGAGACACCATTGGAAGCGTTTCAGCCGGAAGATAGCGAAATGACATTCGAGGAAGCCTTGCAAGAGTTGGAGGTTGTGGTGCGCCGTATGGAATCGGGTGAGACGACTCTCGAGGCGTCCATGGAGTTGTTTAAAAAAGGCACCGAGCTGACCGCGTTTTGCACGCAGAAATTAAATGAGGCGGAACGAAAGATCACCCAACTGGTCCGAGACTCAGACGGGATCGGCCATGAGGTGCCGTTTGAAAGAGGCGAGAATGATGAAGACTTATGACAACCAAATGGAGGAGTGGAAAAAGCGGGTGGAACAGGTGCTTGATACTTCGTTGCGGTCGGATGACTCGCTCGCGTACCGCACGCTGATTGAATCCATGCGCTACTCTCTGATGGCGGGTGGAAAGCGACTGCGTGCCATATTGGTCTACGCCACCGCCGACGCTCTGTTGGGTGAAGTGTTTCACCCAGCAAAAGGTGTTCAACTAAGCCGGGCCGCTCATCATTCCGTCGCGCCCGCGAACCGTTCCTTGGACCAACTGGCGGTCGCCATTGAGATGATACACACATACTCTCTGGTCCATGACGATCTTCCCTGCATGGATGACGACGATCTGCGCCGGGGCAAACCGACCAACCATGTGGTTTTCGGCGAGGCCACGGCTGTGCTTAGCGGTGACGCGCTGTTAAATGAGGCATATTCCCTGCTGTTTGAGATTTGCATACGTGAGGGAAAGGCGGGTGCCGCATGTGGCGCTAAAGTTGCCGCGCTGGCGGGCAAGGACGGCATGATCGGCGGCCAGATGATCGATATCCAGAGCGCCGGGAAAACTCTTAGCTTGCTCGAGCTGCAAAAGATGCATGAACTGAAGACCGGAGCGCTGATCAGTGCGTCTTTGGTCAGCAGCGCATTGCTGTGCGGCAGCGCCCCGGAGGTCGTGATGAGTTTTGAGCGGTTGGGACAGCTGATGGGTCAGTCGTTTCAGATTCAGGATGATTTGCTGGACGTCACTTCAGACAGCAAAGTGCTCGGCAAAACGGTGGGCAAGGACGCCCGCGATCAAAAAGTGACCTATGTCTCACTGTTGGGCGAGGCTGCCGCGCGCGATTATTTGTATAAGGTGTCGGAAACCATTGATAGGCAGATTAAGACGATGGCGGACAATGGTTTGAACATGGCTTTTTTCAGTGAGCTGAATCAAGCTTTGCTCGTTCGTGAAAAGTAAAGAACGGTGTGCCTTTTGAACACGCTGAATTTCGGAAAGAAATGACCATGACATCGATACTTGACACAATTGAATCACCGGATGAGCTGCGCGACATGAATAAAGAGCAGCTGGAGAAACTTGCCGCCGATTTGCGCTCGTTGATCATCGACGTCGTCTCGCGCAACGGTGGCCATTTGGCCTCCAATCTGGGAGTGATCGAGCTGACCATCTCTCTATTACGTCAGTTCGACTTTCAACGGGACAAGATCATTTGGGATGTTGGACATCAATCCTATGCCTATAAGATCTTGACCGGTAGAAAAGACGCGTTTGAAACATTGCGAAAAAAAGGGGGACTCTCGGGATTTCCCAAACGTGATGAAAGTCCGTACGACTCGTTCAACACCGGGCACAGCGCGACCTCCATTTCGGCGGCGCTGGGGATCGCGCGAGGCATGCGTCTGCGGGACATCCCCGGAAAAGTGGTCGCGGTGATCGGAGATGGCGCGATGACCGGAGGCCTCGCCTACGAGGCGCTCAACAACATTGATCCCGATGACAAGAATCTGTTGATCATCTTAAACGATAATCAAATGAGCATTGACGCGAATGTCGGCTCGTTGTCCCGCCATTTGGATAAAATCCGCGTGGCGCCACGTTATATTAAATTCAAATCTCGATTGGACACGTTCATCTCGCGGATCCCCAAAGTTGGCAAACCACTGGGCCATTTTTTCGCCGGTGTGAAAAATCGAATGAGAAAGCGGATCCAGCCAAAAAATATCTTGTTCGAAGCCTTGGGGTTGCGCTACTATGGACCGATCGACGGCCATGACACGACACAGCTGGATCTCTATTTGAAGGCTGTGCAACAGCACGCCGGACCGGTGATGTTGCATATCTGCACACAAAAAGGCAAAGGTTACTCGCCGGCGGAAGAAGAGCCGGACATCTATCATGGTGTGGCGCCCTTTGAGGTGGAGACGGGCATCGCGCGCCGTACGGCGCTCAGTGTCATGGACAGCCGCCACCCAATGGCCGGATGCGGCTCCTTTACCGACGCGTTCACGATGAGTTTGATGGCGCTGGCTGAGCAGCGGCGGGATGTTGTGGCGGTCACCGCCGCCATGTCGTCCGGCACCGGACTGTTGCCATTCGCCGAACGGTTCCCCAAACGCTTTTTCGATGTCGACATCGCCGAGCAACACGCCGTCACGATGGCCGCCGGACTGGCGGCGGGAGGATTGATTCCAATCGTCACGATGTATTCCACTTTTATTCAGCGCGCGATCGATCAGGTCCTGCATGACGTCGCTTTGCAAAAGCTTCATGTCGTGTTTACGATCGATCGGGCGGGAATTGTCGGGGCTGATGGAGAGACTCATCAGGGGGTGTACGATCGGGCGATGCTGATGGCGGTGCCGGGCGCGGTGATACTTGAGCCAAGAGACTACGCCAGTCTAAAACAGATGTTGTTCTACGCTGTGGAAGACTGCCGAGGACCGGTTTTCATTCGCTATCCCAGAGGTGTTGGACAATGTCCGGCCGGATACCGGGCCGGCGCCTCAAACACGATCACTCCACCTTTGCCATTCGCCGAAGTTGTGCGCGCAGGTGGAGACATCACAATTGTCGCTGCCGGCAACATGACCGGTTTCGCGGTTCAGGCGGCGCTCATTTTGGAAGAAGAGAATATCCACTGTGAAGTGGTTGACTGCCGCGCGGTCAAACCGCTCGATTTGGACACTATTTTGTTTTCCGCTCGTTCGACCGGAGCGCTGTTGATTTTGGAGGAGGTATGCCCCAGTGGCAGTGTCGCGTCCGAGATCGCTTTGGCGTTGACGCGGGAGAGCAGACCGCTTCCGTTTCGCCATTTGAGTGTGGGGGATCATGCCGTGGTCCAAGCCACGCAAGAAGAGGCATGGTCGGATGAGGGTCTGGATGTGGCGATGTGCGTGGCCACCGCCCGCGAGTTGCACGCAGAAAAACGAAGGCTGAATCAATAAGCCGCGTCAAAGGATGTCAGAAGGGATATGCGATATGAAGGTCGGTTTGTTGACCAATCAATACAAGGATCCGGGATTCGAATTTTCCACGACTGTTTCAACCAAGCTGCGCAAGCTTGGTTGTGAAGTCAAAATCATTTATCAAAAAGATGTGGCCGAAATGGAGGAACAGTCCGCTGCTGTCGAACCCGAGGAGGATTTCAATGACTGTGACATTGTGCTGAGCTTGGGTGGCGATGGCACTTTTTTGTCAGCGGTCCATGTGAGTTATTTGGGAGAGACACCCTTGATCGGCGTCAATCTGGGGAGTTTGGGCTTCTTGACAGAACTTTACCCTGAAAATCTTGACGAGGATCTCGAACGTATCGCCGCGAGGGACTACACGATTGAAAACCGCATGATGCTGGATTGCTGTGTGGACTACGAGACAGAGTTTTCGGACATGTCGGAGAATCATCAAGGTTTCGCCCTAAATGAAGTGGTGTTGTCACGCGGCAACTCACCCAGGATTTTGCCAATTGAGCTTTGGATCGATGGCAGTCTGATCGAAATTATCCCAAGTGATGGCCTGATGGTGTCGACGCCGACAGGATCAACCGGTTACGCTATGGCCGCGGGCGGACCCATCATTCAGCCGCAGTTGGACTTGATGCTGATCACGCCGATTTGTCCGCACACCTTGCATAATCGCAGTTATATCATCTCATCGGATAGCCTGGTGGAATTAAAAATGAGATACTACCCATACACACCGGTTTTGAGCATCGATGGACAACATGACGTGCTGTTGGATTGCAGACAGCGAATCTCAATTTGCAAAGCGAAGCGACCGTTGCGTATCGCCCGGTTGCATGAACCCTCTTTTTTCCACACTCTGCCGGAAAAAATACGTGGACGTGGATTTGTGTCAAATATGGAGGAGCGTGTGACATGAAACCTACAAAATCACAAAGACAGGAGCGGTTGCTTGCCTTGATAGCAAGCCGTCCGATCGCCACGCAGTCGGAACTCGTGGCGCATCTGCGGGCGGAGGGTTTGGAGATCACGCAGGCGACGATCTCGCGGGACATAAAAGAACTCAATATAATTAAAGCCGCCGCAGTTAACGGCCGGCAGCGCTATGTCAGTATGTCGCACGATTCCACCTTGCCTAAAGGAAGGCTGATGAAGGTGTTTGCGGAAGCGGTTGTCACCTTGAGCCGGGCGCAAAACTTATTGGTTTTGCATACTCTGTCAGGCATGGCGGGAGCCGCGGCGGCGGCGCTTGACTCGCTGGAACTGCCGGAGGTTATTGGGAGTGTCGCCGGAGATGACACGATTTTCATCGCGGCGAAAGACACGCAAACCGCGGAAGCGTTACAGACGAAATTAAAACAGCTGATTTCATTTCGTTAAAGGAGAGACGGTTTGCTTGAACGACTTGATATTCGTAACTTCGCATTGATCGATCGCGCCTCGCTGATTGTAAAGCCCGGTTTTTCTGTGATTTCCGGTGAGACGGGGGCCGGTAAATCGTTGCTGATCGGAGCGATTGGTGCGGTTATGGGCGCACGGGTTGGCAAAGACCTCGTGCAGACTGGAGCAGACCGCGCGATTGTCGAGGCGGCTTTCAGCCGGGTAAAAGACAGAATACCGTCTGAGCTGTGGAGTGAGCTGTCGACGGATGAGGATGACATCCTTATTTTGACACGGGAGATTGAAGCGGGCGGACGCACCTGGTGCCGTATAAACGGTCGCCTGGTTTCTTTGTCATTGCTCAAACAAGTGAGCGCTCATTTGATGGACATCCACGGCCAAAATGAGAACCAAAAACTATTTAACGCGGCCTCTCATAAAAGATTGCTGGATCTGTTCGGCGGCGCGGCGGTGGAATCCGCTTTGCGGGATTACCGTCTGTTTTGGGAAAAAAGGCGCTCGCTCAAAGAAAAACTGGGCGAGTTTGGCGCCTCGTCGACCGAGCGCGAACGGGATCTGGACCTTTTGCGCTATCAAGTGAAGGAAATCCGGACTGCCGCCCCCCGCGAAAATGAAGATAGGAAACTGCAAAAACATCGTGATCTGCAAGAACACGCCGAACGTGTCACGGAAAATCTGTCCACCGTGCTGAATTTGTTGACCGGACAGGGAGCGGAAGGCGGAGCGCTGGCCGATATTTCACAGGCGGTGTCTTTGGCCGAAAAAACGACCGCCCTGCAACCGGAAGTGGGAGCGGCCTGGGAGACCTTATCGACCTGTCAGGACCTTCTTTATGAAGCGTTGTCTGAAATCAGAGGCGTCGCGGAAGAGACGCGGTACAATCCTCAATTATTGGATAAGATTGATGCTCGGCTGGATGTTTTGTATCGTTTGAAAAAGAAATATGGGCCTGAGCTTGGCGATGTCCTCGCATTCGCACAGAAAGCTGAAGAGAGAATCCATCTGCTCGAAGATAGTGAGACACAGATCCAAGAACTTGACTTGCAACTGTCGGAATGTGAAACAGGGCTAAGGGACAGAGGTGTCAAACTTACGGTGGCGCGGGCGGCTGCCGGAGAGCGCCTGTCCACTGAGATATGTCGACAATTGTCCGCGCTCGGCATGAAAGACGCGCGCTTCGCGGTCGACCTAAGTGAGAGCGCGCCTCAGATCGATGGAATGGACGCGGTTGAATTCCTGCTCTCGCCGAATAAAGGTGAACCTCTGAAGGCTTTGGCCAAAATCGCGTCAGGCGGCGAGGCGGCGCGTATCATGTTGGCGATTAAGTTGATCTTGGCGACCGAGGATCAGACCCCCCTGCTTATTTTTGATGAAGTGGACGCGGGTGTCAGCGGGCGAACAGCGGAGCTGGTCGGTCAAAAACTGTTGGAACTAAGTAACCACGCACAAGTTTTTTGTGTCACCCACACAGCCCAGATCGCGGCGCTGGCGGACCACCATATGTTGATCAAAAAACAGCATGCCGATCAACGGACGTTGACCGAGATTTATGAATTGAATGAAGCGGATCGGGTTCAGGAAGTAGCCAGGCTGCTATCCGGTGAGACCGCCACCGCGCAGGCGGTCGAACTTGCCGTTCAGCTGAGAGCGGCGAAAGATGCCGTCGGCACGGAGCAGGACCGGGTTTCGCGGGCGGGCGGCGCGCAGTGAGCATGGGTCATGACAAACCAAAAAAATCCAAACGCAACAAAACGATTGAGTTGGACAGCTCCGAACAGCGACTCTATCTGAACCGTTGTGTGAGTTGGCCGGTCACGCAGGAAAATCACCCGGACGGAGCGGCGGACCATCCACCGTATAACCGCACCATTCTTGGCGACATGCTGCAGGTTTGCGCCGCTTTGCCTCAACATTCGGTCGACCTTCTAATCGCGGATCCTCCATATAATTTGCGCAAAGACTATCACGGCCACTCATTCTCCAAGATGTCGTCCGAGGACTATATGAGATATACCGAAGAATGGCTGTCTGCCTGCCTGCCTCTGCTCAAGCCAACCGCCTCTCTATATGTCTGTTGTGATTGGCGCTCAAGTCTGGTCGTTGGACAGGTGTTGCAAGAAATGGCTGTTGTGCGAAACCGGATTACCTGGCAAAGAGAAAAAGGGCGGGGCGCCAAGAAAAATTGGAAAAACGGCATGGAAGATATTTGGTTCGCGACGATTTCGGACGACTACCTGTTCAACTTGGACGCGGTGCGCCTGCGCCGCAAGGTGCGCGCCCCGTATCGGAAAGACGGGAAACCTAAGGATTGGATCGAGGCCGATCGCGGATCGCGTTATCGGGATACCTGTCCGTCCAACTTTTGGGACGACATCACAGTCCCCTTTTGGTCCATGGCGGAAAACACCGCGCATCCCACACAAAAGTCTGAAAAACTGATCGCGCGATTGATGCTGGCTAGTTCAGCTCCGGACGACCTGGTTTTGGATCCGTTTTTGGGTTCGGGCACGACATCCGTGGTGGCGAAAAAGCTGGGACGACGATATTGGGGAATTGAGCGCAATGAAGTGTACTGTGCCTGGGCGGAGAAGCGGTTGGAGATGGCGCGGATCGATGCACAGATTCAAGGGTTTGAAGATGGTGTGTTTTGGGAGCGCAATTCGCGCTGATATCCCTAAGGAGTTATGGCCGACTCAGTTCGTTGAGACAATCTCTCGGCGGTGCGGGTCAACCTGACCATGTCGGACGGCATCATGCTGCGAATTTCCAGCGGCTCTTTTGTGATCGGATGGCTGAACGCCAGACGGCAGGCGTGCAAAGCCTGTCGGTCGATTTGTTTCTCCAGAAGCCTCACCACCTGCGGGTTGTCAGCGCCCTCGATTCGCTCCGCGTGGCCGTACAGCCCATCGCCGATCAAAGGAGTGCCCAGCGCGGCGCAATGAACCCTGATTTGATGAGTGCGTCCGGTTTCCAACGAAAAGCGGAGCAGACTGCAGATGGGTATGTTATCTGCTCGTGTGGGCAGGGAGAAGGTCCGTTCGGTCGCGTAGCGCGTGAGTGAGGGTTTGCCGTCTGCGTTGATTTCTCTTAAAATTATGCTGTCCTTCATGCGGGCGATCGGCAAATCGACGCTGCCTGTCTCACTTTTTGGACGGCCATGAACCAGGCCAAGATATTCCTTGCTCATCTTTTCTTTTCCAAGGATGTGGTGGGCGTGCCCATTGCGCGCCAGCACGATCAGACCCGAGGTCCCCCGATCCAGCCGGTTGACCGGGTGGAGGTTGTATTCCGACAGCAAGGTGGTGAGACTGTCGTGTTGACCGTTGAAAGCTGGATGGGTCAGCATGTGAGGTGGCTTGTCAACCACCAACAGCCAGTCGTCTTGAAAACAAATTTGAATCCCGGCGGTGTTCCTTAGCCGGGCGCCCTCCGGTAATTCACCGTCGGCGACATAGATTGCGCGGATTTGGTCACCGGCTCGCACCGGGTCGATCATGCGCTGAAATCGACCGTTGACTTCCAGGTTGCCATATAAGCGGATTTTTTTCCCCAGATAGTGAGACATGCCGGTGTGCCTGATCAGCACATCCACGGCGCGCCTGCCGCTGTCTTTTTGAGTTGCGATGCATGACAAGACCATATTGTCTCTCTTTCCGATTCCCGTTTGGAAACGGTTTGCCGCGACCCACGATTCGTCATACGATCGTTCGCGCTAACGCATCAGTCGCGCAATTCCACGCGTCGAATTTTCCCGGAAATGGTTTTGGGCAATTCATCCACAAAATCGACGACCCGTGGATACTTATAGGGCGCGGTGCGGTTTTTCATAAATTCCTGAATTTCACGCTTCAACATGTTTGAAGGGTTATGACCCGGCGCAAGTTTGATCGTGGCTTTGATCACCTGACCTCGAATTTCGTCGGCCACTCCGGTGACCGCGCACTCCATCACCGCGGCATGTTCCATCAGCGTGCTTTCCACTTCAAAAGCGCTGATGCGGTAGCCCGCACTTTTGATGATGTCGTCTTTACGCCCGATAAACCAATAATAACCATCTTCATCGCGAAACGCCAAGTCGCCGGTCCGGTAAATGCCATTTGACCACACCTTGGCTGTCAACTCATTGTCTAGGTAATAACCGGTAAACAGGCCCAGGATTTTCTTGCCTCCGGTACGGATGCAGATCTCGCCCGTTTCATGATTTTCCGCGGGTTTATCTTCGTGGTTCAACAATTCCACATCATAAAAAGGTGAGGGCTTGCCCATGGCACCAGGTTTGGACTTCATCCAATAATTGGTCACGACCGACAAGGTGGTCTCGGTTTGTCCGAACCCTTCTTTGAGCTCCAAACCCGTTTTTTTCAAAAACTTCTCATATACCTCGGGGTTCAACGCCTCACCCGCGATCGTCACATGCGTCAAACTGCTGAGGTCGAATGAGTCCAGATTTTCCTGCAACAAAAAACGGTAGATCGTGGGGGGAGCGCAGAAAGTGGTCAGCCGATCTTCCTCGATGCAGGTTAAGATCTTGTGTGGCGAGAAGCGATCAAAATCAAAGACATAGATGCCCGCTTCCATCAACCACTGTCCATACAGTTTTCCCCAGACGGATTTCGCCCAGCCGGTTTCCGAGACAGTCAGATGAAGGCCGTCCGGAACCACCTTCTGCCAGTATTTGGCGGTCGCAATATGGGCGATGGGATAGGAAAAATCGTGGGCGACCATTTTAGGCTGATTGGTCGTTCCGGAGGTGAAATACATCAACATCAAGTCATTCAAAGACGTCGCGTCGTCACCCGTGGGACGGTCAAAGGGATCCGCGCTCGCCAATCCTCCGTCGAAGTCCAGCCAGCCCTCGCGGCTGCCACCTACACCAATCAAATTGTGAATCTTCCCGTAATCAGCGGCCGCCTTCTCCACGGATTCGGCGATCATCTCGCCCGGCTGCAGCGTGCAGACGACGGAGTGGATGTTTGCCGCTTTAAATCGATAGTCCAGATCATCCTTACGTAACTGGTTGGTTGCCGGCACCGCGACCGCGCCGATTTTGTGCAGACCAAGAATCGCGAACCAGAACTGATAGTGCCGTTTCAAGATCAACATGACCATATCGCCTTTTCTTATTCCCAGAGAAAGGAAAAAACTTGCGGCCCTGTCACTCATGTCCTTCATGTCCTTAAATGTGAATGTGTGTTTTTCATCGTTGACGCTCCGCCACAACATTGCCCGGCGTTCGGGGGTCTCGGCGCCGAGCACATCAACCACATCATAGGCGAAGTTGAAATTTTCCGGACAACTGAACCCACGTGGCACAGGATTGCCACTTTCGTCCAGATCCTCAATTAAATATCGTTTCCATAAATTCAGCATTTGTCACTCCAATTTACTTTCAATTGTAGATTTCAAGCGTCAAATCACCGTATTCATGAAACGTAAGACCGAACGGTCGGGCGCAAGTGATTTGGCAATAGAAAAGTTTGATGTTCAAAGTTTTATAATTATAACACGTGGCTTGATTTTGTACACATTCATATCGCCATAAATTAATTAAGAAGTGTTTTTACAAAATGTGGTATACTTTTATGCGTAGTGAGCAAGATTATTTGAACACACATATATTGACCGAAAATTGACAATAGAATACTGGAGGTGATTGCTTATAGATACTTGGCTAGCGATTGTTATCGGGCTGGTGATAGGGATTCTGGGCGGCGCGATTGTTACCGTTGTTTATTTCCGCAAGGGATTTAGCAAGCGTCAGCAGGAACTGGAGACACTGGCGGAACAAAATGAGGCGGACGCCCGCAAGCTTTTGGGGGAGGCGAACAAGTCCGGTGAGCGGCAGAAACATGAATTGCTGCTACAGGCGAAAGAGGAGATCCACCGCGCCAAGCTCGAGCTGGAGAAAGATGTGCGCGACCGCAAGGCCGACATCCATCGGGAGCGCTGCAGGGTGGAGCAAAAAGAGGAGGCGCTGGACCGAAAGATCAACACCGCGGATAACCGTGAAAAACAGTTGAATCAGAAACTTGAGAAAGTGGAAGAGATGGAGGCGAGAGTCGCCGAGCAGGAAACGAGAATTCTTGCCGAACTGGAACGTGTTTCCGGCCTGAGCGTCGAAGAGGCTCGTGGCATCGTGTTGGACACCGCGCGTACCGACTATCAACATGACATGGCGGTTATGCTCAAGCAAATGCAGACCGAGACCAAGGCGAAGGCGGAGACGGAGGCGAAAGAGATCATCGCCACCACTATCCAACGCTACGCCGCGGATTATGTCTCTGAATCCACTGTCACTGTGGTCAACCTTCCGAATGACGATATGAAAGGTCGCATCATCGGACGCGAGGGCAGAAACATCCGCGCGATCGAGACGCTGACCGGCGTTGACCTGATTATTGACGACACACCGGAAGCTGTGATTTTATCCAGCTTCAATCCCATTTATAGGGAGATCGCCCGGATCACTTTGGAGAAACTTATCCAGGATGGGCGTATCCATCCCGCGAGAATTGAGGACTCGGTGGCGAAGGCGAAGCGTGAATTGGATCAGACGATACGTCAGGAAGGTGACAAGGCCGCTTTTGAAACCGGTGTGCTGGGTCTGGATGAGGAAATCATCAAGCTGCTCGGCAGGATGCGGTTTCGCACCAGCTACCGGCAGAACGCGTTGAAGCATTCCATAGAGGTCAGCTGGTTTACCGGCATGATGGCCGCTGAACTGGGCCTGGACGTCGCCATGGCGAAACGCGCCGGATTGCTACACGATATCGGCAAGTCCATCGATTATGAAACGGAAGGTTCACATATCGAGATCGGCGCCGAGATCGCACGTAAATGCAAAGAAGATCCAATCGTGATCAACGCGATTGAGTCACATCACGGTGACAAAGAGCCGGATAACCTGATTTCCGTCCTGGTAGCGGCGGCGGACGCACTGTCGGCGGCCAGACCGGGAGCGAGACAAGAGAACATCGAAACCTATGTCAAACGCATTCAAAGGCTTGAAGAGCTCACGAAAGAGTTTGAAGGGGTGGAGACGGCTTACGCCATCCAAGCGGGAAGAGAGATTCGGGTAATGGTGGTTCCCGAGCAGATCAGCGATGATCAAATGGTGCTGACGGCTCATGAGATTTGTAAAAAAATTGAGGAAGAACTGAAATACCCGGGGCAGATCAAGGTCAATATGATTCGTGAGACGAGGATCACGGATTACGCCCGTTGATCACGGAACCGCTGCCTAAGGGTGGACATAATTTGAAATGAAGTATTTGGAAACAGTCATCGGGTGCGCAGGTATGTCTGCGCGCCCGATGACTGTTTTTTTTGTCTTTTTTCCGCTAGAATGTAACGGATTGAATCAAACCTTAGGAATGAAAAGCGAGATTGATTTTGTTGGACAATGTGATCCGTATTCTGTTCGTCGGCGATATTGTGGGTTCCTCCGGCATTCGAGTGATTCGCAACACCGTGCCCGGATTAAAAAAAGATCGGACGATTGATCTTTGTATTGTGAACGGTGAAAACGCCGCCAACGGATTGGGGATCACGGGACCGCTCGCTCAGAAGTTGTACCGATGCGGGGTGGACTGCATCACGCTGGGTAACCACACCTGGTCAAAATGGGAGATCGCGAAATGGATCGAGCAGGACTTGCGCATGGCAAGGCCCGCCAACGGCCATGTGAATTGGCCGGGCCGGGGCTTTGTCCTCTTGGAACATGAAGGTGTTAAAATTGGCGTTTTGAATCTTCTGGGCAATGTCTTTCTTAACGCTCCCTCCGCGGCTTTCAGCGAGGCCGAGCACATGGTGGATTTCCTGCGCGACGCCCATGGAGCCAGAATCATCCTTGTCGATTTTCACGCCGAGGCGACTTCGGAGAAGCAGGCCATGGGCCATTATTTGGATGGCAAAGTGACCGCGGTGATTGGCACGCACACCCATGTCCAAACCAGTGATGAGCGCTTGCTGCCCCGGGGCACCGCCTATATCACGGATGTCGGCATGTGTGGCGCTGTCAACGGCGTCATCGGTATGACTTTGAACTCCTCCTTGCGCCGTTTTGTCGAATGCCTCCCCTCACGCTATGAACCGGCAAAAGGAACCGCGAGCATGAATGCGGTTTTGCTGTCGATCGATAAAGAAAGTGGCGAGGCGCTGAGCATTGAACGATATAATGTACAAGAATCTGAAAATATGCATAAGCCTGAACAAACTTTAGATGGAAGTGAATCAAACAATTCATGATGAATAAATCAAATAAGACACGATCGGCCGGTTTACCGGCGATCACACTGATTTTGCTGTCACTCATTTTGCTGACGACCGGTTGCGACGTGCCGCCCGCCAATCCGACGGACGGAGTATATCCAACAGTGGTCAGCGCCACAACCTCTTCCGATACCTTTAGTGACATGGGACCGGCGGATGATTCGATCGTGTCGGGAACGCTGCGTCTGTGGATGCCCCGACAACAATCTTACAATCCTCTGACCAATGACGATGTTCAGTACAATTATGTGTGCAACCTTATGTATCAATCCTTATACGTCTCGGATGGGCAGGGGGTGCTCGTTCCGGAATTGGCGGATGGGCACGGTGTCTGGGACACCGATGGACTTATCTACACGGTCAAGCTTCGCACCGACGCAAGGTTCAGCAATCAGACACCTGTTACCGCGGGATATTATCTGGAACTGTTTTCATATATCGCGCGACAGGAGTCGTCCCCATACAAATCATCTTTGGACATCGTTCAGTCGGTGGAGGCGCCGAACGAAAGCACGCTGGTGTTCACATTGAAACAGCGCGATCCGTTCTTCGCCTACCGCTTGTTGTTGCCGATCTGTGATGTGACCGTCGGTGATCTCGATGGCGGTCCGCCACCCGGTTCCGGAAGGTACGCTCCGGTGGAGAAAAAAGATGACGGCGGTCTGATCCTGGAACAAAATGAACAGTGGGGGGACGGACCGAAAGGCAAGATTGAAACAATTGATGTGCGGATCTATGAAAACTATGAAGCCGCGCTACAGGCGTTCTCGTCCGATGAGTTGGATTTGGTGCCATTGCCATCCTCTTCGTATAGTGAGATGATCCGCAGACAAAATATCAGCGTGCGGGCCTATGACAGTCTAAATTACTATTTCGTCAACTATAATATTGATCGGAAAGATCCGCCGTTTCCAACCGAAGATGATCTGTTGTATATCAAACAAATTCTGACATCCGCCGCGCTCGCGACCGATGTCGTCGAGGCTTCGCTGGTCGGTCAGGCGCCCTACCCCATCCATCCTTCGTTGGCCGGGAACGCCTCGGTGTTCGGCGCGTCGGCGACCGAATCGGATTCCGCCACAGACTTCACTTGGTCGTCTGATAAACGTTCGTTGCTGATCATTTATCTGCATGGCGATAAAATCGCTGAAACGATCGCGGAAACTGCCGTTCGTAAGCTGGCCATGGCCGGCGTCCGGGCTGAGGGCAACGCCCTTTACGCCGACACTTACGAGGAACGGTTGGCGGATGGCGTGTATGACATCGCTGTCTGTGATTTGCATTTGGGCTCCAACCCGGATCCGGGCTGGATGTACGGACGTGTTTCAGAGTACGCACCCAAAGGAGCGGGTGCTTTGAGCCAGCTGGCGTTTGATTCTTATAGCCGGGCGACCGATGAGCTTGCGGAATTTGAGGTGATTAAAAGTGAGTCGCCGCTGGATGTCCCACAATACTATGAACTGGTTTCCGCCTGTGAGCGTGTCGCCCCTTTCACGGGCGTGGGATTCGCTTACGAAGGTTTGATGATCGGCCCGCGCGTGCGCGGAAATATCGGCTCACATGCGCTGAACCCGTATGCGAAAATTGAGGAGTTGTGGATATGGTCTGGACAATAATCATCCTGGTGGGACTATTACTTGACCAGGTATCCAAACTGGTGGCGCAAAACCACCTCGCGTCCGGTGGCGCCGTGTCGGTGATTGGCGAATTTTTTGTGCTCGAATATCATGTCAACACCGGAGCCGCCTGGAGTTTTCTGGCGAATCAGACCTGGGGTATTTATGTGCTGAGCGCGATTTCCGTCGGAGCTTGCGTTTTATTTGTCTATTGGTTGCTTAAAATCAAGGATCGCCGAGTGCGATTTTGTCTGTCCCTGATCATATCCGGGACGGCCGGAAATATGATTGACAGGATTTTCCGCGGCGGCGTGATTGATTTTCTGTCTTTCCGCTTTGGTCAATATCAATTTCCGATTTTCAACGTTGCCGACTCCATATTGGTTGTGGGCATCGCATTGCTGCTGATCTCGTTGCTTTTCACAGACAGCAAGCGATTGCTTCAGGAGGATCGCCCGGACGGGGACGCGGACGCGGACCGGACCGGACTGTCAACGAAGGGGCGATCAAAAGAAGCTGAGTGCGAAGAGGGGACACATGGAGTGGATTGAATTGGAAGAGAATGGTCTGCGCCTGGATTTGGCGTTGACGCGGGCGATGGAAGACGTCTCGCGTACCGAGGTGCGCAAATGGATGGACGCGGGTTTGGTCCTCCTCGACGGCAAGCCGGCACGACCTTCGCAAAAGAGCCTGGCCGGCATGATTTTGGAGGTGAGCCCTCCTGAGATGGAACCTTCTGTCATTGAAGGTCAGGAATTGCCTTTGGATATCGTGTTTGAGGATCGTTGGCTTTTGATCGTGAACAAACCGCAGGGTATGGTGGTTCACCCGGGAGCCGGTCATCGCCGGGGGACGTTGGTCAACGCGCTGATCCATCATTTCGGCGCGGGACTGTCCGACTTGAATGGAAGCGAGCGTCCCGGCATCGTTCATCGAATAGACAAAGACACATCCGGATTGTTGGTGGTGATGAAAGACAATGTCGCCCATCGCAAGATGGCTGAACAAATCGCCGCACATAAGGTGACTCGCCGGTATCAATCCATCGTCCACGGCACGATTGGCGAGCTCAGCGGAACGATCATCGCGCCGCTTGGCCGCGACCCGGCGAACCGACAGCGCATGGCGGTGCTGCCTGATGGGCGAAAAGCGGTCACCCATTTTCGGGTGCTGGAGTTGTTGGACGCGGCGACCCATGTCGAATTGGATTTGGAGACAGGCAGAACCCATCAAATCAGAGTTCACATGCGCTATATCGGTCATCCGGTCGTTGGTGATCCGGTCTACGCGTGCGGACGCAAGACATATGGACGTCAGGGCCAAGCCCTACACGCAGCTTGTCTGCGATTTGCCCATCCGATGACCAATGAGTGGCTGGATATCAGCTGTCCACCACCGGAATCGTTTACCTCGTTGTTGGCGGAACTGAGATTGCCTTGAAATGCGCTATAATGCATAAGAAAACGGAATTCCCCGGTTGTGGAAAGGAAATCAGATTGCGAATGGAAAAATTTGTTGATGTCAAAAGCGCAGAGAGCTTGTCCAACGTTTTTGGCAGCATGAATTGCAACATAGAGTCACTGGAAAAAAACCTTGGCGTCAGCGTGGAACAACGCGCTGGCGGTCTGTCCATATTGGGAGACAATCAGGAGGCGGTGGACACCGCGGCCATGCTTTTGTTAAAGCTGATGGATTTGGATTCCTCCGGAAATCCGATCAATCGGCAGATTGTCAATTATCTCAGTGAACAGATGAAAGACGGAGAAACGGCCATCGTGACAGAGTTTGCTCCGGACACCGTCTGTGTCACCGCGAAGGGAAAACCGGTCAAAAGCAAAACTGATGGTCAGAACCGATACGTTGAGGCGATGCGCGAACATGACATCGTGTTTGCGGTCGGACCGGCGGGGACCGGCAAGACATATTTGGCGGTGGCGATGGCGGTCGACGCCTTTCGTCGCCATCTGGTGGATCGCATCATTTTGACCCGCCCGGCCGTCGAGGCCGGTGAGAAACTGGGCTTTTTACCGGGCGATTTGCAAATGAAGGTCGATCCTTATATGCGCCCGCTGTATGACTCGCTACATGAGATGATGGGCGCGGACGCCTACTTGAAAAATATGGAGAAAGGTTTGATTGAAGTTTCCCCACTTGCATATATGCGTGGACGAACTTTGGATCATGCGTTTATCATTTTGGATGAGGCGCAAAATACCACACCCGAACAAATGAAAATGTTTTTGACACGTATGGGGTTTGACTCCAAAGTGGTGGTGACCGGCGATATCACGCAAATCGACCTTCCTCCAGGACAAAAATCCGGATTGAAGGAGGTCCGAAAGATATTGCGCGCCATGAGTGAACTGGCCTTTATCGATTTGGACGCCAAGGATGTTGTGCGCAATGATCTGGTCCAACAGATTATCCGGGCCTACGATAATTATGAACGGCAAAGACGTGATAGGCGTTAGAGTGGACGGAGTGGGGCATGAAGTTTGATATCAAAAGACTATTAGGCTGGATGATCGCCATCGTGGTTGTCAGTTTGACGGCGGTGTTTATTTATTTGCGATCGGCACCTCAGACCTACGCGCTTTCGATCGGTGACGTAAGCGCGTATGACGTGGTGGCCTCGGCCGATGTGGTCGATGTGGAAGCGACCAATGTGAGGGCTGCCGATGAAGCCGCCCGCATTCAAATGGTCATGAGTCGCTCCGAAAACGTTTCGCGCGGCTGCCTAAATTTAATACATGATTTTTTCGCGCTGGTTGACACAAAACGAGTCGAGTTGAACGCTGAGAATCGTTCGGGCGCCACCGGCTCCAACGGCGCGGACTCGGATGACGACGGCCATTATCAGCTGACTGAAGCCCAGATGACGACGGCGATCCTTGAGCTTTCCGAGGACGTTGAAAACAAAACAAGCTTGCGCTTCGAAGACGATGTCTACCGTGTGTTGCTTGGCAGTGAAAGCAGCATATATGACAGCATAAAAGACAAGACTGAATCTTTCGCCGAGCTGATCATGGCCGAGAAGCACGACAATATTTCTTTGAATGAAAGCATCAGTCGACAAGTCGGCACCCTGCTTGAATCAGCGGAGTTCTATAAAGAGTCCTATGAAGTGGTTCGACCGATTCTGACGGCCACCCTGAAAGCGAACGCCTTTTACGATGAGGATGCCACTTTGAAAGCGAAAGAGGCGGCCGCGGCTCAGGTCAAACAAAATCCCATCATGGTCCCCAAAGGCACCCGTATTGTCGCAGTGGGCGACACAATCACGGATGGCATGTATCAGCAGTTGCTAAGCTTAAACCTGATCGACACAGGCACCTTCAACTATCGATTTTTTATCAGCATCGTTTTGCTGGTGATCCTCAGCCTTGGCGTGATGTACTATTATTTGGTGACGTTCGAAATTGATCAACTTGCCAGATTGAGTGACCGCCTGACGATTGGCGCGATTATCGCGTTTCCTTTATTGATGTCGGGCTGGCTGACGCGCATCTCGCCGCTGGCCAGTCCGGTGGCGGCGGCGACCATCGTGCTGACCATCTATTTTCGTATGAGGTGCGCCGTGGTCATTTCGGTGCTGCTTAATCTGCTTGTCGCGCCGATGACCGGCAATGATCCATTATTTGTGGTGACTTCCACGGCGACTGTGATCGCCGCGGCGATCTTGTCGGAAAAATTTGCCAGCCGCAACCGTTATGCGATCTTGATTGTGGGCACGGCGCTGAGCGGTGGATGGGCCGCCCTCGTGTATGACCTGATGACGAAAAGCACGTTGATGAAAACCGGAACCGACGCCGGCATCGCCGCATTGGCGGGTGGTCTGTCGGCTGTGCTGGCCATCGGAATCAATCCGATTATTGAAGTCTTTTTAAGCTCGGTCTCACCTATGAAATTGGTGGAATTGTCACAGCCCAGCCATCCGCTGCTGCGCAAGCTGTTTCTGGAGGCCCCCGGCACCTACCAGCACTGTATCATGGTCTCAAATCTGGCGGAAACCGCCGCGGACGCGGTTGGCGCCAATTCTTTGCTGGTTCGGGTGGGCGCTTATTATCACGATATTGGAAAAACCAATAATCCCTATATGTTCACCGAAAACCAGGCTGACCGTAATCCGCATGACAATCTTTCTCCGGAAAAGAGTGTGGAGATTATCCTAGCGCATGTGCAGCAGGGACTGAATATCTCTCGCAAGTATCATTTGCCGCTGCCGGTGCAGCGAATCATCATGGAGCATCATGGCAACACCTTGCAAGCTTATTTTTTCGACAAGGCGAAACGACTGGCGGAGGCGAACGGCGAACCGGCTCCCGACGAGGCGCATTATCGCTACCCCTGGCCGATTCCGACCTGTAAGGAATCAGCGATCGTCATGCTTGCCGATTCTTGCGAAGCCGCGATGAAGTCTCTGGAGCACACGGATGTCAACAGCGCAGAGGCGTTGATCCGGCGCATTGTAAAATATAAAATCGATCAAGACCAGTTGGTTTCCTCCGGTCTTTCATTTCAAGATGTGGAAACGATTATTCAGTCCTTCTTACAAGTGTACGCGGGACAATTTCATAAAAGAGTGAGGTACCCCGGTGATCAATCTGATGCAAAACCCGCGACTGTCTGAAGATCTGACATTTTGCTCCGCCGCCATCCGTGACACGCTTGAACTTGCGTGGAAACGGACGGCTGTGTCCGCTGACGAACGGTTCGCCGAAGCCAAGCCCTCGATCAATGTACTGTTCACGGATGAGACCGAGATTCGCAAAATCAACGCCGAGCAGCGAGATGTTTCGGCGGTGACAGATGTGCTGTCGTTTCCCATGTTTGATTTTCTTGAAGGGGAGCTGACGACCGATTTCAATCCTGTGGACATTTATGAGGATGCGGATGAAGGATCTGTGTTCGAGGTGGGTGACATTGTCATCTGTGTCCCCCGCGCGTTTGAACAGGCAGCGGAATTTGGCCATTCCCGACTGCGTGAATTGGTGTTCCTTGCCCTGCACGGCATGCTTCACCTCTGTGGTTACGATCACATCGATGAGCGGATGGCGCGGCGCATGGAGAGCGAACAAAATGAAGTGCTGGATTCGTTGGGCCTGGATCGCGATGTGGAGACCTATGACGGCGTGCCCGTGGCTATCGAATCGCTCGAGGTGTCGGAGGAGCTTGCTGGATCCGACAGCGATCCATCCATGGACGTTCCGGATGCGCGAGGTGGCGATGAACCGTTTTATTCGGGATTTATTTCTTTGGTCGGCAGGCCGAACGCCGGCAAGTCCACTTTGTTGAATTATCTTACCGGACTTAAGCTGGCGATCGTTTCACCCAAGTCCCAGACCACGCGGAGCGCGGTTCGCTCGATCGTCAACAAGCCAAACGCGCAACTCATTTTCATCGACACGCCGGGCATGCATCGACCGACCAACAAACTGGGCCGTTCGATGATGCAGGATACCTGGCGGTCGTTTAATGATGCGGATATCGTGTTGTTGCTGGTGGATGGGATCAAAGGGAATTTCACCTCAATGGAGCAATCGGTCATCAAGAAGGCGTCCGAATCGGATCAGCCGATTGTGCTGGCGATCAACAAAATCGACGACATGGTCAAGGAAGATCTGCTGCCGATCATCAGCTCGTACAGTGAACGATACCCGTTTGAGGCGATCGTGCCGATATCCGCACGGACCGGAGATGGCGTTGAGGCATTGATGGACGAATTGATCCGGCTGTTGCCGGAGGGTCCGCGCTATTACCCCAAAGACACCTTCACCGACCAGTCCGAACGATCGCTGGCGGCCGAACTGATCCGCGAACAGATTTTACGCTATACCCATGATGAGATTCCGCATGGCACCGCCGTGTTGATCGACAAGTTTGAAGAAACTTTCGCCGCGCCCTCGGATGATTCGGAGTACTCTGAATATGACAGGGAGATTGTGCGAATCTACGCTACCATATTTGCCGACCGCGGCGGACATAAGGGCATACTGATCGGCAAAGAAGGAGCCGCTTTGAAGCGGATCGGAACCGCGGCGCGGCGCTCGTTGGAGGCGATGCTGGGGTGCAAGGTATATTTGGAACTGTTTGTGAAGGTCCGCAAGGACTGGCGCAACAGCGGCGACATCTTGTCTGAATTGGGTTTTAACCCGACCAAGAACTGATATGGCGCTGATCAATGCAAATGGATTGAACTTGAGGGTCAATGATTTTAGCGAGGCGGATCGCTATGTCTCGACGTTGACCGCCGACCATGGGCTGATCGAAGTGTACGCCCGTGGCGCCAGGCGCTCCAAGAGTGCGCTGCTCAAAGGGACCGAGATCTTCACGCTCTCCTCCTATGTCCTGTTTGAAAAAAATGAACGGTTCACGGTCAACACCGCCTCATTCATTGAAGGATTTATCGGACTGCAAAACGATCTGACTGCGTTGACCTGCGCCGCCCATTTGGCCGAGGTCTGGCTGACGGTGGCCCAGCCGGGCGTGCCGTTGCCGGAATTGTATACCTTGGCGGTTTACACGCTGCATGCGCTGTCGATCGGCAAACGGGACCCGCTTGCGATTGTGCGCGCCTGTGAAGTGCGGGTGCTGGGTGACAGTGGTTTCGCGATGCCGCTCGATCGCTGTGGTGTCTGCGGGGTCGAGTTGAGCGAAGATGATAAAATGACATTTTCTTACGCGCTGTCCGGTCCGTTGTGCTGCCGCTCGGCCTGCCGTCAAAAAGTGCTTGAACACGCGCGATACGAAGGACCATCATCGATCGAGCTGAGCCGGGGAACAAGGCGCGCCTTGTCTTATTTTTTAACCGCTCCGTTGAATCAATTGTACAATTTTGTATTGACTGAATCGATCGCCAAAGAGCTCGATTGGTTTGTGCCAAGATACCTGGAAGACCGAATGGAGCGCGCCTTCCACAAACTGGATTTTTTACAAAAACTGTAATCGCTGTTGCTTCGATTATTCAATTTCTGGTGTTTCATCCAACAGCTCGCCCAGTTCACGCGGATCGGTCGCGAAATTTGGATGCCAATAGCGGGGAAACAGCTCGGCGTATTCGTGATTTAAATAACGCTCATCAATTAGTAAAACATATCCTCTGTCTCGCTCAGAGCGGATCAACCGGCCTGCGGCCTGCATGATTTTGTTGAATCCGGGATAGACATAGGCGAATAAAAAACCGTTGAGACCTCTTGTGTCAAAATAGTTTTTGAGAATCTCTCTTTCCGGACTGAGCTGTGGCAGACCGGCGCCAACACAGATCACGCCCCCCAGCCGCTCGCCGGCAAGGTCGATTCCCTCATTGAAGATGCCGCCGAGCACGGCCAGCCCCACCGTCGGTCTCCCCTTGTTTGTCCGAAAATTTTGTAAAAAAGCCACGCTTTCTGACTCTTTCATTCCTTTTTTTTGCACAATGACATGGCGCTCATCTTTCAATGCCTTTCGAAACCACGGGTAGACCAGCTTCATGTAGGCATATGATGGAAAGTAGATCAGGGTGTTGACGGGCTGACGGCTGACCGCCAGCGCCAACGCCATGCCCAGGTGGGGGGCGGTGCGTTCTCTGTCTTTATATAAAGTGGAGAGAGGATGAATCAACAAGTTGAGGTGCCCGGCGTCAAACGGAGACGGTAGAATCAAATGGTCGGGAGGATTTTCCAGCTCTCTGCCGCAGATCATGGCTTCGTAGTAGGAAAGAGGTGTCAGTGTGGCGGAGAAATAGATATGGGTGTCTTTGGCCAGCCTTGAGCGCCTCAATTGACGGGCCACGTCGAGACAGGTCTGTTCCAAAATCAAGTCTTTGCCATCGTCACGCAGCATGATGATATAGTCGTCCGCCCAGAACCAATCACAGATTTTATTGAAATGGCGCGCCGAGAAGAACGCGTTCAGGATGGGTTTTTTGATTTCGTAATCCTCAATCCGATCGAGCAATTTTTGCGTGTCTTTAATAAACTGTTGCAGCCTGGCGGTCAAGCGTGGCATTTTTGACGACGCCGAACGGAAGTTCTCAGCGCTCAACACATTGGCCTCGTCAATCGAAGGTTCGATCAGATTGAGGGCGGGATTGTTTTCCTTCATCTGTCGTTCCAGTGTTTTGAAGGTGTCTAAAATCGGAGCGATGATCTCCACAAGTTCCGGCTTCAGAGAGTGTAGGGCTTTGGCAGCCTCGCGAAATTCTTTGTAGCTTAAGGCGGCGCTAAACATGACTCGGGCGCGGTCAGGTAGATTGTGCGCCTCATCGACCAGAAAGACATCGCGGATCTGAGTGTCGCCAAAGGTCGACAGGCGAGAGCGCGGATCAAACGCGTGATTGTAGTCGCCGATCACCACATCGCAGTACCGCGCGGCGTCCAGGGAAAGCTCATGTGGACATAGCTTGTGGGCTCGGGCGCATTTCTCGATGACTTCACGGCTGATCGCCTGTGTCTCAAGCAATTCTTCCAAGGCGGGAAGAAGGCGGTCGTAATAGCCATCGGCAAATTCACATAGATTGGTTTCGCAAAAAATGTCCGGTCGAAAACAAATCCTTTCTTTGGCCGTCAGAGTGATGTCGCGCACATAGAGGCCGACCGATCTCATGTCGCTCAGTGCCTGCGAGGCGATTTCACGCACCGAAGTCCGCGCCGTCAAATAAACGATTCGGTCGCACAGATCGTGACCGAGCGCCTTGAGCGCGGGATAAAGGGTGGAGATGGTTTTACCGATACCGGTCGGGGCCTCCGCGAGCAAGGTGCCGGCTTCTTTGATGTTATGCAGGACGGTGGTGCTCAGCTTTTTTTGCCCTTCGCGCAGCGAAGGATAAGGGAAAGGAAAGAGCTTGCAGCTCGCTGAACGCCTCTCCTCATACTTGAGCAGACGCGCGCCCCAGGCGGCGTAGACCGCGCACCAGTTGTTGAAATCGTTTTCAAGCTCGCTAAACGGCGTTTGACGATAGATGAACGTGGATTCCAGCGAGTCCGCCGACACATAGGCGAGGGCGTAGGTGATCGTTTGATCTGCCCTATCGTCCGGCTGACCGGCAAGTTTTCGCTCCTCGCGGCGCAGCGCGGCGATCATATAGGCGTATAGCTGACACTGGGCCCAATGCAGAGGGTTGCCTTTGGGATTCAACTCATCCAGTGGTAGTTCCACCGACTTGACCTCGACAACCATCCGGCTCACCTTGTCGACGACCCCTTCCGGCATAAAATCCGAACCGGCGCCCCCGGCGGATGGGTCGACATCCAACAACAGGTCAGCGCGCCCGCTGACACGTAGCCTTATATTCGCGTCACCCCAAGTCCGGCTGATCGAGACCTCCTCTTGGATCCGCCAGCCCGGAAACAAGTCGTTGATTTTTTTGAAAAACGCTTGATGGATTCGTGTTCCCCGGGCGGTGCTCAACGCGGAGCCATAGGACACTTTGCCCATGCTGCCGGTACGAAGCACGTGATCGACCAACTCGCGGACCGCCAGGCGCAATTCAGGAAGTGAGTTATTATTGTCCAGAATGATCATCTCTCCGTTTCATCGCAAATAATTAAAATTGACTTTAGGTATATCAAATGATACCTCATTGTGAGGCCGTGTTCTGTATTGCTGTCCGCCCGAGAGTTAATTTTGAGCGGGCACCTGAGTGCCATCACTCAAAAGCTTCGCTTGACTTTACGATTCAATGCAACTATAATTTCCTTTGCACTTGTTTGATCGGTGCGAAGTTTCGCGGGAATGGCGGAATTGGCAGACGCGCTAGTTTCAGGTATTAGTGAGAGGACTCTCATGCAGGTTCAAGTCCTGTTTCCCGCACCAGTGTAACACAGTCACAATCGTGGATATCATTCCTCAATTGTGACTGTTTTGTTTTATCGTTTTCAAGTTTAAGTATCTAAATACAAGAGGCGTATAATTATGTCATTGACTTTAACTGATAAACTTGTCGTTGGAATTTCATCACGAGCTCTATTTGATTTAGAAATAGAAAATAAAATTTATGAGCAGGAAGGGCTCGAAGCCTATTCGGCATATCAGATCGCTCATGAAGATGAAATATTACGCCCCGGAACAGGATTTCCTCTTGTAAAGGCCTTGCATCACTTGAACACCAATCAGCAGGATCTGGTCGAGATCATCATCATATCAAG
Source organism: Oscillospiraceae bacterium (assembly GCA_040772065.1). Lineage (GTDB taxonomy): Bacteria > Bacillota > Clostridia > Saccharofermentanales > Fastidiosipilaceae > JAXGYX01. Next base: position 1,527,603 of record JAXGYX010000001.1, on the reverse strand, counting down.
AAATAGCGCGGACACCAGTCTGAGAATTTTCAATTCCCTTGAATATTATGGCCTCAATATAACGAGAGCGGCGTTGGTTGGCGGATCTTCGGTGTCCTCCTATCTGCCGGCATTTAAAACTGATTTATTTTTATCAGCGAATGAAGACGATGTGCAGGAAGCCATTGACGCCAATATCGCGGCGGGGATAATTTGCGCACATGCTGAGTTTCCGATTAATCCGTCGGAAGGTATCGAGCAAATCAGAATCGCTTTCGATGGGGACGCCGTTATTTTTTCTGACGCTTCAGAAAAAATATTCCAATCCGAAGGTTTGGAGGCGTTTTCCGGGCATGAGCAAAACAATGCGAAAAGTCCCTTGCAGGAAGGCCCCTTTGCAAAGCTTTTGCGAACCATATCATTGATTCAAGCGAGTTTTCCAAAGGACGAGGTTCCAATCAGAACGGCTCTTGTCACCGCTCGTAACGCTCCGGCTCACGAGAGAGTGATACGGACGTTTCGGGCGTGGAATGTTAGAGTGGATGAGGTTTTTTTCCTGGGCGGAATCGAAAAAACCGCTGTGTTAAAAGCATTTAAAGCGCATATTTTCTTTGATGACCAAAAGACGCATGTAGAAAAGGCCTCACGCCAAGTCCCGTCGGCCAGGGTTCCACTTAAAAAAAATGATGGTTAAGTGACAACACATCGAGGCAAGGAGAAGGATGGAGACCGCCATCCAAGGTCGCCAAAAATCCACACATGAGGTTGGACTTCTCCGCCGGTCAAAATCGTTCTTACTCCGGCGACACATCAGCGACACTAACTCTGTTTGATATCAAATTTATCACACTCAGAACAGCCTTGTTTTGAACAAATTGGAGACAAAAAAATTAAACAAAACACGTATTGACATATCGGTAATTGTAGATATAATGAAAATCATGATGAATGAAATACAGTTAATCGAGGTTTTCAAAGCGCTGTCCAACGAGACAAGGCTGAACATCCTGAAATGGCTGAAGACACCGGATGAATGCTTTCCTCCGCAAGGAGCGCATCTTTCGGACAAAATCGAACTAAAAGGAGGAGTTTGTGTTGGAAGCATACAGGAAAAGGCGGGGGTTTCCCAATCCACAGTATCGCACTACTTGGATATCATGCTGAGGGCACGGCTGTTAAAGGCTGAGCGTCACGGTAAATGGACCTACTATAGCCGCGATGAAGAAACGATACAGGCGCTGATCGAGCACATTAAAATGGAATTATAGATCAGCGAAGCGGCAGCACTGTTTTAGACAGTTGACCGGAAGATGAACAGGAGTCCTGTTCATTTTTCAGAGAACATATATCTATAAATACCGATATCTAAATGTAATAGGAGTGTACATATGCATTTTTCAAGCAGCGTCAATCGTCCGCCATATGAAGCGATGTCCGGTTTTTTGCAGGTGACCTCGGGGTGTTCGCATGCTTCGTGCAAGTTTTGCACTTTTTATAAAGATGCGCCTTTCGCGATATCCCCAAGAAAAGAAATCGAAGAAGATATTAAAGAGATAAGAGACAGTGGGTGGGATTATCAAAGAATCTATCTCCAGGGAGCAGATCCTTTTATTCTACCATTTGACAAATTAATGGAGGTCGCCGAGCTGATTCAGCGTTACCTACCATCCGTGGAGAGCATCGGAGGTTATGCGCGTGTTGACAACGTAAAGAACAAGACGGTGGAGCAACTGCGTGAATTGGCCGAGGTCGGTTATAGTGATTTTTACTTTGGCAATGAATCCGGTGACGATTATCTGCTCGAGAGAATGAGCAAAGGTTATAAAGCGGAGGTTGTTGTGGAACAGCTTTCCAAACTGGATGAAGCCGGGATGAAATATATCGTAAATTTTTTGGGTGGGCTTGGAGGTCATAACTATGGTTTGGGGCATGCGCAGGAATCCGCGAAGGTGATCAATCAGCTCCATCCAACGATGGTCTACGCGTCTGAACTTACCTTGTTTCCCGATACGCCGCTCTCCCAAGACCGGCAAAATGGCCTATTTGAGGAAGCGACTGAGGTTGAGCGTCTGGAAGAGATGCACGAATTTATCCGCTGTCTGGATATCGACACGGTATTCAAGGCAGAGCATGTGACTATCCCCGTGCCAATCAGAGGAAGATTGCCTGAAGACAGGAAAAACATGCTTGACCTGCTGCGGAAGCAAATCGACTTCGCGAAAGAGGGTGGCCTGGATGGGTTTCGCAAGCGTGTCATGGGCTTATGAAAACTACGTGAGAATCGCCTGAGGATGAATCGCACCACAGCGATGGAGATGGAGGATTTATGGAATACAATGGAACCGTGTACCGACCGCCGATGGAGGCTGATACTTTCCTGATTCCGGTGACGGAAGGATGCTGTGCTCATTCTTCAAATATGGATATGACTTTTTTTAAATCCTGTTCTTCCTTGGAAGTTCCGCGGGCATCCGTTGTTTCCAATACACAGCCAAGTAGATAGTGCCAGTAGATATCGCCATATAGTTTCGGATCCCCTTTTTTAAATTCGCCGGCAGCAATTCCCTTTTCAAATAAAGGCCCAAAAAAGCTTTGAGCAAAGTCCTGGTACAAGCGATGCGCCGATTGCAATTCAGTGGCGTTTGATCTCTGCTCTTAAAGATCGCGATGTTACGCTCTTAACAGATACAAGTGTTGTTCGTGTTGATCAAAACGCCGTCATTGTCAAAAATGCGCAGGGCGTTGAAACAGCGCTTCCCGCCGATACCATTGTTGTGGCTGCGGGCTATCGTTCCCTTAATCCGCTGGAAGAAATCCTCGTAAAGGCAAATTATAAAGTGCAGGTTGTCGGTGATGCGAAGCAGGCGCGCAATGTCCTTACAGCGACAACAGAAGGATATCTCGCAGGAAAAGCGGTGTAGCCGCTATTTGATATAGTTATTAATAATAATTTATTTATAGGAGGAACTAATCGATGAATAGCAATGTGTCATGGATATTTGAACTGACGTTAACGAAGGGTAGCCCCGATGATTTGAAGGACTTGATGCCGGAGCTGATCGAATCCACTGCAAGCGAGCCTGGCACCTTGGCATATGAATGGACCATGAATGAGGATAATAGTGTTTGCCACATTTATGAAAGGTATTTAGACTCTGAATCTGCCCTAACACATCTGAAAACGTTCAATGAAAAGTTTGCGGCAAGGTTGATGGCTCTTGGCAATTCGACCGCGTTTGTTGTGTACGGCAGTCCATCCGGAACTCTTAAAGAAGCATTGAAGGGCTTTGGCGGCACATACATGACGCCCATCGGAGGATTCGCCCGCTAAGCATCACTGCGATACAAAAAGTAAGATAGTTGATTTGTTATATCGCTACAATGCCAATGTCCCCTGAGCTACTCTATAATGCGCAATTAGCCCGCAGGCTAAAATTCAATGAATTATTATGCAATGACGAGTATGTTTCATACTGTAAAGGGCGTTTCGGATAAGCGCCTACTAAAGAGATGGCAGCCGGTTCGTTTGAGGTACAATCGGGCTAATGCCGAAAAAGAAGCTGATACATATACTTTTGAGGACGGCGTCATTGCCGTCCTTTTCCACCCGACCGACTTCAAGTGTAACGATTGGGGCACTGCTTTGCAGCTGTGTGAGGGAATTTTCAGAGCAAAGTGGATTCCCATGTGTGCACTTCGAATTGCAATTAACCTCAAATAATATGGCAGGTAACGCCAGTGCTCAACTCCACATCTACGGTCACTACTTTTGGTGGGGGATCGCTCTTTGAATTAATAATAAGGTTGAACATCTCCGTGCTAAGGCGGGCACTGTCCTGGATGACAGATGTGATTTCCGGATAAAATGATTGCCGATTGGATCCGTCGTATCCGCACACGGAAAACGCGTCAGGGATCTTTACGCCAAGAGAATTCGCACGCATGATAATGCCACGGGCGCACATATCGTTGGCTGCGACGATGGCCGTAGGCGCATCGGACATAGAATAAAAATAATCAAACCCAGTGATTCCGCTTTGAACAGTGAAATCCCCTTCTTTTATGTAGTGGGGCGGAATTTCAAGCCCAAGGTTTTCTGCGGCGTTCAAAAAGCTTTCCAAGCGTTCGCGGCCAGGTCGAATATCCTGGGGCGCATGTATGATTCCGATTTTTCGGTGATTTAGTTTATACAAATAATCCATGAGCAACGTCATGCCTTTTTTGTGGTCAGAGCCCAACATGTAGACGGGCTTGTTTGAGAAGCGGTCCCTGTCCAGCAATACCATTGGTGGAGAATAATCCTTGAACCGGCTCCCAATGGTTTCCCTGGTACGGGCAGTTGTGAAAATGATTCCTGATGTCTGTATATTTCGACAGTATTCGAAATATTTTTCCTCTTTTTCAGGACTGTCGCCTGTATTGCAAATAATCAATGAATACCCGTGCTCAAAAGCCAATGTGTTCAAATGGTTTATAATATCCAAATAAAATTGGCTGTCCAAATTGTATACAAAAATAGCAATGGATTTGCCAAGGTTGGAGGCTGCCTTTTTAATGGGGTGATTGATGGTGTAATTGTTTTCATCGATGACATTCATCACCTTTTCTATTGTTGCAGGTGCAACCAATTCCGGCGAATTGATAACGCGGGATACCGTGGCGATGGATACACCGGCTTTGCGAGCGATATCACTCATTTTTACATAGTTTTTCTTTGTCATATCAAACCTGCTTTTTTATAAGTCTGTTCTATTATAACAACAACCTCATTGTTTGAAAAACTTTTTTGAAAATATTTTCAAAAATTATTTTGGGCTTGCATTTTGAAAATAAAATTTAGATAAAACAAGTAAAATCTAATTTGACTGAGATTAAACAATGTCGAAATGCTCTGAAATAAGGGCAAAGTTATTATGATGGGTGTACAATTTGAATATGAAATAGATTACAAAGAATAATAAAAATATATGAAAATTAACTTGACAAGTGATATAGACACTTTTATTATGAAAATATAAACAGGATATATGAAAACATTTTCATAAAGGGCTAGTTAAACAAACTGCTCCAAGTTGTTGAAACTCTCAAAACAAATTTTGGAGGAAAAGATGAAAAGGAACACAAAGAATAGGAGGTAATATCATGATAAAAATTGGAAATTGCCCTGATTCGTGGGGCATATGGTTCGATAAAAACGATAAGCAAATGGATTGGCGACGATTTACCAGGGAGTTCCATGATGCGGGATATACATATACGGAAATAGGGCCGCTGGGGTATATGTCTACGGATCCGGACGAGTTGAATGCGGAATTCAAAAAATGGGATATCAAGCCGGTGGCAGGAAATATCATGTTTGATCTTTCTGATAACGACAAAATGGAGTGGGCGGAAGGGCACACGAGGAAGGTATGCGACCTGCTGACGAAAATCGGCGGCGAATACTATATCATTATGGACGCGATGTATGACGATCTGATAACAGGCGAGCATCTGCAGCCCAGTACGCTTTCGGACGACAAGTTCCAAATGTTGATAACAAACCTTGTGAAGCTGAGCAGGGTGGCAAAGGAATATGGCATCAAGCCTGTGTTCCACCCGCATGCGGGAACGCATGTGGAATATGAAGCTCAGATAGAAAAAGTTCTGGACGCAACAAGTCCTGACGATGTGATGCTGTGCTTTGACACAGGTCACCATATATACTGCAAGGGAAATGATGTGTACCGCTTCATTGAGGCGTATGGCGATAGGATAAGCTTTCTGCACTTCAAGGATCTGGTTGAAGATGTAAAAAACGAGGTTTGGGAGAAAGGCGATACATTCCCCGTGGCGACTAAAAAAGGCATATGGGCGGATATCGGCAAGGGGCAGATAGACTGGCCGCGGCTCAAGGAAAGCCTGGATAAGGTGAACTTCGATGGTTACGCGATCGTAGAGCAGGACTGCTATCCCACCGATTTTGATAAACCGTTGCCGGTTCAGAAAGCCATCGGCGAATATCTGGTTTCAATAGGTATGGGAACGCTGAAATAGGATATTCAAGCAGAGGTCGGGAAATAACGAACTTCAACTGCTATAAGTAATAATATTGAACAAATTTTTATGCATGAAACGCGAGATGTGTTGTGTGTCGTGGGTTTTTGTCTGCTTAAATCAAGCAAAATATTCTGATTTGTAGATAAGCTGGAGGGAATAAACGCTGGGAAGGAAATAAAAATGAAAAAAATCAAAGTGGGTATCATTGGCGCAGGGTGGATGGGAACAACACATGCGCGCGCATACAACAATGTGCAGCAACACTACGGCGTGGAAGTCGTTCCTGTATTGGAAATGATTGCGGATACAAATGGGCAGCTGGCAAAGAAGGTCTGTGCGCAATATGGATTCAATAAATGGAGCGCGGTTCCTGAGGATGTGATCAATGACCCGGATATAGAAATTGTACTTATCACCACGCCCAACCAGTTCCATATTCCGTTGGTGATTGACGCCGCGAAGGCGGGTAAGGCAATATTTTGCGAAAAACCCCTTGGGATGAATGGTGAAGACGCCAAAAAAGGGTTGGATGCCGTGATGCAAAATGGCAACATATCCATGGTTGGATTCATCTACATAAATAACCCTATGCTGGTATACGCAAAGGAGCTGATCAAGTCCGGCAAACTGGGCGAGGTAGTATCCTTCCGCGGGCAGTATGACATGGAGTACAGCGCCAGTCCTGATATTCCACATACGTGGAGGCAGTTCGACCCGGTGTCCGGCGCACTGGGGGACATTGGCGCGCATATTATGGCAATATCCGATTATCTTTTGGAAGACGATATTGTGGACGTTTGTGCGAATACGCGGATACTGTATACGGAGCGGCCCGACCTGAATGATCCGTCCAAAATGCTGCCGGTCAAAAACGACGATGAGGCAAATGTAATCTACAACTATAAGAGCGGCGCAATGGGAACGCTTGTTACCAGCCGTGTTTCTCCTGGGAACAAAGTAGGAGAACGGTTCGACGTGCAACTGACGAAAGGCGCGATTCGTTTTGACCAGGAGCGTATGAACGAGTTGGAGGTGTACGATCACAATGCGGATGCGAAGGATCAGGGCTTTAGGATTGTGCGCGGCATGCCGGAGCATGGCGAGTATGGGATATTCTGCACACAAGCCGGGTTGGGCATCAGCTATATCGACCTAATGACAATACAGGCACACAAAATGTTGATGGCGGTTGCGGAAAACAGGAAAGTGAAGCCGGACATTGAAAGTGGATACAAGGTGAACATATATATTGATGCTATGCTGAAGTCGGCGGACGAGCACCGCTGGGTGAAGGTATCAGAGTGCGAGAAATAAAAAACGTCTACAGGAAAGGTGGCGATTGCAAGACGCCGGGCGATAAAGATGAGCAAGGTTAGAGTTGGAGTTGCGGGTGTTGGGGCGCTGGGAATGATGCATGCGCGCCATATCAACGCAATACAGGATGCGGAGCTTGTCGCTGTGTGTGACGGTATGCCGGAATTGGTAGAGAAGTCGAAAACGGAATTTGATGTGCCTTTTGGGTATGCCGGCTTTGAAGAAATGGCCGCGAGTGGGAAAATAGACGGCGTTGTTTTGGCGACGCCCATCGCAACGCACAAGGAACAGATAAAGGTTGCGGTAGAACAAAAATTACATATATTCTGCGAAAAACCTGTAGGCAAGACAACTGAGGAGTGCTATGAGATACAGGACATACTTGCAAGCCACGATAAGATTTTTACAGTAGGGTTCATGAGGCGATATGATCCTTCCTATGCAGAAGCAATGAAAAAATACGCGAAGGTGTTATCGGGGAACCTATCTTTTTCAGGGGATACAGCCTGGATCCATATGATGTGATTCCGTTTCACCTTGAAAGGCACAAAGTGGGACTGGCCACATCTTTCTTCAAGGAAATGAGCGTCCATGACGTAGACCTTGCGCGGTGGTTTCTGGGCGGCGAATTCAAATCGTCCTATGCATTGGGCGGCAGTTATGTTAACAAGGAATTCGACAAATTCGGGGATGTGGATAACGGTTGGGCGCTTGTGGAATTTGACAACGGAAAATGTGCTTTCTTCTACTGTGGCCGCACGGCTCAACAATGCGATGTGGAGACAGAAATCGTGGGAACAGAAGGAACCCTGCGTATTGGTCTTAATCCTAGCAGGACGCGGTTGCAGATTTATAAGAACTTCAGCGTGATCGATGAATCCCTGCGCGGTTTTTTGGAACGGTGGGAAGAGGCGTTCACACTGGAGATGGTGAATTTCGTGCGCTGTATCAAGGAGGGCAAACGGCCGGAAATCACAATGCACGACGGAACGATGGCGTCTGTTGGAATGGATATGCTGGAAGATTCCTACCATAAAAAGCAGGTTGTATATGCCACAAAATAAACAGGAATAAGCCTACGCAGGAACAGGCTGTATACCATCGTTTTCTAATATTGAAAGCGATGGTGCGTTGGAAATATGGTTGCCAGACCTGACGGTTTAAATAAATAATATGGGAAAGAAAACATCTGGCCGGAGAGAATGTTCATGAAATATGCAACCATTGGTACAAGTTGGATAACAGATTCGTTAAGAATTGCGGAACCAGGGTGAAAACTATAATTTGCTTGTAGAAGCTCCCTAGTCGTATGCAAGCAAGGGGAGTATCAGATACTTTGTGTATTCATCAGTAGTAATCAAATGATCATGTGTCAAATCGCCTGCTTGTTGCCTGTTTATCAGCGTTAGGCAGGTGATTTTACGTTAGCATAGTTTAACAGGAGCATGTGCTGCCCGTAAAGTTAAACAGTATCTGAATCTGCAATCAGTTGTAGTCTCCCGGCTGGATACGGTCTTCAAAGATAATCATCAGCTGCCCAAATATGCCGGCCCAGCCTTGAATCTTACCCCATTTTGCGGTGATGTCCTGAATCGCCAGATACAAGGATTTGAGCAAGGCGGTATCGGACGGGTAGGCGGCCTTGCTTTTGGTGACTTTTCGCAGGCCTCGATTGAAACTCTCAATTCTGTTCGTCGTGTAAATGAGCTTACGAATTTCGGGTGGATACTTAAAAAAGGTGCTGAGCTCTGTCCAGTTGTCACGCCAGGATTTCAGAGCTGCTGGGTATTTTTTACCCCATTTTTCCTCAAACGCGTCCAGCTCCATCAGACCGACTTCTTCCGTTGGCGCCTGATAAATTCGTTTCATGTCTGAGGTGTAGAGTTTCAGGTCCTTATAGGGGACATAACGCATGGAGTTTCGGACCTGGTGTACGATGCATCGCTGGATATCCGTTTGGGGATAGACTGCGTGAATCGCCTCATTAAATCCGCTCAGACCATCGACTGAACAGATCAAAATATCGCGGACACCGCGATTTTTCATTTCGTTCATACAGCTCAGCCAATATTTGCTGCTTTCAGCTTCGCCAATCCATAGGCCGCAGACGTCTCGCTCACCATTCATGTCCACGCCAATCGCGATATAGACGGCGCGTTGTCGTACCATGCCTTCTGTCCGTACCGGATAGTGGATCGCGTCAAAGAACATCAGGGCATACAACGGCTTGAGTGGACGATTCTGCCATTCCTTAATTTCCGGCAGAATTTTATCTGTGATCTTGGAAATGGTTTCCGCCGAAATTTCCGCTCCATACAAGGATTCGATGTGAGCTGAGATATCCCTTGTACTCATGCCTTTGGCATACATTGAGATGATCTGTTTATCCAGACCTTTGATCTCCCGCTGGTGCTTGGGAACGATCTTTGGCTCAAATTCACTTTCACGGTCTCGGGGAACAGCGATTGTTACATCGCCATATTCCGTGCGTAGCGTTTTCGATGAGCTGCCATTTCGACTGTTGTTTGTCTTTTTGTTCTCTTTGTCGTGCTTGGCATAACCCAGATCAGTTTCCAGTTCTGCCTCCATCATCGTTTCTATCGTGCCACCAACAAGGTCTTTTAGAGCCTCTTTAATGTCGTCAGTAGTCTGGATGTCGTAGGCTTCTATGAATCCCTGTAGCCACCCTTCCGGTAGTCGGTCTGATTTTCGTTCGCGTCTGGCCATTGTTCTGTCCTCCAACTAGTTTCTATTTTACCAGCTGATGACTTACACAAAGTTATTTATACACTCCAAGCAAGCCAAAAAACAAGGAGAGAGTATAAAAGTTATCTCTCTCTTTGTTTTTTTATCTGTTCTGAGGTTTTCCATCGCTTTGAACCGCAACGAATGAAATAGGGATTTACTGTCGGCAACAATATCGCATTGGCCGCGATCATCTTTGAGGCCGCTTGTCGTGAGTAAGGACGCACACGCCACAAGATTAAGCAGTCTAGGTTACTTGGCTTCATAATTTGATTTGTAATCAATTCCCCATTCTTCCAGCGCGCTGATAATTGGGCGCATGGATTCTCCCAGATCACTCAAAGCGTACTCGACTCTCGGCGGCACTTCGGGGAAAACAGTGCGGGTGATAAGTCCGTCCGCCTCCATGGAACGCAGGCTGTCCGTCAATACCTTTTGACTGATCCCGTCCAGACTTCTACGCAGTTCATTGAAACGCCATGGGCGGGCGAGAAGATTGCGTATGATCAACAGTTTCCATTTGCTGCCGATCAGTTGCACCGTGGTCGCCACCGGACAAGTCGGCAGCTCATCTTTTTTCTTCATGTTTTAGATTCCTCCGTGATTTAAATGCAGCATTCAATTTAGAATGCTACACTCAAATATTATCTAAGTTTTATCATAACAGACGGTGATCCGAAAATACCCTTCCCTCCATTGAATAACGAACAACATACAACAAAAAAAGTGAAAAAAATGCGGACAACTGACTAAGTTACAAAAAAGTGCGTACTTGTGGGCATTTACATGCCCCGTAGAATAGTGAATACAGTGGACTGAAAGGTTCACTGAATACTGAAAGGGAGGAAAGGTTAATGGCACTTTCAAATCTGTTTGGCTGGAATAGCACGCCGGCCACCGGTTCCACCTCTAATGGCTCCGCCTGCGGTGCCGGTGACGTTCCGGAAGAAACACCCGCGGCTTGCGGGTCCGCCTGTGGCGCCGGCGATAAGCCGGAAGAAACACCCACCGCTTGTGGTTCTGCCTGTGGCGCCGACGATAAATAAGTCGTCTAGCTCCACATCCGCTCCCGGTAGGAATTATCTTGCCGGGAGTGTGTGAAATGTCACTCGGCCAGACCGATGCTATATATGGCTCTGTTAATTAAAGATGAGAGACAAGAGATCTGAAATGCAATTGGCGAACAAAGATTCAGAAGAAACTTAAGGATTCACCAGTTGAAAAGAAGATAGCACAAAGAAAGCATGTAAGGAAAGCGAAAGAATAAAATCCGGACATGCGAAAGAAATCTCGAAAGAGATTCAATTGAACTTTGAGAACTGAATATGCCTAAGCAATCAGAAGACAGGCTCTCCTTTGTTTTTCTTGGTACTGTGCCCCGGCAACCTGAGCTGGAGTCCAGTTGAAGAGAGATTGGTGCGGTCTGATGTAGTTGTAAAAGAAGATATAAAGCGCAATCAGGATGTTAGCAGACTCAAAAGAGTCAAAGCCTCTTTTAGCCTTATACCAAGCCTTAAACTGGCCATTAAACGCTTCCATGACATTGTTGGAAATATCATCAGAGAACGCTTCGACGAGCTGGTGCTCAACACAGGGAGCAAGGTGATCGAACGCTCTTTGGTAAGCGGGATATCTGTCTGTGACGAACATGCTTTGTGGATTGCCAAACTGCTCCTGACAGCTGTGAATGAGAGAGTAGGCGGACGTAGTATCTCTGGTTGGTGACAGATGAAAGTCCAGAATCATCCTTGTTTCAGAATCCATGGCAAGCCAGAGATAATACCATTTGCCCTTGATCTTCACGTAGGTTTCGTCAAAATGCCATTCGTCAGAGTCAGCTAGGTTGATCTGCTTCTTGTAAGGTTCAGCTGCCGCTAGGAGAGCAGGCGCGAAGCGTTTACACCACTTAGAGATTGTGACATGAGACACCTCAATGTTGTGTGCGAGTCGAAGTGTTTCAGAAACCTTTCTCAAGGTGGAATTGCCAATAAAGTAATGGATGAGAGCCGTTAGAACAAGATGGAAAGGATGACGCATTCGTTTCATTGTGAACTGCTCTAGCGGAATAACTTTAGACGAGCAGGATGGAATTTCAACCAGCTTTACAACAAAGAAAGAGTGGTAACACTTCTTGTCTCCACAACGAAAGTTGGAATACAGCTTGTAGTCATGGTGCAGGAAGCTAGCCCTACCACACTTAGGACAAGGAGGGTACTTTCTTTGAAAATCTTCCTTCTTATTCTTACTGGCAGGTGCCCATTGTCTCATGCAATTGCGACACTGGAACTTCTGATTACCTTTTTTATCTTTACCGAAGTGGTAAAGGCTTTTAGAGAAACAGCGGGGACAAGTTAGATTAGATGGTATACTTTTCATGAGATCTGATTTGCTCCTTTCCTTAGGGAGGTACCTGTTTTGTGGTGAAACTATTGTACCAAAGGCATTTCAGATCTCTTTTTTTTATTAAGTTAACAGAAGCCTATATATAGTGGGGAGATCATAATGAAAAAATACTTTGCCTTCCAATGGCATATCACAGATGAGTGTGACCAGCGCTGCAAGCACTGCTACATTTTTTCGGAAAACAACTGCGGACCACTGGACTCGATGAGTTGGCGGCAAATAGAGGATACATTTTATAACTGCCTGGATTTTTGCGAGGTGTATGATCGCCTACCTTACTTTTACATTACAGGCGGAGATCCGATTTTACATCCCGATTTCTGGCGGTTGCTGGAGCTGATTAAGGAGCACGACATTCCATTTACCATACTTGGTAATCCATTTCATCTTAATGATGAAGTTTGTCAACGACTTAAGGAACAGGGTTGTCGTAAATACCAACTGTCGCTGGATGGTAAGCGGGAAACACACGACTGGTTCAGAAAACCGGGCAGCTTTGATCAGACAATTGAAAAAATCGGTTGTATAAATGGGGCGGGCATCCGCTCTGTGATCATGACCACGGTGTCCGGCGTGAACATTAAAGAAATTCCCGACCTGATTGACACCGTTGTGCGAGCCGGCGCGGATGTTTATGCTTTCGCCCGCTATTGCCCAACCGGAGATGAGGTGGATGCCGGCATGACACCCGGTGAGTATCGGGATTTGTTGGATCTTTGCCACCAAAAATATGAGCGATACGAGGCGGAGGGCTGTCAGACTTATTTCAACCGCAAGGATCATCTTTGGACACTGTATGAATACGAGAAAGGCATTTTCAAAATTCCTGAAAATGCCGAGGACGGGATGATCTATGGGGGATGTAACTGCGGCAACAGTCATCTGACCATTCTTCCCACCGGCGATATTTATGCCTGCCGACGTGTGAAAGACAGCAAGGTAGGCAATGTTTTCGAAGATAGACTTGCGGATGTATGGGTCGGTCAGATGGAAGAGTACCGCGATTACAGCCGGTTTCAAAAGTGTTCCAAATGTGAGCTGCTGCCCTATTGCCGCGGCTGCCCGGCTGTCGCCAAGGGTACAAGCGGAAATTTTTATGATGAAGATCCGCAGTGTTGGAAGGAGATCGAGACCTGTGAAAGCAGTTATATTGTGTGATGTCACACCGGCCGAGCTGGTGCGCCCGGAGGAGACGGAAATACCGCGGGCACGTCCCGGTTGGGTTCTGGTTAAAGTGAAAGCGTTTGGTATGAACCATTCCGAACAGATTTTGCGCCTTTCGGAAATTCGGGCTGATTATATTCGAAAACCGTTGATACCGGGTATTGAATGTGTGGGAGAGATCATTGATCCTTCCGACAGTTCTTTCGCTGTGGGACAAAAGGTGGTCGCCTTGATGGGCGGTATGGGCAGGAGTTTTAACGGCAGCTATGCGGAATATGCCCTTTTGCCGACAAATCAGGTGTTTGTCATCGATTCAGATCTGCCCTGGGATCTGCTGGCCGCCGTGCCGGAGACTTATTTTACCGCCTGGGGCTCTTTATTTGAGTGTCTGCGGCTGCGCTCCGGGGACACGTTGTTGATCCGTGGAGCGACCTGCGCGCTGGGCTATGCCGCGCTGCAGCTGGCGAAGGCACTGGGCTGTAAGGTGATCGCCACCACCCACCGTGAAGCCAAGCTGCCACTCATAGCGGAAGCGGATGAAAGGCTGGTGGACACAGGTGCGCTGGCCGGAACGCTTGAAGGCGTGACAAAGGCGCTGGAGCTAGTTGGTCCGCAGACGTTGCGGGACACCCTGAAAGCGGTTGAGCCCGGCGGCGTTGTCTGCAATACCGGCGTGTTGGGAGGTGTGTACGCACTGGATGGATTTGATCCGATCAAGGAGATTCCAAACGGTGTGTATCTGACCGGATTTTTTAGCAATTTTCCAACACAAGAGATAATCGATGATATTTTCAGCTTTATTAAATCACAGCGGCTGGAACCACGTGTCGGAGCGGTTTTTGCTTTTTCGGATATCCAAAATGCCTGCGTCGCGCTGGACACGGGTGGTGTCGATGGAAAGATTGTCGTGAAGATCGAGTGACCATATCGGGCCGCGCATGAAGCCACTTATAATAGGAGAACTGTAAATGGACTATAGAAGAGAGAAAAGCACCATCTATCTGCGAGTTGACAAAGGTGAAGAGGTGGTGGAAACAATCAAAAGGGTGTGCGCTCAAGAACAGGTGAAAGGCGGTTATTTTCAAGGGATCGGAGCCTGTGACGCGGCGGTGTTGTCAACCTGGATCACGGAAAGAGAAGATTTCATTCAGCATGACCTAAGTGGAATGTTGGAGATGATCTCCTTGATGGGCAATATCCTGACGGATCAAAACGAAGAGCTGCTTACCCACAGTCACGCGGTTTTTTCCTATCTGACCGACGACGGTGAAGTTGGCGTCACAGCCGGTCATTTGGAAGAGGCGTGGATCAGCTATACCGAGGAGATCGTGTTGACACCAGCCGAGGAAAAAATAAGCTGTATGTTTGATCAAAGAGCGGGCATCGATGTCTGGAAATTGTCGTAAAAGGTGGTGAGCGTAGATGTTGTTCAAGAAAAAAACCGCTACCTTCACCGGTGTCGAAACCGGCGTGGGGTTGGAACAATTGAAAATCGCGCTCGAGATGGCGGACGCCATAGTGATTGGCGCGGGGGCCGGGCTGTCCACCTCGGCGGGCTTCACTTATTCCGGGGAAAGATTTAAACGTCACTTTGGAGATTTTGAAGCGAAATATGGTTTTCATGACATGTATTCCGGCGGATTTTACCCTTATCAGACCGCTGAGGAATATTGGGCCTATTGGAGTCGATACATTCAGATCAACCGCTATGAGGACGCGCCAAGACCGGTCTACGAGGAGTTGCGTCGGTTGGTCCGAGGTAAAGACTATTTTGTCATTACGACCAATGTGGACCACTGCTTTCAAAAGGCTAGGTTTGATCAAAGTCGTTTGTTCTACACTCAGGGTGATTACGGACTGTTCCAGTGCTCCGAGCCTTGTTGTCGAAGGACATATGACAACAAGGAGTGGATCGAACGTATGGTTGATGAACAGAAAGACATGCGCGTCCCCTCCGGTCTGATTCCCCTCTGTCCGGTTTGCGGCAGTCCTTTGATGATGAATCTTCGCTCAGACGATCGTTTTGTTGAGGACGCGGGTTGGCGTCAGGCGGCTGCCCGCTATGACGACTTCATCCGCCGCCATAAGGGGACACGGATACTCTTCTTGGAGATTGGAGTGGGATACAACACGCCCGGAATCATCAAATATCCGTTTTGGCGGATGACGGCGGCAAATCCAAACGCGACCTATGCCTGTGTCAACGATGGTGAGGCGGCCTGTTCATGGGAGATCGCGGATCGAGCTATTTGTATCAATGGAGACATTGGCGCGATCTTCGGGCAAATATCAGCGTCCTCTGTGGCGTGATGATTTAACAATAGCTGCCGATGAATGAATGCTGATGGAATAACCACATCTATCGATATTGGTTTTGATTGGGAGCCTGAAGGATGACAAGACTGGAACAATTGACCCGGCTAAACAACCAACTTTTGGATGACATGCCATGGCTGCGAAAGCAGGCGGAGGCGTTTTCTCGAACTGAGGTGGCGCAGTGGGAACTGTTTCGCTCTCTGGTCAACGTCAGGCGACCTTGCCCGATAAGTGATGATTTTCGAAAACTACAAAGTGATTTTCTAAAAAAAGAAATTAAAAATAAGGGGATTACCGATCTTAAAGACCTGGTTTCGGTACGAGATGACCTCTATTTGTGGAGAGGAGACATCACCACACTTAGCGTCGACGCCATCGTAAACGCCGCCAACAGTGGATTGACCGGCTGCTACAGCCCGCTTCACGGCTGTGTTGACAACGCGATTCATACGTTTGCCGGTGTGGAGCTACGTTTGGAATGCGCCAAAATCATGGAACGACAGAAAGCCTCCGAACCGACAGGAAGAGCGAAAATCACAAAAGCCTACAATCTGCCCAGCCGGCATGTGATCCATACCGTTGGACCGATCGTATCCGGTGAGCTGACACACACTCACTGTGAACAGCTCGCTTGCTGCTATCGTTCCAGCCTGGACTTGGCGGATCGGCAAGCACTGAATTCGATCGCGTTTTGTTGCATCAGCACAGGTGAGTTTCACTTTCCAAACCAAGTGGCCGCGCAAATCGCAATCGAAACGGTTGAGGACTATAAGAATAAAACAGGCAGTTCTCTCGCGGTGGTCTTCACCGTTTTTAAAGAAGAGGATGATTTAATTTATCAGAGACTTTTGCGTCAACCTTCCGCACGCGGCTGAGCGTGATCCGCCGGCTTGAATCAACTATTCTTTATTGCCATAGCTTCCAACAAATTGGCGACCTCTTCGCAGACGTCAAGTGTATCCTCCATCTTGTCGTAGATTTCTTTCCATTTCATCAGTTCAACGGGATTGGTCTCGGTGAGATACAGATCCTTCACAGTCTGACGGTAAAAACGGTCGCCCTCCTCTTCGAACTGGTTTACCTGAATGATCAGCTTGGCCAGACGCTCATGCGATTTCTTAAAGTGTCTGAATTCATTCACCGTCATTTCCAGCGCGGTACAAGATCTGACAATGAGAGCGGTCATATCTTTGGCGGGCTGCGGTATTTGCCGGATTGAGAACATTTCCATCATGTTGGCGATGTCCTCAATATAGTCAACGATGTCATCGATGTTGCCGGCGATCTGCAAGATGTCTTCTCTGTCTATCGGGGTGATGAACGCACGTGAAAGATCCTTGACTGTTTTATGATAAATGATGTCGGCCTCATTTTCGATATTATGTATTTCTGTCGCTTTTTTAGCCACGTCGGTGTAGTCGTCCATCAATTCTTCCAGTCGTCTGGCCGCTTTGGTCGCAAGGCTGCCGGCCTGGTCAAAACGCTCATAGTAATCGATTTCTTTTTTCTTAAAAAAAGCCATATCGCCATCCTCCATTTGTTAGAAAATAAACATAAATATTTTTGCCATCAGATATCCGATAAAACCACAGAAGGGAAAAGTGATGATCCAGGCCGAAAACATTTCGCCCACCACATTCCAGTCGACGGCTGACGCTCTCCTGGAACAGGCCACACCCACCATCGAGGTCGTCTTTGTATGGGTTGTGCTGATCGGTATGCCAAACAACGTGGATAACAGCAGGCAGGCTGCGGCCGCGATGTCAGACGCGAATCCCTGATGAACCTCAAGCCTGACCATGTCCATCCCGACCGATTTGATGATGCGGTAGCCACCGATTGAGGTGCCAAGCCCCATGACGACCGCGCAAAGCAGCATAAGCCAGAATGGAATCTCAAAAAAACCGTCGGGTGTCTTTTGCACAATGCCGTTTAAATATAGTCCCAATAAAAACACACCGATGAACTTTTGCCCATCCTGCGCACCGTGCAGAAAAGCCATGATGGCGGCGGCAATTTTTTCACCAAAACGGAAAAAGGAATTCGCTTTTTTGCGGTTGAGCCCTCGGCAGGTTCGCTCAAGAATTTTGTTGAAGACATAGCCAAACGCGAAGCCCAGCACCGACGAGATGGCCAAACCGATCAAAACCTTGCCCCACTCAGACATGCTGATCGCTCGCAAACCACCCAACGCGAACGCCGAGCCGGTCAGACCGGCGATCAGGGCGTGACTTTCGCTTGTGGGAATGCCAAAAAACCAGGCGATCACCGCCCACAAGACGATCGCGAACATCGCCGCCGCGAGCACAATAGTGGGCTCTTGTCCACCTTCGGTGCCAACCAGATCGAACCGACACATCTTACTGATGGTTTCCGCCACTTTGGAGTTGATCAGGGTCATCACAATTACGCCCAGCAGATTAAAAATGGCGGCCATGATGACGCCGCCCTTGGGGGTGATCGATCGGGTTGAGACGGCGGTCGCGATGGCGTTTGGAGCATCTGTCCATCCGTTCACGAAAATAACCGCCAGGATTAATACAATGATGGTAGCCAAAGCTATGGACATAGACTATTCCTCCGCATTTAGTCGCGTTTCGTCGCAATGAGTCACAGGTATACTAATGCCTTTGATACCAGACAAAAGTGTAGCACAATTGAGATTTAATCAGTTAACGAAACCAATGCTTTGTTTACACATTTGTAATAATGAGCATACATTTACGCGAATAACAGACCACCATTCACCCTACACTTTCGTCAGACAAATTCCGACCTGCCATTTGGGCGAAGCCCCTATGGATCAATTGAGATATTATAGAAGAATAGTGAAAACACGTGGACTGAAGGAAAGGAAGCGCAGATGAGAAATAAACTTCAATTTGGCATGGTTGGTGGTGGAAATGACGGAAATATCGGCAACAGTCACCGAAGAGGGGCTGCCATGGACAATCTCGCGGTGCTTGCGGCGGGTAGCTTCACACGCGACCGGGAACGAAACATTCAGGATGGGCTGTTTTGGGGTGTCTCGGCCGATCGCATCTACGCCGACTATCGCGAAATGGCGCGCCTGGAATCCGCGCGATCGGATTGTATTGATTTTGTCAGCATCGTCACACCAAACCACACACATTATGAAGTGGCTAAATGTTTTCTTGAATACGGCATCAATGTGGTCTGTGAAAAGCCATTCACACTGACTGTCGCCGAGGCCGAAGAACTCAAGTCGATCGCCGAACAAAACGACAGGGAGGTGTGCGTTACTTATACTTACGCGCATTATCCCATCATGCGCGAATGCCGCCACCTGATCGAGTCCGGCGCGATTGGACGAGTCATTGATGTGGTCGCGTTGTATCCGCAGGACTGGATGATGCTCGGCCTGCACAGCGGTGAAAAGAACTATGCCGCATGGTTTTCAGACCCTAAAATAGCCGGAAGTTCCAACGCCACCGCCGCCACAGGCGTTCATCTTTATTATCTGGTGAAGGCGATGACCAACTTAAAGCTCAATCGGGTGTTGGCGGATTTTAGTTATTACCCTGAGACAACACCTCTGGAAACCACTTCCCGCATCATCCTGGACCTTGAAGGTGGCGCGCACGGCCTGTGTTGGACCAGCAATGTGGCGATTGGCCATGACTGCACTATCGAATTAAAAATATATGGCGAAAAAGGATCGATTCAATGGTCTCATGAAGACATGACTCATTTACATGTGGCCCTGGTCAACGGACCTGTGCAGATTTACTCCGCCAACCGCGACTATCTTTGTGAGGAAAGCCGCGCGATTTCGCGGATACCCGCCGGTCATCCCGAAGGATTTTATGAAGCGTTCGCCAATATTTACCATGAGTACTGCCGCCATCTGATCGACAAGAAAAATAAGATTGTCAAGGATGAGTCCAACTACTTTTATCCGAAAATTCAAGATGGTGTCGACGGTGTCCGATTTGTGCAGGCGTGCGTCGACAGCAACAGGAAGGGCAACGTCTGGATGTCGCTTTGATCGCTCATTTGTTGGGTCGGGCGGAGGCGGCGCATTAGGAGATTAGAATCATTCGTTTTGTTCGTTGTCGCCGCCGTCCTTTCGATTTTTCGCTTCTTTTTTCTCCTTTTGTGCTTCCTGCGGGCGCTTCAAAGCGTCCAGCACCCGGTCCCACCAGGATTTCTCGGCTTGTTCCGACTCCTTATGCGTCTTTCCGGCGTCTGTCGTCTCCAACCTTGTCTTATCGGCCTCACGTTTGATCAATGAGGTTTTCATATCGCTGTCCGCGGGCATCAGCTTGTCGGCCGGGATTCGATTCTTCTTAAGGCGGCGCGCCACCATGTCCGACATATATTCATAGATCACACTGGCGACCGGAATGCTGATGAAGGCGCCGAACACGCCGCCCAGCGAAGCGCCCAGCGTGACAGCTACCAGCACCCAGATCGCCGGCAGGCCGACTTTTTTGCCGACCATGCGCGGATAGATGACATTGCCCTCAAATTGCTGCACGACCAAAAACACGATAATGAAGTAGACCATGGTCAGCGGTGAAACCGTCAGCTCCAAAATTGCGCCGACTACGCCGCCAATCCAGCCGCCAAGGATGGGGATGACTGCGGTGATGCCGATCAAAACGCCGATCAGCAGGGCGTAGGGAAAGTCAAACACGATCAAGGTTACGGTCATCAACAGGCCGAGTATGCCGGCCTCCAAAACCTGTCCGGACAAAAAACTGCTGAAGACCCGGTTTGAGCGCGTGAAAAAGGTGCGCACATTGTCGGCCCGCGATTCGGGAATCACGGCGTAAAGCAGAGCGTTGGCCTGCATGCCGATCTTCTCTTTTCTCATGATTAGATAGAATGAAAAGATTAAGCCGATAAAAAAGCTGACTAAAAACCGGATCAATGTGACGGAATATTCGAGAGTGGTGTTGATCAATGTAGTGGCGGTTTGCGTCAGCCATTTGGTTAGCGATGAGGACAGCTCCTGAATGCTGTAGCCGATCGAGTCGATGAAATTGCTGATATCGGGGGAGTCAAACTCAAATTTATCCAACCATGTTTGGGCCCGGGAGATGGCGTTTGGCAGGTTGGCGATCAATGTTTGCAGCGCGGTGATCAATTGGGGAATGACGATCACCATGACTCCGATGAAAGCGCCAAGCACCAGGATGGTAGCTAATATCATTGAGATGGGGCGCTTGATCCGTTGACGGATGGAGTCGCCCTTTTTCCATTCTTTTCGAAATAGGACGTTCTCAAGGAAACGGGTCGGCAGATTGAGAATATAGGCGATTGCGCAGCCGATGATGAAAGGCGATAAAAAGGAGGTGACCGTCCGGAAAAAATCGGGAATGTAGCCTAAATTCTGAAACAACCAGTGCGCCGCGACCGCGAACAAGATAATCAAAAGGATCGTCCGCACGTTTTTTTTGTTCAAGTCCATTCGTTTCGCGCCTCCCATAGAGCGTCTTGACGCTTCCAAGTATGACGACAGCGCCGGACCGTAAACGTTCGTTTTATCATACTATTTTTTTGCGAAAAAAACGACCGGACGACAAATTCTCCGCCACTTGTTTTTTTGCTATAATATCTGACGTGTTTTATAAAAAATTATTGGCTCTGTTAATTAAAGATGAGAGACAAGAGATCTGAAATGCAATTGGCGAACAAAGATTCAGAAGAAACTTAAGGATTCACCAGTTGAAAAGAAGATAGCACAAAGAAAGCATGTAAGGAAAGCGAAAGAATAAAATCCGGACATGCGAAAGAAATCTCGAAAGAGATTCAATTGAACTTTGAGAACTGAATATGCCTAAGCAATCAGAAGACAGGCTCTCCTTTGTTTTTCTTGGTACTGTGCCCCGGCAACCTGAGCTGGAGTCCAGTTGAAGAGAGATTGGTGCGGTCTGATGTAGTTGTAAAAGAAGATATAAAGCGCAATCAGGATGTTAGCAGACTCAAAAGAGTCAAAGCCTCTTTTAGCCTTATACCAAGCCTTAAACTGGCCATTAAACGCTTCCATGACATTGTTGGAAATATCATCAGAGAACGCTTCGACGAGCTGGTGCTCAACACAGGGAGCAAGGTGATCGAACGCTCTTTGGTAAGCGGGATATCTGTCTGTGACGAACATGCTTTGTGGATTGCCAAACTGCTCCTGACAGCTGTGAATGAGAGAGTAGGCGGACGTAGTATCTCTGGTTGGTGACAGATGAAAGTCCAGAATCATCCTTGTTTCAGAATCCATGGCAAGCCAGAGATAATACCATTTGCCCTTGATCTTCACGTAGGTTTCGTCAAAATGCCATTCGTCAGAGTCAGCTAGGTTGATCTGCTTCTTGTAAGGTTCAGCTGCCGCTAGGAGAGCAGGCGCGAAGCGTTTACACCACTTAGAGATTGTGACATGAGACACCTCAATGTTGTGTGCGAGTCGAAGTGTTTCAGAAACCTTTCTCAAGGTGGAATTGCCAATAAAGTAATGGATGAGAGCCGTTAGAACAAGATGGAAAGGATGACGCATTCGTTTCATTGTGAACTGCTCTAGCGGAATAACTTTAGACGAGCAGGATGGAATTTCAACCAGCTTTACAACAAAGAAAGAGTGGTAACACTTCTTGTCTCCACAACGAAAGTTGGAATACAGCTTGTAGTCATGGTGCAGGAAGCTAGCCCTACCACACTTAGGACAAGGAGGGTACTTTCTTTGAAAATCTTCCTTCTTATTCTTACTGGCAGGTGCCCATTGTCTCATGCAATTGCGACACTGGAACTTCTGATTACCTTTTTTATCTTTACCGAAGTGGTAAAGGCTTTTAGAGAAACAGCGGGGACAAGTTAGATTAGATGGTATACTTTTCATGAGATCTGATTTGCTCCTTTCCTTAGGGAGGTACCTGTTTTGTGGTGAAACTATTGTACCAAAGGCATTTCAGATCTCTTTTTTTTATTAAGTTAACAGAAGCAAATTATTCACAAGGAGAAAAGGTATGAGTCATGATCAAATCAAAATTATGATCACGATGATCGCGTACATGTTGATCATCATTGGTGTGGGTGTGTTCTTTTTTAAACGCGCCAACGCCAGCACGGAAAACTTCTTTCTGGGGGGAAGGACTTTGGGACCCTGGGTCACGGCCATGAGCGCCGAAGCGTCCGACATGAGCGGCTGGCTGTTGATGGGACTGCCGGGCGTCGCGTACTGGATGGGCCTGTCCGATGCGTTCTGGACGGCGCTCGGACTGGGCCTTGGCACCTATATCAATTGGCTGATCGTCAGCAAACGCCTGCGCTGTTATTCGGAGGTCGCCGGCAACTCCATCACTTTGCCGGAGTTCTTCTCGAAACGATTTAAAGAGGAGAAACCGGTGCTGATGACGGTCTCGGCGTTGTTCATACTGGTGTTTTTCACTGTATACGCCTCGAGCTGTTTTGTGACGGTTGGCAAATTGTTCAGCGCGTTATTTAATATTTCCTATTTTTTAGCGATGCTGATCGGAGCGGTGTTTGTTGTGCTGTACACCGTGATCGGTGGTTTCCTCGCCGAAAGTGTGTCCGATTTCATTCAGGCGATCGTGATGATTTTCGCGTTGGTCACCATCGTCGGCACTGCGATTATCGCGGCCGGTGGAGTGGGTCAGGTTGTTGAGAATGTACGCGCATTTCCGGGATTTTTGGAATTTTTCGGCATGGCGTCTCCGGTGCTGAAAGACGGAGCCCAGGTAGTGCAGGCGGGTGTGCCCCAGTTTGAGCCCACGGCCACGCCTTACACGTTAAGGACCATCGTCTCGACGATGTCATGGGGGCTCGGCTATTTCGGCATGCCCCAGGTACTGCTGCGTTTCATGGCGATCCGTCATAAAAATGAGTTGACCGCTTCCCGACGCATCGCGACGGTTTGGGTATTTATCTCGTTGTTCGCCGCGGTTGTCATGGGAATCATGGGCAGAGCGCTGTTTCCGACGGCGTTGGGCACAGCCTCTCAGTCGGAAAACATACTCATCGTCATGTCCACCAATCTGTTGCCGGCGGTTCTTGCCGGACTGGTGATGGCGGGTATTTTAGCCGCGACGATCAGCTCGTCGGATTCCTATCTGCTGATCGCTTCGTCTTCCGTCGCGAAAAACCTGTATCAAGGTGTATTCAAAAAAGACGCGACCGACAGACATGTCATGATCGTGTCGCGCGTCACCTTGGTGTTGATCTCGATCGTTGCGATGCTCATCGCGTTGGATGAAAATTCAATTATTTTCCAGGTGGTATCATTTGCCTGGGCGGGATTCGGCGCCACTTTTGGACCGATCATGTTGTTCCTGCTGTTTTGGAAGCGGGTCACTCGTTCGGGCGCGGTCGCCGGCATGGTCGCGGGCGGCTCTATGGTTTTCATCTGGAAGCTGTTGCTGCGTCCGCTGGGTGGAGCGCTGGATGTGTATGAGCTGCTGCCGGCTTTTCTAATTTCCTGCCTGGCGATTGTGATTGTTTCCCTACTAACCAAGAAGCCATCCGCGGAGATTCAAGCGGAGTTTGAGCATGCGAAAGCCGCCAGCAAAACCAAGGAGGATCTGGTCTTCGCAGCGGCGAAAAACAATCAATAATTCATGAGGGCTGTGGTTGGCGTGTCACAGCGCGTAGGCCCGCGCAGACCTCTTTGATAATCGAATTTGTTTAGGGAAGCGTGGTTTCCGTTAGCGATTCGCCGGGTTGCGAGTCGCTGTCGGCGATCACGCTTTCATTCTGCTCGGGAGTCGACAAATTGGCACCTGTGACGGGTTCGGAGTCGACCTCGTCGACAACCTGAGGGCAAAAATACTGATATACCGCATCCGCCAGGCCTTCCGCCAATTTTTGTTGACTGACATCATCCATCAGGAGGGCCAAATTTTCGGGGCTGCTCATGTATCCGCATTCGAGCAGAATCGAGGGGATGTTTATCTCACGGGTGAAGGCGTAGTTTCCGGTCCGTATTCCATTTACACCATGATTTAACAAGTCCGGAAGTTGTCCTGTCGTGTGACTAAACACGAGTTCGGCAAGTCGTTGTCTGGATTGATCATCATACCATTGGTAGTTTGGATTGATGGGCAAGATGTCAGGATCGTCGGGTCGGGTCATAATGCTCTCGTTTTCGGCTTCGTGGATCGACTGGTTGGTGCTGTAATACACCTGCAGGCCATGGTTGGTGTCGGGATTCAATTTCGTGCTGTTGCAGTGGACAGAGATGTAAATAATGTTCGGCGTCTGACGCTCGGCGTCAAACAAGGTTCGCACATCGGAGTTGACACCCATGCCCTGGAACATGCCACGCCCCTCGCTCTCCAAGGTGTCATCATTGATGTCGTAGACGACCTGCATATTGTTAATCAAAGGGTTTACCCAGGAGACGTCCACACCGGAACTCGTCGCTGCCGACACCCATTGTTCCAAGGACGCATTTCCCGCAACCACGACACGCTGATACAAGGATACCCAACTGTCATTTTGGCGTGTCATGATCACCTTGGCGCCCAGTTTTCGCAGCTCGGACTCCATTTTCGAAGCGATTTGCAAGTTGAGATCTTTCTCTAAAATTTCCACTCCGGTCTCATCGTTGGCGATCGCTCCCGGATCTTTACCACCGTGGCCCGGATCTAAAATAACGGTGATGCCGTCGAGCGCCTGCTCGGTTCGGGCACGATTCTCATAGACGGACATGTCCAAATGGAGCTGCCAGGGCAAGCTATTTTCCGCCGGCCATTGAGTCCAGGTATCGGTCGGGTGCTCATCGAATGCGTCGGCTGAGACTTCCAGCGAAGTCACAGCCATGCTGTCCAATGGATTGACGGCGCCCGGATCGGAGGTTGTGGCTGAGCTGACCACGTCGATGGTGACCTGATCTAGTGGAATGGGTGTCAATATGGAAGAATCACTCGAATCCACTCCGCCCACGCAAGCCGTAAGTTGAAGGCCGAGGAGCACAACACAGGCACACAGCCCGACAATTCGTTTTCGCATAATCATTTGGACAAAAACCTTGTAACGGTCGAATGTCCTTCTCCTTTTCATTGCACGAAGCGCTTGACACAATTGGACGGCGAGGCCTAAGGTTTGGGCAGATAAACCATCCAAATCGGCGCGATGATCCAACCCAGAGTGAGCAGAAATAAGATCACGAGAACAAGCAAGACACGATTCGTTGTTTTGCGCCGATGTTCGGACTTGTTCAATTGTTCCAGAAGCTCCTCGATTTGTTGAGTCCGCTCGGCGATGTCGGAACGAACTTTTTGTCCTTCGTCCTGATTGATGTCGCGGCGCGGAAGCGGAATGTCTATATTCAAATTTTGATAATAATCAATTATTTGATCACTGGTTTCAAACTTAGAGGGTGCCAGTTGATTCAAATATTCTTGGCGTTGAGCGGTGATGGTTTGAGTGTCGACCAATTCCTCCACGTGTGATTCGGTGAGCTGTTTGCTCTTTGTGGGGTCCAGCAATAACAGCCGAATGTCGTCGATGCTGAAATTCAAGCGCCGCAGATTGGCGATCGCCTGCAAACGCGCGACATCCTCATCCGCGTATTCGCCCTCTTCGGGGAGATAACGGCGCGGAAAAAGGGGGGCGAGCAGCTTGGACTCAACGTAATACCGAACGGTTTCCCGCTGTAGGCCACTTTGTTCGCAGACTTGATCGAAATTCATTTCCTTTCCTTCCTCCTACCATTCATTGTCAATATCAGATTATCGAGTGTCAAGGCATATTTTACCAGTCTTCGCCTCGGTTGAACGGTATAATGAACTACATAGCAGTGGAGAACTGCCATAAATGAAAGGAGCGCGGGGCGCTTGGCCGATCCGGCTCGGTTGACCTTGTCACAATCACGCATATGAAAACCTATCAGGAGCTCAGAGATATCTGGCCGGTATTCATTTACAAGTCCTTTGACATGTTTTTTGAAAATAAAACGGTGAGAATTGTCTGGCATTTTGAAATTCCCGGATTGGCTGACTTCCATCCTGAAATAAACATCCCGACCGAACATTTGGAACTGTTGAACGATCCTTTGTCCCGCACCGCGCATGAGCTGGCTTTTTCCATGGGCATGGTTGAATTGGTGAGTTATTGGAAGACCACCTGTTCGCCTCACGTGGTGATCGAGTGCGGTGGGTTGAACGCCGGGCAGATCGCCTGGTGGAAGGACCTCTATTTCGGCGGCTTGGGTGAGTTTTTTTACCAAAATAAAATCGCGGCGGATTTTGAGACATTTATGACAATACAGGTGACCACCTTGCGCAGCGACCATGACGCGCGCCGGGCGGACGCGGAGTGGCGATCGGCGGAACTAAATTTAATTCCGGTTGGAGGGGGCAAAGACTCGGTTGTCACTTTGGAGCGACTGTCTACATTGAAAGACAACAACCTGACTTTCGCGATCAATCCGACGCGGGCTGCGCGGGACTGCATGCGGATCGCGGGTTACAAAGATAGCGAACAGCTGTGCCCGCGGCGGACGTTGGATCCGATGATGCTGGAATTGAATCGCCGTGGCTATCTGAACGGACACACACCGTTCTCCGCAGTGGTCGCGTTCACCGCTTATTATTGCGCATATCTTGTGGGCGCGGAATATATTGTGTTGTCCAACGAAGCGTCGGCGAATGAGTCGAGTGTGCCGGGGACCGACGTCAATCATCAATTCAGCAAGACGTCGGAATTTGAAGAGGCGTTTCAGAATTACGCGCGGAATTACTTAGGTGTACCGATTTTCTATTTCAGCCTGTTGCGCCCTTTCAATGAACTGTGCATTGCCCGCGACTTCGCATCCCATTCCCAATATTTCAATGTGTTTCGCTCATGCAATGTGGGTAGCAAACAAAACATCTGGTGTGGAGAATGCGCCAAATGCCTGTTCATCGCGATCATGATCGCGCCATTTGTCGGTTTTGACACGGCCACAAAGATTTTTGGAAAAGACATGTTCGCCGATGAGAGGTTGGCCGATGTGCTGGATCAGTTGGATGGAGCGGTGGAGGTCAAGGCTTTTGAATGTGTCGGGACGGTCGGCGAGGTGAGATACGCGCTGAACTTGTTGATCGGGCGTTGGCGCGATCTGAATGGACCGGGCATCGGTCAACAGCGTTCGAAGGGCGCTGCCGGAGCTGATTTGCCGGTGCTGTTGAAACGTTACCTTGGGCAGTGTGTGGATGGCACGATTGGCGGAGTCTGCCTTGACAGCGAAGGGTTTCCATATAACGATCCGCTTTGGCCGGATCCGCTCACCACTTTTCATACCAGAAACAGAGTGCCGGCGGAATTTTTGCCGCTTTTGGAAGATATGAACCGCTTATCGGTGGCAGACTATCTGCGCGACAAGAAAATTTTAATATTGGGTTACGGACGCGAGGGCCACTCATCGCTCGAGTGGATTACCAAGCACCTGCGTTCGGTGCGACCCGTGGCTGTTGCCGTCGCGGATAAAAACGAGATTCACATACCGGAAGCGTTGGTTCGCTCTCTTCCTTGCGGTCCGGAGCTGCTTACAGGTGAGACATATATGGACTCTTTAGGCGAGTATGACATCGTGCTGAAAAGCCCGGGCATCTCGTTCGCCGCACATACCGAGAAATGGTTGCGCCCCGGGGTGTTGGCCGCCTTCCCCAATACGGAGATCACGGGGCAGGTCGATTTGTTTTTGAGGTTTGGACCGACACGCAAGGTAATTGGCGTCACGGGCACAAAGGGGAAATCGACCACCACCAGCCTGATCTACGAAATGTTGCGCTGCGCCGGTTTTAAAGCTGAACTGTTGGGCAACATAGGGACGCCGATTTTTGAGCGGATGGACGCCCTGACCGCTGACAGCCGGGTCGCTCTCGAGCTGTCCTCGCATCAACTGCAATTTGTAACTCGGGCGCCACATGTCGCAGTCATCACAAATTTTTATCACGAACATCTGGATCATTATCGTTCGTATGAGGAATACGTCGACAGCAAATTGAACATTGTGCGCGGTCAAAAAGAAGATGATATGTTTGTGCTTAACGCGGATCAACCGGAGATCGTGGAGAAAGCTCTGCCTCTCGCCGGCGGACGGATCGTCTCGGTCGGTCGCAAGAGAATGGATGACAGCGCGGCCTCGGATTCTTTTGTTGATCACGGTGATACGCCCCTGCCGGAATATCGCTATGACGTCGTCGCTTGTGAAAGAAATGGGCGCCTGTTGTTCCATAATGCAAACAAGGCTTTGCGAGGATTGCACAACGCGTGTGATGCGGCCTTGGCGGCGGCGGCGGCGCTGGCGGCCGGCGTGGATGAAAACGCCGTCGCCCAGGGTGTGCGGCGCTACCCCGGCATACCTCATCGCATGGAGCCCATCGGCACAGTCCGCGGAATTGAGTTTTACAACGATTCAATCGCGACTATACCCGAGTCGGCGATCCTTGCGATTGAGACACTCGAAACGGTGGAGACGTTGATTGTGGGTGGAATGGATCGAGGGCTGGACTATTCTGATTTCGCGGACTTTATCCGTTCCTCATCGGTGCGCGTATTGATCTGTCTGCCGGATACGGGAACGATTTTGGCGAGGCTCTGCGCGGCCCATGATCCCCACCCTGAGATTTATGAGGTGGGGGAGATGGAAGCGGCGGTGGAGCTCGCGTTCCGGCATACCCGTCCGGGCGCCATTTGTCTGCTCTCGCCGGCCGCTTCCAGCTATAATCATTATGAGAATTTCGCCGAGCGGGGCAACGCGTTCAAGCGCGCCGTCCTCGGCGGAGAGGACAATCCGATATCGAATTGACTTTCGGGGCGGATACCCGGATCGAATTTTGGATCGCAACCGGATTGGTTCCCCGACCGTCTCTCTCTTGGATAGCGGACTTGGATAGCGGAAGCTCGCCTGTCATCCAAAGATTGAAAAGGACAGGAAGATTCCCGCCATCAAAGAGGAAAGCAGGGAGATGACGGTTATTTGTGTGTTGATCGAAGGTCCGGCGGTATCTTTGAATGGATCGCCGACTGTGTCACCGACCACCGCGGCCTTATGTGCTTCCGATCCTTTGCCGCCAAAGTTCCCGGATTCCACGTATTTCTTCGCGTTGTCCCACAGACCGCCCGCGTTCGACATGAACAGGGAAATCAACAATCCCGCCACGATGTTGCCGACCAGATATCCGCCGATCGCTGAAACACCACCGATAAAGCCCACGACAAGTGTGGACAACATGGCGAACAACCCTGCGGGAATCAACTCCTTCAAAGCGCCATCGGTCGCTATGGCGATGCATTTGTCATATTCCGGTGTCACGCCTTCTTTTCCTTCGCGCAAACCGTCAATTTCTTCAAACTGTCGATTGATCTCCTCAATCATGCGTTCGGCGTTTCTGTCAACTCCGCGCATCAGCATCGCGGAAAATACGGCCGGTATCGCGGCTCCCACAATCAATCCGAAGAACACCAATGGATCGAGGACATCAAACCCTTTAAGGAATGACTCGCCCGCCTGCATATACCCCATTTCAATAGCCGCGACGTTCACCTCGTTCATATAAGCTCCCAACATGGAAATGACGGTTAAACCGGCGGCACCAATCGCAAACCCTTTGGTGATCGCTTTGACAGTGTTTCCGGCGCTGTCAAGCTCGTCGGTGACATCCAGCGCGTCCTCGCCCAGATCAGCCATCTCAACCAGGCCACGCGCGTTGTCGACGATCGGCCCATAGGCGTCGTTGGACACGATCATGCCGACGATGGACAACATGCCGACCGCGGCCATGGAAATACCATACATGGCATAGCCCGGTCCCAGTGGGTCGCAGATTAAATAGGCGCTCAAGGCGGCAAGTGCGATGCCGATCATCGAGGGCAGCACACTGATAAACGAATAGGACATGCCCGAAAGAATTGTGAACGCCGGCCCTGACTGTGACATCCTGGCGACGTTGCGCACAGGTGGGCGCGCGTCATTGGTGAAGTAATCGGTCGTTAGACCAATGATTATTCCGACAGACAGACCGATCGCGGCGGCGCCCCAGACTCGCCAGGAAAAATCATACAAGGCGGTCAATCCCGCGGTCAGCAGCAAATATATGGCTGTCGTGACATAGGTGCTGGAATTTAGTGCCACCGTTGGGCTGGTTCCTTCTTTGAGTCTGGCCGTGGCCACGCCGATGATCGAAGCGAACAGTCCCGCTGCTGCGTAGGCGAAAACAGCGGTTGTGTTGGTCTGCGCGCCGGTCTGGGCGTCAAGCGTGATTCCCATGACCAAGGCTGCCGCCATCGCCGCCACGTTGGAGTCGAACAAGTCCGCTCCCATTCCCGCGACGTCGCCGACGTTGTCTCCAACGTTATCCGCTATGACAGCCGGATTGCGCGGATCGTCCTCGGGCAGTCCCAGCTCAACCTTGCCGACGAGATCGGCGCTGATGTCGGCGGTTTTGGTGAATATGCCGCCGCCCGCCTTGGCGAACAGCGCCAGTGTGCTGGCTCCAAAACTGAATCCCAGCAAAGATGTCGCGTCCTTGGTCAGGGCGTAAACGCCACAGACACCGAACAGACAGCCCCCAACGACCGCCATGCCCATGACTGCGCCACCGCGAAATCCACTCAGAAAGGACAGGCGGATGCCGTGTTTTGCTGCGGCCTCGGCCGCGCGCACGTTGGCCTTGGTAGCGACGGCGATGCCGATTTTACCCGCCAAGGCGGAGAATATTGCGCCGCTGATGTAGGCGATGACCATGACGATGTTGTCCAGCGCGTTTCCGAGCCAGATGGGTTTGGGTAAAAACAATAAGATCAAAGCGGAGACGGCGAGCACAAAAATACCAAGATAAAAATACTCTCGTCTCAAAAATGTGTTGGATCCTTCGCGGATCAATTTGGATAGTTCAAGAGCTTTCTCATTCTCAACCCGTACACCGACCAGCCAGCGATAGAGCAGCCAGGCGACGATAAAGGCGAGCACACTAATCGCGAATGACGCGATCAGGACAATCGACAACGAACTCATACATACCTCCAAACTAAGGATGGCATCGGCTGGCATCTCGTTTAGCGCTCTGTATGCCAATCAGAAGCGTTGTATGCCAATTGACAAAACCTTATAAACGTATTGTGGCAAATAAAGACGTAAACTTCAAGAAAATCCAGCAAATTGCACAAAAAATACGGATTTGATTGTTTACCGAGTTGGATCCAGTCTTGGTGTCCACTTCCTCTTGATTGACCGCGAACAAAGATACCTGAACAGGTCCATTTTGATCTAATATATATGTGACGATACCACGCTCAGTGATGGTTACATCTCTACGCGCGCCGGCCGTCGAAAATAAGGAGGACGGGAATGGCCGATCGGCTGAAATTGATATATCAGAAACTGCTCGCATATTACGGCGCGCCGGATTGGTGGCCGGCACGAACTCCCTATGAGGTCATGGTGGGCGCTGTGCTGACCCAGAACACCGCTTGGAGCAATGTCGAACTGGCGATCCGCAATTTTGGCGACGAGCTTTCTGCGCAAACAGTGAGGGACATTGAGATTGAAGATTTGAAACAGATCATTCGTCCGTCAGGCTTTTACAACCAGAAGGCGATTTATCTCAAGGCCGTTACGGATTGGTATGGTGGATACGATTTCGATGTGTCGGCCGTTCAGAGCGAGCCATTGCCCAAGTTACGCACAGAACTACTTTCGACAAAGGGAGTGGGCCCCGAAACCGCCGACTCGATTCTTTTGTATGCTTTTGATTTCCCTGTTTTTGTGGTGGACGCCTATACGGTCCGTCTTTGTGGGCGCTATCCACTGGAGACCGGACGCGGTTATGAGGCGGTTCGCTCATATTTTGAAAACAATCTTGAACGAGATCGGCGACTTTATAATGAATTTCACGCGTTGATTGTGATTCACGCCAAGGAGCATTGTCGAAAGAAGGCGATTTGCGCCGGCTGTCCGCTCACTGAGACCTGTCTCAAACAGGGAGTGTGATTTTTGTCCGTCCATTTGCTATTTATCTACTTGATCAGTCTCCGCGGTTCCTACTATTTGTCAAAATAAAGCACAAAATTTTAGGTATGTTTCCGGCACTTTAAGATTTTATATTCATAATTTGTTGACAAGAGTCCCTTGTGGGACTAATATTCAAGAGTCTTAAAAGGGACTCTTGTTCTGTATAGATCTGTATATATTAGTTTTCATATACAGACGGTGGATCCGGGAATGGAGAATGATTGTGAATCAAATGGCGGAAAAACAACTTGAGACGCTGATTCAACTGTTTAAGGAATTGGCCGGGGTTTATCGAAGGGCTGTAAGTCATATCGGAATTTCAGAGAACGAGTATTGGATTTGGTATACATTGACGGTTTTTGATGATGAATATACTCAACAAGACATTTGCGCTTTATGGTCTTTGC
Organism: Oscillospiraceae bacterium; assembly: GCA_040772065.1. GTDB lineage: Bacteria > Bacillota > Clostridia > Saccharofermentanales > Fastidiosipilaceae > JAXGYX01. The sequence continues at coordinate 1,494,267 of JAXGYX010000001.1, read as the reverse complement.
CGAAGCAAACCGTTAACAACATTATTACCCATATGGTGCAAAAGAATTATGCCGTTCTTGAAGTTGTGCCCAACACCCGAAATCGTAAAATCATTCGCTTGACCGAGACGGGCCGGCAATATGGCGTGGACCTTGTCACACCAATCTATAACGCGGAAGAAAGGGCGTTGGACCGTTTGAACCCGGAGGAAATCTTGGCCTGCGCCAAATCACTCAGTAAATTTACCGGCATCTTAAAGGAAGAACTTGATGAACCTGCAAAGTGACAACCTAGAGCTAAGAATCGTTACTGAGTTGAATCGTACCGAGGCTTGCTCCGTTAATGGAGGGATACGCATGAGTGATTTAACTTTTCAGAAAATATTTTGGCTTTTCCTACTGGGAAGTGTTTTAGGAGTTTTTGTCGAAGGCTTCTGGTGTCTGTTTCGATATGGGAAATGGGAAACCCACACAGTTGCGATGTGGGGACCGTTCAATATTGTTTATGGAATTGGCGTCCCCATGTTTTACTTAGGCAGCATCCTTGTGGCCGGCGCCCATTGGCTTCGAAGATTTGCCGCCCACGCGCTTATTGGCTCGCTTGTCGAGTATTTGTGTGGCATTGTCATTCGAATTGGCGTTCAAATGAAAGCCTGGGATTACAGCGATCATACTATGAATATCCGGGGACTGATCAGTCCCAAAATGACACTTGTTTGGGGATTTGCAGGATTAGGATTCAATCTGTTTTTATATTCGCCTCTGCGAGGACTGCTATCTCTGGTAACAGGAGCGTTTTGGGATTTCGTCTGTGTCTTACTGACTGTGTTTATGATAATAAATCTATCTCTCACCGCGGCCTGTATCATTCGCTGGTCAAATCGCCATCGTGGGAAATCTGCGGCCAATCGATTGACAAAATGGATAGACGAGGTGTATCCCGATAGCAAAATGGCAAGAAAATTCTTCTATTGGAGCTTTATTGAACCGGAAAGAACGACACAGATCGATCCGTCCAATAGTTGGAATGAAGAGTATCTATAATAAGCCGGACGCCCCCGTCAGAAGAAGTAGAGAGGTTTACCGGTTAAATCAAAAGATCCGAAGCGGCTATCTGTGCTGATAGGCGGCTCATTGGAATGAGAAAGGGCCGCCTCCACGCACTATTCAGTGTTTAGGGGCGACCCTTGGTGCCGGTGGCCGGATTCGAACCGGCACGAGTGTTTAGCTCGGCGGATTTTGAGTCCGCTACGTCTGCCAATTCCGTCACACCGGCAGCAAGTGAACGAACAAAATACTAGCACAGAATGTTCAACGATGTCAAACAAATTCGCCGCGACTCACAAACAATTCTATAATCCCGAAAATTTGCGCGATCCATGATCGGCAAGATCAATCCGGACCCGGACCGGTTTCACAAAACCTCTTGCATTTTGAAATGAATAAGACCTATAATCCAGTAGAACCTTTTAAACGAGTCCTGTGAGGCTGCAAGGGTCAACGACATACATTATATTTTCGGACGATTCTCAACGATATCGATACCGCAAGAATCCTCAGCTTTGTTTGTTTTTTGACGCGCCTGCCGCCTTAGTTTAGTGGCAGGCGCTTTTGTTTTTCAGCGGCGCCGGGTGAGGGAGGATAGAGTGAATATCAAAGCGACAATTATGGACAAAGTGGGTATGGATCGAGCGTTGACCCGCATTGCGCACGAGGTAATCGAAAAAAACAAAGGGACCGAAGATCTTTACATCGTCGGTATCCATCGCCGGGGCGTTCCGCTCGCCAAACGGATCGCCGAGAAAATTGGCGAGATCGAGGGGAAAGAGCCTGAAGTGGGTTACCTTGACATCACTTTTTATCGAGATGACCTCAGCCTGCTAAGTGAGCAACCACAACTCAACGCGACCAGCATTCATGTCGATCTGAATCGCAAGACGGTGCTGTTGGTCGATGACGTCATTTTCACCGGTCGCACAGTGCGTTCGGCGATAGAGGCACTGTTTGATATGGGGCGGCCCTCGCGCATTCAACTTGCCGCGTTGATCGACCGCGGACACCGGGAACTGCCGTTTCGTCCTGATTTTTGTGGAAAAAATGTGCCGACCGCCAGGAATGAGTTGATTGAGGTATTGGTGGATGAAATTGATGGAGAAGACGCGGTGTTTTTAGCAAAGTTGACGGAGGCGTAGAATCATGCAACTGAAATCCAAAGATCTTTTGGGTATGTGGCAATTGGACCGAGATGAAATTGAATTAATATTGAACACCGCTTCGTCAATGAAACAGGCGCTGTTGTCAGGCTATAAAAAGACGACCCACCTTGCCGGAAAATCAGTGGTCACGCTGTTTTATGAAAACAGCACAAGGACGCGGCTGTCATTTGAGATGGCTGCCAAATTCATGGGGGCCTCGACCGGAAACATTTCCGCCAGCGGCAGCAGCGTCAGCAAAGGCGAATCATTGCTGGACACTGCGATTACCATCGACCATATGGCAACCGATTTTATCGTCATGCGGCACTCGGCGGCCGGAGCACCACATTTTTTGGCGAACCGGCTGGACGCATCGGTCATCAATGCCGGAGATGGCATGAATGAGCATCCAACCCAATCGCTGCTGGATCTGTTCACCATGCGTGAACAACTGAACCGGTTGGAAGGGCTGAAAGTGGCGATTGTCGGTGATATTTCTCACAGCAGGGTGGCGCGCAGCAATATTTGGGCGCTGCAAAAATTTGGTTCCGAGGTGCGTGTGGCCGGTCCGGGCAGCATGATGCCGCCGGAGCTCGCCCGCAGTGGCGCGATTGTCTGTTCCTCGGTCGCGGAGGCCTGCCGCGACGCCGACGTGGTTATGGGCCTGCGCCTGCAAATGGAACGAATGGATAGCGGACTATTCCCATCAATCGCCGAATACGCGAAGTTTTATGGCATCAGCCACGAGATACTGGACTGTGCCAAGCCCGAGGCGATCGTCATGCATCCCGGACCATATAACCACGGGTTGGAGATGCCAAGTCCGATCCGTTATGGCGACCAATCCAAAATTGATGAACAGGTTACAAACGGTGTGGCTTGCCGAATGGCGGTCTTATATTTGCTGAATGTGAAACGAAACAGCATGAAATGAGAGGATAGGCGCATGAGAAATGGAGTAATTAGAGGCGGTCTGATCATCAGCCCCGGCCTGGGTGAGAAAAAACTGAGCGGAGATATATATTTTAAGAATGGCGTTTTTTGCGATGAATATGACGGTCCTTATGATGTGGAGATCGACGCGTCCGGATTGGCGGTCTTTCCGGGATTTGTCGACGCGCACGCGCATCTGCGCGACCCGGGATTTGAATACAAGGAGGATATCCGATCGGGAACTTTGAGCGCAGCGCATGGCGGATTCACCTCGGTCGCCTGTATGCCCAACACCAATCCTGTCTGTGACAACGCGGCGGTCGTGGGTTACATCATGCGCAAAGCGGCGATCTCGGGTCATGTGAACGTGTTTCCAATAGGAGCGGTTACCAAGGGACAGCAAGGCAGGGAGCTGGCGGAAATTGGCCTGATGAAGGAAGCCGGCATTGTGGCGGTTTCGGACGATGGCGTTCCGGTCTCGACGGCGGACATGATGCGCAAAGGCATGGAGTACGCCGGTGATTTTGGTCTCACAGTGATCAATCACTGCGAGGACATGAGTTTGGCGAACGGCCATATGAATGAAGGATATAATTCGACAGCCATGGGGCTTCGAGGGGTGCCGTCGGCGGCCGAAGACATCATAGTGGCACGTGACATCGTGCTCGCCGAATATTTGAATCTGAAGGTCCATTTGGCGCATGTCAGCACAAAAGGCGCGGTGCGCCTGATCCGTGAGGCGAAAACCCGAGGAGTCAAGGTCACCTGTGAAACCTGTCCGCACTATTTCACACTGACGGATGACGCCTGTCTGGGCTTCAACACGCTGGCCCGTGTGAACCCGCCACTGCGCCGCCCCGAAGATGTCGAGGCGATTATCGAAGGCTTAAAAGATGGTACAATTGACATGATCGCGACCGATCACGCGCCACATCATATCGATGAGAAGGACATTGAGTTTGACAAGGCGCTGAACGGCATGATCGGATTTGAGACAGCGTTCGCGCTGGGATACACGAATTTGGTGAAGGCGGGTCATCTGACCTTGAGTGAGCTCGCGTTGAAAATGAGCAAGGCGCCTTCCGATTTGCTCGCGATTGGTCGTGGTGGCTTTGAAATTGGGGCCCCGGCCGATGTGGCCGTCGCCGATCTGGCTGAGACCTATAGAATTGATCGGTTCAAGATGGTGTCAAAATCAAATAACTCGCCTTATCATGGCATGGAGGTGAGTGGCCGCGTGAAATATACGATCGTGTCCGGAAAGGTTGTATTTAATGATTAATTTCGCAGACAGATTACTGCTTGAGATCAAACACAAGAGCAATCCAACGATTATGGGCCTGGATCCACAATTAAGCTATGTTCCCGAGTTCATTCGTCGACAGGTGGAGCATGAGATTGAAGATCCGCTCGAGGTCGCGGCGGAGAGCATTTTCCGTTTCAACTGTGGACTGATCGACGCGGTGGCGGACATCGTCCCGGCTGTGAAACCGCAGATGGCGTTCTATGAGGTTTACGGGGCCGCCGGGTTGCGCGCTTTTCAACGAACCTGCGCCTACGCGCGGGAGCACGACCTCGTGGTCGTGGCCGACGGCAAACGGGGAGACATTGGCTCGACCGCGTCGGCCTACGCTCAAGCCTATCTGGGCCGCACGGAATTAAATGATGGGATGTCCACAAAGCTATACGATATAGACGCGTTGACCGTCAACGCCTATCTTGGCTTTGATGGAGTTGAACCATTTCTGAATTTCAGTGCGGGTGGTGAAAAAGGGATCTTCATATTGGTGCGCACCTCCAATCCTTCGGCCGGAGATCTGCAGGATTTGGCGCTAAATGATGGTCGACACGTCTTTGAGGCGATGGCTGACAAAGTCAAAGGCTGGGGAGAGCTTTTTGTTGGTGAACTGGGCTATTCCGCGGTTGGAGCGGTGGTTGGAGCGACCTGGCCGAGGCAGGCGGAGACGCTGCGGTCGCGCATGCCGAACACCTTGATTCTGGTCCCGGGATACGGCGCTCAGGGCGCGACCGGAGAAGACGTCGCTGTCAATTTTGATGAGAACGGCAGAGGGGCGATTGTCAACGCCTCCCGCAGCCTTATGTGCGCTTATTTGAATGAAAGCGGATGCGATCCGCAAGATTACGCCGGCGCCTGTCGAAGAGCGGCGATCAAAATGCGCGAAGACCTGAATCAGGCGATCGAAAGCCGAGTCGGCTGATCTGCGATATTGATGAAAATGAATAATTTTTCGAATATATGCAATTGATATGCGGAGTTTCACGCCGATAATGCTATAATATGCAAATTAATGTAATAAACGAATAAAAGCGTGTTGTTTCACGAAAGAGGATAGATTATGCCCAAACGTCCTGATATTAAAAAGGTCATGATGATTGGTTCGGGCCCAATCATCATCGGACAAGCGGCGGAGTTCGACTATGCCGGCACTCAGGCCTGCCGTACGCTGCGCGAAGAAGGTCTGGAGGTCGTGTTGTTAAACAGCAACCCCGCGACAATCATGACCGACGCCGACATGGCAGACCATGTTTATATAGAAGCGCTTCAGATTGATGTTGTGAAGCGAATTTTGCTCGAAGAAAAATGTGATTCTTTGCTGGCCACACTTGGTGGACAGACAGGGCTGAATTTCGCGATGGAGCTGTCGGAGTCGGGTTTTCTTGAAGAACATGGTATCCAATTGCTGGGGACGTCGGCGGCCGGCATTAAAAAAGGTGAAGACCGAGAACAGTTTCGCGACACCATGCTGGAAATCGGAGAGCCCTGTGTCCCTTCCGGTATCGCTCACAATTTAGATGACTGCAAAGCTTTGGCGAGACGGATTGGCTATCCGGTAATCGTCCGTCCGGCCTTCACTTTGGGCGGCACGGGTGGTGGTATCGCCGAGTCTGAGGACGAGATGCTTACGATCGCCGCCGCCGGCTTGGAAGCTAGCCGCGTTCATCAAGTCCTGATTGAACAATCGATCGCCGGCTGGAAAGAACTTGAATTCGAGGCCGTGCGGGATGGCGCCGGCAACGCAATCGCGGTTTGTTCGATGGAAAATCTGGATCCCGTCGGTGTCCACACCGGAGACTCCATTGTCTTCGCCCCGGCCTTGACTTTGCCCGCTCGCGAATTGGAAATGTTGCGCACGGCATCATTAAATATCGTACATGCGTTGGGCATAGAAGGTGGCTGCAACGTCCAGTTCGCCCTACACCCGAATAACGGAAGTTACGCGGTCATCGAGGTTAATCCCCGGCTATCCCGCTCATCCGCGCTGGCCTCAAAAGCCACCGGCTATCCGATCGCCAAAGTCGCCACCCGCATCGCGTTGGGCTATCGGCTCGACGAGATCGAAAATGTGGTTACCGGCGTGACCACCGCCACCTCGGAGCCCACTTTGGATTATGTGGTATGTAAAATCCCCAAATGGCCGTTTGACAAATTTATCAAGGCGAAGCGCAAACTCGGCACCCAGATGAAAGCGACCGGAGAGGTCATGTCCATCGGGAGCACTTTTGAGGCGGCCTTGATGAAGGCGATTCGCTCACTTGAAATGAATGTATGGGGTCTGTACAACGAGGAGTTGGCCACGCAAAGCGACGAGCACATCGCAGAGCTATTGGAGCTGGTCGATGATCGACGCCTGTTCGTTGTCGCCGAGGCGCTGCGCAGGGGAGTGAGTGTGGATCATGTTTATGAAGTCACCAGAATCAACCCCTATTTTTTGTCGCGCGTCAAAAGCCTGACCGAGCTTGAAAGAGAAATCGCGGAGGCTCCGATTTTGACAGAACAGCTGATTCGCCGCGCGGCGCAGTGCTGCTTCACGGATACCTGGATCTCTCTTCTAAGAAATCAACCGATTGAGGAGGTCCGCGCGATACGCAAAGGATTCAACATCATCCACTCGTACAAAATGGTGGACACCTGCGCCGGCGAATTCTTGGCGAAGACGCCGTATTTTTATTCGGGATTCGATGCCGAAAACGAGGCTGAGCCGACCGAGCGCAAAAAGGTGGTTGTGCTGGGTTCGGGACCGATCCGAATCGGCCAAGGCATTGAATTTGACTATTGTTCTGTCCATTGTGTTCAGGAACTGAAACAGTTGGGCTATGAGGCGATCATCATCAACAACAATCCCGAAACGGTGTCGACCGATTTTGATATTTCCGATCGACTGTATTTTGAGCCGCTCACGGAGGATGATGTGCGCGGTGTGTTGGAGAATGAAAAACCACTCGGTGTCATCTGTCAATTCGGCGGCCAGACCGCGATTAAGCTGATCAAGGCGGTGTCCGATATGGGCTATACCATCCTGGGTACTTCCGCGGATGGTGTGGACGAGGCGGAGGACCGGGAACGATTCGACAAGATTCTGGAGATGTGTGAAATCCCACGCCCGAAAGGTCTGACTATTTTCACCGAGGAGGAGGCGGTCGCCGCCGCTGAACGTTTGATCTACCCTGTGTTGCTACGCCCTTCTTATGTTTTAGGCGGAAAAGGTATGGTCATCTGCCACAATGAGGAAGACGTGCGCGAGTACATGGGTTACATTCAACGCGATGTGCAAGAGCATCCGATATTGGTGGACAAATATCTTATGGGACTGGAGCTGGAGGTGGACGCGGTCTCGGACGGCGAGGACATTCTGATTCCCGGCATCATGGAACATCTGGAAAGAGCGGGCATCCATTCCGGCGACTCGCATTCTATTTTTCCCGCTTATATTTCGGAACGCGTGCGCGATACCATTGTCACATACACCGAAAGATTGGCGCGGGCCATGCACATCGTGGGCTTGCTGAACATCCAATATATCTTGTACAACAACGAGGTCTATGTCATTGAGGTCAACCCGCGATCGAGTCGCACCATACCGTATATATCCAAAGTGACCGGTCTGCCGATTGTCAATCTGGCGACAAGGGTGATGATGGGTGAAAAGGTTCGAAACCTTGGCCACGGCACCGGTTTGTTCGCGCGCTACCCGGCGGTCTACGCGATCAAGGCGCCGGTCTTCTCTTTTGAGAAACTGCATGACGTAGACACCGCACTCGGGCCGGAAATGAAAAGCACGGGTGAAGTTCTTGGACTGGACCTCACTTACAGTGAAGCGATGTACAAGGCGATTTTGGCTTCAGGATTCAAGTTTCCCAAACCCGGTTCTAAAATTATTTTGACCGTGAGCAACTCAGACAAATATGATCTGATCACACTGGCTGAACGGTTGTTCCGGCTGGGTTACGAATTATATGGAACAGGCGGCACCGCAAACTATCTTAACCGCAACGGCATCCCCACCAGCACGATTCGCAAAGTGAATCAGGAGTCGCCCAACGCGAAAGATCTTGTCCTGTCCGGACAGGCGAGGTTGTTGATCAACACGACCGACGCAAGCAACATCAATAGTTCGGGCTTCGCACTTCGTCGCATCTGCATTGAGCATGGAGTGCCGACGATCACCTCGCTGGACACGCTGGTGGCCGTGGTCGAATGTCTGGAAAAGGGCATTCAACCGTGGGATCTGAAGCCGATTTCGATTGATCGGTTCGCAAAATATGTGAAAGAGACAAAAGCAAACACGCTGCCGCTGCATGAAATACCGTCCGGCAACGGCATACTAAAAAAGGAATCGCCTTGTGACGAATGAGGAAGATCGCATGACCAAACAAATTGAATACCATTGCCCCGTGATCTCGGTGGCCGCGCTTGACGCCCCGAGAGCAGACGGAAGCCACACTCAAAAAATGATCACTTTTCATTGTCCGCCCATTGCCGAAACCGCACGCCCGGGTCAATTTGTGGCATTGTCCTGTGCTCAATTTTTGCGGCGCCCACTGGGAATCGCCCGAGTGGATCGGGTCGAGGGAACCGTGTCGGTGGGCGGTCGCGCCAAAGGTGAGGGAATGGCGGATCTTTTGGAGCTGAGACCGGACGATACCGTTTCGGTGTTGGGCCCTTTGGGACATGGATTTGAGTTGGAGAATTTGGATTCTTGCATTGTCGCCGGCGGCGGAACCGGTGTCTATCCGATGTTGTTTTTATTGGATGAGCTGCGCGCCCGGGGGGTCAAAACCGGAGCTGCGTTTGGCTTTCGGGACAAGGCGAACAGTGTGCTGGTCGATGAGTTTCAAGCTGTGTCCGATGTCTGTGTTGTGGCGTCCGAAGCCGGCGACATGGATGTCGAGGGTGACATCCTGGCCGCCATTACGCTGGTCGCACGGCGCTTGGACTTTGTCGCGGACGAAAACGGAGCTCGGTTGGGTGACGGAATCAGCCGTGGCGGCGCCGTACTGACTTGTGGCCCGACGCCCATGATGCGGGCGGTCGCTGAATTCGCAAAAACCAACGGCCTGTCCTGTCAGGTCAGTTTGGAAGAGCGCATGGCGTGCGGAGTCGGTCTGTGTCTGGTCTGCGCCTGCAAAACCAAAGATCCGTCGCAATCAACCGGATGGAGGTATACCCGCTGTTGCAAGGAGGGGCCGGTTTATGACGCGGAGGAGGTTGTTTGGCAATGAAAAGAGATAATAACAACGTCACCGAACTCGCTTCGTCCCGTATGACAGTGGATGGCCGGGACAAGTGTCGGACGGATGCCACTTCATGGTCGGACGGTGTCGTCAAAACAGCGATCAAGAAGAGTGTCCGCTCCGGAAATAAACAGAAACGAGAAAAAAACAAGCGATCTGTTTTGCGAACCGACGTGACACCGGAGGTTGACCTGACCGTCAAGGTGGGAGCGGCCACGTTTAAAAATCCTTTTGTCGCGGCTTCGGGAACCTATGGCTTTGGCAGAGAAGCCGCTGAGTTTTTGGATTTGTCGATATGGGGTGGTATCAGCTCAAAAGGTGTGACCTTGGAACCAAGAGCGGGCAATCCGCCGCCACGTGTTGCCGAGACGTCGTGCGGGATGCTCAATGCGGTTGGACTGCAAAATCCCGGAGTTGACGCCTTTATGGCGAACGAACTGCCGTTTATGTTGGAGCAAGACACCATCACCATTGTCAATGTCGCCGGCAGCACCGAGGACGATTATGAAGAGGTGTGCCGGCGCGTCGACGCGAGTGATGCGCCGATCATCGAGTTGAATCTGTCCTGCCCCAATGTGCGGACCGGAGGGATGACGTTTGGCGCCGATCCCGCGAATATCGAATCGGTCACAAAGCGCGTTCGCACGTTGACCGACAAGCAACTGTGGGTCAAACTGACTCCGAATGTCACCAGCATCGCGGACGCCGCGAGAGCGGCCGAGGCGGGTGGCGCCGACGCTGTCTCGCTGATCAACACGTTGCTCGGCATGTCGATCGACGCCGAGACAAGGCGACCGATCCTGCATAATAACACCGGCGGTCTGTCAGGACCCGCGGTCAAGCCGATCGCGCTGCGCATGGTCAACGAAGTCTTTCGGGCGGTGCGAATTCCGGTGGTCGGACTGGGTGGCATCCGCACTGCGCTGGACGCTGTGGAGTTTATGATCGCGGGAGCCAGCGCCGTGCAGATTGGCACCTTTAATTTGATTTCCCCCACCGGAATTGAACAAATTGTGCGAGATTTTGAAATCTGGCTGACGGCTCATCAGGTGAAGGAGCCGTGCGAATTGATCGGCACCTTAAATCTATGGTGATTGAGCAAAGAGGAGAAAAACCATGAATCATCCAATTGTCAACGCGTTGTTCGCCACTCGGGCGATTCGAGTGTGCCCCCCCGGTGAACCCTTTTGGTACACATCCGGTTTGTTCGGTCCGTATTATGTCAATACTCATTTTCTATATGGAGATGAGGCGTCCGCCAAGGACTTGCTGACGAAAATTGAACACGCCGCGGCCGATCCCTTGACGTTCCCAACAGCTATAGCGGCTGAGACGAACCGCCGCTATCATGAAAATGAGATTTATCGCCTGGTGATGGACGATTGCGTTCGGGCGGTGGAAGGTTTGAAATTTGACCTGATCTCCGGGGGAGAGCGGCGCGATTTTTTCTTTTCGATACAATTGGCGAAACTGCTGAAACTCCCACATTTGTCAATATTTAAAGATGGAAGCACCGTTTACACCACCGCAGATGGCGAATCGACACGAGGCGAGGACTCGCCTGTTGTTGGAAAAAAAGCGTTGCATGTTGTGGATTTAGTGACTCAGGCTTCCAGTTATATCCGCATGTGGCTGCCCGTCCTGAATTCGTTGCGCATCGAGATTAGCGACACTCTGGCGGTGGTTGATCGTGATCAGGATGGCTCCTCGATACTGGAACAGCAAGGTGTACGGCTGATCAGTCTGGCTGTTGTGTCGACATCTTTGTTCGCCGACGCCTTGGCCGCGGGTTTGATCGATGAGCGGCAGATGGCGTTGATCGAGGGCTATACGCGCGATCCGATCGCGTTTGTCAAAGACTTCGTGGCGGAAAATCCTGATTTTCTCCACGCGGAAATCGCCAAAGGTGGTAAAAACAAAGAGCGCGCCGAGCGTCTGTTGGAATCGGATTATCTGATTTGACCGGAACGCCGATATTTAACTAAAACAGCGAAATGTCACGATAGGGAATCAAAGCGGCGGAAAAAGGCAGTTGTTCCAGATCCGCGGCATCGACCCAATCGCCACTGATCATATTCGCCCATTCAGCGTCGGAACCGCCGTCCTCGACGAGCGATAGGTGGGAGAACCCGTCCGGCTTGATCTTTAACGCCACGGGGGCGCCACTTCGGTTCCCGGTCGGCTCAACGACACAGTGCCACGCTTGAAGATCCCATATTAGATGGGTGAAAATGTGACGTCTTGCGGGCAAATGTTGAATCCGCAATGGATTTTGGCCGTGCGCGACCAGAGTCCGGCGGATTTCTGCATCACTCATATGTCCGGACAGGCTGGGAAATTCCCAGAGATCGGCAAGCAGTCCGTCTGCGGGCCTTTGTGTAACCAGCACCTTCTTTGAGGCTTGATTCTGGAGAATTAGGATTGTCAATGACTCAATCGGCTTCTTTTTCGGCGGTCTGCGCAAAGGTAACAGATGGGCTCTGCCGGATTGTCGCGCTTCGCAGTGAGGTGACAACGGACAGATATCACATCGCGGTCGGCGAGGTGCGCAGATGGTCGCCCCCAGCTCAATCAGAGCTTCATTGATTCCGGCCGCGCTTGACGGCCAGGCCTCGAGTTCGGAAGCCACATACCGGCGACACAATCTTCGATCCTTGATATTCCCCTGTGTCCAAGTGGAATCGGTGAGCCGCGCGAACACACGCACCACATTTCCATCGACTGCCGGGATCGGCAGATTGAATGCCAGACTAAGAATCGCGCCGGCCGTGTAATCACCGATGCCGGGCACCTTTATTATCTCGCTGTATGTGCGAGGCAGATCGCCGTTGTGATTCTCCAACACGTAGCGCGCGCCTTCGCGCAAATTTTTCGCCCGCGAATAATAGCCCAACCCTTCCCAGCTTTTCAGTACCGCCATTTCAGTGGAACGAGCCAAAGCCTCGACCGTTGGGAAGTGACGCATAAAGCTTAGGAAATAGGGGACGACGGTCGCCGCCCGAGTCTGTTGGAGCATGATCTCCGATACCCAGATCGCGTATGGATCGCCGGTTCGGCGCCAGGGGAAGGCTCTCTTTTCATCATCAAACCAATTTAACAACATGGTGGGGTCGAAGGCGCGAAATTCCACTGTGCTTGATTTTTCCATTTCATACCTTGTGATATAATGCCATTGCTTATTCTATGTATTGGACGCTGGGAAACGGCAAATTGTGTGGTCCACAACAAAGCACATTATACAGTTTAATCAATATACATGCGATCCGGCTTGGCGGTCGCCCAGGTCAAACGAGATGAAGAGGTTTTTATGAAGATTACACCGGTTAAGGGCACCAATGATTTTTTGCCGGCGGAGACGGCGGTGCGTGATTATTTGCAAAACAAAATTTTAGAAGTCTACCAGAACAATGGTTTTAGACGCATCATGACGCCGGCGATTGAAGATGCCGTCAATCTGGATAAAAGTGAGGGCGGAGACAATCTGAATTTAATATTTAAAATATTAAAACGGGGGAACAAGCTTGAACAGGCGTTGGAGGATCGGAGGTTTGACGAGCTGGCGGACCTCGGCCTGCGCTATGATCTCACATTGCCGCTCAGTCGTTACTACGCGGCGAACCGGGCAAAGCTGATGAGTCCGGTGAAATGTGTTCAGATTGACAAAGTTTACCGCGCCGAACGGCCACAAAAGGGTCGATTGCGAGAATTTATGCAGTGCGACATCGACATCATAGGCTCCTCAGCGATCGACTGTGAGATCGAATTGATTTTAACCACCGCCAAGGCGTTGCGGGCTATCGGACTGGCGGATTTCAAAGTGCGCGTCAACGACCGCCGAATTTTGCGCAACATGCTTCAGAACTTAGGTTTCGCCGAAGCGTCACTGGACAGCGTGAGTGTGACATTTGACAAGCTGGACAAGATTGGCGTGGTCGGAGTCAAAGAGGAACTGTCCGAAAAAAACATGCCTGCCGAAGCGGTCGAGCGGCTTGCGACCTTGTTGTCTCAAGGAGATCTGCCACTTGAGAAGATGAAGGAGATCTGCGATGAGATTGCGCCGATCGAACGCCTGCAGTCCATCATCGGCACCTGTAATGAACTTGCCGCCGGCGCTTATGAAGTCGTCTATGACAGTTCGCTGGTACGCGGCCAAGGCTACTACACAGGCACTGTCTTCGAAATTGAGAGCACTAAATTTCGCGGTTCGATCGCCGGTGGGGGTCGATATGACAATCTGATCGGCAAGTTTTTAGGTCAGAATGTGCCGGCGGTTGGTTTTTCAATTGGGTTCGAGCGGATTTTTTCGATTTTGATGTCTGAAGGTTTTGTCATACCGGACGCGAAAAAAAGTGTGGCGGTCTTGTATGAACCACAGCAATTTACGATCGCCTGGCAAAAAGCCGAAGCTTTGCGCGCGGATTATGATGTGCTGTTACACGAAAAACCAAAAAACATTGGCGGATTTCTGGACTCTCTGGTGGCGGATGGATATTGGGGATTTTTGATGATCGGCAAAGATGACACTGTTCGTGAGTTTAAAAAATAAATTCGGCCGTATGGCCCGCACATTGTCTGTTTGAATTACAAAGTCCCTCTCCGAAAGGAACTTCGGATTGCAATCCTCGTGCAATCCTCGCTGGCAAAACATCATTTGACAGAAGAATACAAAGCAATTATACTAACTTGGTGAAATTAAGTGGAAATTCATTTCTCACCTCCAGCTGCGCGAAGAGGTCCATAGCGATTATCAGGCGAAAATGTCTTCGCCTTAGGCTTTGCCGATTGTTGTTGTGTTGGAATGGATGACTCTGTTCCAACTTTTTTTGTTAATTATCATAAGGAGGGAAGTAAGATAGCCAGGAAAGAAAGCGGAATGCAAACCAATGAAAGAATACGTTTCAGGGAAGTTCGACTGATTGATGAAAATGGCGAGATGATTGGGGTGATACCCACCGCTGAAGCGTTGCGGCGAGCGAAAGACGCCGGATTGGACTTGGTCTTGATGTCGGCGAATCCGACCAACCCGGTTTGCAAAATTATGGATTACGGCAAACACATGTTTGAGCAGTCCAAACGAGAGAAAGAAGCCCGCAGAAGACAAAAAACGATCGAGGTCAAGGAAGTGGGCCTGAAACTTTCGACGGAAGAGCACGACCTGAATGTCAAGTTGCGCAATGCCCGCAAGTTTTTAGAAAGCGGCAACCGTGTCAAGGTGTCCATTCGTTTTCGTGGACGTGAGATGGCTTACACGTCTCAAGGCTATGATGTGATGAACAACTTTGCGGCGCAATTGAAAGACATAGCCGAGGTGGACCGCGCGCCGAAAGTGGAAGGTCGCAATATGAATATGTACCTGAACGCGATTGATTCGCCATCCACTAAAAAATAAACGACGCATAGATTTACTCTTAACAGTGTCGGACATGACAGCTGACCCATTTCATCTGCCTATAACTGAAACAAACATATTTAGGAGGATATAAGATGCCCAAACAAAAAACACACAGTTCGTCTAAAAAGCGATTTAAAGTGACCGGCACCGGGAAAGTGACCAGTCCCTTCGCTTATAAGAAACATAAAGCTGAGGCCAAGAGCGCCAAACGCAGGAGACAACTGCGCGGTACCCGCACTGCGCACTCAACCAACGCGAAACGAATTAAGGATATGATTCCGTACAAATAATGAGTCACATCGAGTCCGTGTTGCGAAGCAACGGATCCCTAATGAATAACAACATGGTTTTTGACTGCGGCGGACCGCCGCGTCGAATAACCGGTGTAGGAGGATAATTATGGCTAGAGTCAAACGAGGTGTTACCGGGCGCAAGAGACATAAAAAAGTTCTAAAGAGCGCAAATGGCTATTTCGGTCACAAAAGCAAACTATTTAAGGTCGCAAATCAACAGGTGATGAAATCTTTGTCGTACTCGTACAGAGATCGTCGCAATAAAAAACGTGATTTTCGTCGTCTGTGGATTACACGTATAAACGCGGGCACCCGCCTGAACGGCATGAACTATAGCACGTTTATGAATGGCTTGAAAAAAGCGGGTATCCAATTGGATCGCAAAATTTTGGCTGAGATCGCGGTTTCCGACCCGAGCGCGTTCACCTCTCTATGTGAGCAGGCGAAGGCGGCGCTTTGAGCGAGCCTGAGACGACCGGGCGCGAAATGAACCGATGAGCAATACGAAAGACCGGCAATGGCCGGTCTTTGTTTATGGAAGGAAGTGACTTTTTTGCCGATGAGCTTTGACTTTAAAAATGAATTTCTGCCCATTTCCAGCAAAAACAGTATGCATTATAAAAAAATTGCGCGGGTGGCACGTGGCAAGTTCCCCGAACTCGTCGCGTTGGAGGGTTTCAGACTCTGTGAAACGGCGCTGGAAGCCGGCTTTCGGCCACAGGCGATTGTTTATTCATCCGAACTGTTGAATGAGACTCAAACCAGGCGTTTCTCCCAATGGCGGGAATGGTTGAACGGTACTTTTAAAACGTCTCCGATCCGGCTGGACTTGTCGGCTGATTTGATGAAGCGCCTGTGCGCGACTGTGCGGCCACAGGGCGTTTTTATGTTGGTGGATCGTCCGCGCGCTGATTTCAAACCGGAGACACCGCTGAATCGTGGTTTGCTGATCGTCGAGAATATTCAAGATCCGGGAAATATGGGCGCATTGATCCGTGTGGCGGACGCGTTTGGGCTGGATGGCTTTTTTTACACCTCGGACGCCGCGGATCCGTGGCAGGATAAAGCGGTGCGGGCCAGCATGGGTTCGGTGTTCCATATTGATATCTTTCGTGGTGAGAGCGTCCTTGAAATTTGCGAAATCCTGGCGGCAAGACAGATTCCTGTGTTGGCGGCGGCGCTGGATGGTGAAAATCTGCGACAAATTAGGGTCGACGGTCCGTTGGCTGTGGTTTTGGGCAACGAAGGTTCCGGTCTGACGTGGCAGACCCTTGACGCGGTGAATCGCAAGATCACCATTGAAATGCCGGGTCGGGCGGAGTCGCTGAATGTCGCGGTCGCCGCGGGAATTTGTTGTTTTCATTTGTTCACCTAAGAGTACTTGAAGAGTGCTTGAAATAAGCACTTGAAATAGCAAAACGGTGTAGTATATTGCGAATTGGAGTCTATATAATCTGGAGGACTGAAGCATGCAAATCGTGATTATCGGATGCGGCAAAACAGGCACTGAACTGGCGATTCAATTGGCCGAGCTGGGAGAGGAAGTCGTCGTCGTGGAGCGGGATGAAGCCCGGCTGGATAATCTGAAAGATGTCAATCTTGTGCGCATTCATGGCGTTCCGATCGACCTTGATGTGCTGGAACAAGCTGATCTCAGCACCGCGGACGCCGTGCTATGCGTGAGTGACAATGAAAACCTGAATACCATGGCAGGACAGATCGCCAAGACTGTTTTTAATGTGCCGAAGGTCATCGTGCGCACTTTCTTGCAGCCAAACACTTCAATTTATGAGAAATTAGGTTTGGAGCCAATCTGTACCACCACCCTTATCGTGGACACCATCATTCAAAATCTGGGTGCCTATGAAGCCGAATTGAGGTTGAACATTCTCGGCACGAATGTTGACTTTTTTACAGAAGAGGTGAAGCCGATTTGGATTGGCAAATCTCTGACCACCCTACCGGAGGTCGATGGCAGCCCGTTCGCGATCATACGTGACGGGCGGTTGCACTTGTCCGATGGGCGGCTCCACCTGCGCGAAGGTGACCACCTCTTGTTGGCGAAAGTTGGTGATTGACAATGAGGATTATTGTAATCGGAGGCGACAAGGTCGCCTACCACCTGATTGGGTTGCTGGTGGCGGAAGGACACGATATAACGGCGATTGAACTGCGCCGCAGGATTTGCGAACGTTTGGCGGATGATTTGGAAGTGAAGGTGATCAATGGAGACGGCAGCAATGTGCAGACGATGGCCATGGCGGGCATGGCGCAAGCGGACATGCTGGTCAGTTTGACCGGAGAGGACGAGACCAATTTGCTTGCCTGTCAGATCGCCAAGCTGACATTTGGCGTGAATAAGACGGTGGCGCGGGCCAACAATCCCAAAAATATCACCGTTATGCGCCTGCTTGGTGTCGATCGCTGTTTTTCCGGCACAAAAATCCTTGCGGATATCATCGATCAGCAAATCAATTATTCGGGAATGGAAATAGCGTTTGACATTCCGGGAAGCACGAAAGGTATTTTGGAATTTTATCTGGCTGCAGATTCCCGCGCCGTCGGCCGGACGTTGTTGAAATACACCTTCCCCGGAGACGCGAAAGTCGTGTTGCTTACGCGACCCGACGGCACTGTTGAAATGCCTCAAGGTGATTTGGTCATGCAGGCCGGAGACCGGATGTTGGTGGTTGCGGATGTTGATGATTTCGAAAAAATCTGGGAGGCGATGGTCGACAAGGAGGCTGTGCTCTGAAATGGGGAAAAAGAAAGACGGGATGGATCGGCCGGGGCAGGATCGCCTCAACGTCCACGAGAGGAAGATTGTCTATCGCAAACCAACCGAAGTCACGCCGGAAGAGATTGTCTGGCGTAAAAAACAGAATAAATTCCTTCGTTGGCTGACGTCCAGCGCTCCGCGTCTGATCACCTTGAGTTTCGCTTTGGTTATCCTGGTCGGAACCGTTTTATTAACGTTGCCCATCGCCTCAGCCGATGGGACCTCGGTCGGGCCGCTAAAAGCTTTGTTCACCTCCACCTCTTGCACCTGTGTGACCGGTTTGATCGTCGGAGACACGGCGACTTTTTGGAGTGCTTTCGGACACGTTGTAATCATTGGGCTGATTCAAATCGGCGGGCTGGGGCTAATCACAATCATGTCATTTTTCCTGGTCGCCACACGGAAAAAAATCGGTATGCGCGCAATGTTGGCCATGCAGGAATCAATCGGCTCACAGTCCTTTAGTTCTTCACGCGACTTAGTTAAGAAAATCATTTTTTTCACTTTGAGTTGCGAGCTGATTGGCGGGGCGGTGCTGACTTGGCGATACGCCTTGCGCATGCCGTTTGGCGAGGCGCTCAGACGAGGAGTGTTTCAAGGCATATCGGCTTTCTGCAACGCGGGTTTTGATCTAATGGGCGACTTCAGTGGACCATTTTCAAGCCTGACAAAATGGAATGACGACCCGATCGTCACGCTTACCACAGCCTTCCTGATCATTATCGGAGGGTTGGGGTTCGTGGTCTGGGATGACTTGTTGCGACTACGCAAAACGAAAAAACTCCATTTTCATTCCAAACTGGTTCTTACGATGACTATTTTTTTGCTGGCCGTCGGAACTGTTTTTTTCCTGTTTGTCGAGGGAAACTCCGTCGGACCGGATTCTTTGGGAGCGTTGCCCGTGTGGCAACGGCCGTTCGCGGCGTTTTTTCAGTCGGCGAGCCTGCGCACCGCAGGTTTCAACTCGATTGATCAGGCAGGACTGTCCGATACGTCCAAACTGATGGGCTGTATTTTGATGTTTATTGGCGCCGGGCCGGCTTCCACCGGAGGCGGTGTGAAAATCACCTCCATCGCTGTGTTGTTCGCCCTGATCACTTCTTATTTTCGTGGTCGGGACGAAACATTCTTGTTTAAGCATCGGATCAGCCGCGACGTTGTGCGGCGTGCCTTGACGATTGTCTTTGTCGGGCTGACCATTGTGCTTGTGAGCTCGATGCTGATCACTTTAACGGAGAAGCAGGCCTTGCGGGATGGCAGATTTAGTTTTCTCGACATCCTGTACGAGGTTATTTCGGGCTTCGCCACCGTCGGTGTGACTTCGGCGGGCACCCCCACACTCAGCGCGGGTAGTTGGATCGTGTTGATCTTTAATATGTATCTTGGGCGTGTCGGCCCGGCGTCGTTCGCGATGGGGCTGACCTTTCAGCAAAGCTCGGATCAGTCACTGGTCTATCCCGAAAGTAAAACGTTTGTCGGCTGAACCGGGTTGGTGACATCGCGCCACCTTCGATCTTTTTCAGCAAGAACTTCGTGTAAATCAGCGAAATTCAAGTGGAATTTCGCTGATTTTTCATGTAGAATAAGTGTTTTATATGCCTGTCGCGCATATTGGAAAGATCATAATGTATAATTAAAAACTGTATATTAAGCTACGTACAATCTTTAATTTGATGGTATCCGGAGGTTAAAAATGGGATATACATTGGCGCAAAAAATTATCAAGAGCCATTTGGTGAGCGGCGAGATGCGAACCGGCGAGGAAGTCGCGATTCGCATCGATCAGACTCTGACTCAAGACTCTACCGGTACCATGGCGTATCTGCAATTTGAGGCTCTGGGATTGCCACATGTTCGGACTGAGTTGTCAGTCGCCTATGTCGACCACAACATGTTGCAGACCGGTTTTGAGAATGCGGATGATCATAAGTACATTCAGACGGTCGCGGCTAAATATGGTGTGCGCTTTTCCAAACCGGGCAACGGTGTTTGTCATCAGGTTCATATTGAGCGGTTCGCCGTTCCCGGCAAGACTTTGCTGGGCTCGGACAGCCACACACCGACTTGCGGTGGCATCGGCATGCTCGCGATCGGCGCGGGCGGTCTGGATGTCGCGGTCGCCATGGGTGGAGGACCATATTACATCACCATGCCCGCCATCCAACGCGTCCACCTAACCGGCAAGCTTCAGCCCTGGGCCTCCGCCAAAGACATTATTTTAGAAGTCTTGCGAATCATGACTGTTAAAGGAGGAGTGGGCAAGATCATTGAATATAGCGGACCGGGTGTCGACACACTGTCCGTTCCCGAGCGCGCGACCATTACCAACATGGGAGCGGAACTCGGCGCCACCACATCCATCTTCCCAAGTGACGATGTCACGCGGGCATTTATGAAGGCGCAACACAGAGAGCATGATTTCAGCTATTTGGCTCCGGATGAGGACGCCGTGTATGATGACACGCTGGAAATCAATTTGGATGAATTGGTTCCGCTGGTCGCCTGCCCAAGCAGCCCGGACAATGTTAAAAAAGTGTCCGAGGCCGGGCAAATAAAGGTTGACCAGGTGCACATCGGAAGCTGTACAAATTCCAGTCTTTCGGACATGCACAAAGCGGCCGCTATCTTGCGCGGGCGAACGGTCGCTGACGACGTCTCGCTGGTGATCGCTCCCGGTTCAAAGCAAGTGCTCAACATGTTGGCGAGAGACGGTTCGTTGGCGGACATGATCGCCGCGGGAGCGCGTATTTTGGAATCGGGCTGTGGTCCGTGCATCGGCATGGGACAGTCGCCACGCTCGAACGGCATATCCTTGCGTACGATTAATCGCAACTTCTATGGACGCTCCGGCACGAAATCCGCTTCGGTGTACCTGGTGAGTCCGGAGGTGGCCGCAGTCAGCGCCATTACCGGCATGTTGACCAACCCGGCGGACACCGACATCGAGGCGCCCGAGACGGTGGTCGCGGACGACTTTTTGGTCAATGACAATTTGATCGTGATGCCGGCGGAGGATGGCGCCGCGGTCGAGGTTGTGCGCGGTCCGAACATCAAGCCCTTCCCTGTCAACGTGCGCCTTCCTGAGACAATGGAGGGAGAGGCGCTGATCAAGGTGGAAGACAACATCACAACCGATCACATCATGCCCTCGGATTCCAGCCTGCTGCCGTACCGCTCGAATGTGCCGCATTTGGCGAATTATTGTCTGACTCCCTGCGACCCCGAGTTTCCGGCCCGTGCCAAAGCGGCGGGCGGTGGCATGATCATCGCCGGACACAACTATGGGCAGGGATCCAGCCGCGAACACGCGGCGTTGGCGCCATTGCAATTGGGTGTGAAAGCGGTGATCGCGAAATCGTTCGCGCGTATCCACATGGCTAACTTAATCAATAATGGTATAATTCCGTTAGTCTTCGCGGATGAGAGTGATTATGACGAACTTCAATTAGGCGACTCGCTGGTGATTGAGAATGTGCGTGAACAGATAGAAGGAGCGGTCGGAGGGGACCGGATCCTAGTCAAAAACATAACTCGTGATATTGCATATGAGACGATGCTGAGTGTCTCTCGTCGACAAGCTGATATTTTGTTAGCCGGCGGATTGTTGAATTACACAAAACAAGAAAATAAATGATAGGTACAGGTGATCGCATGGATTTTAACGATCAAGTTATTACGGCCCGTGAACAACAAATTTTGGATGACTTTAAACTCGCGACGGCCAATCGGCCGATCAGTCCCAACCTTTTTGACCGTTATGATGTGAAGCGCGGACTGCGCAACGCGAATGGCACGGGTGTGCTGGTCGGTTTGACTCGGGTGGGTGAAGTTTTTTCTTACTATATGGATGACAATGATCTGATGCCGGTGGAAGGCCGACTGTTTTATAGCGGCATCGAGATCAGCGACCTGGTCACGGGTTTTTATGAAGAGGGACGATTCGGATTTGAGGAAACCGCCTATCTGCTCATATTTGGCGATCTGCCAACACGGGAGCAGTTGGATAATTTTACTTGTGTGTTGGGTGAAAACCATACCCTGCCGCAAAACTTTATCGAAGACATGATTTTCAAGTCTCCGAGCAAAGATATCATGAACAAGCTGGCCCGATCCTGTCTGGCGTTGTACGCCTATGACCCCGATCCGGACAATATATCGGTGGACAACGTGTTGCGTCAGTCCCTTGAACTGATCGCTCGCTTCCCCTTGTTGGTCTCCTATGCTTATGTTGCGAAACGCCATTATATAGATAATGAAAGCCTGTACTTGCATGCTCCGCGCAAGGATTACAACACGGCACAAAATATTTTGCATCTGATTCGACCGGACGGCCAGTTCACCGAGCTTGAGGCGAGGATCTTGGATCTGGCGCTGGTGTTGCACGCCGAACATGGTGGCGGAAACAACTCCACCTTCACGGCGCGCTGTGTGACGTCTACCGGTACCGACACTTATTCGGCGATGGCCGCGGCCATCGGTTCTTTGAAAGGGCCGCAGCACGGTGGGGCCAGTGGCAGAGCCTACGCGATGATGCAGGACTTGAAGGCGAATGTGAAGAACTGGCGAAATGAAATGGAAATCGCCGACTACCTTGTCAAAATTTTGGAAAAGGAAGCGTTTGACAAAAGTGGATTGATCTATGGAATCGGTCACGCCGTCTATACCTTGTCCGATCCACGCGCCAGACTCTTGAGAGACTACGCCCGTTCGCTGGCTTTTGAGGCGGGACGTGAGGACGAGTACCTGCTTTATACCACCACCGAACGCATGGCACCGGAAATCTTCGCTAATGTGAAGAAAAACAACAAGACTGTCTGCGCCAATGTGGACTTTTATGCCGGTTTTATTTATAACATGCTGGGCATTCCTGAAGAGATGTTTACACCGATTTTCGCGACGGCGAGAATCGCGGGCTGGTCCGCTCACCGCTTGGAGGAATTGATTTCCAGTGGCCGTATCATCCGTCCTGCTTACAAAAATGTGCAAAAACGAAAATCGTGCATAGCGATTGATGATCGCGGTGCGAAATCATGACAGAATCGCCGTCCGCGTGATGGTTGATCGCTGTGTAGAGTCACACACGGCGCGATCCCGCGCCGTGTGATCAGCGTGGACGATCAGCCGGACAGACTTGCGCAAATGACGTTGATTGCAAAGGTAAGTCCACTTTTGAAGAACTAAGTTCCTTAAAAATACAGAAGAACGAAAAATAAACTCCTAAAACATCCAATAACAGTCAAAAAAGTGGTAAACTTCAGTAGAAATAGTCGAAAAAGGTATAGCAAAGAGAGGCTGCGTTTTAGATTTATTTTTTGAATTACGAAGCCCCTGTGCAAATTATGAAGTTGTACCGTTCAGCAAAGCGACTATTGCATGTCAGAAAAGTGAGTCATTCTGGCAGTTGAGAGACT
Organism: Oscillospiraceae bacterium; assembly: GCA_040772065.1. Taxonomy (GTDB): domain Bacteria; phylum Bacillota; class Clostridia; order Saccharofermentanales; family Fastidiosipilaceae; genus JAXGYX01. The sequence continues at coordinate 1,470,751 of JAXGYX010000001.1, read as the reverse complement.
CTAGTTGATCACTGGGGTCTCTTGACATTTTTGCTAATTTTACCAAGCAGCAGATTGGATGATCTCATACATAATAGTTTTTGGATCTCGTTTCAGACTGCGTGCGATGGAAGCTAAAGATTTCCCTTCACCCAGTAGCTTTTGTATGGTTAGACGTTCGTCATATTGTAGATGTACATATTGAGCCATGATATTCGTCCTTTCCCAGTCGGCTCAGCTGAACGAATGTTTAATCTATCATACCTATATTTGAACAACTTACTCCCTCTTAGTAATTTGAATTACAAAGTCCCTCTCCGAAGGGAACTTCGGATTGCAATTAACCCTTGCGCAAATGATTTGTTAATCCGCTTGCGTTTTTGTACATGTCTTGGTAATATAACTAAGCTCATACCGTTTTCGACATGGCCCTATGGTCAAGCGGTTAAGACGGCGCCCTCTCAAGGCGCAATCACGAGTTCGATTCTCGTTAGGGTCACCACAACCTCTGGAGGCACAGCTTTCAGAGGTTCATTTTTCGTTAATTCAAATTGCTGTAACCGATCTGCTATTTTGATTCAACATGATTTGCTATACTTCGTGACACACATTAAAGATCCGGTTATGGCGCACGCTAAACACAGGATTGTTCAGACAAATCAATATGAAGCACCTGTATTCAGCGAGTTTCAACATAGACTTCTGACATATAAATGTTTTAACAATTCAAGGAATGAAAATGAGCCAAAAATTTATCGAAGTGCGCGGCGCGCGCGAACATAATTTAAAAAATATCGATGTCAAGATTCCACGCGAACAACTGGTTGTGCTGACCGGACTGTCCGGCTCGGGTAAATCCTCGCTCGCGTTTGACACGATTTTTGCCGAGGGACAACGCCGATATGTGGAGTCTTTGTCCTCGTATGCGCGGATGTTTCTGGGGCAGATGAACAAGCCTGATGTTGACAGCATAGACGGTCTGTCGCCGGCCATTTCGATTGATCAAAAGAGCACCAGCAACAACCCGCGGTCGACCGTGGGGACGGTGACCGAGATCTATGATTTTTTGCGTCTGCTGTACGCGAGGACGGGCGTTCCACATTGTCCGCAATGTGGCAGAGTGATTGAAAGTCAGTCGGTGGATCAGATTTTGAAACAGATCATGGATTACCCGGATGGCACACGACTGATTGTCATGGCACCGGTTGTTCGCTCACGCAAAGGCACGTTCGCCAAGCTGTTTGACGAATTTCGCCAAAATGGATTTATGCGTGTCAGAGTTGACGGCGAGACGAGGGAGCTGGAGGAGGAAATTGTTCTCGAAAAGAACAAAAAACATAGTGTTGAGTTGGTCATCGACCGCCTGGTCAAACGCGAATCCAATCGCACACGGGTGGCGGACTCAGTCGAAACCGCGATGCACCAGTCTGATGGGATGAGTCTGATCGAATTTCAGGTGCCGATTGAGGAGGGGGAGTATGAGATCCATGAGGAACTGTTTTCTCAAAACTTCGCCTGCGCGCACTGCAATATCAGCATAGGAGAAATCACGCCTCAGCTGTTTTCTTTTAATAATCCACATGGCGCCTGTGCCCATTGCTCGGGACTGGGGACGTTGATGCATATCGATCCGGATATGATTGTCAGCGAGCCGGACCTGTCGATCAACGAAGGCGCGATCCACGCGGGTGGTTGGAATTTTGATGATCCGAACAGCTGGGGGAGGGCGTTCGCCGAGGCTTTGGCGCGGACATATGAGTTTAGCGTGGACACACCGTATCGAGATTTGTCGGACGAGGTAAAGCGGGCCATCATGTATGGCACCGATGGAAGAAAAATGGATGTGGACACCTCGAACAGCAAGTATTACCGGGGCGAGGATTACCGAGCCGCGTTTCAGGGGTTGGTTCCCTCGCTTGAACAGCGGTATCAGGCGGCAAGTTCAGAAGAACTGCGAAATTACTATGGACAATATATGTCGATCAATACCTGCCCTGTTTGCCATGGAGCCAGGCTGAGAGCCGAGGCGCTGGGCGTGACGGTCGGCGATTTGAATATTTATGAGCTGACAAAACTCTCAATAGCAGACAGTTATACTTATTTGAAAGAATTAGAATTTGAATCTCATCACCGGGCGATCGCCAAGCAAATCAACGGCGAGCTGGAAGGACGGCTGAGTTTTTTGTTGGATGTCGGCCTGGATTACATTACACTGGACCGTTCGGCCTCAACGCTCTCGGGCGGCGAGGCGCAGAGGATCCGCCTGGCGACTCAAATCGGATCCGGACTGATGGGTGTGCTCTATATTCTGGACGAGCCAAGTATTGGTTTGCATCAAAGAGACAATGGCTTGTTAATCCGGACTTTGAAACACTTGCGCGACCTTGGTAACACGGTGTTGGTGGTTGAGCACGACGAAGAGACCATGTGGGAGGCGGATCATATCATTGATCTGGGACCGGGAGCCGGCGCGTCCGGCGGTCATGTCGTGGCTCAGGGCACAGCGCGTGAATTATGTGACAACCCTGTTTCCTTGACCGGACAATATTTGAGCGGACGGAAAAAGATTGAGATACCCGAGCACCGCCGCGCCGGCAATGGCCACCAATTAAAAATCAAAGGGGCAGCGGAAAACAATCTGAAGGCGATCAATGTAGACATCCCTTTGGGGACGTTGACCTGTGTCACCGGGGTCTCGGGGTCGGGCAAGTCGTCTTTGATCAATGAAGTGCTGCTAAAACGTCTGGAAATTGTGTTGAACCGCGCGCGACGAAAGGTTGGCAGGCACAAAGCGATCACGGGGTATGAGAATCTCGACAAGGTGATCTCGATTGATCAGTCGCCGATCGGTCGTACCCCACGCTCGAATCCTGCCACATACACAGGTGTGTTTGACCTGATTCGTAAGTTTTACGCCGAGCTTCCGGATGCCAAGGCAAAAGGCTATAAGCCGGGACGATTCAGCTTCAACGTGAAGGGTGGTCGCTGTGAGGCTTGCCGCGGAGACGGTGTGAACAAGATCGAGATGCATTTTTTGCCGGATGTGTTTGTTCCTTGTGAAGTATGCGGTGGCAAGCGCTACAATCATGAGACTTTGGAAGTTAAATATAAGGGAAAGAATATCGCGGACATTCTGGATCTGACAGTTGAGGAAGCGGTTGAGTTTTTTCATGCCCACGCTCCGATTGTGCGCAAGATTCAAACCTTGATGGATGTTGGGCTGGGCTATACCAAACTGGGACAATTGTCGACGGAGTTGTCCGGTGGTGAGGCGCAACGGGTCAAACTGGCGACCGAGCTGTCCAGGCGCAGCACCGGGAAGACGCTTTATATTTTAGATGAGCCGACAACCGGTCTGCATGTGCATGATATTCGGCATTTGATCGATATTTTGCAGCAGTTGGTAGAGACGGGCAACACGGTGATAGTGATTGAGCATAACCTGGATGTGATCAAGACTGCTGACTATATCATCGATTTGGGTCCTGAGGGAGGCGAGAATGGTGGCGAGCTGATCGCCTGCGGAACGCCCGAGCACATCGCCACCATTAATGAGTCGGCGACCGGAATGTATTTACGTAAAATACTGACGACACAGCAAAATGAATGAGTGGTGACGTTTTTGTTACAAAAAGTTTACCTGCTCTTTGAGAATGTGATCGAAGATTCGGATATTAGATGTATAATATTGCGGTATATTATGATGAGATCAAAAGAGAATCTACTCGAAAGGTGAATATATATGTCCAAATGCATGAATTGCCATAAGAACGAAGCTGTGATTTTCACAACTCGCTTGGAAGATGGCGAACGAATCAGCGAGGGACTTTGCTTAAGTTGCTCAGTTAAAATGAACATACCCGGAATTGAGGAAATGCTCAAAGGGTCGGGGATCAGTCGCTCGAACGTCGACGATGTGCAGGAACGCATCAACTCGATGGTCTCTTCGATGGGTGGTCAGGACATCGATTCGATGATGAATATGATGATGAACACATCGCCGGAGGAACTTGCCGACATGATGCAGAACCTCAAGGAGAATCCGGATCTGACGGGGGGATTGGAAGCGCTCTTTCTGGAAGGCGATCTCGAGGAAGATGAGATTATCGATGAGGACGATGAGTTCGACGAGTCGGGTGATGACCCGGATGACTTGGCAGACGATATCGACGATGGCGCCGACGACGGTGAGGACGAGTCGAATGAGCGCGGGAACAAGTCGATCGGCGACGCTTTGCAGATGATGTTTGGCGACTTGATTCGTGACTCCAAATCTGAAAAAACCGGAGATGAGCTGGTGCCCGCGGGTGGAACGGATTCTGATAGCGAATCTGAAAGTCGTCAAGCCAAGACGAATGAGCGGGAACAGCGCAAACGGGACAGAATGCGTAAGTTCTTAAATTTATATGGCACAAATTTAACCGATCTTGCCAAAGAAGGAAAGATCGAGCCGATCATCGGTCGTGAAAAGGAGCTGTTGAGGGTTGTGCAAATTCTGAATCGCAGAATGAAGAACAACCCGGTGTTGCTCGGAGAGCCCGGTGTCGGTAAGACGGCCATCGCGGAAGGGTTGGCGCTGCGGATCAACGATGGGGATGTCCCGGCCAAACTGTTGGACATGGAGGTCTATCTGCTGGACATGACAGGCATGGTGGCGGGCACTCAGTTCAGAGGTCAATTTGAGTCGCGCATGAAGGGTGTTGTCGATGAGGCGAAAAAGCTGGGCAACATCATACTGGTCATTGACGAGCTCCACAATATCATGGGCGCGGGTGACGCCGAGGGTGCCATGAACGCGGCTAATATTTTAAAACCTGCGCTTGCCCGGGGTGAGATCCGAGTGCTGGGCTCGACCACGCTGGACGAATACCGCAGACATATTGAGAAAGACTCCGCCTTGGAGCGAAGATTTCAAAAAGTTGTGGTTGACGAGCCAACTCCGGAGGAGACGATTTCCATTTTACAGGGCTGTCGTGAGCGATATGAAAAACATCACCATGTGTTGTATTCGGACGAGGTGCTGCGCGCCTGCGTCGCCTTGTCCGATCGCTATATCTCTGATCGATTTCTGCCTGATAAGGCGATCGACATCATGGATGAAGTCGGTTCCAAAGCGAATTTGAACGACACTCAGCTTGTTGAGTACATTGAGTTTTGCAAAGACAGGGACAAACTCGAAAAAGAGAAGCGGGAGCTTGAGGAATTGATCGCTCGATCCAAACAACCGGTGTCGGATGAGATGTTTGAGCGACAGGCGACGTTGCGTTCAAACTTGATGAAGATTGAACAAAAAGTCGTCGACTGTGAGGCTGAGTTACGGCCCTACCAAGTGACGCTGACCGATGTTGGAAATGTGGTTGAGATGTGGACCGGCATACCGGTTCAGAACATCACCGAAACCGAAGCCGAGAAGCTGTTGCAACTGGAGGACCGCCTGCATCGCCGGGTGGTTGGCCAGGAAAAAGCGGTGTCGGCGCTGTCGCGGGCCATTCGTCGCAATCGATCGGGCATTGGTCAAAAAGATCGCCCCTCCTCGTTTATTTTTGTCGGACCGACCGGAGTGGGAAAGACGGAGCTTGTCAAGGCGCTCGCCGAAGTGATGTTCAACGATGAGAACGCATTGGTCCGGATCGACATGTCGGAATTTATGGAAGCGCACACGGTGAGCAAACTGATTGGATCGCCCCCGGGCTATGTCGGCTATGATGACGGAGGTCAACTGACCGAAAAGATTCGCCGTAAACCGTACAGTGTGATTTTGTTGGATGAGATTGAGAAGGCGCATCCCGATGTGTTCAACATACTGCTGCAAATTCTGGACGATGGCCGACTGACTGACAGTCACGGACGGGTGGTGAATTTCAAAGACACGATCATTGTCATGACATCGAACGCCGGTACTTCTTTGAAAGGAAGTGGATTTGGGTTTGGCGCCAGTGGATATGAGGCGATGGAAAGTAAAGTTCATACCGTCCTTAAGGAAATGTTCCGCCCGGAGTTTCTCAATCGTGTGGATGAAATTGTTGTGTTTGAAGAGCTGAATCAGGAACAACTGCGCGAGATCGTGGACTTGATGCTCACAAATGTCAAAAAGACATTGAATGAACGTGGGCTGGAGTTGGTTGTGACCGATAGTGCGAAAGATCTAATGACGCGCCGAGGTTATAAACCGAAATACGGCGCCAGACCGTTGCGCAAAACCATCCAGCGCATGCTTGAGGATCCTTTGTCCGATTTACTGTTGCAAGGAAAACTGGAAGATGCGTTTGGTATTGTTGCCGACTACTCCGCTTCAAATGATCAGGCGGAAGATGAGGCTGTGCTTAGTTTTGACATCCGCTGATTTTAAGTGGATCAGCAATTCGCCGGGATAGCGCTCCTATGATATGAGTTCAAGATAAAGGGCCCCAACCAATAAATCGGTTGGGGCCCACTTGATTTTCGCTCAGATGGAGACGATCATTTAAGTTATTCAATAATGGAAAAACACTATTCACATTTTATTTCCGTTAGAATATAATCATATTATAATAAATAACGTTGATCGAGCCGGCGATCATGGCTATGGAAACGATGTGGCCGAGTGGTCGCCACACGGTTGGATTATCAGTATTGTGAGAGGACGTGAAGAATGGATCCGACCTATCAATCCAACATAATTAATTTGGCGGCTTTATTTAAGGCAATCGGTCACCCGATCCGACTTTGTCTGTTACATAAACTATGCGAGCAGGAAGAGTGCAACGTCACTTATTTTACCAGCTGTATGGACGCCTCCCAGTCGAATATTTCGCAGCATCTTTCCCGGTTGCGCGACATGGGAATTGTGACGACCAGGCGTGACGGCACGACAATCTGGTATCGGCTGAACAATGAAACGGTCAGAGATATTATAAAATGTGTAAAAATAAGGAGTGAAGAGACATGACAAAAATCGTAGTTATCGGAGGAGTGGCGGGCGGAGCGACCGCGGTTGCGAGAATGAGACGCCTGGATGAACAGGCGGAAATTATCCTTCTTGAGCGCGGCGCCCATGTATCATTCGCGAACTGTGGGCTACCCTACTATATTGGTGGGGAAATCGAAAATCGTGACCAGCTCTTTGTCGCAACAAAAGAGTCAATCAATGACAAATACTCGATTGACATACGCGAATTGAATGAGGCGGTAAAAATCGATCCGGTCGCCAAGACTGTCACCGTACACGACAAGAGATCACTCAGGGCGTACGAAGAAAGCTATGACAAGTTGTTGATCGCGACAGGTTCTTCTCCGATCATCCCGAAGATGCCCGGCATTCCCGGGGATCGCGTGTTCACTCTATGGAATGTGGAAGACACCGACCGCATATCCAATTTTATCCTCGAGAAGAAGCCCAAGACCGCGGTTGTTGTTGGCGCGGGCTTCATTGGTTTGGAAATGGCGGAAAATCTGGCACACAGAGGCCTTCAAGTAACCGTTGTGGAAAAAGCGGATCAGGTGATGGCTCCACTGGATCCGGACATGGCGAAATTAATTGAAAATGAGCTGGCTGATCATGGTGTGCAGACATACTTGGGAGAAGGTCTGTCTTCCATCACGCCCGACGGCGGCCAGGTATTGCTGGACACCGGACGTGTGTTGGAAACCGACATGGTCTTGCTCAACATCGGTGTGCGTCCCAACAGTGAGCTGGCCAAGGAGGCCGGACTTGAAATGAACGCACGCGGCGGTGTTGTCGTCAACGAGCGTATGGAGACATCGGATCCCGACATATACGCGGTGGGTGACGTCGTCGAGGTTGATGACTACAACACAGGTGGACGGACAATGGTTCCGCTTGCCGGCCCCGCGAACAAACAAGGCAGGCTGGTGGCCGCCAATATGCTGGGCTTCAAACCGGAAGAGTATGTTGGAACACAAGGCACTTCGGTCGCCCGAGTGTTCGACCTCTCCTGTGGATCGACCGGAAGAAATGAAAAGCAATTGAAGCGGGACGGTTTGAAATATGGCGAAGATTATGAAGTGACGGTCATCCATCCGAACGCGCATGCGGGATACTTTCCGGGCGCTTTGCCACTGACTCTGAAGATGATCTACGCGAAGGATGGAAAAGTGCTGGGGGCACAGGCGGTTGGATATGACGGGGTGGACAAGCGCATCGACGTCCTTTCGACTGCGATCCATTTTGGCGCCACCGTCGATGATTTGACCAAACTGGAGCTCGCTTACGCACCACCTTATTCATCCGCCAAGGATCCTGTCAATGTGGTCGGCTATACCGCCGAAAACATGCTGAACGAATTGTCCGAAACAGTCAGTTATGAAGAGTTTGTCGGTCTCAAGGACGATCCGTCGGTTGTGTTGCTTGACATTCGCGAACCGGCCGAACTGATGGTGGAACAATTTCCCGGTGCGGTCCATATCCCTCTTTCCGAATTGCGTGAACGAATCTCCGAACTCGATCCGGATAAGAAATACATCACATCATGTCAATTGGGATTGCGAGGCTATGTGGCCGAACGTGTGCTCAAAGCGCATGGCATAAAAGCCGCCTACCTTTTGGGTGGGTTTAAAACACTTAAAGCGCTGACCAAGGACAACTCAGAGGTGAAACCCGCGAAATCCGCGCCGGTCGGAGGAATTGCCTCCACTCCTGCGATTGAGGAGATAGCCGAGGACGCATCGACCGGACAGAGTGAATCCGACAAGGATTCGCTGGAACGGCTGGAACTTTTGAATGTTTGTGGTTTGAGCTGTCCGGGTCCGATCGTGCAGGTCAATAAAAGAATGACCGAACTGTCCGATGGCGACCGCATCGAGGTGGTGGCGACCGACCCCGGATTTGCGCGTGACATCGAGAGCTGGTGTGACAATACCGGCAATAAGTTGATCTCCCAGACAGCCAAAGACGGCAAATATTACGCTGTTGTCCAAAAGGGAATGGTGGCGGTGGCGCGCGCCGGTCGACGGGTTGAAACGAGCGTGGCGAAAGAGAAAACCATGATTATTTTTGATGGTGATCTTGACAAGGCGATCGCCGCGTTTATCATCGCCACCGGAGCCGCGGCGATGGGCAATCAGGTCAATATGTTCTTTACCTTTTGGGGTCTGAGCGTGCTTCGCAAACCTGAAAAGGTACATGTGCAACGAGACTTTATGTCCAAGATGTTCGCCAAAATGTTGCCACGTGGCAGCAGCAAGCTCAAACTTTCACAGATGAATATGATGGGTATGGGTCCGAAGATGATCCGCAAAGTGATGAAAAAACAAGGTGTCACCTCGCTTGAGGATCTGATCCGTGACGCGATCGAGGCGGGTGTGAAAATCACCGCCTGTCAGATGTCCATGGATGTTATGGGATTGAAAAAGGAAGAACTGCTGGACGGCGTGGAAGTTGGCGGTGTCGCCTCGATGCTCAACGACAACGACCATTCCAATATGAATCTGTTTATTTGACGCTCGTCGCGTTGGCATAAGACAAAAAGACCTGTGAGAATCATCTCGCAGGTCTTTTCACCGAAGTGAAATGTGTTATGCTTTTTATAGATGAGGTGCCGGCGACCTGCGCGGGAGTGACATGCCGACCGGACAATCAAACATAGGAGAAATGACTTATGTCAGCTGTTGCATATGCTTTGTTGATGACCACTATCGCGGGATTGAGCACAGGTATCGGTGGTTTTATCTCGCTGTTCAGCAAACGGGACAATACGAAATTTTTAACCGCCAGTCTTGGGTTTTCCGCCGGAGTGATGATCTATGTGTCATTTGTCAATCTGTTTGTGGACAGCCAGGAGCTGTTGGTCGCAGCGTTGGGAGAGCGGTCGGGGATGTGGGCGGCGATCGCCTCTTTGTTTGGCGGCATGATCTTCATCGGCGTGATCGACCGTCTGATCCCGTCGGAACACAACCCACATGAAATTCAAAAGCCCGGAGGCTGCGCGGACGAGATTGAGCTGAGCCATACTGTGAAGGCGACGAACGGGCCTATGATGAGAACCGCTTTGTTCACTGCGCTGGCGATCGGCATACACAACTTCCCCGAAGGCATCGCGACTTTCATCGCGTCTGTCAGCGAACCAACGATGGCGCTGCCGATCACAGTGGCGATTGCACTGCATAACATTCCGGAGGGAATCGCTGTGGCGGTGCCGATTTTCTACGCGACGGGCAGTCGGAAGAAAGCGTTTTGGTACTCGCTTCTCTCCGGATTGGCCGAACCGATCGGTGGCCTGGTCGGTTATCTTGTCTTGATGCCGTTCTTGAACGATGTGCTGTTTGGTGTGGTGTTCGGCGCGGTCGCGGGCATTATGATTTATATCTCGCTCGACGAATTGTTGCCCAGCGCGGAAGAATATGGTCATCACCACTTGGTGATCGGTGGATTGGTGTTGGGCATGGCGGTGATGGCGGTTTCGATGGTTTTGCTGGGCTGATTGACGACTGCGGGAACAAGTCGCCACAGTTTGATTATGTTGGCTGTAAAGCTGACCCGGCTGAAAGGGGTGTGGAGACAGTGAAACGAAGCGCATTAACCGCTTTGCTAGTTTTTGCAATCATGACCGTGACCGGTTGCGGATCAGCGGATGTGGACAACAGCGCGCTACAACAGTCCCCGATCGTGACGAGCGCGCCAACCGAGAGTGTCACCGAAGAACAACGGGATAGCCAAACTCAGCAGACAACGGTCGAACGGACACAAAATAAAACTTTGTCCACGTCCAAGCAGGACAACGATCAAGGCTTCGTCTACCACGCGGAGGCGGTCAGGGAGTTGGATCTGGAGATTGAGCTGATCAATGGTGAGGAACTGGAATACGAGCTGGATCGAACCGCCAAAACGGCAAAAGTTGAATCTGAAAATGGTGGCAAGAAGGTCATTGAAGGTGAGGAGGCCACGCAAACGATCGAAGCACTGTTGTCAGTCCTGAAAATCGATTTGGACCAACCAATTGCGGCCATGGTCAGTCAAATTTTAGAACATCTGCGGATCCCTCCCGAGATGTTGAAAGAGATTGACTTTGAAATCGAGCTGTCTGAAGGTGTGGAGATCGGTTTCAAGTATCAGGTCGGTGTGGGGGAGCGAGCGGGCACGATCAATAAATTTGAGATGGACATCAAATTTCGATCCGGTCAGGAATGGGAATATGACTATGATGTGGATGACTTGGACTTTGAGATCGAATATGGCGACGGCGTGCGACTGCGTGGAGCAGAGGCTCGTCAGGAGATCGAGTATGTTCTTTCGTCTATGACCATCGAGCCGGAACGCTCCATCGGCGAGGTGAAGGCGCAATGTATTGCTGTTCTTGAGCTGGACGAAGCGGATATCCGAGAATGGGATTGTGAAATCGAGTATTCAAATGGGGAGACGATCAAGGTCAAACATGATGTGAAATGATCGTTCGTAAGAGCGGGGCCACAGATTAATATTCTGTCTCAAATGTTTTCACTCGTGAGGTAAAAGACAAATATTTTATGGAGATACCGGGCTCCTCCTAAGTAGGCAGCGCCGCCGGGGCGACGCCCACTCAAGGAGGAGCTTTTGTTTGTGGTCCACACAAACGAAACAGATAGTTACCGTCAAACTAACATTTAAAGTTGCGTTTTTGATATCCTTAGGTTCAGGTATGAATTTTTTTAATAAGGAGCGTTTTATGGATCAATCTTTTTATACTGGTGAAATGTTTGACGCCTATCAGTATTTCGGAGCGAAACCGGTTTATGAGGATGGAATCGCGCGTGGAGTGGAATTTCGCGTCTATGCTCCGTCGGCTGAGCGCATTGATCTGATCGGTGATTTCAATGACTGGACACCCGGAATGCATATCATGGAATGGCAGGGGACGGGAGGCGTTTTGGCCTGCCTTGTTCCCGAGGCGCGTGTCGGCATGCGCTACAAGTATAAAGTTTTCTCCAAAGAAGGATGGAATTGTGACCACACCGATCCGTACGCGCTACAAATGCAACTGCGCCCGGAGAGCGCGGCCGTCATTGTCGACCCGGATAATTACAAATTTACCGACCGGGAATGGATGCGGAAGCGGAGCAAGCGCTATGACATGCCTTTGAATATCTATGAGATACACATGGGCTCATGGAGAACCAACCCGGATGATGAAAACGGCTGGTTTAATTACGCGCAAATCGCTGAGCGGTTGATTCCGTATTTGAAAGAAAACCATTTCACTCATGTCGAGGTTATGCCGATTATGGAACATCCCAGTGATGTCTCCTGGGGATACCAACTGAGCGGTTTCTTCGCCCCTACCTCTCGTTATGGCACGCCCGCCCAGTTGAAAGAGTTCGTTGACCGCTGTCACAACGCCGGTATCGGTGTTATCTTCGACTTCGTCCCGGTTCATTTCGCCCTGGATGATTATGGTCTGGCAAAGTTTGACGGGACCGCTCTTTATGAGTATCCGGCGGATGATACCGGCTACAGTGAGTGGGGCAGCCATAATTTTAATTTCTTCCGTGGCGAGGTGCGGTCTTTCCTGCAGTCGTCGGCTAACTACTGGTTGACGGAGTTTCATGCGGATGGCCTGCGGATGGACGCGATCAGCAATGTTTTGTATTGGCAAGGAGATGCCACCCGAGGCGTGAATGAAGGTGGCGTGCAGTTTGTGCAAAACATGAACGATGGTCTACAAAAGCTTCATCCGACTTCGATTCTGATGGCGGAGGACTCTTCGAACTTTTTGAAGGTGACCGCTCCAACTAAATATGGTGGTCTGGGTTTTGATTACAAATGGGACATGGGCTGGATGAATGACACTCTGGATTTTTTCCGCCGACCGGCGCATGAGCGAAGGGTGCATTACCATAAGTTGTCTTTCTCAATGATGTATTTTTATAACGAAAACTATCTTTTGCCATTTTCACACGATGAGGTCGTCCATGGGAAAGCGACTATTTTACAAAAAATGAATGGGGATTATGAAGACAAATTCCCTCAAGGGCGTGCGCTCTATACATATATGTTCACTCATCCGGGTAAAAAATTGAACTTCATGGGTAACGAGCTGGGCCAGTTGCGAGAATGGGATGAAGGACAAGAGTGTGATTGGATGTTGCTCGATTATCCTATACACGATTCATTTTATCGATATTTTCAGGAACTAGGTAAACTTTATACCGAATCGCCGGCTTTGCACGACAGCGAATATGCCGAGAAATCGTTTCGTTGGCTGGAGATCGACCGCGGTGATGTCTGCGCTTATGTCTATGAACGGGTCAACGAGACCCAACGCCTCATCATCATCATGAACTTGAATGATCGGCCGTTGGAGTCGTTTGTTTTTGGATATGACCGGGCCGCTTCGGCGGAGCTGATCCTGCACAGCGATTGGCAACGTTTCGGAGGTGGGACAAAAGAATCAAAAACGGTGATCTCAACAAAGAAAAAGGCGTTGGGTGACTTTACCCATCAGCTTGAAGTGAGTGTACCGGCTTTTTCGAGTATGATTCTTGAAGTTAAGCCGCGTCCGGGTCAACAGCGTCGACATTCGGCCGAAGGCGCCGTCGCTGCTCGCTAGCGATACGCTCCGCCCATGAGGTGTTCAGCGCGGCCACCGGTTGGCCGCGCTTTTGCGAAAATTGATCGCTTTCGGTCTTGTGTCCGGGTTGCTGATTGATGGAACGAAGATCCGACCACCAAAGGGCCGGGCGCCCATGACCGCACTGAGGGGAAACAGAAAAAACTGCCATAAATGTCGATTGACGCGAGAAATGTTGACGAGTTGACAGTCAATGTTTTACTCTTTGATCGTAAAGAGCAATCACCTTTGGACGGTCCACGCTGGAGAGATTTGCCGGTGGTTGAAAGTCTGTATGCGCGCGATTTTCGCCGGAATGATGAAACGGTCGGTCATGTGGAATATTAATTAAGGATAGACAATTATGGAATCGATCGCTCCAACTGAAAAAAAATGGATGGAATATGAAACTGTATTTAAAGCGCTCAGCGATCGAAATCGCTTGAAGATCATTTTTAATCTGTGCGCTAAAGAGATGTGCGCCCGTGAATTGTTGCAATTGCTGAATATCAGTCAGCCGACGCTGTCTCATCATATGAAATACTTGAATGAGAGTGGATTGGTTGTCAGCCGTAAGGAGGGCCGATCGGTCTATTATTCTATTTGTACGGATATCTTTCATGAGATGCAAGATTTGGTCGTGGATATGTTGAAGTGGTGTGAGTAGCATGTTGAGGAAGGATAAAGGAGATGATATGGAGCGGGGAACCGAGACTGTGTTGATCACGGGTGCAAGCTCAGGTATCGGACGTGAGATCGCACGCTGGTTCGCCGCGAACCGTTCGGCGGACACCTTGCTGTTGGCGGCCCGCTCGGTCGATCGCCTCAATTTCTTAAAAGATGAACTGAGCTTGGTGGGCGTCCGCACGCATGTGTTTCCTTGTGATCTGTCCGCGCCTGATGGAGCGGATCAGCTGCTCGACAGCGTGCGCGGGGCCGGACATCAAGTGTCGATTCTGGTCAACAACGCCGGACTGGGCGCCGCCGGGAAGTTTCTGGATGTGTCCCTCGATTCTCATGAGGATGTGATCCGGCTTAACATCGCGACGCTCACCCGTTTGACCTATCTGTGTCTGCCGGATCTTCTCGCGCGGCGAGGACGGATCTTACAACTGTCCTCCACCGGAGCTTTTCAACCCGGTCCTTACACATCGGTGTATTACGCATCAAAGGCTTACGTCCATTCATTTTCTTTGGCGCTCGCGAATGAGCTCAAAGAAACCGGTGTGACAGTGTCAATTCTTTGCCCGGGCTCGGTGGCCACCCGTTTTTCCCAAGCTTGTGGTAAAAAGGATTTGGCCGGTGCGATGTCTCCGGAAAAAGTGGCGAGTTATGCCTGTCCGCGGTTAATAAAGCGGAAAACACTTCTGATTCCCGGTTTGAAAAACAAGCTTGCGATTTTTTTCTCTAAATTGATACCGGGTTCGTGGAGCGCTCACTTTGTTGCTCGCATTCAAAAACCGTTGCTCTGCCAAAAGGATGGTCAGGAGACCTCGTGAACATCATTAAACGCGTTTTCTATCGGGTTTTTTCATTTCTACAACCGGACATGACGGAAGACTATCGCTTGGTTCGCCGAATCAAACGTGCGGTCACGCCGACGCTTCCGGGCTACCGTTTCGCCGATTTTAAGATTCTGGTGAAAAACAGAGAAATCCCGGTACGTATCTTTTCTCCGGAGGAAAGCGAAGGGCCCGGAGTGTTGCTATTTTTCCACGGCGGTGGTTGGGTGATCGGCGACATCGAGTCATACACAAATATCTGCGCGAACATGGCCAATCAGACTGGTCGCCGTGTCGTCTCAGTTGACTACCGCCTCGCGCCGGAATTTCCGTTTCCCAATGGTTTGGAGGATTGTTACTATGTTTGGCGCGTACTGTCGGAACATCCGGAGTTTATGAACTGCGCGGCGTCGGACATCACATTGATCGGTGACAGCGCCGGCGCGAACCTGGCCGCGGCGGTCTCTCTCAAATCCGCGCAACAAGGCCGAATTGTGCCGCTTCGGCAGATTCTGTTGTACCCCGCCACAAACAATGATCATTCAGATGATGTGCTGTTCCGCTCCATTCATGAGAATGGCTCCGGATACGGTCTAAGCGCAAAGACCGTCAGAGAATACATGGATCTTTATTTGCCCCATGATGAGGACCGCGACAACCCGCTCGCCGCTCCCTTGCTGGCGGTCGATGTGAAAGGCCAGCCAAGCACTTTGGTGATTACGGCGGAGTTTGATCCTTTGCGCGATGAAGGCACCGCCTACGCGGCGAAACTTGCGCTACAGGATGTAAAAGTCAAGACTGTCTGCGTGCGTGATGCGGTCCATGGATTCATTTCCTATCCTAAGTTCCATGAACATGTAGTAGAATGTTATCAAATCATAAATCAGTTTTTTGAAACGTCACTTTGACGTGATGCGATTGAGTGATTGAGAAAGCGAGCGTTGCCAGTGAAGGATAAATCGAGAAAAGACTGGGTGCGTCTGGATAACGCTTCCAAAATTTTTCCGGCGACTTCTAATAATAAAGATACGAAAGTGTTTCGTTTGTCTTGTGAGTTAAAAGACGATGTGGACCCCGCCGTGCTGCAAGAAGCGCTGGACCAGACGATAAAGGTGTTTCCCCACTATAGCTCTGTGATGCGGAGAGGGATTTTTTGGTATTACCTCGAAGAAGAGAATATTGATCCGATTGTGACAAAAGAGCAGACGCCGGTCTGCGCGCCTTTATATGTGCACGAAGAACGCAATCTGTTGTTTAGGGTCATGTATTATCGGCGACGTGTCAGTTTAGAGGTGTTTCACGCCCTGGCGGATGGCACCGGCGGAATTTGGTTTTTTCAAGTGTTGATTCATTATTATTTGCTGCTGCGTTATCCGCATTTGCAGCGCATGAATATTGTGATGCCCATACAAGGCTCGCTCGCCGAAAAAATGGCGGATGGATACAGCCAGTTTTCGGGCCGTGAGTCGCCGCAAAAGGCGGCGGGAAATGGGCGTGACGCGGCGGATCTCACCCGATTGGAGAAAAGCCCGTATGACAAGAAGGGGGAAAATTGGAATTGGTTGCAATTTCGTGGTGGGAAAATAAAGGCCATGAGTCTGCCACCGCACAAGGCGACGCCTCCGGTGGCTGATGCGGATCAGCCGCTTGATTCCATCGGTAAGAAAGCTGACAGCGAAGCTAGTTTAGATTCGCTCTGTGTAGGAGAAGAATGCCGCGAATTGCTGGTCGATTTGGACATGGATCCGGAGAGGGTGAAAGCTAATTCGTCGCCCCGGAAGGCATTGGAGCGGGAGGCGAATCAATCGGGTGGACAGCGAGGCGAAGAACTCGCATTATCAGAGCTCCGGAGCGCTCTTACTGACGATGCGAGGCAGGAGGCATTCTTGCTGCCGGATGAGAGCGTGGAATTGGCGTCCATTTCCGAGCTGGATGACTTGTCGGGCGATTTACGTGCCGCGCCTGATTTAAACGCGGCCATCCTTCGACAGGAATTTGAATCGGAAACCGCGGATTCAGTTTCGGCCGATGAATCGGAGGAAGAGGATGAGGCACTTAAAGAGCTTGATGAAATCTCCACTTCGCCTGAAAAGAAGCGTTTGCCCAAAGCCTATCGTATCAAAGGTCGGACGGAAGAAAACAATCGCATGTCGGTGCTGGAGGGCTGCATGCCGCTTCAACAAATGTTGGATCTGGCTCACCGATACGATGTGACACTGACCGTTTTCCAGGTCGCGCTGTTCATTTACTCGATCGGTATGGACATACCGGGTGGACAGTCACGCCATCCGATCACAGTCTCCGTGCCGGTCGACCTTCGTCAACGTTTTCCCTCTCTGACCGCACGCAATTTTTTTGCGACGATCCTGATCACCTATTATTGGCGTCAGGTTCCGGTTTTTGAGAACCTGGTCGAGGAAGTAAAACGACAATTTGAACGTGAATTGCAACCGGACAGCTTGAAACGACTGCTGAAAAAGCAGTCCGCGCTCAGCCGCAACCCAATTGTTCGCCTTGTGCCAATCAATGTTAAAGACTATGTGTTGCGCCTCGCGCACCGCCTGTCGGATCGAAACATCACGGCCGCGGTGTCGAATGTCGGCAAAATCAAAGTGGATCCGGCGATGAGCGACTATATTTATCAATTTAGTGTGCTGACCAGTGTGCGGCGTCCGCAGTTTTGTTCGGTCAGCTTTGCCGACCGCATGGTCATTACTTTCACTTCCCCGATGACGGATATGGAGATTCAGCGCCATTTTTTCAATTTTTTAACGAAATGTGATGTGAAAGTGACCATCTCGTCCAATGTGAATCGTAAACCGGACACTCATAATTTGACGATGCTGGATGGTGTCATAGCGGACAAATCGGTCAAAATAGGAGAGGAACTGCATGCTGAAATATTGTAACCACTGCAAAGTCACAGTCAGAGGTAGTGATGAGGTCTGCCCGCTTTGTCGCAATCCAATGCCCCCCACAGAGTCCGAAGGACTGGATCTTCTTACGATGATTGAAGAGGAAGAGCTGGCTCGCGATGTGTTTCCGTTCATACCGCCCGGCAACGAGCGGCATATGGCCGTCCGGGTGCTTTCGCTTGTGTCAATCGTCGCGGTCGTGGTTAGCCTCGTGCTGAAACTGCTGATCCCCAGCCCGGCAAATTGGCCCTGGTTTGTCATCATGGGTGTGGTCAGCATGTGGCTGGTGGTCATTACCATCATGCGCAAACGTCGAAATATCAGCAAGACGATTGCCTGGCAGGTGTTGATTTTATCGGTCGTGACCGGAGTGATCGATTGGATGGCCGGTTGGAAGGGCTGGTCACTCGAATACGCGATCCCCATTATCTGTATAATGGCGATGGTGACGATGACAGTCCTTTCGCATATTTTCTCACTGGAAGTTCGTGATTATATCATGTATATGATCTTAGGAGGACTGATGGGACTGATCCCACTTTTGTTTTTGTTGTTCGGCTGGGTGAAGTCGACCATGACATCTTTGTTGAGCGTGGCCGGTGCGGTGATTTTCCTTTCCGCGTTGTTGATATTTCACGGTGGCGTCATCCGCAATGAGACGCACAAACGATTTCATTTATAGCTGTGTAAAACCGGTTGGCTCGGAAAGCCATTGGGGAGGTCGTGTCTTATGAAGGATCGAAGAACCGGATTTGGGCAAACTTTTTCAACCCGAAATATGGTGCTGATAGCCATTTTCGCAGCGATTCTAGCGGTTTTGTCGCAGCTCTCGATACCACTTCCCACCGGTGTGCCGGCGACCTTGCAGACTTTGGCGGTCGCTTTGCTGGGCTTTGTGTTGGGCGGGTGGTCAAGCGCGGCTTCGGTGATCCTTTATATCTTTTTGGGAGCGATCGGGCTGCCGGTGTTCGCGGGGTTCAAAGGTGGGTTCGCGGCGTTGTTCGGACCGACCGGAGGCTTTATTTTTGGCTTCATCCCGCTGGCGCTTCTTTGTGGATTCGCCACGCAGATAACCGGGAAGATAGCCGCTCCGGCACGGTTCGCGCTGCCCGCGCTGGGGCTGTTAATCTGTCACGCGGCCGGTGTCACACAGTATGCGTTGATCAGTGGGAATTCCTGGTGGATCTCCGCTTTGGCGGTTTCGATTCCTTTTTTGATTAAAGATGTGTTTTTCGTGGGGTTCGCGTATGGGCTGGCGTTGCCGATCAATCGTCAATTATCCCGCGCTATCCCGCAGCGACGACCCTGACTGTTTTGGGCTTGTGTGAGCGTTCAAAGACGCATCATATAGTTGTAGGATTTTTCGCGTCCGACTGTCGTCTGTGGACCATGGCCACAAAACACAGGCAGATCTTGAGGCAGTTTTTCGAACAGTCGGGACAGCCTTTGCAAAGACGCGCGCATTTCCGACATGTTGCCACTGGGAAAATCCGTCCGTCCGATGCTGTCTTTGAATAACGTGTCGCCGGTGAACAGCGCGACAGGCTGTTCTTCCTCCAACATAAGAAGGCAGACGCTTCCGGCAGTGTGCCCCGGAGTGTGGATCACCGACAGTTTACGTTGCGGATCCAGTGAGATTTCCATGCCTTCGGACAGCCAGATATCCGCGTCCTCAAATGTCTTGGGGTCGCCAAACAGCGCGGAGGCGTTGCGCGCGACGTCGTGTAGAAAAGGTTGCTCATCTTTATGGATGGAGAATGATCGAGCCCCCTTGTTTCGCCAATCGTTCAACTCCTTGATATGGTCATAATGCCCATGGGTGGCGATGATCGAGGTCACATCGATATCCGGCGACACGGCGGTGAAAGGATGAGAAGGGTCGATCAGACAATACCCATTGTCTGATCGAATTAGGTAGCTGTTGCTGGATGTGCCGGTTTCGCTCAGTGTCAAAATGTCCCGCGAAGACGTGGCGGCATTTTTTTTGTTCATATCTGTCTCCTTATCATTGATTTTTTTAAATTCAGCGATCCCACGTTCCCCGATTTTTCGCAGGCGATGATCGCTATCAGGCTGACCGTCATTTTAACAATGGATATACATGATCCCAAAAAGAACGCACGATCTGACCATCATGCGGTTCATTCGCGTTGCAGGCGAAGGTAACACCGAGCGCCGGAATATTCAGTAAAATCTGACCGTCTTTGCCGGACATTCGGTAGGAACCATGTCTGTCAATCCAAAAAAACCAACCATAGTCCGCATAGCCCGCTCCCCGGCGTCCGGTACGGATTTGTGGCGACAGCGCCCGACTCAACCACTCCTTGGATACCAGTCGATTCCCTTCATACTCACCTTCCCGGAGGCACAGAAAACCAAGGCGCGCCAACTCTTCGGTGTTGAGCATCAGCCCTGAACCACCGAAAATTCGGTCGTTTCGATCGTGTTCCCACTTTACCTGGCCGATGCTCAACGGATCAAACAGGCGGGTTTGAGCGAACTTCTCGAGTTCGCCATTCAACAGGCGATCCATCCACAAGCCTAGCAGGTATGGTTCAACATTGGAATATAAAAAATGCTCTCCGGGATTGTTGACGGGTTCAAATGAGAAGGCGAGCGCCAGCCAATCCTCTTGGGGATGTGAGCGACGGTAATCATACATCAGATGAGCGGCTTCGAGTCCCACGCTCATGGTCAGCAGGTGGCGCAAGGTGACTTGACGCCATTGTTTGGGTGCTGATTCCTTGTATTCGGGAAATGCCCGCATGAGTCGATCATCCGGATCGATCCTGCCCTCATCGACCAACATGCCACAGAGAAGCGTCAGCGCGTTTTTTGTGATGGAGTATTGATTCAAACGTTCCATCGGTCGAGAATCGTAGGTGTCCAGCAAAACCTGGTCTTTATAAAGGCGCAGATGGCGCAGTTCGATTTGGCTAAGCTCTTTGATCAACTCGCTAAGATATGGATGGTCCATTCTTTGACTCCTTTTTCTAATTTTGACTCCCTCGCCACGGTTGCCGATTTACGAAACTTGTCACATACTTTATATGAGACAACTCTGTTGTGTTGTCACGCCACTGCCTGAATTGTTTGAACTTGTAATACTATGATTTAATATTAAACTATTATAATGTACAAATGGACTGTGCCCGACGCGTCTGGTGTATACTTCTAGTTCTATTTTACAATAAACCGCGAACGCATAAGGTTTGGAGTTGACAAGATGGGGCGAAACAAACAATCCGCCGGAACGATAGCCGTTTTACTGCTGATGCTGGGCGCGTTGTTGTTGACCAGTCTGATGGTTTTGGTTAGACCGTCAAATGAGGCCGTGGACAATCAAAACGAGAATGAGACCACCACATCCGTGATTGACATCGATGATTTGCCGGAGGATATCAAACAGCTGCTTATAGGTAGTTCGACAACCACTTCGACATCCGCCGCGTCAACGCGGCAGACGGTGCTCACGGATAAGGATACGATTCAGACACGAATCTTGGAACGCGGCGACGCGATCCGTTCGTATAATGAGCAGACAAAAATCAAACAGCTTGTGTTGGACAACGGTGAAGAGCGGGAAAACAACGGCGAAATCTATATGGATATCTATCCACAAGTCGATCAGGCGATGCAGGTTATGGGTAGCGAAACCGGCGAACCGATTTTCCTGATGCGCTATAAGGGAGAGATCTATCGCTCGGAGGGAGATACCGCGCACTGGGAACCATATGAACCCGAAACGGGTGAGCTGACAGTGATCCCCTATGCGTTTTTTGTCAAATTGGCGACCCATCCATTGATGGAGCTGTTGACGACTTCTCCGGACGAAGTGGAAACTCAGGCGGATCCGGGGGCGACCGACACAATTGTGTTGGGCTGGACCGGATATGACGCAGAAATATTAGCTGAGGTGCAGACCAATTATGGAATTGAACTGACCGGCTTTCCCGCCGAGGAGATCACGCTGAATGTGTGGGTTGAAATCGCACCGGACAATTTTGACATTCTGCTGATTGAGGTCGGATTAAAAGCGGAACACCGGAATACCAAGGTTGATGTGACTTTTTCATCCATTTTATCCAACCACAACAATCTTCGAGAACTCGCGAAGCCGGAATGAAACCGTAATAGTTAAGATGTGACGCAAATTAAGGAGGCGACGCTATGGTTCACCGTATCGTTAACGGAGACAAGCTACACCCAATAGAATATTATAAAGGATTTGGAATTCGACCCGGCTACTTTTCGGTCAATGGCGCCGTTGAGGTGCCCGGCGGAGTCAGTTTCACCATCTATTCGCATTCCGCGACCAGCTGTGAATTGCTGCTGTTTAAACGATACGCGAATGAGCCGTACGCGATTATTCCATTTCCCGATGGTTACAAAATCGGCGATGTGTACTCCATGATCGTTTTTGGACTGAACATCGAATTGTTCGAGTATTGTTTTCGACTTGACGGGCCATATGATCTCCAAAATGGACTGCTGTTTGATCCGGAGACCGGTGTGCTTGACCCCTACGCGAAAGCGGTCACCGGTCAGAGCCAGTGGGGCATCAAACCGTTCGGGGGGAAATATCCCTACCGCGCGCGGGTGGTCTCCAGTGATTTTGACTGGAATGACGAGTCGAATCCAAACATTGATTTTAAGGACCTGGTCATTTACGAGATGCATGTGCGCGGATTCACTATTGATCCATCGTCCAATGTCACGGCTCCAGGCACGTTTCAGGGTGTGCGGGAGAAAATCCCCTATCTCAAAGAACTGGGCGTGAACGCGGTCGAATTGTTGCCGGTCTTTGAATTCGACGAGATGAACTGTGTACGAGAATTTGGCGGCCAACAGCTTTTGGATTACTGGGGTTACAATCCGATCAGTTTTTTCGCCCCAAACACCGCCTATACTTCCGGTCTGGAGTTCAACCGCGAAGGTGACGAATTAAAATCGTTGATTCGCGACTTGCACCACAACGGCATCGAGGTGATTTTGGATGTGGTCTACAATCATACCGCCGAGGGTGGATTTGACGGAAAACATATTAATTTCAAAGGATTGGACAACAACGTTTATTACCTGTTGGGTCCGGACGGCAACTACCATAACTTTAGTGGTTGCGGAAACACCGTGAACTGTAATCACCCGGTCGTGCGGGAGTTGATTCGCGACAGCCTGCGTTATTGGACGACTGAATACCGCGTGGACGGTTTTCGTTTTGATCTGGCCTCCATACTGGCGCGTGATGAGAATGGTGAGCCGATGCAGCATCCGCCGCTGCTGGAAAACCTGGCGCGGGATCCTATTTTGCAAAATGTCAAACTGATCGCGGAGGCTTGGGACGCCGGGGGCATGTACCAGGTTGGAACCTTCCCTTCTTGGCGTCGCTGGGCGGAATGGAACGGTAAATATCGTGACGATCTGCGCAGATTCCTGAAGGGCGACAATGGTATGATCAAGGCGGCGGGCAACCGCATCGTCGGCTCCCCGGATATCTACAGTGTGGATCTGCGCGGCACCGATGTCTCGGTGAATTTTCTGACCTGCCACGACGGGTTCACGATGTATGACTTGTATTCGTATAACACAAAACACAACCTCTCCAATGGTTGGGACAACACAGACGGAGAAAACAACAACAATAGCTGGAATTGTGGAGTGGAGGGGGATACCCAGGATCCTATTATCCTGGAACTGCGTAGGAAAATGGTGCGCAACTCGTTCACAGTGCTGATGTCCAGCCGTGGAGCGGCGCTTTTCCTGGCCGGTGATGAGTTTTTGAACACACAGTTTGGCAACAACAACGCCTATTGTCAGGACAACCCGACTTCCTGGCTGGACTGGGAGTATCTGGATACGCGCCGGGATCATTTTGAGTTCGTCAAGCGCATGATTCGAGTGCGCCGTGACAATCCGATTTTGCGTCGTCATGTCGAGCAGGCTGAGTGTGGCTTTCCGAATTTCTCATTCCATGGCGTGTGCCCGTTTGAGCCCGACACACGGGCGGACAGTCACTACCTGGGCATCATGTACGCCAGCCGCAACGAGGATCATACTGACGATGATATCGCCTATCTCGCGCTGAACACTCATTGGGAGACACACACGGTCTCTTTGCCTAAGTTGCCGGAGCATTACAAATGGCGGATGATGGTCAACACCGCGGAGACAGAACTGGAGCAACAGATATATATGGATAGGGCTTTGGCGCCGACCTGCGAAGATGTCGTCGTGATGCAGCCACGCTCGGTTGTGTTGCTGATCAATGATAAAATGGATGACAAGGTTGCTCCGGCTTGTGAATGGAACACAAATTAGAAAGAGGTTTCTCATGTGGTATGACAACAGTGTCATGTATCAAATATATCCATTGGGTTTTTGTGGAGCCCCGCCGCAAAACGATGGCGTGAAGGTTTCGCGCCTGCGCAAAGTGATTGACTGGATTCCGCATCTTAAAAAAATGAATGTCGGTCAGCTCTATTTTTGCCCCTTGTTTGACAGTGACGCCCATGGCTATGACACGCGTGATTTTCGTAGACTGGATCCGCGTCTGGGTGACAATCAGGATCTAAAAGATGTCTGCGCCGCACTGCGCGAGGCGGGGATCCGGGTGGTGTTTGATGCGGTGTTCAACCACGTCGGCCGCGGATTCAAGTATTTTGAAAATCTGCGCGAAAAGAAATGGGATTCACCGTACAGAGATTGGTTCAACATTAATTTTGGCGCCGACAGCAACTATGGCGATGGCTTTTGGTATGAAGGCTGGGAAGGCCACTATGAGCTGGTTAAACTGAACCTACGCAATAAGGAAGTGGTTGACTATCTGCTTGATTGCGTGGACTACTGGGTCGAGGAATTCGGTATAGATGGACTGCGGTTGGATGTCGCCTATATGGTCGACCGAGACTTTCTGCGCGCGCTGCGCCGCCACTGCGATGAACGGTATGATGAGTTCTTTTTGGTCGGCGAGATCATTCATGGAAATTATAATGATATCGTGAATCCTGAAATGTGCCACAGCGCGACGAATTATGAATGCGCACGCGGTTTGACATCGAGCTTCAACAGCATGAATCTGTTTGAGATCGGTCATTCTCTGCACCGTCAATTTTCTGACGAGCCATGGGCTTTGTACCGCGGATTGCAACTGATTTCGTTCGTGGACAATCACGATATCAGCCGTGCCGCAAGCATGCTCAAAAAAAGTGAGCACTTGCTTCCGCTTTATGGAATCATGTTTGGCATGCCGGGTATTCCGTGTATGTATTATGGCAGTGAATGGGGAGCCGAAGGGGACAAGGCGCACGGAGATGATTCGCTGCGTCCCTCGTTTGACGCACCACTATGGAATGATCTGACCGATTTTATCAGCCATGCTGCGGGAGTGCGGAGTGGCAGCAAGGCGCTGACTCACGGAAATTTCAAGATCGTGTTGATGACTAATGAGCAGCTGATTTTCCAGCGCCAATTTGAAGATGAGCGGGTGCTGATTGCAGTCAACGCGTCTGATTCTCCGGCCACTTTACATTTTGACGCCGGTTGTGGAATGGCGGTGGATTTGCTGACCGATCGGCCTCATGATTTCGGCGGTGGATCGACTCTCAAGCCGTTTGGTTGTGAATATTGGTTGATGGAACGGTGACGATAGACTGGTGAAAATGTTTGGCTAAATCCCTGTGATTATGAATATTTTGTTCACATTTACGGATTTTTGGAAAAAAATTGAAACTTTTTACATAGAAAGATAAACTACAATTTACTATTGCCGTTCAAATTTGTCATGTCAGTTAAGTGAATTCTAAGGAGTGTATAATGCAAGTAAAAATCGGTCGTAAAGTTTACGATACTGAAAAATCAAAAGAAATTGGTAAGCAGACCATCAGCTATTTTGGCGACTCGTATGGTTTCGAGGAAATCATGTTTGAGAAGGCCACCGACGATTTCTTTTTGTTGGTCAATGGTGGAGAAGATTCGCAGTATCCGGAAGAAGCCATCATCCCTTTGAGTGTGGAAGATGCGAAAAACTGGATCGAACGTGTTTGCGGACATGAATATGCTGAACAGATCATCCCGACCAAAACTGAGGAAAAAACCACTGAGGTAAAACCGGCCACCGCGAAACCTGCCGCGGCGAAAGCTGCCGCAAAACCGACCGCCGCGAAGACAACCGCAACAAAAGCGGCAGCCACGAAAAAACCGGCGGCGAAAAAAGCCACTACGACAAAGCGGACAACCACGGCAACAAAGCC
Organism: Oscillospiraceae bacterium; assembly: GCA_040772065.1. GTDB lineage: Bacteria > Bacillota > Clostridia > Saccharofermentanales > Fastidiosipilaceae > JAXGYX01. The sequence continues at coordinate 1,444,586 of JAXGYX010000001.1, read as the reverse complement.
CGGCGCGACAAAAACGACGGAAAAGAAAACCGAAACGACAAAAAAATAATCGAATTGTAAAAGCTGATTTTCTTTGCAAATTTTGAACCAGTATGATCGGATTGCAAAAGCTGATTTCGCTTAGACGAAGCGGTTTTTGCAATCTGACTTTTATTTGTCGCCGCTGTCCGGCGACGTTTTTTATGAAAAGGAATGTCGACCGGCTGTGCGGCTTCGGCGATTCGGATGTCGGCAAGGGAAGCCGGAGAGACCATTTTATGTGTATTGTGTTTTTTGATTTGGACGGAACGTTGGCGCCGCTCGGCAAACCAATTCCCGGGCATGTGGTCGATCGATTGCGTGAGTTGCAAAATCAAGCGGCCACCATTTCATTGTGCTCGGGGAAACCGGTCTACTATCTGACCGGCCTGGCGCGTCAAACGGGGTTGGATAATTTGATCTTAATCGGTGAAAATGGGCTATCGATTCAGGTCGGTGTCGATTTGCCTCCGCGCCAACAGTTCAGAATGCCGCTGCCGGACGGTTGTGGACCGACCTTGGAACGGGTCCGTGAGTTGGCGCGCGGACAGTTCGTGGGGCGAGTCTGGGAGCAAACCAACGAAGTCGCGGTCTCGTTTATCTTTCCGGCCGGCACCTTGAATCAGGAGTTTCGTGACTTTGTGGAACAGCATGTTGACTGGATGAAAGCGGGAAATGTCGTGGCGGTCGAACAAAAGGACGCGTTTGATTTTTTGCCATTGGGTGTGGACAAGGGAAACGCCGTGCGAACAGTCCTCGAGATTTGGGGCTTGAAAAAGCAAGACGCCTTGGCGGTCGGTGACTCATATAACGATTACCCGATGTTTGACGCCTGTGGCGACTCCATCGGCATCGACCTCCCCGACCCCCATCGTGCGAAACGGCAGGCGGATGATATTGAACAGGCGTTGGAGCTTGTCGAACGATTTGTGTTCTCCCGCCGTCAAGGCGAACCCGCTAACTGAATTTAGATGGCGCCGGTGCCAAAACGCTGATTCGTGTTCGACGCTTTAACCCCGGATGAGCTCCAACGTTGTCTCTTCAGTTATAATGGGTGCAGCGATTTGCTGAATTCGTCAAGAAACAGTCCGGGAGGTTTCATATGTTTTATCGATATAGTCTTAGTACCGACAAAGAAGGTATGTACAAAATCACACCTGAGGTGCGCGAAGCGATTAAAGAGAGTGGTGTCAAAAACGGCATCTGCATGGTTTACTGCCCACACACGACCGCCGCGATCACAATCAACGAAAATGCGGATCCGGATGTTTGCACAGATATGCTGTACGGCTTGAACGATTCATTCCCGGACAAAAAAGCCTATCGACACATCGAAGGCAACTCCGCCGCTCATTTAAAGTCCAGTTGTGTCGGAGCAAGTGAGTTGTTGATCATAGAAGATGGAAAATTGGCGCTCGGCACCTGGCAGAGGGTTTATTTCTGCGAGTTTGACGGCCCCAGAAGTCGCCGGTTTTATGTGAAAATCATTGAAGGGTGATTGATTGAGATGTTCCCAACTTGTCCGGAACAAGTCAAATATTGCATTATGGTTTTGATAATCCGGTTTTTGCGACCGGTACAATAGAGCTGAACGGGTGGCGATTTTAGATATCGTCCGCTTTCTCGATCAGCATGGAGGGTGGCATGCCGGAATATGTGGGAATTTTGAGACCGTTTGAACGAGGCGGGGTTGTTGACACCGGAGATGCCGGCGTCGGCGAAATCTGGGTGCCTGAAACGGATCTTGGCGGCGCACCATTCGGAATGAAGGTGGTTTGTGAGGCAGGTCCGGTGGTTGCCAATCAAATCACAAAAGGGCGCGTCGTGGAAGTTTTGGGCGATCCCTCCCAACCTGATGTCGCGATTCAAGGGATCATTCGCGCTTATGGATTGCGTGAGCGATTTCCCGACGCTGTGCTGACCGAAGCGGATAAATTTCCGGACGAGCTGAGCGAAGAACTGATTCAATCCGAGATCCGACTGGGCCGGAAAGACTTGCGCACACTGCGCACGCTGACAATCGATGGGTTGGACGCCAAAGATCTGGATGACGCCATTTCCATCGAGCGGCTACCGAAGCAATTATTGAAACTATATGTTCATATCGCCGATGTCACCCACTACGTGAAAGAGGGAAGCGCAGTTGATCGGGAAGCGCTTCGGCGAGGCACATCGGTCTATCTGGTGGACCGGGTGCTGCCGATGCAGCCGCCTCAGCTATCCAACGGGATTTGCAGCCTGAATCCGCGTCAAGATCGGTTAACCTTGACCGCCGCTATGGTTTTTGACGCGACGGGAACGATGCGATCCGGTGAAATATTTGAAAGTGTGATTCGTTCGGATGTGCGGGGGAACTATGACGACGTCTGGACGATGATTCAAGACGGTAAACCTGTCCCGGGTTATGAATCGCTGTTTGACGACTTGATGCTTATGCATGATCTGTCGCGCAAATTGCGGGCTGCTCGCTTGGTGCGTGGGTCCCTCGATTTCAATTTTCCTGAAACTAAAATTGAGCTGGATGACGAAGGGCGTCCCATCGACATCCACGCGGTTCCCATAACCGAGGCCAACGAGCTGATTGAGGAGTTCATGATCACGGCCAACATTTTTGTGGCGCGGGAATTTGAGATGAAGCAGGCTCCTTTTATCTATCGTGTGCATGAAGATCCGGATCCGGAAGGGGTGGAGCGATTTTACAGTGTGGCCAAGCGCGTGGGAATGACGTTGCGCAAACCCCGCGAGGTGACTTCACGAAGCTTGTCGGCAGCCTTGCAAGAAATCAAAAGTCATGAATACAACGAAACGCTGTCTCAGTTGTTGTTGAGATCGCTGGCGAAGGCGCGTTATGATCAGAACTGTCTGGGTCATTTTGGTTTGGGGCTAAAATACTATTGCCATTTCACCTCACCGATTCGCCGATATCCCGATCTTTTCATTCACCGAGTGATCAAAGGTTATTTGCGTGGCAACCCACGTGTTAAAACATGGAAGATCCGCGCGCCGGAGGTAGCGGAACACAGTTCGCTGACTGAACGTTCGGCCATGATGGCGGAACGTGACAGCGTTGATCAAAAAGTAGCCGAATATATGAGCTTGCATCTGGGTGAGCGATTTTTAGGCAGGATTTCCGGTATGACATCGGCCGGCATGTTTGTTCGACTCGAAAACACGGCGGAGGGCATGATTCCGTTTCGCACGTTAAATGACTACTATGTTTTCAGTGAGGAACAAATGCTGGTTCAAGGTGAGGCGAGCCGTCGCGTTTTCCGCATTGGCGATCAAGTGACGGTTGTTGTTGCGCGAGCTGATATCATCAATCGACAGGTTGATTTTGAACTACCGAATGAGAATTTGGGAACGGTCGAGGAACGAAAGATTGATCAGGAAGAACTTGCGCGAATCCGTGAGGCGGCCGAACGGAGAAGAGAAGAACGTCTGCGGACCGTCCCTGTTCGTCCCGGATCTCAAGACTTCATGCCACAAGGCAAGAAGCAAAGAAGCGATGGACACTGCGGAACCAAAGGTGAGCGCCGCACAAAAAAAGCGAAACCACGAAAATCAAGCGGTCGAACAGGTAACTCCCGGTCGAAATCCTCAGGTGGAAAAAGGGGGAAACAACGTCAACCCGGAAAAAACAGCGCGCCCAAACGGCGCGGCGACAGACGTTAATCTTTGTGCAGAAACCGCTGCAATTCTGAGATCAGTTCGCAGTCGGATTCACAATTGATTCGCGCCAGGAGTGGCCGGGTGAGATCCAAACTGAATATGCCCATAATGGATTTTCCGTCCACAATATACCGATCTGAGATGAGATCCACATGATAAGAATACTGGTTGACGATCTGCACGAAATCCTTGACATCTGCGATGGTACTCAATAAAACTTTTAATTCTTGCATTTTGACTCCTTTAATTCAAACCGATCATCAAGGTGTAACGTCGCTGATCGACGGCTTCATATCTGTCGCTTATTATATCAGTATATTTCGCAGACAACTGAACTGCGCGCCGGCGTTCGCCGGAGAATCTGAATTAGAATGGCTGGTAATAGCAAAATGAACGGACAAAAACCGCGTGCGGCCACCTTAAACTTGGGGTGTAAGGTCAATCATTACGAAACTGAGGCGATCCGTCAACAGCTGACGGATCGTGGATTTTCCATCGTGCCATTTGAGGAGTGGGCGGATGTATATGTGGTCAACACCTGCACGGTTACCGCGGAGGCCGCACGTAAATCACGTCAGATGACAAGGCGCGCCCGTCGGCTCAATCCACAGGCGCTGGTAGTGGCTGTCGGTTGCGACGTTGAAATGGAACGCGAAATGCTTGATGCGGACATCATGATAGGCAACAAGGGAAAAAGTAAGGTCGCCAAGATTGTATGTGAACGTCTGAGCCTGAATTCAAGCGAGAGTCCGGACTCGGACCGGTTCACTCCTCTATCGCCAAATGATTTATTTGAAAACATGGGGGAGGTCACCGCGCAAAACGAGACCCGGGCGACCGTCAAGATTCAGGATGGTTGTGACAATTTTTGCAGCTATTGCGCGATCCCGTACGTGCGCGGACGGGTTCGTAGTCGCTTGCCCGATCAGGTTGTCGCCGAGGTGGAGTCACTTGCGGCGCACGGATTTGTGGAGATTGTGTTGACCGGCATACATGTCTGTTCATATGGTAAAGAATGGCAGTGGAACGGTCCGCGCTTGTTGGATCTTGCCGACCGGCTGTCCAAGATCGATGGCATCCGGCGCATCAGGCTGGGCTCGATCGAGCCCAACTCAGTCACACGTGAATTCGCGCGCCGTTTTGCGCAAAACGCCAAGCTTTGCCCCCATCTCCATCTTTCTTTGCAAAGTGGAGCGCGCAAGACACTTGAACGTATGAACCGAAACTATGATCCCACCCGCTATCGCAAAGCGGTCGGGGACCTGCGTGCCTTCTCTCCGCAGATCTCGCTCACAACCGATGTGATTGTCGGTTTTCCGGGTGAATCCGCGGACGACCATTTGGAGAGCCTTGAGTTTTGTCGCTCAATCGGTTTCAACAACATTCATGTGTTTCGCTATTCTGTAAGAGAGGGCACCGTGGCGGCCCGGCTGCCAAACCGCGTGTCGGGCGCAGTTGCGGAGGAGCGAAGTAGAGAGTTCCTAGCTCTCGCCGGCGATCTTCGGACTCGGATTTCGCGCTCCCTTGTTGGCACGATCCAAGATGTTTTGTTGGAACAAAAAAATCAGACCGGGTATCTTGTTGGTTATTCGGCCGGATACATACCGATTCTGGTTAGCGATCTCGAGGGTGGTCGCCCGTCCGTCGCACCCGGAAATTTGGTTCGGGTCCGTGTCATTGAATCGCAGGGCGATCAGGCGATCGCAGTGCCTTTGCCGGAAACGCTCATTATTCAAGACTCATAGTCCGGAGTCGGGTGATCGGATTAGAGAATTTTGCTGAGTTGCTTTTAAAATGTGGTAGAATATGTTCATACCTGAAAATGAGGAGGAAATACGCGTGCAGGATAAAGGGACGACCAGATTTGAAATGAATATTAACAAGACTGAAGAGGCCGAAGCGATCCTGCGGGAAGTCCTTGTTTCGTTGCGTGAAATGGGCTACGACCCAATCGGACAACTGGTTGGCTATTTTCTTTCCGGTGATCCCACTTATGTGACAAACCACAAAGGCGCCAGAGCGACGATTCGTCGCATGGAGAGAGACGAGCTACTGGAAGTGATCCTTGAATCTTACATCAATAGGTTGAAGGATGATTGAAGGCGCGCGCTGTTTGGGGATTGATCATGGAACGGTGCGCATCGGTGTCGCCGTCAGTGATCCTCTTGGAATTACGGCGAGCGGCGTGGAGACCATTCGAGTCAGACCATCGGACCCCGACGCCGCTTTCAGACGCATTCTGGAACTGGTGACGGAATATGAGATCGGCACAGTGGTGGTCGGACTTCCGCGACGCACGGACAATCGAGAGGGTGAGTCGGAGCTCAATGCCCGAGCGTTGGCGCGGCGACTTGAGGAAAACCTGGATGTGCCGGTCGTGTTGCAGGATGAGCGATTCACCTCTGTGATCGCGAATCGGATCTTACGTGACAGCACGGTGAAAAAAGACAGGCGGAGAGACGTCGTGGATCAGGTCGCGGCGGAAGTCATTGTCAAGGACTATCTGGAGATGTTGCGCAACAAGCGAATGCGAGGCGAGGATTAAACCCCGGATATGTTAAAAGGGCGAGAGCCCTTTTTTACTTTTAAACGATATTTTTTTGTATGTAAGTCAATCACAGAAAATATGATATAATTTTTGATGACGTATAAGCTGATTTCATTAGTAAGTCGCACCGCTCACGCCGTTAGGAGGAAATCGACATGAATAACACATTTCACGCAAATTCTGATGATGAGCTGATCATCGACGATTACGAAACTGATAACGATATAGACTCCGATCTCGATTCCGATGAGTTTGATTTTGATGATTATAATATTGAAGACGCTAAGATTACCATGGTCGACGAGAACACCGGTGAGGAGTTTGAGTTTATCATCGCGGACGATTTTGATTTCGAAGGTGATGTCTACTGTGTGTTGATCACCACTGACGAGGAGCCGGAAGCTGTTTTTGTCAAAGTCACCGATATGCCAGATGGCACAGAAGGGTTCATGAGTCTGGACGAGGAAGAATTTGACAAAGTTTCAGCCGAATATGATCGCCTGTGCGCGGAAGAAGCGGAATTGGACTGGGAAGAGGAAGATGAGGATGAGGAGTGAGCCGAATTGGCTGAGCACTTTTCATCACTTGTTTTCGACGATACTGTAAACGATGAAAAAGATTAGAAGAGCGCGGAAAAACAAGAACGTTGTTGCGGTTCCAACGGCGGAGAAAGTACTCTCGCCGGAGGCCGATAGCGACGTTCTTGCCGTGTTGGAAGATATCGATAACGGCAACGAATATTATGTTTCGATTGTGGATTCATTCAGTGTGGCGGATCGAGAATATGTCGCGATGAGCGCATATGAGCCGCCTTCGCGTAGGGCGTCGGAGCCGGAATTCATTTTGATGCGATTTGACACGGGTGAACACGGGGAACGTTACTATCAATCCATTCGCAACAAACGAGAACTTGAAACCGTGTTTGAAGTCTTTTTCAGCCGTTACATCAGTAATCTTCGTTGATAAAATATTGACGGCGAGACACAGAAGGAGACTTGTTTGGACAGCGAAATTGTATTTTCACCACTGGGAATCGAAGACAAAGCACTCTACGACTCCTATTATCACCGCACGGGCACACGCATTTCTGATTTGAACTTTGTCAGCAGAATGGCGTGGTGGGCCGGTTTTAACTATGAAAAGGCGATCATCGACGACACGTTTGTCGTGTTCAGTCCTAAATCCGTATTTTCCGACCTACATTTCTCCATTCCGCTGGGCCTGACTTGTTCTGACCATTTGGAACGGATCCTGGATCGCTTGTGGTCGGTTTGCGCCGACCGCTTCGCCAAGGACACAGGGTCGCAACCCCACCTGCGGTTTTTATATATTGAAAAACACGAACTAAAGTGTTTTAATTTTCTAAAAAAATATGAAACCGAAACGATTATGAAACCTGCCTTTTCAGATTATGTATATAATGGCGCCGATCTGGTGACACTGAAAGGAAAGTTTTATAACGGCAAACGCAATCATTTGAATAAATTCATGCGAGCCTATCCCGATTTTGAATACCGCTCATTGCGTAAAGAGGACGAAACGGATTGTCTGGCGCTGGTCGACGACTGGGCGGACGAAAAGGAAACCAATCGCGATGATTTACGTGAAAGTGATTACGTTCCAATCCAGACTTTGTTTCATTATTTTGATGAGTTGGAGATCTTTGGGGGAACCATCAGAGTGGGTGGTCGCATTGTCGCGTTTTCGATGCTTTCGGAGGGCTGCGCGGATACTGTTATTGTCCATATCGAAAAGGCGAACACTGATTATCGTGGAGCCTACGCGGCGATCAACAAACTGACTTTGGAGAATGAATGTCCGGATATTTTGTGGGTCAATCGCGAAGAGGATATGGGCATCGAAGGTCTGCATAAAGCCAAACAATCATATGGGCCGGCGTTTATGGTGGACAAATATGAAGTTAAGATCGTGTTAAAATGAAGCGTGGACGGGAGGAAGACATGGCTGAGCGATATTACGAGATACCGAACCGGACAAGACCTGAATCCGTGCGCGAGGTTTCATCCGGAAGCTCAGGACCGCTGAATGTTCCACCAAATATGATTTTTGACGCCGAACACCGTGGACACCCATCCTCGCTACAAGGGCCGAACGCTTCGCACCCGAATGGAAAACAACATTTTTCGGCGCGGACGATTCTTTATCCTTGCTTATTTATCATCATTCACTTCACCTTGCAGATTTTTGCCGCAGTCATCGCGATGGGCGTGTATATGCGGACCCATAATGTCAATCCCTTCACTTGGGCCATGGACGCGGGAACAGTGCAAACCATCGTTGCCGCCATTCAGCTGCCGACCTTGCTGTATAGCGCTCCGGTACAAATTGTGGTCTATCTGATTTTTCTATGGATTCGCAGACGTAAGGATCCCTTCTATCTGCTCTTACGTCCGAACAGCAAGATGGCCATCCCACTCGGGGTGGGTAGCGCGCTGGGGATGCTCGGTGTTTCAGGGCTGCTGGTCTTCGCCTTCTCCATGTTGGCTGAAAACAATCGGTTTTGGCAGCAGACTTTAGAAAACTACATGCAATCAACTACATATATAGCTGAGGAAAGCAACTACTGGCTGCTGACACTCTGTATCGCGGTTTTGGTGCCGGTGGCTGAAGAGCTGCTCTTTCGAGGGATTGTGACCGAGGAGATTAGACGTGTGGCTCCGGATTGGCTGGCTGTTATTATTGGTGGGACCGCGTTCGCCTTGGTGCATGGAAATCCGGTGCAGGTGGCCTATGTGTTTCCTCTAAGCTTGTTGTTGGGGGCGGCTTATATTTGGACCAACTCCATTTGGGTACCGATCGCCATGCATATGGTATATAATTTTTTTGGTGGCTCCTTCAGTCAATTGATCCAGGACAACGAGACCGCTCAGATGATTTATGGAGTGGCGGTCATCCTGATGATTCCTGTGGGGGTAATATGTGGGATCCTCATGTGGCTTCACCATCGCAAACAAAAAATCATTGCTGCGGAACAACCTTTTTAGGTGTCGATCGCCCAGGTTGTTTGCCCGGCAAGCCGGTCGTGTTGATTCATCGTTGGCGATCAATGACAGTGGTGGCGGATGCAGTTCCACGAACAAGTGAACCATTTATTTTGGCAGGGACTTTATCATGAACTTTCGAAAACGCAGTTTTGCTGTGCTGATTTCTTTGACTGTGCTGGTTCTGTTGGTGGGCGCGGGTATTCTGAAAGTCGCATCTTTGACCGCAGGTTCAGAGGCGGCCTTCCGCTTCTCAATTGGAGAGACTGTCGATCCGAACGTCAGAGAAATACTGACGACGGGTGTCAATCTGACACAGATCCCAAACGGGAATTTATTGAGCAACTCGTCTTTTGAACCTTATTCCTATCGCGCGGCGAAGATGGTCGAGGTGGTTGAGGACGATGGACTCTATATCAGTCAAGACAGTCTGACCCATTCACAGCGCGATTCAGCTTTGTTATCCGGAGCGTCCATCACGGTGGTCGGACAAGACAATCAAGTCCAGGTGACTAGGTTGATGAGCGAGATTGATGACTACTCCATCAACCATTTCGCGGCGGGGCGTCGTCTGCAGGTTCCGGGAGTCGAAGCGGGCGATGTCATGATATTGGATGTGACCACGCGGCTGGATCAGCAAGGCGAGATCGTTGACTCCATGGCGGTGGGAGCGCACGGCCTGCTGATGACCGATGTTCACACTCAGTCACCCAAAATCCAAGAACTCCCGGATCCTTTCCAAGATGTAGTGGCGGTGGCCGATTCAGGTGATGAGTTCTTAGTGGTGACCAAGGGAGGCGGCATCTACTTGAGCGCTGATTTGCTGTCTTGGCGATCCGCGCAGCATCCGGTCCCCGAAAATGAGGGACAATGGACGGATGCGGTTTGGTTTAATAATTATTTTTTTATTGCGGGACCTACCCTATACACACTTTCTTCTGATGGTTCACTGAGCTCCGTCTCGGCGATCGACAACGTGCATATCCAATCTTTTTGCGAAGCTCACGACTCACTATATGTTGTCGCGAGTGAGGGTGTGTGGCGAACAACCGATGGACAGCGCTGGGATGCGGTTGTCATGCCGTTCCAAACCGCTCGATTGAACGCGTCCGTGGATGGTAAAAATGTGCTGGCGCTAAGCAGAAGAGGTGAGATCGCCCGGTCTGAGGATCAAGGTCCATTTGTCCTGCTTGACACGGTTTTGGCGCAACGTGACGTGGCGCTCGATAGTGTTCCGCGGGATCCGACTCCTCCCGCGATCGACGCAGTGTTGATCGACGATTCATCCTGGATGATTTTGGACACCACCGGCACTTTGTATTTGACGACTGACTCCGGATTCAGCTGGCGCACATCGTATTCGCGCCCATTGCTCAATTTTTTTGAGTTGAGCCCCGGACTGTTTTTGCTGTCAGAAGAAGAGTCCGGACCGGCGCTTCATACATTTCATGCGAGGATCAGTTTGCGTGACCACGGCGTGGCTGATCACTGTTTGCCGGGTGATATTTGTTTCATTCAGCAGACGGGTGTGGGGATCGAGGAGACTGACCCGGATGCGCCAAAGATGAATCCGTGGCAAACAAAAGGTGAGGTTACCTGGCTGATCGATGATGAGGAAATGAGAAAAAGCGGTGTCGGTTATTTATCTCTGGAGGCCGCTGAGAATGGCGCGAGCGTCCGGCAGGACATACCCACACAGAATTTGAGTCACCTTTCGTCAACCGGGCTTTGCCTGCTTACACTTCAACTTAGAGGTGATCAGCTGGCCGTGCTGTCAGAACAGTCACCTGAGTTTGTGTTGAGTGGGCAATTTGGTGAGATTAAAGCCACCACAGAATCGTTGACTGATGAGTGGAATCGTAGGGTGGTTACCTTCTTGTTGCCTGCTTCGCTGGACCTCTCGCCAACGATTCACTTTGAGATACGCTGGGATGGTCCGGGAGTGATCTATTTGGATCAATTGTATCTTGGCGCAGATCGCGATCGATCGCAGGGCGTGGAAGCTGATTTTATCGAAAAATTGTCTGAGCTGAATCCGAGGATGATTCGTCTTTCCGCTCTGAAACTGGGTACCTCTGAAACGGGCTCGGATAGTTGGTCGCGCCCAAGCGGCAGTAGATACCAATTGATCGATGATGACGGACATTGGCTGGAAGCTCCGGCTGTCAATCTGGAAGAGGCGCTACGACTCACCTTTGCGGCGGACGGTGAGCCTTGGCTGGAAATTTCACCCCACCTCAACGAGACGCAGTTGCTCGACATTTGTGAATACATCGCCGGACCCACCTCCTCGACGTATGGTAAGGCTCGTGTCGAGTCGGGATCAGCGGTGCCATGGTCGCATCAATTTGAACGGATCGTGTTTGAGTTTTCCGACCCGGAGATGATCTTCCCAAACGATATCAGTCGTGCCGGATTTGTGGACCGAATGATTCGAACCGTCGAGTCGTCGCCTTACTACAATCTATTGAAGCAAAAAATTGTATTTGTGGACGGTGTCGACTACGCCGAAGATATCATGCTGTCCGGGGCGGATTTTCACGCCTCTGACTTTGAGTCGGTGATTTCGGATGGAACCCTTTCCAATCCAACTGAATTGAGGGGGCAGGTCAATCAATTCGTGACCTCAATTCCCCGGAAAATAGCCGGCGAGGGTGACTCACGTGGGGAGGCTGTGCGTTCATTCTCGACGCGGTTGACCGAGGAGTCGGTTGAACTACCTTTCGAACAGTCTAGTGAACTTATGAGTGTCGAGCTGGGCTCGGCGGTGGCGATCGCCTGCACTACACTTGGGCAGAGCGCCGGCAACTTTTTAACTGATTTAAACGAAACAGATGTTTCTTGGGCAATACCTTCCATCATTGGTGATCTGAGAGGATTTGAGCCATTGCCGGTAACGCTCGTGCGTCCGCTCAAGCAGGAAGGCGCTGAGGTCTATGTATTCGCGTTTCGGGACGGAGCGAGGCACAAAGTCATTGGTGTCAACCTGCGTGATGAGTTGGTTTCGATCCAGCTGGATATGATCGGGAACTATGATGTGAAATCCGGTACCGGTTACGACGCGTCCGGACATAGTTATCCTTTGCCTATCGATTCCCCCACCCAACAACTGCAACTGCTTCCGGGAGGCGTGGTGGTTCTTGATTTAAATCGTAAAAAATAATGTGCGGCTCGCCATGGTGACCTGGCCAATCAGCGGGGAAGGGCTCAGAACAATAGTTTCTGTGATTTGCAAAGGTTATCTCCTTTTTCCGGTTTGTAAAGGTTATCCCTTAATAAACAGGGGATTCGGATTACAACTCACCTGCAATTAACCGGGGCGTGGCAGTCGTGTCAATAATCAGTGAATCTTTCACCCCTAAAGAGACTTAATTAATCAGTGAATCTTTCACCCTCCAAGGCGCTCTCATCGATGAGCGCCTGATTTTTTAGCATTACTGAGCAGATAGAATGTCAAGAGATCTACAACAACGGCAGGCAAATCTCCAGTCCTGACGGGGCCTTTACGTTTCTTTGTTATCTCATCCAATGGATAGATTGGATAGAAAGCGCCATTGATGAGTGCGCGCATACCATGCTTCTCGCTCAGCAAGATCATGACTTTTGTGCGTGCGGGGAACTTATTCTGTTCAATTTTTAAACAGCTTATTTCGTATGGAGATGGTCGAACCGGACGACAAACTGCGTTCGAGTTTTGCACATAACAGACGATCCAAATCTTCAGTATGCGGTAGAGGGACAAAAGCAGAGTACGATTCAGCCGGCTCGACTGCGAATTGAGCATTAAACATTGGGATATACTCAAGTAAAAAAGCGTTGGCTTCTTGTACATCGCTGATGCCTCTTAGAGCAAACTCAACCGGCAACCGGCTCTGCAAGGTATCCCAGAGGCGTTCGATTCGCCCTTTAGCCTGTGGGCTGTGAGCGGGAAACATGTCGATACCTAACCGCTCGACGATCTTGCCAAATTGTGTTAATTTCTTTTCAGTCCCGGCAAGTTGCTCTTCAATCGAGAGATCCAACTCTCTCTTTTGATTCACAAAGAACACGCTGTACTTGTCGGGGTACAGGGATTGCGGAATCCCGTAATTGCAGAGTGTCTGCCTGGATACCTCAAGGTAGCCGAGCAGGCACTCGTTTTTACACATGTAGAGTCCGGTAATCTGACCTGTGGCGTCGTCAATAAAGCCGTGCAGACTGAAGTTCTCCGTTCCGCCAAACCATGGATAGGGAGTGGCATCGACCTGCAGCATCATGCCCAGGGCGGGCTTCCTTGGCCTGCTAGGGTGTAGTTTCTTTTTCTTCGCCTGCTCTTGGGGCTTTTAATACCGGCATCAGTCAGCAGGTGTAAATGCTAGCCTAGGGATGCTCAGTTTCGATGAAATAAGGATGTACAAAAATGATGGTAGTCATTAAAGTTTTTACCAAAGATTATTTCGAGGTAAGAACATGCACTATCCAATCAAATTTGACACAAGCGTGGAGGTAAAAACTCTCACGGATCTGCCGAGACTGAAGATCATTTTGGAGGCAGCGAACTTGAAACCCAATATGAGCAAGATTGCACGCGACATGTCGTGCGATCGGAGAACAGCCAAGCGCTATTATGAAGGTAATTTCCCTAGCGGAACAAGAGACAAACCATCGTACTTAGACAGACATTACGATACGATCAGAGACCTTCTAGGGCCTGACAGCATTCAGGTTTTTATTTCAAATCCAGTCTGTGGCGCTATTTAAAACGGGAGAAGATTCTCGATTGTCCGGAATCCACCTTCCGAGGCTATATCACGAGCCGACCAGAGCTACAAGCTTACTTCGATCGTCAAAAAGGACCGTTGCCGGCTGGCCCGAAAGGCACTGTGCGTTTTGAAACCGCCCCCGGTGAACAGGCTCAGATTGACTGGAAAGAAGATATCTCCTACCGAACCAAAGATGGGGAGCAGATTAAGGTCAATGTCTTGTCTATGGTCTTGAGCTACTCAAGATTTCGTCTCTTTGTCTAACAACAAGCAGAATCCAGAGCATTCTGATTTCCGCAATGACCGAGTTCTTTGAGACGATTGGCGGGGTCCCCCATGAGATCTTGAGTGATAATCTTCGGTCTGTTATGGACGAAGCGCGAACTGAATATCAGAAGGGTAAAGTCAATGAGCGCTTTGCTCAGTTCAGCCGGGATATGGGATTTTGCGTCCACGCTTGCCTTGCAAATCGCCCTCAGACAAAAGGCAAAGTAGAAAGCACTATGAAGATTCTGGATGATATCCAATGTTACCAGGGCCAGCTGGATTATAGAGGTTTGCAAGGTCTGGTCCAAAAGCTGAACCACGAAACTAACATGAACATTCATCAGGGAACCGGCCAAGTCCCTCTGGCACTCTTTCAAAAAGAAAAAGAGTCACTACTCTCACTCCCCAGCGATCGAATCATGACTCTTTACAAGATTGCGCAGGACCACATCAAAGTAAGCAAGGATGGATTGGTAAGCTATAAGGGATCAAAATATTCTGTTCCTGCCGCTTATATTGGCCAAACACTTTTCTATGAGGTGATCGAGCAACACCTGCATCTTTATGATAACACGCAGCAGATCGCCTGCCATCCGATTAGTTCCAAAAAACTTAATTATCTTCCCCATCACTACCAGGAGCATCTGGGTCGCACTCAGCCCTTTGTCGATGACATCGCTGAACGTTCCAGGGAAAATCTTAAAAAATTAGGAGATCTTTACCATGCAAACATCGGATCGTAGCAGTTATCAATCGTTGATTGATAATTTTCGTTACTTAAAGCTGATTCAGTTCGAAGAGAAACTTGACGAAACTTTGGACCGCGTCCAAAAACATGAATTGTCCGTACTCGAGGCATTACATCTTCTCAGCAATGCTGAGGTGGATAACAAAAAAGCGCTGTCAATGAGTCGAAGTATCCGAGCAGCGGGATTCCCACACCAAAAGGGCTCAGAGATTTCAATTTTGATTTTCAACCGACGCTCAATCGGGGGCGGATTTATGATTTAGCCGCGCTTGGCTTCATCGAGAATAATGAAAATATCGTTCTTCTTGGATCACCCGGCGTGGGAAAGACACATCTGGCTACGGCCTTAGGTATTGAAGCCGCGCGCCATAGGATCTCATGCAAATTTCTAAAAGCCAACGATTTACTGTCACGCCTTCGTAAAGCACGGGAGGAAAATCGGCTTGACACAAGCTTGCGCTACTACGCGCGATACCGATTGCTGATTATTGATGAATTGGGTTTCTTGCCCATCCAAGCCGGTGATGAGAAATTGTTGTTCCAGGTGATTGATCAACGCTATGAGAAAAAAGTACCATCGTCACAACCAACGTACAATTCCCCGACTGGGGAGACCTGTTCGAAGATCCAACCATTGCTCACGCCATACTCGATCGTCTGCTACACCATTCTCATGTCTTGACGATTATTGGGGATTCTTACCGGACAAAAGATCTTGTTGGGACTCAGACAAAGACAAATCTAGATGATCAGCCAGATAGATTCATTACCACTTAAGAGGAATGAGCGCACCTTTACTTTTTAACTGTACATCCTTATTTCATCATTTCTATGCACCCTTATCTTGACATTTACAGCAGGCGATAAACGGTGGAGTAGCTGATGTCAGTCGGTAACGCTGCTGCAAGATCTCATGAAAATGTCTGAAATTGCTCTGTTTAAGTGGTTCTGTTTCCCTTAAGGCCAGTACCTGCTCAGCCAGCTGCTGTGCAACGCGTTTGGGTGATGGACGATTTGTATTACCGTGAATGACAGCAACAGCTCCGACTTCCTTGAACTCCTTCTTGAGCTGCTTAATTCGTCTTTCGCTAAGCCCGAGACGATCGGCTGCCTGTCTCACAGTTATCTTGCCCTCCACGCATTGCTTGATGACAAAGTGACGATTTAGTTCCTGCGTATTCATTTCAAGTTTCATGCCTCCTATTATGCGTGTGCAGAAGAATTCTTTCAGAGGTCGATGTCCCTAGAGCCCACCCCCTGGGGTGAAAGATTCACTGATTACTTACAGGGGTGAAATTATCACAGATTAACAACACGGGTTGATTGCAAAAGTAAGTCCACTTTTGAAGAACTAAGTTCCTTAGAAATGCAGAAAAACGGAAAATGAACTCCTAAAACGTCCAATAACAGTCAAAAAAGTGGTAAACTTCAGTAGAAATAGTCGAAAAGCCATAACAAAGAGAGGCTGCGTTTTAGATTTATTTTTGAATTACGAAGCCCCTGTGCAAATTATGAAGTTGTACCGTTCAGCAAAGCGACTATTGCATGTCAGAAAAGTGAGCCATTCTGGCAGTTGAGAGACTCTAGTTGATCACTGGGGTCTCTTAACATTTTTGCTAATTTTACCAAGCAGCAGATTGGGTGATCGCATGACGAGGTCATGATGGATTGGGTAGATCCCGAGCAACTGAGGCATCTCATCTCCAAAGCAAAAGGAAAAGACTTCGTAGGGAGTGCGATCCCCCAGATCTTTCCTTGTATAGCTGTTGATGTGTGAGGAGAGGAGCAGTGCGTCATCCATGCTCAATCCTTCAAAGGAATATCCTTTAGGGATCAAACAGCGGACCTCTCGATTCCATCGTTCAACATGTGGTTTTTGAGATGATTGCATGGGGTCGCAGTAGAAGATTCGAGTCCCCAGAGCTTCCAATTCTTTGGGGTTGGAAAACTCAGAACCTCTGTCGGTCAGTATGACAGGAAACAGCCGTCTAAAGTTTGTCTCCCCCAATGCACGGTGCAGCTCCTGAAATCGTTTGGTGACCTCACGAGCGGTCTGAGCCTGACAGGCCAGAGCCAGGCCGAATTTGGACTGAGTCCAACAAAGAGTGAGTAGGGTGGCGCGATCTTCGGCAACAGATTCCACTGAGTCCATCTCCACATAAGGGACAGCCGGGTGCTGATCCATATAGGCGAGAAAATCATTATAGGTTCTTCCCTCGTAGCAACGTTTATCGACCTTATGCATGGGTTTTTTACGTTTGGGTTTGCGCCTGACGGCCTCGGGCAGATCAATGCGCCTGATGCCAATCAGGTTGGCGTCGATCAGCTTGTAGATGTTGCGTTCAGAACAAGGGAATTCATCTGCGTGATTGACGTAAATGTGATGAATCGACTGTCCTTTCTCTCGAACGGGTTTGAGCAGCTGTGAAATGACCTTAAGATCGTCGACTGACAAGAGCATGCCTTTACGCGAGTCGGACAGTCGTGCCTGAGCCGTTTTGTCAGCATAATCGGCTCTGTAAAGATATCGTCTTTGAGGACATCTTCCGTCCTTTTGGCAACCGTTACAGCAGTAAGGCGCCCGATTTAAGCGCTCACAAGTAGCAGCGACAAATTCGGAGCAAAACTCATTGCATAACTCACAGTTTGAACAGCGCTTACGGATTTTTATGCAGTTTCCACACACGTGAGTCAGGCGGCAGTCCATCCTTTTACCGCAGTCGTTGCGTGGCGAGCCAAACCCACCTTTGAACATGGATTGTCGGTTCATCTTAATCTCATACATAATAGTTTTTGGATCTCGTTTCAGACTGCGTGCGATGGAAGCTAAAGATTTCCCTTCACCCAGTAGCTTTTGTATGGTTAGACGTTCGTCATATTGTAGATGTACATATTGAGCCATGTTATTCGTCCTTTCCCAGTCGGCTCAGCTGAACGAATGTTTAATCTATCATACCTATATTTGAACAACTTACTCCCTCTTAGTAATTTGAATTACAAAGTCCCTCTCCGAAAGGAACTTCGGATTGCAATCCTCGATTAACAACACGGCGTTGATTGCAAAGGTAAGTCCACTTTTGAAGAACTAAGTTCCTTAAAAATACAGAAGAACGAAAAATAAACTCCTAAAACATCCAATAACAGTCAAAAAAGTGGTAAACTTCAGTAGAAATAGTCGAAAAAGGTATAGCAAAGAGAGGCTGCGTTTTAGATTTATTTTTGAATTACGAAGCCCCTGTGCAAATTATGAAGTTGTACCGTTCAGCAAAGCGACTATTGCATGTCAGAAAAGTGAGTCATTCTGGCAGTTGAGAGACTCTAGTTGATCACTGGGGTCTCTTGACATTTTTGCTAATTTTACCAAGCAGCAGATTGGATGATCTCATACATAATAGTTTTTGGATCTCGTTTCAGACTGCGTGCGATGGAAGCTAAAGATTTCCCTTCACCCAGTAGCTTTTGTATGGTTAGACGTTCGTCATATTGTAGATGTACATATTGAGCCATGATATTCGTCCTTTCCCAGTCGGCTCAGCTGAACGAATGTTTAATCTATCATACCTATATTTGAACAACTTACTCCCTCTTAGTAATTTGAATTACAAAGTCCCTCTCCGAAGGGAACTTCGGATTGCAATTAACCATTAACAACACGGGGCGTGGCAGTCGTGTCAATAATCAGTGAATCTTTCACCCTAAAGAGACTTAATTAATCAGTGAATCTTTCACCCTCCAAGGCGCTCTCATCGATGAGCGCCTGATTTTTTAGCATTACTGAGCAGATAGAATGTCAAGAGATCTACAACAACGGCAGGTAAATCTCCAGTCCTGACGGGGCCTTTACGTTTCTTTGTTATCTCATCCAATGGATAGATTGGATAGAAAGCGCCATTGATGAGTGCGCGCATACCATGCTTCTCGCTCAGCAAGATCATGACTTTTGTGCGTGCGGGGAACTTATTCTGTTCAATTTTAAATAGCTTATTTCGTATGGAGATGGTCGAACCGGACGACAAACTGCGTTCGAGTTTTGCACATAACAGACGATCCAAATCTTCAGTATGCGGTAGAGGGACAAAAGCAGAGTACGATTCAGCCGGCTCGACTGCGAATTGAGCATTAAACATTGGGATATACTCAAGTAAAAAAGCGTTGGCTTCTTGTACATCGCTGATGCCTCTTAGAGCAAACTCAACCGGCAACCGGCTCTGCAAGGTATCCCAGAGGCGTTCGATTCGCCCTTTAGCCTGTGGGCTGTGAGCGGGAAACATGTCGATACCTAACCGCTCGACGATCTTGCCAAATTGTGTTAATTTCTTTTCAGTCCCGGCAAGTTGCTCTTCAATCGAGAGATCCAACTCTCTCTTTTGATTCACAAAGAACACGCTGTACTTGTCGGGGTACAGGGATTGCGGAATCCCGTAATTGCAGAGTGTCTGCCTGGATACCTCAAGGTAGCCGAGCAGGCACTCGTTTTTACACATGTAGAGTCCGGTAATCTGACCTGTGGCGTCGCAATAAAGCCGTGCAGACTGAAGTTCTCCGTTCCGCCAAACCATGGATAGGGAGTGGCATCGACCTGCAGCATCATGCCCAGGGCGGGCTTCCTTGGCCTGCTAGGGTGTAGTTTCTTTTTCTTCGCCTGCTCTTGGGGCTTTTAATACCGGCATCAGTCAGCAGGCGATAAACGGTGGAGTAGCTGATGTCCAGTCGGTAACGCTGCTGCAAGATCTCATGAAAATGTCTGAAATTGCTCTGTTTAAGTGGTTCTGTTTCCCTTAAGGCCAGTACCTGCTCAGCCAGCTGCTGTGCAACGCGTTTGGGTGATGGACGATTTGTATTACCGTGAATGACAGCAACAGCTCCGACTTCCTTGAACTCCTTCTTGAGCTGCTTAATTCGTCTTTCGCTAAGCCCGAGACGATCGGCTGCCTGTCTCACAGTTATCTTGCCCTCCACGCATTGCTTGATGACAAAGTGACGATTTAGTTCCTGCGTATTCATTTCAAGTTTCATGCCTCCTATTATGCGTGTGCAGAAGAATTCTTTCAGAGGTCGATGTCCCTAGAGCCCACCCCCTGGGGTGAAAGATTCACTGATTACTTACAGGGGTGAAATTATCACAGATTAACAACAACGGGGCGTGGCAGTCGTTGACAGATCCCGTAACTATGGATATAATTGCAAAGCAACTTAAAACTGAGGTTTTAAGGTGTGAATTTGGGTGGCTAGCTCAGCTGGTTAGAGTACCTGCCCGACACGCAGGGAGTCGTTGGTTCGAATCCAATGTCACCCACCAAAGAGGACTACGAATCGAAATGATCTCGTAGTCTTTTTTTGCCACTGAGATCAACTTCGCTAGTAGGACGAACCCGCGGCGCAACAGCTTCGATGGAGTGGGATAATTTGTCAGATCGATCTTACTTCTATGAAATAAATTGTTAAAATGCTATACTTATATGCATGTGGTCACCCGACTTCATGCTATTAGATTTGGCAAACTTGATCGGGTGTCGCGTCGTTATGATTCGATATTGAATTTGCATCATTCAACAACATTGAGGAGGACGTATTAATGGCTGATGTCAACCAAACCGCTATTCAGAAACATTTAGAGTGGAAAGGTAAAATTGAGGTGGTCGCCACAGCACCGGTGGGAACGCCCGAAGAGCTTTCAATCGCTTACACTCCCGGCGTCGCGGCGCCTTGCCTGGAGATCTCCGCGGACGTGAGCAAGTCCTACGACTATACGAGACGCTGGAATTTGTGTGCGGTCGTGACCAATGGTACAGCTGTTTTAGGCTTGGGTGATATTGGTCCGGAAGCCGGTATGCCGGTTATGGAAGGCAAATGCGCTCTATTCAAAGCGTTCGGCGATGTTGACGCGTTTCCGATTTGTATCCGGAGTAAGAATGTGGATGAGATCGTTAAGACCTGCCAAATGATTGCGGGATCGTTCGGCGGCATCAATCTTGAGGACATCGCAGCTCCTGAGTGTTTCGAGATCGAGGACCAACTGAAAAAAACCCTGGATATTCCGGTATTTCATGATGATCAGCACGGTACCGCGGTTGTCACTTTGGCCGGCCTGGTTAACGCTCTGAGAATTGTTAAAAAAGATATCGGCGAGGTGAACGTTGTCGTCAACGGCGCGGGCGCCGCAGCCAACGCGATCACCAAGCTTTTGATTGCCTGTGGCATGAATCCGTCCAAGGTGATCATGTGTGACAGCAAAGGCGCGCTTTACGCGGGTCGCGACAACATGAACAAATACAAAACCGAGATGGCCGAGATCACCAACGCGGATAAGAAACAAGGCTCTTTGGTTGACGTAATTGAAGGTGCCGATGTGTTTATCGGTGTCTCCGCTCCGGGTGTTTTGACCGGAGAGATGGTGGGGAAAATGGCTAAAAACGCTGTTGTTTTCGCATGCGCCAATCCGATCCCCGAGATTATGCCCGATGAGGCGCTCGTGGCAGGCGCGTCCGTCGTGGCCACCGGTCGCAGTGATTTCCCCAACCAGATCAACAACGTTCTGGCATTCCCGGGCATTTTCCGTGGCACGTTTGATGTCAGGGCCTCTGACATCAACGACGAGATGAAAGTCGCCGCCGCCTATGCGATCGCCGAACTGATTTCGGACGAAGAATTGAATCCGGAGTATATCATGCCCGCGGCTTTCGATGAGAGAGTCAAAGACGCTGTTGCGAAGGCTGTTGCGGACGCGGCGCGCAAGAGCGGTGTGGCCACGATCTGATAATTGTCAGATCAATCAATTGAATTTAATTTTGTACCTGAAGTTGTCCCGGCAAATCGACCGGGACAACTTTTTTCAGCGGTAACTTGAGTGATTGCCAATTTATAAAAATATGTTAGACTACATTTGATCATCTTCCCGGGTGATCTTTTATTGGACAGAGTAGACACGCTGCGTCAAGTGTTGAGGTGATGGGAAGTTGCCCTCAAACGAAAAGGCTGTCGCCTTGCGGTATCGTGTCGCATCCGCTGTTACATACAGATTTACGTTATTTCTGCTATGTTGGCGTTTTTTTGGAGGTGACGTATGTCTGTGAATGTATCGTCAAAAAAGACACGGGTGGCCGTGCGTGTTCTCACTTTTTCCGCCTTGCTGATCGCGTTGACTATTGTGTTCCAACGCATCGGCTCAATCACTGTGACTCCTTGGCTTCGGTTTAGTCTCGCCCCCCTTACCATTATGATCGCGGGCATGTATGGTGGCCCGATTGTAGGCGGAATGGTCGGAGGCGTTTCGGACTTTTTAGGAATGTTAATTGCAGGGCAGGGAGCCTTTCATCCCGGTATCATGCTAACCGCGGTCTTGCGCGGTGTGTTGCCCGGCCTCATCGTTATTTTACTTCGAGGAAAAGTCAACCCGCTGTCCTCTTTGCTGTCTTGTCTTTCCGAACTGGTGATTTGTTCGTTGTTGCTTCAGTCATTTTGGTTAAGTCAGCTATACGGCATCCCGTATCGCGTACAACTTATCCAACGACTTGCCACCTCGCCACTTGCGGCGACAGTCTATTTTTTGCTTTTGCTGTTGTTGGTACCTTCACTGAACCGTGTTGTTCCAACCAGCCTGTCGTCCGCCCGCGGTCGGGCTCGGGCGTCTAATACAATGAAAATGAATGAAGGAGCCTAAATCATGCCGGAATTGCCGGAAGTTGAAACCATTCGTACCAGTTTGTCACGACATATCAAGAACTCCGTGATTGAGCGCGTGGATGTGTTTCGCCCCGATGTTTTGATCGATTGCCGATCCGAGCATGGCGAGCTACTCCTTACCGGTCGAACTGTCCGTGGCTTGACCAGAAGGGGGAAATATTTGCTGATGCATCTCGACGATGATCTCGTGGTGATCATGCATATGCGCATGACAGGTAAATTACTATATTTCCCATTGACTTCTGCTGTTGGATCCCTCGAAGAAGTCGATCTGCCGGCACACACACATCTGCGTTTCCACTTGATTCATCCGGATCAGTCAGAAGGGGTCATGTTGTTTCAGGATGTGAGACGGTTTGGGCGATTTGTCTGCGTGCGCAAAGCAGATCTTGCCGGTATAAAAGGAGGGTTTTCCCGCCTCGGACCGGAACCATTGACCGCGGCTTTCTCTGTTGATTACCTTTGGAATCAGATGAAACGGCATGGCGGACTGACTGCGAAAGCGTTGCTGTTGCGTCAGGAGACGGTCGCCGGAATCGGAAACATTTACGCGGATGAAATCTTGTTCGCGGCGGGTGTGCATCCGGCCCGGAGGGTGAGGCAGCTGCGCCGCTATGAGGTTGAGTCGATCGTTTCAAAAGCGAAGCAGATTCTTAAATCATCCATTGAGGTCGGGGGCACCACCTTCAAAGATTATGTTGACGCGGATAATCAGATGGGAAAATTTGGGGATCGATTAAATGTGTACCGTCGCTCAGGTCAGCCATGCATACGTTGCGGGTCACTGTTGCTACGGATCAATGTTGCGGGTAGAAATACAACTTTTTGTCCCGACTGTCAGCCACGCTCCCTTCCTGTGAAGAGGAAGTGAAAACTGTTCTTATCCGGCCGGTCTAGGCCTTCCTGGCGGTCTCATGGTGTCATTGGACCGGTTTATGATATGATATAGACAGACCATCAAACTAATATCCGTAATCTACGGATATTCATGGACAGCAGCCACATCAACCATTGGCGACAGTACCGTTGGCACGACTCACCACAATCAGGAGCGGGAGGTGATGGACATGTCGGTGAAAGGATTTATTGTCAGGTTCGATGGCGACGAGGCCATTGTCGAGTTGGCGAATGGCGAGCATATTTCCATTCAAAGCGCGTTACTTCCGTTAAACACTCAACAGGGTGACTACGTGATCGAAAACGCGAAAGACGGCACCTACCATGTCGATGTATTTATTTCCGAAGAACATAGAAAAGATATTTTGAGGATGTCTGACCGTTATTTTGAGTGATGGGAAAGAATATGAAATCCATCTCATTGTTTAATAATAGCCTTATTGAAAAGACGTCATCGCCAAGAAGCGATGACGTCTTTTCTCAAAACATGCGCGAAATGTAATGAACGATGAGGACGGGCGCGCCGTCCGGAAGAGGTGACAGATGAACCGGCCCATTGTAGGATTGAAGACCAATTTGAAACTAGCTGAACATGAACGAGCGATTGTATTGGGTGGTGGCTGCTTTTGGGGCACAGAGGCGTATTTAAAGCGGCTGCCCGGTGTCACCCGAACGTTCGTGGCCTATGTGAACGGCGCGGGAGTGGATGTGGATTATCGGACGGTCTGCTCAGGCAAGACCGATCATGTGGAAGCGGTCTGGGTCACTTATGATCCGAATCGCGTTGATCTGCCACATTTGCTGTATTATTTCTTTAAAACGATTGATCCAACACAAAAAGACCGACAAGGGCCTGACGTGGGTAGACAATATCGTAGCGGCGTATATTATCTTGATGAAAATGATCGTCCAATTATTGAGAATGCGATTAAATCGCTGCAAGAAGATTATCAGTCTCCGGTGGTGGTCGAAGTCGCGCCACTGGAAAATATCACACAGGCCGAATCTGAGCATCAAGATTATTTGAACAAAAATCCGGGCGGTTATTGCCATGTTTCTTTCGCAACCTTGCCTGACTCTGACACGCCATTGACAGGTGATAGACCACAACCCCGTTGGTCACGTCCTGATGATAAAACATTGAGGGAACAATTAAGCCGGCTATCTTATGATGTCACTCAAAATGACGGCACCGAGGCTCCCTACAGTTCGATGCTGAACGGAGAATGGAGCGAGGGCATCTATGTGGACATCGTTAGCGGCGAGCCCCTTTTTTCTTCGCGGGACAAGTATGACGCGGGCTGTGGATGGCCATCGTTTACACGGCCGATCCGTCCGAACCGGCTCACCGAACGGGAGGATTATAAGATCGGATACGCCAGGACAGAGGTGCGTTCCGGAATGGCGAACAGCCATTTGGGCCATGTTTTCATGGATGGCCCTAAAGGAGGAGCACGATTTTGTATCAATGGAGCGGCGTTGCGCTTTATTCCTAAAAATGAAATGAAGGAGGAGGGCTATGCGGAATATCTAAGTGATTTGTGAACGCGAAACCAAAAAAAAGTGCGAGCGGTCATTAAAGATATGCGAATGGATGATTGAGCTTTGACGATTGAGATTGTCGGCCTCAGTTCCGGAGGATGAGCCATATACCCTTAAAGTATTGTGTCGAAGACTTGCGTTGGATAAAGCGACATGCTAAAATATCGCTGTTGTCTAAATTGCCGATTAGTGTAATGGTAGCACACCTGACTCTGACTCAGTCAGTGAGGGTTCAAATCCTTCATCGGCAGCCAACTCCGAAAGCTCCGGAATTCCGGGGCTTTTTTGTGTCCGGAAGCTAGTTTAGGATAGTTTGATTTAACCATGATCGCGACCAATGAGATTTAACAAATAAAACTATATGTCCTTGACAAAGGGAACACTTCAGATCCTTCACTTCATTGTATTTGTGATGTGTCTTGAACTATTGTTTTGCCAAAGCGTTGAAAACTACAAAGCATCGTTCGGATTATTAAGATACTTATGATTTAATATTACTTATAATGAGAACATGAATGCATATATGTAATGGGTAAAGGAGAGTGCGTTTATGAGTAATCCAAAAGAAGTATTATTTTCCGTATTGCGACACGAGAAGACTGATCTGATTCCCTGGGTTCCGTTCGCCGGCATCCACGCGGGCAAGCTCGTCGGAGCCAATGCCATCGAAGTGTTGACCGATGAGGACATACTCTTCAACGCGTTGATGGAAGTGAACAAACTGTACAAACCAAATGGTCAGCCGGTGATGTTTGACCTGCAGATCGAAGCGGAGATCTTAGGGTGCGAGTTGGTGTGGGCCGAAGACAGCCCGCCATCGGTCAAAACCCATCCGCTGGAAGATACCGACACAGTTCCGTGTGTTTGCACCATCCCGACTAAAGAAGACGGACGTCTGCCTTTGGTTTTGAACGTCATGCGTAGAATGAAGGAAGCTGTTGGTGATACCACCGCATTGTATGGCTTGACCTGTGGACCTTTCACGCTGGCGTCACATCTGCGCGGCAACAACTTATTTATGGATATGTATGATGACGATGAGTATGTCATTGAATTGATGAACTACTGCAACGAAGTCAACAAAGCGGTGATCGACATGTACATCGAGGCCGGCATGGATGTGATCGCCGTGGTTGATCCACTGGTTTCCCAGATTTCATCTGATCACTTCGAGGAGTTTTTGACAAAGCCGTATGTTGAATTGTTCGATCATATTCGCGCAAAAGGCGTCTTCTCCTCTTTCTTTGTTTGTGGAGACGCAACTCGCAACGTCGCGGTGATGTGCGAAACCAATCCGGATTCGATTTCGGTGGATGAGAACATCGATCTGATCGCGGCCAAGAGGATTACCGATCAATACAATGTTGTGATTGGTGGAAACATTCCGTTGACCTCCATCATGTTACATGGAACTCAGCAAGACAACATGAAATACACGATCGAACTGATCGACAGCGTGGATGACAAGCGCAATTTGATTATCGCGCCCGGTTGTGACATGCCTTACGATGTGCCGGTTGAAAACGCCATTGGCATTTCGATGGCGGTTCTAGAGCCGGATCAGACCCGCGAAATGGTGAAAAACTATGTCGCCGTCGAGGATGACATCGAGGTCGAGTTGCCGGATTACGCAAATCTTCAAAAACCGTTGATGGAAGTCTTTACATTGGACTCCGCGACCTGCGCGGCCTGTACCTATATGATGGGTGCGGCGAATCAGATCAAAGAGATCTATGGCGACAAAATTGACATGGTCGAGTATAAATTCACGATCAAAGAGAATATCGCACGCTGCAAGAAGATGGGAGTGAAAAAATTGCCGAGCATCTATATCAACGGTGAGTTGAAGTTCTCGTCCATTATTCCCAGCAAAGAGCAACTGTCAGCCGCGATTGATGAAGTGATGTGAGTTGCCATCCGGTATCCGATGGATCTTAAAGGGAATTAAATGATCGATATGTATTTGGTTACCGGCTTTCTAGGCGCCGGAAAAACCACTTTTTTGAAAGAGTTTTTGCGCTCGTATTCTTCCAAAAGAATGCGTGTGATAGTCAATGAATACGGAAAAGTCGGGGTCGACGCTGAGCTCATCGCTGAGCTTGGCGTTGTCCTTGAGGAAATCAACAATGGATCCATTTTCTGCTCCTGTCGATTGGATCATTTTGAAAAGGCTTTGCAGGAGACGCTGCTCGATCCTCCGGAACTGTTGATTGTGGAAGCGTCGGGACTGTCGGATCCTACCAGCATCCGCTACATCCTGCGAGACGAGCGTTTTCAAGAGTTTCGTTACCGTGGGGCGATTTGCCTTGTCGATCCATTGAATATTGAAAAAGTTCTCAATACCGCCAGGGTCAGCGCGAAGCAATTGTCGGTCGCTGATCTGGTGCTGATCAACAAGACAGACGCGGCGACGGAGGAACAGTTGAAGCGCGCGATCGAGTTGGTCAAAGAGCGCAATCCCGGAGCTGAGATCCACAGCACTTCGTTTGGCGTATTCAAACGCGAATGGGTGGACGACATTGAAGTGGATCGCTTCGAACAGGATGAGACGGTTCATGGTCGAGATTTGACATTGCAAAAAAATGCGATTCGCGTCAAAGATGGAATGATGAGCCAAAAGCAAATGGAACATTTCATCCGCATGTTTGTCGAGGAGACCTATCGTGTCAAAGGTTTCGCCCGGCTGACGGATGGCCTTTATCTTGTGGATTGCGTCGGCGCGATGGTCGATGTCAGCCCCTGGCGGGGTGGAGAACCCGAAAACGTCAATACCATCGTGGCCCTGGCGGGGCAGGGAATGGCGCTGCGGAAAAGTGTGAAGGCGGCGATCAGGTGGTATGCGGACTATATTGAGTCGGAGTGAGTGAGAATGAAACAGACGGACCTGGAAAGCAAGTTGGCGCAGATCGCGCTGGACAACGGCGCCGCCGCTTCCGCGATGATGGACGTAAGCGACATCGCCTTTCGACCTGAATTTCGTGATGCCTGTGTGATGAACACCTGCGGTAAGTTCGGCGCCTGTTGGATGTGTCCTCCTGATGTCGGCGACATTCACGAAATGATTGAAGAGGCCAAACAGTATGACAAGGTGTTTGTTTATCAGACGATCGGTTTGTTGGACGACTCCTTTGATATAGAGGGCATGGAGGCCGCAGCTAAGGTTCATAACGATCTGTCCGGCAGACTGTCGCGTGAGTTCGCCACTTTGTTGGACAAGCCGTTGCGTCTGGGCGCCGGCTCCTGTCAGGTTTGCGCCCGCTGCGCCAAGCTGGATGATCAGCCCTGTCGCTATCCTGACCTGGCGGTGACCTCGCTCGAGGCCTATGGCATCGCTGTTTCTGAACTGGCGGAGGCGTGTGGGCTGAAGTATATCAACGGCACAAACACCGTGACTTATTTCGGATGTTTTCTTTTTAATACCTGATTTGACAAAGCTGATAATTACAAAAATAGTAAAAAAGCAAAATGAGCAAGATTTTTATATTATAAAGTGTTTTTAGCAAAATAGACGAATTGCCGAAAAAACAAAACTATTTTATGCTATCTATTGTAAAGGTTAGCGCAAGCGGTTCGTAGCTGCCCGTTCGGTCAGCCCCATTCTTGTGGACATCTCACACCAAAGGAGGATTATTTATGGAACATATGAATATCCGAGTAAATTTCAACATGGCGGACTATTCCAATCTGAAATTTGATCAAAAAGATAAGCAAATTCTTTCGGAATTGGCAAAACGTATGGCCGAGCAAGCTGCGAAACCGATTATGCAGGAGCGCAAGAAACTTTGGTACGCGCACAACGCTCTGGAACGCACACGTCCGGTTATCCTGGCTGACCCGGAAAATGGCTGGAATGAAATCATTCCGGACAGCACGATTGAATGTACAAACAGCATTGCGCGCTACTGGGAGCTGCACCTGAAGAAACAAATATATTGGGGTGAGAAGATGAACGACGACTATGTCGTAGAGCCTTTGTTCACTCTGCCCTATGTCCATACCGTCAAACCCTGGAGGCTGGCTGACAAGGAATCAAAGTTTACCAAAGCAATGAAGATGGATGATGGCGAAGCTTATCATATCGACGCCATCATGGAAGAGTATGACGAACTGAAGAATGTGCGCAAAGAAGAATTTGACGTCGATTACGAAGCCACCAATCAACTGTTCGAAATGGCGCAAGAACTTTTTGATGGCAGCCTGACCACCCGACTGGACACCGCCTGGTTCTGGTCGTTTGGACTGACCGATGAAGCGGCTTTCCTGCGCGGAATGGAAACCTTGATGTATGATTTCTATGACGAGCCGGATGAAGTGCATGAGATGATGGCCATGTTGCGCGATGGTGTGATGGATAAAATGGACTTCCTTGAAGAGAATGGTCTATTCCACCTAAACAATGACAACAGCTATGTTGGATCCGGCGGCATTGGTTACACCCATGAGTTGCCCGCGCCTGACTTTGATGGAAAAGTGCGGACCAAAGACATGTGGGGCTTGAGCGAGAGCCAGATCACAGTTGGTGTGTCACCGGATATGTTTGAGGAATTTATTTTCCCGTATCAAAAACCGATAATGGAGCGTTTTGGACTGACCTGCTATGGCTGTTGCGAGCCGATGGACGATCGCTTTGATATTGTCAAACAGGTCAAGAACCTACGCAGAGTGTCGGTCTCTCCTTGGGCGAACCAAAAGATCATGTCTGAAAAGCTTGGACACGACTATATTTATTCTCTGAAACCGTCTCCCTCGCCACTTGCGCTGCCGGTGCTGGATCAGGATCTTGTTAGAGCCAGCATTAAAGAAGCGTTGGGCAACGCGAAGGACAACTGTCTCGAGTTCATGATGAAAGACAACCATACGCTGGGTGGCAATCCCGACAACCTGCTGAACTGGGTGCGCATCTGTCGTGAGGAAATTGAGTCCATGTGATTCATCGCGCGGCTGTGTCAAAGTGACAAAATCAGTAGCGCGCGGCTTGTGACAACAATGAGGTTGAAGACTCGCGTGGAAACGAGCGCTGTTAACACTCTCTGTTGGGAGCCCACGATCCTGACATGATTCATCCGGGGAGGACTATATGAGTATTTTGAATGAGATTTCAGAAAAACTGCAAAAGGGAAGAGCCAAAGATGTGAAGGCTCTCGTGCAACAGGCGATTGATGAGGGAATGTCCGCACAGGAGATCTTGGAAGGTGGCCTGATGGACGGCATGAACATAATCGGTGCGAAGTTTAAAAATAATGAAGTTTTTGTTCCGGAAGTGCTGGTTGCCGCCCGCGCCATGAATATGGGAGCGGCTTTGCTCAAACCGTTGCTGGCGGATGAGGGAGTGACTTCATCCGGCAAGGTCATTATCGGCACTGTCAAAGGAGACTTGCATGATATCGGCAAGAACCTTGTGAAAATGATGATGGAAGGCAAGGGCATGGAAGTAATTGACCTGGGAACCGATGTTCCGGCTGAGAACTTCATTAGTTCCGCTATCGAGAATGGCTGTCAGGTCATCGCCTGCTCGGCTTTGCTGACAACCACGATGGGTGTGATGAAAGACATCGTCGAGGCCGCCGAGACTGCCGGTGTGCGTGACAAAGTGAAAATCATGGTGGGTGGAGCGCCTGTCACCCAGGCTTTCTGCGAGCAGATTGGTGCGGATGTGTATACAGCCGATGCGGCCAGCGCGGCTGATGCGTGTGTGAAACTGGTCTCCGCATAATTTTTTAAACTCGACTACGCGGTCTTTGAGCCCTCCGCGTTGGCGGAGGGCTTTTTTAAGCCCGGAATAATTAGTTTTGATTGTGGATATGAAAATTAATCGATTTAATTTAAAACTTGCTGTGGAGTGCGCGCATGCGTTCGCGGATTCGACTCGCATAGGTTACACGGTGTCGGACTCTGTCGGTTGCACCTTGTATGAGGAAGGCTACAGCTATGTGAGCTGCGAGGTCTGCAGGATGGTGAACTTCAATCCGGACCGATGCACGCAGGCACATATAAAAGGTATGCATGAGGCGGAGCGGTTTGGCGGGAAATACATCTACTTTTGTCCGATGGGTCTATCTTGCTTCGTTTCACCGATAAAAGGCGAGGCCGGCTACGCCGCAAAAATCACCGCGGGGCCATTTTTGATGGTGGATGTCGAAGACTATATCGAGTTGGATTTGAAAGAAAAACACGATCTGTCGGACGAATTATTGCGTCGGGCGCCGGTTGTATTGGGAAATATTCCGTATGTGTCGCCCCAAAAAGTGAATTCTATGTCAACTCTATTGCATATGGCGGTCGGATATTTAAATCACGACCCGCTTCCCGGTCCGCCCGGCGAAGGGCAGACCTCCGATATGATTGAGAAAGCATTAAATTATTTACATGCGAATTATACTCGAAAAGTCACGCTGACCGAGGTGGCGAACCATGTCTATTTGTCACCTTCGTATTTCAGCAAAATATTCAAAAAGGAACTCGGATCCAGTTTTAACACGTATTTAAACGAGTTGCGGGTGGAACAGGCAAAAAAATTATTGTTGAGCGACATGAGAATCGCGGACATCGCGACGTCGGTGGGCATGGACGGTCAGAGTTATTTCACAAAAGTGTTTAAAAAAGTGACCGGCATGACACCGAACACTTATCGAATGAGCCGCAAATGACGCATCGGTTGATTGCAAAAGTAAGTCCACTTTTGAAGAACTAAGTTCCTTAGAAATGCAGAAAAACGGAAAATGAACTCCTAAAACGTCCAATAACAGTCAAAAAAGTGGTAAACTTCAGTAGAAATAGTCGAAAAAGCCATAACAAAGAGAGGCTGCGTTTTAGATTTATTTTTTGAATTACGAAGCCCCTGTGCAAATTATGAAGTTGTACCGTTCAGCAAAGCGACTATTGCATGTCAGAAAAGTGAGCCATTCTGGCAGTTGAGAGACTCTAGTTGATCACTGGGGTCTCTTAACATTTTTGCTAATTTTACCAAGCAGCAGATTGGGTGATCGCATGACGAGGTCATGATGGATTGGGTAGATCCCGAGCAACTGAGGCATCTCATCTCCAAAGCAAAAGGAAAAGACTTCGTAGGGAGTGCGATCCCCCAGATCTTTCCTTGTATAGCTGTTGATGTGTGAGGAGAGGAGCAGTGCGTCATCCATGCTCAATCCTTCAAAGGAATATCCTTTAGGGATCAAACAGCGGACCTCTCGATTCCATCGTTCAACATGTGGTTTTTGAGATGATTGCATGGGGTCGCAGTAGAAGATTCGAGTCCCCAGAGCTTCCAATTCTTTGGGGTTGGAAAACTCAGAACCTCTGTCGGTCAGTATGACAGGAAACAGCCGTCTAAAGTTTGTCTCCCCCAATGCACGGTGCAGCTCCTGAAATCGTTTGGTGACCTCACGAGCGGTCTGAGCCTGACAGGCCAGAGCCAGGCCGAATTTGGACTGAGTCCAACAAAGAGTGAGTAGGGTGGCGCGATCTTCGGCAACAGATTCCACTGAGTCCATCTCCACATAAGGGACAGCCGGGTGCTGATCCATATAGGCGAGAAAATCATTATAGGTTCTTCCCTCGTAGCAACGTTTATCGACCTTATGCATGGGTTTTTTACGTTTGGGTTTGCGCCTGACGGCCTCGGGCAGATCAATGCGCCTGATGCCAATCAGGTTGGCGTCGATCAGCTTGTAGATGTTGCGTTCAGAACAAGGGAATTCATCTGCGTGATTGACGTAAATGTGATGAATCGACTGTCCTTTCTCTCGAACGGGTTTGAGCAGCTGTGAAATGACCTTAAGATCGTCGACTGACAAGAGCATGCCTTTACGCGAGTCGGACAGTCGTGCCTGAGCCGTTTTGTCAGCATAATCGGCTCTGTAAAGATATCGTCTTTGAGGACATCTTCCGTCCTTTTGGCAACCGTTACAGCAGTAAGGCGCCCGATTTAAGCGCTCACAAGTAGCAGCGACAAATTCGGAGCAAAACTCATTGCATAACTCACAGTTTGAACAGCGCTTACGGATTTTTATGCAGTTTCCACACACGTGAGTCAGGCGGCAGTCCATCCTTTTACCGCAGTCGTTGCGTGGCGAGCCAAACCCACCTTTGAACATGGATTGTCGGTTCATCTTAATCTCATACATAATAGTTTTGGATCTCGTTTCAGACTGCGTGCGATGGAAGCTAAAGATTTCCCTTCACCCAGTAGCTTTTGTATGGTTAGACGTTCGTCATATTGTAGATGTACATATTGAGCCATGTTATTCGTCCTTTCCCAGTCGGCTCAGCTGAACGAATGTTTAATCTATCATACCTATATTTGAACAACTTACTCCCTCTTAGTAATTTGAATTACAAAGTCCCTCTCCGAAAGGAACTTCGGATTGCAATCCTCGCAAATGACGCATCGGTCAAATTGTCCTATTGACATTGAAAATAACCGTCACTATAATTATCCTAGTTTCCAACAAGCACCATTAGCTCAGGTGGTAGAGCAACTGACTCTTAATCAGTGGGCCCTGGGTTCGAATCCCTGATGGTGCACCAACGTGAACCGTTCGCTGTCACATGATAGCGGACGGTTTTTTGAAATTTCACTGAATCGGGTATAATACAATCCGTGCGCCGGATCGAATCCGCGAGGCCGGACAGCTACTTTGGAGGAATTGATGGAAAGTCTCAAACTCGAATTTGATGAATTATATTACGCCGATACCTACCAAACGCGATTTTCCGCGACGGTGATGACGTGCGAACAGGTGTCTGACACAGAGGAGATCGCCCGAAGCTTGGAGAGTGACAAAGAACTCCGGCGCCTTTGGGCGGTGGAGCTGGACAATACCTTGTTTTATCCGGAAGGCGGGGGGCAGCCCGCGGACAGAGGCCGCTTGGGTGACTCCAATGTGCTGGATGTGCGGCGTGTGTCCGGTCAGATCATCCATTATTGTGATCGACCATTGAAAACCGGTGTGACGGTGGAAGGTGAGATTGACTGGGAACGTCGCTTTGATTTCATGCAGCAGCATAGCGCCGAGCATATTTTGTCCGGTCTGGTCAAGCAACGGTTTGGCTATGAAAATGTGGGCTTTCATATCAACGAGACGGAAATGACCTTTGATCTGAATGGACCGCTGACCGATGAGCAAATCACCGATTTGGAAAATTCGGCAAACGAGGCGGTTTGGCGGAATTTGCCTATTGAGATCCAATTGCGTGAGGAAGATGATCAACACCTTCCCGATTATCGAAGCAAGCTTGAGCTCGAAGGACGCCTTAGGTTGATTACTGTGCCGGGATATGACTGCTGCGCATGCTGTGGGACTCATCTTAAATTCACCGGTGAAATCGGTCTGATCCGCATCATCAACGCCGAGACGTATAAAGGTGGGGTCCGCCTGACCGCGCTTTGTGGACGAAGGGCGTTGCGTGATTCGCAAAATCGCTGGCGACAAAGTAAAGACATTGGTGCGCTGCTGTCCACGCCGTCCACCGATCTACTAAACGCCGTGCGCCGTGTGGTTGACCTGCTCAAAATCGAACAGGATAAATCGCTGGCTTTGCAAAAGAAAATCAATCTGACGGCTGTTGACGCCATGCCGGAATCAACCGGAAATCTGTACGTCATTTTGGATGACGACGATGTGAACAACGCGAAATATCTTGCCAAAAAAATAGGTGAACGTGTGTCCGGCGCTGCGCTGGTGTTTTTTCCTCATCCACGGCAGGAAGGATATATGTACATTATTGTTTCAGAAAAAACCGATATCGCTGAAGTCCATCAGCGCCTGAAAGATCAACTGAGGGCAAAAGGTGGTGGCAACCGTGGCATGGCGCAGGGAATCACAAAGGCGACATTTGAGGAGGTTATACGTCTATGCGACACATTCGCGTATCGGATGAAGATATGAAGAGTCAATTAAACGAGCGGCCGGGCGCGGCCGAGCGGCGCGGTGTTTTTTGGCGAAAACCGGGGGTTTGGGTCCCTCTGACTTTGCTGAGCGTCGCCTTATGGGGCACCGCGTTTCCGGGCGTCAAGTTTGGCTATCAGCTGTTTCAGATTGACAGTTCCTCATCCGGCGCGATTTCTTCCTTGTTGCTGTTCGCCGGCCTTCGCTTTATGATCGCCGGCCTCTTGACGCTGATTGTGACAGGCGTGATTGAAAAACGTGTCCCCTGGCCGAAGGGCAAGGCGGGCAATTGGGGTGACATCGCGTTGCTCGGCGTGTTTCAGACTATTTTGCAATATAGTTTTTTCTTCATCAGCATGTCGAACACGACCGGCGCGACCGGTTCAATTTTGAGCTCGACCACCGCTTTCATGGCGGTCGTTTTGGGCAGCTTCTTTTTTGCCAACGACCGAATGGATCGAAACAAGACAATTGGTTGTCTGCTGGGGCTTGCGGGAGTCATTGTGCTGAATGTCAATCCATTCTCACCGGTGGAGTTGGGCTTTCGTCTGAATGGAGAAGGTTTGATGTTGCTGTCCGCTCTCTCTGGAGCCATAGCCAATGTGCTCAGTAAAAAAATGACCGAAAGAAATCAACCCATGCTATTGAGTGGCTGGCAATTTCTGCTGGGGGGGCTGGTATTGTTTTTATTCGGCTTTCTTACCGGTGGTAGGTTGAACGCGGTCAGTCCGGCCGCTTGGGCGCTGTTGCTATATCTGGGCGCGCTGTCGGCGACAGCCTTCTCGCTCTGGACCATTATGTTGAAATATCATCCTTTGTCGCGGCTGAGTATCTTTAAAGCGCTGATCCCGGTTGTGGGGACGATCGGATCGGGGTTGATTCTGCATGAATCGATTCTTGAGCTTCACTACGCCGCGGCCTTGCTCCTGGTGGTGCTTGGCATCATTATTTTGAATCGCGCGCCGCGTGAAGACATAGATGTGCTATAATATCGAACGAATGTTTTAGTTTTGGCGGAAAGATTCCCGCTGATAATGGGAGAGGTTCCTGATGATAATAATGGGTGTGGACCCGGGATACGCCATAACCGGGTATGGAGTGATTTCCGACTCGCATGGAAAGCTGGAGGTGATCGATTATGGAGTGATATCGACACACAGTTCCACCCCGTTTGAGCACCGGCTGCTGTCTGTCTTTGAGGGATTGGAAGCTTTGATCGAGCGCTTTAATCCTGCGGTCATGGCGGTCGAGGAGCTTTTTTTCAACAATAACAAGACGACGGCGATCGGCACGGCTCAAGCCCGCGGGATGGCTTTGCTGGCAGGAGCGCGTGCCGGTATTCCGGTATATGAATACACACCTCTTCAAGTGAAGAAGGCAGTGACCGGCTACGGTCGAGCGGAAAAAAGTCAGATTCAGCTCATGGTGCGCATGTTGCTTTGCTTACGCGCTCAGCCCAAGCCGGATGACGCCGCGGACGCGCTGGCGGTCGCGATTTGTCAGGCGCACACCGGGAGAATTCAGGGTTTTGAGGCGGTGGGCGGATATCGCTGAGCTGATTTTTCACGTGACGGATTGTTAAGGAGTTTTATGTACGCATATATTAAAGGGACGTTGATCGCGCGCGAAGAGGCGTCGGTGATTGTCGAGACGTCGGGAATCGGCTATTCAATCAATATGTCGCCCGGTCTGTCCGCTTCTTTCGCCGCGCCGGGTGATCAGGTCATGATTCACACCTATTTGCACGTGCGTGATGATGTGTTTGAACTTTATGGATTTCCCCAGCGAGAACAGTTAAATCTATTTAAATTATTGATCACAGTAAGTAGAATCGGTCCAAAACTGGCCACGACGATTGTCGACACCTTGCCGGCCGATCAATTCGCCCTTGCGGTGATGAACGCCGATGTCAAGACGCTGACCACAGTAAAAGGTTTGGGGAAAAAAGGAGCGGAGCGGTTGATTTTGGAGATCCGCGACAAGGTCAAGGCGAATTTGCAGGTTGAGGGGGATGGGCGGATCGGCCTGCCCGCGGCAACTGATCGGAATGCGACCGATGGCACGACCGCGGATGATGACATGCGCGAGGATGTGGTGAACGCTTTGCTTGTTTTGGGTTTTTCCGCCGGAGAGGCGACCGAGATCACCGCGCGCACCTTTGATCCGCGGAGCACATTGGAGACGAACATCAGTTCCGCGTTGCGCAGCGCGGCCAAAGCTTGAGAGACGCGCGGACCGGAGGATAAACGGACAACATGTATGATTCGTATTTCAATGATGAAATGGAAGGCGACGCCACGGACGTGGATTATGTCCAAGATCGTTTGACGGCGGAGGAGTTGCTCGAAAATGATCGCGGTGAAGCTTCTTTGCGCCCCACCCGCCTGACCGAATACGCGGGACAGACCCGAGTGAAAGAGAACTTGCGGGTGTTCATCCAGGCCGCCCTGGAGCGTGAGGAAGCACTGGATCATGTCCTGCTATATGGTCCCCCCGGGCTGGGCAAGACCACACTTTCGGCGATTGTGGCCAATGAGCTGGGGGTGGGGATCAAGATCACCTCAGGGCCGGCGATCGAAAAACAAGGCGACCTGGCGGCTATTCTAACCAACCTGCAGCCGCGCGACGTGCTGTTCATCGACGAGATACATCGCCTGAATCACAGCGTCGAGGAGGTCTTATATCCCGCGATGGAGGACTTCGCGATTGACATCATCATCGGCAAAGGTCCGGGCGCGCGCTCGGTACGAATCGATTTGGCGCCATTCACTTTGGTCGGCGCGACGACGCGGGCGGGTTTGCTGACGGCGCCGTTGAGAGACCGGTTCGGCGTGATTTCCAGGTTGCAGCTTTATGAGCCGGCGGAGATCAAACAGATTCTGACACGCGACGCGGCGATCCTGGGAATTGGCATCGATGAATCCGGGCTGGACACCATCGCGTCGAGATCGAGAGGCACACCGCGCATCGCCATCCGTTTATTAAAACGATTGCGGGATTTCGCCCAAATCGAGGGAGATGGCGTGATCACGGCGCAGGTGGCGAATCTTGGTTTGGACGCTCTGCAAATCGACGAACTGGGGTTGGATGGCGTTGATCTGCGCATCATGGAGAGCATGGCCACCATGTTTGAGGGTGGACCGGTTGGCCTGGACACGCTGGCCGCTGTCACCGGCGAGGATGCGGCCACGCTGGAAGACATGTATGAGCCGTATCTGATGCGCGTTGGACTGCTGATGAAGACACCGCGCGGCCGCATGTTGACCAAGCTCGCCTGGGAACACTTGGCGCTGACACCGCCGGCGAACTATGAACTCAAGTTGATTGGCGCAAGGGGCCGATCGGTGGCGCCGCCCCCGAATGGCGGTGAGAACGGCGAGCGGGCTGTGAGCGACGGGCAACTGTCTATTTCCGACAGCGATTGGCGACAGGAGAACGAGATTTGAACGGAACCGAACAATTAAAAAACGAGCGGGATTTATTATTGCATATTTGCTGCGCGCCCTGTGCGGAGTATCCGCTGATGTTTTTACGTGAAGAGGTTGGTCTGGAACCGACCGGTTATTTTTATAATCCCAATATTCATCCGTTGAAAGAGCATCAAAGAAGATTGGACACCTTGCGAGATTTTGCGGCGAGTGTGGATTTGCGATTAATCGTCCGTACCGACTTTGAGGAAGGACGGTGGCGAAACTTCCCAACGAAGAGCAAGGCCGATCATTGCGGCAGATGCTACGCCACGCGGTTTGATGAAACCGCCCGCCTCGCCGCCGAACTGGGTTTTACAAGTTTCAGCAGCACGCTGTTTGTCAGCCCATACCAGGACTATGATCGCATGGCGGACATCGCGCGGTCGGCCGCGCGTCGGCATGACGTCTTGTTTCGTGAATTTGATTTTCGCCCGGGCTTTCGCCGTGGACAGGAAATGGCCGTAAGAGACGGATTATATCGTCAAAAATATTGTGGTTGCATCTATTCGCTGGGTGAATCCAATATGAAAACTAAGATTCTTCGCGATCTGAATCTCTCGGCAACAGATATTCCGGATCGCGGGCCGTGACCATTATGGTCTGATGCCGGTTGTAAATGACCATGCCCGGTCGGGATCCGGTCGGTTTTTTCACGTGTGAGATAGGACAATAGTCGACTGCCGTCTGTCCGCCGGCGCCACCCACGGATTGATTGCCGGAACGACTGAACCAGGCGGCGATCCGGGCGGCTTCCAACAATGTTTGATCAGGAATCTCAGCGCCTTCCGAGCGGATGATCACGTGAGTGCCGGGCGCCTTGCTGACATGCAGCCATAGATCATCTTTGCGAGCCAGGCGTAAGGTCAATCGATCGTTTTGTAAATTGTTGCGCCCCGCCAGAATAGTGAAACCGTCACTGGAAATATATCGGTGTGGATCCAATTCGCGGACTTGGCCGCCTTTCGTGGTCTTGGCGCGTTTGCGCGCCGCCTTTCTACCACCAAACGTGTTGTCTTTCGTTTTTTGTTTTTGAGCGGACTCGACAAGACCACTTTGTCTCATTTCGGATCGGACGGATTTTAACTCCTCGATGGTGTCGGCCTGCTCCACAAAGTTGAGCAGCGTATTTAAATATTCGATTTCGTCCCGGCTCTGCGCCAAAAACCGCTGAGCCATCTCGTATTTGGTTTTATTTTTGTTATATCTTCTGTAGTAGTCTTGCGCATTCCAAGATGGCGAGCGGTCGGGATTTAGTGATATCGCGATCGGTTCGACAGGCTGTTTATAATAATTTTGCACCTCAACCTGTTCGTGGCCTTTTTCTATTTGCCAAAGATTTGCCAGAATCAAATCGCCTTTGATTTTTAAGTCTTCGTAATCTGAAGCGCTTCGGATATCTTTGTGGTAAATAGATTGTTTCTTTTCGACGTGCGCGATCGATTTTTCCAACACCCGTGTGAGCTGTTGTCGACTTTGCCTGACGCGGTTTCCCTCTTCCCGTGAGGAATAATATTGATCCATCGCTTCTGAAATGTCGGCGCAAGCTCGTCTGGTTCCGCGGTGAAACAGCGCAAAGGCATGAAAATCACGAGCGATATGATCGTCCTCGTTAAAATAGTAGAGCGAAGGGGAAGAGATTTCTGCCGTGACGCAGGCCAGCAAATCGACCAGGGCTGCGGTCACTTTTTGTTTTTGGTTATCGTTCAACACGTTCCATTTGGCTCGTTCGTCAACATTCGCGGCGGCGCAGATTTCGGCGCAAAGAAAAGGAGAAAAGCCTGCGACTTGCCCAAGTAGCAGCTCGGCAGTCCCTTTGTTTTCACCGCCTAAAAAATCCAGGTGAGCCAACCATGTATGGTTGTTGATTCGCTGCAGGATATCTGCCGGCAACAGTTTATGTTGCGCGGGGGGGTCGACATAGGTTCGCGCGGGCATCACTTCGCGCACGCGGCTCATGCCGGCGTCCACATGAGAGATCGAATCAATAATGATTCGGTTTTCATTTATCAGGATTAAATTGCTGTGTCGCCCCATCATCTCACAAATCAGGCGCTTTTCCGCTTGATCGCCCAGTTCGTTTTTGGTCATGAAGCGCAATATGACAAGGCGTTCCAGGTCAACAGTTTCCACCGAGATCAATTTCGCCCCACCTAAATGCTTGCGCAGCAACATACAGAACATCGGCGCCTGGGGTGGGTTGCTAAATGAATGGCGAGTCAGATGAAGGCGGGGTTCGGAAGGATTGGCGGAGAGCAAAAGCTGATGATTGACTCCCCGGGCGCGGATGACCAACACCACGTCATTGCGCAGAGGTTGATTGATTTTATCCACGCGACCGCCGGCGAGTCGCTGATTTAATTCTTTGGCGAGCAAACGAATAGTCACACCATCCAGAGGCATATTGACACCACCTTTTTCCGGTATCCGGAACGATTCACGATTTTATGATTTTAGTCCAAATGGATCAAGAATGAAATCGTCGCGCGAGAAAATATTTTCACTCCGCGAACCACAAAACAATCAATCACAAATAGTGAAAAATGAATCTTAAACTTAAATTATGATATCATTAATCCATCTTTAGATATTTGAATCTGTGACAATGGGAGGTTTAAATGGCTGCGAAGAGCGCTGAACGACATCCGAGGAAATCCGGCGCCCGATCGGCGCGTGGGACATCGCGTACCGATCACTCCAAACAAATCTCCATTGAGGACGAATTGAACCGGGCTCGCGGTGGTTCGGATACCGGCAAGAAGGTTTTTACCTGGTTGTGGACAACTTATTGGGGGCACGCCGTGTTGACTGTGTTGACGGCGCTGGCCTGGATCGGCATCCTGCTTTTAATCACGGGAAATAATTTCGATCGGTTTTTCTTATTTTTAGGCATCAGTTTGATCATCATCGCTTTAGTAAGCTGGGTGATCTATGTGGTTCGCCATTCGGACAACCGGCCCCAAACCGTCCCCGCGGACAAGGATAATCAAAACATAGACGGCAAAGATATGTAAAAAGGCATACAGCAGAGCGATAATTTTGTAAGTTTACACAAAGTTATTATTTCTGTTTCAAATCATACGAAGTGTTGTTGACCGATACTCTATACTTGGTCTCAGCATGCAAGAGGTGCGTTGTGTCAAATTTTTATCGTTTTCATGCGCTGGACGTGGCGACCTACATAAAATGGGCCCATTTGAATGAGCAAATGGAATCCAATGTGATAGGACACTTGTGGGACATACGTGAATCCTGCTTGATTTTTGATGGCTGTGAAGACTATGCTGATTTCGAAAATCAAGTATTTTATGAGTTGCATCAACTCTGGAGCCGCTCCTTTGTGGATGAGCATTCGGATTTATTGAACGCTCTGGACGAAGAACGCTATCCGGTTAAGATTATTCGTAAAAATTACGCGCGGGTGGAACTTCGTTATAAATTGCTAACCTTGCATTTTATTTTGACGCCGAAGCTGCCATTCGTGAGGCTGGACCTCGGTGAGGATCTGCTTAATCTAGGGTACAAACGGTGCGCGAAGACATTGGCTGAATCCATTTTGAAGCTGGTGGAGACACTGGGTCTATCCATGGTGAAAGCCAATGGTTTTCCTTGTGATTCAGAATATTTGCAGGAAAGCAGTTATGTGCTGGTGGGACTCTCGGCACAGCGGGTCTCACAAATCAAAGCCAAGAAAATCGCTGAGAGCAAAAAAACGTCCGGTGGATCGCCACGGACGGCGAAGGACGCAAGTGGTGAGAAAGAAACTGTTTGGCGGCCAAAATATGAATCTAAAACCGTTCAAAAAAGACCGGTCTCGCTAGACGAATTGGACAGCCGGCGCGGCGCTTCTAAAGAAGGAGCCGAGGACACGACAGTGCCCGAATCGTAAGTACATCTGAGTTTTAGAAATGTAGAAAAAATGTCAAAAATTATCATGAATTCTGAAAACACGCCCGGCAACCCGTTGCGTATGGGCTTGGATATTGGTTCGACGACGATCAAGATCGTCGTGTTGCGCGAGGAAGGCGTGGACGAGTTGCTCCATAGCATGTACCGCCGGCACAATTCTGATATCAAGCGGGTGCTGGAAGATTCTTTTGCCGAGGTGCGCAAGGTTTTTCCCGATGAGCAATTCCGCATGTCGATCACAGGCAGCGGTGGAGTGTCGGTCGCGGACTGGCTGGACGTGCCGTTCGTGCAAGAGGTGATCGCCGGGACGGAAGTGATTGAACGCCGTTATCCGAAAACCGATGTGATCATCGAACTTGGCGGAGAGGATGCCAAGATCACCTATCTCAAGCCGACAACCGAGCAACGCATGAATGGCACCTGTGCCGGCGGCACGGGTTCCTTTATCGACCAGATGGCTCAATTGTTGCAGACGGACGCCGCCGGGTTGAATGAAATGGCGTCTCGCCACGAAAATCTTTACCCGATCGCCTCGCGTTGTGGAGTGTTCGCGAAAAGCGACCTGCAACCGCTGCTGAATGAAGGTGCTCCAAAAGAGGATCTCGCGG
Source organism: Oscillospiraceae bacterium (assembly GCA_040772065.1). Classification (GTDB taxonomy): domain Bacteria; phylum Bacillota; class Clostridia; order Saccharofermentanales; family Fastidiosipilaceae; genus JAXGYX01. The sequence goes on along the minus strand of JAXGYX010000001.1, from coordinate 1,401,599 downwards.
CTTCTGTGCTGCAGGCGGTGGTCAATCAAACCATCGCCGGATTGGCGCAAGGGCGCCCAATCAGAGGCAATGTCGTCTTTTTGGGTGGACCCCTTTACTTTTTATCTGAACTGCGGCGCGCCTTTGAGCGCACGCTTTCCGAGTCTGTTCAATCATTCACGTTGCCGGACAATGCGCAGCTGTTTGTGGCGGTTGGAGCAGCCATGCTTAGCGAATCCTCACGCGTTTTCCGACTGGCCGACCTTGAGTCTTTGTTCGATCAGGACGTGGTGCTGGGTGAGGACATCGCGCATATTCCGCCATTGTTCGAAACCAAGGAAGACAAGCGGGAGTTTGATGAGCGTCATAACAAGGCGAATGTCGATTTGCATGATATTTCCGAAGCGGAAGGTCCGTGCTTTTTAGGAGTGGACGCGGGCAGCACCACGACAAAAGCGGTCTTGATCAACAATGATGGAGACTTGATGTTCACTTGGTACGGCTCGAACGAAGGTAGTCCGGTGGACAGCACGATAACTATCTTGCGAGAACTCTACGCGCAACTGCCGGACAAAGCCTGGATTGCCCGTTCCTGTGTGACCGGCTATGGAGAGAATCTGATCCAGTCCGCCCTTCGTATGGATGAGGGGGAGATTGAGACGATGGCGCATTATCGAGCCTCGGAATATTTCCTTCCGGGCGTCAATTTCATCATCGACATCGGTGGGCAGGACATGAAGTGCATGAGAGTGCGAAATGGCGTGATTGACAATATCATGCTCAACGAAGCCTGCTCGTCCGGCTGTGGTTCGTTTATCCAGACCTTCGCGAATTCTTTGGGTATGGACACGCCGTCCTTCGCGCAGGCCGCGCTGACAGGTGAACGACCGGTCGATCTGGGCACCCGCTGCACTGTCTTTATGAACTCGAGGGTTAAACAGGCACAAAAAGAAGGTGCCACGGTCGGAGACATCTCCGCCGGACTGTCGTATTCAGTTGTGCGCAACGCGCTGTATAAAGTCATCAAAATCAAAGACCCCGCTGAAATGGGCGAAAAGGTGGTCGTGCAAGGCGGCACCTTCCTTAACGACGCCATCTTGCGCTCGTTTGAGCTGGTTTGCGGACGAAATGTGATTCGACCCAACATCGCGGGCCTGATGGGCGCTTTCGGTTCGGCGCTAATCGCCCGGTCACACTGGGATAAACAATCAAAATCAAAAATCCTCAACTTGCGGCAGCTGGATGAGTTTTCAATGGGAACGACCTTTGACACCTGTCGAAAATGTGTCAACCTTTGCAAACTCACAATCTCGACCTTCGCCGACGGACATACTTATGTGTCGGGCAACCGTTGTGAGCGAGGAGCCGGCGTGGAAATCTCCGCCGAGCAGAAGCTGCCCGATCTATATGAGTATAAATATAAACGAACCTTCGCTCATTATAAGTCTTTGCCGATAGATCAGGCCCCGCGTGGCACGATCGGCATCCCGAGGGCGCTGAATATATATGAAAATTATCCTTTCTGGCACACGCTGCTGACCGAACTGGGTTTTCGCGTCGTGTTGTCGGGTCGGACCACCCATGCGATATTTGAAAAAGGGATGGACACAATTCCGAGTGAAAGCGTTTGCTACCCCGCGAAAGTCGCCCATGGACACATTCAAGATTTGCTGGACAAAGGTGTGCGAACGATTTTCTATCCTTCAATCACCTATGAGCAAACCGAAAACTCGGACAGCGACAACTCGTTTAATTGCCCGATCGTGATTTCCTATCCTGAAGTCATCCGTAACAACATGGACACGTTGCGCGAACAGGATATTCGCTATTACAATCCGTTTTTGCCGCTGCACAATCCGGATAAGATGGTCGATAAAATCGTTGAAGTGTTTGGCGAATGGAAGATCACCAAAAAGGAAGCCCGGCGTGCGGTTGAGTTGGGATATCAGGAAACCGCAAAATACAAAGAGGATATTCTAAAAGAGGGAGACAAAGTGATCGCCTGGCTGGAAGAGAACAACCGTCAAGGCATTGTGCTCGCAGGTCGTCCCTATCACGTTGATCCACGGATCAACCATGGCATCCCTCAGCTGATCAACAGTCTGGGCATGGCCGTTTTGTCCGAAGATTCCGTCGCCCGACCCGGAGCTTTGCAACGTCCGATCCGCGTGGTGGATCAATGGACCTATCATACAAGGCTGTATGAGGCCGCGGCCTTTGTCGCTCAGACGCCGAATCTGCAGTTGGTGCAGCTGAATTCATTTGGCTGTGGCATCGACGCGGTAACAACGGATCAGACACAGGAAATTTTAGAAAGTCAAGGAGACATCTATACCTGCCTGAAAATCGACGAGGTCAGCAACCTTGGCGCCGTGCGCATCCGCCTGAGATCTTTGAAGGTCGCAATGGAGGAGAGGGAGGCGCACGCCAACGTTTATCAGAAAAAGATCAGCGCGCTCACTGAAGTTGAACGGTCCAAAGATGAAGAGTCACCGGCGCCGTATGTGAGCGAACGTGTTTCATTCACTACCGAGATGGCTAAAGGCCACACCTTGCTGGCGCCGCAAATGGCGCCCACCCAGTTTGAACTGTTGGAGGCCGCTTTCGAGCCGTCGGACCTGGATGTGCGCGTGTTGAAAACCGCCACAGCTGAGGATGTCGAGTGTGGTTTGAAATATGTCAACAATGACGCTTGCTACCCCACGATTATCGTGGTGGGACAGTTAATCAACGCGCTGCTATCCGGCGATTATGATCCGGACAATACCTCGCTGCTGATCACTCAGACCGGTGGCGGCTGCCGCGCGACCAACTATGTCGCCTTCCTGCGTAAAGCGTTGAAAGACGCCGGTATGCCCCAGGTTCCGGTCGTGGCGCTGAGCGCCACCGGTATTGAGACCAATCCGGGCTTTAAGCTAAGTTTGCCGCTGATCCACAGGGCGATTCAATCATTGTCTCTGGGCGATCTGCTGATGACCTGTGTGCTGCGCGTCCGACCGTACGAAACGGAGAAGGGACTGGCTAACGCCCTCCACGATCGTTGGGTGCAAAGTTGCCGCTCCTATTTGAACAACTCGGACAAAACATATTCCTATAAGCGCTTGATTGACGCGATCGTGACCGATTTTGAGGAGTTCGAGCTGCTCGACATTCCTCGCAAGCCGCGAGTCGGCCTGGTGGGCGAGATCCTGGTTAAATTCCAGCCGGACGCCAACAACCACGCGGTCAAAGTCATCGAGGACGAGGACTGTGAGGCTGTGTTGCCGGGGCTGATCGATTTTTTCCTCTATTGTTCGTACAACCCACAGTGGAAACACAAAGAGCTGGGCAATGGAGTCGTTGGTTCTCTGGGTGGAAAGTTTGTGGTGACGCTGTTGGAGAAGTATCGCGCGCCGATCAAAAAACGCCTGAGACAATCCGGAAAATTCATGGCTCCTGAATCAATCTACACATTGGCGGACTACGCGTCGTCGATCTTGCAACTGGGACACGCGACCGGAGAAGGCTGGTTTCTGACCGCGGAAATGATAGAATTAATTAAAAATGATGTGCCCAATATTATTTGCGCCCAACCGTTCGCCTGCCTGCCAAACCATGTGACCGGTAAAGGGATGATCAAAGAAATCCGGCGTCAGTACCCTGAGGCGAATATTGTTCCAATTGATTATGATCCGGGCGCCAGTGAAGTGAATCAATTGAACCGCATCAAGCTTATGATTTCCACGGCGATCAAGCGGGAGGCGCCCGTCCGCGAATGAGGTGACTCCATGAGCGAACATCGTTATCTTCAAAAATTAACCCTTAAGGACAGCCGAGAGCTGGCCCTTAGGGGTTTTTTGTCCGGTTCACAAGCTGCGGTCAGACGTGAAATCCGTTCTTGGATGAACGGGAGTCCCGCGGGCGTTTATTTGAAATACACAGATGGGAAGTTCGTGCTTTGCGTGATCGCCCTGTTTCCCTGTTGCCAAATCGGTTCGAACCGACTGACTTTGTATTGGCCGGTTGACGCACGACAGCCGGAGCTGATCGCTGACCTGGCGCGTGATCTTTTGCCGGAGTTGCTGAACCGGTTGTTTTTTCATTATGATTTGCGTCGTGTTGAATGGCTGCTGCCGGACACCGAGCGCCTGTTGATCGAGACCGCAGTGGAAGCGGGATTCAACCAGGAAGGTGTTCTGAGTGAGGCGGTGGCGGATCGGAGCGTCCATCGCGCCGGAATCTTGCTCGGTGCGGTGCGTTCCAAAAATTCCCGGCTCAATTATGGTTTTGTCAATTTTTCCAATTTTCTTATCACTGTTTTAGGAGAATCTGATCTGATTCGTTCGATCGATCTGATTGACCGCGGCGCGCCGATCCGGTCGCCATTTTTACGAGAATGCGCTTACCGTCAAGGACTGGCCGATGAAAATGGAGCCGTTTTGATACCGGATGAGCTGCCGGTGGGATGGGTCTCGGAAGTTGCTTTGCCTCGAGAGGTTGAGCTTTGTTGCGTGCAAATCAGTGAGTATGTGCGTGGCAAACGACGCGTGTTCGCGGGCATTCAGCTGGACGAAACCGCCGGCACGACATTTCAATGGTCTGTTTGGCGGGCGCTCAGAGACATACCCTTTGGTCAGGTGCGTAGTTATCAAGAAGTGGCGGATGCGCTTGTGGCACAGGAGGCGGACGGGAAAAAAGAGGTGGGCGGCAGCCACGCGAGGGCGGTCGGCGCGGCCTGCGGTGCGAATCCATTTATGCTATTGATTCCCTGCCATCGGGTGTTGGGAAAAGACGGCAAGCTGACAGGTTTTAGCGGTGGAATTGACAACAAGGCGGCGTTGCTGGACTTTGAGTTGATGGGTGTGCGGCCGGACACCTAAACCTCACGGTGTTGATCATAAGAGACAGCGAAGAAGAATCGGATGAGAAAGCGCCAACCGACTAGTGTTGACCGTCGTTCAACGAGATACAAATCAAGATCCCGCGAAATGAAAATCCGGCTGAATATAATTCGGTTGAATCCGCAAACAAAAAGCACCCGATATCTTGCGATATCGAGTGCCGTGGTGACCCACTGGGGGCTCGAACCCCAGACCCCTTGATTAAAAGTCAAGTGCTCTACCGACTGAGCTAGTGGATCGTCTGGCTGGGATGGCAGGGATCGAACCTGCGAATGCGGGAGTCAAAGTCCCGTGCCTTACCGCTTGGCTACACCCCAATGTAGTCGCGCGTCGGGGGAAAAGTGGGGTGGAATATGGGTCTCGAACCCACGACCTCCAGATCCACAATCTGGCGCTCTAACCAACTGAGCTAATCCCACCATATGGTTAAAAAGTAGTTTCGACACGCGACACATACAGCATTATAATCACGATGAATCTAGATGTCAAATTAAAAAAGAGCAAATGAAGCGTTTTTTTGAATACAAATTATTTAACTCAGAGATATGTGGTAAAATAATTTTATCTGTAATCTAAATGAAAGTTTTGAGGAGGAATTAGAAGTGGAAAAATTAATCGGCAATGCGATTTTTGGACAGTCCGGAGGACCGACTGCGGTGATCAACTCCAGCGCGGCGGGAGTCATCATGGAAGGCTTGAAGCACAGTGATGTCATTCCTAAAGTTTACGGCGCGGCGCACGGCATCGTGGGCATGTTGAACGAAGATTTTTATGATATGGCGCAGGAAGACCCCCACGAGCTGGAGCTGCTCAAGACGACGCCATCGTCCTCGCTCGGATCGGTTCGTTATAAACTGGCGGATCCGGATGTCGATGACACTGATTATAAGCGCTTGCTCGAGGTTTTTAAAAAATATGACATTCGTTATTTCTTTTATAACGGTGGCAATGATTCCATGGATACCTGCAACAAAGTTTCTAAATATATGCAAAAAGTCGGTTACGACTGCCGCGTGATGGGTGTTCCCAAAACAATCGACAATGATCTTTACGGCACGGATCACTGCCCGGGCTTTTCCTCGGCGGCCAAATTTATCGCCACTTCCTGCATGGAAGTTTATCAGGACGCACGCGTCTACAACACCGGCTTGGTCATCATTGTGGAGATCATGGGTAGAAACGCCGGTTGGCTGACGGCGGCCGCCGCGTTGGCAAGTCATAAAGGATCCGGACCGGACTTGGTCTATCTTCCTGAAGTTGTTTTTGACGTTGATCAGATGATCGAGGATATTAAGAAAGTCTATGCCGAAAAGGGCAATGTCATGGTCGCGGTGTCAGAGGGCGTTCACGATAAAGATGGCAAGTTCATTCCTGAGCTGATCGGTGAGGTGAAAGTTGACGCATTTGGTCACAAGCAGATGGGTGGAACGGCGGCGATCCTGGCTGACAAAGTCGCGGACGCGATGGATGTCAAAATTCGCCATATCGAATTGTCATTGTTGCAACGCGCTGCGGCTCATATCGCGTCCAAATCCGATGTTGACGAGGCCTACGAGGCCGGAGCCACCGCGGTTCGTGAAGCCATCAAGGGCGCCAGCGACTACATGGTTGGCTTTGAGCGCACCTCCAACGACCCTTATGTGTGTGAAATGAAGCTCATCCCGCTCTCCAAAGTCGCCAACACAGAGAAGACAGTTCCGCTTGAGTGGATCAACGAAGAGGGCAATGGAATTTTGCAAGGCTTCATTGACTACGCGTTGCCATTGATCAAAGAAGACTCGGTCACTCCGAAGGAGGACGGCCTGCCACGCTACGCACGTTTGAAAAAAGTGCCCGCAAAAAAATGAGCGCCATTCACGACGCTTGAATTGAGCGCCTATCCACGACGCTCCAAATGATTTGTTGATCACAAATTGGTCGGCCGGTTGACAAACCGTGCCGACCAAATTTTGGAGATTAAATAATTATAAAGGAGTACAGTATGTCTATTTTCAAAGTTCCAGCACAAATTATCCACGGTGAGGGGCAACTAAAAGCCCTTGCTAAATTGGAAGGTAAACGCGCCAGCATTGTCACCGGAGGAAACTCGATGAAGCGTCACGGGTTTCTCGATCAGGCAGTCGGGTTTTTGAAATCCGGCGGCATGGAAGTGCAGGTGATCGACGGCGTGGAACCCGATCCGACCATCGAGACCTGTGTAAATGGTGGTCGCGCGATGAATGAATTCGGTCCGGATTGGATCATCGCTCTGGGTGGAGGATCGGCATTGGACGCATCCAAAGTCATGTGGGTTTACTATGAGTACCCGGATTATGATTTTAACAAGCTGGTCAATTTTAAATTCCCCCAATTGCGCACCAAGGCGAAATTGGCCTGTGTGCCATCCACTTCCGGCACCGCGTCTGAAATCACGGCGTTCGCGGTGGTGACCGACCCGGTCGCTCAGACGAAATATCCTTTGGTCTCGCCGCAAATTGTTCCCGACATCGCCATCATCGATCCGACGCTGCCGGCGACAATGCCGGCTTTGATCACCGCGCAGACCGGAATGGACGTCATGGCGCACGCCACCGAGGCTTTTGTGTCCACAGCGGCGGATGATTACACCGACGCGTTGGCGATCCAGGCGATTCGCCTGGTTTCCTCTTACTTGGAAAGAGCTGTGAAACATCCCAACGATATGGAGGCCAGAACAAAAATGCATAACGCCTCCACATTGGCGGGTATGGCCTTTAGCAACTGCTCCCTTGGTATCGTGCACTCAATGGCGCACAAGATCGGTGGTCGCTTCCACCTGACACATGGCGAGGCGAACGCGATTTTCATGCCTTATGTGATCGATTACAATCGCAAGGCGACAGAGAAGTACGCTCGCCTGGAAGGTCTGTTGGGCATAGATGATGTGGCGCAGATGGTGCGTGACCTGAATGAGCGCGTCGGCCTGACGAACGACATCGCCAGTGGTGTCAACACAAAGATTGATGAAGCTGTCTTCCTCGAAGCTCTGGACGAGATGGGCGAGCTGGCGCTCGCGGATGGGTGCACTCTGACCAATCCACGTAAACCGACCACTGAAGAGCTCAAACAAATATACAAAGCGGCATATTATGGAGCTAAAGTGGATTTTTAAGTTCAGACAAGCCGGATAAAGCGTTGGAGCGGGGCGCCGATCAGCGGCCTGCTCCATTCGCAAAAATCAGCGGTCACATGATTGCCCGTTTCATTAATAAATGAACGGGGGACCGGTTTCTTTCCAAATGCCAGTTTTTCAAGTGGCAGGAGGAACGGTTCGATCTGATACCGGCTTCCGGGAAGTCGACGAAAGGCGACCATGTGTCCACTTTCTCCCTTAAGTATCTGATGGCAGGCGAATTGTCCTGCCATTATCGCTTCTTCGCGATCGATCGCTGAGACATGGGCCATGCCACAGCGCATCAGGAGCCCGGGTCTTTCGTTGCGCACCCGATAACCGAGATCGCGGATGATCAAATTCGCCAAATGGGCGCCGACATCGCCGTGGTAGGTAATTCTGCCACGTTGAAATGTCGGTGACACGATCGGACTTCCATCGGGTTTTTTCAAACCTTCGCTGACCACAACTACGCCATGTCCTTTTTCTTTCATCAACGTTTCGCAATCACGTAAAAATGACGACTCCTCGAATGGAATTTCCGGAAGATAAATCCGATCCGGACCAAATCCGCTGTCAGCGGCGAGAGCCGCCGCGGCGGCCGCCCAGCCGGTGTCGCGCCCCAATGACTCCACGATCACCAGGTGGGCCGGCAACCCACGCACGTCTACCGCCAACTCGGCGACCGATGAGGCGATATAGCGGGCAGCGGAGCCATATCCCGGGCTATGGTCGGTGATGGGGATGTCATTGTCCATCGTCTTGGGAATGCCCATCACACGGATGCCGGCGCTCCGACAGATGCGCCATAATTTCGCCGCGGCGTCCATGCTGCCATTTCCGCCATTCACCAACACCGCGGAAATCTTCCGCCGGCGGAGCACGTGTAATATTTCAGCGTAGTCCGCGTCGGACAGTTCGTCTCGAGAACTACCGATGACGGAGCCCGGTGTGGTGAGCAGGCCTCCTATTTGGTCTTGTGAAAGATTGCTAAGATCAATAAAATGTTGCTTTAGCACACCGCCGGTGCCACCGATCGCGCCCCAAAGCTTGTGTGAGCCGACTTCGTACGTCGCCTGAATCACACCGTGAAGTGAGGCGTTCAGTACAGCGGTCGGACCTCCACCATGAATGATTAGAAGATTGGACAAGGGTATCCTCCTGACTGCGGGGGTGCGCACAGCAAATTTGTGTGTCGAAGCGTTGCTTTTCGCATTGGATGTTGTCTTCTATCATAGTCAATTTGCATGGCGAAGTCATGGCGACCTCTCAGCATTTATTTAAAGAGAGGCGGCTTGGCACCGTTCGTTCATTCAGCGACTGTAAACGTCGAATAGAGAGTGAATGCCTCGTAGTCGCCCGGAGAGTCAACAGTCAGTATATCTTTGACAATTCGATACTCGCCGGCCGGAAGCTTGCCGTAGAGCCACTCCCAATCAACGTCCATGTCTTCGCTGCCCATTGCCGGCAAAATGTAGCCAATATCATGGAATCCATAGTTTTCTATAATCGGATCCAGGTCGACCCATTCTGTATCAGCGCCACGCTGAATCGTATAGCTTTCGCCAAATAATTGCTCAACACCGGTGTTGTTTTTGAACGTGATGGTCAGTCCGGAGGGTGTGACGCTGTCCTCTTTCACCCCCATGAAAACAGGCCAGTGGCTCAAAAACTCATCGACCTCCTCATAGCGGATGTCGATGCCGTTTCCGTCGGCAGCCCAAATGCTCTCAAGCCGCACGATATCGGGTTTGCTGTTCGCATTCGAGTGCACGGTCAAACGAAAATCATATTCGACGTCGTATAGCATAATATAATAATCGGATATGGCGCTGATATTGGTGCCTGCGTATTTTTGAAAGTCGTCGAACAACAGGCGGTCACCTCTTTTCGCAAGTGAGCGCACGTCGTCAAACGTCAGCGTGCGTGACGGCTTATCTGTGAAATCGGTTACCGCGGCGTACAACTTGTCAACCGATCCGCTCCAGTCAGTTTGAAAATCGTCCCAGGTTAAACCGATTCTTCCCAAATAAGCGGCACAATCACCTTTGCTGTGTGTCTGCCGAACGGTGTAGGCGTCCTTGTCCAGGTTTTCGAAACTCGGCGTCGCACGAAACGCGTAGTGGACTTCGCTCAGATTGTCAATTAATGAGAACAGCAACACCGATTGTAGAGGAGTGGTCACCGGATTATTCGTTTCACTTATTTCTCCTTCATGGGGTTCATAATAAAGGGTCAGGGAGTACGGGGTGTCCTCCGCGTCGGCATCATCACCGATAGAAAAGAAACGCTGGGCATGTTCCCGATCGATCCTTGGCAAGGCGGCTATAATCTTTCCGACGGCGGCGTTATCGCCCACATGGGGCGTGCGCAGCGTGGCGAGCGCGTGGAGGTCGTCGATGTTGATCCTCATGTCGGGACCGGTCAACATAATGGCGTAGACGGTGTTTACCTGCGCGGGATAGGACTCAGCGATTATTCCGTCATAATAGACAACGACGTTGTCTCCCACCAAAAAATCAGTCATGCTGTCTTTCAATCGTACGTCTAGCGAGACTTTGATCCGGTCGCTACTCTTGTATGCCTCCTCGACCTCATCGACAGTCACCATGATGGCCTGATCATAGACCTCAGTCACCGTGCCGGCGAAATGAGGTTGTTTGGCGACATTGTTCATCGACATAGGCGAGATCAAATTGAGGATTCCTCCGCCGGTGGCCCGATTGATCACCAATCCGACGCTTAAGATCATCACCAAAGCGAGTGCCATAACGATAAGAAACTGCGTTGATTTTTTTAAGTTCCGTACATTTTTAATCCGTTTTTTCATACCGCCCTCCTTATTACCCACAATCAGCCGCTTTCGTTCAGCTGCTATTCTCGCGCTTAAAAATTAAAAACAGGCCGCCTCGCCACACTATTTGTGTTTTGAGGTAGCCTATTTAATTATATACCATCTTTCGTCAAAGAGACCGACGTCAATGATTGAGAAGCCCGAGCGTTCAGGCCAACAGTTGCCTGATCCGTTCCGCGGCCTCTGCGATGGGAAGTAATTCCGCTTCCTCCCGGCCGATGACTTTGAGCTCAACCTTGCCTTCGGTCACCGTGCGGCCCACGGTGATGCGGCAATATGCGCCGATCAACTCCATATCATTGAATTTGATGCCGGCCCGCTCATTGCGGTCATCCAGCAGCACGTCATGCCCGGTTGCCATGAGTTCCTGATACAGTTGCTCGGCGACAGCGACCTGATCCTCGTTTTTCACATTGACGGGCACGATGGCGACCTCGATGGGAGCGATCTCTTTGGGCCACAAAATCCGTTTGCCATCATTGTGCTGCTCGACCACCGCGGCCAGGCAGCGAGCCGGTCCGATCCCGTAGGAACCCATGATGACCGGATGTTGGACGTTGTCGGCGTCGGTGTAGAATAGGTCCATCGCCCGCGCGTATTTTTCGCCTAGTTTAAATGTATTGCCGACTTCTATGCCTCGTTTAAAGGAGACCGGACCGGCGCCATTTTCACACATGTCACCTTCCTTAATCTGACGAATATCCGCAACAACATCTGATTTAAAGTCTTCAAGATTGACATTTACGAAGTGACGATCCAATTGATTCGCGCCGACGATAAAATTCGCCATCAAGGAGACCTCGGTGTCCATGATTACCGGAATGTCGATTCCGATTGGTCCGGCGAATCCCACCGGGGCGTCGGTGACCTCGCGCACAAGGGTCGCGTCCGCCATTTCGATCTCGGATTTATTCAGCAACTTTAGCACTTTTGCCTCGTTGATCTCGTGATCTCCACGAACCAGCAGAGCGTGCGGCTCGCCATCGATCACGTAGATTAAGGTTTTGACAAATTTCTCGGCCGGAAGATCCAAGAACGCCGCGACCTCTTCGATCGTTTTGGCGTTTGGCGTGGGCATCTCTTCGAACGGCAGATGTTTCTCGGTGCTGGGTTCGCCCGATGGAATACAGTTGGCCACCTCAAGATTGGCCGCGTAACCCGAAGGTTCGTGCAGCACCAGGATGTCCTCACCGATTTCGGACACCGCCTGAAACTCCTCGGAAAGCAGTCCGCCCATCACACCGGTGTCCGCCCGCACGACGACATAGCGCAGACCCATGCGGTCAAAGGCCCGATGATAGGCGTCGAACATTTTTTTGTAGGAATGATCCAATCCCTCTAGGTCCTTGTCAAAGGAGTAGGCGTCCTTCATGACGAATTCACGGACGCGGATCAAACCGAAACGCGGGCGTGGCTCATCACGATATTTGGTCTGAAATTGATACAAACTGACCGGGAGATCTTTGTATGAATTAATCGCCATACCCGCGGCCGCCGCAAAAAGTTCCTCATGAGTGGGACCCAGCACGAATGGCCTGTTGAATCGGTCCTTTAAGGAGAACATGCTGTCCCCGAACGATTCTCTGCGTCCGGAGCGCACGTAGACCTCTTCGGGTATCAAAGCGGGCATTGTGAGTTCCTGAGAGCCGATCGCGTCCATCTCCTCGCGGATGATGGTCTCGATTTTACGATATGCTTTTAAACCCAATGGCAGCAGCATGTACACTCCGGAGGAGCTCTTCTTAATCATGCCGGCACGGACCAAAAGATTGCCGCTGACCGAGTCTTCGTCCTTTACGTCTTCTCGCAGTGTGTAAAAATAGCTCTCACTTAATCTCATTCAAATAACCTTCCTCAAAATCTATGTCGTTCAATTCATCGCGCGAGGCGCGTCGCTAGATATTATACCTCATTCTTTGTCAATTCCCATATTCGATGGAGATCGAATAGAAGGCGTTCAGCAGATCATCCATGACCAAAGCTTCTTTGCTCGCTCCACTTTCGTCCATCAACGCGGCACCCTCGTGCATCATCAGCATCCGATCGCCGTATTCCAGCGCGAATCGCAAATTATGTGTCACCATTAAAGTGGTGACCTTGGACTGCTGAACGATCTTGTTGGTCAGCTCCATCACGATTTCAGAGCTCTTGGGATCCAGTGCGGCGGTGTGTTCATCTAAAATCAGTAGCTCCAACGGAGTCAGAGTCGACATCAACAGCGCCAAAGCCTGACGTTGTCCACCGGACAGGGTGCCGCATGTCTGTTCCATATGATCCTCAAGACCCATGCCCAGTTCGGCCAATCGTTCCCGGTAATACGATTTTCTGCGCAGATCCACACCGCGCTCCAGGTTGAAGCGTTTGGTTTTGTTGTCCGCGATGCTCATGTTTTCCATAATACTCAGATGAGGGCAGGTCCCTTTCGCCGGATCTTGAAATACCCGACCAATGCGGCGTGAGCGCTTGTATTCCGGCATTTTTGTTAAATTTTGATCGTTCAAAATGATTTCACCCTGGTCCAGCGGAATGGAACCGCAAATCAAGTTAAGCAAGGTGGTCTTGCCCGAGCCGTTGCTGCCGACCACTGTGACGAATTCACCGTCTTTGACCTGTAGATTGAAGTCATTAAAAATAGCGGATTCGTTCACCGATCCGGATTCATATACCTTGCTGATCTTGTTGAGCTCAAGCATGTTTTTTCTTTCCTCCTTTGTCCGTTACGCGGTTGACGACGAGGATGAGCAGGAAAAGGACGCTTTGCACCGCGCGCAACAGTGTGGAATCCAGTCCCAGCCAGATCGCCAGGGCGATCAGCGATTTATAAAAGATCGAGCCCCAAATAACCATCGTGGTTTGACGCAGGAAGGTCAGTTTTTTCAGTAATGTGACGCCGAGTATGACCGAGGCCAAACCGGCCACCATGGATCCTGTGCCCATCGTGACTTCGAAAAAACTCTGCTGTTGACAAAGGATCGAGCCCGAAAGCGCGACCAGTCCGTTGGCCAGGGAAAGACCCATGATCTTCACGTGTCCGGGATTCCTGCCCATCGCTATGACCACCTGGCTGTTGTCTCCGGTCGCGCGCAGCAGTGTTCCGGAACGCGTCTTTAAGTACCAGTCCAAGGCGTATTTCAAGACCAAAACAATCACCAGTGAAACCAGCAACACACGAACGCCGTATCCGCCAACTCGCGGAGGGATCAGCGCCGCGGGTCCGCTGTTGAAGATGGTGTCACGTTCGAAAAACGGCAGATTGGATTTGCCGGCTATGACCAGATTGATTGAGTAAAGACCCGTCATCACAAGAATACCGGACAGCAGATCAGAGATGCGCAGTTTGACATGAATCAGACCGGTGCACAGCCCGGCCAGGGCGCCGGCGACAAATGAGACCAGCACGGTCAGCCAGGGATTGATATCCATGGTGATCATGACGGCGGTGACGGCGGCCCCCAGTGGGAAGCTGCCGTCCACGGTCAGATCGGGGAAGTTCAATATTTTATAGCTGATATAAAGTCCAAGAACTAGGACACCATAAATGAGTCCTTGTTCGGTGAAGCCAATCACAATACTTAACAGTTGTTCCATATCAGTCCTTCACGCTCACATCGATGATCCGATCCGCGTAATCGGCGGGCACGGTCAAATTCAGCTCGTCCAGCACCGCGGGGTTGTAAAACGGTTGAGAGTCTTTGATTGTTTCAAACGGTATGAATTCAGCGGTTTCACCGGCGAACACACGTGCCGCCATCACACCGGTCTGCCTGCCCAATTCGAGATAGTCCAGCCCTTCGGCCGCCAGACAGCCATTGACGACCTGCTCTTCCTCAGAACCAAAATAAGGGATGCCCTTCTCTTTGCATTTATTGATGATCGTGGCCATGTTTTGCACAACCAGATTGTCTGTCAAGTTGCTGACACAGTCGACCTTGTTGAGCATTTGATCGGCGGCGAGCGGCACGTCACCGGCGGCGTTCACACCTTCGGACACGATGGTAAAGCCGTATTCGGGGGCGAGGTCTTCATAGATCGCCAGACTGGAGACTGAATTCGTCTCGCTGGTTGAATACAAGATGCCGATGGTTTTCGCGTCCGGCAGAAAGGCGCGGATCATTTTGAGTTGCTGCTCGATCGGCAGTGCGTCGGAAACTCCGGTGACACCTACCTTGTTTGTGCCGTCGGAATTAGCCAGTTCGGCGGCGATCGGATCGGTCACCGCGTTGAAGATGACCGGAATGTTCGCTTTTGAACCGGTGTTGTATGCCGCCTGAGCGGCGGGTGTGGCGATGCCACAGATCAGATCATAGTTTTGACTCACAAAGCTGTTCACGATCTGGTTGGTGATCGCGGTGTCGGCCTGCCCGGACTGATGATCAATTTGAATGGTTTCACCATCGACAAAACCCGCGTCGCGCAAACCTTCCACAAAGCCGGCGTAACAGTTATCGAGTGAGGGGTGGTCGGCGAACTGCACAACTCCAATCTTAAAGATATCTCCATTTTTTGATTGTAACCCGGCCGTTTGTTCATCACCGGTGGATTGACCCGCCACGTCGCCGTCGTCCTTCGATCGATCGACAACGTCATCGGAGAGTGCGCTGTCAAGAGAAGTCTCGGCCGACGGATCGTCCGTTTCTTTTTTTGTTTTTCCACAGGCGCCCAACGTGGTCAAAGCAAGCGCGGACACCAGCGCGAACGCGACAATTCTTTTGCTCATTTTTAATATTCGTTTCATGATTTTTCCTCCTTTGATTCAGATGGTTGTTAACCGGATCCGTTATGTGACGAGACTCAAATCTAAGATAAAAAGACATAAAAAAACTCTCGTCCACCTAAGGGACAAGAGAAACTCCTGCGGTACCACCCAAATTGACTGTGATCAGCCCACTCAATTCTGTACATTCGTATACAGTGCCCTTGCTAACGGGGGGCGGACCGTTGTCTCCTACTCCACGACATCGACTTGACGCGATTGGGAAACACCCTCGTGAGACCATTCGTCACCTTTATCATATCGGCTTCCACCCCCGCCGACTCTCTGTGATGAATCATGGTAATTACTATTTCTCATTCCACGGTTTAATGTATGAAATCATCCGGTCGCAACCAGCGACTTTCAGACTACCTCACTTTAATCATTTCATATTGATTTGTCAATTGTGCAAACAGCTGATGTTGTTAATCTGTGATAATTTCACCCCTGTAAGTAATCAGTGAATCTTTCACCCCAGGGGGGTGGGCTCTAGGGACATCGACCTCTGAAAGAATTCTTCTGCACACGCATAATAGGAGGCATGAAACTTGAAATGAATACGCAGGAACTAAATCGTCACTTTGTCATCAAGCAATGCGTGGAGGGCAAGATAACTGTGAGACAGGCAGCCGATCGTCTCGGGCTTAGCGAAAGACGAATTAAGCAGCTCAAGAAGGAGTTCAAGGAAGTCGGAGCTGTTGCTGTCATTCACGGTAATACAAATCGTCCATCACCCAAACGCGTTGCACAGCAGCTGGCTGAGCAGGTACTGGCCTTAAGGGAAACAGAACCACTTAAACAGAGCAATTTCAGACATTTTCATGAGATCTTGCAGCAGCGTTACCGACTGGACATCAGCTACTCCACCGTTTATCGCCTGCTGACTGATGCCAGTATTAAAAGCCCCAAGAGCAGGCGAAGAAAAAGAAACTACACCCTAGCAGGCCAAGGAAGCCCGCCCTGGGCATGATGCTGCAGGTCGATGCCACTCCCTATCCATGGTTTGGCGGAACGGAGAACTTCAGTCTGCACGGCTTTATTGACGACGCCACAGGTCAGATTACCGGACTCTACATGTGTAAAAACGAGTGTAAATGCTAGCCTAGGGATGCTCAGTTTCGATGAAATAAGGATGTACAAAAATGATGGTAGTCATTAAAGTTTTTACCAAAGATTATTTCGAGGTAAGAACATGCACTATCCAATCAAATTTGACACAAGCGTGGAGGTAAAAACTCTCACGGATCTGCCGAGACTGAAGATCATTTTGGAGGCAGCGAACTTGAAACCCAATATGAGCAAGATTGCACGGGACATGTCGTGCGATCGGAGAACAGCCAAGCGCTATTATGAAGGTAATTTCCCTAGCGGCACAAGAGACAAACCATCGTACTTAGACAGACATTACGATACGATCAGAGACCTTCTGGGGCCTGACAGCATTCAGGTTTTTATTTCAAATCCAGTCTGTGGCGCTATTTGATGCGGGAGAAGATTCTCGATTGTCCGGAATCCACCTTCCGAGGTTATATCACGAGCCGACCAGAGCTACAGGCTTATTTTCGATCGTCAAAAAGGACCGTTGCCGGCTGGCCCGAAAGGCACTGTGCGTTTTGAAACCGCCCCCGGTGAACAGGCTCAGATTGACTGGAAAGAAGATATCTCCTACCGAACCAAAGATGGGGAGCAGATTAAGGTCAATGTCTTGTCTATGGTCTTGAGCTACTCAAGATTTCGTCTCTTTGTCCTAACAACAAGCAGAATCCAGAGCATTCTGATTTCCGCAATGACCGAGTTCTTTGAGACGATTGGCGGGTCCCCATGAGATCTTGAGTGATAATCTTCGGTCTGTTATGGACGAAGCGCGAACTGAATATCAGAAGGGTAAAGTCAATGAGCGCTTTGCTCAGTTCAGCCGGGATATGGGATTTTGCGTCCACGCTTGCCTTGCAAATCGCCCTCAGACAAAAGGCAAAGTAGAAAGCACTATGAAGATTCTGGATGATATCCAATGTTACCAGGGCCAGCTGGATTATAGAGGTTTGCAAGGTCTGGTCAAAAGCTGAACCACGAAACTAACATGAACATTCATCAGGGAACCGGCCAAGTCCCTCTGGCACTCTTTCAAAAAGAAAAAGAGTCACTACTCTCACTCCCCAGCGATCGAATCATGACTCTTTACAAGATTGCGCAGGACCACATCAAAGTAAGCAAGGATGGATTGGTAAGCTATAAGGGATCAAAATATTCTGTTCCTGCCGCTTATATTGGCCAAACACTTTTCTATGAGGTGATCGAGCAACACCTGCATCTTTATGATAACACGCAGCAGATCGCCTGCCATCCGATTAGTTCCAAAAAACTTAATTATCTTCCCCATCACTACCAGGAGCATCTGGGTCGCACTCAGCCCTTTGTCGATGACATCGCTGAACGTTCCAGGGAAAATCTTAAAAAATTAGGAGATCTTTACCATGCAAACATCGGATCGTAGCAGTTATCAATCGTTGATTGATAATTTTCGTTACTTAAAGCTGATTCAGTTCGAAGAGAAACTTGACGAAACTTTGGACCGCGTCCAAAAACATGAATTGTCCGTACTCGAGGCATTACATCTTCTCAGCAATGCTGAGGTGGATAACAAAAAAGCGCTGTCAATGAGTCGAAGTATCCGAGCAGCGGGATTCCCACACCAAAGGGGCTCAGAGATTTCAATTTTGATTTTCAACCGACGCTCAATCGGGGCGGATTTATGATTTAGCCGCGCTTGGCTTCATCGAGAATAATGAAAATATCGTTCTTCTTGGATCACCCGGCGTGGGAAAGACACATCTGGCTACGGCCTTAGGTATTGAAGCCGCGCGCCATAGGATCTCATGCAAATTTCTAAAAGCCAACGATTTACTGTCACGCCTTCGTAAAGCACGGGAGGAAAATCGGCTTGACACAAGCTTGCGCTACTACGCGCGATACCGATTGCTGATTATTGATGAATTGGGTTTCTTGCCCATCCAAGCCGGTGATGAGAAATTGTTGTTCCAGGTGATTGATCAACGCTATGAGAAAAAAAGTACCATCGTCACAACCAACGTACAATTCCCCGACTGGGGAGACCTGTTCGAAGATCCAACCATTGCTCACGCCATACTCGATCGTCTGCTACACCATTCTCATGTCTTGACGATTATTGGGGATTCTTACCGGACAAAAGATCTTGTTGGGACTCAGACAAAGACAAATCTAGATGATCAGCCAGATAGATTCATTACCACTTAAGAGGAATGAGCGCACCTTTACTTTTTAACTGTACATCCTTATTTCATCATTTCTATGCACCCTTATCTTGACATTTACAAACGAGTGCCTGCTCGGCTACCTTGAGGTATCCAGGCAGACACTCTGCAATTACGGGATTCCGCAATCCCTGTACCCCGACAAGTACAGCGTGTTCTTTGTGAATCAAAGAGAGAGTTGGATCTCTCGATTGAAGAGCAACTTGCCGGGACTGAAAAGAAATTAACACAATTTGGCAAGATCGTCGAGCGGTTAGGTATCGACATGTTTCCCGCTCACAGCCCACAGGCTAAAGGGCGAATCGAACGCCTCTGGGATACCTTGCAGAGCCGGTTGCCGGTTGAGTTTGCTCTAAGAGGCATCAGCGATGTACAAGAAGCCAACGCTTTTTTACTTGAGTATATCCCAATGTTTAATGCTCAATTCGCAGTCGAGCCGGCTGAATCGTACTCTGCTTTTGTCCCTCTACCGCATACTGAAGATTTGGATCGTCTGTTATGTGCAAAACTCGAACGCAGTTTGTCGTCCGGTTCGACCATCTCCATACGAAATAAGCTATTTAAAATTGAACAGAATAAGTTCCCCGCACGCACAAAAGTCATGATCTTGCTGAGCGAGAAGCATGGTATGCGCGCACTCATCAATGGCGCTTTCTATCCAATCTATCCATTGGATGAGATAACAAAGAAACGTAAAGGCCCCGTCAGGACTGGAGATTGCCTGCCGTTGTTGTAGATCTCTTGACATTCTATCTGCTCAGTAATGCTAAAAAATCAGGCGCTCATCGATGAGAGCGCCTTGGAGGGTGAAAGATTCACTGATTAATTAAGTCTCTTTAGGGGTGAAAGATTCACTGATTATTGACATTGTGCAAACAGCTGATTTGGTTGTCAAATCCACTTAAGATTCCGACTCGGCAAACTCAGATCGATTCATGTGTGGAGCTAGGATGCTCGTGGCGCGCTCATTTGCCAGCAACAGCAGTGCAGCCATGATGATCAGGATGATCGGTATGATGTGATATCCGATTTGCTTGAACAGCCAGCCGACTATGGGAGCGGACACACCGCCGCCAATAAATGAGGCGGACATTTGAAAACCGATCGGGTTGACCTTGCCGACTGTGCCAAAACGCGGCGGAGACAAAGATAAGAGGGTTGCGAAGATCGGACCACAGCCGAAGCCGACCAGGAACACCAAAGCAAGACTGACGAGCGCCCCGGAAGGGATTAGAAAGGCGATGGCCCCGCCGATGATCAAACCGGTGGAGAATCGAATAATGCTCCGGGGCCGCATCCGGGAGCTGATGAAGCCGTTTAGGATTCTCGATACAGTGAGGCCGGTGAAAAAGATGGCAACCGCGCGGGAGGCGATGGCCTCATCCATTCCACGTGTATGGATCAAAAAAGTGGAAAACCACATGGAACAGGCGACTTCGATCGATATGTACAAAAAGAAGCTGGCGGCGGCCCAGGGCATACCTTTCATTCGGAGCGGATGCAGATAAGCGTTGATGGCGCGAAAATCATCGGAAGGGACGCTGTCATGATAAATACTATGTTCTCCGGCCTGCGCCCATAGCTTAAAAGTCGCCAACAAAATCGTCACTATTAATAACTGGAGAACGGCGATGATCATATATAATTTGCGCCAGCCATTGGGCCGCTTGATCAGGCCGGACATCATCAACGGAGCGATGATCGCGCCGATACCGAAAGCGCTTTGCAACCAGTTGACATATCTAGGACGGTAATTAATCGTCACAAAATTGTTGAAGCCTGAATCCAAAACGCCGGTGCCGAAACCGAGTGGAAAGGCCGACAGCAAGATCCGGGCATATGAGGGGGCGACGGCGAAACCGATCCAGGAAACTGTCATGATGCCGGCGGCGGCGATCGCGACTTTCCCGATGCTGAAACGTGACAGTATTTTGCCCAGGATGTAGGAGGCCAGCACCACGCCGATTGTCCGGGCGGAAGACACGTAACCGCCATAGCTTACGGGTAAAGAAAACTCGGATTCGATCGCCGGCCAGGCGACGCCGATCAGTGAATCGGAAAAACCAATGCTGATAAAAGTGAAGCAAATCACCAATAACAGAAACCTATGAGGCCTTGACGAGTCTGATTTCTTTGTCGCGGTTGTTTTCAATTTTCTCCTCTCAAGTCTATGTGGGTAACTCACAAAAGATTATGGTCTCTTTATTAATCGTTGGCGCTGCCAATGATAGAATTTCAAGTAAAGCTTGAAGAAGTCATATGTGGGGCCAGAATACTTGTGGTCCGCTCATTTGCCAGCAGCATCAACAAGGCCATGATCATCAGTGTGACAGGCATGACATTATAACCAATCCGCTTGAACAGCCAGCCAACAAAGGGGGCGGACACACCACTTCCGATAAAGGAGATCGACATCTGAAAACCGATTGGATTGACCTTTCCGGTGCTGCCAAAACGGAGCGGAGACAAAGATAAAAAAGTGGCGAAGATCGGTCCACAACCAAAACCGGTTAGAAACACCATGGCCAGACTGGCGATCGTCCCCGAAACAAAGAGCAGGCAGCCGGCTCCAATGATGATACAGCCGACGCCAAATCGGATAATGTATTTAGCTTCCGCACGTGTGTTGACGAAACCGTTCAAAAGCCTTGCCAGGGTCAATCCGATGAAAAAAATGGCGACTGCGCGGGAGGCGATGGCCTCATCCATTCCTCGAGTTTGGATCAAAAAGGTGGAAAACCACATTGAGGAGATAACCTCGATCGACATGTATAAAAACACACTGGCGGTTGAGCAGAGCATGCCTTTCATTTTAATCGGATGAAGATTAGCGTTGAGGGCATGGAGTTTGCAAACGGGAGACGAGCTGGCTTCAGCGCGCTGTTCCTCCACGTGCCGCCATAATTTGATGGTTGAGAGCAAAACGAGCACCATGAAAAATTGCAGAGCCGCGATAATCAGATATATCTTGCGCCAGCCACCAGGTTGTTTGATCAAGCCCGACATCATCAATGGAGCGACAATCGCGCCGATGCCAAAACCGCTATGTAGCCAGCTGAGGTGCTTGGGTTTATAATGGACAGCCACTAAATTATTGAACCCCGAATCCACAGCGCCGGTACCGAAACCCAGCGGAAAGGCGGAGAACAAAATCCAACCATACGATGGAGCGATCGCAAAGCCAATCCAGGCCAGCGTCATCACAATTGTGGAGAAGATGGCAACCTTTGCGATGCCAAAGCGAGACAACATCTTGCCCAGCAAATATGAGGCGAACACCACACCGACCATTCGGGCAGAAGATACATAGCCACCATAAGTCACCGACAGCGAAAACTCAGTCTCAATCGCCGGCCAGGCCGCGCCGATCAGCGAGCTGGAAAAACCGGTGCTGACAAAAGTGGCGCAAACCACAAATAGTAGAATCATGCGGGAACGGTAGCCATCCCGGCCTGAATCGTCATTTATCACCACAGTTGTTTTCAATTTTTTCCTCCGACTTCTTTTTTAACGGCCCTTGATTGGTTTATGTATGGCTCCAGGATGTTGGTGACCCGTTCGTTCGTCAGCAACAACAGCGCAGCGATGACCATAAGCACGACCGGCATGACATTATAGCCAATCTGCCTGAACAACCAGCCGACAATCGGGGCGGACACACCTCCGCCGATAAAAGAGGAAGACATTTGAAAGCCGATCGGATTGACCTTGCCGGTCGAGCCGAAACGCTGGGGAGACATGGACAACAAGGTCGCGAATATTGGACCGAAGCCAAAACCAATTAAGAAGACCAGCGCCAAACTGACGATCGCTCCGGAAGGAAACAGCAGCAGAGCGATGGCTCCGACAACGACACAGCCGACACCAAACCGGATGATGTATCTTGATCCGACACGCATACTGGCAAACCCGTTTAAGAATCTCGCTAAAGTGAGTCCGGTGAAGAAAATCGCGACCGCGCGGGAGGCGATGGCCTCATCCATTCCACGTGTGTGAATCAAAAAAGTCGAAAACCACATGGAGGAGATGACCTCACCGGAAGTATATAAAAAGAAGCTGGCCGCCGACCAGGGCATTCCCTTCATTTTGAGAGGATGAAGGTTCGCGTTGACGGCGCGAAAGTCGTCGGGGAGCAATGTGCTTTGGTCGGCACGTTGCTGCTTGACCTGACTCCACAACCTGTAGGTTGTGAACAAGACGATTGTAATGAAGAGTTCGATGGCGGCGATGATTAGGTATAGTTTGCGCCAGCCGTTGGGTTGTTTGATCATCCCTGACATCATCAATGGAGCGACGATCGCGCCGATGCCAAAGCAAGTGTGCAGCAAATTGATGTGTTTGGATTCATAGTGGGTGGCAACGAAATCATTGAAGCCCGAGTCCAAAGCTCCGGTTCCAAAACCAAGAGGGAAGGCGGAGAATAAAATCCAACCATAAGATGGAGCGATCGCGAAACCAATCCAGGACATCAACATTAAAATCGCCGCGGAGATCGCGACTTTCGCGATACCAAAACGCGACAACATCTTGCCCAACAAGTATGATGCCACTACCACTCCGATTGTGCGGGCGGAAGATACATAACCGCCATAAGTCACCGGCAAAGAGAACTCAGTCTCTATCGCAGGCCAAGCCACGCCGATCAGCGAGCCCGAGAAACCGATGCTGATGAAAGTCAAGCTAATTGCCAGTAACAAAACCATGCGAGAGCGTCCACCGCTCTGTCCCGAACTTATATTGTTTGTCGCAGTAGTACTCAAAATTTTTTCTCCAACCCTTTCATGCTCAGCGAGATTCGCCGTTTCTTTTGATCAACCTCCAAGACGCGTACCGTGACAACCTGGTCGGCGTGAACCACAGTGGTCGGATCGCTGACGAAGTGATCGGCCAACTGGGAAATGTGCACCAAACCATCCTGATGGACGCCGATATCGACAAAGGCGCCGAACGCGACTACATTGCGCACCACACCCTGTACGATCATATCAGGTTTCAAGTCATCGATGTCATTGATATTCGCGCTTCGCGTGGGGAATTGATAATCCTTTCTGCCATCTCGACCCGCTTTCGACAGGTCGTCCAATATTTGACGCAAAGTGGCCGGCCCAATCTCCAGCTCGACGCTCAAGCGATCCGTTCCATACGCGTCGGCGGATTTCTTAAGATCGAGACCATGACCTGCTGACAAGGCGTTGACGGCACGGCCGGCCACATCGGGATCGGGTATCAACAAGTTGATCAGTCGCCTTGTCGCCGAATAGGACTCGGGGTGGACGGCGGTGTTGTCCAATGGCTCCAAACCATCCGGAACGCGTAGAAAACCGGCGCATAACTCAAAGGCTTTGGGCCCCAGACGTGGCACCTTCAATAGGTTGGCGCGGCTTTGAAAGGAACCGTTCTCTTCACGGTATTGATAAATATTACTTGCGAGGGTGGCAGTGATGCCGGAGATATGGGAGAGCAAGGATTTGGAAGCGACGTTCAAATCAGCTCCGGTCTGGTTGACGCAGTCTTCCACAACCTCATCCAGACGCGCGGCAAGTTGCTTTTGATCCATGTCATGCTGATATTGCCCCACTCCCAGCGCGGCAGGTTCGATTTTCACCAGTTCGGCCAATGGATCCTGCAGTCTGCGCGCCAGTGAGACCGCACTTCTGAGTTCCACCGGTAGATCGGGGAATTCTTCGGATCCTGCTTCCGAAGCCGAGTAGATGGAAGCGCCGGACTCGTTCACAATGACAACGGGGATATCTAATCCGCCCCGCCCGTCATTTTGTGGGCTAAAGTCTTTGGACCGTTCTGTTAGCCAGGCGCGCACGAATTGTTCGGTCTCGCGGGTGGCGGTCCCGTTGCCCAATGCGATCACATCCACATCGTGGGCGCTGACCAGGCGATCCAGCACCCGTTGGGAGTTTTGGATGTCCTCGCGTGGCTTGACCGGAAAAATCACCGCGGTATCGAGCACGGATCCATGTTTATCTGTGACCGCGATCTTACAGCCATTGCGATAGCCCGGATCCAGGGCGAGCACGACATGGTCGCGCAAAGGGGGCGCCATTAGAGTGTTTCGAAGGTTTTTGCTAAACAGTGACAGCGCCTCGGCTTCCGCCATTGATTTGAGGTCGGAACGTAATTCGGTCTCCAGAGAAGGTCGCAACAGGCGTCCCCAGCTGTCCATGATCGCTAGGTCACGCTGCCGCTCGACAAAGGAATCGAGCGACTTGTCGCCTTCTTGATTTTGAAAATATCGGCCCATTAAGAGAAATGCCGGATCCGGTTCCATTTCGATACGAGGGGTCAGATAACCTTCCCGTTCACCGCGGTTGATGGCGAGGACTTGATATCCTTTCATCTGCCTGTATGGTTGACGAAAGGTTTCATATTGCTTGTAAAGCGCCACCTTCGCAGATGCCGCCTCATCCTCGATTCCTGTCGCGCACTTGCGAGTCTTGATTTTGCAGGAAAAAATACCTTGTTCCATTAGCAATCTTCGTGTGGATACGCGGATGGCCGGATCATCGCTGATTTCTTCGGCCAGGATATCGCGCGCTCCCTTTAAGCAAGCTTCGCCGAAGTCAGGTTCAGCATGCAAGTTGTTCGTGTCCGCTGAGGTGTTTTGACGAAATTGATTAATGAAATCAAACAGCGTCCGTCGGTCACCTGTGGAGCCACGCAATATATCCGCCAAGGGTTGCAGTCCGGCATCTCTGGCGTCGGAGGCCCTGGTTCTTCGTTTGGGGCGAAACGGACGATAGATATCCTCAATCGCTTTGAGGGTGTCCGCCTTACGCAACGCTTCCACCAGTTTTGGCGTCAGTTTATCCATGTTCTCCAACAGACGCGCGGTTTCTTCGCGTTTGGCGATGAGGTTTCGCTCGGCCTCCAATCGGTGAGATAACTCACGCAGCCGAGTGTCATCCAAACCACCGGTCCGATCTTGTCGATACCGCGCGATAAAAGGCACGGTGGCACCCTCGTCCAAGAGTTGGACGGCCGCGCTGACCTGATCGGCGCGAATTTTCAGGGTGGTTGACAAAGTACGAATTAGCTCGGCATGATTATCTTTTTGAACCGGCGCGCTGTTGGTCGGCGCATGACTACTTGTAGGCATTTTTCGCAAATCCTTTCCGGACAATATCATTGTCGAGTCAACAATTTGAACTAATTGTGAATGAAACACTGCATTGATCTCTATAAAAAAATGAACTTTCATTTTATAACAAATAGGGTACAATGCACTTTACTGGTGTATATTCAACTGAATAGGGCTGTTTGGCTGAACAGCGAAGTGCGAGGAGATCGCAGTGCTAAGGAGGATCTCTATGACAGATTCAGCGGTAGATGTTCGGGAAAATAACGAACCAACGCCTGCGCAGGGCAAGAAAAAATATCCCGTTCGGGATTATATCACGAATGTGTTGAACGGTATGGCTTGGGGATTGTTTTCATCACTTTTGATTGGCCTGATCATTAAGCAGATCGGCATGTTGACCGGACTTGAGATTTTGGTCAACATCGGCAACGTCGCGCAAAAAATCATGGGACCGGCGATCGGTGTAGGGGTCGCCTATGCGCTCAAGAGTCCAAACCTAGTGGTTATGAGCTGTGCGTCGGTCGGCGCGATTGGCGCCGGCACCGTTGTGCTGAACGGAGCGATGGCGTCGATCCAGACCGGCGAGCCATTTGGCGCATTTGTCGCCGCCCTGATTGGCGCCGAGCTTGGTCGGCTGGTCGCGGGCAAGACGAAAGTGGACATCGTGATCGTGCCGTTGACGACCATCCTGACAGGTGGCCTTGCCGGTATTTTCATCAGTCCGATCATGGCCTCGTTCATGAACAGTTTGGGCGCGCTGATTAATCGCGCGACCGAGCTTCAGCCGATTCCGATGGGTATCGTCATATCGGTCTTGATGGGTATGATTCTGACCTTGCCGATTTCTTCCGCCGCATTGGCTATTTCTTTAAATTTGAGTGGACTGGCGGCGGGGGCGGCGACGATTGGCTGCTCGGCCAACATGATTGGCTTCGCTGTCGCCTCATTTCATGACAATGGCGTAGGCGGTTTGATCGCTCAGGGACTAGGAACCTCGATGTTGCAGGTGCCGAACATAATAAAGAAACCGATTATATGGCTGCCCGCGATTGTCAGCAGCGCGGTGCTGGGACCCATTTCCACCGCTGTGCTGGGTTTGACTTCCAACGCTTCGGGAGCGGGTATGGGCACCTCGGGACTGGTCGGACAATTTGCGATGATCGAGGTGATGGGCACATCTGCTGTGGTGTTGCTGCAAATCTTTCTCATGAATTTCCTCGCGCCGGGGATTTTAGCCTGGGGAATCTGCAAATTTATGAGGGTCAAGGGCTGGATCTCAAATGGTGACATGAAACTCAGTAATTGATTTATCGCCGCATGTCCGTTATGACATGTTTTGGTAACTGACATGTAACTCTCGCTCAATAATCAAGGTCTATAATCAAGCGTGAATATTTTATTCATGATATTGGTCTGACTGTGTCTTGCGACATGTTCAGACCACGCAACTTGAAATGGAGGACCTAAGGATTATGAAGCGTAGACGGATCATTGTGGCCGTTCTCGCCATGTTCGCCTTTTGGGTCAGCATGTTCAATCAGTCCACCGCCGTGCAAGCGGCGGAAAAGGGCGCGGCTGTGAAAGTGAAGGTTCATTGGCAATCTGCTTCCGATGAACGTTTCACAGGCACCTTGCCCAAGGAAATGTTTGCCAAACTGAAAGACATGTCGATCAAATTGGTGGGTGTGGAGGAAAACCAGGACCCGGTTGAGCTTTCATTCATGAAAAATAAAGATGGAAACCTGATTTTTGTTTCTGACAAAAAGGTTCCGTCCAACTCGGAATGGAGACTCAAGTACTCATTGCCGGAAGGTTTCTCATCAAAAGCGGGCGCGTCGATTTCAGATGGTGTGTATCTGGGCTCGGTCAATGACAGCGCGTTTGACGATGATTCGGACGAAGCAATGTATCGACCATTCAAAGTTAAAGAGTCCGATGTGACTGTTTATATCGCCGTCACAGCGAAATCTGAGGACTCAGCTGAGTCAGACGCCGCCGATTCGACAGAATCTTCTTCGCCGGACTCGGATCATTCCAACGAAGTTTCGGCCCCGGAGGAGACGACGGAGGATTTGGATTCCGAAGACCCTGCCGAAGAGGTGGAAAACGAACCGACGGAAACAGAACCGACGGAAACAGAACCGACGGAAACAGAACCGGACGAGACTGTCGCTGATTTGCCGGAGGACAAGACGGAGCCGGAGACGGATGACGCCATGACCAAACCGAGTGAGAAA
Source organism: Oscillospiraceae bacterium (assembly GCA_040772065.1). GTDB lineage: Bacteria > Bacillota > Clostridia > Saccharofermentanales > Fastidiosipilaceae > JAXGYX01. Next base: position 1,373,380 of record JAXGYX010000001.1, on the reverse strand, counting down.
GTGGAGAGCGATAACCTTTCCAACGAAAAGGAAGAGCGGGCGGAAGACAGCGAGGCTTCGTTAAAAAAACCGAGTGAGTCAATCCTAAAACCCCGCCCCACCGGGTCGGTTGAACCTGAATTGACGGAAGAGAAATTCCAGATCACACTCTCCGGCGCGCAAAACGCTTTGGCGAAAGTCGACACGAATCCGGCCGACGGGAAGAAACCGGTCGATCAGGCGGACGAACATCCAGTCAGCCTGCCGGATGAGAAGACTCAGGCGAACGTTGACGTCCCATCGGAGGATGACGAAAGTCAGGCGACGGATGATCATGATGATTATCCCAAAACCCGAATTGTGGGTGCCATGGCCGACGTGAGTCAGGTGTCCGGTGAAATCTTGGCAAATGCGCGAATCGTCAAGCGATCAAGCGCGATCTTGCCGATGAGCGATGTGCTCGCGCTTGATGATGAGAATGCCAATGCCGACGAACAAAAGGTGGAATCGAATGACTCGGACTTGAAGGATGAATCTTCGATCGAATCCACTGACGAGGTGGACCCTCAGCCGGAAGCTGTGTTGCGACCGGTGCTGGACAGTTCGAGTCAGTTGTTATCCACAGACAAACCTGTGACGATCAAAGAAAACTCTTCATTCGCTCCGGGCAAGACGACGTCTCCGGCGCTGTCGCTTGATAAGATTGACAAAGTTATTTCTCAATCAAATAAGACGATGCCGCAGGTTGACGTGGTGACCCGATTCCCGGCGACCGGTGAACATGAAAGAGACTTCACCCGTGATGTGGTGGGGATCGCGTTGCTCCTGCTTGCCGGATCACTGATTGTCTTGAGCGTCAGACGACGTAAGATACCGGTGGACGATTAGTCTTCACGACACGGAACTACCTGTTCTCAGATGAAACAAAAAACAAATGCACCTCGCAAAGTCTTTGCGAGGTGCATTTGTTTGCGCGTGTCCGACAATGGCGGGGCTATCCATCCCGGAAGGCCTGCTGCTTCAGCACTTAAAGTTAAAAGCCCCCAATGTGGATCCGCAAGCCGGGTGGGTATAAGAAGTCCCCCGGCCAATGAATATGACGGGGGACTTCTTGAGGTTGAAATTGTTTGGTGGGTCGATTACTCGGTGGGGCCTTGCAGTGTTTTTAAAATTTTATCTTTCACTTCCGCAACACTGTCAGGATAGGCTTCCATCATGTAGATCTCGCGTCCGGGAATCAGGTAGGAGTTCAGGCCAGGTTTGCCGGTTCCTTTGACATCGATCATTTCGGTGGTCCAGGGAGATCGATCGACGATCATTTGATTCACCAGCTTGACCATGTCTTCGGTTGGCATATTGGTTTGAACCGAGCCTTCAACGGAGTTTAGCACATCGCGATAATTCAACAAGAACTCCGGTTGATTGATTTGTTTGAAGATCGCCAGAATGACGCGTTCCTGGTTTCTGCCACGATCGAAGTCACCACCGGCCAGATTATGCCGCTCGCGTGAAAAGGCCAATGCCTGCTCACCATTCATATGAACTGTCCCGGCCGGGAAATTATAATAGTCCGTGTTGAAGGAAACCGGGTTCTCGACATCGATGCCGCCAATCTGGTCGACGATGGTGATCAAAGAGGTGAAATTGACTCTGGCGTAATAGTTGATATCGATATCCAGAAAGTCTTCAAGTGTTTGAATGGATGACTCAACACCATAGATGCCCGCGTGCGTCAGCTTGTCATTATGTCCTCCGCCACCGCCGGCTATCGGCAGGTAGGTGTCGCGTGGAACGGAAGTGAGCAACAACTGATTGCTGTCGGGATTGATGGTCATGATGATGTTTACATCGGAGTTTGAAACAGAACTGATCGGACCGTAGGTATCGATGCCGCTGATGTATACGTTAAATCCCTTTTTCGAAGTATCGACCGGTTTCGCCACATCCTGAACCTTTTTTTCGATCGACCACTCGTCAATCACACGGGTTTCGGTGGAGAAGTTCGGGTGGGTGTCCAACACGTTGCTCAGCATCGCGTTCTTGAAGACGATCGCCTCACACCCGCCGCTATACAAGTTGTCCACCGCCTCATGATAGGAGGAAACGTTAGTGAACGGCAGCTGAATATTGAATCTGGAGTTCAATGATGTCGCGTATGCGTCGATGACCTCGCTATCCGTGCGCAGTGGCGCGTGGATGGTTTTATCGATGACGTCAGCGGGCGCCTGATAGGGTGAGTCCGTCATCACAACCAGAGAAAGAGAGGTGCTGCGTAAATTTTTATTCTCATTGATCGCGTCCAGCGCGTTGACTCCGAAGTAAAGGTAGTATCCAAACGCGCCCATGATTATTGAAAAGACAAGTGATAAAGCGATCGCGGTGCGTACCCGCGCTTTTTTGCTCTGCCCCGCGATCAAAAGAATCCAAACAATGAGATTGACGAGCACGATGACTCCGATCACGATGGATCGATGAAATTGGGGAAAGACGCCATAGCGAAGCAATAAGTAACAGACACCGGCGGAAAGCGCCAACAACACAAGCGCGAACAGCCAGCTGAACACTCTGGTAACCACCGCGGGTTTGCCGCGTTTGGGCTTGACCGCCACGATTTTCTCACTTTTTCTGACGGTTGGTTGCCGTTCGCGATCCGGTGGAAACTCAGCACCTGAGTCATAATTCTTTTGATTTTTTTTCATGTTGCTTGAAACCTCAATTCTTGAAGACAAGGTGATCTTCAATTTGGTGATTTAGACGATTCCCCTGTTTCTATAATTAGGCTGATGATTCAGCACTTATTGTAACATGTATTGTCGCGCGATTCCCTTACTTTTAACTATTTCTGTGTGCTTCTGATAGACTTAAGTGGCGTCGACCAATTCTCAAATCCGTCCGAATATCGGAAAATACCGGTGAGTGATGTGGTTTGCCGCCAGTGCCCGGTATCGATTAAAAACGGACTTGACGAAAATCCGCAACTTGCTTATAATTGCCTTCGTCGCTTAATGGTGATGGCATCAGTTCGACGGCATCCCGTGATGCGGGCCTTTAGCTCAGTTGGTTAGAGCAACCGGCTCATAACCGGTCGGTCCCGGGTTCGAGTCCCTGAAGGCCCACCAATTTACAAGTTATTTTTGGGAGAATACCCAAGTGGCCAAAGGGGGCAGACTGTAAATCTGTTGTCAGTGACTTCGGTGGTTCGAATCCGCTTTCTCCCACCAATTAAAATCGGCATAGCCGGCGAATTTGACCGGCTGTGCCTTTTTTTGTTAGCAAATTCTTACATATGAGTTTGAATTGAGATAATCGGGCAGGATTCTTAAGCGAAATGTCCGCGTGGAAACTTAAAACCGGGTCCGGACAGAGGAAAGGCCAATTGCGAATTTGTATAAGTTAGTCAAATCAGGTAAAATCGTGTTGCTTTAAAAGCGATATATGATAATTATATTTTAAGTGTCGCATCTTAATTAATGTTAACTTAAAAAGCTTTTGGAGGTTTATATGTCTAGAGCGAAAGAAATAAATATGTCACTGGTGGCCCAAATCAAAGGTGGGGCGGGTGTTCCACCCGAGAAAGCCACTCTGCGCGAATTCTGGAACGGATTGTCCAGAGTTATCATTGAGCGGATCGCGGATGACTGGGAACAGTCTGTGGATAAGTATCAGAATCAGCGTCAACAACATTATTTTTCGGCGGAGTTTTTGGTCGGCCGCTCCACGCTCAATAATCTGATTAATCTGGATCTGTATGAGGATGTGAAGCAGGTGCTGAGCTCATACGGTCTGGACATCAACGATGTGCTGGACGTTGAATATGACGCCGGATTGGGCAACGGTGGACTGGGGCGCCTGGCGGCTTGCTTCCTGGATTCATGTGCCACAATGAACTTGCCGGTCACCGGTTATGGAATCTTGTACCGCTATGGTCTGTTTAGACAAGAATTTGAAGATGGTTTTCAAAAAGAATACCCCGACGCCTGGATGGAGAACGGCTATCCGCTCATGGTAAGTCACGAGGCGGATTCCGTGCGTGTCCATTATTGTGATATGGATGTGATCGCGTTGCCCTATGATCTTCCAATCACCGGTTATCATACCGACAATGTCAACTCATTGCGGTTATGGTGTGCGCTGCCGGCCGAGGATTTTGACTTTAATCTATTTAACAGCCAACGTTTTGATGACGCTGTGGAGGAACGAAACCGTGTCGAGGATATCTGGCGTGTGCTGTATCCCAATGACACTTCCTACGACGGAAAAGTGCTTCGCGTCCGTCAACAGTATTTCTTTGTGTCCGCCTCTTTACAAGACATTGTGCGCAAATATAAGGAGAGGCACGGCTCGGACTTTTCAAAATTCTCGAAATTGCACTGTTTCCAGCTGAATGATACACATCCGGTTGTCGGCATTCCTGAATTAATGCGCATTTTGCTCGATGAGAACAACTTGAGCTGGGATGAGGCCTGGGCGATCGTGTCTGAGACATTTGCCTATACCAATCACACAACGCTGGCGGAAGCGCTGGAAAAATGGGACATCGGTATATTCCAATTCCTGTTCCCGCGTATTTTGGAAATCGTCCAGGAGATCGACAACCGCTTCCGAAAAGAAATGGAAGAGCTTGGAATGCGCCACGACCGCATCGACTACCTGGCACCGATCGGCGATGGCAAAATCCGTATGGCCTGGTTGGCCTGTTATGCCTCTTATTCGATCAACGGTGTCGCCGCTTTGCATACGGAAATCCTCAAAGATGATACGTTGAAAGACTGGTACGAGCTGTGGCCGGAAAAATTCAGCAATAAGACAAACGGAGTCACGCCGCGTCGTTGGCTGCGCATGTGCAATCCTGAGCTTTCGGATCTGCTGACCGAGCTGGCCGGCGACGATGATTGGGTTAAAGATCTCGACGCGCTGAAAAAACTGGAGCCTTTTGGCGAAGACAAAGCGGTTATGAAGCGCTTGATGAAGATTAAACACAACAATAAAGTTAAATTGGCGGATTATATTGAAAAAACCGAAGGCATCAAGCTGAATCCCAATGCGGTTTTCGATGTTCAAATTAAACGTTTGCATGAATATAAACGACAATTGATGAACGCACTTTATATTTTGGATCTCTACTTCAGAGCGAAAGAAGATATTTCAGTTCTGGAGACGCCTCGAGCATTCATTTTCGGCGCCAAGGCCGCGCCGGGTTATGTAAGGGCGAAGGCGATCATCAAGTTAATCAATGAAATCGCCAAGCTGGTCAACAATGATCCGCAAATTGGCGACAAAATGAAGGTTGTCTTCATACACAATTACAATGTCTCCAACGCCGAGCGCATCATTCCTGCCACAGACATCTCTGAACAGATCTCCACCGCCGGTTTGGAGGCCTCGGGTACCGGAAATATGAAGTTTATGATGAACGGAGCGTTGACGCTCGGTACATTGGATGGCGCCAACGTGGAGATCGCCGAGGCGGTTGGAGAGGAGAACGCTTATATTTTCGGCGTTCGTGTGGAGGATATGCCCGCCACGAAATCCTATTACAACCCCGTCTGGCAATACCAGAATATTCCGGGATTGCGCAGAGTGCTGGACGCGTTAACGGATGGAACCTTGTCCGACAGTGGCACCGGCGTTTTCCAGGATTTGAAAAACAGCCTGCTGAACGGAACAAGCTGGCAGCACGCCGATGTCTATTATGTGTTGGGTGATTTCGCCGACTATCGCAAGACGCGCGACCGCATGGCGAAAGATTATCTGGATCAGGAAACCTGGGCGGAGAAATGCTGGATCAACATCGTGCGTTCAGGCCGTTTCAGCTCGGATCGCACGATCAATGACTATGCCGAAGGCATCTGGAAAATCAGTCCGTGCGCAATTGACTAAAATCGGGCATTGCCACGGCGAGTCATTAACCACATGATCATAGAATAGGAACGGGCACCATGCGATTTCGCATGGTGCCCGCTTGTGCGTTTGATTATCGAGTGTTCAGCATGACTATTCGATGGTTTGATGTTCCACCTGCTTGGCCACACATAGCAATCGGTGGGTCCATGTGGGAATAGGGTGACAGGTGCTCAGAGTGATGGTCGAACCGCTATAATCTTTTTCAACGTAACTTAATAAATCTTCCGGCCTGACGACCGGCATGTCGAAAACTTCATAGGTGTAAAGGTCGGTGCCGGTGTTGATCGTGATCAAATCGCCGATCTCAACCTCGTTTAGACGATTTAAATGTCGCCCGTTGTCCAACATGCGGTGGCCGAGGATGGCGCAATTGCCCTCTTCGCCCGGCAAGGAAGATGATTCGATATGGGCGAGCCCATATCGCAGCTGAACGTGTGTCGCGCCCTCCAAGATCGGCAGATCGACATTGATGTCGGGGATTTTCAGCCGTCCAAGCGGTATCAGCTCCACCAGGTCCGGTAAATCCTCATAATTTATGTCGTCCTGATCGTCATCACCAAAAAAATCATAATCCTCGCCGGGGACTTTGTTCGCTCGAGGATCGACCATAATCGGCTGATTCAGCTGACCGTCGACAACCAAATTCAAGTCAGCGGTTACTTTATCCTGGTTGTTTTGAACGATTTTCGGTTGAATCAACAAGTAGAGTCCGGAGCTTAAACTTGCGATGATGATCAGGATCAATAGCACGTCGATCCATTTATTCTTTTGTTTTGATTTTTTCGCGCGTCGCGGTGTGGGTTTGTTTTGTGTGGCCATTTGCACTTCCATTCAATCGTGTTTTGATTCGAGTGAGTCATATCACTGTCCTTGTTGGCTTTTTCACGGATATCACTATAATAGTTTTGTAAAATTAGCACAAGTCAATGATTTATGATAAGTTTCCATTCGTGGAATGTGGTTTCACGCGCTATGCGCGGCAGGAAGGAGAAGACTATTTGTGATATCTGATTACGATGAGACGATCAAACGACGCAAAACTGCGCTACGTCAACAGATCTTGTCCGAGCGCCTGTCGATGAGCGCAGCGCGTCGCGACAGTGAAAGTCTGGCGATCTGTGACCGGTTATTGGACTATATCTCCACCCGTTCACACACCACGATTACGGCATTCTTGCCGACTCAACACGAAATTCAACTATGGACTTTGTTTGAGCATCTGCCGGACCATGTAGATGTCTGGGTGCCACGCGCGCTGAAAAGAGACCGGTCGGGTCCGCGGATGTTGTGGGCGAAGCTGCCCGCGAACTCCACCCTTCCTCCACCGGATTGGAAGGCCGGCGCTTTTGGCATCGTCGAGCCACCACCGGATATCTGTGTTGAGCGTATCGAACCTGACCTTGTGGTGACTCCTTGTGTGGCGGTCAGCGTGTTTGGTGAGCGTCTTGGTTACGGCGGAGGATATTACGATAAATTCCTGACCGACCTGGAGGATCGGACGCTGCTGAACCTGCCGGACCATGTGGCGGTGGCTTTCTCAATCCAGATTTTCACCACTCATCTGCCGTTTACAAAACAAGATTATCGGGTCAAACAGATCATGTCAGCGGATGGCCTTTATCCATGTCAAAATCAAGGGCAACTTATCTAAAATGGCGGGAACAGCAGCGCAAAGAAGAGCGCGAACCGCTATAATATAAGTTCTATGAGAAATTATAAATAGATACGGAGAATGAGTTATGAGTCAATCTGCAAAATACAATGCGGTGATCACGGTGATCGGACGAGACCGGGTGGGAATTATTTCCAGCGTTTCCGCCGTGTTGGCGAAAATGAATGTCAATATTTCCGACATTTCCCAGACCATCCTGCAAGACATGTTCACCATGATTACACTGGTCGACACAAGTCAGATCAACACTTCTTTTGAGACGTTGAGTGAAGAGCTGAAGGCGTTGGGAGAATCCATGAATCTTGAGATTCGCATACAGCACGCTGATATATTCAACGCCATGCAGCGTATCTGAAAACAACGGATTTGAGAGGAAGCTATGTTTGAGAATTTTGAAATATTGGAAACCATCAATATGTTTCGCAGACAACATCTGGACGTCCGCACCATCACGATGGGAATCAATCTGTTGGATTGCGCTGCGGAGTCTGCGGAGGTGTCCTGTGGACGTATCTATGACAAGATAACCCGCGAAGCTGAACATCTGGTTCGCACCGCCGAACAGATCAGCTCGGAATATGGAATCCCAATCATTCACAAAAGGATTTCGGTCACTCCGATTTCCATGGTTGCCGGGGCGAGCGACGCTGACGATTATATCTGCTACGCCGAAGCGTTGGACCGGGCATCAAAAGAGGTCGGTGTCAACTTCATTGGCGGATTTTCCGCTTTGGTACAAAAGGGTTTCACCGACAGCGACCGCAAGCTGATCCGCTCGATTCCCGAAGCTATGGCGCGGACCGATCAGGTTTGCTCGTCCATCAATCTGGCCTCGACGCGCAGCGGCATCAATATGGATGCGGTCGCCAAGATGGGGCGCGTCATCAAGGAGACGGCTGAACTGACCGCGGATACCGACGCCTACGGCTGCGCGAAACTGGTGGTGTTCGCCAACGCCCCGGAAGACAATCCGTTTATGGCGGGCGCGTTTACCGGACCTGGGGAGCATGAGTGTGTGATCAATGTGGGCGTTAGCGGCCCCGGTGTGATTTTGGCGGCGCTCAAAGATGTGCCCGGCGAGTCGTTGGATGTTGTTGCCGAGACCATCAAGCGGACGGCGTTCAAGGTGACCAGAGTGGGTCAATTGGTGGCTCTGGAGACTTCCAAACGCCTGGATGTCCCGTTTGGCACGATCGATTTGTCTTTGGCGCCCACGCCGGTGGTTGGAGACTCCATCGCGCGCATTCTGGAGGAGATCGGTCTGGAGCGCTGCGGGGCCTGGGGCACCACAGCCGCGCTGGCGATGCTCAACGACGCGGTGAAAAAAGGCGGCACGATGGCCTCGTCCCATGTCGGTGGCCTTTCGGGCGCGTTTATTCCCGTCAGTGAGGACGAGGGGATGATCGCGGCGGTCGAGTGCGGCGCCCTTTCACTGGAAAAATTGGAGGCGATGACCTGTGTCTGTTCGGTGGGCATCGACATGGTCGCGATTCCGGGAGAAACTCCGGCCGAGACCATTTCCGGTTTGATCGCCGATGAGATGGCGATTGGAACCTTCAATAACAAGACGACAGCCGTTCGTGTGATACCCGTTCCGGGCAAGAAAGAAGGGGACAAAGTTGTCTACGGCGGCCTTTGGGGAGAGGCCCCGATCATGAAGGTGAACCCGTACGGATCGTCACGGCTGATTGAACGAGGTGGGCGGATACCGGCCCCGATACACAGCATGCGCAACTGACGCGCGATCGGTGAGGGACAATTAAAAGCAGGAAGCGGCGTGGCCGTCTCCTGCTTTTGTATGCGAATAAATATGGATGAACGAATTCAGATGATTGTTTGGAACGCTCAGAATATTCAGTATGTTCAGATTATTCAGGGTGTTTGAGGTGTGACCATTCGCCGCACCGGCGCGCATGCTTAGGTGTTTTTAAAATTGGATCGAGCTTCCTTGATCCAAGCCTCCATGGCGTGGATCGACTGATCAACCGCCGCGGGAGCCGGTCCGCCCGGCACAGTCCTGCGCGCGACGCAGGTCTCCAAGGCGATGGCCGAATAGACATCCTCGTCAAACAAAGCGGATTCTTCGCGCAGTTTTTTTAGGGACAGTTTTTCTAAAACCGTGTCATGTTCGACGCAGTAGCGTACCAGTCGTCCGGAGACGGCGTGAGCCTCTCGAAAAGGCAAGCCTTTGACAACCAGATAATCCGCCAGATCGGTCGCGTTGGTGAACCCCCCCGCGGCCGCCTCGCGCATGGCGGACGTATTCACAGCCATGGTGGAGAGCATCCCGGTGAACGCGGGTAGGCAAAGATTCACCGTGTCAAAGGCGTCAAAGATCGCCTCTTTGTCCTCCTGCATGTCTTTATTGTAGGCAAGTGGCAGCCCTTTCATCATTGTAAGCAGACTCATCAGATCACCAATTACCCGCCCGGCCTTGCCGCGCGACAGTTCGGCGACATCCGGGTTTTTTTTCTGCGGCATGATGCTGCTGCCGGTGGAATAGGCGTCGTCCAGATCGACAAAATGGAATTCCTGACTGGACCATAAAATGATTTCCTCGCTGAGGCGGGAGATGTGGGTCATGAAAATCGCAAGGGCCGCCGCCAGCTCCAGACAATAGTCGCGGTCGGACACCCCGTCCAAGGAGTTTTCGGTGATACCGGAAAATCCAAGCTCGGCGGCTGTCATCCGTCGGTCAAGGGGATAGGTCGTGGCCGCCAGCGCTCCGCTGCCAAGCGGGCAGGTGTCCATCCTTGTCAACGCGTCCTTTAGCCGTCCGCAGTCGCGACGAAACATTTGAGCGTACGCCATCAGATGATGGGCGAAGGTGATCGGCTGTGCGCGTTGCAGATGGGTGTAGCCCGGCATCACGGTCTCCAGATGGTCGGAAGCCAGTGATGTGATCGTTTCAACCAGCGACACCATGTCGCGCAGCAGCGATTCGCCGGCTTCCTTAAGGTATAATTTCAAATCGGTCGCCACCTGGTCGTTTCGTGAACGACCGGTATGCAGGCGTTTTCCGGCTTCTCCGGTCCGGTTGGTTAACTCAGCCTCAACAAACATATGGATATCCTCGGCTTCCGGATCGAAATCCAGCGCCCCCGAGTCCAGGTCGCGCAAGATCGTGTCCAGACCCGACTGAATGACCTTGTTGTCGGTATCCGATAGGACACCCACCGCGGCCAACATTCGCGCATGGGCTTTGCTGCCGCGAATATCCTGACGATACATGCGGCAGTCAAACCGGATGGATGAGTTAAAATCATTCACGGCGCGCTCGGTTTGTTTCGCGAACCTGCCGGCCCACAATTTATCGCTCATCTGTTTGCGTCCTTTGTCTCATTTGAGCGACGACTTTCATCGGCAGGCCGAATAGGTTGATGAAACCACCTGCGTCCGCCTGGTCATACACGTCGTCTTCGCCAAATGTGGACAGTTCCTCGTCGTATAGTGAATAAGGAGAGGTCGTGCCTGCCGGCAGGACGTTGCCTTTGTAAAGCTTCAATTTGACGATTCCGGTGATCGTTTTGCTGGTTTCATCGACGAATGCCGATAACGCCTCGCGCAGCGGATGGAACCACTGACCGTTGTAGACCATGTTGGCGAACTGTTGTGAAATCAGATCTTTGTAGTGCAGGGTGTCACGCTCAAGGCATAGCAGCTCCAATTCACGATGAGCGGCGTAGTACAAGGTGCCACCCGGTGTCTCGTAGACACCTCTGGACTTCATGCCGACCAGCCGATTTTCGACCATGTCGACAATGCCGACGCCATTGGCCCCCGCGACTCGATTGGCGTACTCCAGCATCTCCACGTCACCGGTCACATCATCGATTCGCACCGGCACACCTTCTTTAAATTCCAGTTCCACATAGGTCGGTACATCAGGGGCGTCTTCCGGTGAGACCATCAGTTTGAGCAACCGGTCATACCGAGGCTCGTTGGCGGGAGATTCCAGATCCATTCCTTCGTGGCTTAAATGCCAGACGTTTTGGTCCATGGAGTAGTTGTCTTCTTTGGTGACCGGAACCGGAATGCCGCGCTCATTCGCGTAGTCGATTTCCTCATCGCGTGATTTGATATCCCATATTCTCCAGGGCGCGATAATTTTTATTTCCGGCGCCAACGCCTTGATGGTCAGTTCGAAACGCACCTGGTCGTTTCCTTTGCCGGTCGCTCCATGCGCGATCGCCGTACAGTTTTCTTTGCGCGCGATCTCGACCATGCGCTTGGCTATGCATGGTCTCGCGGTGGAGGTTCCCAGCAGGTATTTACCTTCATAAACCGCCTGAGCTTTCAATGTCGGATAGATAAAATCGCGGATGTACTCCTCGGTGATATGTTCGATATAGATTTTCTCCGCTCCGCATTTCAACGCCTTTTCGCGTAAAAAGTCCTCGTCCTCGCCGATGCCCAGCTCACCGGCCATCGCGATCACGTCACAGTCATAATTCTCTTTCAGCCAAGGGATGATGATGGATGTGTCCAAGCCACCGGAATAAGCCAGCAATATGCGTTCTTTTGCCATTTTATACCTCCAAAGATGTATATTTATACAAAATATTGTTATAAACTTTCGTTATTATATAGGTGTGTCCCGACAGGGTCAATAAAATCATTGCATGATAGAATATTCTTGATATGTATCATTATTAATGAATTGATCCACATAAAAAATAAGAGGTGAACAATGTCTTACCCGATTTTGGATGCGAATATTGGTCTGTTGTGTTCGTTGCGCGCTGATTTTCCCGGCTTTCAACAGCCTAGAGTGGTCAAGGCGTCGGACGATTTGTGCGTCCGCCTGAGCGAGCCGCAGGACGATCCGCTTTTTTATGAAGTGATTCAGCTGCGCAAAGGCGTGCCGGTTTTTTGGGAAGATCATATGAGAAGGCTGGGCGGCTCTCTGGAGGCCGCGGCGGATTTTGAGGTAGATTTCGAGGCGCTGCGATTGGCGGTGATCGACCTGCTTGATCAGTCAGGCGTTTGTTTTGGAAACCTTAAGATTGTGCTGACAAAGGCTGTGCAACTGATTCACTTTAGCGAGACATACTATCCGACGACGGAACAGTTCATGTCCGGAGTGCCGACCGGCATCCTGCACTGGGAGCGTGTCAATCCCAATGTCAAACAAATCTTCGCGGATTATAAAACCGCCGTTGCCGAGGGTTTCGCGAGATCCGGACCCCATGGTCCGTTTTATGAATTGTTGCTGGAAGATCGTGAAGGCTTGCTGACCGAGGGAAGTCGCTCCAATTTGTTTTTCACAAAGGGCGATGTCGTCCTTGGTGCGCCGGAGGATCGAATCCTCAAAGGCATCACACGTAAATATGTGCTGGAGGCGATCGCCGAGGCAGGGGCCGGGCTCAGCGAGCGTTGCCTCACTTTTGACGAAATCAAAGCCGGCGAGGTCGATGGCGCGTTTTTGACGGCTTCGCCGATCGATGTGTTGCCGATCCGGACGATTGAGTCGTTTGAACTGCCCTCCGCGTCCAATCAGTTCTTACGCAAGGTGCAAAATGCCTATCAGGCACAAATTCAGCGCGATGTCGAGGCTGCGCGACATTTGTTTGAGAGAGGATGAGGGTGTTCACAGAAGGTTTACCTATTGGTCAAAGAATGACAAATGAAAAACTTGCGAACGTTTCAGACAATTGATAGAATTCATCTTGATCGTTTTTTACAGGAAGGAAGGTTGATATCATGTCGAAACGAAGTGGCAAGATTAATGTAAGCACAGAGAATATATTTCCGATTATCAGAAAATGGCTGTATTCGGATGAGGATATTTTCGTTCGCGAAATGATCGCGAACGGAACCGACGCGATCGCCAAGCTTGAGCGACTGACACAGATGGGTGATGTGGACATCGGCGACGAGAATGAGTATCGCGTTGATGTTGTGCTGGACACCGAACAGCGGACGATCTCTTTCGAGGACAACGGCATTGGCATGACGATGGAGGAGATCGACAAATATATCAACGAGATCGCCTATTCGGGAGCGGTCGATTTTGTCGAAAAATGTCGTCAGAGCGGAGAGTCGGGCGAGGGCATAATTGGGCATTTCGGTTTGGGATTTTATTCCGCGTTCATGGTGGCGGACAAGGTGACGATCGAGTCGCGCTCCTATCTGCCGGACGCGAAAGGCGCCTACTGGATGTCAGAGACCGGCACTGAATATGAGATGGAGGAAATCGAGCGCGCGGAGCGGGGAACAAAGATCACGCTATACCTGAGCGAGGAGTCCGCCCCGTCGCTGACCGGAGCGAAGGTCCGCGAAACAATTCAAAAATATTGTGAATTCATGCCGCGACCGATTTATTTTCTCGACATCGTGGCGGATAGGGAAGCGGACGAAAGCCGTGAGCGACGTTCCAAAGAGGCGTTGGAGTCGTACGAGAAACGCAAAAAAGAGGCGCTGGACAAAAATGAGGAATTCAGCGAAGAGCCGCCGACACCGGAAGTCAAACCGGTCGAGAGCATGGTAAACGATGTCGATCCTCTCTGGAATCGCAATCCGGGTGATTGCACGGACGATGACTATCGTTCTTTTTACCATCAGGCGACGCGCGATTTCAAAGATCCGTTGTTTTGGATCCATCTAAATATGGATTATCCGTTCCATCTGAAGGGTATTTTGTATTTTCCGGAGATGGAAAATCGTTATCAGACACTGGATGGGCGCATCAAACTGTACAGCAACCAGGTCTTTGTCGCCGACAATGTCAAGGAGATCATTCCTGATTTTCTCTTTCTGTTAAAAGGCTTCATCGATTGTCCGGATATTCCGTTGAATGTTTCACGCAGCTATCTTCAGACTGATTCCAATATGAAAAAGCTTTCGGGCTATATCGTAAGAAAAGTGGCCGACCAGCTCAATCAATTGTTCAAAAAAGAGCGCGACTCCTATGAAAAATACTGGGAGGACATCCATGTCTTCATTAAGTACGGTTGCCTGACTGACGATAAATTTTACGAGCGGATCAAGGACAGTCTGATTTACCGCTCGGTGGACGACACCTATAAAACAGCGGAAGAGCTGGGTGAAACTGTGTATTACACCGTGGATCCGGAGGTTCAGATCAACTACATCCGGCGTGCTGAGAAGTCCGGGAAAACCGTGGTGGTGATGAATGACGAGCTGGATATTCCCTTTATGTCTTTTCTCGAAAATAAACAGGCGCCGCGTAAGTTTAGACGCATTGACGCGGCTCTCGAAGGCGAGGAGGGACAGACAGAATGGCTGGACAGCCTGACCGAATTCTTCCGTGACGCTTCGGGCGAGCAAAATCTAAAAATCGAGGTCAAAGCTCAGGGTGAGGAAGAGATGGCGGGCACATTGATCGAATCGGAAGAGGCGCGCCGCACACAGGAGATGCGCAAACAATTTGAACGCATGCAAGGCAAGATGAGCAAGGAAGAACTCGATGAGCTGTTCCCGGTCGAGCAGACTCTGGTGGTCAACACGGACAGTCGCCTTGTCAGCTCACTTAAAGCGATGATCGACATACCGGACAAGCGGCAAACCGCGGAACAGATCGCTCAGGAGATCGTCGATCTTGCCCGCCTCAGTCACGGATCTTTGCAAGGCGACGCATTGGATGCGTTTTTGAAACGCAGCACAAGCCTGTTGCAGGATCTGGTCGAACAGTAGGAGAGAACGTTGTGATATTCTCTGCCCCTCATCGACATTCAGCTTAGCGACGTGAATGCGCGCGTCTCGGCATTTGAATGACGGCCGCCTGTCCCAAAAATCCGACAGGCGGTTTTTTTATGAATCGAATAGAACTGTTGCGGTATAATAAAACCAGTTTAATCGCGTGAAGAAAAGGAGATCACTCATGAACTCAGAACTTGCCAAAGTCCGCCGCTTATACGCGGAAAAAAAGATTGAGTACGCAATAGAGGCGAGAAATCTCTTGTCGAATTTATGGGACACGCTGGATATGACGGCGTTGACGTCGATCAGAATTTTGAATCGATATGATATGATCGGACTGACCGACGCCGAATATGAACGGGCTAAAACGGAGGTGTTCGCCGAGCCGCAGCTGGATTGGTTATACGACGAATCTGTTGCGGTGGACGATCACGATTATCTTTTGACGGTCGAGGCGTTGCCGGGACAATTTGATCAGCGCGCGGATTCGGCCGCGCAATGCCTGCAGGTGCTGACCCGTGGCGATCGTCCACAGGTGCGCTCGGCGAAAGCATATGTTTTTTCGGGAGAGTTGAATGATTCGCAAAAAGAAC
Source organism: Oscillospiraceae bacterium (assembly GCA_040772065.1). Lineage (GTDB taxonomy): Bacteria > Bacillota > Clostridia > Saccharofermentanales > Fastidiosipilaceae > JAXGYX01. Next base: position 1,357,570 of record JAXGYX010000001.1, on the reverse strand, counting down.
AGTTAAAGCGATACCTGATCAATCCGGTCGAGGCGCGCGAGGCCGCAGAGGAGATTCCGGCCACATTGCATAGTAAACCCGCCGATTCGGCTCCGATTCCGGTTATTCATGGTTTTGTTTCCATGGGCGCGATCGAACTTGACGCCCTGCGTAACAAACTCGGTCTGGCGATGTCCGCGGCTGATCTCGAGCTGACCAGAAGCTGGTTTGCGGAAAAAGAGCGCCGCGATCCCACCCTGACGGAGATCCGAGTGCTGGACACCTATTGGTCTGACCATTGCCGCCACACCACCTTCCTGACCCATTTGGAACAGGTTAGTTTTGCAGAAGGACGGACGGCGGACGGGGACTTTTTCACCGAACGTTTGGCGGACTCCTATGATCGCTATTTGAAGCTCAGAGAGACGGTCTATGGTGAGCGAGTCGAACAAAAGCCGGTTTGCTTGATGGATATCGGGACCATCGCCATGAAGGAGCTGAAAAGGCAGGGACGGCTGCAGGACCTGGATGAGTCCGAGGAAATCAACGCCTGCAGCATCAAGGTGCCGATTGTGGTGGATGGGCGAGATGAGGAATATCTCGTGATGTTTAAAAATGAGACTCACAACCACCCAACGGAAATTGAGCCGTTTGGCGGCGCATCCACCTGCCTGGGCGGAGCCATCCGCGATCCCTTGTCGGGCAGATCCTATGTCTATCAGGCGATGAGAATCACCGGAGCGGGAGATCCGACCGAGCCGCATCACAAGACTCTGCAGGGCAAGCTGCCGCAACGTCAAATTTCCACGGTGGCTGCGGCCGGCTATAGCTCGTATGGCAACCAAATCGGTGTGTCGGCTGGGCTGGTCAAAGAGTTTTTCCATCCGGGATATGTCGCTAAACGCATGGAGTGCGGAGCGGTTGTGGCGGCGGCTCCTGCGAATCAGGTGGTCCGCGAACGGCCGCGGGCAGGTGACGCCGTGATATTGGTTGGCGGGCCGACCGGACGGGATGGCTGTGGCGGTGCGACGGGATCATCCAAGGCGCACGACGAGAGCTCGGCTGAAACGAGCGGCGCGGAAGTGCAAAAGGGGAATCCGGGCATTGAGCGTAACTTGCAGCGACTGTTCCGCGACCCGATTATCGCGCGCATGATCAAACGCTGTAATGATTTCGGCGCGGGCGGTGTGTCGGTGGCGATCGGTGAGTTGGCCGACGGACTGGATATCAACCTGGATCTCGTTCCGGTGAAATATCAAGGATTGGATGGTACCGAACTTGCGATCTCCGAATCGCAGGAGCGAATGGCGGTGGTTGTGAGACCGGATCAGGTTGAGGCGTTCGTCGCGGCGGCGGATCAGGAGAACCTGGAGGCGGTGCCTGTCGCGGTGGTGACCGACACCAACCGCATGGTGATGAGATGGCGAGGAGATGTGATTGTGGATCTCAGCCGAACGTTCATCGAGACCAACGGAGCGACGCAGCGGGCCAACGCGACAGTTGAGACGCCGGATTTGTCCAAAACATATTTTTCTGCGAAATTCACCGGCCACAAAGGATTTGCGGCCCGTGTCAAAGAGGCGCTGGGATCGCTCAATGCCTGTTCTCAAAAAGGTCTGGCGGAGTGGTTTGACAGCACTGTGGGCGCGGGAACGATCCTGATGCCATATGGCGGTCGCAGACAGCTCACCCCCGAAGAAGGGATGGCCGCCAAGATCCCGGTTTTGCGGGGGCGGACGGATTCTGCGACCTTGATGACATATGGTTTCGACCCCGAACTGAGTTCCTGGAGCCCCTACCACGGAGCTTACTACGCTGTGCTTCAATCCATATCCCGTGGCACGGCCATGGGCGGTTCGCCACAGCGGTTGCGCCTGACATTTCAGGAATATTTTCCAAGGACCGACAGTGCGCGAAGCTGGGGAGCGCCGGTGGCGGCTTTACTTGGGGCCCTGGACGCGCAGATGGATTTTGAGGTCCCCTCGATTGGAGGCAAGGACAGCATGTCCGGCACTTTTGAGGACTTGCATGTGCCGCCGACACTGATCTCCTTCGCTGTGGGCACCAGGAAGGCGGGCGATATTCATAGCGCAACGCTGAGCGCCACTGATTCTGAACTATATTACATCCCGATCGCCAAGGACGATCAATTTGTGCCGGTGCCGGATAAAGTAATGACGGCCTTCAGGGTTGTGCACAGTCTGCAAAAAGAAGATCGTGTCAGAACGACCGCAACGGTGGACGGAGCAGGTCCGGCCGTCCGGGTGATTCAAATGTGTTTGGGCAATGAGCTGGGTTTCAACTTCAACTCGGACTTGCCCGAGGATCTGTTGTTCACGCCGGATCCGGGTGCTCTGCTGGTGGAAGTGCCACGCAAGCGTGTCGGTGGCAGCACCATAACGAGACTGCTGGAGATCGGCGCGGTTTTGATTGGTCAGCCATCCTCGGCGCCACTGTTCACCTATGACAATAACGCTTTGACGTTGGAAGAGGCGCTGAGAACTTGGGAAGCTCCCTTGAGCAGGATTTTCCCACTGACTGTGAATTCCGAGGTGGAACAAGAAGGGAGCGGCCGTTCGGATCTGTTGGCGGACAAGACCATGGAGGGCACGCCGACGTTGACCAATCCTTCCGAGACAAAGCCGCTGAAAGCGCCTAACCCGATCGATGGAAGGCCAAATGTGTTTATTCCGATCTTTCCGGGAACCAATGGCGAGTATGACTTGATTCATTCCTTCGAAGCGGCGGGAGCCAAGGTGGACTCCTTTGTTGTGCGCAATCGAACAGGGGCCGCGCTCACCGACTCGGTGGAGAGAATCGCCGCACGTCTGGCGCGGGCGCAGATTTTGACATTGCCGGGAGGTTCCTGTGTCGGCGACGAGCCGGAAGGCGCTGCCAAATTTATCAGCGCGCTGTTTCGCGATCCGATGCTGGTCGAGGCGGTGCGCGACCTGCTGTTCAAGCGAGACGGCCTGATCCTGGGCATCGGAAATGGCTTTCAGGCGTTGCTGCGATTGGGATTGCTGGTGGATGGCGACGTGACACAACCTTCGTCGAACTCCGCGTCGTTGACCTTCAACACAATCGGGCGGCATATTTCGTCCTACGCCAATACCAGGGTTGTATCGAATCGCTCACCTTGGCTTGCCGGCACGAGGGCGGGGGATGTGCACAACATACCGATCTCACATATGGAAGGTCGATTTACAGCCGATGCGAAAACTTTGGAGATATTGAGAGAGCAGGATCAAATCGCCACACAATATGTCAACCTGAATGAGATGGCCACGATGCAGATGCCGGGGAATCCCAACGGGTCGATCTGGGCGATTGAGGGCGTCACCTCGCCGGATGGACGGGTATTCGGCAAAATGGGACATTCCGAGCGATATGGCGCTGATGTGGCGACGAACATTTCCGGAAACAAAGATCAAAAACTTTTTGTTTCGGGTGTTGACTATTTCGCAATCTGATGACCTGCTTTTCGCGTCACGGATTTTTGGAGGGAATATAGTTGAAAAAAAGGCCTCGTCCGACCGATTTGCCGGGTGAGTTCAAGTTGATCGCCGATATCCAACCGACCGGCGATCAACCACAGGCGATTGATCTGCTCGTGAAGGGCATTGAAGAAGGTAGAAAATATCAGACCTTGCTGGGTGTGACCGGTTCAGGCAAAACGTTCACCATGGCGGGAGTGATCGAGCGTCTGCAGCGGCCGACGTTGGTGATCGCACCGAACAAAACGCTTGCCGGTCAGCTCGCGGCTGAATTCAAGGCATTTTTCCCGGAAAACGCTGTTGAATATTTTGTGAGTTATTACGATTATTACCAACCTGAAGCATATATCGCGAGCACGGACACCTTCATCGAAAAAGATTCGGCGATCAACGACGAGATCGATCGGATGCGTCATTCGGCGACCGATTTTTTGCTGTCCCGACGAGATGTGATCGTGGTTGCCTCGGTTTCGTGCATCTATGGCCTGGGCAACCCCGATTTTTATCAAGATATGATGATTCATCTTCGACCCGGCATGAGGATGGATCGTGAGGAGTTGATTCGGCGGCTAATCCACAGTCAGTTTAACCGCAATGACTTCGAGCTGAAACGCGGTACGTTCCGGGTGCGCGGAGATACCATCGATATCTTTCCGTCGACTTCGGAAACGATTCTGGTCCGAGTTTCTTTTTTTGGAGATGAGATTGACCGCCTTGTTGAGATTGACCGGCTGACGGGCAAGACACTGTCCGTTCGCAACTATGTGGGCGTGTGGCCGGCCAGTCATTACGCGACGAATGTGGAAACCACCGAACGGGCGATTGAGACGATTGAGGCCGAGCTCGAGGAACGACTGGCCTGGTTTCGTGAGGAAGGCAAGCTTGTCGAGGCCTATCGCCTTGAGCAGCGCACCAATTACGACATGGAGATGTTGCGTGAGACCGGATTCACCAAAGGGATCGAGAACTATTCCCGTCACATGGATGGCCGCGCTCCGGGTCAGCCACCTTACACATTGATGGATTTTTTCCCTGAAGACTATTTGTTGATGATCGACGAATCTCATGTTACCGTGCCTCAGATCGGCGCGATGTACAAAGGAGATCGTTCGCGCAAGGAATCCCTGGTCGATTTTGGTTTTCGCCTGCCGTCGGCTTTTGACAACCGCCCCTTGCGCTTCGTGGAGTTTGAGGAACGGATGGGACAGACTGTTTTTGTCAGCGCGACACCCTCAAAATATGAGGCCGAGCGCAGCGAGCGGACGGCGGAGCAGATCATCCGGCCAACCGGACTGCTGGACCCCGTCATCGCCATCCATCCGGTGGATGGACAAATTGACGATCTGGCTTCCGAAATCAATATGGTGATCGAGCGCGGTGAGCGCGCGCTGGTGCTGACGCTGACCAAAAAAATGGCCGAGGACTTGACCTCTTTTTTACAGGAAGCCGATTTTCGCGTCAAATACCTGCATTCGGACATCGCCAATGATGAGCGCTTGGAAATCTTGCGTGACCTGAGGCTGGGGCAGTTTGATGTCTTGGTTGGAATCAATCTGTTGCGCGAAGGAATCGATCTTCCGGAGGTCTCGCTGATCGCGATTTTGGACGCCGACCGCGAGGGCTTTTTGCGTTCGACAACTTCGTTGATTCAAATTATCGGGCGGGCGGCGCGCAATGTGAATGGCAAGGTTTTGATGTACGCCGATGAAGTCACAGATTCCATGTACAGGGCGATCAGTGAGACCAATCGCCGCCGCGCGATTCAGGAGCGATACAATGAAGAACACGGTATCACTCCGCACACGATCGTTAAAGAGATCCGTGATGTGCTGGACACCTTGGAGGATATTGAGAAAAAAGAGAAAATCGAATCGGCGGATACAAGACGGACCGGAGGTCGCGGCGCGCTCAGCGCGGCGGAACAAAAAATCGCACGAATGAAACCGAGTGAGTTGATCAAAATGGCCGACCGTCTGGAGCGTGAGATGAAGCAGGCGGCCTCCGCCCTCGACTTTGAGGAAGCCGCTCGCCTGCGTGACCTGATGATCATCGTGCGCGGTCATATTCATTGATCAATTTTCAGCAGGTGATCGATTTCCCTGTATGGCTTTCGTCGTGCGCGCCCGAATCGCTCACACCCGGTTATTCAAGCGCTTTGAGACTGTGCATAATGACAAAAAACCGTCGAGTTTTTAGCGTGATATGGTATAATTGATACGATTTGTCGGTCCATTATCTTTTCTGCGGAGAAGATTCACTTTGGGATAAGGGAGGATTCTGAAATGAATGATTACCAATCGCTTTATGAGCTGTGGAGCACAGATGAGTTTTTTAATCAGCAGACAAGGGATGAGTTGCGGGCCATAGCCGGCGATGATCAGGAAATTCAGGAGCGTTTTTATCAATCGCTTGAATTTGGCACGGCCGGACTGCGGGGCATCATTGGAGCCGGCACCAATCGGATGAATATTTACACCGTCGCCCAGGCCACAGAAGGATTCGCCCGTTATATCGTGTCACTTGGCGAGGAGGCGAAACAACGCGGTATCGTGATCTCCTATGACTCCCGACATTTTTCACCGGAATTCGCCGAGATCTCGGCATTGGTATTCGCGACCCATGGCATTAAAGTGCGGCTGTTTGATTCTCTGCGTCCGGTCCCGATCCTTTCTTTCGCGGTTCGCTATTACAACTGTGCGGGCGGCGTCATGATCACGGCCAGCCACAACCCGAAACAATATAATGGATTTAAGGCGTACGGTGAGGACGGCAGTCAGATGTCGCCGGAAGCGGCCGACGTCGTCATGAAGGAGATGCATTCGATAACGGACATCCGCACGTTGTCCTGGATTGACAAGGATCAGGCTTTGGCGGACAAAACATTGGAATACATCGGCAAGGAGCTGGATGACGCCTATATTGCAATGTTAAAAGGGCTGAGCATCAACAGCGATCTGATCCCCGGACAGGCGGATATGAAGATCGTCTACACTCCGCTTCACGGAGCGGGCAATATTCCGGTTCGCCGTATATTGAAAGAACTTGGATTCAACAATGTCATGGTGGTGAAGGAACAGGAATTGCCGGATCCGGATTTTTCAACTGTGGAGAATCCCAATCCCGAATTTCGTGAGGCTTTGGAGCTGGCAATCCAGCTTGCCACCAAAGAAGAAGCCGATCTTGTTATCGCCAACGATCCCGACGCCGACCGCACCGGTTTGGCCGTGCGTCGTGCGGACGGCACATACCAGGTTTTGTCCGGCAATCAAATTGGTCTGTTGTTGATGGAGTATATTCTGTCTGCCAAAAAGCAACGCGGGGTGTTGCCTGAACAGTCATTTGTTGCGACAACGATTGTCTCCACCAAACTGACCAAACGTGTGGCGCAGGCCTACGACGTCGAGCTTTTTGAAGTGTTGACCGGATTCAAGTTTATTGGAGAGTTGATCAAAGACTACGATGAGTTCGGAGACAAGCACTTCCAGTTTGGTTTTGAGGAAAGCTTCGGCTATCTCGCCGGTACCGATGTGCGCGACAAGGACGCGGTCGTGGCTTCCATGTTGCTGGCGGAAATGGCCGCCACCGCGCGGACGGAAGGTAAAACGATCAGTGATTACCTGGATGATCTCTATCAAAAATATGGCTTTGGATTTGAAAAGACGATTTCGATTACAATGGAAGGAATCGCCGGCCTGAATAAGATAAAAGAAGCGCTGGCCGACCTGCGGGAAAACAAGGGAGCGCGACTTGGGGAGCTTAAAGTTAACGCGCTGCGCGACTATCAAACACACGAGCGTGTCGATTTCGTCTCCAACACCACGGAAATCCTGGATCTTCCTGCTTCAAATGTTTTGTTATATGAATTGGACGACTTGGATTGGGTCTGCGTTCGACCTTCAGGAACCGAACCTAAAATCAAGGTCTATTCCGGAGCGTACGGTCCGGACGCAGAGGAGACCAAAGCTCGGTTGGATGAGATATCCGACGCCGCCGAGGCGGTCATCCGCGCTAAATTAAAGTAAGGGCATAGGTAAGATTTGACGTTTACACATCTGCATTTACATACGGAATACAGCCTGCTCGATGGCGCGAATCGGATCGCACAACTTCCGGCCCGCGTCAAAGAGCTGGGCATGACCTCGTGCGCCATCACCGACCACGGTGTGATGTACGGGGTCGTTGATTTTTATAACGCCTGCAATGAGGCGGGTGTCAAACCCATCATAGGATGCGAGGTTTATGTCGCTCCGAACGGTCGCTTCCAAAAGGACAGTCCGACTGATAAACAGCTCGGTCATTTGATCTTGCTGGCGGAAAACAATGTGGGTTTGGAGAACCTCAATTTGTTGGTCTCGCTCGCCTTTCTGGAAGGTTTCTATTATCGTCCACGGGTGGATCATGAGCTGTTGCGCGGCCATTCCGAAGGTCTGATCGCTTTATCCTCGTGTATGAGTGGTGAAGTGCCGCGGGCGATTTTAGCCGGAGACCCCCAACGGGCGAGAGAGCTGGCGACCGAGTACAATGATATTTTTGGCAAGAACAACTTCTATCTGGAGATGCAGTCAAATGGCATTCAACAGCAGGCCGTCGTTAACCGGGCTTTGCGCGACATTTCGGCGGAGTTGGACATCCCCCTGGTGGCCACGAATGACTGCCACTATATGCGCAAGGAAGACGCGCGCGCGCACGAAATCCTGCTTTGTATGCAGACCGGCAAGGTGATCACCGACCCGGACCGTATGCGCATGGGGACTGATCAGCTTTATGTGAAGTCGCCCGAGGAGATGGAGGCGGCGTTCAGCGACTGTCCCGAAGCGATTGAGAACACGGCTTTGATCGCCGAGCGCTGTGATGTGACCTTTGACTTTGACACGATTCATTTGCCCGCTTTTGATGTGCCGGACGGTGGACACGCCGGCGATTACCTGCGCGAGCTCTGTTTTGCCGGTTTGGCCCGGCGCCTGGAATTGCCGCACGAACATAGCCGCGAGGAATACGAGACTCGGTTGGATATGGAGCTGCGGGTCATCGACTCCATGGGGTACACCGACTATTATCTGATCGTCTGGGATTTCATTCGTTTCGCGCGCGAGCGCGGGATCATTGTCGGCCCGGGTCGTGGCTCGGGAGCGGGTTCTCTGGCGGCGTATTGTATCGGCATCACTAATATCGATCCGCTCTGTTATTCATTGCTCTTTGAGCGATTCCTCAACCCTGAACGGGTCAGCATGCCCGACTTCGACATTGATTTTTGTTATGAGCGCCGCGGCGAGGTGATCGACTATGTGACCCGAAAATACGGTAAGCAAAGAGTTTCCCAGGTCATCACATTTGGCACGTTGGCGGCTCGGGCCAGTGTGCGCGATGTTTGTCGCGCGCTGGACGTCCCTTACGCCGAAAGCGATCGCTTGGCGAAGATGATCCCCAACGAGCTGAAGATGACATTGGACAAGGCCCTCGAGACTTCGCCCGAACTTAAGTCCGCATATGAGAATGACAGTGTCACCAAAGACGTGATCGACACCGCCAGGCTGTTTGAGGGAATGCCGCGGCACGCGTCCACTCATGCCGCCGGTGTGATTATATCTTCCGAACCGATTGTGAAGATCGCGCCGCTGGCTAAAAATGATGACTCGGTTGTGGTGCAATACGCCAAGGAAACGATCGAATCTCTCGGCTTGCTGAAGTTTGATTTTCTCGGTCTACGCACGCTGACCGTGCTGCAGGACACGGCGCAAATGGTGCGCGACAATTATGGTGTGGAAATCGACTACGATCGGATGTCGATGGATGATCCGACCGTGTTTCAGATGATCAGCGAGGGCGACACGGCGGGTGTTTTTCAATTGGAAAGCTCGGGTATGACTTCCTTCATGAAAGAGTTGAAACCGGAGTCACTGGAAGACATCATCGCCGGCGTCGCGCTGTTTCGTCCCGGACCGATGAAACAAATCCCCAGGTACGTGGCGGGCCGCCATGCCGACAGCAAGATCAGCTGCCATCATCCGCTACTTGAACCCATCCTGGACGTCACATATGGTTGCATGGTCTATCAGGAACAGGTTATGCAGATTGTGCGCACGGTCGCGGGATTTTCTCTGGGTCAGGCGGACAACGTCCGGCGTGCGATGTCCAGCAAAAAACCTGAACTACTCTCCAAGTATGAAGAGCTGTTTATCCAAGGTGGTGTGGATGAGAATGGCAAAGTAATCGATGGAGCGCTTGCCCGCGGCGTCAGTTTGCCCATCGCGAAAACAATATGGGAAGAGGTCATGGAGTTCGCCAACTATGCCTTTAACAAATCGCACGCGGCGGCGTACGCGGTTGTGGCGTACCAGACGGCCTGGTTGAAACGACACTATCCGGTTGAATTCATGGCGGCGATGCTCAACAGCTACATGGGTAATCTTGGGCAGGCGGCGACCTATATAGAGGTGTGCCGCAAAAAACGCATCAATGTCCTTCCCCCTGACGTCAATCGCAGCCAGATCAAGTTCGTGACAGAGGACGGCGCCATCCGGTTTGGCCTTGGCGCGGTGAAAAATGTCGGTCCGGTTCCCTTGCGCGAGCTGATAGCCGAGCGTGAGACGAATGGTCCATTTCTGACCTACGGGGATTTTTTGAGGCGAATGTCCGCTCATTCCTTGAACAAGAAACTGATCGAAAGCCTGATTCGCTCATCGGCGTTTGACTCGTTTGGCATTTCACGCAGCAAGTTAATCGCCGCTCTGGAACCGTTTCTGGCGCACCTGAATCGACAGAAAAACTCGATCATGGAAGGGCAATTGTCTTTGTTCGAACTGACCGACACCGTTGATCCCGCGCCGACTGAGCCGGACTACCCAAGCGTGCCGGATTTTCCGACAGCCGAGTTGCTGGATATGGAGCGGGAGATGACCGGGGTGTACATCAGCGGCCACCCTTTGGATGACTATTCCCTGGCGATCGGGCGACAGGTCACTCTTACGAGCGATCTGTTTCACGGCGATCAGTCGTTCGAGGCCGGAGAGGATACTCTTGACGCGGGCGACTCGGGGGTCAAGGCAGGCGTCCGCGACGGTCGGCGCGGCGTGATGGCCGGCCTGATTGTGAAGCGGACCAACAAATCCACCCGGAATAATGATCTGATGTGTTTTTTGACTCTTGAAGATGTGTATGGGCGTTATGAGGCGATTGTTTTTCCGAAAGTGATGCAAGAGTATAACACGTTGTTGCAAGAGCGGCAGGCTGTGTTGTTGAGCGGTCGGGTCAGCGCGAGCGATGATCAGGAAACAAAGATCATTGCCGACCGCTTCGCGCCATTGCCCAAAAACGCGGAAATTTCGGACGGCGGTCAATCAACCGACTCCGCCGCCAACTTTGATTTTCCGGTTGCGCCGTCCGGGCGCGACGCCGAACAACGACGAGGCGGCACATATCCACCAAATAAGGAGACTTTTGTTTCAACAGATGTTGGTTTGATCCTCGCCTTTGATGGTGAGCGTGATTCAAGTGAATACCGCCGGTTGCTCGCCACTTTGGCGTTTTTCAACGGCGATACAAGAACCGCGATCTATTTTCCACATGAAAATCGCTTGGACTCTCTATATCCGGATTGTTGGCTGGAAATCAACGATTTCACGTTGAAGCTTCTGATGGAGCGGTATGGCGCCGCCAATTTATTTTTTATCGACGCTTCCACTTTGCCGATACCGGACAAAAGTATATAATGCATTATATCTGTTGAATTAGATGGAATGCGCGGCTTGACACAATTTGGCTATACTTCATAATATCTGGGGGTAAAAAGATGACAGACGTAATTAAGCATGGACTGGCACCTTGGTCAGAAGAAGGAGGCGTGCAGACCGTATGCGTGCTCACCAGTGGCGGTGACGCCCCGGGCATGAACGCGGCCATTCGCGCCGTGGTACGCGCGGGTTTGCATGCGGGATACAGAATGCTGGGCTGCCGCCGGGGTTATCATGGCTTGTGGCGCGGAGACATCGTCGAACTGGACGGTCGTTCGGTGTCGGAGCGATTGCAACGCGGAGGAACCTTTCTGATGACCGCGCGCAGTCATACGTTCAGCACGCCGGAAGGGGTGCAAAAAGCGTTTGACATGTGTAGGGTGTTCGCCATTGACGCGCTGGTTGTGATCGGCGGTGACGGTTCGCTGCGCGGCGCCCTGGATCTGGCCAGAATGGGTCTGCCTGTCATTGGGATACCCGGCACGATTGACAATGACATTGGCTGCTCGGAGTACACGATCGGCTACGACACCGCGATGAACACGGCCATGACGGCGATCGACAAGCTGCGTGACACGGCGTCCTCGCACGAGCGCTGTAGCTGTATCGAGGTGATGGGCAGACGCGCGGGCTATATCGCGCTGAATGTCGGCATGTCCTGCGGCGCCGAGGTTATATTGGTTCCCGAAGTGGAAATGGACTTTGACAAGCATGTTGTGCGTCGCTTGCTGGAGTGCCGGAATATGGACAAACATCACTATATTGTGGTCGTGGCGGAAGGCGCCGGCGACACGGTCGAGATCAGCAATCGCATTGAGGCGCAGACCGGCATTGAGTCTCGGGTGACCATTCTCGGCCACTTGCAGCGCGGTGGCAGTCCGTCCATACAAGACCGCATGATGGCGAGCCAGATGGGCGCGCTCGCAGTCAAGAGCCTGATCGCGGGTGAGTACGGACGTGTGGTGGCCTATCAGCAAGGCCGAGTCACCACCATCGAGATAGAAGAAGCATTGCAGATGACGAAGACCATATCACGAGAGGAAATTGACACAGCCTACAACATCGCGCTTTGATGTTCCGGTTCTGTTAGAAAAGGTTGCGACAAACCACGTGGACAAAAAGAAACTAAGACAACAATGGTTGACTGTGCCTAATCTGTTGACCGCCATCCGGCTGATAGCGATTCCAATTATGTGTCGGTACATTTTGAATGGTGACAGCAATATGGTGGCCTTCATACTGTTTTTGGCGATCTGGGTCACTGATATGCTGGATGGATTCATCGCCAGACGGTTTAACCAGATCACTGATGTGGGAAAGGTGCTCGATCCGCTGGTGGACAAGGTGTTTCAATTCGCCACCGCTGTCACCTTGTGGCTGTCGGGGCGGCTGCCACTCTGGGTGCCGATCATGTTGTTTTTAAATCAGGCCTTTTTGGTGTTGGGTGGCGCGTTGCTGTGGAAGAAAGGAACCGTTGTCAAGTCCGCCTGGTATGGAAAAACCGCCACCGTCTTGCTGACCGCCTGTTTTGCGGTGTTGTTTTTGCTGAACGCCGAACAGTATTGGCTCGCTGATTATCTATTTGTCGTGCCTGTGCTACTGACTTTTTTCAGCACCTTCATGTACACGCGGGACTATTATTCCGAACACAATCCGGTGTCGACAGAGCAGGATCGACTGACCAATCATGAAAGCAAAAACCGGCAAAAGGAAGTGGACCGGGGGAAGGATATGCAGGAACAGGAATGCACGAAAAGTCTATGAAAACCCTTGAATTTGACAAGATAGTCCGGCAGCTCGCCGGGCTATCTTTTTCAGCGGGTGGGTCGCGTCGCTGTGAGCGAATTGCGCCCACCTCGGATATCGCGGCGGTGCGCGCCCGACAGATGGAGACGACCGACGCTGTGACGGTCATCAGCGACAAAGGCTTGTTGCCGATGAGAGGACTGCATGATGTGCGCCCCTTGACAAGGCGTGCCGCGACCGGAGCCTCTTTGAATCCCGCGAATCTGTTGAAGGTGGCATCCTTTTTAAAAGCTGTCGAACGTCTAATCGCTCAGCTGCCGACGGACGATCTATATCAGGGCAATCGGCTTTATGCCTTGATTCGTCAATTGACGGCGGCGCCCGAGGTGGAAAAAGAGATTTCACGCTGTGTGCTGGGTGAAAACGAGATCGCGGATCAAGCAAGTCCCAAACTTGCGTCGATACGTGAGGACATCAAGCGAACACAGCGCAACATTCGCAAGATACTTGATGATACTTTGCGAGCGAAGGCCGGTGCCCTGCAGGAAAGCTTGATCACCATGAGGGATGGTCGCTACGTGTTGCCTGTCAAATCCGGCCACAAGGGAGAGATACAGGGTATCGTCCATGACGCGTCGGCAAGTGGAGCGACACTATTTATCGAGCCGATTGGGGTCGTCAACGCGAACAACCATATAAGGGAGCAAGAGGCCGCTGAGCGACAGGAGATAGAACGGATCTTGTTGGAATTATCGACTATGGTCGCCGGCGAACGGGAGCTGCTGCTCGAAAACAATGAGCTGACCGATGAAATCGACTATATTCTGGCGCGCGCTCAGTTGGCTCGTCGGATGAAAGCGGTCTGTCCGGTTATGAACGACTACGGTGAGATTGATTTGGTTCAGGCAAGACATCCTTTGATTCCGGCGGGCGAGGTTGTGCCGATTGATCTGCGTCTCGGTAAAGAGTATCGCACATTGATCGTCACCGGACCAAACACCGGTGGCAAAACCGTGTCGCTCAAGACCTGTGGTCTTTTGACACTCATGGCGATGGCCGGGCTGCATATTCCGGCGGCCGAGGGATCCATGATGTCTGTGTTCACCAATGTCATGGCGGACATCGGTGACGAGCAAAGCATTGAGCAAAGCTTGTCCACCTTCTCCTCTCATATGAAAAATATCGTATCGATCACCAATGCGGCGGATGAAGGTATTTTGGTGTTGACCGATGAGCTTGGCTCCGGCACCGATCCTTCCGAAGGCGCAGCGCTCGCGATCGCGATTTTGACTTTTTTACAGCAACGAGGAGCCACGACAATGGCGAGCACACATTATAAAGAATTGAAAATTTTCGCACTCCAAACTCCCGGCGTGGAGAACGCCTGCTGCGAGTTTGACGTCGATACATTGATGCCGACCTATCGACTGTTGATCGGTGTGCCGGGCGTGTCCAACGCCTTTGTCATCGCGAGAAAACTAGGTTTGAATAAACGGATTATCAGCACGGCCAAGGATCAGCTCAGCGCCGAGTCCATTCAATTTGAACAGGCCATATCCAATATTGAGCGGGACCGCTCGGTCGCCGCTGATTTGAGACGTGAGGCGGAACGGGAAAAATCGGCCGTGGAAACGGAACGCACGCGATTGGAGAACCGTCTGAACCGGCTTAAAGAGCGAGAAGAGTCGGCGGTTTCTCAAGTTCGGGAAGATGCGCGGGAAAAATTGCGTGAACAACTTTCGGAGACCGAAGAATTGTTGAAGACTTTGCGTCTGGCCGGGCAACGGGCACCCGCCGATCAGGCGGAGACGTTGCGCCATCGCCTGAAAGGGGAGCTGACCAAAGTGGAAAACGAAATCGGGCGACAGACCCTGTCGGTTTCCAACCATCTGCCAAAGGTTGAGGAGATCCGGGTCGGCGAGAGTTATTTCAATCAGACGTTGAGGGTGACGGGAAGAATTGAACAAGGGCCGGACAGCGGTGGACGATACCTGTTCCGTTCGGGTTCGATCACGACCTGGGTGGACGCGGACGCACTGTCTCCGACCGATCAAAGAGAGCGGACGGATGACTCCTCCGATGGACAAAGCGTGCGAAAGAGAAGGCGGTCGTTCGCCGCTTCGGCGGGCACGTTCGCCGGCAAAGCCCAAACTTTTGTGCCGGAAATCAAACTGATCGGGCTGACCGGCGCTGAAGCTGCCGATCGGTTGGATCACTTTCTGGATGATGCGGTTTTGGCGGGAGCGAAATCCTTGCGTGTCGTGCATGGCAAGGGGACCGGCGTGCTGCGGGAAATGGTGCGTCGCAACCTGAAATCAGACAAAAGAATTGTCTCATTTAGAGAAGGCGCTTATGGCGAGGGAGATTCAGGTGTCACAATCGCTGAGTTAAAATAATAATTGGAACCTTTGAGCGTGAGAATTTGTGCAAAAAGTATATTGCGTGATTCTTTTTACAAAGTTCAATCGATGATATCATAAATGAGTTGTTCAAACGAATATCGTTTCACATTACCTATATGGAGGAGTATGGAGATGATTGTAAATATTTATGAAACCCCCGAACAAGTCGGTAAAGCAGGCGCGATGGTGTTCGCCGCTCAGGTGTTGGCAAAACCGAATTCGGTTTTAGGGCTTGCGACCGGTAGCACGCCGATTGAGCTGTACCGCGCCCTGATTGATATGAATCGCGAGAAGCTGGTTACATTTAAAGATTGCACGTCATTTAACTTGGATGAATATGTAGGTCTTGGCCACGACCATCAGCAAAGTTATTATCATTTCATGCACAAATACTTATTGGATCACATCGACATCGACTGTGAACGGACACATGTTCTCGATGGAATGAGCGAGGATTGCGACGCGGAGTGTGTCTTCTATGAAGAAATGATAGATGATTTGGGTGGGATCGATCTGCAGCTGTTGGGTCTGGGTCAAAACGCCCATATCGCCTTCAACGAGCCGCATGATCATTTCCCGTGGAAAACTCATTGCGAGAACCTGTCTGAAAACACGATCGCGGCCAATGCGCGTTTTTTCTCGTCGACAGAGGAGGTGCCGACCCGGGCTTTGACGATGGGCATTGGCACAATCATGCGCGCCCGACGGATTTTACTGCTCGCGACCGGAAACGGCAAGGCGGAGGCTGTGGAGAAATTGGTCAAAGGTGAGGTCACACCCCACTATCCGGCATCGATATTACAGTGCCATCCGGACATTATGGTGATGGTTGACAAAGATGCCGCCGCCAAACTGTAATTGGAGCTGAAAACTTAAACGGTCCGGACACAGTGAGGAACACCATGTTCGGACCATTGAAAGAATGACAGGGCCCTAGTCGGGATAGCAGGAACTCCGGGATTCCATAATTAAACTTTTTCGTATTGTGTTATGGAAGGCGCTTCCGCGCAAAGATTCACGAGCTGCGGAACATAAGTCAAAAAGTGCTCGGTGTTGTTGTGCAGGTCGATGGCCGCGTCATCTTCCCAAACCTCAATCAGCGTGAAAACGCTTTTGTCTGTGCGCGAGACGTACAGTTCATACGAGATATTGCCGGGTTCCAGCAGAGTTTGGGTGATCAATGGTTTAGTCAGCGCTTTGAACGCTTCAATGTTACCGTGTTTCAACTTAAATGTAGCGATGATCGTTATCATGTTTTTCTCCTTAATTGATTGAATTTGCTTGATTTGGCATCCGTTGGACATCATGATTATCGGAGGTTCCGCCGTCTCGGCAAGCCGGTTTGTCCGGTCACGAGGCGATAAGAATAAATCTATCATATTATAGCCAATTATTTCTTGAATGGGTGAAAGAAAATAGGTAAAATACTATAATATGTGTTGTGGAGCGGTTTGCCTGCGGCACCGATCTGTCTAAAACCCCAAATGTTCGCTTTTTGAACGGGAAGAGTACACCGTGTTCGGAATCCAGAGAGCTGCTTGAATGCTGGGAGAGCGCGTCGTGAAGCGGTGGAAGGTCGCCCGGGAGAGTGAGCCCGCACCGGCGGTAGACCGGTGATAAGAGCTGTCGGGTAAAAATGCCCTCGACAGAAGACTGGTGGTACCACGGAAGCTGCTTTCGTCCGGTTGATAGCGGAAGCGGTTTTTTTGTGTCAAAAAGTATTGTTCGCTAAAGTTGGTGATGGATGATGCCAAAAATATGTGGGCAAGAGTGGCCGGCATGTCGATAAACGAGACTGAATGGAAGAACGGGAATATTTTAGAATGTATGGAGGAGAGCATGAGCAACATTGATCATATTACTAAAAATTTTGAACCAAATGAAGTCGAGGAGCGACTGTATCGACAATGGGAGACGGCGGGGTTTTTTCACACACGAATCGATCCTGAAAAGACACCTTACACCATCGTCATGCCGCCTCCGAATATAACCGGTCAGTTACACATGGGTCACGCACTGAACAACAGTTTGCAGGATATCCTGACGCGCTGGAGGCGGATGCAAGGTTATGCCGCGTTATGGGTGCCGGGCACCGACCATGCCTCGATCGCGACCGAGGCGAAGATCGTGGAGATGCTACGCGGCGAAGGGGTGGAGAAAGAGGACATCGGCAGAACAGAGTTTTTGCGGCGCGCCTGGGAATGGAAAGAGAAATATGGTGATCGTATCAATCTTCAACTGCGCAGGCTGGGCTGTTCCTGTGATTGGCGTCGCGAGCGATTCACAATGGATGAAGGACTGTCCGACGCAGTCGAGGAGGTCTTCATTCGTTTGTACAACAAAGATCTGATTTATAAGGGCGAGCGGATCATCAACTGGTGCCCACACTGTCTGACCTCGATCTCGGACGCTGAGGTTGAATACGAAGAGCAACACAGCAATCTATGGCATATCCGTTATCCATACGAAAATGGCGAGGGATTTATCATCGTCGCGACGACCCGTCCGGAGACCATGTTTGGAGATACCGCGGTCGCGGTCAATCCGGATGATGAACGCTATCGGGATCTGATCGGCCAAAATGTGATTTTGCCGCTGCTCGACAAACCAATTCCGATCATCGCCGATGACTATGTCGACATGGATTTCGGTACCGGAGTGGTTAAGATCACACCGGGACATGATCCAAACGACTTTGAGGTCGGGCAACGCCACGACCTGGAGATCATCACGGTCATGACCGAAGACGGACACATGAACGAGTTCGCCGGCGAATATGACGGCATGCCCGCCTTGGAATGTAGGCAGAAAACCGTCGAAAAACTGGAAGAACTAAATTTAATCGATAAAATAGAACCTTACACCCACAACGTTGGAACATGTTATCGCTGTGACACAACGGTCGACCCACGTGTGTCCGCGCAGTGGTTTGTCCGCATGAAGCCACTGGCTCAACCTGCCATCGACGCTGTTCGTTCGGGGGAGACCAGTTTTGTTCCCCCCCGATTCAGCAAGACCTACTTTAACTGGATGGAAAATATCCGGGACTGGTGCATTTCCAGACAGCTGTGGTGGGGACATCAAATCCCGGCATACTATTGCGCGGACTGTGGCAGAATTGAAGTGGGGCGTACGGCTCCGGAGTTCTGCGCTGATTGCGGAGGTGGCACCTTCACACGTGACGAAGACACACTGGACACCTGGTTTAGCTCGGCGCTTTGGCCGTTTTCGACATTGGGCTGGCCGGCCGAGACGCCCGATCTGGACTATTTTTATCCAACCGACACCCTGGTCACAAGTTACGACATCATCTTTTTCTGGGTCGCGCGGATGATTTTCTCCGCGCTGGAACAGACCGGCGAAGTGCCGTTTAAGGATGTCTATATCCATGGCATCGTGCGCGACGCCGAGGGACGCAAGATGTCCAAATCCTTAGGAAACGGTATTGATCCGCTTGAAATCATCAATCATTTCGGAGCGGACGCCCTGCGCTACGCTCTGGTGACCGGAAACGCGCCGGGCAACGACCAGCGCTATCAGGAAGAAAAACTCGAAGCCGGACGTGGATTTATTAATAAAATTTGGAACGCCTTTCGCTTTGTTTTGATGAATTTGGATTCAGACGCTGATTTTTCCAAGCTGGACGAATCAAAGCTACGCTTGGAGGATCGTTGGATCTTGTCGTTGTTGAATCGCACGGTGGATGAGGTGACACAGAATCTGGAACGCTATGAGTTGGGCGTCGCCTTGAGTAAAATTTACAATTTTATCTGGGATGATTTTTGCGACTGGTATATCGAGATGATCAAATCCCGTCTCTATGATCAAGAACAAGGTGGCGACGTGACCGCTCAGGCGGTCGCCCTGCAAGTCTTGACCGCCGCATTAAAGATGTTGCACCCTTTCATGCCTTTTGTCACCAGTGAAATGTACAGTCATCTTCCGGTGATCAACAAAAAGGAGGATTTGATGCTGGAAGACTGGCCGGTTGTGGATGAAAGACGAAATGATCCGCTCAGCGAAAGACAAATTAGCATGATCATGGAGGCGACTCGTAAAATTCGTACCATTCGGCTGGAAATGAGCGTGCCGGTCAAGCGCAAAGCCCCTGTGCTTGTGCTGGCGGAAGACCCCGCCGTCGGTGAATTGTTGGTGGACAGCGCGCCCTATTTGGAGCGGCTGGCCAATGTTTCGAGCGTGCGGATCGCGGCGGATGAGCGGACAATTCCCGAAAACGCGATTCGTGTCGTGATGAACACCGCCACACTATTCATCCCAATGGAAAGTCTGGTCGATTTGACTCAGGAGCGTGAACGCCTGCAAAAAGAGCGGCTAAAATTGACCGGGGAGATCAAACGGCTGGAAGGAAAATTATCAAATCAGGGATTTGTGAACAAGGCGCCGGAGGCGGTTGTCCAAAATGAACGGAATAAATTGGCGAAGGCAGAGGCCACATTGGTGCAAATTCAAGAACAGCTGGCGAAATTGTCATAGAATGGGACACTTATTCCTTTGTGAGATTGACGCTTCAAATTTAAACATTTAGAATTACAGATAAGGTCTGTAACAATGCTTTACTGGTTTTGAGAAGGAGATAAGATTATGCCATTAGTGACGACTACAGAAATGTTTGAGAAGGCGTATGAAGGCGGCTACGCTATCGGCGCGTTCAATGTGAACAACATGGAGATCATTCAGGGAATCACCGAGGCGGCTCAGGAGCTCAACGCTCCGCTGATCCTGCAAGTGTCAAAAGGCGCGCGCGCCTACGCCAACCATACCTATCTAGTAAAATTGGTGGAAGCGGCGATTGAGGTGACCGGCCTGCCGATCGCGCTCCATCTCGACCACGGTGACAGTTTTGAGATTTGCAAACAATGTATCGATGGTGGTTTCACCTCAGTCATGTTCGATGGTTCCAGCATGCCTTACGAGGACAATATCCGAATCGCCAAACAGGTTGTTGATTACGCTCACGAGCGCGGCGTCGTCGTCGAAGGCGAGCTGGGCACGTTGGCCGGTGTCGAGGATGATGTCGACGTTTCAGCCGAAGACGCTTCTTACACTCGTCCTGACCAGGTTCAAGACTTTGTGGAGCGTACCGGTGTGGACTCCCTCGCGATCGCGATTGGCACCAGCCATGGCGCGTTCAAGTTCAAACCGGGACAAAACCCTCAACTGAGATTTGATATTCTGGAAGAAGTGTCCGAGCGCCTGCCCGGTTACCCGATCGTGTTGCACGGTTCCAGCTCGGTTCCGCAAGACCTGGTCGCCAAAGTCAATAAGTATGGTGGCTCCATGCCGGACGCGATCGGCATTCCCGAAGAGATGCTGCGCGAGGCCGCGAAATCTTCGGTATGTAAAATCAACATCGACTCCGACCTGCGCCTGGCGATGACCGCCAGCGTCCGCGAGTACCTGGCTCTGAATCCGGAAGCCTTCGACCCGCGTGCTTACCTGAAACCGGCGCGCGCCGCGATCAAAGAGCTTGTCGCACACAAGATCGAGTATGTCCTGGGCAGCAACGGCAAAGCCTGAGTGATCTGAATGAGATTCAATGACAATTGATAAAGAGGTCGCGCAACTTGCGCGACCTCTTCATTGTGCCCTAGGACTCAGTGTAAAAATCAAGTATGCTCAGTTCGGGTGGACATAAAAAGCGCAGTGGCAGCAACACACATCCGACACCTTTAGTGATGTAACCGCGTATCCCGTTTCTCTCAAAATGCCAGCGATAGACGCCCTGCCGGCACAATCTGTCTTTGCGCCGAAGCAACCTGCATTCCAAGCGAAATGGCAACCTGATTTGCCCACCATGAAAATGTCCGGCGAGCAAAGTTGAGCATTGGCGACGGTTCAATTGATGGATTTGATCCGGATCGTGCGCCAGAACGATTCGACGGTGAGGGGGGACGGATTCGGGTCGCACGTTATGGATCGGGCTGGAAGGCGCGGGAGATTGAAGAGCCAAGTCGAATCGTGGCACGGCGGCTCGTGGGTCGGGCAACCCGACGACGCACCAATATAGCCCATTCCGATCGCTGATCACGATTGTCTCATTTTCCAACAGCCGCGGACCGGCCGCGTGATAACGTTCGGGTGGGATGCCGGCATCGTGATTGCCCCGAACGGCGTAGATCTGTATACCCTCGGGTTTCAGCAAGTCGATGAGCTCGACCATCTGAGCGAAACCACGAGTGGCGTCTTCTTTTCTGGAAATCAGATCGCCCGCGAATAAAACCAGATCGACTTTGGCGGAGCGAATGGCTTTAGCCAGTTTGGGGATCGACACCTTCAGCAGACGTCCATGAAAGTCGCTGATCAGCGCGATCCGCAGAGGCGGCCGGTTGGGCGTGCAGGGCTGATCACAGCCCAGCGTCTGATGGGTGACCAAACTGTCCGCACTGTGTTCTTTCCGCACAGTCACGCGGCTATATACCTTGTGCAGCAAACCTGCCTCGACACGTGCCCAGATCAGCAACAAACAGGCGACCGCGAAGGTGACCGCAATCAATCTCCAAATCATCTCGATCCTCGCTTATGACTAATGTATGTGAATTTTAACACATCACTATCCGGATACTGCAGATCCACGAAAAATCACGAACCATATAAATTCATAAATCGAATATGCTATAATGCCAACGAATGTGGCCGGAACGTGGCTGTGTGACTGAGCCGTTCCGGAACTTTTGCTGAATACGAGCTGATCAACAGAAATGAGCTCAACTTTTTTTGGAGGAATACATGGCAAAAACAGAATTTAAATATGAAATCATTAAAGAACTGGGTGTGGTCAAAACCAACAAGTCCGGCTGGCAACGTGAAGTTAACATCGTGAGCTGGAACGATGCGAAACCTAAATTGGACATCCGCGAATGGGCTCCGGATCATGAGAAGATGGGCAAAGGAATATCCCTTTCCGCCGAAGAGGTCGCGATTGTCAAGGAAATCCTGGATGAGTTTGATCCATTTGAGCTCGAAGAGACTCGCTGATCATCCGCGGTCGGCGAACACTTGTCGCAAGATGATGTGACTCGCCGCCCGGCGTATTCTTTCCACATGATTTGAGGTGCACGATGGACAAAGCGGCGGCGCTCCGCGTGACTGCGTTGCGATCTGAAATCGATCGCCACAATCATCTATATTACAATCTGGACACGCCCGAAATCAGCGATTTTGAATATGATCGCCTGCTACGTGAATTAAATGAGCTTGAGGCTCGCTTCCCCGATCTGTTGGCGCCGGATTCTCCGACTCTGAAAGTTGGGGGCGAGGCTGCATCCTCTTTCACAAAGGTTCCCCATGAAGTTCCAATGCAGAGTCTGCAGGATTTTTTCACAAAGGAAGAGCTGACAGGATTTCTGCGAGGGGTGCGTCGCACGTTGGACTCCGAGGTCGAATTTTTGGTCGAGACGAAAATTGATGGCCTGTCGGTTTCTTTGGAGTACGTGGACGGTGTGTTTACGCGCGGTTCCACCCGTGGCGATGGTCTGGAGGGTGAGGACATCACGTTTAACCTACGCACCCTGCCCACGATCCCCAAAGCCCTCGCTGAGCGCGTTTCGTTTTTGGAGGTTCGAGCCGAAGTCTACATGCCATATGAGTCATTTGAGGCGTTGAACCGGGAACAGGAAATCAATCAAGCCAAACCCTTCGCCAATCCGCGCAACGCGGCGGCCGGCTCATTGCGACAGTTGGATCCCAAGGTCACAGCTGCTCGCAATTTGGATATTTTTGTGTTCAACATCCAACAGATCCGGGGTAGGCGATTTCAGACACACGACGAGACACTGATCTGGCTGGCCGAACAAGGATTCCCCAAAATTCCTTGCTCCGGGCCGTTTACGGAAGAGACCGATGTCTGGGCCGCTGTCGAGCGAATTCACGCGGACAGAGCCACGCTCGGTTTTGGCATAGATGGAGCCGTCATTAAAGTGAATGATCTTGATCAACGGATCAGATTGGGCGCCACCACAAAGGCTCCGCGCTGGGCGGCGGCCTATAAATATCCGCCCGAACAAAGTAAGACAAAAATTCTCGATATTGTGATACAGGTGGGCAGAACCGGTGTGTTGACCCCACTGGCCCTGCTCGACCCGGTGACGGTGGATGGTTCGACCATTTCCCGCGCCACCCTCCATAACGAAGATTACATACGTGAAAAGGATGTGCGTGTGGGGGACACTGTGGCCATTGAGAAAGCCGGAGATGTGATTCCCTCCGTCGTGTCTGTTGAGCTTGATCAACGGGCACCGGGCAGCCTTCCCTTCGAAATGCCGACGAGCTGCCCTTCTTGTGGATCGCCGGTGAGTCGTGAGGAAGGAGAGGTGGCGGTGCGTTGCACATCTCCGGAGTGCCCCGCCCAGCTATATCGTCATTTGCTCCATTTCGCCTCGCGCGACGCGATGGACATAACCGGACTGGGTGAGGCGAGCATCCGTCTCTTTATGGATCAAGGTCTGATCACCGGCATCGCGGATATCTATCGTTTGCGCGAGCATCGTGATTGGCTGATCAATCTTCCGGGCTTTAAGGAAAAATCGGTGGACAATCTGCTCGGCGCGATCGAGTTGAGCAAAGCTAATTCTTTGGCGCGGCTGATCAACGCGTTGGGGATTCGCCACATTGGAATCGCCGCCTCGCGTATATTAGCCGACTCGTTCGTCGACATGGAAAGCATGATGTCGGCGACAGAAGAGCGCTTGCTGGGGCTACCTGACTTCGGACCTGTCATGGCGCGCTCCGTGCGATCATTTTTTGCCTTGTCAAAGACGCATGATTTGTTAAGTGAATTGACGAAACTGGGTGTTAACATGAAAGCGGAGTCACAGGCAGGCGCCGACACACCGTTGAGCGAGATTAAATCCGAACCGGGGCCCTTCGCGGACAAGACGGTTGTGTTGACCGGCACGCTGCCCACACTCACCCGCGCCGAGGCGGCCGATCTGATTCGCGAGGCGGGCGGACGTGTGACCGGATCGGTTTCGCACAAAACAGATTATCTGCTTTATGGCGAAAATGCCGGAAGCAAATTTGACAAGGCTGATCTACTTGGTGTCCGGATGTTGACCGAAGATGAGTTTCTACGAATCCTTAAAGGGGAATCTGATATTTGATCATGAGCGAGAGGTTGAAGTGAGCTATTTTGTTTTCCGTTTGATCCTATCTTTGGGGTTGTCAATCTTATTACTTTCGTTGTTGCTATATTTGGCCCGCTATTGCAAATTGCGTAATCTCAAGAAGAAAATCGCGTTTTTCTTCCCAACCATTCTTTCGATCGCGCTGTTGCTTCAAGTTCTGCTGGGATCGGGACCGAAAGGTCTTGATTTCTTGCCAATGGTCGGCGCCCGCTATGAAGTATCACAAGTTGAGGTTGTCGAGATCTATTCTTTTCATCGAGTCCTGATGAATGACGGTGTGACATACTACTACAATGGTTTCGCGCAAACATTTGAAGTTGGCGAACTGTATCAGATCAGCAGCACGCCTTGGAGTCACTATATTGTGGAATTTAAAATTATCTAGTGGGGTTTGAGTTAAAAGTTGCGGTTTGTTTTTGTAAAAGGGAGCAATAAAAATTTTCCGCTTCCTATTTTTATTGCTCAATGTTACGTTGAGATCTTAGTCTGAAACGACTCGATTGACTCCCTCGGGTACAGACGACATACTGAACGTAGAAATCGTGTCAATACCTTCAACCTGTATTTGCCCGGGAAAGATTGTGAACGATCGCCCGGACGTCAGAAAAATGATTAATATAATAAGAACAGAAGAAGAATATGAAAGGATATTTCAATGAGCAATGACATCCGCTTGGTGATTTCAGATTTGGACGGAACCTTGCTGTCGGATCTTAAACATATTTCAGCTGAGAACAGACGGGCGGTGAATGATCTTGCCGAGGCCGGCATCTTGTTCACGATCGCGACCGGACGCATGGAGACGATGATGATGGAGTATGTCCGCCAGTTGAGCGTGTGTGAACCAATCATCACGTTCAACGGTGCCATGGTTAGAGCGCCTGCGTCCAACACCATCGTTTATCAAAAAACGATGCAGCCTGAGGCCGCATCCGCCATGTTTGACCATTGCTTCACTCATAAGCTGGATTTTTTGACCTATACAGACCGGGCCGCCTACTATCAACCATTTAGTGAACGGGTCGAAGCTTTTTTTGAATACAATAGATTGGCGAGTCGAGGTGGATCCACGCCGGTGCGACTGCTGCCCGCCGAGACGCTTGTCGCTGACAACGGCCAGCTCAAACATGAGGTGCTGAAATTTTTTGTCCAATCATACGATCCCGATGTGTTGAACGAGATCGCGAAGATCGCCGCCCGCTATCCGCAGTTACACTGCGTATCCTCGATGGAGAATAGTTTGGATATCATGGCCGCAAATGTATCAAAGGGTGAAGGCCTAAGAAAATTGGCTGAACATTATGATTTGTCCTTGTCACAGATCGCCGCTTTCGGTGACCATGACAACGACGTGCCGATGCTGGAAGAGGCAGGTTTGTCTATCGCCATGTCCAACGGGACCGACCTCTGTAAATCAGCTGCCGAGCACATTGCGCCCAACAACAATCTGGATGGTTTCGCACGAATGGTTCGTCAATTTATACTGTAAACAACTTGGCATCCTTAATGTACGAAAGATTGACGGGTCCGAACGCTTGGCGTGAGGACCTTTGATTTTTTCTAAAGAGATGATCGGCGGTTTTATCTATGGAGACAGCAAAAAGGTCGCCTCTTGACACGCAGTGTCTCGAGACGGCCTCTTTGTTAGGCCTTATGGCCGGTTGTCAGTCATTTCACTTATCCATTTTCGCGGTTTTCTCTGCGACGGCGAATCAGCTTGATAATCGCTGTTCCTCCGGCCAGCAGGAGCACCAGTCCCATGAAGAGGAAACGTGATGTGTTTTCACCGGTTCTGGGTACGGATTTATCGGTGACGCCCTTGTATTTCCCTTTGTCCAAAGTCGATGGTTTCAAACCTTCGCCCTTGTCAAACTTATCCTTGCCAAACTTATCCTTGTCAAGTTTGTCGTCATCTGACGGTTTCGGGTCAGATTTTTTCACAAAACCAAAGTCCAAAGTGGGATCGTGGTCACCATCGTTCACCAGCGACACGGAGTCCGCATAACCGCGCTGAGCGTCGGAGTCAATGTCTCTGTCGCCGGCGTTGTCAATGGTAGGCAGATAGCCGTCCGGAGTGGTGACCGTCACACGGTACCAACCGTTTTCCGTGGTGACCGGCAGGTGAGCGAACTCATACCAGCCGTTCTCGTCGGTCGTTGTGGGTCCAACCACGTTGCCGAACACGTCGGTGACAGGGTTGCCGTCCTGATCCGTCAAGGTCAGCACGACGCCTTTGAGCGGAATGTCCGTCGCGTCCTGTATGCCGTCGCGGTTGACATCGATCCAGACGTAGTCGCCGACGCTGACCATGGGTTTCAC
Source organism: Oscillospiraceae bacterium (assembly GCA_040772065.1). Lineage (GTDB taxonomy): Bacteria > Bacillota > Clostridia > Saccharofermentanales > Fastidiosipilaceae > JAXGYX01. Next base: position 1,330,754 of record JAXGYX010000001.1, on the reverse strand, counting down.
GAAACCAAAGTCCAAAGTAGGATCATGGTTGCCGTCGAACGGAAGTGCGGTCGAGACCGCGAATCCGCGATCGGCGTCCGAATCAACATCCGCCTCGCCGGCGTTATCGATGGTCGGAATGTAGCCGTCCGGTGTGGTGACCGTCACGATGTAACGACCGTTTTCTGTGGTGACCGGCAGGTGAGCGAACTCATACCAGCCGTTCTCATCAGTTGTTGTGGGACCAACCAAGTTGCCGAACACGTCGGTCACCGGGTTGCCATCCTGATCCGTCAAGGTCAGCTCAACGCCTTCGAGCGGAATGTCTGAATCGTCCTGTAAGCCATCGCGGTTGACGTCCTCCCAGACATAGTCGCCGACGCTGACCATGGGTTTCACGAAGCCAAAGTCCAAAGTAGGATCATTGCCTAAGTGATAGGGCAACGCGGTTGAGTCCGCGGAGTTGGTTGAAGAATCGATCGCCGGGTCATCACCCTGGTTCGCCAAGGTTGGGATGTAGTCGTCCGGTGTGGTGACCGTCACTGTGTAGTGGCCGCCTTCCGGAGTCACCGGCAGATAGTTGAATTCATAGAAACCGTTGTCATCGGTCGTTGTCGGTCCAACCACGTTGCCGAACACGTCGGTCACCGGGTTGCCGTCCTGATCTGTCAAGGTCAGCTCAACGCCTTTGAGCGGAATGTCTGAATCGTCCTGTAAGCCATCGCGGTTGACGTCCTCCCAGACATAGTCGCCAACGCTGACATACGGTCTGACAAAGCCAAAGTCCAAAGTGGGATCGTGGTCGCCATCATTCGGCAGCCCGGTCGAGTTGGCGGAACCGGTCGAAGAATCCACTGCCGGATCATCGCCTTCGTTCGCCAAGGTCGGTATGTAGCCGTCCGGTGTGGTGACCGTTACGATGTAGTGGCCACCTTCCGGAGTGACCGGCAGATTGGTGAATTCATAGAAACCATTGTCGTCGGTCGTTGTGGGTCCAACCACGTTGCCGAACACGTCGGTCACCGGGTTGCCGTCCTGATCCGTCAAGGTCAGCTCAACGCCTTTGAGCGGAATGTCTGAATCGTCCTGCAAGCCATCGCGGTTGACGTCCTCCCAGACATAGTCGCCGACGCTAACATACGGTCTGACAAAGCCAAAGTCCAAAGTAGGATCGTTGTCCAAGTGGTTCGGCAGCTCGGTTGAGCGTTCAAAGTCTGTTGAGGAATCCACCGCCGGATCATCGCCTTCGTTCGCCAAGGTTGGCATGTAGCCGTCCGGTGTGGTGACCGTCACGATGTAGTGGCCGCCTTCCGGAGTGACCGGCAGGTAGGTGAATTCGTAGAAGCCGTTCTCGTCGGTCGTTGTCGGTCCAACCAAGTTACCGAACACGTCGGTCACCGGGTTGCCGTCCTGATCCGTCAAGGTCAGCTCAACGCCTTCGAGCGGAATGTCTGAATCGTCCTGCAAGCCATCGCGGTTGACGTCCTCCCAGACATAGTCGCCGACGCTGACATACGGTCTCACAAAGCCAAAGTCCAAAGTAGGATCGTTGTCCAGGTGATTGGGCAGCGCGGTTGAGCGCTCAGAGTCTGTTGAGGAATCCACCGCCGGGTCATCGCCCTGGTTTGCCAAGGTTGGGATGTAACCGTCCGGTGTGGTGACCTTCACGATATAATAACCGCCTTTCGAGGTCACCGGCAGATAGTTGAATTCATACTTGCCATTGTCATCGGTCGTTGTGGGTCCAACCAAGTTGCCGAACACGTCGGTCACCGGGTTGCCGTCCTGATCCGTCAAGGTCAGCTCAACGCCTTTGAGCGGAATGTCCGACTCGTCCTGTAAGCCGTCACGGTTGACGTCCTCCCAGACATAGTCGCCGACGCTGACATACGGTCTGACAAAACCAAAGTCCAAAGTAGGATCGTGGTCGCCACCATTCGGCAGCCCGGTTGAGTTGGCGGAATTGGTCGAAGAATCCATTGCCGGATCATCGCCTTCGTTCGCCAAGGTCGGCATGTAGCCGTCGGGTGTGGTGACTGTCACGATGTAATAACCGCCTTTCGAGGTCACCGGCAGATTGGTGAATTCATAGAAACCATTGTCGTCGGTCGTTGTGGGTCCAACCAAGTTGCCGAACACGTCGGTCACCGGGTTGCCGTCCTGATCCGTCAAGGTCAGTTCAACGCCTTTGAGTGGAATGTCTGACTCGTCCTGTAAGCCATCGCGGTTGACGTCCTCCCAGACATAGTCGCCGACGCTGACTCGGGGGATATAGGTGTTGACGACTTCGATGGTTCCATCGGCATTCATCGGATCGCTTGATGTCGCATAGTCCGGATGTCCACCGGGCACAAACACGCCATTTTCAAGCAGTCCTTCAACCACATAGTAGGTGTAGAAGTTTCCGCCATCGTCTGTAGCGTTTAGACCATTCCAGCCGGCGTTGGTCACGCCATCCACCAGTTCAAGGAAGTCGACATCGGGTACGATCTCGTCGATCTGCGCTCCGTCTTTTTCATACTGTCTCCACAGCTGGAAATACACGGTCGGACGAGCCTCATCGGGTCCGCCAACCCAGATCTTGTCGATGTTGACATCAATTTTTCTTTTCTCGTTTACGAAAGTAATGTGCATTTCTCCATCTTCGATGAAGTCATAGTCCTTGGCATTCGCCCACGAGTTATCGGTTAGCGTGACGTTGTGTTTGCCCACGCCACGGTTCTCGAGCCTGAAGTAGACGTCCGGAACGTCCTGATACGCCGGGGAGGGCTGTTCTCTCAGAACATAGCGTCCACCACGCAGACCGGGCACCTCAATGGCGCCGTCAACGCTCGTTTCATAGTTGGCGATCAGTGTCTCTGTGTTGCCCGCGCCGGTGACTGAGTAAAGTGAAAACTTGACTCCTTCGATCGGTTGCTTGCTGTCTTTGTCTTTTTTGACCAGGCTCAAAGCCATGCCGACACCCGATCCGCTGCCACCGTAATACCATTTCGCGGCTGACTCAGATCGTTGAAATCTTTCGATAACCTTGTCGGTATCAAAAGAGACCAGGGCGATTGTATTGCTGACTTCCCGTCTGCCGACGATGTCTTCGTTAAGGAAGGTGTCGTATTTAACAGTGTAGGTATAGTTGACACCGTTATCTTCTTCTTTGGGAAGATCACCGTGCTGTTTCATCTGAATCTTGAACTGTTCGGGCTTGGTCGCGGTCGCGTCTGTGAATTCGATGCTGTAATGCGTGCCTTCGACCAATGTGACCGGTCCAAATGCCGGATCGGTAGGATCAGTCGCGGTGATCACAATGCTGTCGCGAATATAAACTTGTTGCATGTCAAGTGTGTCGAGGATATAGGCGTTCTTCAATGGCAGACCCTTGGGGTTGACCGTCGCCGACCACTCGATGTTGTCGTTATCCGGATTTTGCGCGCCGGTTTTACTTGGACTGTTGTTGTCCTGACCGCTGAAATAATCGCGGTAGGCGCTAGCCGAATCCGTTGAGGCCAGCGTTTCATTTTTTGTCTGATTCGTCAAAGTCACTTCGTTGTGGTACCGATCATTGCGATTTGTGTCGTTTGAAGGGTAGCGCAGGATATGCGTGTCGAAGGTGACGGTGTAAGGATAGGGGCCGTCTGGCAGATCGATCGACCAGGTTTCGGGCGCTGCGGCATCAAAGGATGGATCGGCTGTGGAGACCACCGCCGCGGAATCCGCACGGGTCAGTTTGAATGAACCCGGCACATAAGCCTGGTCATCCGGGATTGTGTCCTCCAACACGGCGTCCACCAACTGAACGTATCCGTTGGCGACGTCGATGTTGACATCGATCTGCCAGCTGATCGTGCGTGGTGTGCTGGTCTTGTCAAGCGCGGTACTCTTCTTGTCGACGAGAATCTCGGGCTGTGGCGCGTCTTTTGAGGCCGAGTCCGATCCACCGCGGTAGTCAATGTCCACTTTATTCGTGGCGCCATGGAATTCGGCTTCCGGGCTATAGGGTGTGGAATAGGTGAGAGTATAGGGGACAGCCTTTAATTGATTCATCTCAATGGTGAAGCTGCCATTCACATTTTCCACCAACGTGTAATCCGTGACCGGTGTGAGCGTGACACCGCCTTCTTTTACCACAATGTCGAACGCCATGACGTCGGAGGGTGTAAATGTGTCAACCAGTTCAAAGTCATAGATGACATGTTGATTATTGTTGAAATCGATCTGCCAATGATTGACTTTTGAGCCATCTTCCTTGGTCTCGGTCACCACATCTTTGCTGATGCCGGGGTCACGTTTAGCGACTGTGTAGTCAGCGGATTGTGGTTGCCCTTGCCAATACAGAGTGGCGGTATTGGTTGACGAGTCGTTTGATGTGTCAACGGCATTTGTTGAATACCGGATGATGTATGTCACCGGTTTGGAATCGTCTAAAAACTGAACTTCGAATCCATCGTTTGTCTTGGTGAAGGTATAGTCAGTGCCTTCTACAAGGTCAACACCACTTTGCTCTTCAAAGATCCTAAATGTGCCATCCACGATGACCAGGTCGGCCGGATCAAAGACGTCGGTAATCCGAGGTGTCTCCAATTTGCCGTGACCCGTATTGAAGTAGATGTACCAGTCGATCTCCTGTTTGGTCTTGTCCTCGCTTGGTGAATATTCTCCGTATTTAAAAATACCGGGTTGCGGCGCGTCGACAGACGCTCCCGGGATGTCCGGACCGGGACCGGGACCGTCTCCATCTCCATAATCAAAGAAGATGTCCGCGGCATTCACGGTTGAGTCGGCATTTAGTCCATCGTTTGTGTAGTAAGTGATATAAGTCAATATATAGGTGCTGTCTCCGGGCGCCGGGATGTTGAGTGTGAATCCCTCTTTATTGCCGGATTCGGGGGTGTAGGCGCTGATGGTGTAGAAGTTATCACCGGGATCGACAACCGCGCCGTCTCTCGTCAAGGTGAAGGAATTCCAGTCCAAAACCAGCAACGAGCCATCAAAGACGTCATTCATGCTGATGTCGGATAAGTTTATATTCTTTTCATTGATCGTGACAGTCCAGAGGATATATGGAATTCCTTCCTCGGTAACACTCAAAGTGCCCGTTTTCGAGGCGTCTGAGGTTGTATCCACGGTCACACTGTCGCTGTCCGTGATATTCGGTTGTTGAGTGTGATGGACGGTGTTGGTGACATCACCATTGATTCCATCAGGCACAGTGGATGTGTACTTGATCTCGTATGCCTTACCTTGTGAATTCGGGATGATCAAGGTTTGTGTGCCATCACTGTAAGAGAAGTCTGATGAGGACAATACCTTTACAGTTTGAGCGACACCGTTTTGATCGACGCTCACTTCGCGGATGATGATCGTGCTTGGGTCGATTGCGCCATCGCTCAGAGTATCCTTCAGTGAGACGTCAAAACCCAGATCGTCTTCGTTGTAATTGTATTCGACGATCCAGTCAATCTCGTTGATGGAGCCATTTTTGAGAGAGCCGCTTTTTGAGACAGAGGGATTGTCGCCGCCCCAATTGACATCCAGGGGATGTTCAACTTCGGTCTCGGCGTCGCCCAAATTGATGGTGGCTTTGTTGTTGATGGTTGTGCCGGTGCCACGATCGCCCTCAGCCAACAAAGTTGTGTAACGAAGCTCATAAGTGTCACGAACAGGTGACCGGTTGAGAGAGAGGGAGAGTCCGTCAGCGGACGTGCTCAGCGTGTAATCGGTGGCGGATAGCAATTCTTCACCGATCACAGCTCCGCTCGCGCTCCGTACAATGCGGTAGACTTGGACGGAGTTTTCCACCAAAGAATGTTCGCCGACCAGTTGATCTGTGATTGATACTGTATTGTAACGATTCATTCCTTCGTTGAACCGAACTGTCCAGTCCGCGTGTGTCGGGCGATGGTCGGTTGGAACTTTGTCGCTACCATTCATGACATAAGTGAAGCCATTCTTGGTATCGGTCTGATCCAGGTTGTCTTTCTTGCCCACGAGAACCGCGGAGTAGCCGTCTTCTTCCGAATAGGGAATTTCGACTTCCAGCACGCGCTCATCTTCAAAAACCTGTGTGTTCAGATCAGCGTTTAGGTTAATCTTAAATTCTTTTTGCTCCAAAGTTGAGAATTCTTCCGAGAACGTCACAGTCACAGTTCCATCGGTCGCGATTGAAAACGTTGAGCCCGCAGCGCCGGCCAGCGGTTGATTGACAACCGGTTGCGGGATTGTCACAAAGCTTGGCAAATCAAAGCTATATGTGTCACCCGCCACTAACGGGTTGTCCTCGGTATCCCTTATATCGAAACTATATGTCAGGCCAACCGCCTGCACTCCGTCGGGATCAAATTCGAATTCCGATTCATCGGGGATGGTTGTCTCAACCCCTCCGATTGTCAAACGAAGTGAGACATCAGTCAAATGCACATCTGAATAAAGTAAAGCCATTGGTGCTATGCCGGTTCTGCCGAATGGTTTAAGCTTTTCACCCTCTTCAGTCGCTTTCTCCTCGGATGAATCCGGGTCAGTATCCGCTGAAGTGTGAATTGACTCAGCCACCACTTCTGTTGATTCGGAAGTGGGGGCGTCTTGCGAAACTTCTGTCGGATCCGATTGTTGGCCGGCCGATTTGTCGCCCGTTTCCGTCTGATTCAAATCCGAACTATTCAGATTCTCATTTGAAGCGGACGGAATCGTTTCCGAAGTCACTGACCCCGTTTGAGATGGATTCGTTTGTTTCGAGCCTGTGTCAGATGTTGGGTCGGTGTCGGCCAAAGTGTCGATCGCTTGCTCCGTTTCCGAAACAACCGTGCCTATTTCGGCATGGGCGTTTCGGGGAAACGCGAAGAAACTCAGTGTGACACTCAGTGCCAATATCCAGCTGAGCAGCCTATGTTTTTGTTGTCTTTCCATAAAATTTCCTCCAGTTTCTATAACTAGCGCGAGATATACTTTAATAATCAAAACCATTCAATTTTATAAAAAACACAAGATAATATTTCTAAATGGATTGAATGATTAAAATATATAACTCACTAATTTACAAATGATAAAATAAGATAGCGTACATTTAAGTTTGCAACTTTAGAAGAAAGAGTCATAGGACTTCGTTACAATGATTGTTAAGGAAAAAAACAAATCGGTGTAAGGAGAAATCACTATGACTCAAAATCAAGATACCACAAACCTAGAAGCAATGCTCTGGCAATTTATGGGAATGGACGATCCAATGCGCAGTATGTTGGAATGGCTTTGCAATCAATTGATGGAAGCGGAAGTGTCCCATCAAATTGGCGCAAAGAAACATGCTCAAAGCGAAGAACGTATTAGCAGCCGCAGCGGATATCGCGTACGCCGCTTCGATACGAGGATGGGCACCAGCTATCTAATGGTTCCAAAAGTGCGCAAAGGTGGTTACATTCCGTTTTTTGTGACGGAACGCAAACGCAGCGAGGTAGCGCTGATTCAAGTGGTCCAGGAAGCATATATTCAGGGCGTATCCACCCGAAAAATGGAAAGGCTGGCAGCAAGTCTAGGGATAGACAGCCTGTCCGGAAGCCAGGTCAGTCAGATGACGAAAGGGCTAAATGAGCAAGCAGAGGCTTTTCGCCATCGAGCGTTGACCATGGACTATCCGGTGATTTGGGTGGATGCTCTTTACGAGAAGGTTCGTTATGATCATCGAGTGGTCAGCATGGCGATTCAGATCGTCTGTGGTGTCGCAGAGGACGGTCATCGTGAGATCCTAGCGATTGAGCCGATGTTGGAAGAATCGGAAGAAAGCTACCGCTTACTTTTTCAAAGCTTGCGTGAACGAGGATTGAAAACGCCAAAACTAATTGTCTCGGATGCTCATAACGGCTTAACGGCCGCTATTCGAAAATGTTTTCCCGGCAGCAGCTGGCAACGTTGCAAAGTACATTTTATGCGTAATATCCTGGTACATGTTTCCAGAGCGGAAAAAGACCGCTTCGCCGCTCAGCTCAAACTCATCTGGCAGGCCAGTAGCATGGAAGAAGCTGTTGTGCTGGCACGCAGATTGGCTGAGTTATATGAGAAACGATTTCCAAAAGCAATTGAGATTTTGGAAGCAGGGCTGGAAGACAGTTTAACGTTTTATGCGTTCCCCACGCTGGACAGCAGAAAAATCAGTTCCAACAATATTATGGAACGGTTGAATCGAGAGATTCGGCGTAGGACAAAGGTAATTGGAATCTTCCCTAATCCTGAATCTTATGTTCGATTGATTTCGATCTACCTTCTGGAATACAGTGAGGACTGGTCCAGCTCTCGAGCCTATCTTAGTGCCAGATCATTGGAATCAATCGTGTTAGAAGCCGCATAAGCTGTAATGAAGTTCTATGAAGTTGCGAACTAAATTTGACACTAACTAAAATAAAACGATTATTATTTTACATATCTTATATTATCAGATAGTTATAATCATACAAGGAGGTCAATCGCAACCACTTAATAAGAATTTGTAATAGATTAATCGGAACATGATATACTCTGAATATTATATATAGTCTTTAAAATACACGCTTACACGCTGCAACATTACGATAATGTTACGCTAAATTAGTTGAACAGATCATTTATTCCATGTATGAAAGGGGGGATATCCTTGTTGACCGGCAAGCTACTTGAAAATTTATTGGAACTTGCGGAACTGAGCAAAACAGATTTTGCGATGAGCCTGTTTGTTTCACCGAGCACCCTTAGCAACATTTTGTCCGGCAAGCGCTTACCAAAACTTGCGGAAAAAGAGAAATTTTGCAATCAAACGTCGGGCGCGTTGGCTTCCGCGTTATATGGCCATCAATGCCATCTAAAACTGCAAAAAGTGTTTCCCGTGATCTATGAGATCAAATCCAAAGAAGAGCTGCAAGGTTTTTTAAATCAAGCGATCTCATATACATTAGATAAAGATTTTGCTGAGGAACAGGAGTTAAATGTCGATTTTCCCGATTATTCAAAAACGTATTTTGGATATGACAGCATCCGCAATATGATTTGCGTTATTTTATCGGACGTCGCACTGAAGATGGAACCGGAAATATTGGATGTTTTCAGCACACTTCGTTACGGGAGCGCATTGCTCCGTGACTGGGCCGAGGAAACTGTAATAGCTCCTAATGAGGACCGCCGGCGGTTCACAATCAATCAATTTATCGCTCCGGGCTATTTTGATGATCTGCCGTATGAGGTGAATCTACTTAAACGAAAATCGAATTTTTTGAGGTATCTTCGCCACTTGGATCGAATATCTGATTTGAGATTATGGGGTGCGAACATAAACGTATCAGAGGAATTCTTGCTGGTCAATGACCACTTTGTTCTTCTTTTCGATCTGCATCCGGAAGGCACACTGAGTATGACCCACGTCACGAACAAAGGTCTAATCCATCGTTTTTATTACTATGTACTAAAAAATCGTACCTCCGCGCAAAGCTTCAACCGCGCTGAGGTCAGAGATTATCTGATCCAAAATCCCGGGAGAATTTCCGAGTATTTCGCCGACAACATCGTTTCCACCTATTTTTTTACCAATGCCGGCGTGCTTTTCAGAGACGATGAACTTGAGGATGCTGAGCCCGAACCACTGATTCGTGAAGCCATTCTGAGCTTAAATAATGCGATCTTAAACGGGGACGGGAATATCTATCTCACCACCTATGAATTGGAAGATTTTTTCTCAACAGGCGAAATTAACTTACCATTGGCAAAGCGAGTGACCCTTCCGGCGGAAAGTCGTCTGGATTACATTAAACGGTCACATGACTATGCCAAAAAATCCTCTCCTAGAAAATTCATGTTTTATGATCATTCGTTTCCAAAAATGATTATTATTTGCACGCCACAAATTGCTTTGTTCTATTTCCCGGCGGACAACAAAGATGATGACAAGAATTATGTGATCAAAGGAATGAATATGGATGACATCATTCAGCGGTTGATCATGGATGAGCTCAGCTACTCGGAGACCAAGTGTTCGCAATATAATCTGGAACTTTGGGATGAATTAATTAAAAGCCTCGAAAATTTAATCAACCAATAAGATACCCTTCATAACATTTCGGACGTTCTCTGTGATCGATTCAAAGAGCCAAACTCGACGTTTTGTCGAGTTTTTCCTGCTTTTGAGGACTTTATCAGGTGGAAAGAATCAAACATGAAATGTTACATTTTTATTACGGAGTGGATGGGAGGTGGATTGATGAATCATGCTCAGAAACATCGGGACAGTACCGGTTTTTTCGTGGTCGCCAACGATAGGGAATTGCTGGCGAAGGTGACGAGTCTGCTGCGGCGCCAAGGTTATTTTGGTGTAGTGGACACCGCGGGTAGAGTGAATTATTTGATTGATGGTCGGGATAACTCATATCGGGCGGCACATCAGATCAAAGAGCTTGCGGCATTGCTGCGCGAGCCTGATTCCGCGCCATATTGCAGTGATGACACTGTGCGCGAGATCGCCGAGGATGTTCTCGCGCAGTATAAAATTTCCGAGAATTTGAAAGGTTACCTGTACTTGCGGAAAATTCTGGAAGTGTTGGCGCGTGATCCGACGAAACTTAAACCGGCGAGTAAATTTCTATATCCGGAAACCGCCAAATATTATCGCGCCTCAGCCGGGCAGATCGACCGTGTGATCCGCTACGCCACCAAGCAGGCGGGGGTCCAACTCAGCAACGGTCAGTTCTTGACAGTTTTAAATGATCAGATCCATCGAAAACTGAGGTCGGAAGCTGCGAAGTTGACCAATCAAAAGAACGGTGGGGATAAATCGTCGCAATAAAAAGAGCCGTCCTTTCGCATATGCGCCCTGAATGTTGAACATTGGCTCAGTACTTTGAGGCATATACTTTTTTTGACAACTCTTTTAATTATTTTAAAATTAGGTCAAACTCATTGGTTGACTTTGTCTTTGAGACCCTTGCCGGCTTTGAAAACAGGGGCTTTGGACGCGGGAATCATTATCGCTTCCTTTGTGCTGGGATTGCGTCCCATGCGTTCCGCCCGGCTTCTTGTCTCAAACGTTCCAAAACCAACCAAAACGACTTTTTCCTCGTTGACCAACGCCTCGGTAACGGTGTCAAGAAAAGCGTTGACAGCGGCCTCACTATCTTTTTTACTCAACCCTGTCTTCATTGCGACAGAATCGATTAACACACTTTTATTCATAAGAGTTCCTCCTTGTTTTGTATCAGCACATATTATGCATTTATTACCTTTCCATGTCAAACCTCATTCGTCTGAAAGACCCTGATTCCAGTGCTTTACGTGCGATTAAGGGGTGATCGGGCTGTTCCGATAATTGGGTGTCGTCAATCAGATCAGCGCAAGTTTGCGTAAGATGACAATGAACATAAAAAGCGCGGGCAGACACAGCGCCGAAGTGTAGACCAGTATTTGCCCCGCGAGCTGATCGTCCGCGCCCATTTGATAGGCCATTGTGTACGAAGAAACAGCAACCGGGCCGCCAAACAGCGGAAGGTAACTGATCATTGCCTCACCTCGCATCCCCAGCAGCGCCGCGCCTGAGAGAAGAGCGGCCGGCACGATCAGCAAGCGGAGTGAACAGATGGTGACCAACTTGCGGGCGTACTTTCCGGAGTCCGCGAAGCGAAACTGCGCTCCAAGAATAATCAACGCCATCGGAGTCGCGATTTTGCCAAGAGAGGAGAGCGAGGACTCCAGCGGTTCGGGCAGACTGAGGTGGATCCATTTAGCGAGGATTCCGAGGACAGAAGCCAGAATCAATGGATTGGTGATGATTTTGCGCACGACTTCTTTTCCATTCACTTTTTGACCCCCGTACCACGAGAGGATGATCACCGCGTAGACGTTGAATAAAGGGATGATGGTGGCGAGCAGCACCTCTGTGATCCCTGTGGTCTTGCCATCGATCAAAGCGAGCACCAGGGGGACACCGAACAGCACATAATTACTGCGAAAAATCGCCTGCGTCACAACACCTTTTTCTCGAAATTCAAGGCCGGTCCGGTCAACAAAGAACCAAGCGATGACGAAGGTGAGCGAAATAGCCACGATGGGATACAAAACTGTCATGATACCGGGGAATTCTTCCAAACTTGAATGATAGATGTTGACAAAAATCATGATGGGCAAAAATGTTTTGAAGGTGATGGTGTTCATTTGGTTAAAAGTCTGATCGGTCGCCCAATTGAGCTTTTTGATGATCATCCCCAAAGCCATGTAGACAAATAAAGGAAATACGGCGTTAAACGCGTATGTGAAGTCGCTCATTGATTCTCTTCCTTACTATGCGAAACAATGCAAATGCTTGATGTTGACTATCTTCACTGTAATCATATGCAGATTTGGCATATTGATCAAACCATTTGTCAATTAGATGAGGAATTATTTGAAATAGATTGTCATAATAAATGAAAGGGGAACCGGCCGGTACGCTTTCGATGAGGATTTGTCTGTGGATCAAGGAATGAAATGCTACGAGCGCTATTTGTCCGGCGACGAGACCGGTTTGAATGATTTGGTCGAGTTATATGGAGATCATTTGATGATGTTCATAAATGGATATGTGCGCAATCTGTCAACCGCCGAGGATTTAATGGAAGACGTTTTTGTGGAGCTGTTGATTGACAAGAACAGGTTTCGTGGTGGTTCGAGGTTTCGGACCTGGTTGTTTCAAATCGGCAAGAACAAAGCACTAAATTATCTGAAACGTGAAAATCGTTACCGGATGGTGGATGTTGAAGCGGTTGAGGCCGATTTGGCTCATGAGGCGCGAATCGTGGAGGCGTTGTTTCAAGATGATCAAAAGAGGGTTTTGCATACTGCCTTGGGGAGAATCAGAAGAAATTATGCACAGGCTCTTTACTTGATTTACTTTGAGGAGATGACCTATGCGCAGGCTGCCGAAGTGTTGGGTCAGACAGTCAAACAAGTGGATAACATGGTGTCGCGTGGTAAAAAGCAGTTAAGAATAGAGATGGAATCATTGTCGGGAGGATCTGAAACATGAAGAGCACTCAAGAACGTGTGGACAGCATCCTCAACAAAGTGGCTCTCAGGCAGTCAGCGGAGCAAAACAAAGAACAGAAAAGAAATGATGTCATGACGTCAGGGTCAATTAGGCCGGTGAAACGATCTGCTACTTGGGCGGTCGCGCTATCTTCGGTCGCTTTGGTGATTGTGATTTTTGGTGCGCTGTATCTGATTCGCTCGACATCAGTGTTTGATTCTACCGCAATGTTTTTACATCAAGCCGACGAAATTGCCGCGGATGCCAACGAATTGACGATGGATGAGGTCGAGCAGGCAAAACCACTCTCCGAATTGTCGACGCTGATAGACGAGTCCGCCGCTTCCGCCGCTTTCGATAATGATGTGATGTCCGAGGAGGTCGGTGAGCGTGTGGACCCGGAATTTATCACGGGATTGACACTTGGGTTGAGATCTAAAGGGCTGTCGTTGGTTAGACAGTCAGAGGAGGACGTTGAGAATCAACGCGAAATGGGATGTGAGGGATTGCTTTTTGTTGATCAGGAAGATGCCAATCGAAGCGTATGTGTGGTTTTTTCGCGGTCGGCAGTCGGGAGTTTTGAACAGGAATTGTCACCACTGCCGGCTCCGAAGGGATTGGACGTTGGGTATTGGCAGGCTGAACAAGGTCGGAACTATTTGATTGAATCGACCGGTGATGCTTTTTTTCAATTAAGTTTGAAGGGTTTTTCTGAAAAGGAAATTCAAGGCTTGATCGCCGTGATCAGTCAGTTGATTCAATGAATCACCAAACCAGGATAAGGAGGGGGCAAAATGAAACGAGTAAATATTCGGAGGCGGTTGATTGGAGTGGGTAGACGACTTGCCGCGCTGACGATTGGCGTCGCGCTGATATTGGGCATTGTGGGATGTTCCTGTCAACCAATTAAGGAAATCTTCAATTTGGATGAAATGGTTATACAGGATTATGAGAGCGGTTATATTGATGTTGAACCGGAGATGGATGGCGCGATTTGGTGGGAGCCGGAGCCTGAGGACCTTCCATTCAATACCGAAGAATATGATGTGTTTGAGGAAAATCGATTCTTGTCAACTGATTCTCGGCCACTTTCAACATTCGCGGCTGACGTGGATACCGCCAGCTACGCGAATATCAGGCGGCAGTTGAACGATGGCATGATGCCATTGGTAGATTCCGTGCGAATCGAAGAAATGTTGAACTATTTTCGCTATGAGTATAATCCTCCACAAGAAGGAGAGGTGTTGGGCTTTGACCTTGGACTGACCGATACCCCCTGGAATCAAGAAACCAAATTGTTACGCGTCGGCATCACAGCCGGCGAACCTCAGCCGACAGCTCAACAGGATATCGAAAACAATCTGGTGTTTCTGATCGATGTATCGGGTTCGATGGATATGCCGGACAAATTGCCTCTGGTCAAACGTTCTTTTCTATTTTTGGTTGAAAATTTGACTGAAAATGACACCATTAGCATCGTGACTTACGCATCTAACGACGCGGTATTGCTGGATGGTGTGAACGGTGAGCAAAAGACGGACATAATGAGCGCGATCGAAGTTTTGGAACCGCGAGGCTTAACCCATGGGTCGGCGGGAATTGAGACCGCGTATGAGCTTGCGCAAAAACATTTTATCAAAGGCGGCAACAACCGCGTGATCCTGGCGACCGATGGTGATTTGAATTTGGGTGTGACCGGCGATGGCGAGCTGACCCGACTAATCAAAGAAAAACGAAAATCCGGAGTGTTTTTATCTGTGCTGGGTTTCGGTCAGGGAAACTTGAAAGATGTGAAAATGGAAAAATTGGCCGACAATGGAAATGGGCAGTATAGCTACATTGACTCTGTGCAGGAAGCGCGCAAGGTTTTATATGAGGAAGCCGGTCAAAATTTGGTTACCGTCGCCAAAGACGTCAAGGTTCAAGTTGATTTTAATAGTGCGAAGGTAAAAGGTTATCGCCTAATTGGATATGAAAATCGGGCGTTGGCGGACGAGGACTTTGCCGATGACACCAAGGATGGCGGCGAGTTGGGCGCTGGACATAGGATGACCGCGCTGTATGAAATTGTCTTGCCGGGGTCCGCCCAGGAAATTCCGGAGACAGGCAGCAAGTATCAAAAAGACGGGGACGATCCGCCGGTCGGATCTCCGGAATCGGATGAGCTGCTGACCGTCAGTGTTCGCTACAAAGATCCGGATGGCGACACCAGTCGGTTGATCAGCGAATCGTTGACCGAAGATTCATATGTAAAGGATCTCGATGACAATACCAGGTTGGCCGCCGCGCTGGCCGCGTTTGGCATGCTGCTTAGAGAGTCTGCTTATAGTGGAGACGCGACCTACGAAATGGTCGAGGATTTGCTGAGCGGCCTGGAGACCCGCGATGACTATGTGAAAGAACTGGTGACATTGGTCGGCACCGCGAAGAAGCTTGACATGTTTTCCGATAAATAACGAGTGGTTCAAGGATGAGTGAATAGAACCGATGACTTATATCTAATTTACCTTAAACTAAAAGAAAGGCCACCCAATCAAGGTGGCCTTTCGATCGCTTGGAGCCTGCGGACGGAATCGAACCCCCGACCTGCTGATTACAAATCAGCTGCTCTACCTGCTGAGCTACACAGGCATTTTTAAATGCAAACAGAATCATAAGCGACATTCAAGAAAGTGTCAAGTCCGTTTTGTTGTTAATCTGTGATAATTTCACCCCTGTAAGTAATCAGTGAATCTTTCACCCCAGGGGGTTAATTAATCAGTGAATCTTTCACCCCCCTATCCTGCGTTACTCGGTAACGGTTTTTGAATAAACCATGAACAACACGGCAACGTTATTCTTTTGCAGCCAATTTGTAGCGCGGATTCAATGAATCTTCAAAATTGATACATTTTGTTTAAAATGTAATCTCAATTGAAACCAAATTATAATAACGATTGTTGATATAATCAAATGAGCAAGGATCACTTTCGTAGGTGATCAACAAGATAGCGTACATTTAAGTTTGCAACTTTAGAAGAAAGAGTCATAGGACTTCGTTACAATGATTGTTAAGGAAAAAAACAAATCGGTGTAAGGAGAAATCACTATGACTCAAAATCAAGATACCACAAACCTAGAAGCAATGCTCTGGCAATTTATGGGAATGGACGATCCAATGCGCAGTATGTTGGAATGGCTTTGCAATCAATTGATGGAAGCGGAAGTGTCCCATCAAATTGGCGCAAAGAAACATGCTCAAAGCGAAGAACGTATTAGCAGCCGCAGCGGATATCGCGTACGCCGCTTCGATACGAGGATGGGCACCAGCTATCTAATGGTTCCAAAAGTGCGCAAAGGTGGTTACATTCCGTTTTTTGTGACGGAACGCAAACGCAGCGAGGTAGCGCTGATTCAAGTGGTCCAGGAAGCATATATTCAGGGCGTATCCACCCGAAAAATGGAAAGGCTGGCAGCAAGTCTAGGGATAGACAGCCTGTCCGGAAGCCAGGTCAGTCAGATGACGAAAGGGCTAAATGAGCAAGCAGAGGCTTTTCGCCATCGAGCGTTGACCATGGACTATCCGGTGATTTGGGTGGATGCTCTTTACGAGAAGGTTCGTTATGATCATCGAGTGGTCAGCATGGCGATTCAGATCGTCTGTGGTGTCGCAGAGGACGGTCATCGTGAGATCCTAGCGATTGAGCCGATGTTGGAAGAATCGGAAGAAAGCTACCGCTTACTTTTTCAAAGCTTGCGTGAACGAGGATTGAAAACGCCAAAACTAATTGTCTCGGATGCTCATAACGGCTTAACGGCCGCTATTCGAAAATGTTTTCCCGGCAGCAGCTGGCAACGTTGCAAAGTACATTTTATGCGTAATATCCTGGTACATGTTTCCAGAGCGGAAAAAGACCGCTTCGCCGCTCAGCTCAAACTCATCTGGCAGGCCAGTAGCATGGAAGAAGCTGTTGTGCTGGCACGCAGATTGGCTGAGTTATATGAGAAACGATTTCCAAAAGCAATTGAGATTTTGGAAGCAGGGCTGGAAGACAGTTTAACGTTTTATGCGTTCCCCACGCTGGACAGCAGAAAAATCAGTTCCAACAATATTATGGAACGGTTGAATCGAGAGATTCGGCGTAGGACAAAGGTAATTGGAATCTTCCCTAATCCTGAATCTTATGTTCGATTGATTTCGATCTACCTTCTGGAATACAGTGAGGACTGGTCCAGCTCTCGAGCCTATCTTAGTGCCAGATCATTGGAATCAATCGTGTTAGAAGCCGCATAAGCTGTAATGAAGTTCTATGAAGTTGCGAACTAAATTTGACACTAACATCAACAACACTATTCTAGGAGGATGCAATGATTTTAGTCTGCGTAACAGACCAACAATCATGTGATCGACTGATATATGCGGGATATCGACTGGCGCAAAATAGAAACGAGCCGCTGGAAGTCATCACGGTTCGCCCCCGAATTATGGGAAAATGCACCGATTCAAGCGACTGCTGGCTGGCCAGTCCGGAAATCCAGTATCTTACGGAAATCACAATTTCTTTGGACGCTGAGTTGCATTTTATTTTCAATGATCGTCCGGCGGAGGCGATTGCGCAATATATCAAGAATCATAAAATCAAACGCTTGGTGACAGGCGTGGCGCCGGATGGAGAGATCAGCCCATTCAATCAGACAATCGCCGAGCGAGTGCCCGAACTATTGATCTATCAAGTGACTGAATCCGGAACTGTCATCAAGCCGGGTCAGTCTCTGAACAAAAGTCAAGCGAGGCGGGGACGTTCCGTCTTTGATCAGGCGAATTGATCTTTGTTGAGAATATATTTTGCATTGATTGACGACAGGTAAGTTTGTCCGGCATATGTGGAAACAGGTGTAAGATCATGAAGATTTTGATGATCGATGGAACCGGACTGCTAGGTAGCCAATCCGCCACCGAACTGATCTCCCGAGGGCATGAGGTGACCGCGCTCGCTTTGCCTCCTGTCCCATCCGGCGTGCGGCTTCCGACCGCGATGAAACTGGAATTTGGTGATTATCTGAATCGGTATGATCAACAAGTGCTCCGGCTTTTTGATGGATGTGAGGGTTTTATTTTCGCTGCCGGTGTGGATGAACGTGTCGAAGATTCGCCACCGATCTATGAAATATTCGAACGATTCAATATCATGCCGTTACGGCGTTTGTTACGTGTCGCGAAATAAAGCGGAGTTGAACGGGTGGCCGTTCGTCAGATCGGAGAAGTGATTGCCGGGGCGCTGGAGCGAACAAGCGGCGGACAAAACCGGCCAATTGGCTGGTACAACAAGAGCTGGAAAGAATTCCTGACTATCGTTCATAAACATATGGATATGCCGCGATGCAAGATCATAACTATTCCCAAGTGGATGTTCAACGCGTTTGGCAAACATATGCAAAAAAAGAGATCAGGCAGGGACTTGAGGGTGGACTGAATCTTGCCAAGTTTGCCTACCTACAGTGCTCCGAACAATTCATCGACAAATCTGCCGGATGTTTGCCGTTGGGTGTGCGAGAGGATGACATCGACGCCGCGATCGGCGAGTCTGTCCAATTGAGTTTGAAGATTCTGGAAAGAACGATGACTGACATCGTGGATAGGAAGGCGCAATAGAAGACAGATCCTCATCCACAAATTCGCAACCGAGCTTCAATAAAAAACCTGCCGCGAAGCGACAGGCTTTTTTAGTGACGATCCATATCACGATCGCGTGAATTCAATATCGATTTGAATCATCAGTCATATGAAATAGTGACAACCGGTTTAATCAGATTTTTCGGCTTGTCGACCATCAGCTCGAGAGCTTCAGGTATTTTGTCAAATCCTTCGAATTTATGGGTCAGCATGCCGGAAACATCCAGTCTTCCGTTCATCATCAGGTTGGCGAGACGCTCGGTGCGCATACGACCGGCCGGCATCAAGCCACCGACGATTCTGATATGGCCCATGCCCACGCCCCAAGCTTCTCTTGGGATTTTAACAAAGTCACCGCTACCCAGATAGTTGACATTTGAAATGATTCCACCGGGTTTGATCGCCTTGACGGCCTCGGCGAACGTGTCAACGGTTCCACCGGCGATAATCACTTTATCCACGCCCTTGCCGTTTGTCAGCTCCATTACCTGTTCATCAATCGCGCCATCTCTGTAGCTCAAGATATCTGTCGCGCCGTATTCTTTTGCCAGCGCCACACAGTTCGGCCTGGTGCCAACGCCAAGGATTCTTCCGGCGCCTTTCAAAGCGGAACCTTTGACGGCCATCAGACCGACCGGTCCGATTCCGATGACCAGAACATTTTCACCATAGGTCACTTCCGCCAATTCGGCACCATGGAATCCTGTCGGAATCATGTCACTGATCATGGTCGCTTCCGCCGGATCCATTCCCTCAGGCAACAGTGCCAGGTTCGCGTCCGCCTCATTTACGTGGAAGACCTCACCAAAGACACCATCTTTGAAGTTGGAGAATTTCCAGCCGCCGAGGGTCCCGCCCGAGTGCATGGCGAAGCCACGTTGAGCTTCCAGGGAGCCCCAGTCCGGTGTGATGGCCGGCACAAGAACTCTGTCACCGGGTTTGAAATCTTTTACCAGTGAGCCGACTTCGAGAATCTCGCCGACCGCTTCATGGCCAAGAATCATATCGGTTCTCTCACCGACCGCACCCTCGTATACTGTATGAACATCTGAAGTACAGGGTGCAACGGCGATTGGTCGGCATAAGGCGTCCAACGGACCACAAGCCGGCGCATCTTTTTCGACCCAGCCAACTTCGCCAATTTTCTTCATCGCAAATCCTCTCATTAGAATACCTCCTAAAATTAGTATTATAAAAAGCTGATAACTATGATTTGATCTTATATTGTCCGAAAGAAGATGTCAATTTTATAACAATTTCATGACTGCTTGAAATGATCACACTTGTCCTTTAACCTGCCCATTTTCCTGTCTGTACATGCTGATTTTCAGCGTGATCCGGGATTTTGAGGAAGATGTCCATAATCCATTATAACGACGAATCGGGTGCTTAAATCCGACTTTTCAGTTTGTCACAGGATCGCTGCAAGTGGAGTCGTCACCCGCGCACCTTGAACATCGTTTTCATGATCTGTATATTAAGTCGAGTGAACGTGATCGAAATGGAAAGAGAGTGAAAGCTCATGAAATATGAAGGTGTGATTTATCGGCCACCGCTGGAGGCCAATGATGTCCTGCTACAGGTGACATTGGGATGTACCCACAATCAATGCACATTTTGCAACATGTTCGCGAGCAAGGCGTTTCGAGTTGTGGATGAGCGGACGGTGATTGAGAATTTGGAAAGCGCGGGGCGGCATTACCCGTACGCCGACCGTGTGTTTTTGGTAGATGGAGACGCCTTTGCGTTGTCGGTGGATCGATTGGCGAGGATCGCGACACTGATCCATCACCACCTACCGAATTGTCAGACAATCACGATGTACGCTTCGGTAAGAAATATCATGATGAAAACAGATGAGCAGCTGTGTGAACTCAAAGATAAAGGGATTGACGACCTTTATGTGGGGATCGAAAGTGGACTGGACGATGTGCTTGACGATGTCAAAAAAGGACATACAGTTGAAGAGGCGATCACCCAGCTCAATCGTCTGAATGAGGCGGGCATTCGTCATTGCATGTTGTTGATGCCCGGATTGGCCGGAAAGGGGAGAGGGGTTGAAAGCGGAATCGCTGCGGCGAAGTTGGCGAATCAGACAAAACCGGTGCTGGTCCTTCCGACCACAGTGGGTGTTTTTGAAGGCACCGAACTATTTGAGGCGATGCGCGCCGGATTCTTTGTGGAAGCCGGTGAAGAAGAGAATCTGCAAGAACAACGAGCGTTTCTGGAGCATGTGGACCTTCCGGAGACCTATTTTTGGTCGGCTCACGCCCTGAACTCCACGCCGATTATGGGTTTTTTAAATCAAGGGGAGATCAAGAGGATGATTCACATATTGGATCGGGGTATTGCGAACATAGACGATGATGAATTTAAAAAGCGATTCAAGCGCACATCATTGTGATGAGTGCTGATCGATCAGGCGGGAGAATCATCTATTTTGGTGGGGAAAGGGGAGTATCAGATACTTTGTGTATTCATCAGTAGTAATCAAATGATCATGTGTCAAATCGCCTGCTTGTTGCCTGTTTATCAGCGTTAGGCAGGTGATTTTACGTTAGCATAGTTTAACAGGAGCATGTGCTGCCCGTAAAGTTAAACAGTATCTGAATCTGCAATCAGTTGTAGTCTCCCGGCTGGATACGGTCTTCAAAGATAATCATCAGCTGCCCAAATATGCCGGCCCAGCCTTGAATCTTACCCCATTTTGCGGTGATGTCCTGAATCGCCAGATACAAGGATTTGAGCAAGGCGGTATCGGACGGGTAGGCGGCCTTGCTTTTGGTGACTTTTCGCAGGCCTCGATTGAAACTCTCAATTCTGTTCGTCGTGTAAATGAGCTTACGAATTTCGGGTGGATACTTAAAAAGGTGCTGAGCTCTGTCCAGTTGTCACGCCAGGATTTCAGAGCTGCTGGGTATTTTTTACCCCATTTTTCCTCAAACGCGTCCAGCTCCATCAGACCGACTTCTTCCGTTGGCGCCTGATAAATTCGTTTCATGTCTGAGGTGTAGAGTTTCAGGTCCTTATAGGGGACATAACGCATGGAGTTTCGGACCTGGTGTACGATGCATCGCTGGATATCCGTTTGGGGATAGACTGCGTGAATCGCCTCATTAAATCCGCTCAGACCATCGACTGAACAGATCAAAATATCGCGGACACCGCGATTTTTCATTTCGTTCATACAGCTCAGCCAATATTTGCTGCTTTCAGCTTCGCCAATCCATAGGCCGCAGACGTCTCGCTCACCATTCATGTCCACGCCAATCGCGATATAGACGGCGCGTTGTCGTACCATGCCTTCTGTCCGTACCGGATAGTGGATCGCGTCAAAGAACATCAGGGCATACAACGGCTTGAGTGGACGATTCTGCCATTCCTTAATTTCCGGCAGAATTTTATCTGTGATCTTGGAAATGGTTTCCGCCGAAATTTCCGCTCCATACAAGGATTCGATGTGAGCTGGAGATATCCCTTGTACTCATGCCTTTGGCATACATTGAGATGATCTGTTTATCCAGACCTTTGATCTCCCGCTGGTGCTTGGGAACGATCTTTGGCTCAAATTCACTTTCACGGTCTCGGGGAACAGCGATTGTTACATCGCCATATTCCGTGCGTAGCGTTTTCGATGAGCTGCCATTTCGACTGTTGTTTGTCTTTTTGTTCTCTTTGTCGTGCTTGGCATAACCCAGATCAGTTTCCAGTTCTGCCTCCATCATCGTTTCTATCGTGCCACCAACAAGGTCTTTTAGAGCCTCTTTAATGTCGTCAGTAGTCTGGATGTCGTAGGCTTCTATGAATCCCTGTAGCCACCCTTCCGGTAGTCGGTCTGATTTTCGTTCGCGTCTGGCCATTGTTCTGTCCTCCAACTAGTTTCTATTTTACCAGCTGATGACTTACACAAAGTTATTTATACACTCGGGGAAAGGCGCGTTTTTCACTTGGCCTTTGAATCACACCCCCGACAACTCTTCCATTTCTGCTGTTATTTCGGGTTATCCCGACGAAACCGTCGATGCTTTTTAAACGGCGTTTTAGCCTCGATTTGATAACCGCGCAGATCAACACACTCAACAACAACCCACCGACCAATACATATAGAAAATACTTCATTTCCCAATCCTCCTCAAATCCTAACGGCATTGTCTCGCTGATTTTTTGCATTTAATCGATGCGCTTATTTCTATGATCTGAATGACGTGTTTTTTTGCTTTGATACCAGCTCAACAGTCGCAAGTCGGATCGAATGTGGATAATCTGAGTTACCAATACAATGCAAAGCAAAGTGCTCGCAACCAATAAGAACGTATATGAATTGGTAGTGGTGGATCCCTCTAAATTCCGGTTCGCGTCAGATTGGCGGTTCTCTGTTATTTTGGTGGTGCGGACGTTGTTGATCTGGGTCGCTGAATCAGCGTCGCCTAACTGATGCTCAGACTCGTCGGCTGGATGGACGGCGCTCTGCCTCGCTGAATCAATATTCTCCTCGCTTGAGTGACTCCCGGCGACCACCGAAGGGTTGCCCACTTCTCGTTGTTTTGTTCCCACCATTTCATCAGTTGCCATGGTGACCGGGTCCGTCACTTGCGCAGAGAAGCTCGGCCCACCCGTTTCCGGAATCACGGTCGGCGGCACAACCTGTGTCGAAGGTGGTTGCGGAACCTGTGTCGAAGGTGGTTGTGGAACCTGTGTCGAAGGTGGTTGCGGAACCTGTGTCGAAGATGGTTGCGGAACCTGTGTCGAAGGCGGTTGCGGAACCTGTGTCGAAGGTGGTTGTGGAACCTGTGTCGAAGGTGGTTGTGGAACCTGTGTCGGAGGAAGAATTGAAGATGGGGGGTTGGTGATTGGTGGTGCTGTTTCGAGAAGAACCACAAAATTTGTCAGCTCACCGGTTTGCATCGACATTTCGTTCGAGTCTTGATGAATCAGATTTAAAAAACCGGTGTTCGCAATGAAACCTTCCTCTATGGAAACACGGACAATGAAGGAAATTTCCTCTGTTTCTCCAGGCAATAAGGTAAACGGGGTGGAGCTCACTTTCAGGTTGTCGTGATCAGGCAGGGCGGAAACTCCGGAGACATATTCGCTTCCAAAGGGGATGTACGCTCCGATTTCAATTTGTTCGGCTGTCAACAGACCATCGTTTGTCACACGGACGGTGTATTGGATCTCGTCTTCGAATGACAGATCATTTCCGCGAAACGAATCATCCGTCCCCATTTGATCACTGAAAATGGAGAGCGTCAATGTGCTGCTTTTCGCATGGAGCGTGTATGGGAGCAACGTTTTGGAAGTCGACTCTTCGGCAGTCTGAACGGTTCCGTCATCCACTCTAAGTTGTCGATGGTATTCCAGATTCCCCGCCGCAAATAAAGGACATGTCGGATGAGCGTCTGAATCAGTCTTCGCCTCGTCTGTGAGCGACGTGTAGTAGCTTATACGAAGACCAGCGTTGGTGATCGTTGGGATCGTCCATTGAATCCGATTTGATTCGGCGTGAAACCGAGACAGATCCGCCGGCAGATCATCGATTGAAAAATAAGTGGTTTCTCCAAAGTCAATGGGATGTGTCTCGTCGCACAATAAGTTAAAGAAATTTCCCAGCTCGATCTGAATCACAGCACTTTGGTAAGCGGGGAGTCGCTCATTAATATGAATCATGTATTCCATGAATTCATTCACTGTGTTGCAATCTTTAAAGTAGCTTTCGTCGGTCGCCAAGGACGCCAACAAGTCACCGGCACCCGATTCAATCCCGACACAATAGAGATCGGCGTTGGTATTGTTTTTGAGGCGATTGGCTCCCGCCACGGCATTCCCGCGATTTGGTCGACCGTCGGTGATCAGGATGACATGAGATTCTCGCTCTCTTTCGGCACCGGATCGATTGTTTAGCAGCGCTTCCGCTTGGTTCAGTCCGCTTTCATAATTAGTGTTTTGACCATAATTCAAACTCGCAATATAACTATGGATCGATTCGAGATCTTCGGTAAAATCAAGTATGCTGTCAATGCCTGTGGAGAACACCACGATGGAAATCCGACTGTCGCCATCGGCCAATA
Organism: Oscillospiraceae bacterium; assembly: GCA_040772065.1. Classification (GTDB taxonomy): domain Bacteria; phylum Bacillota; class Clostridia; order Saccharofermentanales; family Fastidiosipilaceae; genus JAXGYX01. The sequence continues at coordinate 1,306,057 of JAXGYX010000001.1, read as the reverse complement.
AAACACTTTCGGAAAACCGGAGAATCGATTGCTTGGCAATGTAAAATCGTGCATCTTCATTGGGTGACGGATCAGGGTCCGGTGGAGAGTTTTCAGGTAGCGCGTCGACACCCGTAAATGGATTTGCCATGCTGCCGGACGCATCCAAAACGAACACAACATCCATGGATCCGCTCATGGGGTCGGCGGCCACATCCACGGTGTTTTTGATGATTCCGTTTTGCTCATCTTCGAGCGTTTCATAATAAGCGAATTGTGACGCGCCGACCTCTCCGCTGTTTAACCCATTCAAAATACCTGAGATCGATTGGGTGAAGTCATTCTCTTGGCCAACAGAGACTTCATTTCCTTCCCAATCATTGATCGTCAGCTGATCAATTCTGATCGTTTCTGAGTTGCCGCCGCCCGATCGCGCATTAGAAAGCGCGGTGATTTTCGTCGGCATGAAAAATATCGGCATGAGGAGGGCAATCATGATGCTCAAAAAAATAGCCGGAAGGGTGGTGAGCCCGTGGCCTTTCGGTTGTTTATATTTTTGATTTTGAAGATTTATTCTAATCAATCGATTGCCCACTCGTTCACCTCACACGTTCTCGCTAGCGGATTGTGACCAATCTTCCGCGTCAGAATATATGGGACAAATAGATTACCATATATTTTTAATCCATCACCACAAATGTTTTGAGTGCTTAACAGTCTCCACCTTGAAGCTCGTTTTACAACGTTTCGGTAATTCCGGTGATGTCTTTAAGGTTGGTTGAATAATATTTTTTCCCAACGGGAAGGACGTCGCCGGTATCCAAAACCACCTGATTGTTGTTCACTGAGCGGATCCAGCGTATGTTTACGAGAAATGACTTATGAATCCGCACAAATCCTTTGTCATACAATTGTTCTTCCATCTGAGCCATTGTTGAATAAAATTCGAAGCTGTCCTGTCTGTAATGGACTGTGATAATGCGCAGGTTTACCTCAAAATAATAGATATCCTGCAGCGGAATATAGCGACTGTCTCCCGCGCAGGTCAGGATCAACATTTCCTGCTCTCTGCGCTCCTTGCGCCGGAACGCGCGATGAAAGACTTCCTCGAACTTCTCGTCACTTGTGCTGTCCTTGATCAGATAATGCAATGCAGACACATCGTAACCTTCAATCGCCCGAGTGGGGTCCATTGTGTAGAAAACGATATCTCCCAAATAACCCATTTCTCTCAGCTTGTCCGCGATTTGGAGACCATTTCCGTCTGCTATTATAACCGCAAGATAGATCAAATCTATTTGTGCCAAAAGTGGCTCGACCTCAAACAGCAAAGCGTCCCCCGAAAGAAATACTTTGGTCATTAATGGAATATCGGCCTTTCGCGCAAGTTGAAGCAGTTTGTTTTCGCACATTTTGGCCTGCTCAACGCAACTATCACAGATAAAGATATTCATAAAATCCTCCCCCCAAAAATTATTTCAGCGCGACTCCGTCGTTTGAGTGATGGACACTGATTTTGCTCGCTAAACTTGGGCAAATCAATATTGCCAATTAATGTGATAATTGTGTCGACAAGTCGTGGTCTGTGACTCACACATCTTTTGAGAAATGATCGTCACGCTTTGTGGCGATTCGGCAAATAGTCCCCCCCCGCCACATATAATCCATGTCAATATGCATGATAAATTAGGAATATATAATATATATTTGGATAATAGTCTCTCAAAACAGTTCCGTCAACTCACAAAAGGGTTCAGCTGCGGATTTGCTTCATTCAAAAGTGTGGAAGCCTGGTGGGATTAGGTGGTTCGACCGCCTCCTTGTCAGCAAGGGTTGTGAGGAATCGGTCCATTTTATGATTCCGCTAAGTATGAATATCAAAATGGGCGTACAGATTCTCGATGAAGCGCTTGGTCAGTCGATTCAGCGGCTCGCTGCTGCGCTTGATCCACAACAATTCCGTCACCGGATCCGGATCGTCCGGGTTATCGGTGACAACATTGATGGCGCGGATTGGGGTGTCGGCGAAACATCCGATCGCCCACTTTGAAATAAAAAGCAGCGAATCGGTTTCCAGCAGAAAATGCCGGCAAGCGCTGATGGAGTTGAAAAATATAATGTTACTTAAATTAAAATGGGTTTTGGAGCTGCCTATGAAGCTGGCCATTTTTGTTTCCTGCTCCATGTCCAGGGCGATTTGTGGACAGCGCTCCGCTTCGGCGAAGGTGATTTGTTCGCGGTCATAGTATGGAGATTTGGGTCCGACACAGGCGTGGACGCCGGCTTTTTCAAGGAGGTTCACCTCCAATTTTTTAAGGTCGGACTGCCAGAGGAAGGTTTTGGCGTCGGAACTGGTGCGGACCAGAATGCCCATGTCCACATCGCCTTCAATCACCAGTCGAATCACGTTTTTGCGATCGGTTTCAATAATATTGCTGATAATGGATCGACTTTCCTTAAACGTCTTTACCAGCAGATCGTAGAGAAAATCACACTGTTGAGCAGCGATAAATAATTGTGATTTGTCTTCGGCTCCACGGTCGCTGAAAGTGTGGTCAAGCCTGGCCGCCGCGTCGACAACAATTCTCGCGTGATTTAGAAACTTCACGCCAATCGCTGTCAATCTGATCCCCTTGGGCTTTCGCTCAAATAATTGAATGTCATATTCGCTTTCCAACTGCGCGATGGATTTGGACAAACTCGGCTGACTGATATAAAGTGCCTGAGCTGCTTCGGTCATTGAGCCGCGGTCTGCCGCCTCGATAAAATATCGCAATTGATTAATGTTCACAAAACGAGTCTCCTTTTTTTAGACTATTTCAACAATATCATTCGAAAAAGCTATGGACTGGGTGTGAATTATCTATATTTGCCCATAGTATCACAAAAAGAGAAAATAATAACAAGTTTAATTTGTGCAAAAACAACAAATGCTAAACAAGGATGTTCATTCACTAAATTAACGTATTCATTTATTGAATGCTTTCTTTTTAGCGGTCATTTCACAGTGCTTGTTTTTTTGCGATTGAAAGATGGAGGTTTGTGCTATGTCGGAGGAGTATTATTCAATTTATCCGAAAGATATGTGGAAAGATGACACCTATCATTTGTTCGATAAATTTTCCCTGAAAGGCAAAAAAGGCATGGTCACCGGTGGTGGTGGCGGAATCGGCAGAAATACGGCGGCCGCCTGGGCGGAGGCCGGCGCGGATGTCGCTTTGGTTGATATTCCGGCCGCGAAAGACAGGCTGATCGAGACTGCCGCGGAACTGTCGAAACGCTATGGTGTCAAAGTTGTTCCTTTGTTCTGTGATGTTTCCAACAAAGAAGAAGTGGACGCGCTTAAGGAAAATCTGATTAAAGAGTTGGGCACACTTGATATCGCGCATATCAACGCAGGTGTTTGCCTGGGCGGAGATGATATCGATGTTCCTTATGATGTCTGGCAGAAAACGATCGATATCAATCTGACCGGCGCCTATCTGACCGCTCAGATTTCACATCAGATCATGCGTGAGCACGGTCATGGCGGATCCATTATCATGACATCTTCCTTGTCCGGCTACAACGCCAACTTCCTCGCCGGCGGTCCCACACCTGTGGCTGCCTACGGCACGACAAAAGCGGCTGTTTCTCAATATGCGCGCTATCTGGCGGCCGGTCTGGCCAAGTATGGCATTCGGGTAAACACGATTTCTCCGGGTTATGTTTGGTCGGGAATTCATGAAGGTGTGATGCCGAAAGAAGGACATGATATGTTGCTTGAAGTTGTGCCGATGAGCCGTTTTGGGCGCACCGACGAACTCCAGGGCGTCATGTTGTTCCTGGCCAGCGAGGCATCTTCCTATGTTACAGGTATCAATATTCCGGTTGACGGCGGTTATTCAATTTATTAAGAAAGGACGAAACTAAATCATGGCTAAAGTTTATATTGAAAGTGTACGTGATCTGGTTGCCAAGGCTGGTGAGATTCGTCAGCAACTGGCGTTGGGAACTCGGCGAATTGGCAATGTTCACATTGCGGGACCGATGTCCGCCACTGACATGGCGGTCGCGGTCTACTACAAATATCTTGGATTTGATCCCGAAAATCTCGAGGATCCGAACCGCAATATCTTTATCCTCAGCAAAGGACACAACGGCGTTTTGCTGTACACGATTTTCTGTGACATGGGCATGTATGATTGGGATTTGCTCCTGGACAAATACAATACCATCGGCAACGCCTTTGGCGCCCACCCGAACCGCAAACATGTCAAAGGTATCGAAGTTTCAACCGGTTCACTCGGACATGGCCTGAACTGGGCCTGCGGTCTCTCGCACGCCAACCGTGATCAAGGCATCAAATCCCGTATTTTCGTCATGCTTGGGGATGGCGAGATGGAAGAAGGATCCAACTGGGAAGGCATCCTCTATGCAGCTTCAAAAAAGATGGACAACATTGTCGCCTTGGTCGACTTCAACCACTGCTCCGCCTCCTTCGAAGCCAATGAAAATATTCGTTGGGGAACCGAAGGTGGAGCCGAAGGCATGGCCGGCTGTTTCCGGGCTTTTGGTTGGGATGCGGTTGTCATCGACGGCACGGATATGACCGAGATTGACAAGACTCTGGCGAACTTGCCTGAGGTCACGCTGAACGGCAAACCAATCGCGATCATCAGCAAGACCACCAAGGGTCAAGGTTGCGAATTTATGAGTGACAGACCCGCCGCCTGGCACATTGGCGGCTTTGATGATGAGAAGCTGGCGGAAGCGCAGAAGCTGATTACCGAGTACACGAACGAAAGACTGAAGGAGGTTGAGCAATAATGGGCGGTTTTACATTTTGTTGTGGTGATATGGGAGCTATGTTTGACGCTAAGGGTTCGGTCACGAGAGCGATCCTTGACCAAGTGGAAGCAAACCCCAAAGTCGCTTATATCAATACCGACGGCACAGGTACAGGCAACCGCCTGGCGGCCATCTCAAAAAAATATCCCGACAGAGTATTCGACGTTGGCATTCAGGAAATGAACATGGTCACCGCTGCGGCGGGCATGGCGAAAATGGGCTATATTCCTTTCGCGCAGACCTTTGGTCCGTTCCTCTGTGTCCGTGCTCTCGACCAGATTCATAATGACGTCTGCTATAACGATTTTCCGGTTAGACTGATCGGCACCCACGCGGGCGTGTCATCCGGCTATGGTCCAACTCACAATACGATTATTGAATTCGCGGTTATGAACTCGCTACCCAACATGACCATGGTCGCGCCTTGCGACGCGGGTCAGGCAATTAAGCTGATCAACGCTTCCATTGACTATCCGGGTCCAATCTACATCCGCATCCCGCGTGGTGAGGAACCCTCGGTTTATCCCGTAGACTTTGAGTACGACTATGAGATTGGGAAAGCCATTGAGATCAAAGAAGGCAAGGATTTAACAATCATTGCGACCGGTGTCGGCGTCTATCCGTCTGTCAAGGCGGCGGAAGCGCTGCATGAAGCCGGATATGATGTCGGTGTCATCGACATGCACACAATCAAACCGATCGATGTGGAAGCGGTGCTGAAAGCGGCCAAGTCCGGTAAGATCATCACCGTCGAAGATCACAACATCAATGGTGGCCTGGGCAGCATCGTGGCCGACACCTTGCTTGCGAATGGCGTTTTTGCCGAGTTGAAGAAAATCGGTATTCCGGACACTTTTGTTGACTTTGGTTATCCAGAGGAACTGTATCCGTTCTATGGAATGGACACGACCGGCATCACTAAAAGCGCTCTTGAAATGCTTAAGTAATTCAGATTAATCGCCACTGTGTTGATCGTGACAGGCGAGACACGAATAGTTTCATCGGATGGTGGCTCCGCCACATGAGTGACGGAGCCACTTGCGTACTTTCTGGAAGGATAAGAAATGCAACAGTTATTTATCACCTCGGTTCGTGATTTTGAAAAAAACACAATGGGAACCGTCGATAAACAGGATGTTCCCATGCCGGAACCGGCAGATGATGAAATTAGGGTCAAAATAGTCTATTCATCAATTTGCGGATCCGACACTCATACGCTGACCGGTCATTTGGGAGCCTTTGAGGAAACCACAAAAGCAATGCTGCCGATGTCTTTTGGACATGAGCTTTCCGGGGTCATCGACAAGGTCGGCTCCAAAGCGGAAGCTCTAGGATATAAGGCAGGTGACAAGGTGGTCGCCAATTACGCCAGGTATTGCTACAGCTGTGACAACTGCCGCGGCGGCAAAGAGAATCTCTGCGTCAACATGCAGTATTGCATGAACGGATTTGCTGAATACGCGGTCTACCATGTCACGCAGGTGCATAAGCTGCCGGCGGACTATGACCTCAAGTCGGCCGCTTTGATTGAGCCGTTGACCATCGCGCTGGCCGCGGCCGAACAGGCAAAAATCAGTTTTGGCAAATCGGTGGCGATCATGGGTGCGGGTGGCCTGGGTCTGATGCTTGTACAACTGGCGCGGCTGTCCGGCGCTTCGACGATCACAGTGTTTGATCTGGTTGAGGATAAACGTGACTTGGCTCTTAAATTAGGTGCGGATCACACGTTTGATTCCCGCATTGACGGTGTGGTGGAACAGGCAATCGAGGCCGCCGGCGGTCAATATGACTGCGTGTTGGAAGGAACCGGCTCCACCGAAGCGGCCAAGCTGGCGCTTCAACTAATCAAGCGAGACGGAAACGGCGTGTTCTTCGCGATGTATGGGCGGGATCCAATTCTTCCGGTCAACCTGCACAGTGATTTCTATTGGGACCAAAAGCACCTGCATGGTGTGATCATGGGCGCCGGCATGTTTCCCAAGGCGATCAGGCTGTTGCCTCGCATGGACATGGATTCACTGATTCAAAAAGTCTATCCGCTAAGTGAATATGACAAAGCTTTTTCCGATCTGTACGAGAACAAACAGGTGAAGATCCTAATTAAGATGGACGAATGATCTTTCAAAGCCATCGCGCCGGATCATGATCCGGACAAACGTGAAAGAGGATCAGACAGCTGATCGAACGAGTATGCAGCCGACACTGGTAAACATTATAGAAGGAAAGGATGACCGCTCATCAAAGGCGGGCAAGGTGAATACTGTGGATAAACAGAAGACCGGCACGATTGATGCTAAAGAATCCGTCAAACTGGAAACAGATAAGCAATTGTATTATGGAGGCAAGGGTGTGGCCCGGAAGCTGGCTTTCGGCAGCGGTGAAATGGTATACAATCTACCGTGGATGTTGGTTAGCTCATTTCTAGCATTTTTCATGACTGACGTCGCGCTGGTTCCGGCCGCCGCCGTATCCGTTGTCTTTCTGATTAGCAGAATCTGGGACGCGGTCAATGATCCGATCATCGGCTCTTTGGCGGACCGCACAAAAACTAAAATGGGAAGATACCGCCCTTGGATGTTGGGAGGCAGTATTGCCCTGTTGCCGATGGTGGTGTTGTTGTTTTGGGCACATCCGGATTGGAGCGTTGGGGCGAGGACCGCTTATAGCGCCATTCTCTATATGTTTACTGTCGTGGCCTCGACTTCATGGAATATCCCTTTCTCAGCGCTGAATGGCGTGATTAGCCCTTATCCAAGGGAGAGAGCCTCGTTCGCGAGCTATCGTATTATGATTTCAGCACTGGCATCCTCGGCCGCTGTCGCCATGTTCTTGCCGCTGGTCACCAAATTTAGTGGTTCCGAAGGAAATAGCGTCCGTGGCTATGTTTTGGCCGCGTTGATTGTTTGCGCTCTGGCCATACCCTTTGTTTTTACGAGCATTCTTGGTACCAAAGAAGCGATCAAACCGCCGCCGGCGCAAAAATTCCACGCCAAAGACATGCTGAATCTTTTCGCAAAAAATCCACCGCTGTTGATTGTCAGTTTTGCCTTCCTGATTTATGGATTCCTCAACTACGGCAGAATGACTGTGGGCATGTATTATTTCACCTATGTCTGGGGTGATCCCGCACTCTTCACGTTCTATGCGACAGCCACCGGGATCGTTACCGCCGTCGCCGCTTTCTTTAGCATTTATCTGGTTAAACTCTTCAAGGGGAAACGTGGCGCGCTGTTGTTTTGCTACTTGGTCTCCGTCATTCAAAACGCAGTGCTCTTTGTCCTGACACCGGAGCGCACAACGCCAACCGTTTACATGGTCATCTTGTTGTCGACCGCTATCACCAATGGCGCCATTACCGCATTGCTGTACGGCATCATCGGCGACACCGCGGATTATGGTCAATGGAAGACTGGGCTGCGTGCTGACGGCCTATGCTCATCGGGCACAAGCTTCATGCTGAAACTCGGTGGCGCGCTGGCGCCGACCCTGCTGCTCTCCATGCTGGCCGCCCGTGGCTATGTGGCCAACTCTCCGCAACAGACCGTCGGAGCCCTCAGCGCCATGAATATCGTCATGAATCTTGTTCCGGCTATCCTGGCTGCGATTGGATTTGTGCTATTCCTCTTCTATAAATTGGACGAGAAGCTGCATGGTCAGATCATCGCTGATCTGAAATCGCGCGGACATTATGATGTGGCGGAATGATATCCAACTGATTGTCATATGTGACCGTTGATTTACAAATCATTTTGTAACGGTAAATAGTGAAAGAGCGTCGCTCCTCGTGGGCGGCGTTCTTTCGTTTGCGGGTCGTCAATAGGCAGGTGAAGGTTTGATATTATGTGAATTGACGAAGAAACAGCTTGCTTTCAAGCACTGTTTTTTTGATGGTACAGGTTTTACACCCACGTGCCGGTCTCCCGACAACCGCATTTCGAGTGCTTTTGGAGCGAATTTGTCAATGCGATATTGTTGTTGAGGGGATATTGCTTACCATATGCAATGAACGGACAAATCTTTTCAAGGACGCGAAAAGTACGCTGGAGATTCTCGCGGGGCATAACCGCGTCAACGCTTCAAAACTGGCCGGTCTTACCGATATATCCCACTCGGAGAAAGCAGCGGTCATTAGCGTCCAGCATTTGAAAGGAAAAATCGCCGTTTTCCAATAGCGATATTTCCATATCACGACAAGCCTTGTCGCAGCGTCAAAAACAAACGGTTTCTTCTACGTTCCACTACGCAGAATTTCCAGATAAGCTGTGTAGGAAAACGTCCTGTTCCTATTTGCACCATTCGTTTGAGTGAGAATACCGGCCTCCATCAATCGGTTTACTGCGCCGAAAACTGTGTTAAACGTCGGTTCAAGTGCAGTTGCCGTCCTTTGTATTTCAATAATCTGTTATTTCATTTTATCAATCTAAACTAAAATAGATGTCGAGAGAATAGGATTATATTTCAATTTCCAAGAGCAATATTTGGCTCTCTGTTAACTAAAGATGAGAGAAAAGAGATCTAAAACGCAATTTGCGAACAAAGATAGTGAATTCAAGTGGTAAGCGAGAGGCATTGGGCTTGCAGGCCGGTAATACTGAAAGCTATATCAGCGGGAAAAACTTCTTTAAATCATTGCAACAGCGCAGCCTTCGCGGCGTTTATCTCGTTACCTCTGACGATCACAGTGGCTTGGTCCAAGCAATCAACGACCTGTTTCCCGATGTGATCTGTCAGCGGTGTCAAACTCATTTTTCTCGAAACCTTCCGGATAAAGTGCCCAGAAAGGAAAAGAAAGCGGTCCATAGTCGACTAAACGATCTCTACAACAGTCCTGAGTTGCAGGAAGCATATCGCCGCCGTGACGCCTTATTCGATCATTTGAAAGTGGTCGCGCCTAAAGCCATTGAGATACTTGATAAGTGATTTGCTGACATCACTGCCATCTTCAGTTTACCCGAGAAGTATCGTAAACGTCTGCGAACGTCCAATAGTATCGAACGACTGAACGAAGAAATCAGACGGCGAGAACGTGTCATCCGAATTTTTCCCAACGAAGGGAGCATAGAGCGATTACTTGGCAGTCTGCTCATTGAACAGCACGAGTTTTGGCTGTGTGGCAAAACCTATTTCAACATGGACGATTATTACCAACAAAAAGAGTAGGTGCGCGAGAAAGAAAAAGCACTACGCAAGGAACTAGAAAAAGCCGCATAGGCAATCATCACCGAAAGGTGAATTTACACCAACATTTGGGACTTGACTTTTTAGAAAAAGGAAAACCCTTGATAACACTGCGTTTCAAGGGTTTGACCTTTCCTGTAAAAGGCATTGGCGGAAGCGGTGGGATTCGAACCCACGTGCCGGTCTCCCGACAACCGCATTTCGAGTGCGGCTCGTTACAGCCACTTCGATACGCTTCCACAATGCGTCGATTATAAGGCAAGATTCATTATTCAGTCAACCGCCAAAACCAACCCGGACATCCGGTCACTCCATAAACAGCTCGGCGCCGACAAAAAGCGGCAGATTATGTTCACGGTCGATCAGCATATAAAGAAACGGACGATTCAGATAAACTTCGTGAGTGATAATCGGTAAGCTTGCTTTGGCGATTCCGACGACGGTCGCGGCGCCCGCTTTGGTGCCAAGCTCATCCACCTCGATAAAGGTTTTATGGATGACGCGGTTGACAAACAGATTGCCCGTTTTGCTGGTCCCGAGTTCGGACAAATCCGCTTTTGATCCATCAAACAGATCGATAATCCCTATATCACGTAGCGAATCATTCAGCAACGTGCTGTATTCACTTTTAAATTTCGGCATTGCGGTGTCGATCGTGGTGGCTTCGGCGTTGTCGAGCAGCGTCCGCAGATTTTCTCCGGTGAGAGAAGAGGCGTAGTCCATGACGGAAATGCCCTCATTCGGCAGCAGCGCGACGAAGGCGTACTTGTCATCCACATAAGGCTTGATGAAACCGGTCGCGAATTCGTCCTCAATGTATAGATCCTCTTGCGAGTACATCATGTCCACTATTTTTTGCTCGCCATCAGCATTTGTGAACTCGCCTTCCCGCACGTTGAATTCTTCGTAAACTTTTGCCCACTCCGCCTCGAACGCCAGTGCGTTGACCAGGTACATGAGTTCGTCCGGCTGAATATCGTCCAATATCGAGGGGATCATCTCAGCGGTGTTTTCGTTGACAAATTCGTTGATTTGATCTTTGGTTTCATCGTCAAATGGCGCCTTGTGAATGGCGGCGCCGTACCGGTCGGCGTTGGTTTGCAAAAAATCCGGATTGGCTGTGAAATCCGCGCTGTCATTTAGCCAAATACCGTTCGCCATGCTCAATTTGTACTGTTCCTCGCTGGGTAAAGATTTCATATACACATACAGATATTGATTGAGCTCGTCGACGGTTAGTCCGAACGTGTCTTCCATCTGAGCGCGGGTTTCACCTTGTGTTCCGTTTGCTGTCATGCCCAACGCGAACAGCGCCGACAGCGGTGAAACCAAGATATTTCCCTCTTCATCAAAAGCGCTTCCGAACAGCCGCAGCGAGAAGTCGGCGAGCGCCGTGGCGCCGGAATCCACCAGTTTGGCATCGGTGCCGACCGTTCGTGGCTTGACCCCTTCCATTAAGTCGGTTGAAGCAGAAACCTTCTTTTCACAGCCGGCCAGCGCCAGCAGTCCGTTTGTCGCGATAATCGCGCTTAACACAGTCGCGATGATTCGTTTTTTCATAATATCCTCCTAAAGAATGCGCGGTCGCACCTTGTCCGATTATGGTGATCGGATCATCCGGATCAAATTATTCGTTCAATAAATAAGACAATTATAACGCATCGTTTCCTCACATGGATTTTTTGATTATCGAAGAATACCTGTTGTCGCCGGCTGACACTTGAGCGTCAGGTGTATTTTTGACAAAATGAAAGAGATTATGAAGTTGAGAGGATGCGCATATGTCCAAATCGGAGAATCAGAAATTGAAACTGCTGCATTTATTGCGGATGCTTCAGAAATATACAGATGAAGAACATGGATTGACAGTGCGTGAGATGATCGAGCGATTAAATCGTCTGGGGATCAGCGCGGAACGCAAATCGATCTATGACGATATCAAAGCACTGGAAGATTTTGGTCTGGTGATCGTAAAGCGCCGGACGACCAACGTCGCGTATCATCTCATCGAACGTGAATTTGAGCTGGCTGAGTTGAAGCTGTTGGTCGACGCCGTTCAATCTTCTCGCCTGATCACAGAAAAAAAGAGCAGACAGTTGATCCGGAAACTTTCCTCGCTCACGAGTCAACACCGGGCGAAAGAGTTGAGGCGTCAGGTTCATATCGCCGATCGGCCCAAAACCTTGAATGAGTCGGTTTACTACAATATAGACGCGATTCACACGGCGACCGGACAAAATCGTAAAATCAGCTTCAAGTATTTTGATTATGACATGAACAAGCGGCGCAAATATCGCAAAAAAGGCGAGCGGTATCTCGAAACGCCGCTGTCTTTGTGTTGGGCGGATGACAATTATTATTTGATCTGTTTCAACACGAAACATGACAGTTTGATTCACTATCGTGTCGATCGCATGGCCAAGGTTGAGATCTGCGATGAGCCGCGTGACATTTATGATAAAGAGAGGTTGAACATCGCCGAACATGTTAAACAGTCGTTTGGCATGTTTCGTGGAATGATCGTAAAGGCGACGTTGGAATTTGACGCAGATCTGGTCAACGCGGTGATGGATCGATTTGGTAAGAATGTTGTTTTTCAAAAAATGGACGAACGGTTTCAGATTCACGTCAATGTGACACAAAGTCCGGTTTTTTTGAGTTGGATGTTTCAATTTGGAGATAAGGCTGAGATCAAGGCGCCGGAGGGTTTGCGCGAGGCGATGGTGCGGTTGATTCAAACCAATCTTGGTAACTATTAATGGAGAATAAATGAGGCGGGACTTATTAGGATAAGATTTTATAAATGGTTGAAATGTTACTAACGCATTTGACTCGTTTGGTGTAAACTATAAAATGTATTTTATAAATGCGATCAGTTTGAAAGGAGATTCACATGAAACTGTCAGATAAATTATTGAAAGAGTTGAATAAGCAATACAATCTTGAGGTCCAATCCGCTTTTATTTACAGGCACATGGCGATTTGGGCGAATGCCCGTGACTGGGGCGGCATGGCCAACTGGTTCGAAAAACAATATGAAGAAGAGATGGAGCACGCGGAGAAGATCTATAACTATATCAATGAACGCAACGCCGACGTGGAACTTGATGTGATTGAGAAACCGGAAGGCGACTGGTCGTCCATGCTTGAAGTGATGAAGGCCGCTCAGGCGCATGAGGAGTTTATTTCCCGCCGCTTTGTCGAACTGAGCACCATCGCCATGGGCGACAAGGACTTCCCGGCTCTTGTGTTCTTGACTTGGTTCCACAAGGAACAGGTCGAAGAGGAAGAACAGTCCGCGTACTGGGTCAATCGATTGGCCAAATGTGAGGACAAGGTTGTCTGTCTGATGAAGATTGACGGCGAGATGGGCGCGCGGGAGTGATTTCCGACCGCCCGCCGTGCGTGTCGCCGGAGTGACACGTGCTATTTAATGGGATCGTTCAGGCTACCTGATCATGTGATCGGGTAGCTTTTCTCTGTCCGGACTTGTTCGGCCATGATCCGTCACGGCGCATGGCTCTGAGTCGGGATTGTGAAACTAAAACGAGAGCCGACACCCGGTTCGCTATGCACACTGATTTGTCCACCCAGCAGGCGGACAATCTCCGAGGCGATGGACAGCCCCAGCCCGGTGCCGGACCGTCCACGGGCTTTGTCGACCTTGTAGAAACGTTCAAAGATGTGCTCGCAGTCCTCCTGCGAGATGCCTTCACCGGTATCTTGAACAGAGATCTCCACCGACCCCGCAAGCTCCTTGCCCCAAATACTGATGGTGCCGTTTGCCGGAGTGAATTTCAACGCGTTGTCGATCAAGATCACCAATACCTGTTCCAGTCGGTCAGGGTTGGAGAACAAAGGTGAGAGCTCGTTCAACTCCGGGGATATGTCCAATTCTATGTCGGCTTTGAGAGCGACCTCGCCAAATTTGTTTTCAATTGATTCCACAACCTCGTCAATCCGGAACGTGACCCGCTCCAGCGGCAATTGGCCGGCTTGAATCCGGGACAATTCCAGCATGTCATCGATCAGCCGGGTCAGTCGAATGGTTTCGTTGTGGATGATGCTGTAATAGCGCTGTCGATCCTCATCACTTTTGACCATGCCATCCTGCAAAGGTTCGATCAACGCCCGCATGGCGGTCAACGGAGTACGTAATTCGTGTGAAATGTTGGCGACATAGTCGCGCCTTGTTTGCTCCAGTTTTTCACTCTCTGTAATGTCTCTGAACAGGCCCATGACGCCTACGCGCTCATCATTGGCGTTCTTGAGAACTTCGTATTGTACAAACAAAACACGGTTCTTTATCTGAATTGTACGATGATGGCTGCTTTGACGGCTCAGCACCTGTTCAAAGTCTTTGAGCAACACCTCAGGGATGAGTTCACTTAGCGCGCCACTTTTCAGATCGATCTGTTGGTCGATGATCGGCTCCGTCCCGCTGTCTTCCGGCCCTCCTTCGAGTGACTCCGGGTCGTCGTCATCATCGCTTCGCCGGATGTGTGATGACAGTTTGTGCCGGTTGAAACCCAGTAGGCGGAAAAGGGCGGGATTCAGCAAAGTGATACGATCGTGTTCGTCTATGGCTAAGATTCCCTCATTCAATCCATCCAAAATTTGCTGCAGGCGATTTTTTTCGGACATCAAGGCGCCAACCGTGCGGTCGAGGTCGGAAGCCAGGTTGTTGATGGCCTGAGCCAATTCGCCTACTTCTCCTTGTTGTGAAGCGTCCGCGCGCAATGAGAAATTGCCGTTTGACATGGCCAGCGCGACATCTCGAGTTTGATTGATCGGTTTGACCAGATGATTGGCGACCCTAAAAACCGGGAAGATCATCAGCAAAAATGCGATGCTCGAAGATAAGATCAGCGCTAGATTTAAGTTGCTGTAGCCCGCGGCGATGTCGTCAAAGGACTGCATGATGAAGACGCCGGCCTCGATCGATCGGGTGTCGCTGTAGATATCGGTCACCTCCACGGGAAAGCCGACGATCAAAACATCGGTCTTGTCCTCGCCCGCTTGTATGGTGAAATCGATGGACTTGCTGCTCTCAATGACCTCCCGCCTGGATAGCATCTCTCGCAATCCATCATTGACAGTGTCTTCGGTAAACGCCTCGTTCGCGTTCTTTTTGATCACGACAACCGGATCGCGGTATAGAAAAACCGCGATACAGGAGTTTGTCATCTCGCCCGCGGTTACAAGGATGTCATTGTAGCGCAGATCGGTGATATCCTGCTGGACGAACCGAGTGGTTTGGTTGGAAATATAAGCCGCGCGACTGCGCATGTTGTTTGCGCTCACGTTGCGAAACACCCAGTTCGAGGTCACCGAATAGACGATCAGCGTCAGGAGCGCTGAGGTCAAAATGGAAAAGATGACGATCGTCATCAAACGTCTTAGAAAAACGCTGTTCCTCATTGTCGCAGGTGGTGCTCGCTTTCTTTCTTATATCTCAAAATCACGCCTCGAATTTGTAGCCCACTCCGTAGACGGTGATCAAGGCGTAGGTACCTTCTTTTGAGGCGATTTTCTGGCGGATGCGCTTGATGTGGGTGTCAATGGTGCGCGTGTCGCCGAAATAATCATAGCCCCAGACTTTGGAAAGAATTTGGCTGCGATCCATGACCTGACCGGGGTGGGAGGCGAGTAGATACAAGATTTCGACTTCTTTGGGTGTGAAGGCGATGTCTTGACCGTCCACTTTCACGCGATAGTTGTCCAGATTAATCTCCAGCCCCGGAAAACTGATCTGATTTCCGGTTCGTTGAGGCGTCTCCGAGATGCGGCGCAGGACGGCCTTGATGCGCGCCACAACCTCGCGGGGGCTGAACGGTTTGACGATATAGTCGTCCGCGCCCAGTTCAAGTCCCAAAATGCGGTCGATCTCCTCGCCGCGGGCGGTCAACATGATGATAGGGACATTGCTGGTGCGGCGAATGTCCCGACAGACTTCGGTGCCGGACTTGCCCGGCATCATGATGTCCAGCAAAATGAGATCGGGGTCTTCGAGCTCGATCATTTTCTCAACATCCAGGCCGTTGTAGGCCGAGCTATGCGTGTAATGTTCGTTGTCCAGATAAAGGCCGATGGATTCGTGGACGACCACGTCATCATCCACGATCAATATATGCGTGCCCACGGTATCACCTTCTTTTCTCTAAATTTGTCGGTTTCAAATATTATAGATTAAAATCAGTCCCAATCATCTCAGTCCCAACCATCCGGCTGGCGGAACTTAAGCCGTTCATTGGCAGGATGAGGGTTCTCAAACTATAATAATGAAAGCTTGTTCATTCGCGGCGCGTCTTGTCACCGGCGCGCGGACGTTTAGGAGTGCTCTGATGATTTTACCAGATCAGCCACAAAATGATGAATCAATTGGTGAGGATGAGGATCACTTTGTCTTCGTGTATCCCGGGTTGAACGATCCGATTGTCATCTTGTATGAAGACAATCAGGTGATTGCTGCGATCAAGCCGGCCGGTGTGCTGTCACAGCAAGACCACACCGGAAAACCGGATATGCTGACAATTTTAAAGACCTATATCAAAGAAAAATACAACAAGCCGGGAAACGTGTTTCTCGGTCTGGTTCACCGACTGGATCAGCCTGTCCGCGGCGTGATGGTTTTCGCCCGCACGTCCAAAAGCGCATCCAGACTGTCGGAGCAGATCCGCACCCGCACTGTGGAAAAAGAATATCTGGCAGTGGTGAGCGGGCGACCGCCACAATCCAACGGCGTGTTGAAAAACGCATTGAAAAAAGACCGCGCCGCCAATCGGGTTCAGGTTTCCTCAAAATCGGCCGGCGGCCGAATGGCGGTGCTTCGCTATCAGCATATCGGCTCCAGCCGGGAAGGCGGACTTTCGCTGTTGCGAATCGAGCTTGAGACCGGCAGGGCGCATCAGATCCGTGTGCAGCTGGCGGAGGCGGGTTGCCCGATTTGGGGTGATCAAAGATATAACGAGACGGCGAGGCACGGACAGCCGATCGCCTTGCTGGCGCATCGCTATTCATTTTGGCATCCGACAAGAAAAACAAGGCTGGACATCACGGCGCCGCTGGAGGATGTGCCACCTTGGGATCAATTTGAAGATCTGATAAAACAGCATATCCATTGTGAGAAAGGTTGAGGATAATGAATAAAATTCTATTGGTTGATGGACACAGCATCATGCATCGGGCGTACTACGGACTGGGCCCCAACGCCCGCTTCTCGGCGGCGGACAACACGCCGACCGGAGCTGTCTTTACTTTTTTGAATATTTGCGCTCGCTATATGAACTTGTTGAGTCCGACCCATCTTTGCGTGGCGTTCGATCGTTCGGAGCCGACCTTTCGCCATCGGCGATTTGAGGCGTACAAGGCTCAGCGCAAACCGATGCCCGAAGAATTGAGTGCGCAGTTTCCGGTTGTCAAGGAGATCCTGGATGGAATGAATGTGGCGAGAATCGAGTTGGCCGGCTACGAGGCGGACGACCTTTTGGGAACATTGTCCAAGCAATACGAAAAGGAAGGCTTTGAAGTATATATTTTAAGTGGGGACAAGGACAGCTTTCAATTGGTCAGCGACCGGGTGACGGTGGTCATGCCGGAAGGACGCCAGGCGGGCGGGACGGCGAAGCTCTACGATGTCGAGGCGGTCTTTGAGCGATATCAGGTGACGCCACGTGAGCTGATCGAGGTGAAGGCCATCATGGGTGACCCATCGGACAACATTCCGGGCGTCAAGGGGATTGGTGAGAAAGGCGCGATTCAGTTGATCAGCAAGTATAAGTCCCTTGAGAACATCTACGCGAATCTGGATGAGCTGAAACCCGCGCAAAAGAAAAAGATGGAGGAGTCGAAAGAGAACGCCCTACTTTCGCGTGAGTTGTCCACCATCGTGCTGGACGCGCCGGTCGAACGTTCGGCGGATTTCGCAAAGTTGCCCGACGATCTGAACGACACCCGCGCCTACGAAGTGTTGGCAAAATACTCATTGAACTCGATTATACGCAAATTCGATTTAAGGCCGACATCCTTGGAGGGGGCTGATGAATCATCCGGGGAGCGGGTACCTGGATTTGAGCCCAAACCAATCAGTGCCAACTCATTAATCCACCTTTTAAAGGAAGAAGGACAGGCGGACAGCAAACCCCTTGTCTTCTTGGATGTCGAAAGAACACCGGAGGACGAACCGGCGCGGATGAGTCTTGGGTTGGAGGATGGAAGGGCGTTTGTGCTGGACACGCCTCAAGAGATCGCCGACGTGTTCGCCGTCCTGTGTGAGTTGAACCTCGAACTGGTGGGCTATGATCTCAAAAACTGGTTCCGAATGTTCGATGGAAGACTGCGCAATCCTCCTTTTGATGTCTGTTCGGCAGCCTATGTGCTCAACCAGCTTCAAGGCGCGAACACCACTTTGTCCATGCTTTACAACCAGGAGATGGGTGAGTTGACCGATCTGGCGGGACCTGCCGAGACGCTGCGGGCCCTGCGCGAGCTCAGTGAACGGCAGCGTCAGTTGATCGGGGAGCGCGGTTTGAATAAACTGGCGTATGAGATGGACATGCCGCTCGCGGTGGTCGTTGGGCGCATGGAGCACGCCGGTTTTCCGGTGGACCATGTAGTCTTGGATGAGCTGGCGATTCAATTCGCTGAGGACATCAGCTCGTTGGAGGAGGAAATCTTCGCGCTCAGCGGTCATGAATTCAACATCAATTCTCCCAAACAACTTGGGGTGATTTTATACGAGGAGCTCGGCCTGCCGACCGGTCGAAAAAGCGCGACCAAACAATTTTCGACCGACAACGATGAAATGGAACGCCTGCGCCCGTTTCATCCGATTATCGGGAAAATTGTCGAATACCGACAGTTGACCAAGTTGAAATCCACTTTTGTGGACGCGCTGAACGGATACATCAAAGAAGACGGACGCATCCATTGTTCGTTCAATCAAAATCTTACGACGACGGGGCGGTTGAGCTCGTCCGACCCGAATCTGCAAAACATCCCGATCCGTCTGGAGCGCGGCAGGGAGATTAGAAAAGCATTTGTCGCGTCGGAGGGACATATTCTGATCGACGCGGATTATTCGCAGATCGAACTGCGTCTGCTCGCCCACCTTTCCGGAGATCAAAACATGATCGCGGCGTTTCGCGATCGCAAAGACATTCATAAGGCGACCGCCTCAGGTTTGTTTGGGGTGGATCTTGCCGATGTGACGTCGGAGATGCGGGCGGCAGCCAAGACGGTCAACTTCAGCATCATATATGGGATTAGTGATTTTGGTTTGGCCAAGGACCTCGGCATCGCGGTGAAGGACGCCAAACAATATATCGCCGGATACTATGACAAATATCCCGAAGTGAGGGTGTATCTGGATGAGTTGATTGAGTTGGCGAAACAGCAGGGTTATATCGACACGCTCTACGGCAGGCGACGCCCAATTCCGGAGCTGAAATCAAAAAATTACAGTGTGCGGATGTTTGGTGAGCGCGCCGCGATGAATTCGCCGGTGCAGGGTACCGCTGCGGACATCATGCGTCTGGCCATGATTCAGGTGGACCGGGAGTTGGCCGCTGCCGGTCTGCGGGCGCGCATCATCTCGCAAGTCCATGATGAGCTGATCTTGGAAGTGCCTGAAGAAGAGGTGGAACAGGCGGGTGAGATTCTACGCGCCTGCATGGGGGGCGCCGCGCGGCTGTCGGTACCCTTGGAAGTGAGTTTGAGTATGGGTCCCAACTGGTTTGATGTGCGGTGAGGAGCGTGTATCTATATGTTTGTTATAGGAGTGACTGGGGGAATCGGCAGCGGAAAGTCAGCGCTTTCCGAGATGTTGTCTGAGCGGGGGCTGTCGGTGATCGATGCCGATGAACTGTCTCGCCGTTCGACGGCCGCCGGCGGTGTGGCGATCGAACAAATTAGGGAGACCTTTGGTGATGAGATGATCGATGCGGACGGTGCCGTCGATCGCAAGAAAATGGCGGACCTTGTGTTTCGGGATAAGAATAAAATTGATCTATTGAGTTCCATTGTGCACGCCAATGTGATCAGTGAGATGAAGACGGCGTTGCGCAAGGAGGAGAAAGGCGGCGCGAAGGCGGTAGTGCTGGATGTGCCAATACCGGTGAAAAATGGATTTTTGGACGTCTGCGATTACATCATCGTGGTTCGCGCGGATGACGAGGTGAGGGTCGGCCGTTTGATCCGGCGAGGCATGGCCGAGGATGAGGCGCGCCGGCGAATCTCGGTGCAGATGTCCCAAGATGAGTATGAGACGCTCGGTCACCGCACAGTGATCAACAATGACGGCAGGGCGGCGCTACGGGAGGCGGTGGCAGCTTTTGTCCGCGAGGAGTTGGAGCCTCGAGGCATTGTGACGGCGAGATAAGATTGTGAGATAAGACGGCGCGATAAGGTGGCGAGATAGGCCGGCGAGTTAAGCGGAAATATAAGTCGAAAATGCAAATCAATCGTGCGAGACACGTCCGAAAATCACAAGAAAAATCGCGGCTTCGCGCCGCAGACCATTTCCGCCAACGCGCGACCGCGAAAGAAATCGGTTCACGTGGATCAGACATTGAAACGAAATAAAATCACATCGCCGTCCTGCACGACATATTCTTTCCCTTCCGAACGAACCAGCCCTTTTTCTCTGGCGCCGGCCATCCCGCCACTTTGTGTCAAATCCTCATAAGAGACGATTTCCGCGCGGATGAAACCACGTTCGAAGTCCGAATGGATCTTCCCGGCGGCCTGTGGCGCCTTCGTTCCTTTGGTGATGGTCCAGGCGCGGCACTCATCCGGTCCCGCGGTCAAAAATGAAATGAGCCCCAAAAGAGCGTAGCTGGACTTGATGATTTTATCCAACCCCGACTCGCTGAGTCCCAAATCTTGCAAAAAAACCAACCGTTCCTCGTCTTCCAGCATGGCGATTTCTTCTTCGATTCGCGCGCTGACCACCAACGCCTGCGCGCCTTCGGCCAAGGCGATCTCCTTTACAGCACGAACATGGATGTTTTCATCCGGAGTGGCGATCTCGTCCTCATCGATGTTGGCGAGATAGAGAATTGGTTTGGCTGACAAAAGATTCAAATCCTTTGTATACTCCTGTTCGGCTGTCGACACCTCAACCGTGCGGGCGGACTGCCCATTTTCCAAAGTGTACATGATGCGTTGGTATAAAGCGATTTGTGGAAGGAAAGATTTGTCACCGCCTTTGCTCATTTTTTCCAGTTTGTCCAGGCGCCGTTCCAAATATTCAATATCAGAAAAAATCAGCTCGAGATTGATCGTCTCGATGTCTCGGCGCGCGTCGGTCGAACCGGTCACATGGATGATGTTGGAGTCGTCGAAACAACGCACGACATGTAGGATCGCGTCCACTTCGCGGATGTTCGCGAGAAACTTGTTGCCCAAACCTTCACCCTTGCTGGCGCCCGAGATCAGACCGGCAATGTCGACGAATTCCACAATCGCCGGTGACCGCTTCTTGGGATTGTACATTTCGGTCAACTTGTCCAGTCGTTCGTCCGGCACAGACACCACTCCGATATTTGGTTCGATGGTGCAGTATGGATAGTTGGCGCATTCCGCGCCTGCTTTTGTGATCGCGTTGAACAGTGTGCTTTTGCCAACATTTGGCAGTCCGACAATTCCTAATTTCATAAATTCGCCTCTCGTGTACCTACTCGTGTTTATATATGTGAGCTCCTCTATTATGGACGCTACATTTAGCTGCGCCGATATTTTAACAGGTTGAGGTCTCTTTTTCGATCGTTTTTGGAAAATGTCGCATTTTGCTGAAAAACCATAACAGATCGCGCGACGGAAGATGTAAAAATGATGGGAAGAGAGGAGGCGGTCGCGATGAGGCTGACACACGGTCAACGTTTCAGCGAGAACAATTCGTCCGCTCGCCCTTCCGCTGTTCAAGTTGAAGAAGCGGCCGATGTCCGGCCTTTGGCGGACTCGAGGCGGATTCAGGTCGGGCGCGTGGTGTCAATCACGGGCGTGCCCGGTGGGAACGGCGGATATAGGGACAAGGATAGGACGTGCTACGCCCGAGTCGCGTGTGGCAGTTTGAGCGGACTTGAAAGTGAGATTGTGCATATTGAAGTTTCGGTCCTTCCCGGCATGCCGCGCTTTGAAGTTGCCGGATTGGCCGACACGTCTCGCAAAGACGCGGTGCGACGGGTGATCGGCGCGCTCAAACACTACGGGTTTCGCCTGCCCGCCGGAACGGTGATCGCGAATTTCCAACCGGGCTGGGTCGTCAAACACGGGTCGAGCTATGATCTGCCATTGGCGCTGGCTGTCTTGTCGGCGTTGGACAAAACCGAGATGGTCGGAAAAGTGGCGGCGTTTGGAGAACTTTCATTAAAGGGCGATGTGTTGCCGGTCCGTGGCGCGCTGATTCGGGTTGAGCAATTGGCCGCCGCCGGATATGAATTTGTCATATTGCCCTCAGCGAACGTGCCCGAGTGCCAAATTTCGACCTGTTCGGTTATCGGTGTGGAACGACTTTCGGAGGCGGTGACCGTTATCCGGGCGTTGGAATCGAAAACAGCGGGAGAGTTGTCCAATTTATTTCAGTGCGGAGAGCGGAGCGACAAGGCCACGGGTGGAGTGACAAAGCTGCCCGGCTGTCTGGAGGTCAGTTCTCATATCGTCGAGATTCCGAGCCAAGCCATGACGGTGCGCGCGCTGCTCGCCGCGGCCGCCGGTCAACATCACATTGTGATGATCGGCAGTGCGGGGTGCGGCAAGACACGCCTCGCCGGATTTTTGGGTGGTGTGTTGCCCGATCTTGATGATCTCGAACGACTTGAAATTATGCGTGTATACAGTGCGGCGGGTCTGCTGTTGGAGATGCCTCATTTAAAGTTTGATCGACCGGTACGCTCACCTCATTTTTCCACAGGTATCCCCGCGCTGTGTGGCGGTGGCAAAATTCCGGCACCCGGTGAATTGTCGCTGGCTCACAATGGCCTGCTGTTTTTGGACGAGCTGCATGAGTTTTCAAACAAATCTCTTGCCGCTTTGCGGCAACCATTGGAAGAAAAGAAGGTCTACATACGAAGGCACAACCACGCGGCGACTTTTCCGGCAAATTGTTTGGTGGTGGGCGCCGCCAACCCTTGTCCTTGCGGCAACTATCTGGACCAAAGCGCTCACAATCCCTGCACCTGCAGGGAACATGAGATCCAATCCTATCGTCATAAATTCGCCGGACCTTTTGCCGACCGGATCGATATTTGGTTGGAAATGCAGCGGGTTGAGACAGCTGAACTGATCAACGTGGCGCAAAGTGGAAAATTGATCACCGCGCAGAGCATGAGAGTGCGGGTGGAGAAGGCCCGCGCCTTGCAACGAGAACGAAATGGGGAGCTGAACGGCAAGGCGCTGCTAAACTCAATAGTGACGAGCGGAGAACTTGCCCAACTGTTTCGGGTGGACGATCACTGCGTGCGCGCCTCGTTGAGATACGCTGAGCGGCTGCGCTTAAGCGTGAGATCCTATCGGAAGTTGCTAAAAGTCGCGCGCACATTGGCTGATTTGGATGAGGAGGAAAAAGTCGCCACCCGCCACATCGCAGAAGCGGCGCAGTTTAGAAGAGGTGGGCTGTGATGGATCCGGAGACTTTCGCTGTCAAGGTTGCCTTGCAGGAAGGCATGAGCAGCCTGAGATACCCACATGCTCTTTTAAGTGCCAAACTGATGACGCGCGCGATCAGTTTACCCGATCATTGGTCGGCAACCGGTTGGCGCGAATGTTTACGCACGTTGGATTTGACGAAAGAGCAAATAGCCAACGTTGTCCCTCTGATGACCAGTCGCGACTTTCGAGCGCGGACGGAGCGACGGGTGCAAAGCGCGCTTGAACATAAGATCCGTATCGTGTCACCCGGCGAGGCCGACTATCCGATCGCGCCATATGCCAATCTTCATCCACCTCCTTTTTTATATCTGAAAGGTCCGCTTGACATGCCGCCGCCTGACGTATGCGTCAGTGTGATCGGCACGAGAAGACCGTCGCCCTATGGCGTAAAGGCCACAAAATATATGGTTGGCGATTGGGCGCTGCGGGGGGTGACGATCGTTTCCGGAATGGCAGCGGGAATTGACGGATTGGCGCACGAGGTGTGTTTGAAAAATGGAGGCAAGACCGCCGCGGTGTTGGGCTGTGGATTGGATATTTGCTATCCTCGCGACAATCGGAATGTTTTTGACGCCTTGAGTGCCCGCGGTTTGTTGATCAGCGAATATCCACCGCTCACGCCTCCCCGAAAGCAACACTTTCCGGCCCGCAACCGCTTGATCAGTGTGTTGTCGGACGCGCTGGTCGTCATCGAGGCAGCGAGAAAGAGCGGTACCATGATCACCACGAATTTCGCGCTGGATCAGGGAAAGGAGGTCCTGGCGCTGCCCGGCACAATCTATTCTCCGACCAGCCAAGGCACCAACCACTTGCTGCGTGAGGGGGCGACTCCCTTGCTGGAACCGCAGGACTTGCTTCCGTATTTGTCCGGTCATCGACTTTTAGCTGAGTCGGAAAACGAACCGACGGATGACTTGAATCTTTCCACGAAGAGGGGTGACAGCGAGCTGACCTCTCTGCTGAGCGCCGGTCCGCTGACAGTGGCCGAACTCAAAATCGCCAGCCGATTACCCGAGGAGGTATTTTTTGACCATCTGATGCGACATGAGATAAGTGGTGAAATCAGCAAGACGGCCGGAAAATATCATTTGTCATAATGTCTCAAAGTCGCTGACAAGGTGGCATCTCTCCAAAAATACGCCCACCCACGCGCCGAATTGCCGGTGTTCTTTGCGTACCATATTTATATTGATTAAGGAACTTAGGTTGAAAATTCTTGAAAGAGTGTTGTACAGTTTGTCGGGGGAAAGTTTGACAAAGTGTGCGCCTTGTCATAAATTAACCGGACTTGCAGAGCTTTGTCCGATGATTTCGATGACTGCGCCGTTTTTGTATTAAACTATGCGCCGACGACCGAGTCGCTCGCTCTAATCGCGGTGGCGAAGCGAAGGCGCGGCTGGCTCGACCGTGCGCGAATCGCTTAATTGAAATTATCTGATCATCATACGCAAAGGATTGGAACATGTCGCAAAACTTAGTTATCGTTGAATCACCGGCCAAGGCCAAAACCATTGGGCGCTATCTGGGACCGGATTACGTCATTTCGGCTTCTGTCGGACATATCCGAGATCTGCCGTCTTCCACACTGGGAGTGGATGTGAAAAATGAGTTTAAACCCAGATATATCACCATGCCCGGCAAGGAAAAGGTTGTCCGAGAACTGAAACAGCTCGCGAAAGACGCCGATCGCGTGTTCATCGCGACTGACCCGGACCGCGAGGGAGAGGCGATCGCTTGGCACATCGCCAATGTGTTGAAGATCGATCCGGCCAGTGAATGTCGGGTCTCTTTTAATGAGATTACCGAAAAGGCTGTGCGACAGGCGATCGAACAGCCACGGCCGATCAATGAGGACTTGATGCACGCCCAGCAGGCGCGGCGCATCTTGGACCGCCTCGTTGGCTATGAGATCAGTCCGGTTCTTTGGAAAAAGATTAAAAAAGGGCTGTCCGCCGGACGTGTTCAGTCGGTCGCGACACGGATGATTGTCGAACGCGAAGAGGCGATTGAGGCGTTCAAACCGGAAGAATATTGGAATCTTCACGTTGTCCTCGAGACAGAGAAAAAAGAAACGTTCAAGGCGAAATATCACGGTGTTCATAAAGGTGCCGGTAATAAGCCACAGGTTGTGAAGTTGAAGAACAAGGAGATGGCGGATCGAGTGCTTGCCGCCATTGACAACAAGCCTTTTATCGTCGAGGAGATCAAGAAAGGCAATCGTAAGCGCAAACCCGCCGCTCCGTTCACCACCAGCACACTGCAGCAGGAAGCCGCTCGACGCCTTGGCTTTTCAGCGCGCAAGACCATGAGCATCGCTCAACAGCTGTACGAGGGCGTCGATTTGCCCGAAGTGGGTCCGACTGCCTTGGTCACCTATATCCGTACCGACTCGGTCCGCATATCAGATGAGGCCCTAGCTGAGGCGAAACGGTTGATCCTGAGTGGCTATGGTGAAGACTACCTTCCCAAAAAGCCCAACACATATACAAATAAAAGCGCCTCGCAGGACGCCCATGAGGCGATCCGCCCGGCTCACTTCGATTATCAGCCGATGAAGATTCGAGAATTGCTGACCAATGATCAGTTCAGGCTGTATCGTCTGATCTGGGATCGTTTCCTGGCCTCTCAGATGGCGAACGCCAGCATCGACACATTAACTGTCTCGACGACCTGCGCGGATCAATTGTTCCGCTCCACAGGTGAGCAGATCGTGTTTGCCGGTTTTTTAGCGGCGTATGAGGACGTTAACAAAGAGAAAACAAAGAAAGAAGAGGAGGAAGAGGCGGCGGCCAAATCGATCATCCCTCCTCTGGTCGAAAAACAAGAGCTGAGCTGCAAAGAGAAATTGCCCGAACAGAAATTCACCTTGCCTCCGCCACGGTTCACCGAGGCCTCGCTGATCAAAGCGATGGAAGAGGATGGCATCGGTCGACCGTCTACCTACGCGCCCACCATCTCTACAATCTTGGATCGGCGCTACGCTGAAAAAGACCAACGCCAGCTTGTGCCGACTAAGCTGGGACGCACCGTCACGGAGATGCTGCGCAGCAACTTTGATGAGTATATCAACGAGTCGTTCACCGCCTCGATGGAAAACGGCCTCGACACGGTGGAGTCCGGCGATCAAAACTGGGTGGAGTTGTTGGATTCGTTCTACCCGGGATTTCATCAAAAGGTCGAAGACGCGTATGAAAACATTGAGAAAATAGTGATCGAAGATAAGAAGACTGGTGAGATGTGCCCCGAATGTGGCAAAGAGCTGGTCATCAAGGACGGCCGCTACGGAAGCTTCATCGCCTGCTCCGGATTCCCGGAGTGTAAGTACACCAACAGCATCGTCGTGAAAACCGGTACCCATTGCCCCAAATGCGGATCGGATATTGTTTCACGCAAATCCAAAAGAGGAAGCGTCTTTTACCTTTGTGAGAAGACCAATGACAAGGATTGCGACTTCATCAGCTGGGACATGCCGTTGGACAATCAAAACTGTGAAGTCTGTGGCAGCTACATGGTCGAGAAGCGTTTCCGGGGCAAAACCTATGTCAGATGTGGAAACAAGGAATGTCCGACCAATCAACGAAAAAAGAGCGCGAAGAAATCCGGCGCGTCCGCGGCTGAGGAGGGTGGCGCGGAGGACGGATGATTTGGTGAAGTGCGTTGCGAAAAGGCCGTTTCGAATCTGAATTGATTAATTAAGGCAGGACTTGGTTATGAGCACAAAAACAGTCACCGTGGTCGGCGCCGGTTTGGCGGGCTGTGAAGCCGCTTTGCAAATCGCGTCTCGTGGAATTCAAGTGGAATTGCTTGAGATGAAGCCGCTCGACAAAAGCGAGGCGCACAAAAGCGATGATTTCGCAGAGCTGGTGTGCAGCAACTCATTTCGCGCCGCGGCGGTGGAAAACGCCGTTGGGCTGTTGAAGGAGGAGTTGCGTCTGCTGGGTTCCGAGCTGATTCAATCCGCTGACCAACACAGACTGCCCGCCGGCGGAGCACTGGCGGTGGATCGGGATTTGTTCGCCGCCTCGGTCACCGAGAAAATCAAACGGCATCCGCTGATTCATCAACGAACTGAAAAAGTGTCCGGCATCCCCGACGCCGAAATTGTGGTGATCGCGACCGGTCCTCTGACTGATGGAGGGCTGTTCGAACAGATTGGTTCGCTGCTTGGCATGGATCGCTTGTATTTTTTTGACGCCGCCGCTCCCATTGTCACTTTGGAATCGTTGGATCAGCAGGTAGTGTTTCGCCAGTCGAGATACGACAAGGGTGGAGCAGACTATTTGAATTGCCCGTTGGACGAGCAACAATACCTGGCTTTTTACCATGAGCTGATCAACGCTGAATTGGCGGATGTGAAAGAGTTTGAGCGCGAGATTGTGTTTGAAGGATGCATGCCGATTGAAACCATGGCGAAGCGCGGCGTGGACACGATGCGCTATGGACCGCTCAAGCCGGTCGGCCTGGTTGATCCGGCAACCGGGAAAATGCCTTACGCCTGTGTCCAGCTGCGCCAGGACGATCGGGCGGGAACGCTGTACAATCTGGTCGGCTTTCAGACCCGACTTAAGTTTGGCGAGCAGCGCAGAGTGTTCGGCCTGATACCGGGTTTGGCAAACGCGGTCTTCGCTCGCTATGGAGTGATGCACCGTAATACCTTTTTGCATTCACCCGGCTTTTTATCCGCCGGATTTGAAGCCCTTACTCGACCGGGATTGTTTTTTGCCGGTCAGATGACCGGCGTGGAAGGCTATGTGGAGTCCATCGCGTCCGGGCTGGTCGCCGGCGTCAACGCCGCGCGATTGGCTAAAGGCGGTCCGGCTGATTTCATCTTGCCGCCAATCACAATGATCGGCGCGCTGTCACATTATGTCTCCGATCCGCGAATTCAAAACTTTCAGCCAATGAACGCCAATTTCGGTCTGATCGCGCCATTGACTGAAAAAGTCAAGGGCAAAAAGAACAGAGGAGTGGCGTACGCCGGACGCAGCCTCAAGTGGATCGAAGAATTCAAGAAGACAACCGATTGAGTTTGCCTCAATCGGTTGTCCAAAGAGTCCATTGTCCGATCATCATCCGTTTAAAATTCGTGTATCCACTTTGTTTGTTTTAATCGTTTGCTTCGTTTTAGTATTATTGACGCCTAAGTAAAGGTGACAGGAGAACGATGAAAATCAGTCAATTGACGCGCTGATCAAATCGTTCATGTCATAATGCCCCGGCTTCTTGCCGTGCAGGAACAAGGCGGCCGCGATCGCGCCCTCGCCGAACACTTCGCGTGACTGCGCGGAATGTTTGATGGTCAACACTTCCTGAGATCCGGCGAACATCACATCGTGCTCACCCACGATCGTGCCTCCACGGATGGCGGAGATTCCGATTTCGTTGGCCACGCGCTTCTCGCGAAATGACTGACGTTCGTATCGGTAGAACACAGCCTCATCATCGAGCGCGTCCTTGATTTCATCAGCGATCATCAAAGCCGTTCCCGAGGGAGCGTCCACCTTTTGATTGTGATGCGCCTCGATGATCTCGATGTTGAAGTCCGGATAGAGTGTCTTCGCCGCATCCCGCGCCAGTTTGATCAGGATGTTGATGCCGAGAGACATGTTCGCCGAAGTGAACACGGCGTTGGTCTGACTGAGTCGGTTCAGATCGGCGGTCTCCCGCTCGCTCAGCCCGGTGGTCGCGACGACCAAAGGCTTGCCGGTTCGTTTGGAGAGATCGATGACTCCGGGCAAGGCCGAAGGATTGCTAAAATCAATCAGCACATCGTAGTCGACGTCGCAGTCCGCGGAATTGGCGAAGACAGGGAACGGTAGGTTTGGATCCAAGACGCGGTCCAAGCCGGCGACCACCTCGCAATCCTCTCTGTTGTTCGCGATCCCGGTTATGACTCGTCCCATCCGCCCGCAGCAGCCTGACAATAAAATTCTCATATTTCTTTCCTCATATTTTTTGTTCACGTAAGATTTACAAGATCGCGGTCAAACATGGCCGCGATCTTCAAATGCTTGCGTGAATGATCGGTTATTAAAGATTAGTCCAAAAGACCGTAAGTCTTGAGGCAGGTCTCCAACTTGGCCGCGCCCTCTTCGGTCATCGTGGTGAGTGGCAGGCGGCACTCGCCAACCTCCAACCCCATCATGTTCATCGACTCTTTGACGGCGATTGGGTTGACATCGGAGAACAGCGCGTTGACCAGCGCCTGCAGGCTGACCTGAATCTCGGCGGCGCCGCGGACGTCACCGTCCAGGAAAGAGTGAGTCAGCTCGACCACGCGCTCCGGCCAGACGTTGGACAGCACCGAGATCACGCCTTTTCCGCCAAGCGCCATCAACGGCACAACCAGTCCGTCCTCGCCGGAATAGTAGGTGAAGGCGCCCGGGCAGCGCTGCATGGTCTCAGCCACCTGGTGAATGTTGCATTCTTTGATCGCGACGATGTTATCGACTTCCGCCAAGGCCTCGTAGGTGGTCGGAGCGATATTGAGACTGGTGCGCGAGGGCACATTGTACAGCACGATCGGCAGATTGACCGCCGCGGCGGTTTTCTTATAATGCTCAACTAATCCTTTTTGACTGGTTTTGTTATAGTAAGGCGTGACCAGGAGCAGCGCGTCGGTCCCCGTCTCCTCCGCCATCTTGGACAGCTCGATGCCGTGCGCGGTGTCATTGCTGCCGGTGCCGGCGATTACCGGAATGCGTTTATTCACCACCTCGACCGCGAAGCGGATCACTTCGATGTGCTCATCATCGGGCATGGTGGAAGCCTCGCCTGTCGTCCCACAGACGATGATCGCGTCGGTGCCCGCTTTGATTTGACGCTCGATCAATTCTTTGAATTTATTATAGTCAACGCCTGATTCATTAAAAGGGGTCACAATTGCGACGCCGGCGCCTTCGTAGATCACTTTCTTAGCCATCTTTTCCTCCTGGTTCACTCTTCTGAGTATTTACTCCACATATCTGCCAATCAGCTTTGTATATTCTAGCAAATCCATGACAAATTGAACATAAAATCCTCATTTTTTGACGGATTGGAATGAAAAATACGGTAATTCTAAATGTATCTGCTAGAATATGCTGGTTATGGACACTAATAAAGAATGTAACCTGCGGCGAAGTGATTTTTACTATGACCTGCCCGAACGCCTGATCGCGCAGCATCCGGCGCCGGATCGGGATGGCAGCCGTCTGCTGATCATCGGAGAGGATGGCAGCTTGACCGATGGTGTGTTTACCGATGTCGTCGACCTGTTGAATCCGGGAGACTGCCTGGTGCTCAATGACACGAAGGTGATTCACGCCAGACTGCTGGGTCGAAAAAAACAGACCGCCGTGCCGGTTGAGTTTTTGCTGCTGAAACGTCTGAATGTTGATACTTGGGAGGTGATTTGCAAGCCGGGCCGCAGACTGAAAGAAGGCGTGGAGGTTGTTTTTCTGCCGGGTGAGCTGGAGGCGCGGATTGTGGAAGTGCTGCCGAACGGCAACCGCGTGGCACGTTTTGCTTTTGAAGGTATCTGGGAGGAAATTCTGGACAGGGCCGGACTTATGCCACTGCCACCTTATATTCATGAAAAACCCGCTGATCCGGATCGCTATCAGACAGTCTACGCCAGACACGACGGCTCCTCCGCCGCGCCGACAGCCGGTTTGCATTTCACAACTTCGCTGTTGGAGGCGCTTGAGGACAAGGGTGTCGAGGTGGCGTGGGTCACCTTACATGTTGGACTGGGCACATTTCGGCCGGTCAAGGCTGATTTGATTACCGACCACAAAATGCACAGTGAGTCTTATGTGCTAGGCGAAGAGGCCGCGCTGCGGATCAATCGTGCCAAGAAAAGCGGGCGGCGTGTGGTCTGCACCGGCACGACCTCCTGCCGAGTGATCGAATCAGTCGCCGCCGAAGACGGGACCGTCCGCGCGCAAACCGGCAATACGGATATTTTTATCTACCCGGGCTATCAATTTAAGGTGATGGACGCGCTGATCACGAATTTTCACCTGCCGGAGTCCACTTTGATCATGCTGGTGTCAGCTTTCGCGGGCTATGATACCATCATGAATGCGTACCGCCACGCGGTCGAACGCGAATATCGGTTCTTTAGCTTTGGCGACGCGATGTTCATCATGAAAGAAAAGAGAAATGACAGTGAGTGAGTTAAAGTCACAACAAAAACGCGACGAGAATGAATCGAAATGGCCGGTTTGGTATGAGCCGCTGCATGTCTGCGCCCAGTCCGGCGCCCGAGCGGGTGTCGTGCACACACCGCATGGCTCGTTTGAAACGCCGACGTTCATGCCGGTGGGCACACAGGCGACGGTCAAGGCGCTGTCGCCGGAAGAGGTGAAAGAACTGGGTGCGGGCATTATTTTATCCAACACTTATCATCTTTGGATGCGCCCGGGTGAGGACATCGTCCGCGAGGCGGGCAAACTGCACCGCTTTATGAATTGGGATCGATCGATTCTGACCGACAGCGGTGGGTTTCAGGTTTTCAGTTTATCCGACAGCAGACACATCAAAGAAGAAGGTGTCCACTTCAAGTCGCATCTTGACGGCTCGCGCCATCTGTTGACGCCGGAGCTTTCCATAAAGATTCAACACGCGCTGGGTGCGGATATCATCATGGCTTTTGACGAATGCAGCCCCTATCCCGCCGATCGCGCATATATCAAAGCGTCGCTGGAGCGCACGACCCGCTGGCTGGAGCGCTGCGTCGCCACACACGAGGCCGCGCCGGAAGCGGCGGAACAAGCTTTGTTTGGCATTGTGCAAGGCGGGATGTACGCTGATTTGCGCAGACAAAGTCTGGAACAAGTGCTCAGTCATGATCTGCCCGGTTACGCCATCGGTGGCCTTAGTGTGGGCGAACCGGCTGAGACCCTGTACGCGATGCTGGAAGCGGTCACTCCACTTATGCCGTCCGACAAACCGCGCTACCTGATGGGCGTCGGCACGCCGGACTATCTGATCGAGGGTACGATTCGCGGAATCGATATGTTTGACTGTGTGCTGCCGACCCGCATTGGGCGAAACGGCACGGTCATGACCAGCCAAGGTAGGCTGATTGTCCGCGATCAACGCTTCGCGCGTGACTTCAATCCGATCGATCCAAATTGTGACTGCTACACCTGTCGAAATTATTCGCGCGCGTACGTCCGCCATCTGATCAAAGCGGGTGAGATTTTCGGACTGCGCCTAACTTCTTTACA
Organism: Oscillospiraceae bacterium; assembly: GCA_040772065.1. Taxonomy (GTDB): domain Bacteria; phylum Bacillota; class Clostridia; order Saccharofermentanales; family Fastidiosipilaceae; genus JAXGYX01. Next base: position 1,273,208 of record JAXGYX010000001.1, on the reverse strand, counting down.
TAATACATATTTCCTGGTTAATCTGATGAAACAGGTGAGACAAGCCATATTTGAAGATCGTCTGTTGGACTTTCGAGATGAATTCTTCGCGGCGTACGGCTATGTCAAATGAGATCAAACGCTCATTTGTCAAACCGCCCCGCTTCAACGTCGAACAAAGTCGACCGAAACCAAGGCCTTTTCTTTACAAAACACGAAAAGTCGTGCTATTCTTATCACGTTATTTGTGTCCGCCGGGACACGAGACAGATGAGGAGGAAACAACAAGATGTTTAACCAGTTAAGTATATTAATGGCCACCGCGGCGACTGCGCAGGAGTCGGGATCGCCGGGCAGCATGCTCAGTATGTTGGCGTTGCCTGTGCTGCTGATCGTGGTCATGTATTTTTTGCTGATTCGTCCCGAGAAAAAACGTGAAAAGAAAAAGGCGGAAAAACGCGACGCGATGGAAGTCGGCGATCAGATCATGACGATCGGTGGAATTATTGGTAAAATAGTGAATATCAGAGACGATGAGGTCACTATTTCGACCAGTGTGGCGAACAGCCTGCTCACATTTCGCAAAGATGCGATCAGCGATGTGGTCAAGCCGGAGGACGCGCTCAAGGCGGCGCAGGCCAAACTGAACCCGCAGACCGCGGAGCCTAAGAAAAAAGGTCTGTTCGGCTTTTTGAAAAAAGACGAGGACGAATGAGATGTGACATGACCATGGCGTCAATGATTTTGTCAATCCGAGGATATTCAACTATGGAGGCTATTGAGATGAAACGCATCATTTTAGTGAACAAACCGAGTCAGACCATTCGCAAAGCGGGCGTCGCCTGTGGCGAATGTCAGACATCCTGCCAATCAGCTTGTAAAACCAGTTGCACAGTGGCGAATCAGAAGTGCGAGCGCGTTTTTAAATAAGTGTGTTTTCGCCGGCCACGGCTCATTGTCGATTCTGCAGTAGAATAGCGAGCGATCGCTATTCTATTTTCAATTTTCAACAAACATATTATTGATCCCGGAGGTTACCAGTGGTCCACACATTTCAATTTCGCGATGATTTTCTCGCTTATGATACCGAATCTCAAGCACTTATGATGATCGATGAGCTGACAGCCGAATGCCTGAGCCTGTATGACGCCTCCGGCAGTTCGCCGACCGCAGAGCGGATGGCGCGCGTCGCGGACGATCAGGATGTCTCATTGGCCGACGTTGGTCAGGTCTGTGAGGAGATCGACCGGCTGCGAGAGGACGGTTATTTATTCGCCCCGCGCGTCGAGGTAGAATTGTCACAGCTATATCCCGATCGGCCGGTCATCAAGTCCATGTGCCTGCACATCTGCCATGACTGCAACCTTCGCTGTCGCTATTGCTTTGCGGAGACCGGCGATTTCGGCACCGGCAGGAGAGGCATGCTGACCGTCGAGACAGGCAAAAAAGCGATCGATTTTTTGATCGGGCATTCGGCGGGACGCCACCACCTCGACATTGATTTTTTCGGCGGCGAGCCGCTGCTGAACTGGCCGGTGGTCGAGGAGCTGGTCGCCTATTGCGAGGAGCGGGGCAGGCAGGCCGACAAGGATATCCGCCTGACAATCACGACCAACGCCGTTTTGCTGGATCAAAACAAGATCGATTTTATCAATCAACATTTTAAGAATTGTGTGCTGAGTCTGGATGGGCGTCCCGAAGTGCAAAATCACATGCGCCCGACCGCCGGTGGCAAAGGGTCCTATGATGTTGTGGTGAACAACATTGTCAATTTTGTCAGACAACGAGGAGAGCGGGAGCACTATGTGCGCGGCACCTTCACCCGTGAAAATCTGTGCTTTTTTGAAGACGTCAAGCACATGGTGGATCTTGGCATGGAGCAACTGTCGATGGAGCCGGTGGTCGCGGAGGATGGCTGTGGATATGAGATCCGCATGGAGGATCTGCCGACGATTTATGAAGAGTATGAAAAATTGGCGGAATACAATCTGGCGACCGATTTCACAGAAAAAGCGTTCAATTTTTTTCATTTTAATATCGATTTGGACGGCGGACCTTGTCTGTTCAAACGTTTGAAAGGCTGCGGGGTGGGCACTGAGTACTGCGCTGTGACACCTGATGGAGACATTTATCCCTGCCATCAATTTGTCGGTAAAACGGAGTTTTTGATGGGCAATGTGCATGACAACCCACTCGAGTTGAAGCAGACAGGAACCGTTGACTTCACCAATCTGATCTTGCCGCAAAAGGATTATTGCGAGGACTGTTGGGCGAAATACTACTGTAGTGGTGGTTGTCCGGCCAACTCCTATAACGCGACCGGATCACTTCTCGATCAATATGAGATTGGCTGTCTGCTGATGCGCAAACGAATGGAGTGCGCGCTGTGGCTGGCGGCTCGGCGCATGTTGCGCGATCAATGATGAACCGACCTTAAACAGAGGAGGTGCCCGTGTCGAACGGTAGACGGATCCCCGATGAACTGTTGGAGGAGATCAAAGCCAAAAGTGACATTGTCGACGTTGTCGAGCAATATGTCACGTTGAGTAAAAAAACAGGGGCGAATTTTTTTGGCCTGTGTCCCTTTCATAGCGAGGACACGCCCTCTTTCAGTGTGTCACCGGGCAAACAAATCTTCTATTGCTTTGGCTGTCATACAGGCGGCGACGTGATAAATTTCATCAGGGAGATTGAAAAAGTCCCCTATCGCAGAGCGTTGGAGATCCTTGCCGAGCGCGCCGGTGTGCGGCTGCCGGCAAACGAGGATCCCAAACAACAGGAGAGGTATCGTCAGCGGGACCGACTGTTCGCGGCAAATACCGAGGCGGCTCGCTATTTTTATCATGCCTTAAATGGTGCGGCGGGAGCCGGAGCAAGGGCGTATTTAAAAGAGCGCGGTATTTCCCGCGCGACGGCGGTCCGCTTCGGGCTGGGTTACGCCCCGGATGAGTGGACCGGACTGCTCGATCACCTGAGCGCCAAAGGATTCAGCGACGGCGAAATTGAAAAGTCTGGTCTGTTTCGCCTCAACCGATCCAACAACCGGTATGATTTGTTTCGCGACCGTCTGATGTTTCCGATCATTGACCAAATGGGACACATTGTGGCGTTCGGTGGACGGATCATGGGCGAGGGAATGCCCAAGTACATCAACTCTCCTGAGACACAGATCTACACCAAGGGGCAGGTGCTATACGGATTGAATCTTGCGAAAAAGTCCAAAGCCGGCCACCTTTTGCTGGTCGAAGGCTATATGGACACAATCTCCCTGCACCAGGCGGGAGTGGACTGCGCCGTCGCTGTTTTGGGAACCGCTCTTACCGAGGCCCAAGTACGTTTGATGCGGCGGTATACCAATGAGGTGATCGTTGGGTTTGACTCGGACCGAGCCGGACAGGCAGCTACCGAACGAAGCTTTGAGCTGCTGAACAAACAAGAATTCAAAGTGAAAGTCCTAATGGTCCCCGATGGAATGGATCCGGATGACTATATTCGCGCGAACGGGGAGGAACGTTTCCGCGCTGTGTTGAACGAATCCAAATCACTGTTGGATTATAAGTTTCATATGGCGCAAGAGCGCAACACGGTCCAGGGAACGTTGGACCCGGTTGGCTATCAAGAAGAAATCTGCCACATCCTGCTGACGATCGACAACGCTATTATCTATGAGCTTTATTTGGCGCAGGCCGCGCAGACGCTTGGCACTTTGGTCGACGCGGTGCGGCGAGAGGTCGATCGACTGCGACGCAAATCTTCAGCCGCTCCAACCTACCACGCCACGCGTTCGATTCCTCCCCCTCAACCGCCACCTTTCGAAAACCTTCCCGAGCCACCTGATGAGCCGGACGAATTGATGGAGCCGGACCGGCGCGAATCGTATGTCAACCGAAATGAAGCCCATCTTTTGGTTTTGTTGTCAAGGAATCCGGATGCCGGACCGCCCGACAGTCTGCCGGACTATCGAATGTTCACCGACTCGAACCCTGACGGCTTTCCGGCCCGGGCGCTGGAACGTTTCCGGGAGAAAGAGCTGACCACATCCGGTCTGTTGAATCTCGCCGATGAGTTTTTCGGCGGTGAGATCGCCCTGCGCGATCAGTTGGCGGGCATCCTGGTGAGATTGCCGGATCGGGCGACGGACGACCACGAGACGAAGGACATCAAACGGCTGTCCGCCGAAATCCATCTAGATTTTATTCGTGGACGGCGCGATCAACTGGCAACAAAACTTGATCGGGAAGGTAGCACGGCTGAAGATCAGCAAAACTGGCGAGAAGAGTTGGCGCGATTGAACAAACTATACAATGAATTGCGCGGGAAACAATGATTTTCCGGAAATTTAACAGTTTTTATTTTAAATAAAGTGAAGTGCCCGCAAAGTCCGTAAGTATAAGTATGTGCGGCGGGATGTCTAAAGAAACATTAGACGAGACGCGTTTTATAGACAAAACCGATTGTCGGCGAAACTGACTGATCATCAAATTAATAGCGGTATGAATAATTGACCGGGAGGAAATATGGCAGCTGAACACGAAGAGCGAATTGAAACTGAAAATGAAATGACGGAAACCGAGGTGCAAGCGAAAGAAACGGAGAATCCGGAAAAGGCCACTACAAAAGAGGCCACCACCACAAAAAAGGCCACAGCGAAAAATTCAACCACCAAAAAAGCAACCGGCAAAAAGGCGACCGCCGCCACGAAAAAAGCCAAGGAGAAAGCATCAAAGAGCAAGGCGAAACAAACGAAGAAAGCGGCCGACACGAAAGATGAAGCCGAACCCAAGGCCGACAACGCCACCAATGGCATGGTCTCGGATATTTTGCGTGAGACGTTGGTGAACAAACTGGTCGCCGCCGCGCAGACCACCGGCAACAAGATTTCGTATCGGCTGGTCATGGACAGCATTGAGGCGACCGACCTTGATCTTGAAGAGTCAGAGGCCATCCTCGAGGAATTGGAAAAGCTCAGTGTCACTGTGCTTCCTGATACCGGCGAAGAGCTGGCGGAAGAGGAAGAAGAGACCAAAGAGGACGAGGAAGAAGATCGTAACGAGACCATCAACGTGGATGATCCGGTGCGCATGTACCTCAAGGAAATCGGCAAGGTCGATCTGCTGACGGCGAAAGAGGAGCGAGAGCTCGCGATCGCCATGGAACAAGGCGACATGTCGGCGAAAGATCACCTCTGTGAGGCGAATCTGCGACTGGTCGTGTCGATCGCCAAGCGCTACACAGGAAGAGGCATGCAGTTCTTGGACTTGATTCAGGAAGGCAACTTGGGGCTGATCAAAGCGGTTGACAAATTTGACTATACAAAAGGTTTTAAGTTTAGTACCTACGCTACCTGGTGGATCCGTCAGGCGATCACCCGGGCGATAGCGGATCAGGCCCGCACGATTCGCATACCCGTCCATATGGTGGAGACCATCAACAAACTGATCCGGGTGCAAAGACAATTGATCCAAGAACTTGGCCGCGAACCGGAATTGGAGGAGCTTGCCAATGAGATGGATATCACGGTGGAAAAAGTGCGTGAGATCATGAAGATCTCACAAGAACCTGTCTCTCTCGAAAAACCGATCGGCGAAGAGGAGGACAGCCATCTGGGTGATTTCATTCCGGACGACGACGCGCCGTCTCCGGCGGATCAGGCCGCGTTCACCTTGCTCAAAGAGCAGTTGCTGGATGTCCTGGGCACGCTGACGCCAAGAGAAGAGAAGGTCTTGCGCCTGCGGTTCGGCCTGGATGACGGCCGGTCCCGCACTTTGGAGGAAGTTGGCAAGGAATTCAATGTCACCCGAGAGCGAATCCGACAAATCGAAGCCAAGGCTTTGCGCAAACTGCGCCATCCCAGCCGCAGCAAAAAACTTAAAGATTATCTGGATTGATCAAAGTGACGGTTGAATCCTCACAAATGGGCGGTGACCGCGCGCCGCGCCGAAAACAATTGCCGATTTTGGATGGACGGCTGTCGCGGGTCGCCGACCTGTTGCCGGCCTCGTTTTCACGGCTGATCGATGTCGGCACCGACCACGCCCGGCTGCCGCTTTACATGGTGCGCGATGGACGCGCGCGCTCCGCGCTGGCGGTGGATATTCGTTCGGGCCCACTTCGTGTGGCCGGGCGTAATATCGCCCGGTTGGGCATGGAATCGCTTGTGAAAACACAGTTGGGGGACGGATTGCGGGGCATCGATTTACGCGAGGGTGACTGTGTGGTCATCGCCGGCATGGGCGGTTTGGAGATTTTAAGCATTCTGGACGAAGTCGCCTCGCGTGGCTCGACCGACGTGGTCTTTGTCCTACAACCGATGAAATCTTTGCCCGAATTGCGGCGCGGCGTGATTCAATTGGGGTTTGAAATAGTGGACGAGCAATTGAGCTTTGAAGGTCGTTATCACTATCCTTTGCTCAAACTGATTTTGCCGGACGGCATTGGCTCAGCTGACGATCCGAATCGAGAAGATCGCAAGCTGTCCGACCTGGAAGCCCATGTCGGGCCGATCTTATTTGACCGCTCTCGACATGACGCGCATACTGCGTCGCTGTGGCCGGACTATATTCATAAATTGGCGAAACGGATGGCGACGATAGCCGCCGGTTCAGGACGTCTGGAACACATCCGCCTTGTCCATGAATTGAAAGGGCTCGAAGCGGAAGTGTCATCGAGTGACAGAGCGGGCGGACAGCCGATGGGCGAGACGATTGTGAGGGATTAAGATGACTAAAGTAAGAGACATCATGGACACGTTGGAGCAACTGGCTCCGCCGCCGCTGGCGGAATCCTGGGACAACTGTGGGCTGTTGATCGGTAACTCGAGTGCGGAGGTCGGCTCGGTCGTGCTGACGCTGGACATCACCGAGGCGACGCGGGCTTTGGCCGAAACAATGGATGCCGAGCTCATCATCACGCATCATCCGGTGATTTTCACGCCACTGACCGGCATCAATTATGACAACCCCGAGCAACGTCTGTTGCTGACCCTTATCCAACAACGCCGCAGCGTCTATTCGGCGCATACCAACCTGGACAGCGCGCTGGGCGGTGTGAATGACGCGTTGATGGACGCGTTGGAGTTCAAAGCGGATGCGACGCTGATACCGAGCGATTTGGAATTTGAACGGGCGGATCTTTCGATTGTGCGCGCCGTCGATCCTTGCGTGACCTGGGGCTTGGGGAGAATCTCAACCTTGAGTGAACCACAATTGCGCTTTGCGATTGCGGCGCGGGTCAACAATCATCTGCGAACCGCGGGTTGTTTTTTGAATTTTGATACCGACGCCGAGGTCAAGAGAGTCGCCGTGTGTGGCGGGTCGTTTGATGGAGGATGGATTGATCGGCTGGTCGCGGAACGGGTCGACCTGTTGATTTCCGGAGAAATCAAACACCATGATCTGCTGGCGATGAAAATGCGTGGCATTGGCGCAATCGCCGCCGGTCATGACTGTACCGAGCGAGTGATTTTGCCTTCGTTGGCAGGCACGCTGGCCGAACAGTTTTCGGACGTGAAGTTTGCCGTGGACATGGGTTTGAATTATAATCATATTGTTCTTTGAGAAAGTTGGACAATCGCGTGCGACGGCCGAAAGGCTCCGCATGAGGAAAGTCCGGGCTCCGCAGGGCGAGGGTGCCGGGTAGTTCCCGGTGAAGGCGACTTTAAGGAAAGTGCAACAGAAATAAACCGCCATTTTTGGTAAGGGTGGAAAGGCGAGGTAAGAGCTCACCGGTCTTCCGGCGACGGAGGACGCTCTGTAAACCCCATCCGGAGCAACACCGTGGGAGACGAAAAGCATTGCCCGTGCGTCTCAGGAGGTGGCTAGAACCGCTCAGAAATGTTCGGTCTCAGATAGATGATTGTCCAAGACAGAACCCGGCTTACAGACTTTCTCAGAACAATTGACTGTTTCCGGCCATGCCAGCTTGCCGCGGCGTGGCCGATTTTTTAGGAGGAGAGCGTGGCACAATCGTATTTAGATCGAGGCGTTTCGCCGACCAAGGATGATGTGAAGGCGGCCGTGCGTGATCAGGACAAGGGACTGTTTCCCGGCAGTTTTTGTAAAATCAACGCTGATTTGTCGGGTGATCCGGACTGGTGCGTGGCGGTCCACGCCGACGGAGCGGGCACCAAATCCTCACTGGCGTATCTGATGATGCGCGAGACAGGCGACACGTCCTGGTTTCGTGGCATCGCGCAGGACTCGCTGGTCATGAACACCGATGATCTTGCCTGCGTCGGAGCGGTTGACGGATTTTACCTCAGCAACACGATCGGGCGCAACGCGCATCGGGTGAGCGGTGAGTGCATCGCCCAGGTGATTCGCGGATATGACGCCGTGATCGCGAAATTACGTGATCAGGGCGTCCATGTCGAGATGACCGGTGGAGAGACGGCTGATGTGGGCGACCTCGTGCGGACGTTGATCGCGGACTCGACTGTAGTTGTGAGGATGCGCAAGGATCAGGTTTTCAACGCCGCCGACATCGGTCCGGGCCTGGCCATCGTCGGACTTTCCTCGACAGGCAAGACGATCTACGAAGACAAAGAGAACTCCGGCATGGGCAGCAACGGACTGACCGCCGCCCGACACATGTTGCTGAGCCATGATTATTACACCAAGTATCCGGAGACATTCTCGCCGACGATCGACGAGGACAAGATCTATGGCGGGCCTTTCCATGTCGATGACGATTTGCCACACAGTGACCTGAAGGTGGGAGAGGCGATCTTGTCGCCGACACGAACCTATCTGCCGGTCCTTAAACAGGTTTTTGCACAATGCAGGGCCGACATACGCGGGCTGATCCACTGTACCGGAGGCGGCCAGGTGAAGTGCAAGGATTTTGGCGATTCGGTCCACTACATTAAAGACAACCTGTTTCCGTTGCCGCCGTTGTTCCGCGCGATTTATGAAACCGGTCAAGTCCCGGCCGCGGAGATGTATCAGATTTTCAACATGGGCCACCGGATGGAGATCTATTGTGAGCCCGGCGCCGCCGATACGATCATCGGCATCGCCGCCGGCATGCGGCTGGACGCGCGTGTGATCGGACAGACCGAGGTGGCGACAAACGGTGAGAACAAAGTGACGTTGCGCACAGAGTTGGGTGAGTATCACTACGAATGAGGCAGAAGCAATTATTCACAAAGGCATATTGATGTCACCATGTCCGTCCTGGACAGGCGGTTGATTGATCAAAATTGAAATCCACCTGAGCTTGTGCCGATCGCGGATGTTCTGCGATCGGCACATTGTTTTGGTGATCGTCGGTTGGAGCTGTTGCAGCGCGGCTGAAGACTGTGTTTTAACTGATTTGCGACAGCAGAACATAAGGTGAGGATTGGAAGGGGGTCGCCCTGTGAAGCGTAGGTATGGATCGATGCTTTTGACACGATTGCGGTGCGGTTTTCAGTGCCACCGTCAAATATTTCGGTTTTTCCGCTATTTTGACCGGTTCATGCTCTTCTATTCTTGACATTCAAAAAATCAATTGATACTATCATATAGCGTCTTGCGGGGGTGATATCAACTCGCGGATTTTATATGGCGGTATAGCTCAGCTGGCTAGAGCATTCGGTTCATACCCGAAGTGTCAATGGTTCAAATCCGTTTACCGCTACCAAATGGCCCGTTGGTCAAGCGGCTAAGACATCGCCCTTTCACGGCGAAAACAGGGGTTCGATTCCCCTACGGGTCACCAACAAAACTTCATAGCTTGCACGTTTTATACGGCCCGTTAGTCAAGCGGTCAAGACATCGCCCTTTCACGGCGAAGGCAGGGGTTCGATTCCCCTACGGGTCACCACTGAATTTACGGGCGCTTAGCTCAGCTGGTTAGAGCGCATGCTTCACACGCATGAGGTCGCTGGTTCGAATCCAGTAGGGCCCACCACGCGGGATTAACTCAGTGGTAGAGTGTCACCTTGCCAAGGTGAAAGTCGCGAGTTCGAATCTCGTATCCCGCTCCACATGGCACCATAGCCAAGCGGTAAGGCAGAGGTCTGCAAAACCTTTATCCCCAGTTCAATTCTGGGTGGTGCCTCCATAAAAGGACTCCGTTACGGATACAATCGTAGCGGAGTATTTTTTTGCTCGAAAACACCTGATATTCAAGGCTTTTTCTTAATCAGAGAAAATAACGAAACGGTGCAAAGCGGCAGCTTGGAGCTTGGGATTTTGTTCTTTTCTGCTTGTGCCGATTTTTCGTATACTAGCGGTACGAAACACTTTTGTTTCGAGTGGTTTGTTTGAATTTACTCGACGATGGGTGCAAAAATAAAATCATGGGTGCAAATCTTGAGAGCATGGGTGCATTTTTGGAAAAGAGGGTGCAAACAGCAAAAAACTGCCGAACATATTTTGTTGCGACAGTTCCTTGAATCAAGGTAATTCAAACACATTAGCATATCAAGATCGTGATCTCCTTACCGCTCCTCAGATGAAATATTAACGCTTTCTCATCATCACTGGGCACTGTCACATAATCTACAAGGCTGATCCAGAGATTTTCGTTAAAGGCTATGTCATTTTCTTCGAGTTTGCTCAGTTTTTCAATAAAACAGATGCAGTTGAAGCGGCGTTTATCCTTATCGGATATACGCTCTTTCAGTTTTTCTAACTTTACTGATTTTTGCTCGTAGTCTTGCAAAGTATTTTCATAGCTTGCTCGCTCTGCTTCTGTATCCTCGGCATGTCGTCCCATGATGCGGAGGCGTTCGCTGAGTTCACGGTAGGCATCGTCAAGTTCTGCTCCCAACTCCGCAGCACGCATATTATCCTTTGTTGTATCCAGTACCTTGCAAATCACCGAATCGCAGACTTTCAGGACATCGCCTTTCTGGCTGAAAAGTTTGTTCAGCAGTTTAACGAAGGCATCCTTAATTTCATCTTCATAAAAGTGTGGTGTGGTGCAGGGTTCTTTTCCCGCATACTTCTTGCCGCACTGCCAAATGTAGCGTTTGTATTTGGAGTTAGAATGCCAGACTTTTCTTGTAAACGGCTCGCCACAGCAGCCACAGAGAATCCTCCCGGAGAAGAAGTTTTGCGAAGAACCATTGACCTTATATTTCTTCCTGCGTTCGATTTCCACCTGTACCATGTCGAAGATCTCGTCGCTGACGATGCTTTCATGACTACCCGTCACATAGTACTGTGGCACTTCGCCTTCGTTTTCTTTTTGCTTCTTCGTCAGAAAATCGACGGTGAAGCGTTTCTGTAAAAGGGCATCGCCTTTATATTTTTCGTTTTGCAGGATGCTCTTGATCGTCGAACTGCTCCAGGTTTCTTTGCCTCCCGGCGACAAGATACCGTCACAACCGAGTCCCTTGGCAATTCCTGTATATGTCATGCCAAGCAGGAACTCCTGATAAATTCTCCTGACGATTTCTGCTTCCTCGGGCACAACTTCGGGTCTTCCATCAGTACCTTTCTTGTAACCTAAAAATTGCTTATAAGGCATCGAGACCTTGCCATCTGCAAAGCGCTTTCTTTGTCCCCACGTTACGTTTTCTGAAATGGAGCGGCTTTCTTCCTGAGCAAGGCTCGACATGATTGTGATGAGAAGCTCACCTTTACTATCCATTGTCCAGATGTTTTCTTTTTCAAAATAGACCTCAACGCCTTTATCTTTTAGCTTCCTTACGGTGGTCAGCGTATCAACTGTATTTCTGGCAAAGCGAGATACGGACTTAGTCAGAATGAGGTCAATCTTGCCTGATAGGGCATCTTTGATCATGGTCTGAAAGCCTTCTCTTTTTTTCATCATCAATCCGGAGATGCCCTCGTCGGTATAGACCTTCACGAAAGTCCACTCGGGGTTTTTCTTGATATGCTCGGTGTAGTAGCTAATTTGTGCTCCATAACTGTTTAGTTGCTCGTCCATATCGGTTGAAACACGAGCATAAGCTGCAACTCGCTTCTTTGGTAAAACCTCGGCTGAGCCAATGATAGTATCGGGGCGTGTTTTGGCCGGAATGACTGTTATTTTCTTACTTGCCATGTTTTGCCCTCTCTCTATTCTTGCGACTGACCTCCGCTCTCATTTTTGGTGTCCATGACTCTGAGCGTGAACGGTCCTTCCACGTTTTATGAATCTCGTTTCCGTCTTTCAAAAGGAAGGTCAGTTCGTTGTCTCCTGTTATTTTGATCCGCTCTACGCATTCTCTAAAGGTATTTGTATCGAATTCAGGTGTTTCGAGGACATCACAGCAAAGTGCCTCGAGGGTTACTTCGGGGATGCCTTTCATGGAACAATGGCCACCGTATGAGCCAAGATTTCTGCCACAGCGCCAAAACACCCGAACAGGTGATTTCTTACGCTGGAACTTCGCTCCACAGGCACAGTAGATCATGCCCGTGAATGGTTTGTTATGAGGTTTTGGTGCTTCCTTGTTAGGGCTTCTTCGCTTCATTTCTTCCTGTACGGCATCGAAAAGCTCCTGTGAAATAATGCCTTCATGGGAATTTGCAATATAGTATTGAGGCTGTTCGCCATGGTTGTATTTTGTTTGCTTCGTTATGGGGTCAAGCACATATCGCTTATTCAGCAGGGCGTTCCCGGTATGTTTTTCGTTTCTGAAGACATTTGTGATGTCTCTCGGTTTCCATTTACCGCCACGCTTCCTGGGTTCACCCATGCGGTTGAGCTTTTCTGCGATTTCCGAGCTTTGCATACCGCTGAGATAATCCACGTACATCATGCGGACAATCTCTGCTTCATGCTCGTTTACAATTAATTCTCCATTGACAACATCATAGCCGTAGAGATGAGCCATGCCTGCCAGCTCGCCTTCAGTAAATTGCCTGTGAATGCTCCATCGTTTATTAAGACTCATGGAGCGGCTTTCCTCTTGGGCAAAAGATGCAAGGAGCGTCAGCATCAGTTCTCCGTCGGCAGTCAGAGTGTTGATTTTCTCTCGCTCGAAGAATACAGCAATCCCAAGTTCTTTTAGTTCCCTGATTATGGCCAGAAGGTCTACGGTATTTCGGGCAAAGCGTGAGATCGATTTGGTCAGGACAAGGTCAATCTTTTTTCTACGACAATTGTCCATAAGGTCTTCAAGTCCGGGGCGATCACTTCTTGTGCCTGTGAGACCATCATCGACAAAGACACCGACAAAACTCCAGTCAGCATGTGCATTGATCTTTTTTCTATAGTAATCAATCTGAGCATCCAATGAATGAAGTTGAGCGTCGCTCTTGGTCGAGACTCTGGCATAAGCCGCAACCTTTTCTTTTTCTATGTTTCCCGGCAGCTTAGCCGGGATTTTTGTAACGTCCATTTCAGCGTCTCCTTTCCATCACATGTTTGCTCGTAAACGCACTTATATCAAGGCTTTTCAGCGTTTTTAGCGGGTTCGTATCCAGCTATTTAAGACCTTCTGATCACTGCAAAGAAGCGTAACGGGAGGCTTGATTTCTTCACGAATTTCACGCACGCAGCGCCTGTATTCCGATACGGTAAGAAATCCCTTTTTAAGCAAAGCACTTAAAATGCCATCTGTCAGTTGATAATCCGCTTCTTGTTTCCAAGACTCATTCATATCGAGTACCTCTGAAGCGGTCGTTAATATAACAACCGTGGGAGCAGTACTTGCGGTTTGATCTTGCTTTAAAGGCCATACCGCAAGTCGGGCAGATATGTTCTTTCTGATAGGACTTCTCCCGTTTGCTCCAAAAACTATGACGGCACTCATCTGAACAAAAGCGTCTCCGCCTTCCCCCTTGATAGATGGGCAGTGCCTTACCGCAGTTTTCACATACACCTGTGTCATCGTTCTGAACAGAGATATTTTGTCTCTGGCAGAACGACTTCACGGTGTTGTAGTTCAAGCCCAGCGCTTTTGCAATATTACTGATGGATTCACCATGCTCCCTGCGTAAAACAATAGCTTCACGTTCTTGCTCGTTCATTTCGCACCGCCGAGCTTCTCTTGCAGCCACGCTTGGGCACATTTGTCACAGTAGACGGTCGTGCCGTATAAATCGCTGTCCTCGTCACGAAGCACATCGGCCAGGTTTACGGGTACTTCTGATCCGCAGCGGGGACAGGTGGTATAGACGTTTTCGTCTGTGATGTAGGTGATGAATTCGCTGTCTTCTCCGACAGGCTGTTTGGTATAAAACATAATCGGTTCCTCCAAGGTTTGATGTAAGGGAGGGACTCCCTTCACTTTCCCCTTGGACAGAACCGGTGTTTTTGAGTAATTAGTCTTTCTGATAGAAGCGGCAGGTGAAGCCATCGGCATCAAGTTTTAAGCCGGAAGCCCACTCTGGGGTTCGGCTCATCTGCTTGCAGACTGCCTTAACTGACATGCGTGGATCGGCTTCAATTACAACCTCATCGTGGACATGCATGACGACGTCGGAATAGTTGAAGGTTTGAAGGGCTGAGCAGAGGATGTCTCTGGAGATGGCCTGAACGATATTTTCTACAAGTTTTGCGCCGTAGGTTTCCTGGCGCTCCCAGCGACGGCCGGTACCGACGCCTTCATAGGTGATGGATTCACCGCCGAAGCGGTTCTCGCCGATGCGAGGTTTGACATAGAAAAGCTCTCTGCCGGAAGGAAGTGTGATGATAAGCATCCCGCTTTGATAACGAAAGCCGATACCTTGGACATCAGTATTTCGTCGTTCTTTAACAGCTATCTTGGCGGCGCTGTCTACATCCCACCAGAAACGCACTATCTTGGGATTGGAGCTTCGCCAGGACTGAACAAGCCCAGGCAGCTCGTCTTCAGACAGTCCCATCTCCAATGCACCCATCGCTTTAAGGGCACCGACTGAGCCACCATAGCCACAGGCCAGTTCTGATATCTTGCCCTTCTGCCTGAGTTCACCATTCACACCATGTTTCACAACCGGCGCGCCAAACATCTCGCTGGCTGACTGGCAGTAGATATCTCCGCCTTCGGCAAAGAGTTTTATACGCCAGCGTTCTCCTGCCAGCCAAGCTAAAACCCTCGCTTCAATGGCGGAGTAGTCCGCAACAAGAAAAATGCTTCCTTCTCTTGGTACAAAGGCAGTACGGATGAGTTCAGACAGAACCTGCGGTACCGAGTCAAAGAGCAGTTCCAGTGCATCCAGTTCGCCTTGCCTGACGAGCGTTCTCGCTTCTTCCAGATGATCCATCTTGTTTCTTGGCAGGTTCTGTAATTGAATTAAGCGCCCGGAAAATCGTCCGGTACGGTTTGCGCCATAAAACTGAAAGAGGCCTCTCGCTCTGCCATCTTTGCAGACACAGTCCATCATAGCCTGATATTTTTTGACGCTGGATTTAGCAAGCTCCTGTCTTGTCTCCAGTACGATTTTCACTTTGCCGGAAGCCGTCTTCAGCAGTTGATTAACTGACTTTTTATCGAGTGAATCCGTTGCGATACCTTGCTCAGTTAACCAGTCTTTCAGTTGTATAACGGAGTTGGGGTTTTCCAAGCCTGTCAGCTTTCGGAGCTTTTGCAGGGCATGCGCCCGCACTTCCTTGTCCATCCGTATGGCCTGCTGCGCCAGTTCCTGATCAATCAAAATGCCGAGGTCGTTGATTTTCTGGTCTCTGTGGTAGTTATCCCATTCCATATCTGGCATGGGGAAATTTTCGAGTTTTGCTTGGATGGCCATTTCAGTTTCGACATCTCGTTTGTTATAGGCTTTATAGAGCTGCCATTTTTCTGGGTCGTGTTTCGGCAGATTTCTCGTCCTGCCGCCATTTGTTTTGGTAGGGTTACAGGGAAGGGAGAAGTAGCGGATGAGGTCTTTTCCTTCTTTCAGCTTCTGCTTCTCGAGACCTAAAACCGAACCGACCTGCTCCAAGGAAAGCGGAAGCCCCAGATATGCCGACCAGACCATGGAACAGCGCCAGCTTTCCGGATCAAGGTAGTTCAGGTATTCCGGCTCATGGCCAAAAGGCACGAGTCGCTCCAAAACATAGCCCTTTCGTTTCAGCCACTCGGACAGGCAGATTCGTTCAAATTGAGCGTTAAAAGCCCACTTGATCACATCGTCCGAGAGAAAGGCGGAGATAAGGTCTATCGGCACCGACTCACCATTGGCAAGGTCAATCGTCTGCACTTCGCCACCATCTACAGCATAGGAGATGAGGAGAATATCAAAATCGGGAGCTTCGACGTAGCGGTAGACACCCGCTTTACTTAGGTTCTCTGAAGAAAAAGTTTCAATGTCTAAGGATAGGTATTTCATAGGCACCTCTTAAAGCGAAGGGGCGAGGCTTTTGACCCCGCCCCCGGCAGTTACTCTTGCTGTTCTTTGACTCGCTTCCAGACAGCCTTGCCGAACTGATAGACGGCGTAGAATGGCAGGAAGGCCGCAAGACCGCCTAAAATGAAGGCATTGAAGGCGATGTACACTTCCTTGAAAAGATCTGCAAACATCGGCCTGCCTCCTTACGACAAGAAGTCATCGTCATCGCTCAGGTCGCCGAAGTCGGACTCGGCGCTGGCACGGCTTCCGAGCGGCTTGCCGTCACGGATTTTCTGAAGGTTGTTCAGGCCGCAGGCGATGCCCCGATTGCCGTTCGAGTTGAATGCGTAGAAGGTGATGGATACTCTGCCATACACACCGCTGTAGACTTCGGAGCGGTCGAGAATCGGGTTCACATCGGCATCGACAATGCCAGGAGCTGTGGCCGAGTTGGCATTGATAAAGTAACTGTTGGCATAGGCTTCATCATCCGGGCGCTCTACGTCACCGTCACGAAGCGGCAGCTTGATGGAATTTAGAGCCGGCACCGTGCGGCTGTTTCCCTTGAGTTTGGCTTCGCCTTCCTTGTAGGCGGCTTCAATGGCTTTCTTGATGGCATCCAGCGTCTCTTTATCTGACTTTGGAATGATCAGCGAGACCGAGAACTTCGGCGTACCGCCGTTGATGGATTTTGCTTCCCACACGTTGGCATAGCTCCAGCGTGTATCTTTGCCTGTGATAACCTTCATTGGATTTGATTTACTCATGAGTGGTTTCCTCCTTAAACTCATCTAAAATAGTTGTCATTTCCGGTCTTTTATCGCTGTCCGGTACCAGCGTCGGTTTGCCTTGTGGCTTGATAATGAGGTCTCCCAAGATTTCGCTGAATTGCTTTCGTCCAAGGAGAGTTGTCATGGCTGTGATGCCTAGGAGTTTCTTTTCATAGGGATCAAAGCCGGCTTGTTCTACTGCCTGGGCGACTTTCACATCGTCCAGATACTTGCGGTTTGACCTGCCTTCGACCAGCTTGAAGCCGTGCCATTTCTTGCCCGACTTGGCGGCGGTCAGGGCATAGTCTTTGATGTCGTTTGCCCATGCGGTCAGCTCATCGAGCTGCCCTAAGATTTCTTCAATCTCCGTATCGGAGAGCAGGGGCGGTCTTTGGAATTCAAGCTTGGCCAGTTCCAGGTTGACCTCGGCTCGTTTGGCACAGGTTGCTTTTACCTTGCAGAACCTGCACCAGTCACCGGCCGAGAAGTCTCCCTTGCCGTCAAAGGCAAGGGCTGCAATCGGTCTGACCGTCTCGTTGGCCCATTGGTACAATTCATCTTTCTTCATCGTGAAAGAGCTGTAGTTGTCCCGCCTGGGCTGGATGATGGTCATCCTGACTTCATCGAAGTCATAGATGCCGTCAAAGAGCTGAAGGCAGGCGAGGGCATAGAGCATGAGCTGCGGGTTTTCATGGGCATCGACGAAAACACCCGTCCCATACTTCATGTCAAATAAATGAAGTGTTTTGTCTGCGAGAATGACGCAGTCTGCAGTGCCGAAACCGCCCGGTACATAGTCGGAAAAGTCCAGCCGCTGCTCGATTAGGACAGCCGGGTCCGGTGTGGTTTTCCTGACCGCTTCCAGAGCTTCCAGGATGCGGTCGACATACTGTTCTGCGGCATCTTCCATCTCCTGTGAATACAGGGAAAGGTCGGGTATCGGGTCTTCCGTCTCCATGCCCAGCGCCAGCTTTAGCCGGAATTCACAAAGGGCATGGGCTTCCGATCCCTCACGGGCATACTCCGAAGCGAAGTCGGCTGCCTTTTCGTTCAGCCTTGCCGATGGCGGACAATGGAGCCAGCGTTCGGCGCTGGATGCGGATAAGGTTGCGTGCTTTGCCATTAGCCCAGTCCCTCCACATCCTTCAGCAGCGCTTCATAGTCTTCAGGTTTCACATCCGACAGACGCTCTGCGCCGTATTTTTTGATGAGTGCCTTCACGCCTTTGGTAAGACCGGCCTGTGACTTCTTGGCCAGCACGCCCCTCACATCGGATAAGGTGAGCTGGGGGATTGGTTCTTCCGTTTCTTCCTTGTCGCTTGCGATGGCGTTAGCCAGCAAAGCGATGCTCTCTGCCAGTGCACTCATGTCGTCTGCGACATCTTTCAGTAACTTGATGCGACTCATAGCTTGCCTCCTTCGTTTGTTGATTTCTGACCAGTTCATTTGCCATTCGCTTGGACAGGATGCTGATGGCGGTCAGAAGTCCAATCAGTTCCATGTCCTTTGCTTGTCGTGCTTTCATAAGCATTTCCTCCTGTTCTGAGGGCTGGTATCGTGTGTCCCTCACTTCCCCCTTGGACAGAAAGGCTGGGTTTGAGTAAAAAAGCCCTGAAGTTTTTTAGGCTTCAGGGCAAAGAGGGTTAAATATTCGAGTACTCGAAGCTATACGTTAAAAAGCGAATTTATCATTGAAAACACAAAGCGTTGATGGTATAATAAAAAGACTTATATGTGCTAAGGAGGCAGGACATGGATGTTTCATATAAGAAACTATGGAAGAGGATGATAGATCTTGAGTTGGATGCCCCTGATGTTCAAGCGCAGACAAAAATTGCGCCGAGCACATTCTCCAAAATGAGAAAAAACGAATATGTTTCTATGGATGTGCTTGTTCGTCTATGTAAAAGCCTTAATTGCCAGATAAGCGATATCGTGGAAGTCGAAGGCATCGGCGAAAAAACAGGCTTTTCCAATGGTGAAAAAACCGCAGACAGTAAAAATAATGATCAGGAGTAATTTGAGGATATGGCAGTGAAAAAATCTGAGTTGTATTCAATTCTTTGGGAAGCATGCAATAAATTAAGAGGTGGTGTAGAGCCTTCAAGATATAAGGACTATGTGCTTGTTCTGCTGTTCTTTAAATACGTCTCCGACCGGTACAAGGGTAAAAGGTTTGCAGAGTTTACCGTCAATGAGGGAGCCTCTTTTGACGATCTGGTCAAAGCAAAAGGAAAAAGCGATGTCGGTGAAAGAGTCGATGTCATCATTCAAAAATTCCTGGAGGACAACAGGCTAAAAGGCCTTCTTCCCGATGTCAGCTTTAATAATCCTGATGAACTTGGTAAGGGCAAGGAACTCGTCGATAAAGTTTCTGGTCTTATTGCTGTTTTTGAAAATCCGGCGATTGACTTTAAGAGTAACGTGGCAAGCGGTGATGACATCATCGGCGATGCTTACGAGTACTTTATGATGAAGTTTGCCCAGGAGTCAGGAAAAAGCAAAGGTCAATTCTATACACCCAGTGAAGTCTCACGAACCATAGCCAGGCTTATCGGCATCGGAAATATTACACAAGAAACAGGGAAACTCTGGACCCTGCACGATCCGGCAGCCGGAAGCGGTTCCCTTCTTATTCGTGCAGCTGACGAGGCTCCTGCTGATGAGAGAGGGAATTCAATCGTAGATATCTACGGTCAGGAGAAATACCCGGACACAGCCGGCTTGGCGAAAATGAATTTTATTCTGCATAACAAAGGAACCGGTGTAATTCTTAGTGGTAATACACTCTCAGATCCTCAATACACTGATGATTTCGGCGAGCTTCGAAAATTTGATTTTATCGTCATGAATCCGCCTTTCTCCGACAAGGATTGGAGCGACGGCATTAAGCCCAGTGAAGATAAATTCCGCAGGTTTGACGGCTATGGCATTCCGCCTGAAAAGAATGGCGATTACGCCTGGTTTCTGCACGTGCTAAAAGCCCTAAACAATACCGGTAAAGCTGGGATTATCCTGCCTCACGGCATCTTGTTCAGAGGCAATGCAGAAGAGACCATCCGTAAAGAAATCTTGAAACGAAAATACATCAAAGGTATTGTGAGCCTTCCCGGAAACCTCTTTTATGGCACAGGTATTCCCGCCTGCATTATTGTCATCGACAAAGAAAAAGCGGAAGAAAGAAAGGGCATCTTCTTTATTGATGCCAGTCAGGGATTTAAAAAAGACGGCAGCAAAAACCGCCTGAGAGAGCAGGATATCGAAAAGATTGTGCAAACCTTCAATAACCGTATTGAGATAGATGGTTATTCAAGGTTTGTGAGTAATGAAGAAATAAAGCAGAATGAAGGCAATTTGAATGTGCCCCGCTACATTCAAAAAGTTGATAATTCTCTGCCTCAAAACATCGCCTCTCACCTCAAAGGAGGCATTCCGAAGCATGACATAGATTCGCTTGCTAATTTATGGAATGTGTCTCCGCAGTTAAAAGACAAGATTTTTTCTCTTGTCGATGCTAACCATAATGTCTATGAACTGGCCATGTCTCCTGAGTCAGTCGAGGAAGCGGTCTATAACGATACGAACATCATCAAGGAATCTGAGCGTGAAAAGCATACGATTTTTGACGGCTGGAAAAACGAGATTAAATCAGATTTGCTCAACATTGGTAGAGATACGAACCCTAAAGGACTTATACGAGAAATCGCCTATAAACTTTTGCTTGCTTATGAAGGTGCGATTATCCTGGACAATTACGACGTTTATGACTGCGTGCTCAACTATTGGAATGAAAAACTCCAGGACGACGTGTACGTGATCAAAGCCTTAGGTTATGAAGCCGGCCGCGAAATTGAATATGAATACAGGCAAAAAAAGGTGAAAGACGAAAGCGGAGAAACAATCCAAGTCGATGACACGACGAAGGTGAAATCCTTTGATGGAGCTCTGATCCCCCGAGAAATTATCGAAAGAGAATACTTTTCATCTGAAGTAAAAGAGCTTGAAGGTTTAAATTCCAGTGCCGAAGCGATTCGTGCGGAACTTCAAGACCGCATAGAAGAGGCCTCCGGTGAAGACAGCATTTATCAGGAGGTTCTGAATGAGGCTGGAGATAATATTACCAAAACCGAATTAAGCAAGAGACTGAAAGAACTGGATGATAAGCATGTCTCTGAAGCTGCGGATTCCTTAGAGGCACTCTTTACTTTGTTTGCTCAAAACCCCGAAAAAGCAGAAGAGTTCGCATTGACGAACGATACCTTTGAGCAATTTGAGCTTCGGAACAAGAACGGAAAACTTGGCAAGGCCAAAATCCAAAATGCTATCAGGGAAGCCAAAAGCAAAGCCGAGCTCCCCGACAAATATCTGGAAGAGTACGAAGCCTTGCTTTCCTATAAAGAACGGTCTGATGAATTGGACGATTTGGAAAAGAGCATCAAGGAAGCAGAAACAAGCCTTGATGAGAAGGTGACTGTCCAATATGGCGAGCTATCGGTAGATGAAATTAAGCGACTGCTATTTGATGAAAAATGGATGGTTAGGCTTGCGACCGACATCGCAAATGAAATGGATTTGGTTTTAGACGAAGTTGTGGGTCGAGTTACTACTATATCTAAGCGTTATGAACATACTTTGGATGAGATTGAAAAAGTCACACAAGATTCCGGAAACAAAGTCCGCCTTGCTTTGGAAAGGATGGGATACAAATGGTAGTGCTCCCTGAATCTTGGAAATTCTATACTTTTGATCAATTGTTTCGAGTCGTGCCAATTCAACAATATTCTATCTTGAGTAGCCAAATAAGGCCTTTTGGTAGGACACCTGTGGTTGATCAGTCGAAAAAATATATTGCTGGTTACTCAAACAGCCCTAATATATTTAAAAATCATAATTGTATCGTGTTTGGAGACCATACACGGATCTCAAAGTATATAGATTTTGATTTTATTGTTGGGGCGGATGGGGTTCAGGTTTTAATACCACGCTCTTTCGATACTAAATTTCTAGCGTATTATGTTTCAAAAATTGAAATACCAGATACAGGCTATAATCGTCACTTAAAGTACTTGAAGGATTATACCTACGTCATCCCATTCTCAGTTAAAGAGCAAAAACTTATAGCTGCCACACTTTCGAGTTTTGATGAGCATATTAAAAACCTTACCAAACTGATTGAAAAGAAAAAGGCCATCCGTGATGGTGCCTTGGAAGATTTAGTTACTGGCAAAACCAGACTTGATGGGTTTGAGGACGGGTGGGAAATATGTAGGATTGAAACCCTGACTAAGCAAATTATTACAGGAGGCACTCCTTCAACATCAGAGGATAAGTATTGGGGTGGAGCTATTCCTTGGTTGTCCTCGACAGAGATTCATCAGAAGAGAATAATGAATCCTACGAGTTATATTACTGAAAGTGGTTTGAAGAACTCTTCTGCCAAAATGGCTCCGCCCTGTTCTGTGATAGTAGCTCTAGCTGGTCAAGGCAAGACCCGAGGGACAGTTGCAGTACTTGAAAGAGAGATGGCTTTAAATCAGTCTTTGGCTGCTATGGTAGCGAATGATAACACAGATTTTATGTTTTTATACTATGCACTTGAGAATGGATATGAAGATTTGAGAGAGCTGTCATCTGGAGATGGTGGCCGTGGAGGGCTAAACAAAAAAATCTTAAGAGATTTTGAAGTCAAGGTTCCGCCTTGCAAAGACGAACAGCAAGCCATTGCCTCTATCCTTACAGCAATGGATGAAGAGATTAATTCGCTTGAACAGGAAAAAAATAAAATCGCCCAGCTCAAAGAGGGCGCAATGGATGATCTGTTAACCGGAAGAGTCAGATTAGTGTAAGGAGGTCAGAAATGGCAAACGTAGATAAGGAGCGAAAGCTGCAGAACAAGGTCAAGTCTTGGCTGATTCATGACCTCGGTTACACGTATCTGGGAAATCTGGAAGATCAAAACAACAGGTGTATTAAGCCCGATCTTCTTAAAGCAAATCTGGAAAAACGGGGCTACAAGAGAGAACAGATAGCTCTCGCCATATCGGAGCTTGCCAATCTGGTCGGCAACCAGGTAGACAGCTTATACAAAGTAAACAAGGACGTTTATTCCCTTCTCAGGTATGGCAGACAGGGGGCGAAGGACGACAAGAACAATCGACAAACTGTTCACTATATCGATTGGGACAACATCGAAAACAACGATTTTTATTTGGCCGAAGAGGTAACGGCTCTGTGCTATGACGGCCATTCTCGTAAAAGGCCAGACTTAGTCATTTATGTAAACGGAATTGCGCTGGCAGTCTTTGAATTAAAGCGATCTTGTGTGAGTGTTGGCGAGGGTATTCGTCAGAGTCTGACCAACCAGAAAAAAGAATACATTCAGGATTTCTTCCATACCGTGCAGTTGATCTTTGCAGGGAACGAAGCTGAAGGCTTGAAATACGGAACGATCGGTACAAAAGAAAAATACTATCTTGAATGGCGTGAATATGTCCATGCAAAGGATGACTTGTCTAAAAGGATCAGTGACCTGCAGACAGATAACAAGCTGCGAAACGGAATCGTCTCCCTCTGCCAAAAAGAGCGTTTCCTGTCTTTTATCCATGACTTCATTATTTTTGATGCCGGGATTAAGAAGGTCGCCAGACATAACCAGTATTTCGCCAATATTGCCGCCAGGGCGAGAATCAGGGAAAAAGAAGGCGGCATCATTTGGAATACGCAAGGTTCAGGCAAGTCGCTCATCATGGTGTGGCTTGCCAAGTGGATTATAGAGAATATTGATGACAGTCGGGTGGTTATCATTACCGACCGTGAGGAATTGGACGATCAGATTGAAAGCCTGTTTTTAGACGTAGATGAGAATGTTGTCCGAGCTAAAAGTACGAAGAATTTGCATGAATTGCTTAACGGTAAAGAAGCCAGTATCATCTGCTCCCTTATTCACAAGTATGGGCATAATGCAGGTGGCCAGGCTGATGTAGATAAATACCTAAAAGATCTTTTGAAAAACCTACCCGTGAATTTTCAGGCTAAGGGCAATATCGTCGCCTTTATTGATGAGTGTCATAGAACAAATTCAGGAAAACTCCATGAGGCTGTAAAGACGATTATGCCAGATGCGATCTTAATCGGCTTTACTGGTACGCCTCTCCTCAAAAAGGATAAAAAGACAAGTTTGGAAATCTTCGGACCTTATATTCACACTTATAAATTTGACGAAGGTGTAGCGGACGGCGTTGTGCTGGATTTACGCTATGAAGCAAGGGACATCGATCAGGATTTGTCCAGCAAAGAAAAAGTTGATCTGTGGTTTGAAAACAAGACAGCGGGGCTTACCGAACAAGCGAAGACTCAGTTAAAACAAAGCTGGACTTCGATGAATAAACTCTATAGCGCAAGACAAAGATTAGAAAAGATAGCAAGCGATATCATCTTTGATATGAGCCTGAAGTCCCGCTTGAAAAATGATCGCGGGACAGCCTTGCTGGTCGCCAATAGTATTTATGAGGCCTGCAGATACTGGGACATTTTCAACAGCTTAGGTTTTACAAAGTGTGCTGTGGTGACCTCGTTCGAGCCTAATGCAACAAGCGTAAGGACAGCAACCAGTGATCCGCACCAGGCCGGCGAAGATGAATATAAGAAATCTGTTTATGATCGGATGCTCAAAGGTAAAAGTGTGACAGAATTCGAGAAAGAGGCGAAAGAAAAATTTATCAATGAGCCCGCTTCGATGAAGTTACTAATTGTCGTTGACAAGCTGCTCACAGGCTTTGATGCTCCTTCTGCCACTTACATTTATATCGATAAATCTATGCGTGATCATGATCTGTTTCAAGCGATATGCCGCGTAAATAGACCGGACGGCGATGACAAGGATTACGGCTATATTGTCGATTACATGGACTTGTTTAGAAACCTTCAGCTGGCCATTGCCGACTACACGGGCGGAGCCTTTGAAGACTATGACAAGGAAGATGTGGAAGGATTGCTTAAGGGCCGCTACGATGAAGCAAAATCGGAAATGGTGGGCGCGATGGCCTCCCTTGATGACTTGCTTCAGAATGTTGGCGACAATCCGGAAGATACGGATTACATCAGATACTTCTGTGGTAATGGCCATGAAAGTGATCTCGATGAGTTTGTCGGAAAAAGAGACATCCTTTATTCTCTCACCTCATCACTTACCAGATCGTTTGCAAACTGCTGCGACAGGCTGGTCAGCGACTATGGGTACTCCGAGGAGAGTGTTGAAACAATCAGGAAAGACATTAATGGTTATAACCGCATCAGGGATATGATCCGCTTGGCCAGCAATGACTATATTGACCTGAGAACTTATGAAACGGACATGCGCTATATCCTGGACACCTACATTAAAGCGGAGGATTCCAGGGTTATCAGCAAATTAAACGACATGAGTCTAGTGGAAGCTTTAATCGATAAGGACACAACCACACCTGTGGAAGCCATCATTGATGATCTGCCTGGAGATGACAGCGCAAAGGCCGAAACAATCGATAACAACATGAGGCATGAAATTGTTAAAAAGATGTCTTCAAACCCTAAATACTACGGGAAATTATCTGAAATGTTGGAAGAGATCATAGAGCAAAGACGTATCGAGGCCTTAAGCTATGAAGAATACCTGCGTCAAGTTGTGGAGCTGGCAAACTCCATTCTGCACCCTGAAGACAGTGGCGAGTATCCGGATTCCCTTAAAGACAGCGCGGCTAAACGAGCTCTGTATGACTTTTTCGATGATGAAGCGTTAGCGATTTCGATGGATCTGGCAATTCGTGCTTCGCTCAGATCGGACTGGAAGAGGAATTTCCAGAAACAGAGAAATATTCAACTTGCTATATATGAGGAGCTACGGGAACATGCCTATGACGAAGCTCAGGTGACGAGTTATGTCAAGGAGGTCTTCGCAATCATAGAAAGGCAGGAAGAATATGACATCTAATAATCGCCTCATAGGAGGCATTCCCGTTGAAGTCAGGAAAAAGAAAAATCTAAAAAACCTATACATTAGAGTTCATCCACCCGAAGGGAAGGTCACGGTAAGCTCGCCGATTGCTTATCCTGATGATGAGATAAAACTTTTCGTTTTGAAAAAACTTCCCGAAATAACTGCGGTGAGAGAACGCATGCTGGCACAGATTCGACAAAGCCAGAGACAATACGTGTCTGGCGAATCTCACTATTTGTGGGGCAAGCCGTACATGCTGGAGGTAATCAAGGGGGGCAATAAATACGAAATAAAAAAAGTCCCCAATAAGATTATTTTTTCAGTACCGGAGAGCGCTACGAGGGAATCAAAAGAACGGGCACTTAACGAGTGGTACAGGCAAGATTTGAAAAGAGTCCTTGCCAATATTACTAAGTCGATTGAACAAAAGATGGGCATTTCAGCTAATGAGTACCGCGTAAAGAACATGAAAACGAAGTGGGGTACTTGCAACATTGAAAAACGCAGAATCTGGATTAACCTTCAACTTGCGAAGAAGCCCAGCGAGTGCCTTGAGTATATAGTGACGCATGAGTTGGTTCACCTTATAGAGAAAAATCACACTCACAGATTTCACGCATTAGTGGAGAAGTACTATCCTGCCTGGAAGGATGCTCAGAAGAAATTGGAACAAATGCCTCTGGAGCATTTGGAGAGTGAGGAGCAGCTATTTAATGAAGAGAAAAGCAACTAGCGATATTTTCGATATAAACAAGAATACCGGAGCACTCATACTGGGCTCTAACAGGCTTGACGACTATGCTTCTAAATTTCTGACAAAATATTACAGGAAGGCATTGCTTGAACCGATGCCTCTTCCTGTTGATGAAATCATTCAGAAGATGAACCTCAGTGTTCATGAGGTCGATCTGTCGGAGAACTTGGATATTTTTGGCTGTTGCTTACTCTTAGATAGCGATGTGAAAATTTATGACCGAGCTGTCGATGAATACAAGGGTGTTTTTTTTAAGGCTGGAACAATTCTTATAGACCCTCACTCTGCAGCATTTTATGGCGAGGGAGCGAGACGCAACACGCTTGTTCATGAAATGCTTCACTGGGAAAAAGACAAGAGATATTTTGAAATACTTAAAATTAAAAACAAACGGGCAGCTGAAAAGCTGTACCCCATTATGTGCAGGCAATCAAAGACTTTTTTCAGACCTGCTGAGGGTAAGAAAACAAAGGAGAATGAGGTTTTCTGGCTTGAATGGCAAGCGCATCGACTGGCTCCACGTGTATTGATGCCTCGAAATTCTTTCAAAAAGAAGGCGTTATCTTTAATCGAAGAAAACACAGACCTTTCCTGCGCTAAGCTGGTAGAAGCATTGTCCGATTTTTTTATTGTTTCCAAAAGCTCGGTCAAATACCGACTATTAGAAGTAAATCTCGGAGAAACAGTAAAACAATTTGAAGATTACCAGGACGTCTACTATGACATTGAAGCGCCTAAAGATTTCATTCCCCTAACCCCGATCGATGCCTTCCAGATGATGCAGAATAGTCCTGTTTTTGCATCTTGGGTTAAGGCCGGCAAGTTTATTTATGCAGACGGGTATTTTGTCTTACCCGAGAGCAAGAATATCAGTGTAGATGCAGAAGGCAATCTACACCTAAGTGAATCGGTCAGAAAAAACCTCTCAAGGTCTGTCATCAATATCAGAGAGCTTCATTTTACTGACTATGCATACGACGATGTCGGAATTTCCCCGTTTGCTTTCTTAAAAAAAGTCATTGAAACGGATAAGAGACTATATGCTTTCCATCCGAACTTTCAGGCGAATTTAAAAGTTAGTGAAGAAGAACAGGTGTATTCTTACGCCCTTGCAGAAATCTCCAGCAATGATTATGAGGAAGAAAAGGAGCTGATAAGACGTATTAGCGACCCCGATACGTCCTTGTGTCAGTGCCTGTGGTTTATGTTTGAGAAAAGAAAATGGCTGTATCCCGAGAAATTCAATGAAGAAACAGATTTGCATAAAAACTATCACAACAAGATAAAAAATGATAACTACAACAATATGGGCAAAAATGTGCTGCTCACAATAGCCATAGCCCTTAAATTGCGTTTGAGAATGATCGACAAACTTCTGGCTAAAGCGGATTTCAAGCTGTCCGATTTTAAAGAGCCGGATAAAACCTATATTCAAATCCTGGAAAACTTCCCTAAAATCTCTTTGGGCGACTTTAATATGATCTTGGAAGAAGCCCATTTAGAACCCCTCGGCACGAATATCCGCTGATATTAAAAATATTTAAAAACTCACTGAGTTGGTTTTGAGCCCATTTTAGGGCTCTTTTTTTATGCCTAAATCCTCAAAACGCTGAGAACAGTGGCTTTTTCGACCAACTCGGCAAGTTGGTCGTGCTTTTTCAAGTTCAGAAATAATAGAAACAGGTGCTGATACAGCATCAATAAATCTCACAGCCTGAGATGGCCATTAAGGCGGTGGGGTGCATATCAAGCAGGTGTTCGACGAATGTTGAACGCGCTTAATGCAACCGCCGTAATTTGTCATGCCCATTTCAGGTGTTTTAAAGGTCGGCGCTGCATAGAGTAAGCCGACTTTTTATGTGTCCTTTCCGCCTTAGCCGACCAGGCGGAAAGGACAATCTATGAAAAAGCATGGCAAGCAGAAGTCGAGGAAGTATTACTACCCCCTACGAAGAGAGAACGATTTAAACAGCGTCGATCTCATACCGATAACAGAAGAGCAATATTGGGAGTTATCAAGATGTATCGACAGGAAAAGAAAGCAAGAGCAAAGAGCAGGACGGTGTCGTTGTCCCAAGAGCTATTTTTGGAAATGTGATGCGGACTGTGATAACTGCCAGTATCACAGGAACGATTTTTTGTCTCTGGATCAAGAGATGAATGATGATGAGGAAAACGGAAGTTGCCTGCTTGACTATCTGGCGGACGATACCTGCTTGGTTGAAACCGTCGAGAGAAGAGCGTTATTCGAAGCTTTAGAATTAATCCTTGATGGATTCCCTGAAGAGGAACAAGAAATTATTCGATTGTTGTCCGAGGGATATTCAGAACGAAAAATGGCACAAATTATGGGATGCTCGCAAAAGACAATCAACAATAAAAAGAGATTGATTCTTGCGAGGCTCATGGAACAACTAAAAGACTGGAAATAAAAAATATCCGGTACTTACTCAAACCCACATAACTTGTCCAAGGGGATATTGAGAGGAAACTTTCAATATCCCTTTTTGATAGCTCCTCTCGAAATAATCCGAAAGGAGCTTTTTACATGAAACAGATGATTTTTGTCTGCTCGCCTTACCGGGGGGATATCGAGACAAACACAAAACTGGCAAGACAGTATTGCCGGCACGTCGTGGACAAGGGATTCATCCCCATTGCGCCGCATCTTCTCTTTCCCCAGTTCATGGATGACAAGAAATCGGAGGAACGAGCGCAGGCCATCGAGATGAACTTCGGGATCTTACAGAGGTGCACCGAACTCTGGGTCTTCGGCCGGGAGATCACCATCGGCATGTGGCAGGAAATCAAGAAGGCGCAGGAGCTCGACATTCCTGTTCGCTACACCAGCACGGAGGAGGTTTTAGTATGAGAGATTTGCCAATTGCCTATGGCAGCAGTTGCTACGCCAAGAAATGGTCCAATAAGACCATCACCTTTGACGAGTTAAAAGACCGGCTCAAGGTCACCATTCGTACACCTGAATCCGCTGAGGAATATAAACGCATGACGAAGGCTGAACGGCAGACGGCCAAAGATCACGGTGGCTTTGTTGCCGGAGTTTTGACCGGAGGAAGAAGACTCTCCAATACTGTGGCTTCCCGCTCAATGATTGCGCTTGACGGTGATTATATTGAACCGGAGTTTCTTGAGAACTTTGAATCATTAACGCCTTATGCGTCCTGCTTTTATACGACCCACAGCCACACGCCGGAAATCCCGAGAATTAGAATTATCTTTCCACTTACAAGGGATGTAACAGCGGAAGAATTTGTTGCCGTGGCACGCTTTCTCGCAGATATGCTCGGCATCGACTATTTCGATTCCTGTTCTTATCTTCCCAACCAGCTCATGTACTGGCCAAGTACGCCGTCTAACGGCGAGTTTATTTTCAAGGAAGCGGACAAAGTCTGGCTTGATCCGGACGATGTCCTCAAAAAACATCCTGGCTGGCAAGATCCGTCACAGCTACCCACTTCCTCCAGAGAGAGCAAAGCCAATTCAACAGAGGTTCAAAAGGTGCAAGACCCGCTTACGAAAACCGGCGTGGTCGGTCTTTTCAACCGCACCTATTTTCCCATCAGCACGGCGATGGAAGAGCTGCTACCGGAGGTCTATGAAGCAACGGACAATCCAAACCGCTACCACCTGATTGGTTCGGATAGCCTTCCCGGTGTTGAAATCAAGGAGGAAGGCAAGTTCGTCTACAGCCACCACGCAAAGGATATCGCCTACCTGAAACTCTGCAATGCTTTTGATCTCATCCGCCTCCATAAGTTTGGTGACGACAAGAAAAGCTTCAATCAGATGCGCGAATTTGCCATGTCTCTCGACAAGGTGAAGCTCCGTGGCATGGAAGAAAAGCGAAAGCAGGCCGGTGAGGATTTCAGCAGTGCGGATACGGACTGGCAGAAAGACCTCCAGTACATGTCCCGAAGCACGGTGCTGCAGAACAGTGTCTGGAACGAAATGCTGATTCTCAACAATGACCCCGACTTCGCCGGCTTTGCCTATAACGAGATGGCGCATCGGGTTCAGGTCACAGGCGAAGTGCCCTGGGATCGGCCGGCGGATAACAAGTTCTGGCGGGATGCCGACACAGCCCAGCTCAAAGCCTTGCTGGACGTTCGCTATGTTCCTTTTTCCGACCGCAACCATAACGTCAGTTTTACCAAGGTGGCCGACGACAGACGTTTTCACCCTATCAGAGACTATCTGGATTCTCTTCCTCCCTGGGATAAAACGGTGCGGGCGGAAACCCTCTTTATTCGTTACCTGAAGGCGGACGACACGAAGTATGTCCGCACGGTATCCCGAAAGACCTTAGCTGCAGCAGTTGCCCGCATCTACGAGCCGGGCGTGAAGTTTGACAGCATGACGGTCATCGATGGGGCACAGGGCATCGGTAAGGGCACCATGTGGCGGTCCCTGGCGAGGGATGACTATTTTTCAGATTCCCTTTCGCTTACCGATATGAGCGACAAGTCCGCCGCTGAAAAACTGCAAGGCTTTTGGATTATCGAGATCAGCGAACTTGCCGGAATGAAAAAAGCGGACATCGAAAAGGTCAAGTCCTTTCTATCCACAGCGGACGATAAATACCGACCCAGCTACGGCAAGGTCGTGGAAAGCCATCCCAGGCAGTGCATCATCGTCGCTACGGTCAATGGAGAGCGGGGCTATCTTCGTGACATCACTGGCAACCGTCGATTCTGGATTATTAAATGCCACCAGACGGAGCAGCGCGTGGACTGGACGATTACGCCCGAGGAGCGAGACCAGATCTGGGCGGAAGCCAAGTACTACTACGAACAGGGCGAGAAGCTCTATCTCGAAGGCGACCTTCTGCGGGCGGCGGAAGATGCCCAGAAGAGCGCAATGGAAGCGGACGAGCGTCAGGGTCTGGTTGAGGAGTATCTTTCCCGGTTCTTGCCGGACAACTGGGCGGATATGGATGTCTACGATCGTCGCAATTACCTCGAAGGCGATATTACATCGGACAAGGGTTCCATAAGGCGCACCGAGGTCAGCAATGCCGAGATCTGGTGTGAGTGCTTCGGCAGAAACCTTGCCGACTTAAAGCCCGTGGATTCCTATGCCATCGCCGCCCTGATGGTCCAGGTCGATGGCTGGGAGCGCACCGATAAAATTCGGAAACTCCCCATTTATGGCCGTCAGCGCCTGTACGTGCGAACCGATAAGTAGACACAAGGTACATGACACAACACAAGTTCTCTTATTAATTATTTCAGAGAAAACACTACGAGTGAGAGTGGAAAGCATGTGCCCACCCGCGCGTAAGTAATTATAGGAAAAACCTGTGATTTTGTGTCACCTGTGATTTTCGAGGAGAAGATTTGAAATGGATAAAACAATGAGTTCGGGCTACATTGCCCGCTGTTACAAGACATTAAGGGATTGGGGTACACCGCTTTCCGGCTGGATTTGCAACTGGGTTTACGATGTTGCGGAAGATCAAGACGATGAGTCCATCGTTTTTGCAGAGTGCGAACTTTGCGGCTGCAAACAGGTGAGGTACGTCCATGTGATGGAACATCCCGATTATTTTGACTACGTCGAGGTCGGCTGTGTCTGCGCCGGAGTCATGGAAGGCGACATTCTGGCCGCTAAAGATCGGGAGTGTTTGGTGCGAAATCGTGCCAAGCGGAAGAGTAATTTCCCAAGGCGCAAATGGAAAACGGCCAGAAACGGCAACCATTATCTGAAATATAAGGGCGAGACTGTCTTCATCAATCGAAACGGAAACGGTCGATATAACGTTCGCTGCGACGAGAGCTCAGTCTGGCAATACAAAGGCAAACCCATCGATAACTTCCTTTCTGCCACCTATGCCGCTTTTGACCTCATAGATCCGCCTCTCGAGAGGAAACGCCTATGAGAGAAAAGTTTATTGAACAGATATTAGTGCGGGAAACCTCGAGTCGGGGCGGGCTTTGCTGGAAGTTCACGTCTCCCGGAACGGCGGGCGTGCCGGACAGGGTGGTGCTTCTGCCGGGCAGCAAGGCAGGCTTCATCGAAGTCAAAGCCCCCGGCAAAGAACCGACGGCACAACAGTTATACCGACATGAACAATTAAGGGACTTAGGTTTTCAGGTCTTCGTCCTGGATGACCCGGAGGCGATCGGAGGGATATTAGATGCAATACAAGGCGCATGATTATCAGGAATACGCCAAGCAGAAAATCATTGAGCAGAAAGCCTGCGGTCTCTTTTTAGAGCCGGGGCTCGGCAAGACCGTGATTACCTTATCCGCTATCTGGGATTTAATGTTTGATTCCTTTGATATCAGCAAGGTGCTGGTTATCGCGCCGCTTCGAGTTGCGGAAAACACCTGGACGGAGGAACTCGAAAAATGGAATCACCTGACGTATCTTCGAATCTCTAAAGTTCTTGGAACGGAAGCACAGAGGATTGAAGCTCTAAATAAACCTGCCGATATCTATGTCATTAACCGTGAGAATGTCGCCTGGCTTGCTGAACTTGGCGAGTGGGATTTTGACATGCTGGTGATTGATGAGCTTTCGAGCTTTAAGAACGCATCGAGCAAACGCTTCAAGGCGCTTCGCAGAAAACGTCCCGGCATTGACCGGGTCGTGGGGCTGACAGGCACGCCATCGACAAACGGCCTGATGGATCTCTGGTCGGAGATTTATCTTTTGGATCAGGGTAAACGGCTCGGCAAGACACTCAGCAGCTATCGGGCGGATTACTTTGTGCCTGACCTCATGAACGGCTGGATCGTTTATTCCTATCGGCCAAAACCGAATGCGGAGAAGTGGATCTACAGCCGGTTATCAGACCTTTGTGTCTCCATGAAAAATCAGGACTTTCTTCAAATGCCCGAACGTTTGGAACGGGATGTCACAGTCAAACTCCCTCCTGCAGCCAGAGAAAAATACAAGGAGCTGGAGCGGGAAATGGTCGCAAAACTTGAGGGTAAGACCGTGGATGCGGTCAATGCGGCCGTGCTGACCAACAAACTCCTTCAGATGGCATCGGGTGCCGTCTATGACGAGAATAGAGTGGTGGCAGAGCTTCATTCAGCCAAGCTAGATGCGCTGGAGGACTTGATTGAATCCGCCAACGGTAAGCCGGTCCTTATTTACTATAACTACCGCCATGACAAGGAGCGGATTCAAAAACGTTTCAAAGAAGCTCAGGAAATCAAAAGACCGGAGGACTTTCAGGCCTGGAACCGCCGCGAGATTCCCGTGGCGACAGCCCACCCCGCTTCGATGGGGCATGGCTTAAACCTCCAGCACGGCGGTTCGACCGTGATCTGGTTTTCCCTGCCCTGGTCTTTGGAGCTTTATCAACAGGCCAATGCCAGACTCTGGCGGCAGGGACAAAAGGACACGGTGGTCATCTTCCGACTGATCGCCGAGGGCACGATTGACCGGGATGTCATCCGGGCTTTGGCGAAAAAAGACCTGACCCAGGAAAACCTGATGCAGGCTGTGAAAGCGAGGGTCGGCGATGGCACATGTTGAGCGCATTCGGCAGATGCTGAAAGACTATCCTGAGAACCTCTCAGAAATGAAACGGCTGGAGCAGGAAATGACGGACTTTGTCCCCATCACCTCGAATGAAGTCCTAGAGATGCTGAACTTCCCCGGCAAGAGCGATGATCAGGTTCGGATTCAAAAGCAGCGGTCTTTGAACCGGCTCTTTTACATCGCCACCTCCTATAAAAGGCTTACTTGGCTGATCAATCGCGCATCGGAAAAGGAAATGGCCAGGGACTATGCCAGGGTCGCCCGAGAGGTGGACTTTGTAAAGTACGGCATCCGGGCTTTGCCGAGACACTACCGAAACCTTTTGACCTTTGAAATTTTAGAAAACCACCGCTGGGGCGAGGTCTGTCAGAAGTTTAATATCAGCGGCTCGGAGCTTAACCGCAAGAAGACAAGAGCGGTTGAACTCATGGCGGAGACTTTTGCCGAGCAGCATCAATACTTTGGATTTTACGAGGAGGAATTTGACGATGACGATACAGCAGCGATTTGAATCCTATGAAAGGTACAGGTGTGAGCTGGAAGCGGACATCTGTGCCCTAGCAGGAATGCTTGAGCTTTCTATCCCGGAACCTGACGGTAGCCTGAATGAACTAGGACAGGTTTTAAAGCAAATCCAGAGTTCTTTGGATTTTGTCTGTGATGAGGAGATTGAAAAACGTATGGAACATGCCAGAATGCGTTTGCGGGAGCTGATGAAGTTGGATTGCGCTATCAGGAGCAGACCACTGCGTCAAAGGGATATTCTTTACGGCTTATATGTCAGGCGACTCTCCTGGCAGGAACTAGAGCAGGAGCTTCACATTAGTCAGATGACGATTTCAAGAGATCGAAGTGAAGCATTCCGAGCTTTGAAGAATGATTTTGATGATTGGTAATGAATGTTAGAAAACAGGTAATGTTTGAGAGTGCTTTGCAACTAAGGAACCTGTTATTCTTATACTGACGAAAAACTATAGAGACCTGCGGCGACTTTGCTTCGGGTCTTTTTTTATGCCCGGAGGTGGACGATGCCCAGAAAACCCAAGCGGCCTTGTTCCTTCCCCGGCTGTCCCGAGCTGGTGGAGGGCAGGTACTGCGAAAAACACAAAAGTGAAGTTGACCGCCACTACAACCGCCATCAGCGTGACCCCAAGACGGCGAAACGTTATGGCAGACGCTGGCGAAAGATCAGAAAGGCTTTTCTTACCGCACACCCCCTCTGTGAGGAGTGCAGGAAGCAAGGCAGGTACACACCCGCCGAGGAAGTTCATCACATCACACCGCTGTCTAAAGGTGGAACGCATGATTACGAAAACCTGATGGCGCTCTGCAAGTCCTGCCACTCTCGGATTACCGCCAAAGAAGGTGGACGTTGGAGTTAGAGGTTCCCCTTGTTTATTATGTTAATCCATTGAACAAGAGCTGATGTTTTAAGAACGATACGTGCGTTAATTTGAAAATTTTTATCAGGATTTCGACACTCAAAGAAATAATAATAATCATCTGTTTTAATCTTCTTATGAACCAGAAAGCTACCATGTGCAAGTGAGTTTCTTATAAATCTAAATAGGTCTTTTATAGTAGCATTTTTATTAACAATGACAATTTTCTCTTCAAACACCTTTGAATCATACATTTTTTGTTTCTTTAACTCTTCTTCGAAATCAGATCTCAAGGTACCGATAAACTCAATTTTAGGTGAAGAAACGCTCAATAACATATTTTTCAATTTTTTAAATTGAGCGGGAGTCACCCAACCATATTGTTCGAAGGTAGTAGCATTATACGCTGTTTTTTCAACCGGACAAGACCAAAGATAGAATTCGATAATTTTATCAAACTTCGCATCCTCATTATATTTCGCTTTCGGATTGAATTTACACCATTTATCACTACTCAATACTTTTATCTCCTGATAATGATTATTTATTTAGTTTACCACCTAATGCCGTAGGGGGATATCAATCTCTACAGCACCTTAAGCGATCAACGGGCGGTGGGCCACGCGCGAAAAAACTTCAATTCAAACAGGGGATTAACCCCAGAAAGCCGGAAAAGAGGTGCTTTCGTGGCAAAAGACGGAACTTACCGTGGCGGCAGACGAGTCAAAGCTGGCAGCAAGCCGGATGCCCTCGCCGATAAAATCGCCGCAGGAAAAGAAGCAAAAATACTCGAAACTTACGATTTTGATCCGGAAGCACTCTTTGCTCCGGATGAACCGGAAGATGTGTCCGACCTTTTCGGCGAAGAAATGCCGAGTCCTTCGGATTACCTTTCTGCAAGACAAAAGGATGGCAAACCGCTCGGTGCTGATGAAATCTATGCCGAGACATGGAAATGGCTGAAAGACCGACGCTGTGAAAAGCTCGTGAACCCGAGACTTCTGGAATCCTACTCGCAGGCTTTTGCTCGCTATATCCAGTGTGAACAGGCGATCAGTACCTACGGGCTTTTAGGTAAACACCCAACTACGGGTGGTGCGATTGCCAGTCCTTTTGTATCCATGAGCCAATCATTTCAAAAACAGGCCAACCTCATCTGGTATGAAATTTTTGACATCGTGAAGCAAAACACGACGACAGCTTTTATTGGCAGTCCACAGGACGAAATGATGGAGCGCCTTCTTCGGACAGAGGAGGGCGAGCTATGACACAAACATTTTTGTAAGGAGGAATGCATGAAATACTATAAAGCCGCCGAATCCGTGACCAAGGGGCATCCGGACAAACTCTGCGATTATATCGCCGACCGAATATTGGATAGATACCTGAGAGACGATAAGAATGCCCGTGTTGCCGTGGAAGTCATGGCGACCAAAGGTCTCATTCTGATTGCAGGCGAAGTGACAAGCACCGCCAAGGTGAATGTGAAACAGATTGCAAGGAGTGCTCTGTCGGATGTCGGCTATCCTCCTTTTCGTTTTCGGGTTAAGACAAAAATTCATAAGCAAAGCCCTGACATTGCGCAAGGCGTCAACCAAGGAGGCCTCATCGGTGCGGGCGATCAGGGCATCGTTTACGGCTATGCGACGGATGAAACACTGGAGTATCTGCCGCTCGCTCAAGTGCTGGCACGAAAGCTCACTCGAAAGCTTGAGGAAGTCCGAGAAGAAGGCATTGTCAAAGGTCTTAAGCCCGACGGTAAGTGCCTGGTTGTTCTGGAATATGAAGACGGCGGGGCCAGTCGTGTCCAGTCGGTGGTGCTCTCCACCCAGCATAATGAAAAGCTTGATGTAACTGAACTCAGACAGGCTATTTTGGCGGAGGTGATCCGCCCCGTGCTTGACAGAAGGCTGCCCTATTCGGAAGAAGATATCTACATCAATCCGACCGGACGGTTTGTTCTTGGAGGACCGGAAGCGGATACAGGGCTTACAGGCAGAAAACTGGCTGTCGATACCTATGCTGGACTTTCCCGCCACGGCGGTGGAGCCTTTTCGGGCAAAGACCCGACCAAGGTTGATCGCTCGGCGGCCTATATGGCAAGGCTCATCGCTAGAAGTATTGTCTCTGCTGGTTTTGCCAAAAAATGCGAAGTCTCTATCGCCTATGCTATTGGAAAACCCGATCCTCTGTTTTGGGATATTGACTGCTTTGGAACAGAAACCCGTGACCTTGAGGAAATCAAGGAGCGCTGTGAGACGCTTTTCCCATTATCAGTTCTGCCCATGATTCAGTATCTGCAGCTTCGCCGGGGTGGCTATGCGGAACTTGCCATCAAAGGGCATTTTGGTAATCTCCTTGAACCCTGGGAGAACAGTCTCGCAGGGATGCTTTTAAGTAAAGGGGGCGGGCTTCATGCAGATGACGAATAAATTTGAGAAAGTCCCCATTGATAAGCTCGTACCATATGCGAGAAACGCTAGAACTCACTCCAAAGAACAGATCCTGCAGCTAAGGTCTTCCATCCGAGAGTTTGGCTTCCTGAATCCCTGCTTGATTGACAGGGACTATAACGTCATTGCAGGTCACGGCAGAATCCTTGCTGCCAAAGAAGAAGGATTGACTGAGCTGCCTTGTGTTTTCGTGGAGCATCTGACCGAGGCACAAAAGCGTGCGTACATCATCGCCGATAACCGGCTTGCCATGAATGCTGGCTGGGATGAAGAAATGCTCTCCGTTGAACTTTCCGATTTGGAAGGGGTTGACTTTAACCTTGATCTTCTGGGATTTACCGACAGCGAACTAAAAAAACTCTTAGGTAGTCTGGAAACTGAGGAGGATGATTTTGATCTCACCGCCGCTCTTGAAGCAGCAAGTTTTGTGAAACCGGGCGACCTCTGGACTCTTGGCCGTCACCGTCTGATCTGCGGTGATGCGACAAAAAAGGAAGACGTGGAAAAGCTGATGGACGGCAAAAAGGCCAATCTCATTCTGACCGATCCGCCTTATGCTGTGAGTTACAAGAGTTCATCAGGACTTTCCATTCAAAACGATAATTTAAAACCCGAGGAATTTTTCAAGTTCCTGCTCTCATCATTCAAGAATATGATCACTGCCTGTGAACCCGGTGCATCGGCCTATGTCTTTCATGCGGATACGGAGGGGCTTGTTTTTAGAAAAGCTTTTGAAGAAGCGGGCTTTCATTTGTCGGGTGTTTGCATCTGGGCGAAGGACTCACTTGTTCTGGGCAGGTCGCCCTATCAGTGGTCACATGAGCCGATCCTGTTTGGCTGGACGAAAAAAGGTAAGCACCGCTGGTATTCAGGGCGGGCGGAAACCACGGTCTGGCATTTTGACAAGCCAAAGCGAAATGAGAACCATCCGACCTCCAAGCCGATTGACCTCTTGTCTTACCCGATTCAAAATTCGAGTCAGGCAAACGCCATCGTGCTGGATTTATTCGGCGGGAGCGGCTCTACTCTCATCGCCTGTGAGCAAACTGACCGTATCTGCTATATGGCGGAGCTTGATGACAAGTATGCATCCGTCATTCTCCGGCGCTATGTGAAATACAAAAACGGTGTTTCCAATGACGTTTTTGTCCTGCGTGACGGTAAAAAAACCGCCTACGAAAAGCTTGTCAAAACTGTTGAATGATAACCAATTTTGAGCTGTAAATTTGTCGGGTAAATAAGCTGAAATGCCTGATAATAAAGGCTTTTAGGACTTGGCTTTCCTTCCTTTTAGAGCGAACATGTACGTACAAGAACAAGGAGGAAAAGACCATGACAAACAAAGAACTAAAACGACAAAGTTTCCTTGAAGTAACAAAGAACCGCCGGGTAAAACAAGATGCCTTTTACCGGAGATTTCCTGAAAGAAAGCTCTACGACGAAGGTAAAATCGGCTGGAACGAGTACCGGAAGCTCGCCAAAGAGACCAAGGAAAAAGAGCGGGCACACTACCGGGGAAACGCCAACTACGACCTCTACGATGACGGCCTGATTACCTGGGACGAGTTCCAAGACTTGGAAAGAGGGAGGTAAACGAGATGACCAAGTTTTCGATCAAAGAGAGATCACGAAAAGAACTGGCCGAGACTCTGGCTGACCTTCTCGAAACAAAAGCGAAATACCAGGGCGTTCCGACCTGCGCCTACCAAATCGGCGAGACAACGGTAGAGCGTGACGGCACGGTCTTCTGGGATAAAGCACTCAGCGAAAGCCAAATCCATGAGCTGACCGCAAAGCTGGAAGCGGTGGGTTTTCCCTTGACCGACAGCTTTACCATCAGCTTTCCGGATGACAAGATTTCCACCGAGACGCTTGAAAAGCTGGACCTGATCCTTCGCTCCAAGGGCAGCCTCATCAAAAAGGCGCTGGGCGCAGACCGCATCCTCGTGGAGCATGACATCGGGGTAGTCAACTTTCCCTGGTTTGACAGGCTCCTCACAGCCGATGAAGCGAGAATCTACACCGAGTTCATCAGCCTGCTCGTTGCCAGCGCCGGAGCGCAGACCAGAGTTCTTGAGAAAGAAACCAAAACGGACAATGAGAAGTATACCTTCCGCTGTTTTCTCCTGCGCCTTGGCTACATTGGCGACGAGTTCAAGGAAGCAAGAAAGCTGCTCCTGAAAAACCTCGAAGGTTCCTCTGCTTTCCGAAACCCGAAGGAGGCAAAGTGATGAGAGAAATTAGCCAAGCAAGGCTTGAAGCCTTAAGAAAAGAATATTCTGCAGGATGCCGCATTGAACTTTTGAAAATGGATGACCCCTTCGCTCCACCCATCGGCACAAAAGGCACGGTGATCGGTATTGATGACATCGGTTCGATCATGGTCCGCTGGGATGATGGGTCAAGCCTGAACGTTGCCTATGGTGAAGACCAGGTACGGAGGATCAGCCATGAATGAGACCATCAGAGAGCAAATCCTCGCTATCCGGGATACGGGCCTGACAAATATGTTTGATATCAATACTGTTCAGCGGCTGGCCTTTGAGCGGGACTACTTTGAACTGGTCTGCTTTCTGGAGGACGATCCCAAAGCCTATGTCCGCTTCATTTTGACGGGAAAGACGGAGGATTAGGCCATGTGGAAAAAAGGAACTATCGGCATACCGAAAGAAGACGGCGGCTACACCGCCTGCAAATATTGGCTCAAGCATTTTGATAAGCCCAGCGTGTACGGGATTGATAAGGGCAGGATTTCCAAACTCATGCTTAAAATTGACGGCGAGGTCGTCTGCAATTTTGACCGGGGCTGGGATATCAGACCAAGCTCAGAGGATGCAGAAAAGGCACTTGCGATCCTGCTTCACGAATACAACTAAACCTATGATCAATTAGAAGCATCAGCCCTTAGGGGCTTTTGCTCGTAGTGCGGCCTTAGGGGGTCGTTTTTTTATGGGAAGGAGGAAGTGTGAGACAACTGGAAATTTATAAACCGACTCGCTTCATGCTGCCGACTTCCCGCTATGACAAAGCTTCGGCAGATAGGGCGGTTGCTTTTATCAGCTTGCTGAAACATACCAAGGGTGAATGGGCGGGCAAATCCTTTCACCTGATCGACTGGCAGGAGCAGATTGTGCGTGACCTCTTCGGCATCCTAAAACCGAACGGCTACCGCCAGTTCAACACCGCCTATATCGAGATTCCGAAGAAGCAGGGCAAGTCCGAACTGGCCGCGGCGATTGCTCTCTACCTCACCTGCGGTGACTTTGAAAAAGGCGGCGAGATCTATGGCTGTGCCGCTGACCGCCAGCAGGCTTCCATCGTCTTTGATGTGGCTGTCCATATGGTGGAGCAAAACCCAGCATTAAAGGCCAGGATTAAACCTCGGCTTTCTCAGAAAAGACTTATCTATAAACCACTTCACAGTTTCTATCAGGTCTTGTCCTCGGAAGCGTACTCAAAACATGGCCTGAATGTTCACGGCGTGGTCTTCGATGAGCTTCACGCTCAGCCGAACCGCAAACTCTACGATGTGATGACCAAGGGTTCAGGTGATGCGAGAAAACAGCCTTTGTTCTTTCTTATCACGACCGCCGGAACCGATCGGCACTCCATCTGCTGGGAGGTCCATCAAAAAGCGGATGACATCCTGCACGGCAGAAAACGTGACCCGAGTTTTTACCCGGTGATCTACGGCGCAGAAGACGATGAGGACTGGACAGATCCCGATGTCTGGAAGAAAGCAAACCCTTCGCTTGGCGTCACGGTCGATATTGAAAAACTACACATTGCCTGTGAATCAGCCAAGCAGAACCCTGCTGAAGAAAACACCTTCAGACAACTCAGACTCAATCAGTGGGTCAAACAGTCGGTGCGCTGGATGCCAATGGAAGCCTGGGATAAATGCTCCCTTGCTGTTGACCTGGAAGCCCTGGAAGGGCGTATCTGCTACGGCGGGCTAGATCTTTCCAGCACCACCGACCTTACAGCTTTTGTGCTGGTCTTTCCGCCTGATACCGAGGATGGCTCGTTCGATGTGCTGCCCTTTTTCTGGATGCCGGAGGACAATATCCCACTGCGGGTAAACCGAGACCATGTGCCTTATGACCTCTGGGCGAAGGAAGGACAAATCCTCACAACGGAGGGAAATGTCGTCCACTACGGCTTTATCGAAAGCTTTATTGAGGAGCTGGGCGAAAGATATAACATCAAGGAAATCGCCTTTGACCGCTGGGGTGCTGTGCAGATGAGTCAGAACTTAGATGACCTCGGCTTCACGGTCGTTCCTTTCGGTCAAGGCTACAAGGATATGAGTCCGCCTTCCAAGGAACTGATGAAGCTGGTGCTGGAAGGAAAACTCCGCCACGGCGGACATCCGGTATTGCGCTGGTGCGCCGACAATATCTTTATCCGCACCGATCCTGCCGGAAACATCAAGCCTGACAAGGAAAAATCGACCGAACGCATCGACGGTGCAGTGGCGCTCATCATGGCACTTGACCGGGCGATTCGGGGTCAGGCTGGTGACAAGGAAAGCTCTGTCTATGATGAGCGCGGACTTTTACTCTTTTAGAAAGTTGAGGTGATGCCTTCTGGGAATCTTTAAAAATCTATTCAGGAGCCGGGACAAGCCGGAGCTTACGAAACCGAGCACGCCTCGGTTTTTCTTTGCCCCGACATCAAGTGGCAAGCAGGTGACGGAAAAGACGGCCATGCAGTCAGCAGCGGTGTATGCCTGTGTGCGTGTTATCGCCGAGACGATTGCCAGTCTCCCTTTGCACCTCTACCGCTATGTGGATGAGGGCAAGAAGCGTGATCCTAGTCACCCTCTCTATACGCTCCTCCATAATGCACCGAACCCCGAGATGACGAGCTTCATCTTTCGGGAAACCCTTATGACGCATCTTCTTTTATGGGGAAACGCCTATGCTCAGATTTTAAGGAACGGTCACGGTGAGATCGTAGGAATTTATCCGCTTCTTCCGGACAGGATGCAGGTTGCAAGGGATGAGGACAAAAACCTCATCTACCTTTATCAAAGCGGCATGAAGCAGATTGCTTTCCGTCAGGAGGAGATTCTCCATATACCTGGGCTTGGCTTTGACGGCCTTGTCGGTTATTCACCGATTGCGATGGCCAGAAACGCCATCGGGATGGCCATGGCCACCGAGGAATTTGGCTCGTCCTTCTTTTCAAACGGTGCAGCACCGGGCGGAATATTGGAACACCCCGGCACCTTAAAAGACCCGTCCAAGGTCAGAGAAAGCTGGGAGGAGCTTTTCAAAGGTTCGGGCAATGCCAACCGGGTCGCTGTTTTGGAAGAAGGCATGACCTATAAGCAGATCGGCATCCCGCCGAATGAAGCCCAGTTTTTGGAGACGAGAAAGTATCAGACGGAAGAAATCTGCCGCATCTACCGTGTACCGCCCCATCTGGTGGCAGACCTCGACAAGGCGACCTTTTCCAATATTGAACATCAAAGCATCAGCTTTGTCGTTCATACGATAAGGCCCTGGCTCGTGCGTCTGGAACAGGCGATGGACAAAGCTCTGCTCTATCCGGAAGAACAGACCCGGTATTTTGTGGAGTTCAATGTGGACGGGCTTTTGAGGGGCGACTACGAGAGCAGGATGCAGGGCTATGCCACGGCAAGGCAAAACGGCTGGATGAGCGCCAACGATATCCGGCGTTTGGAAAATATGAATCTCATCCCGGATGAGGAAGGAGGCAATTTGTACTTAATCAACGGCAACATGACAAAACTCAAAGACGCCGGGTTATTCGCCGGCCAGGGGGTGAAAGAAAGTGAAGAATAAAAAATTCTGGAAGTTTCTAAACGATCTTCCGGACGAAG
Organism: Oscillospiraceae bacterium; assembly: GCA_040772065.1. GTDB lineage: Bacteria > Bacillota > Clostridia > Saccharofermentanales > Fastidiosipilaceae > JAXGYX01. The sequence goes on along the minus strand of JAXGYX010000001.1, from coordinate 1,229,339 downwards.
AAACCGTCCTCAGATTGGACGGTCCCATTGCAGAAGAGAGCTGGTTTGGCGATGAAGTCACACCGGCTCTTTTTCTTAGCGAACTAAACAGCCATCCGGGCGACCTGACTGTCTGGATTAACAGTCCCGGCGGCGATGTCTTTGCAGCATCCCAGATCTACACCATGCTGATGGATCACAAGGGCAAAGTCACCGTGAAGATAGACGGGCTTGCGGCTTCCGCCGCTTCCGTTATCGCAATGGCGGGAGGCGAAGTTCTGATGAGCCCTTCGTCCATGATGATGATCCATAACCCCATGACGCTCGCTTTCGGCTGGAAGGACGAGATGGAAAAAGCCTTAGATGTCCTTGACGAGGTCAAGGCTTCCATCATCAACGCCTATGAATTAAAAACTGGACTATCCCGAAACAAAATCTCAAGACTGATGGATGACGAGACCTGGATGAATGCCAGGAAAGCGAAAGAACTCGGCTTTTGCGACGCTCTGCTTTTTTCCGAATGGGATGATCCCGACCTCGGTGAAGCAAGTGTCGGCTTTGCCGCAAGACGGACGGCAACCGCTGTCTTAAACAAGGTTTATCCGAAGGTGCCTATGCCGATGGAGCAGGGCACATCCTATTACGAGCTTAAGAAACGGCTCGAATTATTAGGCCATGAAGGAGGCTATTAACGATGAACAAACTGCAGGAACTGAGAAACAAACGCCATGAAGTCTGGAACCAGGCTAAGACCTATCTGGAAGAAAAGCGCAGAGAGGACGGCCTAGTTTCGGCTGAGGACACTGCCGCCTATGAAAAAATGGAACAGGAAGTCGTTGATCTCGGAAAAGAAATCGACCGTCTGGAGCGTCAGCGGGATATGGATATGAAGCTCTCGCAGGCGACCAGTCGTCCCACGGTCACAGACCCGATGAAGGATATGGAGGACAAGACCGGCCGTGGCAGCAAAGAGTACAGCCGTGATTTCTGGAACGTTATGCGAAAGAAGAACGCTGTCATCACGAATGCCCTTCAGGTCGGTACGGATTCCGAAGGCGGCTACCTTGCCCCGGATGAGTTCGAGCAGACGCTGGTGGAAGCCCTCGAAGAAGAAAATATCTTCAGGCAGCTTGCCCACGTCATTCAAACCTCGTCCGGTGACCGCAAGATCCCCGTAGTAGCGACCAAGGGCACGGCAAGCTGGGTCGATGAAGAAGCGGCGATCCCAGAATCAGATCCCGCCTTCGGGCAGGTTTCGATCGGAGCCTATAAGCTTGCCACCATGCTCAAGGTCTCGGAGGAGCTATTGAATGACTCCGTCTTTGACCTCGAAAGCTATATTGCTAAAGAGTTCGGACGCAGGATGGGCTCCAAGGAGGAGGAAGCCTTCCTCGTGGGTGACGGCACCGGAAAGCCGACGGGCGTCTTCCATACCACGGGCGGCGGCGAATTGGGCGTGACAGCCGCAGCAGAGGCCGAGCTTACAGCAGATGAACTGATTGACCTTTTCTATTCACTGAGAGCGCCTTACCGCAAGAAGGCCGTCTTCATCATGAACGATACTACCGTGAAGCTTATCCGCAAACTCAAGGATCAGACGGGTCAGTATCTCTGGCAGCCTTCCTTAACCGCAGGCACGCCTGATACCATCCTGAACCGCCCGGTCTACACGTCAAGCTTTGTGCCGCTGGCGGAGGCCGGTGCTTTTACCGTTGCCTTCGGTGACTTTTCCTATTACTGGATTGCCGATCGTCAGGGCAGGTCTTTCCAGCGCTTAAATGAGCTCTTTGCCGCTACCGGACAGGTCGGCTTCAGAGCGACCCAGCGTGTGGACGGTAAGCTCATTTTGCCTGAAGCCGTGAAGCTCTTGCAGATGAAAGCCGGAGCCTAAGACAGGAGGTTTGAGGGATGAAGGCGGAGGATTTGCTGGTTCCCTTAAAAGAGAATCTGGCAGTGGAGCATGATGCGGACGATGCCCTTCTGCTCCGCTGCCTGTCCTCCGCCGTTTCCTATGCGGAGGGCTATCAGAAAAAGGGACCCGATTACTACCAAACCAATGAAATGACCGACAGTACCAAACAGGCTGTCATCGTTCTGGCGACCTTCTTTTATGAGAGCAGGGACGGATCGACAGCCGGCTTTTTCGCCGATTCTCCGGAAGCTGCAAAGCAGGTCTGGGAGACGGTGAAGCTTCTCCTCCAGGGCGACCGGGAGGTGATCTTATGAGCATCAAACTGCAGCACTTTATTGAGCTTTTCCGGGTGGAGAGTGGGACGGACAGCGAGGGTTTTCCCACTGAACGGGACGAACTTCTGGCAAGCGTCAGAGCCTACCGTGAAGACCGCTACGGGAGTGAAGCGTGGAAGAACCGCAGTCTTTTTTCTAAGGCGACCACGCTCTTTCGCATCCGGGTGATAGCGGGCATCAAGCTCGATACCCGCTGTGTGGTTGTGACAGAAGACGGCAGGTACAACATTCTCTCGGTTGAGGACATCCGGCATAAAGGACTGTATTGGGAAATCCTCGCAGAGAAGGTTGATACGGAGGGGGTTGTTCAAGATGGCACGGTGTGAAATGAAACTGCCGGATGAGTTTATGGATAAGCTCTCAAAGCTCGGCGATAAGTTTGACAGCGCAGCTCCCAAGGTTCTAGAAGCTGGCGGCGAAGTAGTGCTCTCTCAGATGAAAGACAATCTCAGAAATGTCATCGGGAAAAACACGAAGGTGAAATCCCGCTCGACGGGGGCTTTGGAGAAAAGTCTCGGCATCACACCTGCTCTGCAGGATCGGAAGGGCGAATGGAATATCAGGGTCGGCGTGGGAGATTCGAGGGACAAGAAGGGCGTACCGGATGCCTTGAAGGCACAGGTGCTGGAATACGGGAAAGCAGGTCAGCCTGCCAAGCCCTGGATGAAGCCCGCCAGACGGAAGGCCAGAAAAAAGGCGATCTCCCGCATGGAAGATGTCCTGAAACGGGAGCTTGACCTATGACAGCGCTTGCAGAATTAAAAGAGATGGCGGGTTCTTTAGGGCTTCCTTCCGGCACGATTTCCTTCCATGGCAAAGCGCCATCGACCTACCTTGTCTTCACGCCGCTCTTTGATGACCTCACGCTCTTTGCCGACAACAAACCACAGATGGAGACAGAGGAAATCCGTCTCTCGCTTTTTACGAAGGATAACTATTTAGCGTGGAAACGCCGTCTCACCGATGCACTTTTGGAGCGGGACTTCATCATCACGGAGCGCCGCTTTTTAGGTGTGGACGATGAGACGGGCTATTACCACTACAGCCTGGACGCGGCAAAAGAATACGTCCGATTGGAGGAATGATTTATGGCTACGATAGGCCTCGATAAACTCTACTACGCAAAAATCACCGAAGCAGAAAACGGTGACGAAACTTACGATGTACCGAAACAGCTCGCCAAGGCGATCTCGGCGGAACTTTCCGTAGAACTGGCTGAAGCGATCCTGTATGCCGATGACGGTGCATCAGAGATTGTAAAAGAATTTAAGTCCGGCACGCTCTCACTCGGTGTAGATGACATCGGTGCGGAAACGGCGTCCGGACTCACAGGCGCGGTGATTGATGCCAACAAGGTGCTGATCTCCTCATCAGAGGACGGTGGTGATCCGGTGGCGGTGGGCTTTCGGGCAAAGAAGTCCAACGGCAAGTACCGCTACTTCTGGCTCTACCGAGTGAAGTTCGGTATTCCGGCGACTAACCTTGAGACCAAGGGCGACTCGATCACCTTTTCCACCCCGACCATTGAGGGCACGATTTTAAGACGCAACAAGGCGGATACGGAAGGCCGTCATCCCTGGAAAGCGGAGGTCACGGAAGGCGCACAGGGAGTCTCCCAGGAAACTATCAGCGGCTGGTATGAAGCGGTCTATGAACCGAACTATACACCGGTTGTGCCTTAAGGAGGAGCGCTATGTACGACGAGTATACGACAACCATTAAGGTCGGCGATAAGGACTATGAGCTTCTTCTCACGACCCGTGCGACCAAAGAAATTGCCGGACGCTACGGCGGCCTTGAAAACCTCGGCGAGAAGCTCATGAAAACGGAGAATTTTGAGATGGCCATAGGTGAGATCGTCTGGCTGATTACGCTTCTGGCCAATCAGTCGATCCTGATCTACAACCTGAAACACAAAGAGGAACCGAAAGATCTTTTAACCGAGGAGGAAGTGGAACTGTTGACTTCTCCGCTTGACCTTGCAGGCTACAAAGATGCCATTACCGATGCCCTGTTCAAGGGCACAAAGCGAAACGTGGAAAGTGAGCCCGACTCAAAAAACGCGCCGGCCGGGTAAGTGACCAGGCGTTATTTACCCGCCTTTTATATTACGGCCTGAGCCGCCTTCACCTCAGTCAGGATGAAGTGTGGCTCATGCCGTTTTCTTTACTTTTAGATCTCATCGAATGCCACAGGCAGTACGAAGGCATGGCCAAACCGAAGCTGGAGCTTTCCATCGATGAGGTAATTCCCTTTGACATTTAACAGGAAGGAGGTGGCTTTATGGCTGATAATTTCGGTCTCAAGATTGGTCTTGAAGGCGAACGAGAGTTCAAAAAGGCGCTCTCAGAAATCAACCGCTCGTTTCGGGTCTTAGGCTCGGAGATGAAGCTGGTGGAGTCGCAGTTTGGCAAGAACGACAACTCGCTGGAAAGCTCTGCCGCCAAACAGAAAATCTTAAATAAAGAAATCGACGCACAAAAGGACAAGATCAAGACGCTTCAGGCAGCTCTGGAAAATGCGGCCGACTCCTTCGGGGAAAACGACCGCAGGACAGATAACTGGCGCATCAAGCTCAACGAAGCCGAAGCCGCCTTAAATGATATGGAGCGGGAGCTGGACGAGTCCGCCGACAGTGCGGACGACTTGGGTGACAAGCTCGACGAATCAGGTAAGGCTGCGGAAGGCTCGGAAGGCAAGTTCAAAAAACTCGGCTCCGTCTTAAAGGGTGTCGGTGTCGCCATGGGCACAGTCGCTGTGGCGGCAGGTGCTGCAGCGATTAAACTTGGTAAAGAAGTTGTTAAGCAGTTTGGTGAACTGGAACAAAACCTCGGCGGCTCAGAAGCTGTCTTCGGCGAGTACGCCGCTTCCATTCAAAAGACAGGCGAAGAAGCCTACAAGAATATGGGCGTTTCCCAGAGCCAGTATCTAGCGACGGCCAACAAGATGGGCGCTCTTTTCCAAGGCTCCGGCATTGAGCAGCAAAAGAGTCTGGAACTGACTGAAAAAGCCATGCAGAGAGCGGCGGACATGGCTTCCGTCATGGGCATCGATATGCAGATGGCCCTCGACTCCGTGGCAGGAGCGGCCAAGGGCAACTTTACGATGATGGATAACCTTGGTGTTGCAATGAACGCTACGAACATCGAAGCCTATGCTCTTGCCAAAGGATTGGACTTTACTTGGGCGACCGCTACACAGGCAGAAAAGGCCGAAGTTGCCATGCAGATGTTCTTCGAGAACACCGAGCAATATGCGGGAAACTTCGCCCGTGAAGCGACAGAGACCGTGACCGGATCATTAGGTCTTTTGGAAGCTTCGGTCGGCTCCTTTGTGGGCGGGCTTGGCAATGCCAATGCCGATATGGAAAACCTCACGGCCAATGTGGTGGACGCTTTCGGTGCGGTCGTGAAAAACATCGTGCCCGTTCTAGAAAATGTGGTTAAGGCGCTCCCTGTGGCTGTGGACGGAATCCTAAAAGCCGTCGGTGAGCTTTTGCCTACACTTCTTGATACGGTGACCGCTCTCTTTACGCAGGTACTGGAGACTTTGCTTGAGCTTTTACCGGAACTGATCCCCGTGGCGGTCGATGCACTGATGACGATTGTGACCGCCCTTATTGAAAACCTGCCGCTTTTAATCGAAGCGGCCATGCAGCTTATAACGGCTCTGGTAGAAGGCATAGGCTTGGCGCTTCCGACTCTAATCCCTGCCGCCGTACAGGCCATTATGACGATTATTCAGGGTCTTCTGGACAATATGCCGCTTCTTTTGGATGCGGCGCTCCAGCTCATCATGGGGCTGGCGGAAGGCCTTATCGCCGCCATTCCGGTGCTTTTAGAAGCCCTGCCAGAGATTATAGAGTCCATTATCACGTTTATCCTGGATGCCATCCCGCAGATAATTGAGACAGGCATTGCACTGCTAACGGCGCTGGTGGAAGCGCTCCCTGAGATCATCACGCAGATTGTAGCAGCCATCCCTGAGATTATCGACTCCATTGTCACGGCGATTCTGGACTCGATCCCGCAGTTGATTGATGCCGGAATAAAACTGCTCGTGGCTTTGATTCAGGCTCTGCCTCAGATCATTACAACCATTGTGAAAGCAATCCCTGAAATCATCGCTGCCATTGTCAATGCCTTTGCCGGAAACATCGACAAGATCATTCTGGCTGGAGTAGAACTCTTTGTTTCGCTCATTGAAAACCTCCCGACCATCATCGTGGAGATTGTCAAAGCGGTGCCGGAGATTATTGCGGGCATTGTCAGCGCTTTCGGTTCGCTCATGTACAAGATCGTCGAAGTCGGCGGCAATATCGTGAAAGGTCTCTGGGAAGGTATCAAGGGACTCGCCGGCTGGATCTGGGATAAGGTGTCCGGCTGGGCATCCGATCTCTGGGGTGGGATCAAGAGCTTCTTTGGCATCAGCTCTCCCTCCAAGGAGATGGCCTGGATCGGCGAAATGCTGGTGGAAGGTCTGGCTGGTGCCATTGAACATACAGGCGACGATGCTGTCAAAGCCAGCGTGGATTTAGCAAAAGATATCAACGATGTGATGGGTCAGCTCGGAGAAGACATGAGCGTAGCCCTTCCTACTGATTTTAAGGTCAATGCCGAAACGGCCGTCAGCAGTGTGGCAGGAGGCTTTGCCCTCGGAGAAGGGACTTTCCAAATTACTATCGAGCAGATGTTTGTCCGAAGCGACGATGATATCAGGCGGGTCTCGCAGGAACTTTATGACCTCATGCAGGCAGGTTCCAGAGCGCAGGGCCGCTTTGTGCCGGCTTAAAGGAGGAGACGGATGGGATTTATCTATAACGACATATCCTCGCAGGAAATGGGCGTCAAGGCGAGACTTCTCTCCTGGCAGGTATCGGGCGCACTGCGAAACTACAGCACATCCATTCCTGGAAAATACGGAGCAGCGGACTTCGGATCGGATCTCGACAGCCGGGAAATCAGCGTGTCCTGTTCCATCTTTCCGAAGCTTCGTTTTGAAAATTTGGTAGCTGAACTCGATCAGATTGCCCTCTGGCTCTCGCCTTTGGACGGCTTAAAGCAGCTCATCTTTGACGAAGTGCCCGACCGCTATTTTATGGCAAGGCTGAAAGACAAGGTGGATTGCGAACGGGTCATCCGGGCAGCAGGACGCTTTGAACTGAAGTTCTTTTGCCCCGATCCCTTTTCCTATGCCGTGGAAGATGAGAATTTTGTTTTGACAGAGACAGGAACACATACCGTGACGAGATTACTTGGCAATATCGAGTCCGCTCCGGTCTATGCCTTACAGGGAGAACTGACAAAAACACCTAACAACTACATCTCTGTCTCTGTGAGTGGCGCAGAGATGAAGCTGGTGAATGCCAGTCTTTCACCCGGTGAGACACTTTTTATTGATACAGAGAATATGACGGCTTATGTCAAAGCTCAAAACGGCACGATTCTTAGAAACGGACTGCCGCTCTTACAGGAGCTGAACTTTCCTGAGCTTCGAGTCGGTGGCAATGAGATCGTGATTGAAGCGAGCAACGCCGTATTTACCGAACTCAAGATACAGGCAAAAAGTCGCTGGAGGTAGAGATGGCACTTAAAACAATCCTTAACAGACAGGAAGACTTTACTGGTGAGTTTCCGAAAGAGCATGCCATGTCCGGGCTCTGGCGTTTTAACGATGACGCCTGGGATGAAAATGGTCTTTTGACGGACAGCTCCGGACAAAACAGAAAGCTTGAAGTTGTAAACCGCACCGGCGTGACGGCAGGCCTTGTTTCCGGTGGTCTTGGTGGCTCAATTAAGATCAACCTTAACGATCCCGCTAATGAAAAAACCTACCTGAAAGCCGCCAATGACGGCACGTTCTTTCGGGACTTAGGCGATACCATCGCTGTCGGCGGCTGGATGATGCCGACCATTTACTCCGTCGGCAACACCTACTGTCCGCTCTTTAATACCCGGTACGGTCCGGGTCAGCCGATCTTCTATCTGTCGCTTTTCCAGGGACGTCCCCGCATCATGCTCTATAACGAAGCGGGATCGCTCATTTTGGACAGGACAACGTCACCGTCCTTTGCCATGCAAAACGGCGGCACCTACTTTATCTGCTGCCTGATTAGGGCAAACGACAAGACAGCGCAGTATTTTCTGGGTGACCGCTCAGATGGCAAAAACTGGATCTCGCCCGTCTACTCTTTTACAGACGAGCTAAACCGCAGCTCCGTGGCGGATATCATTATGGGAATGCACGCTGGAAGCTACTGGTATGCGGGCGGCTTTGATGACTGGTTTTTGGATACCAACTCAAGCCTTGCGATAGCGGATGTCGAAGACTTTTTTCTCTCTTCTCTCTCGGCAAACGGCGGGATTCACACGTCCACGGTCGATGCCACGGCCGAACCCGACAAGGTCATCCTAAGAGCAGTCGACGGGAATTTTCCTACAAACGGCGAGCTGATCACAAGAGCCCTGCCCTTAAGCCTTTCTGGCAATGGGAGAGTTTCTATCACGAAAGAATACGAAGCGGGAGTGACTGATATTTCGAAGGTAGAGATAGCAACAAGTGAAGACCGTCTTAGCTGGAGCGCTTGGGAAACACTCCCGCCAGACGGCTCTCTTCCTATGGGAAGCAGCTCTTATATCCGCTTTCGTCTGACCCTTACGACCAGTGATCCGAAAAAGACACCGAAGCTCGTGGATATCCGCATCTATGACATACCGAAAGCCCCCTATGAGCGAATTGGCTATGCCAGGCCGGTGCTCCTGGACAGAGACGGCGCCTGGGAAGCGGTGCTGGAAAATGCCTACGAGATCATCGTCACAGGCGAGGTCAACGGCGAAGATACGCTCTCTTTCAAGCTCCCATTCCGGGATGCCAAGCGCCGCTTTTTGGAGAATGAAAAGAAGATCCAGATCGTGGATGATATCTATAAAATCCGTACGGTGAGCGACATTAAAGATATGCAGGGCGGCACGGTGACGGAAGTCTATGCGGAAGCCGAGTTTTATGACTTAAATGTCAGCATCAGAAAGCCTGAGAAAAGCTTTGACGCAGAGACACCGGAAGCGGCGATGGCTTTTGCCCTGGAAGGCACGGAGTGGAGTGTCGGCACGGTGGGTGTCAGGACAAAACGCACCTGGATTTCTACGGAAAAGAATGCGCTCTCGGTGCTGAGGACGGTGGCAGATCTTCACGGCGGAGACCTTGTCTTTGACTGCCCGAATCGGCTGGTGCACCTCTTCACGGTGAGCGGCAAAGACTCCGGAGCACTTTTTGCCTACAAGAAGAATATGAAAAGCATCAAGCGGGTCGTCGATACGAGAAGCCTGGTGACAAGGCTCTATGCCACAGGGCAGGACGGACTGACCTTTGCCGATATCAACGGCGGCAAGCCCTATCTGGAAGACTTCACCTTTACAAATGACATCCGCATTTCTTCACTCGACCTGTCCTCCTTTACGAACCCCTATCAGATGAAGGAGTATACCGCCATGCGGCTGGCGCAGTATGCCAAGCCGAAGGTCTCCTATGTCTTAAATGCGATGGACTTATCCGTCCTCACAGGCTTTGAACACGAAGCCTGGTCGCTTGGCGATTATGTGCGGGTGGAGGATAAGGAACTGGGACTCAGCGTCACAACAAGGATAGTCCGTCGGGAGTACAACTTGCAGGAGCCTTGGAACACGGTGCTGGAATTATCCACCACCTTAAAGAACCTCGGTTCATCTGTGAGCCGGCTTGAAACCGTGGCAGATTCGCTACAGGGCGCAGGTGCTTTCTCAGGTGGCAACATCTCCGATATGGTGCCCTTCAATCATCTGAAAAACTCCCGCGCCGACGACGACATGGCAAACTGGACGAACTCCGGCTTTGAAGCGGTCGCAGAAACGGGCGGTTCCGGCACAGCGGCCTTTAAGGCGGAGGGCACGCCGGGACTTACGAAGTGGATGGCACAGACTGTCTATCCTTCCAACAGAAAGAGCTACACGCTCTCTCTTGCCATCGCTTCGGAAAATTTGGAAAAACTATCAGATGTTTCTCAGGTCGGCGTGGAGGTGGTCATCGAGTACGAGGATGGCAGCACGGAAACGCGCTTTATTGACCTGTACTAAGGAGGCGGCTTATGGCTTATTTCAGAACGGCAAAAGATACCATTCAGCCGAAGGGCTACCGCTCAAAACTAAAATCCATCACGGTGCGGGTCTTTATCTCTGACTGCACGGGGAAAATCCTCGTGACGGACCTCCTGCTTCAGGGCGGCTCGGTCGCTACGGGCTGGGTCGGGCACCCGTCCGAGATCCGCTTTTCGCTTGACGGTTAGGTGATCGTATGCAGAAATTTTACAGGCTTTCTGAAACCGTCAATAAAAAAAGCGAGTCCCGAGTGGTTTCGGTCACGATAAAGCCGATCTTAAAAGATATGTCAGGCATCGTCTGGCTAACGGACTTGATGCTCCAGGAAGGCGACCGACTGACAGGCTTTCTGCCACATACGGAGACTTTATTGAAAAAACACAGCGTGGACGGTGCCGTGCGTGAGCCGGTCTGGTATAACGCTATCGTCCGAGGGAGAGAAACGCTGATTCTTTTTAACCTTGGCAAGACCTCGGCGGGACTTGATATCAAGCTCTATCCGAAGACCGACCTCGCAGAAGGAAGCGTGACTTTAGCTCAAGGCGTGGGCGGACAGTGGGCACATTTTCCAGGAGCACTTTTGGCAGGAGACGAGCTGGAAGTGGATGCTTTGAAGCGGACGTCGACAAAGAACGGTCAGCCCTTTACGAAGGAAGGCTTTTATCCGTACAGCGCCGTCTGGGATTCCAAGCACATCGTGGACGTGGGCGAGAAAAAGTCGGCAAGACTTCTTTTTACTCTGCAGGAAATGGAGGACGGAGGTGATTTTTGATGGATATCTTAAAGGGCCGTGAGGTCATGGTATGGACCTTCATGGGCAATGCCCGCATGTGGGAAGCCCTGCAAAAGTACGGAGACCGCATCAGTCAGATCGGTCTTTTTTCTTTTAAGGTCAGAGCCACAGGCGAAATCTATGAGACGGGTGTCGCCATCTCCGACATGATGACCTATGTCAATAAATGGCCGCATATCCGCTGGCTTTTAACCGTTGCTAACGATGGTTATAACTCTATCTTCCGTGCCATCCGTGAAAACACAAACGGTGCGCAGGATATGTTTTTATCTGAGCTTATCCGCATCATGGATAAATATCCCTGGTGTGACGGTGTGGATATTGACCTCGAAGGCGGAGGTGATTATTCCACAGCGCAGAGGTCAACGGCCATGTTTCAAAACATCTACCGGACGGTGAAAAGCTACAATGCTGCCAAACGGGTCAATATTTGCCTTCCCGGCATGACCTCGGTGAACGGCTCGGTCGGCGGCGAGAACTGGTGCGTTTATGCTGATCTCGCTCTCTATTGCGATACGGCATCCATCATGAGCTATGGCATGGCCTGGGCAGGTTCTGCTCCGGGACCCGTGTCTCCCCGTGACTGGCTGGAGGGCATCTACGAGTACGCTTCCGCCGTGATGCCGTCCGGTAAAATTTATCTTGGCATTCCCGCCTATGGCTGGAACTGGCAGATTTATGACACGCCGGAAAACTTAGGCGATTACTATCGGGGTGTTTCCCATACCTACTACGGCGCGAAAAACTGGATGACGGGTTTTTATCAGTTTAAGGATACCGACCCTCCATCACCGCAGATCCCCATCGCTGCCTACTGGGATGACTACAACAAAGTCCCCTGGGCACTGCCGCATGTCTACGACTACATGGAAGGCCAAGATGCTGAAAGATATGCCTATCCTTTGATGAGCGAAGTTTACAAAAGAAGGCGCTACCTTACGTCCTACGGTAAGACACAAAAGAAAGAATTTGACGGCATCATCGTGGAGCGAAATGCCATGCCGGACAGCTATTCAGGCGTGGTTTCCGTCTCTGAAAAAATGTTGACGCTGGGTGACGGCGGAAGCGCTGCTTATAACTTTACGGTGGAAGAATCGGGCATCTATGACATCGCTGTGAATATCGGATTTCCATTTTGGAATAAAAATAGTCTTTATCTTTCGCTCGACGGCGCAAGTAAGCTTTATGAGGAAAAACGACTCTGGTGGCCTTATTGGCGGACGACCTTTTGGAAAAAGGCATGGAGCGGCGCATCGCTTGCGGCTGGCTCGCACACCTTGACGGTATCCGTATCAGCACCGGGCGTTCAAGTCTATGGCTTTAAGGTCTGCCGCAGCTTTACGGAAAGTACGGTCTGCGGCGAAGCGGACTACCTGCTCTCACCGAGGAAATTTAAAGACATCAACGGTGTGATGGTAGGTCCAAGAGAAGGCTTTAAGTTGACCTTCGAGATGCTCAGGCGAAAGGCTGACTCGGTTCTTATTTGGTATGAGGATTTCAGAGATGACCCGCCGTTGCCTGATTCCTACTGGACAGCCCTTGATGGCGAGTGGTCTGTCTGGCAGGACGAAGAGGAAAACTATCGGCCTTATTCGCAGCTGGAAGGCTACGGACGGCTTGCTTTGAAATACGGGTCTTTCACCGACCTTCACCTTCGGGCGCAGATGATTTTCCCTGAAGGCTTTACAGGCAGGGCCGGCATCTTTCTTGGCAATCTCTTCTGCTGCTTTAACTATGAAGCACAGGCTGTGGAACTCTATGAAGGCTCTGTCCTGAAAGGCTCCTTTGCGACCTCTTTTGAAAAGACACCGGAAAGTGAGATCAGGGCTTCTCCTTATGTCTACACGATTGAGCTGCGCAAGCGTGGCAATAAGGTCCGGGTCTATTCCGGTTCGTCCAGAACGCTTCGCTTTACAGCAACGGTTAATGACACAGGCGGCTTTACAGGAATCCGCTCGGACAGTTACGTCCACTGCCAGCTTCTACGGGTCGGTGATGCCTACACCTACGAGCCCTATGAACGCTTTGACGTGGCAATGCCGGACGGAAGCGTTGCGAGCTTTGGGCGCATCGATAGGACGGGTGTCACCTGGGACGAGGAGTTTCAGGTCTTTACAGTCAATTCCGACATTGAGGAGCACGAGACCAGGACGGAGGAGATATCTCTGGATTATGAGTTCTTTCACTCCGGCCTTTTGAATCTCATCTGCGGACACGACTATCCGGTAAAGATTATCCCGAGAGATATCAACGTCTGGATATCACGGCTGTTCCTTGGCGACTCGGATGGTTTTTCCATCCTCTACTACCAGGATGTGGACAGCATCATCTATTGGATGAACGAAGCAGCCTATCGATGGAAGCTTCGAGGAGTCTGTATGTGGTCGCTTGGCCAGGAAGATTTAAGGCTCTGGGATTGGCTGCCGAAGCAAAACTAAACATATAAATATTTATCACGGAAAAAAGTGTCTGCCCATGTGCAGGCATTTTTTATTTGGAAGGAGGACTTCAACATGAAACACATCTGGAATACCGTTCAGGCAGCATTTGCTGCTGTAGGCGGGGCTGTCGGCTGGTTTATCGGAGGGCTGGACGGCTTTCTTTTTGCCCTGATTGCCTTTGTCATAACGGACTACATCACAGGCGTGCTTTGCGCCATCGAGGACAAACAACTTTCAAGCAAAGTCGGCTTTAAGGGAATCGCAAGAAAGGTCTTGATCCTCACACTGGTCGGTATTGGAAACATTCTTGATACCGCTGTCTTGAAGAATGGCAGTGCCATTAGAACCGCCGTCATCTTTTTCTATCTCTCAAACGAGGGCATTTCTATTCTGGAAAATGCAGCTCATTTGGGGCTGCCGATTCCGAAGGCTCTGAGAAACATGCTGGAAGCAATTAATGAGGAGGACGAAGATGAATCTGAATAAACTGATTTTCACGGAAAACGCCTGCTACAAGGCGGGACGAAAGATTAAAGTGCAGGGCATCATGGTGCACTCGACGGGTGCAAACAACCCATTTCTGAAACGCTACGTCGGCCCCGATGACGGAAAGCTCGGAAAGAATCAATACAATAACCACTGGAATCAGCCGATGGACAGGCAGGTCTGTGTGCATGGGTTCATCGGGAAGCTCGAGGACGGAACTATTGCCACCTATCAGACGCTTCCTTGGGATCATCGAGGTTGGCATGCTGGGGGAGCGGCCAACAACACCCACACCAGCTTTGAAATTTGTGAGGATGGTCTGAATGACGAAAGCTACCTGAAGGCGGTCTGGAAAGAAGCGGCGGAGCTTTGCGCTTATCTCTGTAAACTGTACAAACTCGATCCCATGAAGGACGGCGTGATCATCGGCCACTATGAGGGACATCAGCGCGGGCTTGCTTCCAATCACGGCGACCCGAGGCACTGGTTCTCACGCTTTGGAAAGAGCATGGACGATTTCCGGCGTGACGTGAAAGCCTTGATGGGCACAGCGGGAAGCGAGGAAAAGCCTGCTCCCAGCGAGAGCTATCCGGCAAAGCTCACGGAAGGCTATTACCGGGTGCGAAAGTCCTGGGCAGATAAGAAAAGTCAGCTTGGCGCGTATAAAGTGCTCGCCAATGCCAAGAAAAAAGCGGACGAGAACAAAGGCTACTTCGTTTTTGCCGAAAATGGCACGAAGATTTATCCAAAAGATGAATCCGTACCACCTTCCGAAACCGGACAGATCCATATCGTCAAGAGCGGTGACAGTCTCTGGAAGATTGCTAAAACCTATCTTGGAGACGGAAGCCGCTATCCGGAAATTAAGCTCTTAAATGGCCTGACCTCGAATGTCATCTATGCTGGACAGAAGTTGAAGCTTCCTATATCAGCTTATCTGAAGGTTGGTGACAAAGTAAAAATCACGGCTTCACGCTATGCAACCGGAGAGACAATTCCCGGCTGGGTTAAAGAGCGAACGCACACCGTCTCACAGATTGAAAAGGACAAAGTCCTGCTCGGCTGGCCAGACGGTATTGCTTCATGGCTGCCTTTAGATGGCGTAAAGAAAATTTATGATTGAAATCAGCCCTGCAGTTTAGGCTCTGTTTGAACAAGAACTTCAGGGCTTTTTATTTTCGGTATTAGGTTAGCGGTCCATTAAACGAACAATACAATGTATGCTAAATATGACATTATATAAAATAGGAGGATATCTTAATGATAGAAGGACTACACCCAACCGTTGATGCCGTAAAAGAATACCTTAATCGATGGGATTCACTGGAAAACTACGTTTTGCAGGAAAAGAGTTTGGATAAATTATTCTTCGATACCTATCCTCACAACACTGACATAAGCGATATCTTGGTCAAGGCATCAACACTTAATGATTTCTATAGTACGAATATATTCTCGATCTTCCCTGTTGCAAAGCATATTCTTGAGCTTGATATAGATGAGAGGCTACAAGCAGGTGATGAGGGCTTAGTAAACGACATAGCGTTAGTCGATATGGGCGGAGGAAAACGCAACTTTTACTCATTCGCAACAAAATACTGCAGTCATCATTTTCCACTACTCTATCCCATTTATGACAGTTATGTTGATAAGGTGCTGATGGAATTTAAAAAAAGAGATCACTTTTCGAAATTCATTAAGAGTGACTTAAAAGATTACGGTAAGTTCAAATCAATCGTTATCGCTTTCAGAGATTATTATGGATTGAATGAATTTAGCTTGAAAGATGTAGATCGGTATCTGTGGCAGTTGGGAAAGGAAAAATTTCCCTTAAAGTACTGAAATAAAACAGTGAAAATTTTGTTGGGCTGAGGTGAAATTCATGAAAACGATCAGAATCAGGGTAACAGATGATGAGTACGCTCATCTCGAGGACATGGTTGGCAATGATCTTGATCCAGATCAGACTATGGAAGAATTCGTATTAGAAGTGTTAGCAGATAGCTTGCCGTACTTGAGGCCAAACCATTGGCCAAAAAACAGGTTGGTAGATTACGAGCCAATACAATTCCAAAATTAAAATTGGATATTGATGAATGATAGTTAAAGATGCGAAACCAAAACGAACACCACGAAAGCCATACAAGCGATACGAAACTCTAAACTAACCACACGAAACAAAATCAGCAATTCTAACTTTGCACCCTCTTGCACCCATGCACCTGCCATGAGTGGATTGTATTCGTTTTGGCGTAGGATGCCAAAAAGACTCCGTTACGGATAAAACCGTGGCGGAGTTTTTTGTGTGTTTTGAAATGCCTGATTCTTGAAGATTTACTTCTCAATACATTCTGTCATGTTTCCGGAAATTTGCCCGGATGTCCTTAAGATTGAGTGTAAGCAATGATAAACTGAATCTTAGTTACTAACAGATTAGGAGGAGAAGGTAATGAGAAAGAGTATTCATCAAGTGGCAGTTTTATTTTTAGCTGTTTTTATGGCCTTATTTTCCTTGGCGGCCTGTGGTAAGGGTAAAACAGTGAGAAGTACCTTTGATCCGGCGGCGGTCAAAGAAAAGCTGACAGGTGTTCTCGACAACGATGAATCCACATCAGACGTATCCATGTCACCTGAAACAGAGCCACCCACCACAACAAAACATGTAGATTCCGGCAAGCTTCACAAAAGAAATTTTGGTGTGGTAAGCTACGGCAATCGTATATATTATATCCCCGCGAATGAACCGGGAATTTTTTCAATGAATGTGGATGGGGAAAATAGGAAGAGAATTGTTAGTCGCGACTGTGATGAGTTTGATATCGATAAGGATTACATATACTACAGATCTTATGACTCCTCTGCCGGTTATAGCGTGTATCGATGCAAGTTGAGTGGCAATGAAGAAGAGTTACTCAACAATGACACCGCCCTTGATATGATCGCGCATGGCGATTGGCTCTATTACATCAATTATCTCGATTATGGGGACACAGAATATATTAGATTCAATGTTAATGATTCCGGCCGTCAGGTATTGTTCCCGGATCTTGCGCAGGAATCTGCCTATTGTTATATATATGATGATGCGATTTACTTCCAAGTTTCTGGCGAAGGTATATTTAAAATTGACGTGAATAACCTGGAAAATAAAATACGTGTATATTCAGAATATAATGTGGACTTTAATAATCTTGCGTTTACAGATGATTGGATATATTTTCAAGTTTATCAATATGGATCGAATGACCATTCTGTGTCTACAATTATGAGGTCGGATTATGACTATAATCATGTCGAACCGGTCGCATACTTACCTAAATTTATTATGGGCTTACAAGTGTGGGAATATTGTTTTATCTATCAAACAGGTGGAAATAAAATATATTTGCAAAACATAGATGCGGAGAGTGGCAGTATTTTGGCTGCCGATGATGAGTCGCATTATATAAATATTCATGATGTTATTGGAGACTGGGTTTATTATGATGTGTTCCACAACAGCGATGAGTATGGTGGATTTTCTCCTCTTGTAGCAAGAAACGCCATCAATATTCACACATTAGAGTTAATTGAATTGGATTGATGTAAGGGTCAAGCAACATATCACTGATCCAACTATTGACGGTGTCCTGTCCAAGGACATTGATTGCCGCGCTGTCGTCAGTAAGTTTTCCTCCCGCAACCCCGACATGGAAAAGTCACTCGCGTGCGTCAGGTGTATTATGACACCGTCGGTATTATGGAAAGACAGCGGCAGGTCTGTGCTGCTTGCCGGTCGAATGGTTATAATCTTTTTGAGGAGGGGGCAAGGAGAATGTGAAACGCCTATTCTTACAGGATCAAAGTTCAGACCGATATTATTCGCGTAGACTGTAATATTTCGATGCTTCACTTGAAATGTAGCATGCAAAAGTGATTAAATTGCGGATAGGGGTAATACGGACGACAAGGGGACCGATAGTGAAAGATGATGAAACCCTCTACCGCGTATATTTGGAAGGCGATGAAGATGCCTTAAAAGAGTTGATCGAGCGCTATGGCACGCGCCTGACTCTATATATTCACCGCTATGTCCAGGACATTCATGATTCCGAAGACTTGATGATCGACGTTTTCGCCTATCTTTCTGTAAAAAAACCCCGCATCCGAGCGGGTGCTTTTAAAGCGTATGTTTTTAAATCTGCCTGGCACGCGGCCCTGCGCTTTTTGGCGGAAAACAAGCTGCGTCATTGTCTGAGTCTGGATAAAATAGAATATGAGCCCCAAAGTGAGATCCGGGCGGACGACCTTGCCATGAAAAACGAATTCAATGATATCATGAGTCTTTGTATGGAACGCTTGAATCCCGACTATCGTCAGGCCCTAAATCTGGTTTATTTTGAACAATTGCGCCACGCTGAAGCCGCTGAAGTCATGGGGAAAAGTGAAAGGCAAGTCGCGGATTTGGTTTATCGGGGAAAAAAATCGCTGCTGAAACATCTTGAGCGGGATGGGGTCGACAATGCTCAGTACTGAGGAAAGGCTGGCTGCGGTCAGAGAAAGAGCCCGGGAGATCGAGGCGCGGAGAAGAAAACGGCGCGGCCGTGTGATCGCTGTCTCAGCTGTTGGCGCCGGCCTGCTGACCATCGTGGGGTTATCTTTTTTGATTCCGGCTCTGCTGACAAACGCCCCACCGGCCGATTACGCCCGGCCGGAAGCGACCGCCAGCGTATTCGAGGTCAGCAGTTGCGTGGGTTACATCCTGATCGGCGTTTTAGCGTTCGCGCTCGGTGTCGCCATGACGATCTTTTTCTACCGTGTCCAAGTCAGTCATAAGAACGATCAGGGAGAAAACGATGATTGAGCTGGTTGCCAATCTGACCCAATCTGTCACCACTCTGGCGGCTTTTTTAGCCGCCTGCGTAATCTTTTACAAAACGCGCCGACAGACCGTTTTTCTGCTGGCCAGTTTTTTGGGTTGTTTTATGCTCGGCACATTTTACTGGACGCTCCATATCATTTTATTTGACAGCACTCCTCAGATTTTTTATGTGTCGGAACTGGCTTGGATTGCCAGCTATTTGTTCCTTCTAACCCTTGAATATGTTATGGCCACAGAAGAAGAGAGGAAGTTCCGGCATCCGGCCTTGCTGCTGGTGCCGGTTTTTTGCATTCCACAACTGATCCTCTACCTAGGCTTCGGTGAGATATTAGGCAATATCCTAATGGTCGGTCTCACCATGCTTGTTGCTCACTTTGCTCTGCGTGGCTTCATATTCGCAAGAAAGCAGAGCGGCGCAGCCCGAAACAAGCAATGTTTTCACGGTATGGTCCTCGTGATAGTTTTCCTGGAATTCGCACTCTGGACGTCTTCTTGTTTCTGGACCGACAATACAGTGTCCAACCCACACTTTTGGTTTGACTTCCTGCTGTCGGCCGCCCTGCCGACCTTGGTTCCGGCCACGAAAAGGGCGGTGAGGGTATGACTTTTATTGAAAATATCTTCGTCTGTGTGGCCGCTCCTCTCCTGGTCGCCATGATTTTTATGGGGAAAAAATATTACCGTGTTTTCTTCTTTATTTTCGTCGGCATGGGTGTTTGCCTTCTTTCCGCCTATCTCAACACTTTCTTCGCCCAAATCTATGGTGCGGATCTGCTGAATGCCTCGACCCAGATCGCGCCGGTTGTGGAGGAAGTGATGAAGCTCTTGCCACTTATGTTTTATCTTCTGATCTTTGATCCTAAATCTGAAAAAATTTCCAGCTCGGTGCTGACCATCGCGGTCAGCTTCGCCACATTTGAAAACATCGTTTATTTGACGCAAAGTGGAGCCGGGAATCTCGGCCATTTATTGATCCGCGGTTTCGGAACAGGCGCGATGCATATTGTCTGCGGCGCCATGATCAGTTATGGACTGGTTTATATCTGGCGGCGAAAATGGTTAAAGATTGCCGGAACTGCCGGATTGTTGGGCGCCTCCATCACATACCACGCAACCTACAATCTGCTGATCGCCAATGGCGGTGCCACTCAGTACATTGCCTACACCCTGCCTCTGGTCAGCCTTTTGCTGACCCGGGGGATTAAAAAGCTGGGTCAGCTGCTGACGCGTCCCGGCGAGGATGAAAACGAAAACAGCGAGGACAGCGTGGAGTGACTGTAGTTACAAATCAATTACTTTTTCTTTTCAGATAAACCGCCGATCGGCGGTTTTTTCCTTCCTATGTTTCTTTTTCGAGACATTGACTTTAGAGGTGCGTACTCTGCTGTTTTCATGTACCTATGTAGATAGAAAATTGTTTTAAAAGGACTTTCAGATCGAAATAGTTAAAAGATGGAGGGATTCGATGTATTACACGTCAGAGGAAATCAGGGTAATTATGAAACGAGCCGGGAAATCGCGTCAAAAGAGACAAAGAGATCTCTGAAAGCGCTCTTCGCTCTTTGCCTGACCCTTTCGTTCGGGCTCGTTCAAACATTTATCGCGAGGGCCGGCGGTCAAGGAGGCGCTTTTGTCCGGGAGATGTTTGGGGCGATCCTGATCTTCGAGGACGCGGACGCTTATGTCTTAGTGGGGCGAGCTCCTTCACCACGACGGTTGTTATCACGATTGTATGTTCACGTTACAGACACAAAGTGGAGATGAAACGGAAAAATTTCTCAGAAGCAAGATTCACAGATAGTAAAGGATTGAAAATGAAAAAGAGATTGATCGCGACATTGTTAAGCTTGGCCATGGTTCTCGGCCTGACTCCCACAGTGTTTGTCCTTGCCCAGGGAGAATCTTCGACCAAGCAATTTGACAACATAATCAATTTGGCAGATGTGCCGGAGGAGTTTGTGACTTCCGGCGACAGCAACCCTTACGGCAAAACAGTCGAACAACCATTTTTGTTCGTGGAGCAAAATGAACTGTTGCTTTTTAGTTCTTATGATATTGGCAAAAAAGATGGACGCCAATGGACCACTTATTACGATAAGTTTTTAGGTGAAGGCCATCAGATGAACCTTGCCGTCAGTAAGACCGACGATGGTTACAACGGTGAGAAGAGCTTTGAATCAGGTGGCGCGTATAGCTCAATGGATGGATACGCCTATATCGAAGCGGTGGCGTTTGATCCTAATGGGAGCGGAAGGAAAGACCATGTTGCCTATGTCGGCTATAAAAACAAATCAATTGATTGTTGGGTTCTTAATACCGTTACGAACAAACTAAGTGCCGCATATCCGGTTGCCGGCGCGCAAAATTGGCTGGACAGCGCGAAAGCAAAACAATTTGAAGTGGGTAACTGGTTCGCGATCACAGCCGGAGACTATGATGGTGATGGAAAAGACACACTTGTGATTTATGGGCCGGGAATCGGAGCCAATTACAGTATTCGCGAGTTTGAGTTTTCAGGGAACGCTTTGGGGTATAGAACCGACCCGAACAAAGAGCTGTTGCACAGTGAATATGCGGCTAATACGGGTATGATGAACGACAGCAACAAGAAAAATCGATTGAACGTTGATTTGGCCACCGGAGATTTTGATGGCGATGGCATGGACGACTTAGCCGTGTTGTCTTATGTTTCCAGGCCGGACACCGCCTATCTAAAGTTGAATGCCAAGACTTATATCCCACAAGTGAGAATTCAATTTGGAAGTAGTGGAAGTTTGTTCTCCGGCGGCAAATCGTCCGTCAGATGGCTTACAAACAGAGAATTCTCAGCGGGCGCGAGCTATGAGACGGTGGTGGCCCCCAGCATTTCGGCAGGTGATTACGATGGAGACGGGAAAGACGAGATTCTGGCAGTGGGCACAAAGAATGTCGTGAAATCGGCAAGTGGCTCCAACAATGCGGAAAGCGCATTCAACCTCGACGAGTCAAAACTAGGCTCCTATTACTTCGATATCGCTGATCGGGCGCTCCCATCACCGGCTGTCAAGGAGATTACCGCTAACACCTGGACTAAAACCGGGATCTATCCATCATTGGATAGTATTTGGACTCCGATCGCTGTTGAGGCGGTGGCGGTGGACGGAAATACTGCGGCGGATCACGCGTTTATTTCCGGTGGTCTGTACAGTGTGAATGGTGGCAACCTTGTAGAAGTATTTACCCCGGATTATTTCAAAAAATCTGACGCGGGTGCAGGTAGCAGTTTGGTCAGCAACACGTTTATAGCTTCGGTGGCGGTCGGCAATTTTGATCATAACAACCTGGGACGAGAACAGGTGACCATCGCGATTGGTCTTAAGGAGAAAAGCCAAGATGATTATTATTATATGCTTGGCATCATTGGCGGTAAGAACTATACCGATTCAGGAAATGCCGGTGGCTATTATTCCAACGCGATCGATGACGCGAAATATGTGATCTCGAATAAAGGGGATTCTCTTGACAAAGTGGTCAATGCCGTCCTTGTTTCAATGGACAGGGACAATGATGGAATTCGCGCCAAATACATAGGAAAGAATTATTCCTATGCCGATCCGGATGTATCCGCGGTGCTGCAAGCGGCGCCATATTTTGGTGAACTGGGCGGTTGGGATGACTTTGGCGATGGTGTGACCACCTTTACCATCGCTACTTCGTATAGCATGTCAACAGAGAAAACAAGTGAGAAGTCCTTTGGCATTGGCGCCAACATAGAAGCCGAGCTCCCCGGCATCAAGATTGCCTTTGAAGGCGGTCAGATCGAAAGCTGGTCGGAGAGTTTCGAGGAGGCTGTTGAGACAACCGTCGGCTACACTGTCACCGCCGGCCCTTACAACACCGTTGTGCTACAGAGGACACCAATCTATACCTATACATACCTATTGGCGGATAAGGATGGGAAATTTCCGGATCACAGCAAGGGATTGACCGCGGAACAATATAACAAGCATTCGATTCAAGTAGCCATTCCGGGCGCTCCGACCTACTACACGCTATCAGTGAATGCCTACAATGATTTTGTGGACTATTACAACACCAATACCTCCGTGACACCATTGATCAAGATCACAAATCCCTATCTGCTGAATAATGAAGGCAATCCGTGGGGCTACCGTTCGGATTGGACGGTTGGCGAGGGTGAATCAAATGTCACCCGCCTGAGCGGCAACACCTCTTATCCATTGGGGCATAATGGCGGATCTCAAGAGAGTTCTTGGGAAATCAGCGAACAGATCACCGAATCCGTATCGTACAGCAAAGGATACTCGTTTGAATTATCTATCGCCTCCGGCGGTGACTTCGGTGTTGGCTCTGTCTATGCCGGTGTTTCCTCAAGTTGGGAAAACCTATCCGGTAGCGGTACCTCGAAGAGTACCGCCAACACCAAGGGAACGAGCGGAAGCGTGGCGAACCTGGATAACGCTCAGCGATATCAGGCCTACAATTTTAACTGGTCATTTGGCAAATGGGACATTGACACGCTGGACGGCGCCGGCGGTGAGGCTCCGGTCTATGGCTATTGTGTCAATAATGTATCGGCGGCAGGCATGCCGGTCGACGATTTGACAGTCTCTCATGACGATGACACCGGACTGTTCACCTTTGAGTGGACCGATCCGGATACGAAACCTCAGGCGGCAAATCGCTTGGAGTCCGTAGGTTTCTATATCTATCAATTGATCGGTGATGAATATGTCAGGATCACCGATCTGCTGCCGGATGGCACGACTTCCCACACGATGGCTGTCAGCAACGCGGGCAGCGGAAATTATTACACATTTGTCGTCACCTCCATAGCGGACTCACCTGTGCATGGGATGCTGGAAAGTGACTATTCCAATGAAGTCATATATATCAAGGGGATGGATGGTAAATCCGCTTATGAGATAGCCGTCGCCAATGGCTATGAGGGCACAGAGGCAGAATGGATCGCTTCACTTGTGGGACCGAAAGGCGAAGCAGGCATTGGGATTAAAAGCATTGAAAAAACAAATTCAG
The DNA here is from genome assembly GCA_040772065.1 of Oscillospiraceae bacterium. Classification (GTDB taxonomy): domain Bacteria; phylum Bacillota; class Clostridia; order Saccharofermentanales; family Fastidiosipilaceae; genus JAXGYX01. The sequence continues at coordinate 1,205,366 of JAXGYX010000001.1, read as the reverse complement.
CGGGACGCATCGATACCTATACCATCACGTTTACCAACGGTGATTTAACCACATTCACTGTCAGCAATGGAGAAAAAGGCGTGGACGGAAGTCAAATCATGCTGCAAGCGGTAAATGGCACCATCCAATGGAAATATGACACGGAGGACGAAACGGCTTGGCGTGATCTTTTGACCATAGATGGCAGCAATGTGACGATCACCGGGCTTGAAGGCAAAGATGGCCGGGAAATCGAAATGCAAAAGAACTCCGCGGCGGGAATGCTCCAATGGCGGTATAAGGGCGACACCGACTGGATCGACCTGGTTTCCCTGGCTGAGATAAAAGGAGAGGATGCGCGGGATATTGAGTTCATCATCGTGGATGGCTACCTTCAATGGAGATACGTCTCAGAATTCGGTGAATGGCAACCCACAGTCGATCTAACCACATTGATTGTCGATTTTGATTCAAGTAAAACAGTAGAGTTTCAGACTGAAAACGAATATGTTCAATGGCGTTATGTCGGCGATCCGGACTGGCAAAATTTGATTTTGATTTCCGATCTGACAAATGGCACGATTGAGGGAATCGAAACAATGATTGAAAATCATACACTCCAATGGAGACAGTTGATTTCCAATGAATGGACAACCTTGCTCGCGGTTTCAGAACTTAGAGGTGAGGCCGGAAAAGATGGTCGAGAGATCAATCTGCGTTTGAATGGTCAAACGATTCAATGGCAATACGCGGGAGACACGGATTGGATTGATTTGATCGATGTCAGCGACCTTAAGGGTGATCAGGGACTAACAGGTGAACAGGGAGCGACCGGCACCGGTATCTCCAAAATTGAAAATACCGGCACCGATGGCCAACTGGACACCTACACAATCACGTTTACGGACGGTACATCTTCCACTTTTGTCGTCACCAATGGAGTGGATGGACAAACCGGACAAAGAGGCGATACCGGAGCGACCGGTGCTCAGGGAATAAGGGGAGAAACCGGAGCGACCGGTTCTCAAGGAGCGAAAGGTAACACCGGGGCGACCGGTTCTCAGGGAGCCAGAGGTGATACCGGGGCCACGGGTTCTCGAGGGCTGCAAGGTGTGACAGGAGCCATCGGTTCTCAGGGAGTGAAAGGTGAATCCGGATCCATCGGCTCTCAAGGCGAAAAAGGAGAGCAAGGAGAAAAAGGTGACCCGGGAACACCGGGTGAGGATGGAGTCGACGGTGTCATGCTGACTGATATTTTTATGGATGACGATGGCGCCTTCAATTTTGTCATGGAAGATGGAAGAACAATTAAGGCCGTGTCGTCAACAAGTGCCGGCACCGGCATTGAAACTCAATCTTCGCCCACGGTGCGGGGGATCATAATTCTTTGGATTATCGCGATAACCTCTTTGCTTTGGAACGCCGTGTTGACCGCAGTGCTGCTGGTGAGAAGACGAAAGAGAGGGTAAGGATATGATGAATCTCATGGTACATCGTATGGGGGTGCAAGTCCTCCGCGCAGGAAGGTAACGAGCAAGCGCGAGCCAAACCTTGCAAGGTTGCTTTGCTATTGTGAAGTTAAGTTTGGAATCTTCGTATACCGAACGCTAGGCACGAAGGTGAGGCAGGCCCCCCGGCTATTATTTAGCCGGGGCCTACCCAATTTTTCTGGTTTGTCAGTGTTTTTTCAAAAAATTAACATTTTGGGTGCGTAGTTTTTCGTTTATTTGTACCTCTATAGGTAGAAGACTATTTGAATGGCTTTCAAATAGCAATATTCAGTACATGGAGGTGTTCGATGTATGATACGTCAGAGAAAATCAGGCTGATCAAGCGGCGGGCTGGGGTATTGTGCAAAAAGAGAGAAAAGAGGTCGCTTAGAGCGCTGTTCACTCTCTGTCTGGCCCTTTCTCTCGCTCTTGTTCTCACATTTACCGCTGCGACAAGAGGGCGAAGTGGCGCTTTCGTCCAGGAGATGCTCGGCGCGACCCTGATGTTCGAGGATGCCGGCGCTTATGTCTTGGTGGGGATCCTATCTTTCACTGCGGCAGTCATTAGCACGATTCTATGCCTACGGCACAGAAAAAAAGAGGAAATGACGCAGGACGATCCTTCTCAACAACAAGATTTGCGCACCATAAAGAGTGGGAAATAAAGAAGAGCCGGAGTGCGATATTGTTTAATTTCCGTAGTCATTGACCTGACACCGACAGTTTTGTCCTTACTGAGTGAGAGTCGGTATCAAGTGAGTTGACATCATAACCAATATGACAGATGGTGGGAGGTGTTTATGAGTGGTGCTGTATTGATTATCCTTCATATGGACCTGGCATAAAGAAGTAAAGACGTCATTACTACGAGTGAGAATTGATAATATTTTGAGAAATGTCGTCGAAGATCCGCAGGTGTATTAAGTGATCTGACTTTTGAGAAATAAAGATCCGGTAGAGACTTGAAATATACTTCGAAATGAACAGCAATATACATATATTTCATAATAAAACCTGTGAGAATTGATTATTGTCATGGACTTTGTCTACGAACAGGAGATATAATGTACGGACACAATTAAGTATCTGAAATATACATCTGCATACGTAAACACTGATTCAAGGACGATTAATAACACTGATTTAGCCACAATTCGAGATCAAAATGGAGTAGACATGAACAATTGCACCGTGTCACAAGCGTTAGTTCAAAAGATTAGCAGATCAAGGGGTTCTGTTTGTTTAACTTGTCTTAATTTCCCCGGAAAAGCCTCATAGGAGCAAAGAAAAATCCTGTACGACTGCATGTCGTGTGGGATTTTTTGTACCAAGAAATAGAGGATATTCATCGGGAAGAGGGAGCAAGCCCTATTGTGCCCACAGATGATGAAAAACAAGCAAACCAAATTAGTACTGATGTTTCAGACAGATAATACGTTGAATGAGTCAATCACCATACCAAATTAAAGATCAAAAAAGGAAGAATCAAAACACACTTAATGCACTAAGGGGGACGATTAAAGTGAAAAACAAGCGAATCGCACTTATACTGGTCATGCTTTTTCTAATCACCAATTTATTACAGAGCATACCGTCATCAGTGTTCGCGGTGGACATTACGAATTCTGATGGACAGGAAACACAGGAAATTGAGCCCGGTGGACTGACAGCCACTGAGGATGTTTCCGAAACCCCGGTTCCAGCGGGTGGCGGTTCGATTGTTGAACCGTCTCAAGATGGGAATCCGGAACCGGATGATTTGAATGATGAGCCTGCTGACGGACAACTCTTGGCCGGTAGAGATTCAGGAAGTAATCTTGTTGTGTTGTCCGCCTTGGGTGCTCCCTCGGATGGCGAGGATTTACCGGATCTGGAGTCCGACCAATTAACAGATTCGGAGTCCGACCAATTAACAGATCCGGAGTCCGACCAAGATGATGATGAAGAATCTGAAGAAGAAACAATTCAGATTACTTTTGATTCAAGAGGCGGAAGCTCCCTTGAGCCGATCACGGTCGAAAAGGGATCACCGGTTCTTGAATTGCCGAGTCCCACGATGGAAGGTTTTACTTTTGAAGGCTGGTTTACAGAAGAGTATGAAAAAGTTGAGTTGTCATTTTCTCCGGAGGAGGACATCACCCTCTATGCGGAATGGGATTTGGTGCTGACCAATCCGGATCATTTGCTAAATCCTGATGATTCACCTAACGGCGGAGCTATCGATTACAGCGTTCTGCCACTAACTGACTTTTTTTCAACGCCTGCAATGATGCGTACCCGCGGCACGCGATCTAATAATCATCCCGACCAGCCGTGCGAGGTTATGCTTTTCAAAGACGCGGTGCCGGTCGACGGCATGGTCAACACCTGGGACGTGACTTTGCGAATCGAAGGGAAAAACAAACCCACGACCAGTGATATCGTTCTGGTGATTGACACCTCCGGCAGCATGGGTGGTAGTTCCGGAAGAATGGCGGCGGCCATCGCCGCAGCCAACGCGTTCATCGACACCCTCCTGCCGTCAGACTCAATAAGGATTGGTATCGTCACATTTGCAGGAAATGTACAAGTAAAAAGTGGACTGAGCGACGACGCGACGGCCCTGAAAAGCATTGTCAATGGTCTTTCGGCAAACGGTGGAACCTTCACTCAGGCGGGTGTTAAACAGGCCGAAGCCATGTTGGAAAACTCCAACGCTGATTTGAAGAACATCGTGCTGTTGTCAGATGGGGAGCCTACCTATTCTTATGGGATAACGAAGAGTTATTTGACGAATACCAGCTACCTACAAAATTATGGTAGTTATTATCAAACCTCGACCAACATGCCCGCTGCGGCGTACACCGGTTCAAGAGTAGGTGCTGGCAATAATATGTACAACGACTCCGGTGAGACGATAGGTACTTGGCCTTTCCAGCGGGTGGTGTACTACAACCACGGCAACAGCGCCATCGCCCAGGCCGGTTTCGCCAAAGCTGCTGGCAATAGACTATGGACCGTTGCCCTTTCGGCCGGAAATGTAGGAGATCAAGTGCTGAACAGCATGGCTTCGCCGAGTAGCGCCTACACGGCCAGCACAGGCGACTTGAGTGCGATATTCACGAATATCGCGGGTCAAATCGGCGCGGCCGTGCAGAACGCCGTCGTCTCGGATCCGATGGGACAGGGTTTTGAGATTCCGGTTGGTGAGGTCACGAACATCACGACCTCGCAAGGGAGCGCGACCTATGCGAACAAAACGATCAACTGGAATCCCGGCACATTGACGACTCCGATCGATTCCGGCAGCGACATCAAATATGCCGAGATGACCTATCGGATCGAGATCAATGACGACATCCTGGGTGTGACACCGGACGAAAATGGCGAGTACGCGACCAATGGTGAAACTGTGGTTAACTATGTCGACGTCGATGGCAATCAGCGAACCGACACATTCCCGGTACCCAAGGTCAATCCTGTCCTATATAAGGTCGTTAAAATCTTGAAAGACAAGGACGGGAATGAGATCACGGCCGACCGTAATTTCTCGATTGACGTAATCGGACCCGGTAAAGACGGAGCCGACACAGTTCGTAAGTTTGTGCTCAATACAAGCACGACGTCCGGCACGAAACTGATGACCGATTTACGGTACCAGAGTACCTATGGTATCGAAGAAGCTGGAAACCTCGACGACTACGAGGTCAGCTACGTCATCAATGGTGAAGCAGCGACATCTTTCTACATAGCGGATAACAATACCGAAGATGTCACGGTCGAGGTGATAAACAAAGAAAAACCGGGCACCTTGACAGTCACCAAGATTTTGGACCAATCACCGGTGGCAGAGTTCAATTCTTTATTTGACTTGCGCAATTCGCGCGGAATCTCACTATTTAATTTAGGTAGTGTCTCCTTTGATTTTACAATCACAGGGCCGAATAATTATTCGGAAACGTTCACACTGCCGGAAAACAACTCTTGGACGAAGACATTCGAGGGATTGGCCAAAGGTGAATATACCGTCACCGAAACAACAACGGGCTATACGACCAGCTACCAGATTAATGATGACTCGTGGGAGAATGGCACAAGCGCAAATGTCGAGATCGACATCGGCGCCCTCAATCAGAGTGTCACATTTACAAATCAACAGACTGAGAACATGGAGATTACCGGTACAAAGGAATGGAGCGATAATTCTCCAACCGATAAGCCGGATATTTGGTTCCAGTTGATTCGTGTTAGTGAAGATGACACCGAAACAAAAATAGGGCTGCCCAGAAAAGTGACCGGCGACACCGTCATATGGAAACAAACTGATTCTGATCTGGTCCCCGATTTGTTTGTCAGATATGACGAGCACGGAAATGAATATGAATACAAGATTCAGGAGGTCGATGAGCAAGGAAACGACTATGAACCTGAAGGATATTCAAAAACAGAAGAAGGTTTAAGCATTACCAATAACTACAGTTCCAAGATTGATATTCCGGTGCGCAAGGTTTGGGATGACGCCGACAATCAGGACGGCGTTAGACCTGAAAGCGTCACGATCAAGCTGTTGGCTGATGGTGTGGAGACCGATGAGACTTTGGTTCTCAACGAGACAAACAACTGGACGGGCGAATTCACCAGTCTGGATGAATACGCGTCCGGTGAAAAGATTGTCTACACGGTGGAAGAGGTCGCGATCGGCAAAGGTTACACGCCCACGATCACCGGTGACGCGACCGAAGGATACATAGTGACGAACAGCAGAACACCTGAGACGGTGGCCGTTGAAGGCAGCAAAACTTGGGACGACGCCGACAACCAGGATGGCAAACGCCCCACCAGCATTACAGTTCGCCTGTTTAACGGAACCAGCGAGGTCGCCTCTAAGACGGTTGGCGAATCTGACGGCTGGGCCTGGAGCTTCACCGACCTGGCGAAGTATGAGGCGGGCGTGGAGATTACCTACACAATCACAGAAGACGCGGTCACGGACTACAACACGACAGTCTCCGGCTACAACGTCACCAACTCATACACACCCGGCAAGATTGATATTCCGGTGAGCAAGGTTTGGGCTGACGCCAACAATCAGGACGGCGTTAGACCGGAAGATGTCACGATCAAGCTGTTGGCGGGTGGCTCTGATACCGGCAAGACTCTGACTCTCACCGAGACAAACAACTGGACGGGCACATTCACCGGTCTGGATGAATACGCGTCCGGTGAAAAGATTGTCTACACGGTCGAAGAAGTCGCGATCGGTAATGGCTATTCAACATCTTATGATGGTGAGGCCGCTACAGGCTACATAGTCACGAACAGCAGAACACCTGAGCTGATAGATATCGAAGGCAGTAAGACGTGGGACGACGCGGACAACCAGGATGGCAAGCGCCCCACAAGCATTACAATTCGCCTGTTTAACGGAACTAACGAGGTCGACTCTCAGACGATCGACGTAGATGACGGCTGGGCCTGGAGCTTCACCGATCTGCCCAAGTATGAGGCGGGCGTTGAGATCATCTACACGATCACAGAAGACGCGATCACTGATTACAACACGACAGTCTCCGGCTACAACGTCACCAACTCATACACACCCGGCAAGATTGATATTCCGGTGAGCAAGGTTTGGGATGATGCCAACAACCAGGACGGCGTGAGACCGGAAGATGTCACGATCAAGCTGTTGGCTGATGGCGTGGAGACTGGCGAGACCCTGACTTTGACCGCGGTAAACAACTGGACCGGCACATTCACCGATCTGGATGAATACAAGGCCGGCGTGAAGATTGTCTACACGGTCGAAGAACTCGCGATCGGCAACGGTTACACAACCACGATCACCGGTGGCGCTGCTACAGGTTACACAGTGACCAATAGCAGAACACCTGAGCTGATTGACATTGAAGGTAGCAAGACGTGGGACGACGCTGACAACCAGGATGGCAAGCGACCCACAAGCATTACAATTCGCCTGTTTAACGGCACCAACGAGGTCGATTCAACGACTGTCGACGTAGATGATGGCTGGTCCTGGAGCTTCACCGATCTGCCCAAGTATGAGGCGGGCGTTGAGATCGTCTACACGATCACAGAAGACGCAATCACTGATTACAACACGACTGTTTCCGGCTACAACGTCACCAACTCATACACACCCGGCAAGACGTCGGTTGGTGTGACCAAAGCCTGGGCTGACGGCAACAACCAAGATGGCGTGAGACCGGAAGATGTCACGATCAAACTGTTGGCTGATGGCGTGGACACCGGAGAGACTTTGACTTTGACCGCGGTAAACAACTGGACCGGCACATTCACCGATCTGGATGAATACAAGGCTGGCGTGAAGATTGTCTACACGGTGGAAGAAGTCGCGATCGGCAACGGTTACACGACCACGATCACCGGTGACGCGACCGAAGGCTACATTGTGACCAACAGCAGAACACCTGAGACGGTGGCTGTCGAAGGCAGTAAGACATGGAATGATGGCAAAAATAAGGACGGCAAACGGCCCACCAGCATTACAGTTCGCCTGTTTAACGGCACGACCGAGTTAGACTCTAAGACGGTTGGCGAATCGGACGGCTGGTCCTGGAGCTTCACCGACCTGCCCAAGTATGAGGCGGGCGTGGAGATCATCTACACTATCACTGAAGACGTGATCGCTGAGTACAGCGCAACTGTCTATGGACACGACATAACCAACTCCTACACACCGGGTAAAACCAGTGTACAAGTGACTAAAGCTTGGGCCGATGCCAACAACCAGGATAACGTGAGACCTGAAGATGTCACGATCAAGCTGTTGGCTGATGGAGTGGACACCGGCGAGACTCTGACTCTGACCGCTATAAACAACTGGACGGGCACGTTTACCGATCTGGATGAATACAAGGACGGTTTGAAGATTGACTACACGGTGGAAGAGGAAGCGGTAGGAAACGGCTATGTCACATCGATCACCGGAACTCACGAAACCGGCTATACCGTGATCAACAGCAGAACACCTGAAATGGTGGCTGTCGAAGGCAGTAAGACATGGAATGATACGGGCAACCAGAGTGGAAAACGACCGGATTCGATCACCATTCGTCTGTTGAAGAATGGCAGTCAGACTGATTCCAAGACGGTCAACGAAGATAGTGGCTGGTCCTGGAGCTTCACCGACCTACCCAAGTATGAGGCGGGCGAGAAGATCACCTACACAATCACAGAAGACGCAGTGGCAAGTTACAGCAGCGAATTGTCAGGTTACGATGTGACCAACACGTACACACCGGACAAGACGAGTGTACAAGTGACCAAAGCCTGGGCGGACGGAAACAACAAAGATGGTGTGAGACCGCAAAGCGTCACGATCAAGCTGATCGCGAATGCGGTGGACACCGGCAAGACTCTGATCCTGAGCGAGGCGAACAACTGGACGGGCACATTCACCGATTTGGATGAATACAAAGACGGTTTGAAGATTGTCTACAAAGTTGAAGAGGTTAAGGTGAAAAAATACACCACCTGCATCACCGGAGATTCTGATAAAGGCTTTATTGTCACGAACTCTCATGAGCCCATCAAGAAACCCGGCAAGCCCATTACCAGAACAGGAGAGAACAGACCGTATCAAATGGCGGGAATTCTACTGCTGCTGGCAGGTGGCTCACTCTTCGCATGGCGCAGAAAGAGAAATTTGGAGGACAGTGAGAACGAATAATTCCAAAACGGACTGGAGATCGTTGGTAAAGCGTCAGTTGATTGCTAATCAGTGATCGACGACACATCGTAAAACGAGAGGATGTTGGGAGGAAACTTTCAGTATCCTCTTTTAATAATACGACTTAACAGAGAATTTTCGGGTGAAGTGTAACAAATATCTTTGACAGGCACCAGGCGGTTCAATAAAATTACTATGATGTTATGAATCACAATGTTTTGTCAGATTAGATTAGGAGATTAGAGATGGATTTGGGATTAAAAGATAAGGTTGTTGTCGTGACCGGTTCGACCGGCGGCATAGGTGAGGCGATTGTCGAGGCGTTTTTACGCGAAGGTGCACGCGTCGCCTGCACATCCACCAGACAGGAAAAATTGGATAACTTTTTACCTCGTTTAAACTTGCCGGAAGACAGAGTGAAGGGCTATGTCGTCGACGTTCGTGAAGAAGCGGAAGTGGAAAGGGCAATGAAGAAAATCGCCGAGGATTTTGGCGGCATCGATGTGGTGGTGCCAAATGCCGGCTATAACGGTGAGGCCGCCGTTGTCAAAGACGCAACCGATGAAAACTGGCGCAATATCTTTGACATCAACGTCTTTGGAGTCCTCTACACAATGAAACATGCCATCCCCTACTTGTTGAAGAATGATTGGGGCTCAATTGTCGCCATTGGTTCGGAAGGATCTTATGTCGGTTCTCCGGCCATGAGCCATTACTGCGCCTCCAAACACGCGGTCATGGGTTTAATCATGAGCGCGGCAACCGAACTCGGTCCGGAAGGCATTCATTGTAACTTTGTCGCGCCATCGGCGGTTGACACAGATATGATGCGCCGCATCGAAAAGAATATCTTTGGCGATAGCAAAACTCCGGACGAGGCTGAACGTTTCTTTGCCGATGCCAGCCTTGACAAACGTTATGCGAAGGTTGAGGAAGTCGCGGATCTGACAGTCTTTCTGGCCAGCAAGAACGCGGCTCACATCATGGGTTACGGCGTACGTATCGATGGCGGCAAACATATCCAATAAATAGAAATGAAAAGGACTAGGTCGTCTTTCTCCCTATTGCAATCGTATTGATTGAAATAACCACACACACCTTGGCTCCTTGTATAATAATGTCCGTCAGGGTCGTGATACCTTGGCGGCATTTCCTATTAATCCCATAAGCCACGTGGGATAATGGATCCGTGCAGTTGAGGGCGTCGTTTGTGCTCCTTGAGGCTTAGCCTCGTCTGTAAGAGTGACGCCTCAGCTTTACGGGTAGGATTCGAATGAGCTGGATGGGGGGAGTATCATTAACTTTGTGTATCCATCAGTAGTAATGAAATGATCACGTATCCACCCGCTTGCTTATTGTCTATTTATCAGCGTCAGGTGGGTGCGAGTTGAATAGTCTGACCCCACAACAAAGATCTGATTAACTTTTATTTGTAAGGAAGATAGTCCAAAAAACGTTGCAAGGCAAGAGAGGCTGTTTTTTTGCTTTTTAACGCAAGCCCAATCTCCCTGTACGCAGGCTTGTCCAACTCTTTTTGCACAATACGGTAAGGCACACGTTTTAGAATCAACTCAGGTAGAATGCTGATGCCTAGGCCACTTTCTACCATGGACATGATCGCGTAATCATCCCAAGTCGTAAAATTCACCTTTGGTTCCAGGCTGCTTTGTTTAAAAATTTCCGACACTTCGGATTTGCCTCCTTTTTCAAGAAGCATGAAAGGATCATCACAGAGAGCGGCGACAGGAATTCTTTCGTATTTTGTCAATGTATGGCCCTCGGGCAGGATAACAAGCAGCTTATCTTTTCCCAAAAAAATTGTTTCCAGATCAGGATGGGCTGGCAATCTGAGAAAGCTACAGTCTACCCTACCTTCAAAAATCCATTCTTCGATTTCCCTGTAGTCGCCCAGCAGCAGCTCATAATCAATATTGGGATAATCATCTTGAAATCTCTTTATGATGTTTGGTAGCCAATGTGTCGCCACGCTGGAAAATGAGCCAATACGAATCAAACCGGATTGAAGTCCGTTCAGCTCATCTATCTGAACATGTAGATTTTGATAATTTGCGCAGATCTGTTGGACATAAGGCAGTAGTTTTTGTCCATCTGAGGTGAGTAGCACCCCGCCTCGATTTCTAATTAGAAGAGTCACTTTCCACTCGTTTTCCAAATCGTTGATCATCCGGCTGATCCCCGACTGTGAGTAGTTCAAGATATCAGCTGCCTTTGTGAAACTACCACACTCCACTGTTTTACTAAATGCCAAGTATTTGAGAATATTCATATCCATGTCTTATACCCTCGTTGTATCTGATTTTGTAATATTATATATCTAAATTATTCGTTATTATCATTCTCTTCTCTGTGCTATATTAATTTGTAAAATTCAGCCAGAGAGGTTTGACATGAGTTTTCATCGAAATAGGATTGTCGTAAAGGTTGGCACATCGACGCTGACAAATGAATTGGGCCACAGCGATCTTCGTTCTTTTGACAGGCTTGCCTGTGTGATATCTGATGTGCATAACAAGGGGTATGAGGTCATTCTTGTCTCCTCCGGGGCGATTGCCATGGGCGTCAACAAGCTGAAGTTGAAAGCGCGTCCGACGAGTATGCGTCTCAAACAGGCTGTCGCCGCGGTCGGACAGTGTAGCATCATGTTCCTCTATGATAAATTTTTTAGTGATTATAATCAGACCATAGCCCAGATATTGCTGAATGCCGAAGATATTGAGCACGAGGAGAAGAAAGAGAACCTGACCAACACGTTCAACGCCTTGTTGGAAATAGGAGTGATTCCTGTCGTGAACGAAAATGATTCTGTCAGTTACACTGAAATTGAGTCAGAAGAGCGACTGTTTGGTGATAATGATATGCTGTCGGCTGTCGTTGCCGTCCTTTGCAAGGCGGACAAGCTTGTTATTTTCTCTGACATAGATGGTCTATATGACTGCGACCCCCGGTTGCGTTCCGACGCCAAATTGATAGAGCGAATCTGTTGTATTGATGAAGATGTGCGCATGCTGGCCGGTGGGGCGGGCTCTCGCCGCGGGACAGGTGGAATGAAAACAAAACTAAGCGCGGCAGAGCTTGCGATGATGCAAGGCATTGATACGATTATCACCAACGGTAAAAACCCTGCGACACTTTATGAGATTATAAATGGTGAAAGTGTGGGCACACTGTTTTCCGGGCGACAAAATTTTCAATCATAATTGAGCTGTCAGGTTAAGCGAAGTGCCGATCTGATGCCTATTAAAGACAGTTTATGGAGCTTGAAGCTCCGCGATGCCTTGAGACGCGAGTGGCGAGAAAAAGACAGGATAGTCGGTTCGTCAACCATAAGTCAAAAGATTTTCAATCAAAGCAATGCATAATATGTTTTGTCTTTTGGAATGATTGCCTGATAAGATAAAATATCAGAATGACTACTATTTTTGTTGTGGAAGATGAAGTCCTGACACGCACCGGTATAAGAAACAACATCAACTGGGCGGAGAATGGTTTTGAGTATCTCGGCGACGCCGCAGATGGTGAATTGGCGCTGCCCAGAATTTTAGAACTCAAACCGGATATTGTCTTGACAGATATCAAGATGCCTTTTATGGATGGACTGCAGCTCGCTCAGGCGGTGCACGAACAGTTGCCGGAGACGGAGATTGTCATCCTCAGTGGCTATCAGGAATTTGACTATGCGCGCCAGGCGCTCTCGCTTGGTGTGAAAGAGTATATTCTTAAACCGGTATCGTCCCAAGGAATTCTAAACAGCCTATTGAAGGTTCGTCAGCAAATATCGGAGCGCGCCGATCAGCAGCAGACGCTGCTCGAAAGCAAGTCAAGCGCAGACAACCTGGAACGCCGGAAACATAATTTTTTACGAGCGGTTTTGGATGGTGAATATGAATTTGTCTCCGATATTATTAAACGAGCGGGTGAGCTGGGCATCCGCCTGTCAGCCGAGTGTTATCTGATCAAGATTATCAGCAGCGACGTTCCTTTTAACGCGCTTGAGACCGCTTATATTCAATCGGATGATCATTGGATCGGTCTGCGCAAAAATGAGTTGGAGATCGTTGTGATCATTAAAGGTAAATCGGCAAGTGAGGTTGAAAGGCAAAGTGCCCGGCTAAACCGAAAGATTGAATCGAATCACCTCTTTTGTACCGATTGTGATATCCATTTTACTGATGGTGACGTCGTCGAACGGCTAAACGAGTTGACGATCTCTTATCACTTGGCAAAAAAACGATCGAACAATCATTTCCACCACGAGTCCGAAAACCATGATAAAGATGAGCTGCTTTCCAATTTTCGAAGCTTCATGCGGAATCTGATGTCCATTCTAATGACAGCCGACAACAAACGTCTGGATGAATTTCTGGAGGCTCATTTGCATCTGGAGCGTTCATCATTCGCTTCATTGATATATCGCTCCTATGTCTATTCTGAATTCGCGATGACGCTCAAGTCTTTCTGCAATGAGCATGGGCTGGAGCAGCCTGAATCACTGCGAGGCTCGCTTCATATCGAGACACGGGCCTTATATCACGAGAATCCGGAATATTTTTATAACTTTGTCAAAACTGTCTGTCGGGAGGTCATACAGCTTCGAGATCGATCAAAATATCAGGATAAAACTTTCTACGCCAATCAGGCGAAAAAATATCTGGAAGAGTGTTTTACAGATCCGGAAATCAGTCTGGTGAAGGTGGCGGACGCTGTGAATCTGTCCCCGGCTTATCTCAGCACTATTTTCAAGGAGCAATTGGGCGAGAATTTTGTCGATTATCTGATTGGTCTGAGGATTAAACGGGCAAAGGAGCTATTGGCGCTTACCGGCAAGCGAACTGCCGAAATCAGTCAGTTGGTGGGCTATAAGCACTCGAGTTATTTCAGTGTGCAGTTCAGAAAAGTGACCGGCCTGTCTCCGTCCGAATTCAGAGCCCAATGTGAGCAAGACAATGAGTCGTTCTAATTCAGAAAGACGTCTGAAACCTCGTACGATCCGGGCGAAAATCGGCTGGACTTTTGGACTATTCATGAGCGTCATGCTGCTTTTGAATGTTTTTCAGATTGTGAGCTTGCTGGACATGAGCCGGCGCTACAATGAGATTGTCGAACGCATCGCCGCGGCGAATGAAACCTTGGATATCGTGCGATCAGAGGTACCGCTGGGGGCTTCTTTTCTGTCAAGTGAACGTGTCCCGATTGAGGACAGCACGCTCCATCAGGCGACCACACAGTTCCAAAACCGGATGGAACGGCTGTTGGAAAAGACCGACACCGCGCCAAGCCGGCGCGAACTGCGTATGATTTTGCGAACGACCAACACCCTGGCGCGTTATACCGATCAGTTATATCAGCAGGTAACAGACGGAGCGCTCTACGATGAGCGAAAGATGACGGTCGAAAGTATTGAGACGGTCTCTGATCTGTTGGTCGATATGACTTATTCTTATATTTCCAGCGAGATCGCCAATTTCACGGTGGTGAACCGGAGCATTCAAAACAATGTGTTGAGGCTGCTGCTCATCAATCTGGTCGCCGCTGCGCTGATAATGGTCTGGGTGTATTTCGCGATGCGCGATATCAACCGCAGCATTGCGTACCCGATCAACGAGCTGGTGCTTACCTCGCGACGTGTCGCTGCGGGTGACCTGGACTGCGGTGTGTCCGAGGATCAGGAAAGCGAGCTCCAGGTGCTCAACCAAAACTTCAACATCATGATTCGGCGCCTCAAAGAGCTTATGCGACAGACCCGCCGGGACGCGGACAATTTGAGCCGGATTGAACTCCAACTGCTTCAAGAACAGATCAACCCTCACTTTTTATTTAACACTTTGGAAACCATTATCTGGAGCATTGAAGCTGAAGATACCGAAGACAGCCTCAAGCTGGTTCAGGAGCTGTCCAATTTCTTTCGTATGACGCTGAGCGGCGGGCGTTCGATCATTCAGTTGCGCGATGAAATTAGCCATGTCTCCAGCTATCTTGCCATTTTACAGCGCAGGTATCACGATATTTTACAATACGTGATTGATGTGCCGGAAGAATTGATGGTTCATCAGATTCCCAAGCTGACCTTGCAACCGATTGTCGAGAATGCGGTTTATCATGGCATCAAACAGAAGCGCACACCGGGGCGGGTCATCATTCGCGGACGGTACTCTGATGATCTCGAACACATCCTGCTTACCGTGATTGACGATGGTGTCGGTATGCCGGAAGAGGAGTTGAAAACCTTACGGGATCAGATTAAGGATCCGGATTTTGAGCCGTCCAGTTTGACCGGCGTCGGCCTGCCTAATATCTATCGCCGTATTAAACTCTATTATGGAGACACCGGTTCACTGTCCGTCACCAGCGTGGTGGACGTGGGGACGATCGTGCAGATCAAAATTTTGGCCAAACATGGTATGTCAGAAGATTCGCTGTCGATCTAATACACATGGTTCGGGTGAGAAATCCAAAAATAGTTATCTTAAATCGTAAAAAAGTATAAATTCTTTGCTGCTTTCTCATTATGGAAGAACAATCGATTGAAATACTTTATCTTTTTCGCAAATTATTGAATTTATCTATCTTTGTGAACTATCTATAATGAAAGCAGAAAATTGAGGACCAGGATTACTGGATCAAAAGGAGGAAAGAAATTTGAAAAAAATTCTTACAGCAATTTTGTCCGCGACATTGTTACTAGGCATGACCGCCTGTGGTGGTAAGGCCACACCGGAAACCAGTGCACCGCAAGAATCAGGAGAGGAAGAGACCGGCACGGCAGGTGCCGCAAAAGAGGGTATCACCTTAGGTTTTGCCCAGGTGGGCTCCGAAAGTGAATTCCGCACGGCTAACACCACGGACATTAAGGAATCGGCTGAAGCGTTTGGTATCGATTTGCAATACTCTGACGCTCAACAAAAACAGGAAAACCAGATTAAGGCGATTCGTACGTTTATCGCTTCGGAAGTTGACGTGATTTCATTTTGCCCAATCGTGCAAACCGGCTGGGACACCGTTCTCCAAGAAGCCAAAGATGCCGGCATTCCGGTCATCCTGGTCGATCGCGGTGTGGACGCGGATGAATCATTGTACGTGTCCCGCGTTGGGGTGGATGCTGTCGCTGAAGGCGCGGACGCATTTGGCTGGATCGACAACTATATCGAAGAAATCGGCAAGACCCCGCGTGATGGCGGTGACACCTTCAACATCGCCATTTTGGAAGGCACTGTTGGATCATCCATAGCTGCCGATCGTCTCAATGGATTTAAAGACGCGATCGGGGAATCGCCCAACGCTGACAAGTTTGAAGTCATCCTTTCTCAGACAGGCGAGTACACCAGAGCCAAAGGCAACGAAGTCATGGAGTCCTTCCTGAAATCAGACGGCGACCGCATTGATATTCTGTTCGCCGCCAATGACGACATGGCCCTAGGCGCCATCCAGGCGATCAAGGCAGCGGGACTGACTCCGGCTGAAGACATCATCATCGTTTCGATCGACGCCGCCAAAGGCGCGTTTAACGCCATGATCAACGGTGAGATGAACGCCGCCGTCGAGCACAATCCGCTGATGGGCGACAAACTGATGGAAATCGTTGAAGACGTGGTGGCCGGCAAAGAAGTCGAGCGCATGTATTATGTTAAAACTGCGATTTATGATCAGGCCAACGCCGAGGCGGAACTACCCAACAGAAAATACTAAAATCCATCTATCTGTTTTTATGTTTAGAGCGGGTCATTCACGCTGGTTTAATGGCTCGCTCATTTATTTTAGGAGGAGGGAATCGTGACAAGTTCAAACATCGTTGTGAAAATGACGGGAATCACCAAAACATTCCCCGGAGTCAAAGCGCTCGATAACGTTGACTTCACCCTGCGAGAGGGTGAGGTGCACGCCATCGTCGGCGAAAATGGCGCCGGAAAGACAACCTTGATCAAGACGCTTACCGGCGTGCTTTCCGCAGATTCGGGTGAGATTGTGCTGGACAACCGATCCGTTCACTTTCATAATCCACTGGATGCCCAGTTAGCCGGCATCAGCACTGTCTATCAAGAGGTCAATCTTTGCGAAAACCTCAGTGTCGCGGAAAATATATATATCGGGCGAGAGCCGATGAAACGGGGACGGATCGACTGGAAAACCATCTACCGGGAGTCCGCGATCACATTGCGTCGCCTGAACCTCAATATTGATGTGGCGCAGAACTTGAGCAACTACCCGATCGCGATTCAGCAGATGGTCGCCATCGCCCGCGCTCTGACCATCAACGCGAAAATATTGATTTTAGACGAACCCACTTCCAGCCTTGATGAGCAGGAGACTGAACAGTTGTTCAAAATACTGCGGCAGCTGCGCGATGACGGCATCGCGATTGTCTTTATCTCTCATTTTTTGGATCAAATTTATGATATCTGCACGGCGGTCACCGTGTTGCGTAACGGCGAGTTGATCGGCTCTTATCAACTGGCGGAGCTGCCACGGGTCGAGTTGATCTCAAAGATGCTCGGTAAGGAACTCGGATCCATTGAGGCTGTCGCCGGCCAAAGGGATGTCCGGCCGCGCGGTGACAAATTCATGTCGCTGGAAAAGGTGTCGCGTATCGGTAAGGTCAACAACCTTTCACTCGACACCTATTCAGGCGAGGTCATTGGTCTTGCCGGATTGCTTGGGTCCGGTCGAACCGAAGTCGCCCAGATTCTTTCAGGTGTTGAACCGATTGATGAAGGAAGGCTGTCGATAAAAGACAAGCTTGTGCGCTTTAAATCGCCCAAAGACGCCATGGATCACCGGGTCGCTCTCTGTCCGGAGGAAAGAAAGGTCGAAGGCATCATCGGAGATCTGACTGTTAGAGAGAACATCATCCTCGCGTTACAGGCTTTGGACGGCATGTTCAAACGGATGCCGATGAAGAGGCAGGAACAGATTGCGGATGAATATATCCGTTTGCTGGAAATCAAAGTCTATGACAGTAGTCAGCTGATCAAAACCTTATCGGGTGGCAATCAGCAGAAAGTTATTATTTCCAGATGGCTGGCCATCCATCCTGAATTAATGATTTTGGATGAACCAACACGCGGAATTGATATCGGCACCAAGACACAGATTCAACAGTTGATGATTCAGCTGGCGGAGGAAAATGGCATGTCGGTGGTGTTCATTTCTAGTGAGCTGGAAGAATTGATCCGTACTTGCAGTCGACTGCTGGTTTTCCGTGACCATTACAAAGTCGGGGAATTGGAAGAGGAGATCAGCTCAGACGCCATCATGGCCACGATCGCGGAAGGGAAAGCAAATGGATAAACTAAAGAAAATTGTTAGTCATCGGCTCTTCTTGCCGCTTGTCGCCTTGATTTTTCTGATTGGCTATAATGCCATTTTTGTGGAGAATTTTTTTCAACTTAGCATAATCAACGGACAGCTGCATGGACGCATGATCGATATTTTAAATCGGGCTGCCTCGCTGGTTATCGTTTCCGTCGGCATGACCTTTGTGATCGCCACCGGCGGGATCGACATCTCTGTGGGATCCACCATGGCGATCACCGGAGCGACCACCGCGTTTATTGTTGGCGGAGCGGGTGACGGTACTACTCAGGCACCTCTTTGGCTCGCCATCGCCGCAGGTTTGCTGGTCGGACTGATTTGTGGATTGTGGAATGGTTTTCTGGTGTCAAAACTTAAGATTCAGCCGATCATCGCGACCTTGATTTTGCAAACCGCCGGCCGCGGCATCGCGATGCTGATTACCCAAGGGCAGATCATCACCGTCTATTACAAGCCGTTTTCCTATTTTGGCAATCATTTTCCGGGCAGTCCGTTGCCCACCACGATTTTCCTCGCTCTCACGGTGATTATTGTGGTCGGTGTGTTGCTCAAACGAACCTCGATCAGCCTATTCGTCCAGTCAGTGGGAATAAACAAAAAAGCCAGTCATTATTCCGGCATCAACGTCAATCGAGTCATGTTCATGACCTATATTTTCTCCGGGCTTTGTGCGGCTGTCGGCGGTTTGATCGAAGTCTCGCGCATCTCCGCGGCTGACGCGAACAACGCCGGTCTGCTCTTCGAGTCCAGTGCCATCATGTCTGTCGCCCTGGGTGGCACCTTGCTTAAAGGTGGACGGTTTTCGTTGGGTGGCTCCATCATTGGCGCCATCACCATTCAGACCTTGACGACCACACTCTACGCACGTGGTGTCAGTTCCGAGCAGCTGCCATTTATTCAGGGTGTCGTCATTATCCTGATCTGTCTGTTGCAATCCGAGTTGTTTAGATCGTTGTTTGTGATCAAGCGTAAACAACAAGATAAATCCGAAGAAAGGTTGGTGAAGCAACAATGACCGAACTAACGATTGAGAGGCAAAAGGTTTCACCACTGAGGCGAATTGTACACTCACATTATTTTTCCTTTTTTGTCACGACCGCCTTGTTTTTAATTTTATATTTGTATGGTCTTTTTAGTTATTCCGGTTTTTCCAAACCTCAGGTTTTCTATAATTTCTTTATAGACTACGCCGCGGTCATCGCGCTCACGGTTGGACAGACCTTTGTTTTGATCACCGGCGAACGCGATCTGACCGGTGGAGCGGTGGTCGCTTTTGAGTGCATGTTCATCGCGAAGTTGCTGCAGGACACCAATTTGCACGTTTCGGTGGTGTTGACGCTGGCGATGGTGATCGGTGTGGCCTTTGGCATTTTCATTGGGTTTATCGTCTCGCGCTTCAAGCTGCAGTCGTTCATTGTGACATTGGCGGCTCAATATGTGGCGCGCGGCGCGACCGCGATGCTTTCGGTCGACACGATCAACATCGACAATCCATTCTATGTCAAACTGGCATCCGCGCGCATTCCACTATTCAATGGGTTCATCTCGGTTGGAGCGGTGCTGGCGCTGCTGATGGTCGCGATCGGCACGGTGGTGTTGAAGTACACTCGCTTTGGACGCAACCTGTACGCTGTCGGTGGCAACCGGGCGTCGGCCGAGCTGATGGGTCTGAGAACTTCGAGGACGGTCATTTCCTCCTATGCGGTTTCGGGATTTTGCAACGCCTTTGGGGGCATACTTTACTCATTGATCATGCTGTCGGGCTACACCTTGCACGCGATCGGCATGGAGATGGAGGCGCTGTCCTCCTCGGTGATCGGCGGAACGTTGTTATCTGGTGGCGTGGCGTTCATGCCGGGAACGCTGGTCGGTGTGCTGATCCAGGGCGTGATTCAGACGATCATCACCTTCCAGGGAACCTTGTCCGCCTGGTGGACTAAGATTGTCATCGCCGCCTTGCTCTTGCTATCCATCGTGATGCAGGCGCTGATTTCAAAAAACAGAGAAAAATGGTTGAATAGAAAATAATCAGGTATTTTCTCTCCGGACGTTTGAGTCCGACAAGAAAGCGGCGTCGGATCGATTGACTATCCAATCCATTGGTTAACAAAGCACCCGTTCTTCTAAGAGCGGGTGCTTTGTTATTGATGTTCTGATTTGGTACCGGAATTGTTAGACATCTGTGTTTTCATTGATTTTAGGTGTTAAAACAGGAGAATAATGATAGTAGTCAAAAAAGTGTCCAAACAAATCAATATAAAGATCTGAAATTACACTCTTTATGGATTCTATGCTGACTTCACGATTAGGGTGGCACAGCGTCTCCATAACAAAACCTTCATCAAGATACCTTCTCAGTTTACCGATGGTGTCGATCGGAAGCAGTTTAATTTTACCATTCTCAAGAATCACACAACTTTGTCTCGATAGTTTAGTTCATCAATATAGGCGTAGGTTTATGGTCGGACGAAAAACCCTCTGATTCAGTTATACCGCTATTCTTGTTTTCCACCACAAATCGACGCTACAAATCGACTATAATAGCTTATTAATAGGCTCTGTTATACGACTGTGTCTGAACATTCATTATGTTATTAGCCTCGCGGAATTTACATCTGACATAATGAAACAAAAATCTTGGTACTAAATATAACTTGGATTAATTATGGAGGTGAGTATTATATGGAGAAAGGAAATGTCTTGGTAATCGGCAATTCCGGGGTAGGAAAATCCACCTTGATAAATGCTGTTCTTGGCAAGGAATATGCAAAAACGAGTTGGGGTCCGGTGGGGACAACCGGTGAGTTAGAATTATATGAAGTTGATGATGTTCCGTTTAGAATTATTGATACAGTCGGATTTGAACCATCTTTCATCAAAGCGAGACAGGCCATTAGTGCTGTGAAAAAATGGTCAAGGAAGAGTGCGAAGAATGACCATGAGAATTCCGGGATTAATGTAATATGGTTTTGCGTAGATGGCACATCCCGTAAATTGTTTCCGAAATCTATAAAAGACCTTTCAAAAGCGACCGCTATGTGGAAATCGGTTCCCTTAGTTGTAGTAATTACAAAATCATATTCTGTTCCGGAAAGAGAGCAGAATATTGAGATGGTGAATAGCGTATTTGCAAAAGAAAAAATTTTTTCTGAAAATCTTCGTAAGATCGTGCCTGTTGTGGCATCTCCTTATGTTCTAAACGACACTGCTTATGCCCCTCCTGATGGAATCCTTGAACTTATTGATATAACAAACGAAGTGATGCCGGAGGGTGTTAAGGGCGGAGCCAAAGATATTGCGAAATTCAAGCTGACGCGAAAACGAGCATTGTCACAAACAACTGTTGGTGCGGCAACTGTGGCCGGCGTTGTTGTAGGTGCAGTACCGATTCCGTTTTCAGATGCGTTACTGCTTGGCCCAACTGAAGGTGTTATGTTCAATGCGCTTGCCCAAATATATGAAGTCAATAAAGAGGAAAAATCCAAACAACTGATCAACTCCATGGTTCAAGCCGGAACCGTCGGCGTGGCAGCTAAAATCACATTGAGCAGCTTAAAGGCTATCCCCGGAATTAATCTCGCGGTAAGTGTGTTAAATGCAATTGTCGCAGGAGTAATGATTGCGCTTCTTGGAGAAGCATCAATATATATCTTTGAACAAGTTTATTTGGGTAACAGAAGCGTTACAGACATAGATTGGGTGACGAAAATAATTGAGTCAAAGTTTGCGTCAGAGTTTCCTGAAAAAATTGATTTACTTTTAGAGCGTATGTCAGATAAAACCGATAATAACAGTATTGTTAAAAACATCCTCAATTTGTTCAAGAGCGGATCAAAGAAAGTTGAATGAAACCTATGCGACCAAACGCAAGGAACGGCTATATTCGATTTGGATATATCCGTTCCTCGTGTACGTAAGGGGTTCAGCGGAATGTATAATAATTACAAGAAATGAGACAGATAAAAACAGAGAGAATCGAATATAATGGAGGTCGTGAGAAGAAGGAGCCAAGAGAATGGAAGATCAATTCTACAAGAAAATTTACAGCCATTGTGACTTTTACAAGTCCATTGTCATGTTGCTGAGAAGTATTAAATATTTGAGGCTCAATCGCAAAGAGCAGCTGATCTCTCCACAATTCAAGGAAAGAATCATGCTGGCTGTGACAGAGGTCAATGGCTGTGAGGCTTGTTCCTACGCGCATACAAAATTTGCGCTGGAAGAGGGGATGAGTCCGGAAGAAATCAGTTCCATTCTGAGTGGGGATCTGCAAAACATCCCGCAAGAGGAATCTGTCGGTGTTTTTTTCGCGCAACATTATGCAGACGAAAAAGGAAAGGCGTCAAAAGATTCATGGCAAAGACTGGTCGATGAATATGGTCAGCGGAGCGCCATGGTGATTTTAGCTTTTACGCGAATGATGCTTGTGGGAAACATATACGGCATCGCGGTCAGCGCCATCCGCGATCGATTTAAAGGCAAACCGTCAGGAAAGACGACTTTGATCTATGAGATTTCAATTTTGCTATCGATTATTCTCTACCTGCCATTCGCCACCATCCACGCACTCTTTGACAAGATCAGAAAGAAAACAATTTTACCTTATTAAACAGAATTTAACCGACTGTCGCATGGCTCAGCCTTTTATGTTCACTATCGCCTCAAAATACCCGTCGTCGGCATAGAGGCCCAGGATGACGTGCTCGATGCAGCGTTACGCGACAAATGGATTATTCTACCTAAACACCGGGATCGTAAAGAGAAGACCATCATCTATCGTTTTATTGGATCCTGACCCTTCGGTGCGCGAATCAAGATTTCGTGTTACTTCGTGCTTGCCCTGCCCACGGTCATATGATAATATTTTCATATGAAAAACAATTCATCAATGGACCGATCAAAAGCACGACCAACCGACCCGCTGCTAAGGAAGGCGGCTAGTTTGTTTCGTGTGTTGGGTGATGAGAATCGCCTGCGCATTCTCTATATGCTTGAACAAAGCGAGATGAATGTGACCACGCTGGCCAATACCTTGGATATCGAGCAATCGGCGTTGTCGCATCAGTTGCGCGCGCTGCGCAACGCTCGACTGGTCAAGTCGCGGATCGACGGCCGCAATCGAATGTATAGTTTGGACGATGAGCATGTGCGTGTGCTGTTGACCGATGTTCTTGAACACGTGGCTGAGGATTCGCATGATCAGTTTCATGATGAAATCGAAGATAAGAGGGAGGAATAATATGCCAAGTGCCCGGATAACTGAGTTTCACTGCGACACCTGCGCGAAGCAGATGATCGATCGCCTGATCAAAAAGACAAAAGCGCCCGAAGGCAGTATTTATTATGAAGAGGCCGGCTCGACGCTGACCTGGCCGGATTCTGTAGATACCCAAACGGTTCGCCGTCTGTTGGCTACGGACAAAATCAAAATATTACCGGACGCAGACGAGCCGCGCACGTCTGATCACGATCACGATCATGATCACGATCATGAGCATGACCATGAACACGACCATGACCATGACCATAACCATGACCATGACCATAACCATGACCATGACCGCCATGGTCACGCGCATGGCGGCAAACGGGGGCATTCGCACAGCCATGCTCACGACCACGTCGGCATGAGCGACAGCAAACGAATTGGCGGCGTTTTCGCTCTCAACTTTGGCTTTTCGATGTTTGAGTTTATCGCCGGAGCGGCGCTGAACTCAGTAGCCATTCAGTCTGACGCGGTACATGATCTGGGTGACGCGCTGAGCATCGGACTGGCTTGGATTTTCGAACGTGTCTCCCGCAAACATTCCAATCATCGCTTCTCCTTCGGCTACCGGCGTTTTTCACTGTTGGGCGCGCTGATCACCGCGTTGGTCTTGGTTGTCGGTTCGGGCAGCATGCTGTTGCAGTCTGTGCCACGGTTGTTCAATCCGGAGCCGGTCTCGTACCGCAGCATGACCTGGATCGCCATTTTTGCCGTCATCATCAACATCGTGGCCGCGTTTTTGCTGCGGGGAAGCAAAAGTCGCAACGCCAGCATTCTCAATCTGCACATGTTGGAAGACATGCTCGGCTGGATCGGCATTTTGGTGATCAGCCTGGTGATGCGCTGGCGCCCGCTTTACATCCTCGATCCCATTTTCAGCATTCTGATCGCGGTATTCATCCTCTGGAACGCCATACCGGAACTGATCCGCACGGTCCGCATCATGCTTGAATCAGTGCCGGAAGGCATCGACATGGCCAAGATTGAAAGACAGATCGCCTCAGTGCGGGGTGTGCACGGCATCAACCATCTTCATGTCTGGACGTTGGATGGAGAACGTAGCAATTTGAACGTCACTCTATTTACCGAATTGGCGACGGTGGAGGAGCAGGAAAAGATTAAAGAGCAGGTCGCCTCTATACTGGCGCCCTATAATCTGTCCTGTTCGACCATCCAGATTGACTACGATCCCGACCGACTGCTGGTCGGCAGTTGCAGTCACGAGGCCGAAAAACCGGTTTGATTTCCAAATTCACCGTATGAAAGCGCCGAGGCTTCCTCTTCCGATGAAGCCTCGTTTCACGTTAAGACGAGTGGCCCTTATCCAGTGCCGTCCACCTGTCATCCAATCGGCGCTCAGCGACAGAGCGGCGGACACCAAAGCATCGATGATCGGTTGCGTGCGTCAGGTGCTTGTTGTATAATTTTTCGTTAGCTGATTAACTAATTAGCGTCTAACAATTTATTTTATTTATCGAAATCAGTATGAAAAAGAAGAGGTTTATCTTGAACATCCCTTTACCAAACGAACCGGATGGTGAACCGGCCATGCGCCTCGCCTGGCTGCTGCGCGACATCAACCAGATGACGCAAAGCATCCTTTCGCAGAACATCGGGCGCCATGGACTATATGTGGGTCAACCACGGATCTTGCGAGTGATCCACGATCACCCCGGAGAGACACAAAGACAGATCGCGGACCGACTCTTCGTCTCGGGCGCCTCTCTGTCGACATCGCTCAAACGCCTGCAGAAGGCGAATTTGGTGGAACGCCGCCTGTCAGAAACCGATCGGCGGCGCCATGAGTTGTATCTGACTCCGGAGGGTGAGGCCGCCAGGACGCGATGCGGTGAGCACATGTCGGGCTTGTTTCACTATATGCTGACCGGTTTGGCTGAACGGTCGGTGAATGACCTGCTTGATAGCTTGGAAACGATTCGTCGAAACCTGACCACACGTTCAAGTGCTTCGCCGATCAAAGGAAAGGAGAACGACGAATGCTGCGACAACTGAGTCGTTACATGACTTCTTATCGTTGGTACGCCATACTCAGTCCGATCATGATGTTGATTGAAGTGATGGCGGATGTCTACATTCCGTTTTTGATGATGGACGTCGTGAATATCGGTATCTATCAGTCAAACACTCAGGTTGTGATCAATCTGGGGACGAAAATGATCATAGCAGCGTTTGTCGGCATGACCGCCGGTGTGTTGTCGGCGCGACTGGGAGCGACCGCCGGCTACGGATTTGGCGCGAATCTGCGCGCCGATCTTTTTGGCTCCGTCCAACGATTTTCCTTCGCTAACCTGGACCGATTCAGTGTGCCGAGTTTGATCACCCGGCTGACAAATGATTGCAACAACCTGTCGCAGGCGGCCATGATGTCGTTGCGCATGGGCATTCGCTCCCCGTCAATGCTCATCTTTTCGCTGATCATGGCGTTTCGCATCGCCCCGGAAATGGCGAAGGTGTTGTTGTACGCGATACCGGTGCTTGTGATCATCGCCGTGGTGATCATGAAGCTGGCGAACCCCCGCTTCAAAGAGATGCAACGGCGCATTGACGACCTCAACTTCATTGTGCAGGAGGATCTGACCAACATCCGCGAGATCAAATCATTTGTGCGCCGCGACCATGAGATTGGCCGGTTCAAGAAGTTTAATGACGCACTGATGACGACGGCCTTCAGGGCGGTCTCGCTGGTGATCGCCATGATGCCGGCGGCGGAACTTGTGATTTATGGCACAATCATTGGCATTGTTTGGAAAGGTGGCCAAGGCATCGTGGCGGGAAACATTCTCGCCGGCGATCTGATCAGTTTTCTGACTTATGTGGCGCAGATCATGATCAGCCTGATGATGTTGACTCAGTTGTTCTTGCAGCTAACGCGGGCGAAAGCCTCTGCCGAGCGCGTTGTCGAGGTGTTGAACGCCGAAGTTGACATTGTCAGCCCGGAAAATGGTTTGACCGAAGTGGCGGACGGGTCGATTCGTTATGAAAATGTTACTTTTGCCTATCCGGACAGCGAAAATGACTCTTTGATGGACGTCGACCTGGACATAAAATCAGGTGAGGTCATCGGTGTGCTGGGGGCGACCGGATCGGGAAAGTCCACCTTGTTGTCCTTGATTTCCAGGCTTTATGACGCGGTGGATGGCCGGGTGATGGTTGGTGGCCGCGACGTGCGTGAATACGATCTGGAAACCTTGCGCGACGCTGTGAGCATTGTGTTGCAGCAAAACACGCTGTTTTCCGGCACCGTGAGGGAAAATATGCGCTGGGGAGACGTCGACGCGACGGATGAGCAGATCATCGAGGCGTTGCGCAGCGCTCAAGCCTGGGAGTTCGTGCGCGATCTTCAGGATGGACTGGACAGCCATGTCGAACAGGGCGGAACCAACTTCTCGGGTGGACAAAGACAGCGGTTGTGTATCGCGCGCGCGCTGCTCAAACAGCCGAAGGTGCTTATTTTAGATGACTCCACCTCGGCGGTCGATATGCGGACCGACGCGCGGATTCGCAAATCCTTCGCGGCCGATCTGCCGGATGTGACCAAGATCATCGTCGCCCAGCGGGTTGCATCGGTTGAGAACGCCGATCGTGTTCTGATTTTGGACGGTGGACGAATCTCCGCCTTTGACACTACCGAGGAGCTGATGAAGACCAGTGTGATTTATCGTGAGATCTATGAATCTCAGCAGAGAGGAGTGATCGCGGGATGAATAAGACACAATCAAAATCCAATCATCAGCCGTCACATTCCGGAGCGCATCAGTATGCTTCCAGAATGGGCCGCAGAGGTGAGCCCGGTCGATTTGAGCGCCCGGAAGATACCAAAGGCGTGTTGCGCCGGCTGGCTGTCTATATCGGCTCCAATCGCTGGCGTCTGGTGCTGGGCCTGCTGCTCGCCGCGGTAGGCGCGCTGGCTGGAGTGGTGGGCAACGCGTTCTTAAAGCCGGTGATCAACACCTTTGTCTATGAGCGCAGTTTCACCGCGGCGCTGCCCGCGATCGCCGGAATGGCCGGAGTGTTTTTGCTCGCGGCGGTGGCCAACTATTTCGGCAACCGCTTGATGGCCAAAGTCGCCCAGCGGACCAGCAACATCATCCGCCGCGACCTTTTCAGCAAATTGATGGACATGCCGCTTAGTTTCTTTGACACGCACAGCCACGGAGAATTGATGAGCGCCTTTACCAACGATGTCGACAACATCAGCACCGCGCTGGATCAGACGCTGATCCTCGTGTTGACCTCGGCGGTCACCTTCGTTGGCACATTCGTCATGATGCTGATTCTCAGCTTCACACTGACGATGCTGGTCTTGGTGATGGTGCTGGTGATGCTTTTTCTGGTTCAGTTCATCATGAAGCGCAGCCGCAAGGCGTTTCGCCAACAGCAATTTGAGCTGGCGGAGTTGAACGGATACATTGAGGAGATGATGCAGGGGCAAAAGGTGGTCAAGGTTTTCAACTATGAAAAGCGGGCCATCGATCAGTTCGGCAACAATAACGAAAAGCTGCGCAAGGCGTCGACCGAGGCGCAGGCTTATTCGGTCAGTATTTTTCCGATCCTGGGGAACTTAAGTTTTGTGCAATACGCGATCACCGCGATGATCGGCGCGCTGCGCATCATAAACGGGCAAATGGATATTGGCACATTGACCTCGTTTTTGCAGTATAGCCGCAACTTTTCCCGCCCGTTGATGCATGTGTCCAATCAGATCAACATGTTGATCGCGGCTCTGGTCGGCGCAGAACGTGTGTTCAGACAGATGGATCAGCCGGTGGAAGTCGACGACGGCAAGGTCCGATTGGTGCGCGCGACCGATTCTAAAGAAGATTTGGAGACCGTCGGCGAAGAACGATATCATGGGATGAAACGGTATGTGCCCAAGCGCTATCTGCCCGATGTGCAAAGCGGATTGAGGAATCTGGTGTGGGAAGTTCCGTCCGAGAACGGGACGGTCGACTATGTACCGGTTTGCGGTGACATCCGCTTTGACCATGTGTCCTTTTGCTATGTCGAAGGAAGACCGGTGCTGCGCGATATCTCACTCTATGCGAAACCCGGACAACGGATCGCCTTTGTCGGATCGACCGGCGCGGGCAAAACGACCATCACCAACCTGATCAATCGATTTTATGACGTGCAGGACGGGACGATCTATTACGATGGCATCGATGTCAAAGAGATTCGCAAAGATGATCTGCGCATGACACTCGGCATGGTGCTGCAGGAAGTGCATCTGTTCTCCGACACCGTCGCCGGCAACATTCGCTATGGAGACCTGAACGCGACCGATGAGGAAGTGATCGCAGCCGCGAAATTCGCCAACGCCGATCGGTTCATCCGCCATTTGCCGGAGGGCTATGACACCATGTTGGATGAAAATGGCGCCAATCTTTCACAAGGACAGCGCCAATTGATCTCCATCGCCCGCGCCGCGGTGGCCGATCCGTTGATTTTGATTCTGGACGAGGCGACCAGCTCGGTCGACACGCGCACCGAGCGTCTGATCGAAAAGGGAATGGACAACATGATGGAGGGCCGCACAACCTTCGCGATCGCCCACCGCCTGTCCACCGTCCGTCATTCCAACGCCATCATGGTGCTGGAAGAAGGCGAGATCATGGAACGGGGCGATCACGATCAACTGATGGCCGAGCAAGGGCGTTATTATGATTTGAACATGGGGACGATCGAACTGGAATGAGCTTCGTCCGCCCAGTTTCCAACATATGAGATTTAGCAAGTGGCGGCCCTCCGTACGGGGGGCTGTTTCATTTTGTAAGGTTGTTAAATTCAGTTCGGAAAATAGCCAACCCGGCCAACGTCGGCGTCGCGGTGTGGGCATGGTCGGTGCGGATCGCCGATGTGACTGAATATTTGCCTAAAAGTGGGTGGTATGATAAAAGTAAATCAAATCCGAATTGTTTCTTGTTTTTTGGAGGGGTTATGAGTAACGAAAAATCACTTGACAACATCGCGAACCCGGCACCGCTGGGACTGTTGGGCTTTGGCATGACGACCTTGCTGTTGAACTTGCACAACGCGGGCATCATCTCTCTTTCGATCGTTATTGTCGCGATGGGATTCGCGCTCGGTGGGGCCGCGCAGATCATCGCCGGTATCATGGAGTTTAAGAAGAACAACACGTTCGGTGCGACCGCTTTTACCGCCTACGGCTTTTTCTGGTGGTCTTTGATTTTGATCTGGATCAATCCGTTCAAAGGCATCGAGGCGGCCGACAAGGTCAGCATGGGATATTATTTGTTGCTCTGGGGAATTTTCACATTGTTCATGTTTGTCGGCACCTTGAAACTGAACCGCGGTCTGCAGGTCGTGTTCTCCACGCTGACCGTCTTGTTTTTCCTGCTGGCGATTGGAGATTTTTGTGACTCGGCCATTATCACTAAAATCGCAGGTTACGTGGGCATTGTCTGCGGAGGATCGGCGATCTACAATACGGCGGCGCAGATCATCAACAACGAATTCAAACGAACTGTTTTACCGGTTTGAAAGTGCGCCACACATAACCTTATAATCAGTGAAAACCATGCGCCCTCTGTCCGGGGGCGCTTTTTTGCGCCAATCGGTGTGAGCTCGGATCGCAAATTTAGCACTGGAGATCGCTTAATAATGACGAACAGCAAGTGAAACAGGATAGCGTACATTTAAGTTTGCAACTTTAGAAGAAAGAGTCATAGGACTTCGTTACAATGATTGTTAAGGAAAAAAACAAATCGGGGCTCTGTTAATTAAAGATGAGAGACAAGAGATCTGAAATGCAATTGGCGAACAAAGATTCAGAAGAAACTTAAGGATTCACCAGTTGAAAAGAAGATAGCACAAAGAAAGCATGTAAGGAAAGCGAAAGAATAAAATCCGGACATGCGAAAGAAATCTCGAAAGAGATTCAATTGAACTTTGAGAACTGAATATGCCTAAGCAATCAGAAGACAGGCTCTCCTTTGTTTTTCTTGGTACTGTGCCCCGGCAACCTGAGCTGGAGTCCAGTTGAAGAGAGATTGGTGCGGTCTGATGTAGTTGTAAAAGAAGATATAAAGCGCAATCAGGATGTTAGCAGACTCAAAAGAGTCAAAGCCTCTTTTAGCCTTATACCAAGCCTTAAACTGGCCATTAAACGCTTCCATGACATTGTTGGAAATATCATCAGAGAACGCTTCGACGAGCTGGTGCTCAACACAGGGAGCAAGGTGATCGAACGCTCTTTGGTAAGCGGGATATCTGTCTGTGACGAACATGCTTTGTGGATTGCCAAACTGCTCCTGACAGCTGTGAATGAGAGAGTAGGCGGACGTAGTATCTCTGGTTGGTGACAGATGAAAGTCCAGAATCATCCTTGTTTCAGAATCCATGGCAAGCCAGAGATAATACCATTTGCCCTTGATCTTCACGTAGGTTTCGTCAAAATGCCATTCGTCAGAGTCAGCTAGGTTGATCTGCTTCTTGTAAGGTTCAGCTGCCGCTAGGAGAGCAGGCGCGAAGCGTTTACACCACTTAGAGATTGTGACATGAGACACCTCAATGTTGTGTGCGAGTCGAAGTGTTTCAGAAACCTTTCTCAAGGTGGAATTGCCAATAAAGTAATGGATGAGAGCCGTTAGAACAAGATGGAAAGGATGACGCATTCGTTTCATTGTGAACTGCTCTAGCGGAATAACTTTAGACGAGCAGGATGGAATTTCAACCAGCTTTACAACAAAGAAAGAGTGGTAACACTTCTTGTCTCCACAACGAAAGTTGGAATACAGCTTGTAGTCATGGTGCAGGAAGCTAGCCCTACCACACTTAGGACAAGGGGGTACTTTCTTTGAAAATCTTCCTTCTTATTCTTACTGGCAGGTGCCCATTGTCTCATGCAATTGCGACACTGGAACTTCTGATTACCTTTTTTATCTTTACCGAAGTGGTAAAGGCTTTTAGAGAAACAGCGGGGACAAGTTAGATTAGATGGTATACTTTTCATGAGATCTGATTTGCTCCTTTCCTTAGGGAGGTACCTGTTTTGTGGTGAAACTATTGTACCAAAGGCATTTCAGATCTCTTTTTTTATTAAGTTAACAGAAGCCAAATCGGTGTAAGGAGAAATCACTATGACTCAAAATCAAGATACCACAAACCTAGAAGCAATGCTCTGGCAATTTATGGGAATGGACGATCCAATGCGCAGTATGTTGGAATGGCTTTGCAATCAATTGATGGAAGCGGAAGTGTCCCATCAAATTGGCGCAAAGAAACATGCTCAAAGCGAAGAACGTATTAGCAGCCGCAGCGGATATCGCGTACGCCGCTTCGATACGAGGATGGGCACCAGCTATCTAATGGTTCCAAAAGTGCGCAAAGGTGGTTACATTCCGTTTTTTGTGACGGAACGCAAACGCAGCGAGGTAGCGCTGATTCAAGTGGTCCAGGAAGCATATATTCAGGGCGTATCCACCCGAAAAATGGAAAGGCTGGCAGCAAGTCTAGGGATAGACAGCCTGTCCGGAAGCCAGGTCAGTCAGATGACGAAAGGGCTAAATGAGCAAGCAGAGGCTTTTCGCCATCGAGCGTTGACCATGGACTATCCGGTGATTTGGGTGGATGCTCTTTACGAGAAGGTTCGTTATGATCATCGAGTGGTCAGCATGGCGATTCAGATCGTCTGTGGTGTCGCAGAGGACGGTCATCGTGAGATCCTAGCGATTGAGCCGATGTTGGAAGAATCGGAAGAAAGCTACCGCTTACTTTTTCAAAGCTTGCGTGAACGAGGATTGAAAACGCCAAAACTAATTGTCTCGGATGCTCATAACGGCTTAACGGCCGCTATTCGAAAATGTTTTCCCGGCAGCAGCTGGCAACGTTGCAAAGTACATTTTATGCGTAATATCCTGGTACATGTTTCCAGAGCGGAAAAAGACCGCTTCGCCGCTCAGCTCAAACTCATCTGGCAGGCCAGTAGCATGGAAGAAGCTGTTGTGCTGGCACGCAGATTGGCTGAGTTATATGAGAAACGATTTCCAAAAGCAATTGAGATTTTGGAAGCAGGGCTGGAAGACAGTTTAACGTTTTATGCGTTCCCCACGCTGGACAGCAGAAAAATCAGTTCCAACAATATTATGGAACGGTTGAATCGAGAGATTCGGCGTAGGACAAAGGTAATTGGAATCTTCCCTAATCCTGAATCTTATGTTCGATTGATTTCGATCTACCTTCTGGAATACAGTGAGGACTGGTCCAGCTCTCGAGCCTATCTTAGTGCCAGATCATTGGAATCAATCGTGTTAGAAGCCGCATAAGCTGTAATGAAGTTCTATGAAGTTGCGAACTAAATTTGACACTAACTGAAACTGAAACAGTGCTATACTAAAACAAAAAAACGATCAAAATCATGACGTTCGAGTGGCTTTTTAGTTTGACGAAAAACTATCTCTAAATGAAATCACCGGCGTTTGATTTTGCTGACTGACAACCAGAAAGGCGGTATAAAATGAGAAAATTTCCTGCTTTTTCGAAGCTGCTCGCAATTGGGTTGAGCGCCCTGACACTGCTCGCCGCAACGAGCTGTTCGGTTAATTTGGGGAAAACATCCGGCGCGTCGGTGTCGAGTTTTGAGACCGCCGAGGTCAAAGGCGCGCGGCTGCACGCCGAAGCGCAGGCCAAGGTCACAGTTGAGCCCGATATCGCGTATCTGACACTCGGCGCCACGACTATGGATGAGAAGGCGTCCGACGCCGCCCGGCAGAACGCGATCATCATGGAGGCGATTTTGGCGGCGGTCAAACAAGCCGGTGTCGACGAAGCGGACATCCGCACCCAACGTTACAATGTAGAGATGGACTACGATTATTCCGGACTGACGCCCACGCTCAAAGGGTATAATGTTAGCAACTCGTTGAACATCACGATTCATGACCTGGCAATCGTTGGCGATGTGCTCGACGCGGCGACAAAGAGCGGCGCCAACGAGGTCACCAGCCTGGTATTTGACAAAGAGGATAAATCCGTGGCTTACGATGAGGCCTTGACTCTCGCGACAAAGCGGGCGATGGAGAAGGTGGATGTCATCGCGGCGGCCGCCGGCATGAAGGGCAAGCCGGTGCCAAAGGAGATCACCGAGGTGAACTATCAGACATATCCGCTCGAAGGTGTTTACCAAGAAAGTCGGGTTGCGGAGATGGAGGGCGATGCCCGGATTCCAATCGTGCCGGGAGATCTGGAAATTAGCGCCAATGTGAATGTTGAGTTCGCTTTGGGAGAGTGAGCGGAGCACGATTTTTGAGTGAATGAGTCGCGAACTGCCGGTTTTAACCAAAGCTCCACGAACAGCAACGGTTCGTGGAGCTTTTACCTGTCAATGTCGTCGGAGGGCGCGCCACCTGCTCGATCGGCCGACTGTGATAGAATTTCAGGTGGAAAATATAATGAAACGTTGTCGGTCACCGGACGACCGCAGAGAGATCGATAAGAAGGGGGATGCATGGACACTGCGCGCGACAGCCGACCACACCGCCGGCTTAGCTTGCTGACCATCGCTTTCGCCTTGCTCGGCGTCCTGCGGACCGTCTTTTGTTTAAGCATTGATAAATTAAAAAACCAATCAACCGGAGAAAGGAAGATCAATATGACCTACGATCGACGCAAACAAAAGAAGACAAGGAATCAGATCTTTTTGGAGTTGGGCGACATCACACAATTGGACTGCGACGCCATTGTCAACGCGGCGAACAACAGCCTGTTGGGCGGAGGAGGCGTCGATGGCGCGATCCATCGGGCGGCCGGCCCGAAGCTGCTCGAAGAGTGTAGGACGCTGAACGGCTGTGCGACCGGAGAGGCGAAGATCACCGGTGGCCATCGACTGAAGGCGGGCCATGTGATCCACACGGTTGGTCCGGTCTATTCCGGCAAGTCGAAGGACGCCGAGCTGCTTTCATCCTGCTATCGAAACTCTTTGGATCTGGCGAAACAACACAATTTGCACAGCGTCGCCTTTCCGGCGATTTCCACCGGAGTGTATGGTTATCCGCTGGAGGAGGCCGTGCCGATCGCGCTGAATTCCGTCCGCGAATGGCTGGATGCCAATCCGGACTATGGAATCGATGTGATTTTTTGCAGCTTCAGCGAGGACACGCACAAGCGATACCGGGCGAGGCTGGATCAAACGGCTGGACGTTAATGTCAAAACAAGTGAATATCAATGAGCAATCGTTTGGAGAATCAATATGGCATATGAAAAAGTGAAACAATATTTCGAATCGGTCCGGCTGGGTGACCGGGTGCGGGTGCTGGATCAATCCAGCGCCACCGTGCAAATGGCCGCGGACGCGGTCGGCTGCGAGCCCAAGCAGATCGCCAAGACACTATCCTTTATTGTGGATGAAGCGCCGATCCTGATTGTCGCGGCCGGCAACACCAAAATCAACAATCAAAAGTACAAAGCGACTTTTTCACAAAAATCGACAATGATACCGGGCGATCAGGTGGAAGACCATGTCGGTCATGATCCGGGCGGTGTCTGTCCCTTCGCGATCAAACCGGGCGTCACCGTCTATCTGGATGAGTCGCTCAGACAAAACACAACGGTCTATCCGGCTGCGGGCAGCGCGAACAGTGTCGTTCGCCTGTCACTCGAGGAACTGGAACGACACTCCGCGTATAAAGAATGGATCGACGTCTGTAAAATCGTCTGACCGGATCAGTTGAGTGTCGATCCGAGTTTTTGATCAATCAATTGTTCGCCTGATGCCAATCATAGACCAGCCGACCGATCCTGCGCAGATTGGCCTGCGGTCGCTCCAACGAGGCTGAGTAGACCGAGAGCAGATAAGGTGTGTCAGCGTAGACGATGGATAATTCGTGATGGCAGCAACGCAAAGAGCCATACTTGTTCGCGGTGGCGACCGGCAAGTCATGGGTGGTGTAGTCATCCCAGGTGCTGTTTAAGAGATCATTCAACAGCCGATCATAATAAGGGTTGTCGTCCGGATTTCGGTAGGCGCGCTCCAGCAGCGCGATCCCCTGAGCCGCGGTCAATATTCCACCGTCTGAGTAGTCCAGACCGTAGGCGTCGTCAATCCTGGTGCTGAGCGAGCTGCCGGTTTCGCGCCAATAGCGAAAGATCATATTGGTCGCGATGTTGTCACTATGGATGATCGCGCTGCTCAACAGCTGCGAGATGGTAAATTGGTCACCGTCGGTGGCGCCGGCCAGCAGACCGGCGCCCGCCTCCCAATCACGGGTCTCGTCGTAGGTCAGCGACTGATCGAGATCGAGGTCGCCTGCCGTCGCCCGGTCGTAGCAGTAGAGCGCCATCGCGAGCTTGACCGTGCTGGCGGCCGGGTAGCCAACATCGGCGCGATGGGAGACGACCGATCCGGTCTCAAGATTTTTATAGACATAGGACAAAGAATCCTCGATGCCTTGTTCGGCGCAGTAGCTTAGCAAAACCTCATCCAGACTCCGCTCCGTCAACGAGGTGTTTTGATCCGGATCTGAGGTGTCCGAAGTGGACACCTCAGTTGTTGTTGTCACTGAAACTGAGCGAGCGCTGTCTTCAGTTCTTTGAATGTCTTTGACTTCCGAGGAACTGGATATTGTATGGTGCGTCCGTGTGACAGCCGTAACGTATTCCGAAGCGATTGGAGATGTTCGGGTTTGACAGCCAC
Organism: Oscillospiraceae bacterium; assembly: GCA_040772065.1. Classification (GTDB taxonomy): domain Bacteria; phylum Bacillota; class Clostridia; order Saccharofermentanales; family Fastidiosipilaceae; genus JAXGYX01. The sequence continues at coordinate 1,168,940 of JAXGYX010000001.1, read as the reverse complement.
CGGCAGCCAAAGGCAAGATACTGAAGGATAGCAGTAAAATAACGATTATGGACAGCCGGGATCGACGCCAAGACTTTGTCGACCGGCGGTGGGGGGCCTGATGGTTTTTAACACGCATATCGTTTAACATGATAGTTTTATTATAGCACCACCACTTGATATTAAATTTATATTGAGAAAATTTGAGTCTTTGAAAATGGACCGTCCAAGCGCCGTTCACACGGATTTGGAACAAGAAAACGAGGCGGGAATTTGAGTCTGACAGCACAAGCGGAAAGTGGATACAGCATTAAATCGATCATGAAGTTCGCCGGGGCTTTTTTGGCCTGGCTGATCGGTTCGGGTTTCGCGACCGGACAGGAGATGTTGCAGTTTTTCTCCGCCTATGGCTGCCGAAGTTACGCTGTGTTGTTGGTGAATCTGATCGGTTTTACGCTGTTGGCTCAGGTCATGCTGCTGACGGGGTTTGATCACCGGGACGACAGCTCCTTCAATCACTTCAAGCACTTTAGCGGTGACCGGGTCGGAGCGTTTTACACCTGGCTGATTCCAATCTCCTTGGTGCTGATCATGTCCGTGCTGGTGTCGGGAGCGGGCGCGACCATGGCCGAATACTACGGCATCAATCATCACGTCGGCTCGGCCTCGATGGCCCTGTTGGTCTTGACCGCGTATCTGGTCGGTTTCGAGCGGCTGGTCAAAGTTGTTTCAAAGATTGGACCGCTCGTCATCCTTTTTTCACTGGTCATCGGCACGATCACGGTCGTGCGCGACGCCGGAAAATTCAGTGAAATCTCCGAGCATACAATCATTTTGAACGAGTTACGGGCGGCTCCACACTGGTCGATCAGCTCCGTCCTATATATATCTTTGAATTTTTTGAGCGGAGGCGGGTACTTCGTCGCGCTGGGCGGCACGGCGATCAATCGAAAAGACGCGAAATATGGAGCGCTGCTTGGGGCGCTGATCTTTGTGCTGGCTGTCGCCGTGATCAATTCGGCGATTTTGTTGAATGCCGATCATACGGTATCGGCGGCGATCCCGATGCTGTTTTTGGCAAGGCGTATTTCCTATGTGTTGGGAGCCGTCTTCTCACTGGTGTTGATTTTAGGCATGTTCTCGTCCTGCTCGGCGATGATGTGGTCGGTCTGCAGTCGTTTTAAAGCGGGGGGATCAAGAGGCAATCGCCTGTTCGCGGTGCTGGTCGCGCTGATCATATTTGTGTTGGGGCTGTTCTCGTTTGATGAGCTGATCGGATTTTTCTATCCGTTGGAAGGCTATATTGGACTGGTGTTTGTGGGCGGCGCGGCGGTCAAAGGTGTCCGCCAATTTTTGCGTGACAGAAAAAGAAGAGCGTCTGAATTTGTCGAGGATGACGGCGTGTGAACTTCTCGTTTAGAGACAGACGGAGGCCGGTGAGTCTTTGGTAAAAAGACGCGTCTATGGCAAGAGACACCATAAACGCGTCAGGAGGGCTCAAACTCAATCTTTCACGAACATTGAGGTGATGATGCTGATCACACCGAACAGCACACCGGCGATCGGCCACAGTATCCAAGACCTGTCCCATTTCCCGGAGATGAAACTAATCGCCAGATAGATGGTTGTGGCGCTCAGCCAGTAAATCCCCGCGATTTTCCCAAAGAGCGGATTGCTTTTCTTTTTGTTCGCGGTGTAATCGTCTTGCTGCAGGATGATCGCGAATGAGTCATTATAAATGCTTGTTTTGATGATTAGATGGACACCGACCGCGACCATCAATAAGAAAAGCGAAGGCGCGATCGAGTGGAGTATGGGTATTGACAACACAAGCTCGGATAAGATGGCGGGTATGACAGAGGTGATCAGGAGGATCACACCTAGGCTGATGTATTTCACATGTTTCGCTCTATACTGATCCCTTTCTTTTTTCACGCTGCCCTCGACGCCATATTCCGCTTCAAAGATGTCTTGCTTTAGATACTCATATGGTTTCATCGTGGAGCCGGATTTGACAAAGATCCCGACGGCCGCCGCGACCATGGCGATTAAAACGGTCAGCCCAAAAGCGTTGGCCATCGCTTCACTGATTTGCCGAACACCTTTTTCGTAAAGTGAATTCAAGAATATCAACAAGATTGGCGAAGCGACGCACAAGAATACGCCCAGCGCCATTTTGTTCGCATGTTGTCTGTTCGCCGCTATGAACGAGTTGGCTTCTTCCAAACTGACGCTATTCAGGCCGGCTTGATCTTTTTGGTCAACGTATTCAATATCTTGTATTTCATCTCTTAGTAAATAATCGATGCTGACCGAAAAAATATCGCTGAGTTTGATGATTTTGTCCATGTCGGGAATGGACTGCGCGCCTTCCCATTTTGATACCGATTGGCGAGAGACATTAAGTTGCTCAGCCAATTCTTCCTGACTCAAAGCCAGTTTTTTACGATGATATAATATTTTATCAGCTAAGATCATTTTGGCCTCCTTTGGTCGTTGAATTTGAACAACGTTTGAAATTCTGCTTTGTCATGCTTTGATTATAGATTGTTCAACGGTTGCGGACCATAAATTGGGGCGTTCAAATTGTTAACCGACGGTGGCGAGAGGGGATCTTAGATTAGCAATGGCAAAAAACAACGGGAAGAGCCAATTTATTTATACCTTGTAATTTTCTTGACATCTGACTGTGTTCTCAATGTGTTAACATATGGTGCGAATTTTTGTCTAAATTATGCTGTGCCATATTATGATATCGAGAAATTAAAGAGGGGTGCGAGAATGAATAAACAACAGTTGGCGACCAAAATATGGGAATCCGCAAATAAAATGCGTTCCAAAATTGAGGCTAACGAATACAAAGACTATATTCTTGGTTTCATCTTTTATAAGTTTTTGTCCGACAGACTTGTGAGATTCATGACCGAAGAAGGCGCCACCGAGGATGATATCATTCAGCTGACCGAAGAAGATGAGGCCAGCGTAAAGTATGTTCAAGGAAGAATTGGTTACTTTATCGCTTATAAAGATCTATTTTCGACCTGGCTGTCCATGGGCAAAGACTTTGATGTATCCAATGTGCGTGACGCGCTATCCGCTTTCAGTCGGCTGATCGACGAAAATCATAAAAAAGTCTTTGATGGAATTTTTGACACTTTGCAGACCGGTCTGTCGAAACTTGGTGAAAGTTCCGCTTCGCAGACCAAAGCCATCAGCGATCTTATTCAATTGATCAAAGAAATCCCAATGAACGGCAAAGAAGACTACGATGTGTTGGGGTTTGTTTATGAGTATCTGATCTCGAACTTCGCCGCCAACGCCGGTAAAAAAGCCGGAGAGTTCTACACGCCCCAAGAAGTGTCTCTGTTGATGAGTGACATCGTCGCGGAGCATCTAAAGGACCGCGAAGAAATCAAGATCTATGACCCCACAAGCGGATCCGGCAGTCTGTTGATCAATATCGGGCGCAGTGTCGCGAAATACCTGGATAAAGAAAACAAAATCATGTATTACGCTCAGGAACTGAAGCAAAACACCTATAACTTGACCCGAATGAATTTGGTCATGCGAGATATTTTACCTGAGAATATAAAGACTCGAAACGGTGACACGCTCGAAGAGGATTGGCCGTATTTCGAGGACAACGATCCGGTGGGCACATATGATCCTTTGCATGTGGACGCGGTGGTATCAAATCCACCCTACTCTCAACATTGGGATCCGGAAGGAAAAGACACAGATCCGCGTTACGCTCGCTTTGGTCTGGCGCCCAAAAGTAAGGCGGACTACGCTTTTTTGCTGCATGATTTGTTTCACCTCAAACCGGACGGCATCATGACCATCGTTCTTCCTCATGGCGTTTTGTTTCGTGGAGGAGAGGAAGGAACGATACGGAAAAATCTGATTGAACACAATCATATCGACGCCGTCATCGGATTGCCGGCCAACATTTTTTTCGGTACCGGCATACCGACCATCATCATTGTGTTAAAACAAAAACGTGTGGACACCGATGTTCTAATTGTTGACGCGTCCAAAAACTTTTTGAAGGTTGGCAAAAACAACAAGCTTCAGGCATCTGACATTAAACGAATTGTTGACGCGGTCATCACGCGTGAGGATGTGCCAAAGTTTGCCCGTGTGGTCAGCAGAGAGGAGATTCGTAAAAACGAATATAACCTCAATATACCGCGGTATGTCGACTCTTCACAGGAGCCCGAGAGCTGGGATTTATATGCCTCTATGCTTGGCGGTGTGCCTAAAAATGAAATTGAGGCGCTTTCCGCATATTGGGACGCTTTCCCCAATCTAAAATCAGCTTTGTTCACAAATGATTCCGGTGAACATGCGCATGTTGTGCCGGGCAATCTCAAAGACATCATCCATGATCATCCTGACATCGCCTCCTTTCTGGCACAGTTCAAGAACGCCATCAGCGGGCTCGACAAAGATTTGTATACCCGTCTTGTGGACAATATGGGACAGCTTAGTCTTTCAAAAGAAGAAGCCGCGATCAGCAGTGAGATTTTTGACAGGCTTGGACCCGTGCCATTGGTGGATCAGTATGTTGCCTATCAACTGTTTCACGATCAATGGATTGATATATCGATTGATTTGGAGATGATCCGGACGGAGGGCTTCGCGGCCACCACGCAAACTGATCCCAATATGGTCGTGAAACAAAGAAGCGGCAAGAGTGTTGAAGTCCAAGAAGGTTGGATCGGCAGAATCATTCCTTTTGAGCTCCTACAGGAGACGTTGCTCAAAAAAGAAAGTGCTGCTTTACAAGAAAAGGAAGATCGACTGGTGCAGGTATCATCCGAAAAAGAGGAAATCATTGATTCGTTGACTGAAGAGGATAAAAATGATTTGCAAGATGAATTGAATGCAAATAATACAGCCTTTTTGGCGGGGCCACTCAACAAAGCGGTTAAAGAATTGCTGAGCGAGCATGATGTTGAGGATATTGAAGAGGACAGCCTTGATAGCAAGCTTCTTTTGATGAAAGATTTGCTTGATGAGGAGAAGGTACTTAAAAAACAGATCAAAGATCAGTCAAATCATCTGCATTTGCTCACCAAAGATACTATCAATAACCTCCCGAAGGACGAGGTGTTTAATCTGTTAAATGAAAAATGGATCACACCGATAATCGACGGGCTGCATCAGATTCCAATTGAGATTCTTGATGATCTGGAAATGAAAGTGCAGGCGCTTGCGGATAAATATTCCACCACTATTTCGGACATTGAGGATGAAATTGCTGAAACGGAGCGTCAACTTTCCACAATGATCGATGAGTTGACAGGTAGTGACGCGGACCTTGCGGGATTGGCAGAGTTGAAAAACTTGTTGGGGGGGCAGTGATATGTCTGAAAAATTAAATCTCCCCGCCATTCGTTTTCGGGGTTTCGTGGATGATTGGGAACAGCGTGAATTAGGAAAAATCGGAAACACATTCACTGGATTGTCAGGAAAAACTAAAGAAGACTTCGGTCATGGTGACGCAAAATTCATCACATATATGAATGTTTTTAGCAATCCAATTTCTGATTTCTATGGTACAGAGCAAGTTGAAATTGACGATAAGCAAAATCAAGTGAAGTTTGGGGATGTGTTTTTTACAACATCATCAGAGACTCCTGATGAAGTAGGAATGTCGTCTGTATGGCTTGATAATACTGAGAATATCTACCTTAATAGTTTTTGCTTTGGGTATCGTCCAACTGAGAAAATGGATCCATATTATTTGGCGTTTATGCTTCGCTCACCAGCAATCAGAAAAGAATTTACATTCTTAGCCCAAGGAATTTCAAGATATAACATTTCTAAAACTAAGGTAATGGAAATGAAAATTCCTATCCCAGAATTAGCGGAACAGGTAGTAGTTGGTGAGTTTTTTAAGGAGTTAGACCAGCTCATCACCCTTCATCAGCGTAAGCTTGAAAAATTACAAAATGTCAAAAAAGCGATGCTGGGAAAAATGTTTCCAAAAAACGGATGTAGTGTTCCGGAAATTCGTTTTGAAGGTTTTACTGATGATTGGGAACAGCGTAAGTTTGATCAAATGTTCGATCCAATACCAAGCAACACGCTGTCAAGAGCAAATGTGAACTATGGAGACGGCAAGATAATGAGTGTTCACTACGGTGACATCCTCATAAAATATGGTGCCGTGACAAATTGCCGTAAAGACGAAATTCCGTTTATAACGGGAGCTGAGCCATCCGACTACAGGAACATGATCCTTCATAATGGTGACGTAATTCTCGCAGATGCTGCCGAGGATGAAACTGTTGGCAAAGCGACTGAAATAGCAGGTATTACGGATATTCCCGTTGTAGCAGGCCTGCATACAATTGCATGCCGGCCTAAAGTAAAAATGAAACCGAACTATCTTGGTTACTATATGAATTCACCTTCATACCATAGTCAATTACTGCCACTTATGCAGGGTATCAAAGTCCTATCAATCAGCCGACCGAACCTTGCCAAGACGAACATTTTCTATCCGGCAGCAGAGCAAGAACAGGCGCAAATTGGGCAAGTTTTTACTGACCTTGACCAGCTCATCACCCTTCATCAGCGTAAGCACGAAAAACTGAAAAACATTAAAAAATCCATGTTAGATAAGATGTTTGTATAGGAAAGGGGCACGTTTGGTGATATTTAAATCTGAATCAGACTTTGAATCTGCCTTGATTACTGCGTTACAAAGCAAAGGCTGGGAAAAAGAGATCCTACAATACCCAACAGAGGAAGATCTACTCGATAATTGGGCGGATATTTTGTTTGAGAATAATTCCGGCATCGATCGTTTGAATGACGCACCTTTGACCGACACCGAAATGCAACAAATTTTGGAACAGGTGATCGCTCTTCGCACGCCTTTGAAGCTAAATGGTTTCATTAATGGAAAGACAGTCAGCATTACCCGCGACAATCCGGCTGATCCGTTACATCTTGGTAAAGAGATCAGCTTGAAGATCTATGACCGTCTTGAAATCGCTGCCGGTCAAAGCCGATATCAGATCGTTCAGCAACCGATATTCAAATCCAAATCAAAAATTCTCCATGACCGTCGGGGTGATTTGATGTTGCTGATCAACGGGATGCCCGTGATACATATCGAACTGAAAAAAAGTGGCATACCTGTTAAACAAGCTTGTTATCAAATCGAAAAATATGCCCATGAGGGTATTTTCTCCGGAATTTTCTCTTTGGTGCAAATCTTCGTGGCGATGCAGCCCGAAGAAATTCTATATTTTGCCAATCCAGGACCCGATGGCACGTTTAACAAAGATTTCTACTTCCATTGGGCTGACTTCAACAATGAACCGATCAACAATTGGAAACAGATCGCGGTCCATCTTCTGTCGATCCCAATGGCTCATCAGCTAATCGGTTTTTATATGGTCGCCGATGATTCAGATGGCGTGCTGAAGGTTATGCGCAGTTATCAATATTATGCGTCCAACGCGATTTCGGTCCGGGTCTCTAAGATGGACTGGAGCGAGAAAAACCTGTTGGGCGGCTATATCTGGCACACGACCGGTTCGGGCAAAACAATGACGAGTTTTAAATCCGCGCAACTGATCGCGAACTCAAACGATGCCGACAAAGTTGTGTTCCTTATGGATCGGATCGAGCTGGGCACTCAATCACTTCGTGAGTACCGTGCGTTTGCGGAGGACAACGAGGAGGTACAAGCGACAGAGGATACCCGTACCCTAATCGCAAAATTGAAAAGCAATGATCCGGCCGACACCCTGATCGTCACTTCGATTCAGAAAATGAGCAACATTCATAACGAAGCGGACAGTCTGAACGTGGCGGATCTCGCACTGATGAATTCCAAACGACTTGTCTTCATCGTGGATGAGGCCCATCGCTCGACCTTTGGTGAGATGCTGATCACAATTAAACGTACGTTTCCCGGCTCTGTGCTTTTTGGATTCACCGGTACGCCCATCCATGAAGAAAACCAAAAATGGAAGAACACGACCTCCAGTGTCTTTGGTGATGAATTGCACCGCTATAGCATCGCCGACGGCATCCGTGATCGCAACGTGCTCGGCTTTGATCCCAACAAAATCCTAACGTATAAAGATGTCGATATTCGTAAAGTGGTGGCGCTAACAAAAGCGAATGCCACCACTGAAGCGGAAGCCATTGGCGACCCTCAAAAAGCCGCTGTTTACTACCATTATATGGATCATGCAAAAGTTAAAATGGCCGGCTACCGCGACTCGTCGGGGAGCTATGTCAAAGGCATTGAAGATTTCCTGCCAACAGTTCAATATACGCGAGATGAGCATCGCAGCATGGTGATAAACGATATTTTAGATAACTGGATGCGGCTAAGCCGCGATTCCAAATTTCACGCAATCTTCGCCACCGGCAGCATTGCGGAGGCGATCGAATACTATCGACTGATAAAAGCGACTCAACCTGATCTGAAAATAACCGCGCTGTTTGATCCAAACATCGACAATCAAGCTGGAATGATGTTCAAAGAAGATGGCTTGGTGGAAATCTTAGACGATTACAACAAACGATATGGTCAAGATTTTACCTTGGCCACCCATGGCAAATTCAAGAAGGACACAGCCGCGCGGCTGGCTCACAAATCTCCTTATGAACGGATTGAGCGAACGCCCGAAAAACAGCTTGATCTTTTGATTGTTGTCGATCAGATGCTGACCGGTTTTGACTCCAAATGGGTGAACACCTTGTATTTGGACAAGGTGCTCAAATATGAGAACATCATCCAAGCATTTTCTCGCACGAATCGATTATTTGGTCCGGACAAACCTTTTGGAACCATTCGCTATTACCGCTATCCAAACACAATGGAGCGAAATATCGAAGAGGCGGTGAAACTTTATTCCGGCGATCGGCCACTGGGATTATTTGTCGAACAGCTGGATCACAATCTGAAGAAGATGAATCAAATCTTCGACGACATTTCACGACTATATACCGTGGATAATAAAGTGGACTTTTCGCAACTGCCTGTGGACACTGTCGAACGTGGTCAATTCGCCAAACTATTTAGCGCTCTAAACGAGCATCTCGAAGCGGCCAAGATTCAAGGATTCACGTGGTCAACGCTTGTCTATTTCCAGGATGATCCCGAGCAGACCATAGAGATGGACTTCAACGAAAATGATTATTTGGTTTTGGCGTTGCGCTATAAAGAGTTGTTCGTGGAAACGGAAAATGAGAGCCAAGAGGATGTACCATTTGATATTGACGGTTATTTGATGGCGATTGAAACAGACCGCATTGATGGAAACTATATGAATTCACGGTTTGATAAGTATCTAAAGGTCCTGCGCCGGGAGGATGTGGATCAAGAACAATTGCAACTCACACTGGATGATCTTCATCAGTCTTTTGCCACGTTATCCAAAGAGGAACAAAAATATGCCAACGCTTTTCTTTTCGATGTGAAAAGTGGTGAGGCGAATATTGAAGATGGCAAGATTTTTATGGACTATATTGTCGAATATCAGGCCGGAGCGGAAAATAAGCAAATCCGTCAGTTGGTCGAGGCACTTGGGGTCGATGCCGCCAAATTAAAAAAACTGATGAGTCTCGGAGTGATCGCAGGGAATATTAATGAGTTTGGCAGATTCACGGAATTGAAGGATACAGTCGACAAGGCTAAGGCCAACGATTTTTTCACGAACCGATATGGAAAAACGATTTCGACTTTTCAACTGAACAGAGAAATAGAGAGTTTGCTCAAGGATTTTATCTTTAGGGATGGGTTTGATATCTACGAAAATAGATAAAATGGAGCGAGAAACGATCAATCGAATTGCTTTTGAAATACTTAGCACAGGCGTCACTGCTTGTGTTCTTATTTTCCGTGTTTGCATCGTAGACGCTTGGGAACAGCGTAAGATCGGAAATGAAGTTAATTTCTTCTCGGGATTAACCTATTCACCTGACAATGTTGTTGAAAATGAGGGAACTTTTGTTTTACGTTCCTCTAATGTGAAAAATGGTGAGATAGTGAATGCTGATGATGTTTATGTTCAACCAGATGTTGTAAATTCTGACAATGTGCAACTCGGAGATATTATTGTAGTTGTCCGAAATGGATCACGAGATTTAATTGGGAAACACGCTCAAATCAAACAAAAAATGAATGATACAGTGATTGGTGCATTTATGACTGGTATTCGTTCAGAAACACCAAATTTCACAAATGCGATGCTTGATACTCAACAATTCAATATGGAAATCAATAAGAATTTAGGAGCTACAATTAACCAAATTACCACTGGTTCTTTCAAAAATATGAAGTTTATTGTGCCAACCAGTAAAGAGGAAAAAGAAAAAGTTGGAGACTTTTTCAACCAACTCGACAATCTCATCACCCTTCATCAGCGTAAGCCATTTTTGCGATAAAGGAGAAGAAATTGACAATTGAAAAATTGGATACAGAAAAATTCTGTGATTACTACGCAAAATGGATTGAAATATACAAAAACGGCGCAGTCAGAAAAGTAACATTGGATAAATATCGCATGACACACAAGTGGCTGACCAAACTGATTCCTAATTTGAAAACAGAAAATTTAGATCGCATTTTATATCAACAATTGTTGAATGAATACGCAAAATGGCATGAACGCCAGACGGTCATGGACTTTCACCATCAATTAAAAGGCGCGATTCTCGATGCTGTGGATGAAGGTTTGATCTATCGAGATCCCACTCGCAAAGCGATCATCAAAGGAAAACCGCCAAAGATCAAAAAGATGAAATACCTGAATCAGTTTCAACTTCAAACTCTCATTTCGTCCTTGAATCTCAAAGAGACGGTGAATTGGGATTACTTCATCTTGCTGATCGCCAAGACGGGAATGAGGTTTTCTGAAGCGTTGGCGCTGACGCCGGCTGATTTTGATTTCAAAAACCAACTGGTTTCGATCAGCAAAACCTGGGATTATAAAGGGGATACCGGTTTTCTGCCTACGAAAAACAGATCCTCGGTGCGCAAAATTCAGATCGATTGGCAGACTGTGATTCGATTTTCTGAATTGGTCAAGAGATCTATCCGGGACAAACCGATCTTCGTGGATGGCAAGGTCTACAACTCAACCGTCAATAAAGTGCTTGAGCGCCTGTGCCGATGCTGCGGGATACCGATTATTTCCATTCATGGATTAAGGCACACTCACGCGTCGCTCCTGTTGTTCACCGGTGTGTCGATCGCCAGCGTGGCGCGAAGGCTCGGTCATTCCAGCATCAACACAACACAAAAAACCTACCTTCATATCATCCAAGAGCTTGAAAACAAGGACGTCGACCTGGTGATGCGTATGCTTGCCGGTCTTTCGTAAATCAAAAATGGCTTACGCTCCAACTTCGATACCCAAGATTGCCTCGTTATCTTTGTTCCGCCTGGGCTATAATCAATTTGTATGCGTGGACAATATACTTTCTATCCTGACCGCCGCCACGCGAAACATGAATACGATAATCGAGGTAAATTTATGCACACGCCCCCCATCTGTCACTGCGGCAGGAATCTTTGCGTCGCGCGCATCGAGTTGTTCAAGAATCTGTCTATTCCATTGCAAGAAGAGATCGTGCGCCGCACGGTTCATTTTGACGCCGACGCCGGAGAGGTGCTGATCAACGCCGGAGACCCTGCCGAATATCTTTTGGTCATTCGCGAAGGCAAGGTCAAACGCAATCTCTTTGACGCCGATGGCAAAGAATACATCATGGATATTTTAGTGGACGGGGAATTCATCGGCGAAGAAGATTTCCTGAACGTGGGGCGGTTTCACTATAACGCGGTCTGTGTGGCGCCCTCCAAGCTTTGTAAAGTATCCAAGACGATGTTGATGGAAATCATCCGTGAGCGGGAAGACAGCATGCCGCTCGCGATCGCGTTGATTGAACATATGTCACAGCGCTTGAACCAGGCGGACGCCCGCATCACCTTGCTGATGGAGGACAACGCGCTGAGGCGGGTCGTCGGCTTCCTGCTTGAGCGCGTCGACCGGGTTGAAGGTGATGTGCTGGAGCTGACGCTGGATGACATCGCCGGCAGCGCCAACCTACGCCGCGAGACTGTCAGCCGCAAACTGCGCGAGCTGCAAAAACAAGGTTTGATCGAACGCCGTGGTCAGCGCAATATTTTTGTGCCCAACCGCCAAAAATTGGCAGAAACCCTCAAGGAAATTTGATCCAAGTCAATTCATCCGAAACGGCGGCACTGTAAAATGTTCATATGTAGTCAAATCTTAAGTGAACCATGATGTGTCATCTTAATTCTCGATAAGGAGGAATTGCATAATGAACGATCAACATAAAGACAATGCCGAAGTATTAAAAAACATTCTCCAACGACTGCACGCGGGTGAGTCGGCGGATGACGTCCGGGCGGAATTCTCCGCGACCTTCAGTGAGTTGGACGCCTCCGAAATCGCCCGTGCCGAAGTTGAGCTCATCAAGAGCGGTGTCGCTGTGGAAGAGGTGCAAAACCTTTGCGATGTCCACGCCGGCATGGTGCAAGACAACATCGCCCGGCTTCCGGGTGGAGAGGAATACGGTCATCCGTTGATGATTCTTGAGGCTGAGAACAAAGGGCTGGAAGAATTTTTGGACCAGTCATATCTTGCGGCGAGGCAGGCCTACCAAAACGACCGCAAGGCGGAACCCTTTCTTGAGGTGTTGAGGAAGCTGTCTACGGTGGATCGGCACTACAGCCGTAAAGAGAATCTGATGTTCCCCTATTTGGAAAAGAAGGGAATCACCGCGCCGCCCAAGGTCATGTGGGGGGTCGACGATGAGATCCGCCGGCTGATTAAAGACGCCATCGCGATGGCGGAGGCGGGCGACTACAATGATCAACTGCTTGCCGAGATGGAAGAAGCCATCCGCAACATGATCACAAAAGAAAACAAGATTCTCAAACCCATGTTGTTGGACAATCTGACCGACGAGGACTGGCTGACCATCGCGCGCGAGAGTGATCACATCGGTTACGCTTTTGGCGATCACATCGAAGGCGCCTCACCTTCGGACGCCAAAGCCTGGGCGAAGGGCGAGGACGCGGTCGCGCAACCTGTTTCCTCCGCCAACGATGTCAACCTGCCGAGTGGCTTTTTCAACGGCAATGAGCTTGAGACCTTGCTCAACACCTTGCCGCTCGACATCACCTATGTGAATGCCGACGGTCGCGTCCAATACTTCAGTGAGGCCAAAGATCGGGTCTTCCCCAGAACCCGGACCATTGTCGGTCGCACAGTCAGCGACTGCCATCCGCCCAAGAGCGTGCACATGGTCGAAACCTTGATCGAACAGTTCAAGAAAGGCGAAAAGGATCATGAGTATTTCTGGATCCAAAAAGGTGGGCAGTTCATCCTGATTCGCTATTACGCCGTCCGAGACGAGGAAGGAATCTATAAAGGAGTGTTGGAAGTGACCGAGGAAATCTCCGAGCTTCGCGGTTTGAAAGGGAACAAGACCTTGATGGAGGGCTTCGTTAAAGACTGACGAGAACTGCTGACAATACGAATGACATAAGTTGAGGCGGGCGACCGCCTCAACTTATCTTTAAAAGAGCGAAACAATTTTTAACCTGATTGAATTGCCGGAATAGTCAACAATATTTGTGTTTTAAATGCCGAAAGACGGTGATGAAAAGTTAAGTCAAAGATCAATAAGATCGGTATACTAATCTAAAGTTACAAAAACCGCCTGAATTGGCTGGATGATCACCTATGGAGAAGGATTATGGATGTCAAAGTTGATTACAACGAGAAGATGATCTTGCAAGATCGGCTGGGCCGCGAAGGCAAGATGACGCCGGAAGAGCAGTATGTGATGAAGATGGAGGCTTTGCAGGAAATCATAGACAGTGGCATCGACTACTGCCCTTGTCCGGAAGCCTGCCCGCATCACGGGAAATGTTGGGAGTGTCTGATGATCCACCGCGGACACCGCGATCATCTGCCTTACTGCATGTGGGATATGATCAACGAAAAACTGTACCCGTTGCAACGGTTGACCGAGGGTTCACTCGCCTCCTACCAACCGGCGGACGCGGCCGCGGAGCAGAGCGCCGATAATCCCTGCGCCGGGTGTGTGAGCTCGGTCGAAGAATAATGATGTAGGCCATGTGACGCGCGGCGTTCTTGAACCGGGTGCTCCTGAGCGCCGCTGTGCCGCGGCTCGGTCGGACGACAAAAAGCGAAATGGAATGACCTTAGCCGAAAGGAAGGACAGATGAAGAGAAAGATTATCGTTGTGCTCGCCGCATTGTTGACGCTGACCGTCGCCTGCTCGCCGGCGCCCGACACCTTGAACTCGCCCACCACAGAGGTGGCCGAACATGAGACCACCACAAAAGTTCCGGAAAGTCTTGATTTTGACGCTTTTATGTTGCGTGGCTCGAGTGTGTATGTGACTGACTCTCACATCCCGGCGCTGAAGTTCGGCGATTTGGTGAGTTTGGCCGCCCCCGATGATCTGTCCTTGCCCGCCCCCGGCACTTTGGCCACATATGAGATGGGCTCGGATCTGATTAGAGAGAGCGATCCACCGGGAGTCGATGTGCGTCGCTTTGAAGCACTTGAAAATCCTCGCGGTTTCATCACGATCACCCTGCGGTCGGCGGGCCGGATCTTGAATCACATTCAACAAGGTATCCACTTCATCGACGTGCGCACAGCCGCTGAATACGAGGAAGGCCATGTCGGTGGATCGTTGAATCTGCCGTTGGATGAGCTCGAGCGGCGAATCGAGGAAGAAGTTCCTGACAAAAATGATGTCGTTATTTTATACTGTCGCAGTGGCAACCGTTCGGCGCAGGCGGCGTCGTTGTTGTCCAAAATGGGCTATTCAGTTTTGCTGGACGCCGGTGGCATTCAATCTTATGGCGGCCCGATTTCGCAGGGATCCGACATCGGCAGCCTGCCGGAACCGGGTGATTTTTAGCGCGCCATGTCCGCGTGCGGCACCATTTTACGAAAATAAAAGTCGGATCATTCATACGTTGCGCAGGAAGATTGGCAGACGGGTTTAGCAGTATCGCGGATATCACGAATTATCTTCGGACTCGAGCGTGAGTCGGTCAAGTTGTGAGGCCGCCTCAAAACGCGCCAAAAAACTGATCAGCGCGAAGTCAAGAATGTGACTGACATCGTTAAAAGTTCTCGAATCGACGATTTTGTTTTCGTCCGGCAGCCACAATCGTTCAAAATGCTGGTGCAAACTGTCGCGGAACTGATTGTACTGCCGCTCGTCATCACCGTTGTTTTCCTCGGACAACAGATCCAGCAGTTTGCCGATTTGGGCGATGCTCAGCACTTGTTTCAAAATTCCGATCATAACCAGGCGGGTGACCTGTTCGCGCCGGTATTTCTTTTTTACCGGAGGCGGGAGCAACTGCTGTTTGACATAGTTGTTGACCATTGAGGCGGTCATGACACGATCGGTGGGATCCCGATAATAGACGGAAAGCTGTTTGTCGATGACACCGAGGACCTGATCCATGTAGAGGTCGATGTTGGGGTAGGCTTCCCAGGGGTCAAGTGGTTGAATCGGTGTGGTCTTCATATCTGACAATCTCCGTCTGTCGCTGAGAGGACGCAAATCGCGCGCATCCCGCCAATGTGTGATAATAGGAACATTCTATCACGTTAAACTATTGACACAATATGTTCAATCGTTTAATCTGGTTTTTGAAACTAGATAACATGTTTTTTATAATCTGATCGCGTGATGTGGTGACTCTACCGCGCTCGCGCGACGAAGATACTAATGATTTGGGAGAAATACCACAATGCGTTTACTGGTTAAACTGTTTGGAGATTCGATTATCGGACGTGTGGTGCAAGACGAGCCGGGTGGCCGGTATAGACGTCTGGACCCTTTGGAGAAAATCCAACAAGATGAGATCCGGCTTGATCTGGTTAATTTTGGCAAGTTCGGCTACACAATCGGCAAGGCGAAACGTCTGATTGAGCGACAATTGCTCAGAGACCCGGAATTTCAGGTGATCCTGCTTGAGTATGGCGGCAACGACTGCAACTATGAGTGGGCGGAAGTTGGGCGACGCCCGGAGCAGGATCATCAGCCGGGCACGCCGCTAAAAGAATTTCATGAGACCTACGTCGAGATCATCTCTCTGTTGAAAAAACAGGGAGTCCGACCGATCATGATGAACCTGCCTCCGATCGACGCGGTTAAGTTTTTCGATACCTGGATCGCGCCGGACGAAAACTCCGCCGCTATTTTGGATTGGCTCGGCGATGTGCAGAAGATCTATCGCTGGCATGAACTCTACTCATTGGAGACCGAGGAGATCGCGCGCCGGACGAATACACCGCTGATCGACGTCAGAAAGCCATTTTTGGGACGGCGGGATTTTCCGACTCTGATCGGTCCTGACGGCATGCATCCGACCGAGAAGGGCCATACCTTGATTGTCGAGGCCGTGCGCGAGTTCATCAGCCAACTGGACATGACTCGTCCATGGCTTAAACCGTTGCTGGGTTTCGGCGAATAAGCGCGCCCCCCTGATCGGGTTTGCGCGCGTTTGGGGTTCAATGGCGTCCTGTCTTCCCACGGGGGATGGCAGGCGCTATTTTTTATGTCTGACGAACCGATTCGTATCATTTTTTCTATTGTAGATAACAATTTATTGATATGATAATGACATAAATCGAAGGGAGGACACATGCATGTTTCAGTTAATTTGCGGGATGGCGACCGCCGAAATCAGCACGATGGGTGCCTATGTAAATGTGTTGCGCGATGACAATAAGACTATCTTCTATCCTCTCTCTGAAATACCGGACGCGCATGGCGCGATCAAAAGGAGAGGCGGCAGTCATGTCTGTCTGCCCAACTTTGGCGCTCCCGGAGAGTTCAGGGAGCTAAACCAACATGGATTTGGTCGCTTGATGGAGTGGTCGGTCGTCGATTTGAATCAGGATAGAATCTCTTTGCGGCTCAAGGGCGAGGGCGCGTATCAACATCTTTACTCCTTGATCATCTACGAGTTGGAGGAGAAATCATTCACCAGCAAATTGGAGATGTTGAATCGCGGACTTGAAGAGTTGGATGTGGCGCCGGGCTTTCATCCATATTTCGCGGTCGAGCCGACTGAACAGGGGATCGCGGTCGATGAGGAGTGGCATGAGTTGGCCTCTTTGTCCGGGACGGTTTTTAGAGAGCGGGTGCGTAAGGTTGATTTCAAGAACCACACCATCCATTTTGATACGGATAATATAAACCGTTTCGCGATCTGGACCGATCAACTCGGAGAATATGTCTGTGTGGAGCCGACCTACGCGGCGAATTCGTTCTCAGCTTCCCCTGAACAAAATATAAAATTGAAACTTGGCGAAAGTGTCTCTTTCTCCTACACAATCCGTTGGGAGTAAGGTTAATCCATTAGTTGCGAAAAACGAAAAGTAATATGAATGAGTTCTGACTTTTTGTGCTAATTTACACATTTCGTAACATTTAGTCACTATACGAACTCAAAATGCTTTAAGGTATAGTTAGTCTAAGCAAACAATGCGATATGATAATTAAGCATTCTAGGAGGTATATTGATGAATACTGAAGAAAATGTTGTACAATTCCCTTTGATTGGCACCAAAGCACCCGAGTTTACCGCGACCACGACCAACGGCGTGATCAATTTTCCGGAAGACTACAAAGGCAAATGGGTCATTTTGTTTTCACATCCTGCAGACTTCACACCGGTTTGCACAACTGAGTTCATGACATTCCAAAGCATGTACGATGAGTTTCTGGAGCTGAACACCGAATTGGTCGGTCTGTCTATCGACTCGATTCATTCCCATCTAGCGTGGTTGAACGCCATCAAGGGATATAGCTGGAATGGAATCGACAATCCGAGCGTCAAGTTCCCGTTGATCGCCGATCTTAAGATGGAGGTGGCAAGCAAATACGGCATGCTGCAAGGTGAGTCAGACACCAGCGCGGTCCGCGCAGTCTTTTTTATCGATCCTGACTCAACGATCCGGACGATCTTGTACTATCCGGCCGCCCTGGGACGTAATTTTGAGGAGATCAAACGCATCGTCGTCGGTCTGCAAAAAGCGGATAAAGATAGTGTCGCGTTGCCGGCTAACTGGGAACCCGGCAAAGATGTCATCGTACCGCCCCCGGGCACCTGTGGCGCGATCCAAGAGCGCATGGAGCTTGCCAAAGGCGAAGACTATGATATGAAAGACTGGTTCCTGACCTTCCGTAAAGACGAAGGCTGAAAGGCCGAGTCCGCTGTGATATGAGATGAATGATTCGCCGGCTGATTCCGGTGAATCCATTAGTAGGTGATTCAGATGCCGCCTCAACGACGTGCGCAGAACGTACGCGGGGGCGGCATTTGTGATTACAAAATGAAGCACATCGATGGTGTTGTGTGGAGGAGACGAAAATGGAATATGTGCGGAATAATCAGGATGTGATGGTCCGAATGGACAAAGGTGATGAGATCGTTGCTTCGTTGAAGCGGTTGATGGATGAGCTGGAGATCGAGGCGGGCTATTTTCAGGCTCTCGGAGCGGTGGACAGGGCGACGGTCGGCATATATTATTTGGCGGCCAAACAATATAAAATGTTGGATATTGAAGGTGATTTCGAGGTCTCGTCCTTGTTTGGCACCATGAGTCGCCAGGATGGTGAGCCTTATATTCACGCGCACGCGACTATCGCGGATGTGGTGGGCGGTCGAACCTATGCCGGTCATTTGAACGAGGCGCGAATCAGCGGGACGCTCGAACTCGCGCTGCGCGTGATGCCGATGGCCTGGGGACGGACCTACGATGAGGTGACCGGCTTGAATCTGTTGACCTTCGAAGAGCCGCACGCGAACCCCGTCGAGTGATCGAGCGAAATACCTTGAATTTGAAAACCCCCGGTTGTTGGTTTAACATTTGGTGATTGATTTTGTATTTCAAGCGGCGCCAACCGACATAGGGCAAAGGACGAAATGAGTTATTTTTTCAGACACGAGACCGATGGTTTTGTTTTTCCAAAGTATGGGCCGACGCACATCGTCCTGTTGATCGTGGCGGCGCTTGGCGCTTGGCTCATTTGGAAATATGGCGAGCGTGGAGGACGGCTGCGCCTTATCTTATTTGTCACATTGCTGGTGACCCAAATATTGCTCTATGGCTGGTTTTTTACGGGTGGCGCCCTTTGGATCGTCGCCGGGCTACCTCTGTATCATTGTCGTATCTCGATCCTCGCGATGTTGATCGCGCTATCCATCGGGAAAAAAACCGAAAGATCCGGCGGATTGTCGCGGGGACTGGCTATTTATTTGGGGACGTTCGGCGCCCCTGTGGCGCTGTTGATTCCGATCATGGAGCCGTTCTCTTTTCCCCATATCACCAATGTATCTTATTTCGCCGGTCATATTCTGATGATCTGGACAATTGTCTATATGGTGAAAGTGGAGCGGTATCCGTTTGATGACAGGACTTTATATCAGACGTTGATTGCCTTCAATGTGATGAACCTGTTCATTTTGACGATCGATCATCTACTTGACATGAACTATGCTTATTTTCTGTTTTCACCGGTGTTGACCGCATTTTTTGATAAGTTTCCTTATCCGCTCTATGTGCTCACCGCGTTTGCCATTTATAATGGCCTGATTGTCCTGATTCACTTTGTCGGTAAAGCGGTTCACGCGGGTCTGTCTGCCGAACGGAGTAAACAAAAAACAGCCCGGAGAGGTTAACGTGACGCAAAAGGCGGGTTTCATCCCGATCCGATTTCAGCGTTCGCACGACACTCCGAGCTGTTTGTCTCAGTTTACATGCTGATGATCTCATACCCGGCATTGATCTCGTCGAGCATGCCGGCGTGACCATTCATGTCTTTGAGCATCGGCAGACCGGTCGCCTCATTGGCCTCCAACACTTCCATGACCTGTGAACAGGCGAAGCAGATTCCTTTGATGATTCCCGCTTCTTTTGCCTGCAGGTACAGCTTGTTCTCCTCACGTTCCAGGACACTCGGCAGCTTGACCGAGGCGCCTTCAAAAATGACGCTGACGCTGTGGCCGGCGTTGTGCAGTTGGATGGCGTTCATCAGCACATGCATGAAACACATTTTCTCTCCGGTCATGGCGTAAAACAAAACTTTCTTCATATTGATCCTCCTAAAAATCATTCTCTTGATAGCACTCTATCATAAAACCGGATGAGGTCGATATTGCACAGTGCCCACACGTGAAAATCGACAGCGGCGGCGTGCGTTTTCAATTTGATCAATCCTGAAAAGTAGGACATTCGTACGATGACCTTTCCGTTGGATTTGCATAAAATGAAATTAGGTGTGACGACATGCTATTTCAACCAGGATGTTTGCTTTGATGTAGTCCGCTGTGTAAATATGTATAATAAATTTGATCTGAATTACACTATTGTCTATATCATACAGGAGAGATCCACACACAATGGTGAGGTCGAGGTGATGTTTCATTTTCTGACGATCGATTATGGCGGCGTGTCATTTGGCGCGATCCTGCTCAGACTTGGACTGGCGGTGTTGATTGGCGGGGCGCTGGGACTGGAACGCAAGTTTCGTGACCGCGCGCTCGGACTGCGCAGTTATATTCTGGTCTGCGCGGGTTCCACAATGATTTCACTGTTGGGTCGGTTTGTGATCGAGACCTATCAGACCGGCGATCCAAATCGCCTGAACGCGCAAGTCATATCGGCGATCGCGCTGTTGGGCGCGGGTTCGGTTATTATCACCCGCGAGAAGCGCATCGAAGGCCTGACAACGGTGATCGGCCTGTGGACGGCGGGGACGATCGGCATCGCGCTGGGCGAAGGTTATTATGTTGGCGCCCTGTTGACCGGACTGCTTGTGTTCATCACCTTCACAGTACTGGAACGATTTGAGTCCGCGATCTTAAAAAGACGAACTTATGTCTATTTTTATTTCGAGCTCGCGTCGCCGCGGGACGTTCTTCCTTTTTTTGATCATGTTGACAGTCTGGGGTATGAGATCCAAACAAAAACGCTGCATAGAAGCGATCCGTCGGACACACCCACAGTGGGATTGAACCTCAGATTAAGACGTCCGCCGGACGAGGACATGAATGACATGGTCAACCGTCTGGCAAAGTTTCCTGAGTTGCTATACCTTGTTGTTGATTCAAAGCTATTTTAAATTCGCTCACCGGTGTCGCCCTGAGGGCCAAAATGCGTCGTCCCTTTTGCTATACTGCCCTTTTGCTATACTGAATAAACTGATTCTAGGAGGATATATTAAATGACGCGATTTAACTATGAGAACGCCGAACACGCCGCGGCGGTGATTAATTTAAAGTCATACATCAAAGCGTTGCTGTCGGGCACCGACCCGCGGGCGGCGTACGAGGCGCACGAGAGTCAGTTCGCGAATTTGACCGCGACAATTGTTTTTCAATCATTTTATGAAACTCTGCAAAGCGGTGGAACCGAAGAAGAGTTGCTGACCGTGATCCCTAAAGTGATCCTGGCAACTCAGTCACATTTTGACAATCAGCCAACTGCGCTGGAGGACGATCCGTTTCTAGCCGAGTTTCGCGCCGAGAACGAGAAAATGCTGGCGCTGTTTGATGAGATCCGTCCGCTGACCATAGAGGCGAGAACGGTGAAACGAGACGAGCGAATTGTGGAAGTCTTATCCGGCCTCACCTCCTATGGTGCGCATTTTTCACGTATGCAAAATATTTTATTCCCCACTTTGGAGCGTGAGGAACGATCGTTTCACGCCTTGTCGTTGCTCTGGGCGTGGCACGACCGCTGTAAAGAATCCCTGCGGACGGCCTTGCGAGTCTATGCCGATCGCAGTGTTCCGCAATCTGAATTGAATCGAGTGATCGGTGAGTTGTTCGCGAACTATGTCAGTTTGCCAATCAAAGAGGAACGCTTTTTGTTTCCGGCCGCGGCCACAACTTTGAGAGCCGAAGACTGGACCTCGATGTACGACCAGGCACGGGTGTATCCGGTCGCGTTCGGCATTCGCGCGGAAGAGGAAATTGCCTATGAGCAAGAGGAAGTGACCTCGGGCGAGTATCACTCCACCACGGGTTCTCTGAGCTTCGAACAATTGAATATGATTTTGCGCCATCTTCCGGTCGATTTCACCGTCGTCGATGAAAACGATCGGGTGTTATATTTCAGCGACTCTCCCCATCGTATCTTTCCGCGTTCGCCCGCCATTATCGGCAGGGAGGTCAAAAACTGTCATCCGCCAAAATCGTTGAGCGTGGTCGAGGACATCATCAGCGCCTTTCGTGAAGGGCGGGAAAGCCATATGCGCTTTTGGCTGGAGCACCACGGCCGTAAACTGTTGATCGAGTATTTTTGTCTGCGGGATGACCGGCAGCGCTATCGCGGTGTGCTGGAGGTCAGTCAGGATATTACCGAGCTGTCTCAGTTAAAAGGTGAGCAGCGGCTGGGCAGTTGGTTGGCCCGGTAAAAGATTGTGGAGCGGTCCGCGATCGCCATATTGTCAAGACAGGTGTTGAGGACCGTCGCTCGGCGACACGCTCAAAAAACACGGGGACTGTGGTAGAATCGGCGGATGAGCATGGTCGAAACAGATTACAGATTATAGAGTTAGGGAGGAAATTTCATGCACATTCAACACATCACATTGCGTGTCAAAGATTTGGAAAAATCGATTCATTTTTATCAGACCATTACCGAGCTGAGCATTTCCAGACGGTTCACACACGGCGAGATCGAGCTTTGTTTTTTATCCAACGGAGAGGGAGAGACCGAGATTGAATTGATTCATCAGCCGGGCGGTCAAACCTTTGAAGGCAAAGGCATGTTTATTTGTTTCGCGTCCGATCAAATCGAGGAGAAACAGCGGCTGGCGGATGACCTGGGATTGAATCCGTCACCGATACAGGTGCCGGGAGACGGCACGCGCTATTTTTATGTTTATGACCCGGACGGTATCTCCATCCAATTAAGATCGTTTTAATCCTTCCATTTAATCATTCCATAGACGCGTCACTCTCTAATCGCGGGCGCGCCTGACAGACAGCCAACCGAAGACGAAAGTTTGATCTTTCGTCTTTTTTTCGTTGTAAGCCGCATGATTCGGCGGTGCGAAACAGACATATGTCCTCAATCGCTTCAGAAAGTTAGATATCTCAAAAATTTACATGTTTTCTGCCTGTTTATGCTTAAAGAAAAAGTTAGTGTCAAATTTAGTTCGCAACTTCATAGAACTTCATTACAGCTTATGCGGCTTCTAACACGATTGATTCCAATGATCTGGCACTAAGATAGGCTCGAGAGCTGGACCAGTCCTCACTGTATTCCAGAAGGTAGATCGAAATCAATCGAACATAAGATTCAGGATTAGGGAAGATTCCAATTACCTTTGTCCTACGCCGAATCTCTCGATTCAACCGTTCCATAATATTGTTGGAACTGATTTTTCTGCTGTCCAGCGTGGGGAACGCATAAAACGTTAAACTGTCTTCCAGCCCTGCTTCCAAAATCTCAATTGCTTTTGGAAATCGTTTCTCATATAACTCAGCCAATCTGCGTGCCAGCACAACAGCTTCTTCCATGCTACTGGCCTGCCAGATGAGTTTGAGCTGAGCGGCGAAGCGGTCTTTTTCCGCTCTGGAAACATGTACCAGGATATTACGCATAAAATGTACTTTGCAACGTTGCCAGCTGCTGCCGGGAAAACATTTTCGAATAGCGGCCGTTAAGCCGTTATGAGCATCCGAGACAATTAGTTTTGGCGTTTTCAATCCTCGTTCACGCAAGCTTTGAAAAAGTAAGCGGTAGCTTTCTTCCGATTCTTCCAACATCGGCTCAATCGCTAGGATCTCACGATGACCGTCCTCTGCGACACCACAGACGATCTGAATCGCCATGCTGACCACTCGATGATCATAACGAACCTTCTCGTAAAGAGCATCCACCCAAATCACCGGATAGTCCATGGTCAACGCTCGATGGCGAAAAGCCTCTGCTTGCTCATTTAGCCCTTTCGTCATCTGACTGACCTGGCTTCCGGACAGGCTGTCTATCCCTAGACTTGCTGCCAGCCTTTCCATTTTTCGGGTGGATACGCCCTGAATATATGCTTCCTGGACCACTTGAATCAGCGCTACCTCGCTGCGTTTGCGTTCCGTCACAAAAAACGGAATGTAACCACCTTTGCGCACTTTTGGAACCATTAGATAGCTGGTGCCCATCCTCGTATCGAAGCGGCGTACGCGATATCCGCTGCGGCTGCTAATACGTTCTTCGCTTTGAGCATGTTTCTTTGCGCCAATTTGATGGGACACTTCCGCTTCCATCAATTGATTGCAAAGCCATTCCAACATACTGCGCATTGGATCGTCCATTCCCATAAATTGCCAGAGCATTGCTTCTAGGTTTGTGGTATCTTGATTTTGAGTCATAGTGATTTCTCCTTACACCGATTTGTTTTTTTCCTTAACAATCATTGTAACGAAGTCCTATGACTCTTTCTTCTAAAGTTGCAAACTTAAATGTACGCTATCAAGAAAAAATTTTCTTGTGTTATTATCATATTCAACAAAAAAATGTAATGAAAGAGCGCTTTTCATTACATTTTGTAAAAAAGCGCTCGGAATGGAAAGGTGGTGCGGATCGTGAATTTCCGTTTGACCCGCGTCATGGCGGACAAGTCGGCGGTTTCATCATTCGGACACACCGAGACAACAGTTTGCATGAGACGTTTTATCGTGATCTTCAAAAGAGTGAAGGAGGCGAAACATGTTTTCTGAAGAGGTCGGCGCCGCGGCAAATGCGGCGCGCAGCAAGTCGACGTTGCTGAAAAAGAATCCCCTCGGGTATTTTATTTCGGCGATGCTTGCTGGAGTTTATGTCGGATTCGGTGTGCTGTTGGCGTTCACCGCCGGCGGGGTGCTGGGTGGCGCGCCCGCGACAAAAATTGTCATGGGAGCTACGTTCGGCGTTGCGTTGAGCCTGGTCGTCATGGCGGGCAGCGAACTATTCACCGGCAATAATCTGGTTATGTCGCTGGGCTTTTTGAAAAAGACGGTGGGGCTCGGCGAGACCCTGAAGCTATGGCTGGTTTGCTGGTTGGGCAATTGGGTGGGATCCGCCCTGCTCGCGGTGGCGTTTTGGGCGACAGGTCTGGCTCAAGGAGCGGTTGGGCAGTTCATCGCGGACGCCTCCGCGGCGAAAATGGCTGCGCCGTTTGTGCCGCTGTTGTTTCGTGGGCTGCTGTGCAACATGTTGGTCTGTTTGGCGGTCTGGTGCACATTCCGCTGTAAGAGCGAGAGCGGTAAACTGATCATGATTTTTTGGTGTTTGTTCGTTTTCATCACAGTTGGTTTGGAACACAGCGTCGCGAATATGACAACGCTGACGATTTCTCTGCTGTCCCCGATGGGCGCGGCGGTGAGCGCGGGTGGATATTTCTACAACATTCTGGTGGTCACTTTGGGCAACATGATCGGTGGGATTCTGTTTGTCGCGTTCCCCTATCATCAAATCGCGAAAAATAAAGAATAAGGAGACGGTTTAATGGGTTACAAGTTTACTGAGGACGGCTTGAATGCCGTGCTGGCTGAACTCGGCCAACAGTACAGATTATTCGCGCCCCGTCGCTACGAGTTGGAAGGTGGGTTTTCGGATACCGATTCCATTCGCTATGGTGAAGTCAAGACGGTGGGTGAAATGGAGTTGGCTGAAAAAAGCAGCCACACGTTCAAGGAAGCTGTGCTTCCCATATCTGAGACACTCTTCTTTTTTACCGAAGACGATGTGAAGGTGGCGGATGGGGATGTGCGTGAGATCATCATCTTTCTGCGTAGCTGTGATCTGCACGCGGTGCGACGCCTGGATGAGATTTACAAGAATAATATGACCGCTGACTTCTACTACAGCCGGTTGCGGGATGTGTCCAAGTTTGTGTTGATCGGTTGTGAAACCGCGTTTGAGAATTGCTTTTGTGTCGATATGGAGGCGAACATCAGCACAAATTACGACGCCAGTCTGGATGAGGTGGATGGATCCTACTATATGGACTGCAAACTGTCCGACTGGTCGGAGATCTTTGAGCGCCACGCCGAGGAATCGCTGGATGTCGAGCCGCGCCATGTGACCGAGACGAAGGTGCGTGTGTCCATTCCTGAGAATCTGGACGCTAGGGTCGCCAACAGCACCATCTGGGAAGAATATGACACTCGTTGCATCGCCTGTGGGCGCTGTAATTTTAGCTGCCCAACCTGTACCTGTTTCTCTATGCAGGATATTTTCTATACGGATAACGGCAAGTCCGGTGAACGCCGCCGGGTCTGGGCGTCCTGCATGGTCGACGGATTTACCGATGTCGCCGGTGGCGGATCGTATCGCGGCAAAAATGGCCAGCGCATGCGTTTTAAGACTTTGCATAAAGTTTTGGATTTCAAACAGCGGTACGGATACCATATGTGTATCGGCTGTGGTCGCTGCGATGACGTGTGTCCGGAGTATATTAGTTTTTCACATATCATCAATCGCTTAAACGACGCGGTTAAGGAGGTGTCGGGTAAATGAAGCATAATGAATATGTTCCTTTCGCTTCCGAGATCCTGTCGGTTAAAAAGCATACGGAGATTGAATACACCTTCCGTATGTCCTACGATGGCGATGTGAAGCCGGGCCAGTTTTTTGAAGTCTCTTTGCCAAAATATGGCGAAGCGCCAATCTCTGTTTCAGGTATTGGAGAAGGCTATGTCGATCTGACCATACGGCGTGTCGGCAAAGTCACGAATGAGGTGTTCGAGCAGTACGTCGGCGATAAGCTGTTTATGCGCGGACCTTATGGCAACGGTTTCGACCTGGATAACTATAGAGGCAAAGAGCTGATTGTGGTCGCAGGCGGGACCGGCCTTTCGCCGGTAAGACAGGTTGTCGATCATTTCGCGAGCAACCCTGATGAGGTTAAAAGTCTGACCGCCATCGTCGGCTTTAAATCGCCCGCGGATATTTTGTTTATTGAGGATATTGGCCGTTGGAAACAAACCAGTGAGATTATTTTGACCGTGGATTGCGCGGACACCGATGTGTCCTGTCAAGTCGGTCTGGTCACAGAGTTTATTCCGCAGCTCAATATTGAGAATATCAAAGAGGCGGCGGCCATTGTTGTCGGACCGCCGGCGATGATGAGATTTACCACGATGGGACTGTTGGACATTGGTTTCCCCGAAGAAAACATATGGATCTCCCTGGAACGCAAAATGTGTTGTGGAATCGGCAAATGTGGTCACTGCAAGATCAATGACGTGTACATCTGCTTGGACGGCCCGGTGTTCAATTACACAAAGGGCAAGACGTTGATAGATTAAGGAGGGATCGCCAAGCTATGGATATCAATACTAAGGCGTTAAAGAAAAACGCGTTTCGCGTCACCAAAGTCAGAGGTGTGACCGCCAGTCGTGTGCGTGTTCCCGGAGGCCATCTGGATTCGGACATCATGATCAAAATCGCTGATATCGCGAAGGAATTCGGCAATGGAACGGTGCACATCACCTCTCGCCAGGGATTTGAGCTTCCCGGTATTCCGTTTGAGGCGATGCCGGCGGTCAATGAACGTCTGCAACCGATCATCGAGGGACTGGATATCAACCAACCAAACGAGAAGGGAACCGGCTATTTCGCGGCCGGCACCCGCAACATCACGGCCTGCGTTGGCAATCGTGTCTGCCCATATGCCTGCTACGACACCACGGCGTTCGCCCAGCGCATTGAGAAATCGGTTTTTCCACACGATCTGCACTTTAAAGTCGCTTTGACCGGCTGCCCGAATGACTGCGCCAAAGTCCGAATGCACGACTTTGGCATCATGGGCATGACCTTGCCACGGTTTGATCCAACTCGCTGTGTCACCTGTGGGGCCTGTGAAAAATACTGTCGCACAAAATCGGTGCGCGCGATCGAGATGATCAATGAACGCCCGGTGCGCAATGCGGAAAAATGTATCGGTTGCGGTGAATGTGTGCTGAACTGTCCGATGAGAGCCTGGACACGCGGCGAGGGAGCGGAAAAGAGATATCGCCTGACACTGATGGGTCGCACCGGCAAACGAAATCCGCGCCTGGGTGAGGACTTCATCAAATGGGTCGACGAGGACAGCATCATCAAAATCATCATGAACACGTATGATTATGTGACAAAGTATATCGATCCAAACGCGCCGGGCGGAAAAGAACACATCGGCTACATCATCGACCGCACCGGATTTGAAGAGTACAAAAAGTGGGCGCTAAAAGGTGTGGAGTTGCCTGAAGGCGCCGTAGTCTACAATCCAATTTACTGGAAAGGTGTCAAATACGCGGAGATGACGCTCTGATCTGATCCGGTTTAAAAATTGACAACCGAAACGAATCCCCTTTCAGCTGATTCGCTCCTCTCAAGCCTGACGGATTTAAGCCTCCGAAGGTCGTGGGAGGAGCGTTTTATTTGATCGGCATGAAGACCGGCCGTCGGTTTTTGAAGGTCGTGAGTCTGCTTACGCCCAGATGATTGAGCCAGGCTGATGTCTCTTCAATCAGGCGACCGACGTCACCGCTGTCATGAGAATCTGAGCTGACCGTGATGAATTCTCCACCCAGTTCCAGATAACGAAGGATGAGATCGCTGTCCGGCAGTCCCGGGTCGCCATCTCCTCCATTTATGCTTCGGTAGCGCGACCGGGTGTTGAGCTCCAAGCTGACATCGTTTTCGATCATGCTTCGGAAGATCTCATCGAAATGATCGGGAAACTCCCGATAGTAGAATCGGTTGTCGGTGTAGTCGGCGACCCGGGCGATGAAGTCATAGTGCGCCAGGACGTCGAACTGTTTTTGGCGATTTAACATATCCAGCATCACTTCGAGATAGTCGGCGTAAAGCTGTTCTTTGGGTCGGGCCGACAGGTCTTTATCGTCATAGATATCTTTGTTGTTGAGGGTGTGGATCGAGGCGATCACACAATCAAAAGGATATGAGTTCACCAGCTGATCCAAATCGTCGGACAGATGAGGCAAATACCCCAATTCGATACCGGTCAGGAGTTCAAAATCGACATGTCGCTCCTGTAAATCTTTTTGTTTGGCGAACATGGTCTCAAAATAGGCGGATATGTCGAAGACCCATTCGTCAGGGTGCGGTTTGCCGCCAAAGGGACTGATATTCTGTAGAACCTGACCGTCCACCATGTCTTTGTCATAATGTTCAGTTACGACCACGCCCTTCAAGCCGATGGCGATGGCGTCATCGACCAATTGGTCGAGCGTCTGCACACCGTCCATCGAGTATTTTCGCGTATGGTTGTGTGAATCGATCATGGCGTTTTTAAACATACAACACTCCTTGTAATATAGTCAGCTAATTTTAGCACGAGAAAAGATTGTCGGCGAGGCTGACCCGGACGGGCCTTGTCGTTGATCTTTAATATTATACGCTGACAGTATAGAATGAGGTCTGGCATTTGTTCCGCGAAGAAGCGAAATGGAGAGTGTATGACGGAAGAGATGAACAAAAAAGATCTGAGAATCAATGTGTTTTTGGCAAAATCAGGACTGTGTTCGCGGCGCGCGGCCGATGAGCTCATCCGTGAAGGAAAAGTCATAATCAATGGTGAAAAAGCTAATTTGGGAGCCCGGGTGACTGACTCAGATCAGGTTTTTGTGGACGGAGAGAGGGTCTGCCTAACACAGGCGCCGGAGCCGATCTATATCGCGCTGAACAAACCGGAAGGGGTGGTCTGCACGACCGACCGCGAAGATCCGGCGAATATAATTGATTTTTTAGGATTTAAAGAACGCGTATTCCCAATTGGCCGTCTGGACAAAGCATCGACAGGCCTGATCTTGCTGACCAATGACGGAAGCATTGTCAATCGTATTTTGCGTGCCCAGTATGGCCATGAAAAAGAGTATGTCGTGCGGGTGGACAAGCCAATCACCGCGAAATTTTTGCGCTCGATGGCGTCCGGTGTGCCGATTTTGGATACGATCACCAAGCCTTGTAAAGTTCGACAGATCAATGAGATGGAATTTCGGATCGTCCTGACACAAGGATTGAATCGTCAGATCAGACGGATGTGTGAGCATTTGGGTTATCGTGTGAGAGCGTTGAGACGGGTCCGCATTATGAATATCACGTTGGGCAACCTGAAGTTGGGTGCCTGGCGAAATTTGACATTCAAGGAGATGCGGGACCTGGAGGAGTTGTTGCGTCAACGCGAGCGTCAAGTCTGATCATTTGTCCATGATTTTCAAGCCGCGCCACGGTTGCGCGATTGAGATGTTTGGAAGGTACAAGGAGTGTCCGGCCGTGTTGAGTCAGCTTTATCAGCGATTTAAATGGTTTATCAAACTATATAGACGTCAGTATTTCGTGGCGTTTATTTTTGTTGTATTGAATTACATCATCGCGCTGTTGCCACCATTGATGGTCGGCCGCATCGCCGATGGCCTGACCGAACGGAGTATGGACCGGGCCGATTTCGTGAGAATGATCGTGGCGCTAGCGCTGACGGTGGTGTTACTCTATTTCGTGGATTATATGTGGAATATTCGCCTGTTGAAAGGCGGAGACATGATCTCACGTGTGACTCGACATCGTCTTATGGAGCGGTTTCGCCGTCAGGGGCCGACCTTTTACGCCGAACATTCCACCGGTTCACTAATGGGCAAGTCGACTAACGATGTGCTGGCGCTGGCCGACATGGCGGGGTATGGCGTGATGGCGCTCTGTGACGCGGCGCTCAATCCGTTGGTGATTATTCTGATGATGGGCATCCGAATCTCCTGGCCGATGACTTTGCTGGCCGTGCTTCCATTGCCGTTGATCATGGTGCTCTCCCTGTATATCGGACGCAAGGTCTATCCTTTGTACGATGTCGCGCAGGAAGCTTTTGACGAGATGAATGACGCCGTGCTGGACAATGTCGCCGGTGTGCGGGTTGTCCGCGCCTATGGAAGGGAAGACAGTCAAGTGGTGACGTTTCAGGAAAAATCAGAAGACCTGTATCGTAAAAACATGGCGGTTGTCCGCTATCGAATCTGGTTTCCGATTATTTCCAAATTGATTCCCGGATTCTCGTATGCCATCGCATTGGCGCTGAGCGCACGCGGCATCTATAACGGCACTTTGTCCATTGGACAAATGATTTCATTTATCATTTACGTTGATATGATTGTTTGGCCGATGTTCGCGCTCGGGGATTTTATCAATGTGGGGCAGATGGGGCTGGCCTCGATGGAGCGTATTCAAGAATTGTTGGACCGGCCGTTTGATGTGGACGATGCTCCCGGCGCGCTTGAATTTACCGGGCCGGCGAACATCGAGTGTCGGGCGTGCTCGTTTACCTATCCGGGGTCAAGCGAACCCGGTCTGCGTGATGTCTCATTTGTGTTGAAGGAGGGCGAGACCTTGGGGTTGGTCGGTAAGATCGGATCGGGAAAAACCACCTTGTTGCGTCAGTTCCTGCGTTTCTATCCGGCACAGGAAGATGGACAGATTTATCTGGGCGGGCGCCCCATTCAAGAATATAAAATTAAATCTTTACGCGCGCGGATTGGCTACTGTCCGCAGCGGGCGGTTTTGTTTTCACGATCGATACGAGACAATATTTTGATGGGCGCCGACCTGGACGGACCTGACGCGGTCACCGATCGCCCGGACTTGGAGGACCGATTGAGTCAAGTGCTGGATTTGGCCGATCTGCGCAAGGATTTAAGCCAATTTCCGGAAGGACTGGACACGTTGGCGGGTGAAAAGGGAATCGCATTGTCGGGTGGCCAAAAACAGCGCATTTGTATCGCGCGGGCGTTGTTCAAGGATCCGGACATTTTGATTTTGGATGACGCACTGTCCGCTGTGGACACCGAGACCGAAGCGGAGATTTTGGAGCGTCTGCGGGTTGACCGTGAAGGTAAGACAACGCTGATCAGCTCGCATCGTCTGTCCTGTGTGATGGCGGCCGACCATATCGTTGTGCTGAAAAATGGACGGGTGCGCCATCAGGGGACTCACGAGCAGCTGTTGACCTCTGACCGATGGTACAAAAAACAATTCGTTCATCAGCAAATGGAGGACAGGCAAAGTGCGGGATGATTTTGAATCAAGTGAACGTCGATCAGGCGCCTCCCGGCGACGGATGTTGCTGAGTTATACCGGACGAGTGAAGGGCTCACTGCTTTCCGGCACAGTGATCATGATGCTCTCGATCTTGTTTGATCTTTTGGCGCCGTTCATGATTGGCTATATCGTCGACCGTGAAATGCCAAACGTGCGCTCACCAGGCTGGACATGGACGGTGTTGATTCTGCTGATCGGCGCCTTTTTGTGTTGTGTGCTGATCGCCTCGGTGCTGCGCTATGCCGGAACCTATCGCCTCAATGGCGCGGCGAACCGCGTTGTTCAATTTATGCAAAACGACGCGTTTGAGCACCTTCAGGAGCTGCCGATTCAATATTTTGACAACCTGCCGGCGGGCACGGTGGTGTCCAAGATAACCAATGACACCAAGGCAGTTCGGGTGCTCTTTGAACTCGTGCTGTCGCAATTGCTGTCGGCGTCTTTATACGCGGTGGGTATTCTAATCGCGCTGGCCTTTGTCGACTATCGCTTAATGCTGTTGGCGTTGGCGGCGCTCCCATTCATCTACCTGGTGATTCGAGACTACCGTGGGAAGGCGTCGCGCTACACACGGGAATTTCGACGTTCATATGGCGAGCTGAATGGCACACTGAACGAATCTTTGCAAAACATGTCGATCATTCAGTCGTTGAATCATGAAGATCAGATCCTGGTGGAATTCGATGAGATCAACGACGAGGTCTACCGACACAGCGTCGACATGTCGAACCTATATGCCTACAGCGCCTATAACATTACCCAGGCGCTGCAATATTTAATGCTGACTCTGGTGCTGATTTTATTCGGCTACAGTCAATTCAGCGGCGTCTCGATTTTACCGATTGGACATCTTTATATATTCATCGACTATATGACCAAGCTGTTTAATCAGGTTTCCAACACGATGAGCCGCATTGGGGATATGGAACGCTCCTTTAGCGCCGCGGATCAAATTCTTGATTTTCTCGAGACCACTCCGGAATCTCGGTTTGATGATACCGCTTCGCCGGAGCGCCTGAATGGTGAGGTTGAGTTCGAGTCGGTGACCTTCGCTTATAAGGATGAACCTGTATTGAAGGACATCAGCTTCAAGGTCCGCGCGGGTGAGAACGTTGCGTTTGTCGGAGCGACCGGGTCGGGCAAGAGCACCATCATGAATCTGTTGTTGGGATTTTACCGTCCTCAAAAAGGACGACTGCGATTCGACCACAAAGATCAAGAACTGCTCGACCGCCGCCACCTTCGTTCGCAAATCGCGATCGTGTTGCAAGAGCCCTACCTTTTCGCCGGCACCATTTACAGTAATATCGCCCTGGGTGACCGTTCAATCACGAAAGAGGAGGCGTTCGAGGCGCTGTCAAAAGTTGGCGGATCAGCTCTTTTGAGTCGTCTGGAGAAAGGGATCGACTCACCGGTGAACGAAAAAGGAGCTGACTTCTCAGCCGGCGAACGTCAGCTGATCACCTTCGCGCGCGCGCTGGTCCGTGATCCTCGCATCCTGGTTTTGGACGAGGCGACATCCAGTGTTGACTCGGAAACCGAGTCGATGATACAACAAGGCATTGAGACGTTGTCAAGTGGCAGAACCACTTTCGTGATCGCTCATCGACTGTCCACAATCTGTGACGCCGACCGGATCTTTGTGCTGGACAAAGGAAGGATTGTCGAACAGGGCACACACAATGAATTGATCGAGCTAAACGGTATTTATCACGAGCTTCTGTTGGCCGCTCAACAAAACTTGACGGCTTGTAAAAAGCGAAAATCCGCTGTAAAACCGCCGATGTGTTGATTTAAATCAATGAAAGATCAAACCATTTATGTATAATGACTACAGTACTTTCGCAACTCAATCGCACGGAAAGAACACCGTGCGATAAATTGTGTTTAAAAAGGAGAATTTCATGAGCGAAATGTTTTGTTATCAATGTCAGGAAACAGCCAAGAACACCGGCTGCACAGTGACGGGTGTCTGCGGAAAGAAGCCTGATGTCGCGAGAGCGCAGGACTTTTTGATCTGGTTGACAAAAGGATTGTCCGAGCTCGCCATCAAGGCGCGCGCCAAAGGGTTGTCTGTCTCCACCGATGTCAATCATCAAGTGACGATGAATCTGTTTACCACCATCACCAATGCGAACTTTGATCGCGCGGCGATCGAAAAACGCATGAAGGACACCATTGACTTGAAGAAGAGTTTGCTCAATGAGATGACTGCTGACGAACGTGGCGCCCTTTCCGAGGCGGCGCTGTGGGATGGAATGGACTATGAGAGCAAATCGTATGACATTGGTGTTCTTTCCACCGAAGATGAGAATATCCGCTCTTTGCGCGAGCTGACAATCTATGGATTGAAGGGCCTGGCCGCGTACACCAAACACGCGAATGTGCTGCTCGCCGAGAATGAGGAAGTGGATATCTTCATTCAGGAAGCTTTGACAAAGACAATGGATGACAGCCTGAGCGTCGATGACCTGGTGGGTCTGGTGTTGGAAACCGGTACGTATGGTGTCAAGGGAATGGCGCTGCTGGATGGCGCGAACAGCGGAACCTATGGCAATCCTGAGATTACCGAAGTCAATATCGGAGTCCGGGGAAACCCGGCCATCATCATTTCCGGCCATGATTTGCGTGACATGGAAATGCTGTTGGAGCAAACTCAGGGAACCGGCGTTGACGTCTACACCCATTCGGAGATGCTTCCGGCCAACTATTATCCAGCGTTTAAGAAATATGACAACTTTGTGGGCAACTACGGCAACGCATGGTGGAAACAAAAAGAGGAGTTCGCCAGCTTCAACGGTCCGATTCTGATGACGACCAACTGCATCGTTCCGCCGACTGACGAAGTGCTTAGCCGCCTGTATACCACAGGATCCGCCGGTTATCCGGGAGCCAAACATATTCCGGGCGAGATTGGCGAAGTCAAGGATTTCAGTGAAATAATCGAACACGCCAAAAAGCTGGCCGCGCCGACCGAAATCGAAAGCGGCAGCATCGTCGGTGGTTTCGCGCATGAGCAGGTGTTCGCGTTGGCGGACAAAGTTGTGGACGCGATCAAGAGCGGAGCGATTCAACGCTTCATCGTGATGGCGGGCTGTGACGGACGTCATAAGAGCAGAGAGTATTACACCGAGTTCGCCAAGGCGCTGCCTCAAGATACGGTGATTTTGACCGCCGGCTGTGCCAAATATCGTTATAACAAACTCGATCTGGGTGATATCGGTGGCATTCCTCGCGTGTTGGACGCCGGTCAGTGCAATGATTCCTATTCGCTGGTGTTGATCGCGCTCAAATTACAGGAAGTGTTTGGGCTTGAGTCGGTCAACGATCTGCCGATCGTCTACAACATCGCCTGGTATGAGCAAAAAGCGGTAATCGTGTTGTTGGCTCTGCTGTCCCTGGGCGTGCAAAACATCCATCTTGGTCCCACCCTTCCGGCGTTCCTGTCACCGGCGGTAGTTGATGTCCTGGTGGAGAACTTTGGTATCGCCGGCATCGGCACTGTCGAGGAAGACATTGAGCTGTTCTTCCCGGGCGCTTGATCATACATTTCAATAATCAAGATGTGTTCGGTTCGCTGAATGTGGTAATGATTAAGTCATTAGAAAAGGAGAGGCCGCGGCCTCTCCTTTTTGTTGTAAATTTGACAAGAATTACATACAATTATTGTATGATATACACTAAAATTTAATCTTCCCATCTCAGTTCTTTGTTTATTCAGTATGGAAGTCATATAATCAGTACAGCGAATGAAACAAGTGCGAACACTCTTTTAAAAAGTTCTCTTACAAAAAGGAGGGGGAAGATGAGAAAGTTCAAACGTTACCTGGCCGCCATGCTGAGCTTGCTGATGATTTTGTCTGTCACCGCGTGTGGCAAGCAGACGAAACCGACAGAAGAGACACAAAAACCCGAACCCACCGAGACCGTCGATAAATCGACAGATAATGCCGCCACGGCGTTGGAGCGGGTGTTTCCTCTGGGCGAGGTAACTCCAGACGATTCCTACACGATCGGATTCGCGGTGGGTACCGAGGATGAATTCCTGTCGACAATCCGGGGAGCCGTCATCGTCAAAGCCGGTGAGCTGAAAGTCAAGGTCGAGACTCTTTTCGCTGAGGACAACTATGAGGTTCAGTTGGCGCAGATCGAAGAGTTTGTGGAGATGGGATGTGACGCCATCATAGCCACGTTGGTTGACACCGAAAATGTGGCAGCCGCGATCGAGGCCGCCGGGGACGTTCCGATTGTGTTCGTCAACCGCAAGCCGGTGCAGGATGACCTATTGGTTGATAACAAAGTGGTCTATGTCGGCAGCGACGAGGCGTACGCCGGTCGTCAGCAGGGAGAGTACCTTGCGAGTTATTTTGAGGGGAAAGACCTGGAAACGGTTAAATATATTCTCCTGAGAGGCAAAGACGGTCTGCACAACACGATGGAACGTTCGGAATCCGCCATCAAAGCGCTGGAAGACGCCGGTCTGGAGCTCGAATCGGTCTATGAGGCTAGTGCCAATTGGGATCGAACCGAAGCCAAGATGACTGTGCTGGATGTTCTAAACAAGGAGCTTGATGTCGACTGTATCATCGCCAATAATGACCTCATGGCTCTGGGCGCGGTTGATGCCGTTAAGGAAGTGGATAACGAGAAATACGCGGACGTTCAGGTCGTCGGAATCGACGCCATCCCGCTAGCCAGAGTGGCGATTCATAATGGGGACCTGGCTTTCACTGTGTTCCAGGATGGCGAGTCGCAAGGCGTCACCGCACTGAGTGCGGCAGTCGCGCTGGCCAATGGTGACGATGTTCCCAAACTACTGGATATTCCGTTTATCGGAATTGACAGTGGCAATGTCGACGCGTTGAATATGGCCGACCCTCAAAGCAAATAAATCGCTTGACAGGCTGACACGCGAAACTTAATGATTAGGGTCATCCCCGGACGAGTCAGGACACGTTCGGGGATGACTTTTTTTGCTCGCTTGGTCAAATGAGCTGTGATTGACAAGGAGAATGGCGAGTAGTACTATCGTAATATCATAAAACAGGGGAGCTGGAGAGTGTCCGGCTGAGATTGAGTGCCAATCTGCATTCTGACCCTTGGAACCTGATCGGATAATGCCGGCGAAGGGAAAATGTTTCTTTATCTCCGCCGCAAGCGGGGATTTTTTTATTTGAGATCCCCCACGAAATGAAAGGGGATGTGATATGACACATTCAAGTATCGCAATTCAAGTTCTTCCGCAAATTGGCAAGTCTGACGACAAAGAGGTTGTGCGGATTGTTGACCAGGTGATCCGTTCGATCGCCGCGAGCGGACTGCATTATATGGTTGGTCCGTTTGAAACCACGGTGGAGGGCGATTTTGACCAGTTGATGCAAATCATTCGCCGCGCCAATGAAATCTGTGTGGAAGAGGGGGCGAGCAAAGTCTATTGCTATGTAAGAATCGTTTATTCACCTAATGAGGAGATTTTAACCATCGATGAAAAAATCCGGCCATATCAAGGATAAGTTGCAGTCATCACTGCCGATCGTGCTGCTTTTGGTTATCTGGCAGGTGCTTTCGTCCAGCGGTCTGATTCCGTCCTTTATGCTTCCGTCCCCTGTGGCGGTCGTCAAGGCGTTTGTCACGGATTTTCCGCTGTTGGTCGACAATCTATGGGTAACCTTGCTGGAGGCCATGCTGGGGCTATTGACCGGTGTGCTGTTTGGCTTTTTGTTCGCCATGTTGATGGATCGTTTTCGACCGGTGCGGATCGCGATATATCCGCTCTTGGTGCTGACTCAGACGATTCCCACGGTGGCGATCGCACCGTTGCTTGTGCTCTGGATGGGATATGGAGTCGCGCCCAAAGTATTGCTCATATTCATCGTCACGTTCTTTCCAATCACCGTCAACTCGTTGGATGGCTTTCAATCGGTTGATCCGGATGAGGTCCGGCTGCTGCGTGCGATGGGGGCAAACAATTCACAGATTTTCCGCTACATAAAATGGCCGTCCGGTTTGAACGCGTTTTTTTCGGCCTTAAGGGTTTCCGCCGCTTACGCGGTGCTGGGCGCTGTGATTGCCGAGTGGCTGGGGGGCAGCAGAGGACTGGGCGTGTATATGACAAGAGTAAGAAAATCGTTTGCGTTTGATAAAATGTTCGCGGTGATTTTCCTGATTTCGGCGCTGAGCCTGTTGCTGTTGGCACTGGTTAAGCAAATCCAACGTAAAAGTATGCCCTGGAATAAGAAAGGAAATTAATATGAATCATAGCTTCACGTCACGGAAAAGAAATTTGAGCCTGATCTTGAGCGCCGTGATTTGTCTGACCGCGCTGACGTCCTGCGGAGGCAAGTCGGTCGATACCACGGACCGGTCAGATGTGTCGCAAACAACATCCGCCGAGCAGGCGGACGGTCTGCAGAATGTCACCCTGGTGCTCGATTGGACGCCCAATACTAATCATACCGGTCTATTCGTCGCGGCCGCGAACGGATATTTTAAAGAAGAAGGTTTATCGGTCGACATTCAACAGCCGCCGGAAGATGGCGCGCCTGTTTTGGTCGCGGCGAACAAGGCACAGTTCGGAGTGTCTTTCCAAGATATTTTGAGCGCCTCATTCGGCCGGGAGGATCCGTTGCCGATCACGGCTGTCGGGACCATCATCAATCACAACACCTCAGGAATAATTTCTTTAAAAGAGAATGACATCACCTCGCCGAAATATTTGGAGAACGCGCGATACGCCACATGGGATTGGGCGATCGAACAGGCGATCATTCGCAATGTGGTGCAAACGGATGGAGGCGATCCGGATAAAGTGTTGATGATTCCTCAGACGGTGACCGATGTGCGGACCGCCCTGCAAACCAATATCGACGCGGTTTGGGTCTACTACGCCTGGGACGGTGTGGCGGCGGAGTTGGGAGGATTGGACACGAATTATTGGGAATTTAAGGATATCAATCCAGTATTTGACTATTATAGCCCGGTCATCATCGCCAACGAAACCTACCTGGATCAGCATCCCGAGGAAGCTCGTGCGTTTATGCGCGCTGTCAGCCGGGGATATGAATTCTCCATGGAGTACCCGGACGAGGCCGCGGAGATTTTGCTCGAAGCCGCTCCGGAACTCGATCCCGAGCTGGTCCACGCAAGTCAGCTCTGGCTGGCCTCGCGTTATCAGGCGGAGGCGCCCCAATGGGGTTATATCGAGGCTGATCGTTGGGATGGCTTTTATGCCTGGCTTTGGCAGGAAGGCCTGATTGACTTTGAAATACCGGCAGGAAAGGGTTTTACAAATGAATACCTCCCCCTTGCCGAGTGATAAAGTCGTCTCTGACGTGATTTTGCGGGCGGAGAACATTGTCCAAAGCTTTGATGGCAAACGCACCTTGGATGATGTCAGCTTGTGGCTGCGGGAGCGGGAAATCGTGTCGTTGCTGGGCGTCAGTGGCGCCGGCAAGACGACACTGTTCAATATCATTGCGGGCATACTGAATCCGGACAGTGGCAAAGTCTTTTTCAAGAACGAAGAGGTGACCGGTGAAAGTGGCCATGTCGCCTATATGTTGCAAAAAGATTTGCTGCTAAAGCACATGACTGTGCTTGACAACGTGTGTCTTCCTTTGCTCATCAAAGGAGTGCCCAGACATGAGGCGCGCGAGCAGGCGCGGCCGTTGTTTGAAAAATTTGGCATCGCCGGCTATGAGCAAAGCTATCCGGCCGAGCTTTCGGGCGGCATGTCTCAGCGCGCGGCTTTTTTACGAACTTATTTGTTTTCTCAGGAGGTCGCGCTGCTGGATGAGCCATTCTCGGCGCTGGATGCGATAACCAAAGATCAAATGCATCGCTGGTATTTGGATATCATGAAGGACATTCAACTTTCGGTCATTTTGATCACACATGACATCGATGAGGCGATTAAACTGTCCGACCGCATCTATATTTTAGGAAGTCATGGAAAAATCATCAAAGAGATTGAGATGAATTCGAATTTGCGCAGAGGATCCGATTTTTACCTGCAACCGGAATTTTTAACCTACAAGCGCGAGATCATTCAGACCTTGAACGCATCGCCCGTGGATGAGTGATCTCACGGGCGATAAGTTTCTTGCTATATTTTTTACTGAGGAAATTTTGGTTGAGGCGATTTTGGTTGAAAATCCTTGAACGGATCTTCGATGTCATCAGTTAGACCGCCCAGTTTTTTTATTGCGGACATCGTTTCGTAGTACAATTGGCGATCAGGTTTTTGGGTAGGATTGGTGAGCAGCGCGCGCAACATTGGCACAGCCCGCCCGTCTCCGTATTGCTCCAGAGC
Organism: Oscillospiraceae bacterium; assembly: GCA_040772065.1. Lineage (GTDB taxonomy): Bacteria > Bacillota > Clostridia > Saccharofermentanales > Fastidiosipilaceae > JAXGYX01. The sequence continues at coordinate 1,128,494 of JAXGYX010000001.1, read as the reverse complement.
GAGCACCCCCATGACCTTGCGTTCGAGCCGTTTGAATGTGTCGCGCAGACAACGGTAGATCTTCTCGGAGGGAACGCTCGAACCCAAATCCGCCAGCATGAACATAATATACTCGCTTGCCGACGAGTGCGGCAGCTTTTGTTGATTGATCTGTTCAAGCGCGTCTATCAAATGCGGCAGAGAGGGATCGCCAATTTCCATGGAATACTGATAGATCAGTTCGGCCGTGTCTTGTGAAGGGTTTTCCTCTTCGAGAAACAGGCGCAACAAAACAGGATAAAAACTCACGTCCTGCCACTGTCCCAGCAAATGAACGGCCATCTTGATCCGTTCATCCTTGACTTTGGACTGTTCGTCATCAGGTTCTTCGGCGAGCGAGCCGGGCAGCCCGTGATCGACGATCCTTTGCTCCAATGACCGCGCGAAACCAACACCGAACGAGCCAAGTTTGGATGTGATGAAATCGGGCAACACGGTGTCGCAAAAATCGGCGGCCTGATCGAACAAATCCATCGCATCCTCGGCGGACTCAACAGATTCCACAACCTGCCGAGGCGTCTTTCCTTCCAGCTCTTCAAACGCGGTTTCTCCCCAATTTTGTAGCGAATTCATCACGCTGTTACGTAAGGCGATGGCCAGATCGGGGGTTAGTCGCATACCCTCAATTTGATTCGCCGTCACGAATTCGCCTGTCCTCTTTTCAAGATCCCGGTTCCATAGTTCCATTAGCTGCCGCAGTTCGGCAGTGTCAATCTTAGCCACTGTTTTCCTCACATTCATACCGACGTCCGCCGTGGAGTCATATTCCGGCGGCGCGGTTGTTTTTTATACATTATACAGATTGTGCCGAAATGAAAGAAAAGTCGCCAGTTCGATTGACAATTTATTATTGCACTTTTACTATAAGGGGACGGAAAACAGAAATATGTTTGTGCTATTTTCACATAGGAGTAAACGTATAGGTGAGGTGCTCAGATGCGAATTGGAATTACTGAAACCGTTTTAAGGGATGCGCAACAATCTCAGATGGCCACACGGATGCCATTTGAGGATTTTGAAGGTATTCTCTCCACCATGAATCGCGCAGGTTATGAGTCCATCGAATGCTGGGGCGGCGCCACCTTCGATAGCTGTCTGCGTTTCTTAAATGAGGATCCGTGGGAACGACTGCGTAAAATCAAAGCCGCCTGTCCGGACACCAAACTGCAGATGTTGCTGCGCGGTCAGAACCTGTTGGGCTATAAGCCATATCCGGACGATGTGGTTAGAGAGTTTGTCAATCGATCGGTGGCGAATGGAATCGACATTGTGCGCATTTTTGACGCGCTGAATGATCTGCGCAATTTGGAGGTCGCGATCGACGAGACCTTGAAGCGTGGAGCCGAGGCGCAGGTCGCGATCAGCTACACAACTAGTCCGATTCATAGTTTGGAGAAATACGTCGAGCTGGTGCGCGCAATGGAGTCGTTGGGCGCCACGTCGATTTGTATAAAAGACATGGCCGGCGTGATGACGCCGAAGGAGGCCTTTGACCTGGTCACGGCGCTGCGTGCGACCACTAAGCTCAGCCTTCATCTGCACACTCACGCGACCACCGGCATGGGCTTCATGACCTTGCTGAAGGCGGCTGAGGCCGGAGCCGATGTGGTCGACACGGCGATCTCGTCATTTTCGGGAGGCACTTCGCAGCCGGCGACCGAGACCATGGTTTTCGCTCTCGAGGAATTGGGTTTTGAGACAGGCACAGATGCGGATCAACTGAAAAAGATCAATGACTTTTTTTTGCCGCTGCACCAGCGCTATATAGATGAAGGATTGATCGATCCATATGTTTTGGGCACGCGGACAGATGCGCTGAATTATAAGGTTCCGGGCGGCATGTTGTCGAATTTGATCTCACAACTGAAAGGTCTGGGAGCGATGGATCGCTTTGAGGAGGTGCTCGCCGAGGTGCCAAGAGTGAGGGAAGACCTGGGCTATCCGCCTCTGGTCACGCCAATGAGTCAAATTGTCGGCGTGCAGGCGGTGCAAAACGTGCTGACCGGAAAACGCTACGGCAACGCGTCCAAAGAATTGAAGGCGTATATGCTGGGCGAGTATGGACGATCTCCGGGCCCCATCCGCGCCGACCTGATGGATTCTGTTTTGGGCGACGAGCGGCCCATCAAAACCCGATTCGCTGATTCGATGCCACCTGGTTTGGAAACAGGACGTGAACAAGCGGGTGAACTGGCTTCGACCACCGAAGATGTGCTGTCATATATCCTGTTCCCGCCCATTGCGGAACTGTTTTTTGAGAATAGGGCGGAGAGACAGCGAAACAGGTCTCACTATAAAATAGAGAAATTGGAGGACTGACATGTTGAATTCAATTTGCATCGCTTACGCAATGTCGGCGGATCGTCCGGATGACCCATCTATTTGGATGGTGTCGCTGATCGGTTTCGCCTCGGTGTTTGTCGTGCTCGCGTTGTTTTGGCTGATCATTGTTCTGTTGCAAAAGGCGGCGGAGCGTGGAGCGAATCGTGCGAGTCTGCCGACAGGATCGGAGTCCGTGGGCGTTGCCGCAGGTGTGAAAACCGGATACGATCATGAACCCGGAGCGATCGCCGATCTTGTGCCGGCAAAGGGGGGGACGGGAGAGATCGATTTGCATGATGTGGACGACGCCACCGCGGCGCTGTTGATGGCGATTGTGGCGGATGAGACGCGAATACCTTTGAACGAGCTGAGATTCAAGTCCATCCGAACTTTGCCGGAGAAAGAAGATGGGTCCATTTAAATATAAGTGGGTCACTTTGAGCATGATCAAATTAAGGCATGATCAGACTAAACGTGGTCAGAACAGGAGAAATTGACAATGAAATATAAAATCTCACTGAACGGCAAAGATTATGAGGTCGAAGTGGAACGGGGCGAGGCGAAGATGGTCAGCGTGGCGGACACGCCGCCGGCCGTGGCGCCCGCTGTGGCGCCGATAACGACCGCGGCGGCCTTAGACGTGGCGCCGGACGCTCCGGAGGCCGAGAGTGGCGTCACGGTGGCGCAGGGTGAGACGGTCACCGCTCCGATGCCCGGAACGGTCTTGGACGTGCGTGTGAAAGAAGGCGACTCGGTCAGCAAAGGGGAGGTTCTTTGTGTGATCGAGGCGATGAAGATGGAAAACGAGATCACCTCGCCCAAAGATGGAGTTGTGTTGCAAAATTTGATAGACAAAGGCAGCAAGGTGGAGACCGCGCAGGTGATTATTGTGCTGTCATGATCGACTTGTTATCTGAACCGAGGATAGTCGCGAAATGCGCAGGCGCCCGATTCGGTGGAAAGGGAAACCATGGAGATTTTTGAACGCTTAATTGGCGGTTTTTCCAATTTTACTTGGCAGCATGGTGTGATGTTGCTGATAGGATTGCTATTGATTTATCTGGCCATTGTGAAAGAGTATGAGCCGGTGTTGCTGCTCCCGATGGGAGTTGGCTGTATTCTGGCGAACATTCCTCTTTCCTCTTCGGTGACCGAGGGTGGATGGTTGAATGTTTTGTTCAAAGCCGGTATCGCGAATGAATTGTTTCCGGTATTGATTTTTGTTGGAATTGGCGCGATGATCGATTTTTCACCGCTGTTTAAGAGGCCGGTCATGTTGTTATTTGGCGCCGCCGCCCAAATGGGCATATTTGTGGCGATGCTGATCGCCGGGTCGACGGGTTTCTTCACATTGCGCGAGGCCGCCGCGGTCGGCATTATCGGCGCTGCCGACGGCCCCACATCCATCTATGTCGCCAATCTGTTCGCTCAACGTTATTTAGGACCGATCACAGTCGCCGCGTATTCCTATATGGCTTTGGTGCCGATCATTCAACCGCCGGTGATCAAACTGATGACGTCTCGCAAAGAGCGGTTGATCCGGATGGACGCGGACTATGACTTAACGGTGAAAAAAAGTGTGAAAATCAGCTTTCCAATCCTGGTGACGATTGTCGCGGGTTTGATCGCGCCGAGTTCCACACCCTTGATTGGCTCATTGATGTTTGGCAACTTATTGCGGGAGGCGCTGGTGGTCAACGCCTTGTCTGAAGCCGCTCAGCATGAATTGACCAATATAGTCACCTTGTTGATGGGGATCACGATCGGCTCGACGATGGTGGCCGAACAGTTTGTCTCGGTCAACACATTGCTGATTCTCAGTATTGGATTGCTGGCGTTTGTCTTTGACACGGTGGGCGGCGTCCTGCTCGCGAAATTTCTCAATCTGTTCTTAAAAGAAAAAATCAATCCCATGATTGGCGCCTGTGGCATATCCGCCTTTCCAATGTCCGCCCGGGTCATTCAGAAGATGGCGGTCCAGGAGGATCCCACCAATTTTATCCTGATGCCCGCCATCAGCGCGAATGTGTCCGGCCAAATCGCTTCGATAATCGCGGGGTCAGTCATTATCGCGATGCTGATGTAGATGATTTGGCGTCCACGTGCGTCGCGAATGGGGTAGTGTGATGGAAAAATGAACACTGAAAAATAGAAAATGCGGAATAAGGAACTGAAAAACAGCAAATGCGAAATAAGGAAATCGACGTGAAAAAGCTCCCGTGAGGGAGCTTTGGAGCGGGATACGAGATTCGAACTCGCGACTTTCACCTTGGCAAGGTGACACTCTACCACTGAGTTAATCCCGCATGGGACACCGATATCACCAATGTGAATCAGCGATACCAATAATATCGAATGTTGTCGGAAAGGTCAAGCGTCAATTTGACGCCAAAACAGTCCGAGCGAAGTGGTGAGTTGTAATCCGAATCCCCTGTTTATTAAGGGATAACCTTTACAAACCGGAAAAAGGAGATAACCTTTGCAAATCAATTATATACTGAGTTTGTTCAACCGAGCCGGTTAGGAAGGAATGAACCATGGCTCAATTTCAGCACCTTACCTTTGAAGAACGTTCAACGATTCACCGTTTGCTCAGCAACGGACAATCAATAACAAAGATCGCCCTTGAACTAAAGCGAGATCCAAAGACCATCTCAGACGAAATCCAACGAAACCGCACCGCTGTGTTCAAAGGAACCAGTAATCGCAACGCAAACTCATGCATACACCGCTATGACTGCACAAAAATACGTAGCGCATGCCCGACTTGTCTCAATCGACGTGGGATTTGTAAATTGTGTGGAGACTGTATACATACCTGCCCTGACTTCGTTGAAGAAATTTGTCCCAGGATCACTCGCGCTCCATTTTGTTGTAATGGATGTAGAAACAACATGAATTGTTCCTTGCGCCGTTTCCGTTACAATGCGGAGAAGGCACAATCGGCTTACAACCGCAGATTGATCGACAGTCGGACCGGTATTATGTTCACCCAAGAAGAGCTGCGTTACATTGATCAGATCATCCTCCCTTTGGTCGCTAAAGGGCAATCCATTCACCATATCTATGTCACTCATAAAAGACAGATGATCTGTTCAGAGAAAACACTTTATAACCTGATCGACAAAGGAGTGCTGCGCACGCGCAACGTGGATCTGATTAGTAAAGTTAAGCGAAAACGCCCCAAACATCGCCAACAACACAAGGTGGACAGACGCTGTCACGTCGGTCGCACCTTGCAGGATTTTCACAATTTCAAAGAACTTCACCCTGGAATCATTCCTGTGGAAATGGACTGCATCGAAGGCGTTTTGGAAGATCAGACCGTTCTGCTCACCTTGTATTGGCCCCATCTGCAGTTTCTCGTTGTGCGGGTTATGGCGGCTCAAACCGCTTTCGAGGTGCAGCGACAGTTTCAGTTGCTCCTCAACGAGCTCGGACCTGAACTCTTCCAATTACTCTTTCCCGTCATCTTAACCGACAGAGGGTCTGAGTTCTCCGATCCGGTCAGCATTGAAAAACTGACCGGCACGAGTATTTTTTATTGTGATCCCGGACGGGCGGATCAGAAACCTTGTGTGGAAAATGCCAACGGACTGGTACGTAGATTGGTACCAAAGGGGTTCAGCATTCAGGCGCTTACAATCGAAGATGGATTCACCATTTCTTCTCACCTGAATGCCTACACCCGCCTATCGCTCAACAATAAGTCCGCATATGAACTTGTTTTGAGCTTGTATGGACAAACTGTCCTTGACGCGCTGCATATCGATCAGATTGCGCCGGAAGACGTTGTTCTGACACCTACCGCACTGAGCCCCAGACTGGTACGTAAAACTTACGGACAGCAATAAGGTTAACGAATAGCACCTACTGAGTACTGAGCGCTTGGTTGAACAAACACAATTTCATCTATCCTTCTAAAAGGGGGTTTCAATTACAAATGATTCTTGTAATTGTGAACTTTTATTTACTGAGCTCTTTTTCCCTTTTATGGTTACAGACTAGCATAATTTTGGCAGGAATAAAGGCGTATTTTCTGATTTTCACCTCGTTTTCTGCCTTTTCTTAGGGATTCCAATTTCAAACAGGGGATTCGCTTTGCTATTCGCCGTCCGAGCGAAGTCACACGGAGTAGACGATAATTCTTCAATCGCGCGGCCGATACAGAGTAATGAATTTATGTTTGTGGTAAAATATTTACAGACTGCGCAATTTGGAGGAGAAGTATGGCAACCACCAGCGTGACATTAAAATCGATCATCAATGAGTTTCATCTCGAAGAGATCACCAGCTTCGGCAATACCGAAGATATTTATATAACTGTGGCCGATGTGACCCGCCCGGGTTTGCAGTTGAGTGGCTTTTATGACCATTTTGGCCCGGATCGCATCCAGCTGATCGGCAATCAGGAAATGGCCTATTTGGAGCGCATGTCGGACGAGGAACGCTTGAAGTCTATCGACAACTTGTTCGCCAAGGGCATACCCTGCCTGATCATTTCCCGGCATCATGATGTTTTTAAAGAAATTATCAAATGTTCCCGCCGTTATCAGACGCCGCTGCTGCGTACCGATGAAGGTACCTCGACACTGATGAGTTCATTGATTAAATATTTAAATGTCGAGCTGGCTCCTCAGACGACTTTGCATGGCGTGTTGGTTGAGATTTTAGGTGAAGGCATCCTGATGCTCGGTGAAAGTGGAGTCGGTAAATCTGAAACCGCCATGGAACTGGTCAAACGGGGACATCGCCTGATCGCGGACGATCTGGTCGAGGTGAGAAGGGTATCCGACACGACATTGGTTGGGCGCTCACCGGAAATCATACGCTATCTGATTGAGATTCGTGGCCTAGGCATCCTGGATGTGAAAGAGCTGTATGGTGTTTCCTCTGTCAAAATGCAGGAATCAATTAATTTTGTCATCAATCTCGAACTATGGGATGAGGATAAGATCTATGAACGATTGGGCTTGAACGAGGAATTTACGGAAATCCTGGGCATACAAGTGCCCTCGATCACCATTCCGGTGCGGCCGGGTAGAAACCTGGCTATCATTCTTGAAGTCGCGGCGATCAATTTCCGCCAAAAACAGATGGGATACAACGCGAGCCGGGCATTGATGGACCGCTTATTTGGCAACCGCGACGCCTAGCGAACGATCGACATGTAGATAGTTCTTTTCAAATATGACTAGGGTTCAAAGTGAAAATACAGAGCCGGCGAGTTTTCGACCGGCTTTTCAGGAGTGAAGTATGGACAAACAGAGTGCGAGCGACACCTCGGTGTCACGATTGAACGATCAACGCAGGGCGTTGACCGAATGGGCGGGAGCGATCGCCGGCGACATCCGCCAACAGGAACCGATGAGCCTGCATACCACGTTTCAGATTGGCGGACCGGCTGACTGGTTCTACGAGCCGTCCAACGAGACACAATTCAATCAAATCATGGTCGCGTGTAAGGCATGTGGCATTCCGGTCACAGTGATCGGCAGAGGATCCAATCTGTTGGTCAGTGATCGTGGTATTCGCGGTATGGTTGTCGCGTTGGGCAAGAATTATTCAAGAATATCAGAATACAGCGCCAGTCAACTGTCGCAGTCTCCGTGGTTCGATGAACTTGGTCGAGACGGACTGCGTGGCGATGTCTACTATCTATACGCGGAGGCGGGCGCTTTGCTCAGTGATTTGTCGAATTACGCGGCGCGCAATGACTGGACCGGTTTGGAGTTCGCCTGCGGCATTCCGGGCACGACCGGCGGAGCGGTGTATATGAACGCCGGAGCGTATGGTTCGTCCATGTCGGATGTCGTGATCGCGACTCGTTATTTTGATGAATCCTCGCAGGTCAAAACTTTGGTGGGCGCGGCTCATGAGTTTGATTACCGCCACAGCCTGTTCCGGCGGAGCGATGCGCTGATATTGGGAACACTGGTCATGTTGCAGCGTGGCGATCATGCGCTGATAACGCAACTGATGGACGACTATAACAGTAGGCGCGCCTCCACACAACCACTTGAATTCCCCTGCGCGGGCAGCATATTTAAACGCCCGCCCGGGCACTACACCGGCAAACTCATCACCGATAGCGGGCTCAAAGGCAAACGAATCGGCGACGCCATGGTGTCCGAAAAGCATGCCGGGTTCATCGTGAATGATGGAGCCGCGACCGCGCGGGACGTCATCTCATTGATTCGTGAGATTCAACAAACCATTTATGAAAGATATGAGGTTCATCTGGAGACTGAATTGCGACTGGTCGGTGAATACACCGAGGAGGAGCTTAGTGTGTCGCAGCCACGTGAACCGTGAGAAGCGATTTGGATGAGACAAAAATGAGGAGATAAAAGATACATGGACATCATCATTTTGTCCGGAATGTCAGGTGCGGGAAAGACCAGGGCGGTCAGTTTCCTGGAGGATATGGGCTATTTCTGTATTGACAATCTGCCCCCCCAGTTGCTGAACAGTCTGGTACACACCTTCTTGCAAGGTCAGGGAGGCGAGGGCTTTGGCATTGAGCGCCTCGCTTTTGTGATCGACGTGAGAAGCGCGGAATTTTTAGCCGGTGCTCAGGAAGCGCTGGACAACCTCAAAAAACAAAGCATACAATATCGCATAATTTTCCTGGACTGCTCGGACGAAGTGTTGATCCGACGATACAAACAAACGAGGCGAAATCACCCGCTGGCCAGGCAGATGGGCATGGCGCAGGCGATCGCCACCGAACGGCGTCAGTTGGAGTTTTTACGCTATCAGGCTGATGATGTGATTGACACCTCCGAAATGATCAATCTTGACCTGCGAAATTACATGTATCGTTTGCTGAAACGTGAGGATGGTCTGGATGAGCGTATGTCTGTGCTGATCGTCTCGTTCGGTTTTAAATATGGCATACCGTTGGAATGCGATGTGATGATGGACGTGCGGTTCATACCAAACCCGTTTTACAACCCTGAGCTGCGGCCGCTTTGCGGATTGGACAAAGAGGTCAGTGAGGATGTGCTGAGGCATGAAGAGACGCAAGTCTACATGAAGATGCATGAGGACATGTTTAAATTCACCTTGCCGCTCTATGTGCGGGAGGGGAAGGCGCGGCTGACCATCGGAGTGGGCTGCACGGGGGGACGACATCGCTCTGTGGCGATAACCGAAGATTTGGCCCGCCGTCTGCGTCAAAGTGACCACCGGGTGCTGGTCAGTCACCGCGATGTCGAAAAAGATCCGCGCAACGAATCAAAGGAGTTCTCCGATGCGGTTGAATGATTTGACCAATCGATACCAAAATAAACTGATTTCCTATACCAGACGGCCGGACAAGGGACCGAACATCACAGTGATAGGCGGTGGAACCGGTCTGTCCACGCTGTTACGCGGCCTGAAGAACTATTCTCACAACATTACCGCGGTGGTCAGTGTGGCCGACAACGGTGGTTCGTCCGGACTCTTGCGCAAAGATCTGGGGATCATTCCGCCGGGTGACATCCGCAACTGCATCATGGCGCTGGCCGACACCGAACCGTTGATGTCCGAATTGATGGACTATCGATTCCAAGATGGCTCTTTACAAGGCCAAAATTTTGGTAATCTGTTTTTGGCGGCGCTGTCCGCTGTTTGTGATGACAATTTTTATGACGCGATCCGTAACTTCAGCAACGTTCTCGCGGTCACCGGAACCGTGCTTCCGGTTTCGTTGACCAATCTGAATATTTCGGCCATGTTGAGCGATGGCAGCGTCATCGAGGGCGAGTCTGCGATCGGCAGCAGAAAACCGATGCCGCGCCAGAGGATCGAGCGGATTGTCATGGATCCCGAAGACGCGCCGGCGTTGCCGGAATCTCTGACGGCGATTCGTGACGCCGATTTGGTGGTCATCGGTCCGGGCAGCCTTTACACCAGCATTGTGCCCACCCTTTTGTTCAAAGAAGTTGTTCAGGCGATTGAGGAGACCAGCGGACATGTGGTGTATATTTGCAACCTGATGACTCAACCGGAGGAGACTTATCAGTACTGCGCCACCGACCATCTCAACGCCATACTGTTACATGCCGGACGTAACAGCTGTCATGATTTTATCGACTATTGTGTGGTCAACAACGCGCCGATTCCTTTTGAATATCTGGAAAACTACGCAGAATTGAAATCGGAGGCGATCAGCTGCAATCCCGGTTCAATTTTGCGATCCGGAGCCGCGCTGATCCAAACGCCGCTGGCTTCGACAATCAATGGCATTGTGCGCCATGATCACCTGGCTCTGGGCAAAGTGGTGGCGCTGTTGGCCGCGAAAGCCAGTGAGGAAAAGCTGGAGCGAGCGAAAACCAAAGTTTATCGCAATTGGCGGACACTTTAATCGGATGGTGTTGTTATATGTCATTTTCACATATTGTCAAAGATGAGATTTGTGGCTTTTTCGCGTCGTCGTCGGCGGATCAATATATTTTATTAGGTATCGCCTTGATCGTGAATGGTCGGTTTCACAACCAACAAATCGCCTTTTCCACCGCTCAGCAATCATTCGCAGAGATTTTGATCAACACTTATGAGACAGACTTGGGTGTTTCATGCGATGTGAGTTCGGGCAAGGAGCAGACCACCTTGAAAGTTGCTGATCCGCGAGACTATGGAGTGACGCTGAGATTTTTGAAAGAGGAGTTTGATTTCGATCTTAGCGTTGGACGCTTGGGAGAAAACTGGATCGCCGGAGCGGATCGGACGGATGGGCATGGTAAGTTTTCACACGCAGCGCGTGTGGCGCAGGCGGCTTTCCTCGCCGGCGGATCGGTCGCCGATCCGAACAAGGCGTACCATCTAGAGCTGTCGATTCGACGCATAGAGGTGGCGGTTCAGTTGCAGAGTCTGTTGGACACGTTCGGAATTCAAATGACCTTGTTGCGCAGATATGGATACAACGTCCTCTATTTAAAAGAAGGGGAGTCGCTTTCTGATTTTCTGGCGTTGACGGGCGCTCACATCTCCTTGCTAAATTTTGAGAATATGAGGATGGAGAAAGATTTACGTAACTCTGTCAATCGGGTGGTCAATTGTGACACCGCGAATCTGCGCAGGATCGCGGATGCGGCGGTTCGTCAGTTGATGATGTTGAGAAAACTAAGGGAGCACGAGGTTTGGAGCACCTTGCCACAGGAATTGCGTGATGCGGCTCAAATGAGGTTGGACAATCCGGATTGTTCGCTGCGTGAAATGGGCGAGATGATGAATCCGCCGTTGGGCAAGTCGGGCATGAATCATCGTTTGAAACGACTTGAGGAGATTGCCACAAAGCTGAATTGACGGACGTGCGGCAAGACAGTGAAGTGTTTGTCGGCGGCCCACACTTTTGTCACTTTAACCACTGAGCGAACGTGAGGCCAATCCCAATTTCCCGTAGTTACCTGCCTTAAACGGATTGCTTGACGAAATGAGATAGAAATAGATGAGATGTGAAATTGTATTGATTGAACCGGAAATCCCGCATAATACCGGCAATATCTCGCGGACCTGTGTCGCGCTGGGCGCGCCTCTTCATATTTGTGGAGAACCGGGATTTAGTTTATCCGACAAGGCTGTCAAACGGGCGGGGCTCGATTATTGGCACGATTTGGATCTTCATCTTTGGAACGACTTCGAAGAGCTTTACCGGAATCATTCCCATGCGTATTATTACTACGCGACCACAAAAGGTGGGCGAGTCTATTCTGAAATCGCCTATGAGGATCACGTGATGCTGGTCTTCGGCAAGGAAACAAAAGGGCTGCCTGAATCTATGCTGCTGGCCCATCCCGAACGTTGTGTGCGCATCCCCATGCTGACAAAAAAACGCTCATTGAACCTTTCCAACGCGGTTGCCATCATCGCTTACGAAGTGCTGAGGCAACATGGTTTTGCGGGATTGGAGACAATGAGCGATTTCTTCACAAATCATTTATGATTTGAATTGGACTTATTTTTGATAGTCGGTTGAGACCAGATTGACCAGTTCTTCTTTGGAGGCGTGATCTTTGTCTGTATAACCGAGTGCAAGACCGCCAAGGATCGTATACCCTTCCGGCACAACGACTTCGCTGATGGCCTCGGTTTTTTGTTCATTCATGCGATTCAAAAAACCGTACACATATAGGCTTTCCACTCCAAGTGTGGTGGCCGCCAAAGACATGTAAGATAGCGCGCAGCCCACGTTCTGATTCGCCAGCGCAAAAGACTCCTCATTGGCGGACGCCAGGATCAATGCCTGAGCGTTGAACATGGGGTCGATTTTTGAGTCCGGCTTACCGGGATCATGACGCAGTTTATCCAGCAACTCGGCGTCTTTCACAACGGTAAAATGCAAAGTGTCATACGCGCCGCGGCCGACCGGGGCGTTTCCACCAACCTGTAGGATCGTTTCAATCAAATCATCTTTGACCGGTTCGTTGTTGAACGCTCTACAAGAATAACGCTTTCTTATTGTCTCCATAAAATCCATAGCTACTCTCCTTCCGATGGCGTCGTCAATCTCGCCATTTGAATCTAAACGTTGCTATCTAGTATAGCAGAGAATAGATTTTAGCAAAAAAGTGAGGACGCCGGTTGATTGAAATTCACAGACGCCTGCCGTATCATGAAAAATAATTCCATGGGCTTTTTTGTGGGAAGTCATTTCGCATGGACAACTATGATTGGAGATTAAACTATGCTGGACATTCAACTGATTCGCAAAGATCCTGAATTCGTTCAAACCGGTTTGGCGAAACGCGGGTTTGAAGTGGACTTCGCCGATTTTCTGGCTTTGGACAAAGAACGCAGGGCGCTGATCGCCGAGACAGAAGGGCTTAAGGCGGAGCGGAACAAAGTGTCGGCTCAGATACCCAAAATAAAAAAAGAGGGCGGAGATGTGACCGCCATTTTGGCGCAAATGAAGGAATTGGCCACGGAAATCAAAGGAAATGATGAGCGCTTGGCGCGAATGGACGAGGGACAGCGCTCTTTTCTGGACGGTCTGCCCAACCTTCCGGATCCGGAGGTCGTCGCGGGCGGCAAAGAGCAAAATGAAGTTTGGAAGATATATGGAGAAAAACCGAGCTTTGAATTTGAGCCTCGTCACCATGTGGACATCGCCGAGCGACTGGGACTCATTGACTATACAAGGGGAGCCAAGCTGTCCGGCAGTGGTTTTTGGGTCTATCGAGGGGACGGAGCGCGCTTGGAATGGGCTTTGTTGAATTATTTTATCGAGACCCATTTAAATGATGGATACGAAATGATGCTGGTGCCCCATCTTTTAAACTATCAGTGTGGATATACCGCGGGGCAGTTTCCCAAGTTTGAAGAGGACGTCTATTGGCTGGACGTCGACACCGAAGCGGATCATCGCTCCGGCCAATTTCTTTTGCCGACGGCCGAGACCGCGCTGGTCAACATTCACAAAGACGAAATCTTAAATGCAGAGGACCTTCCTAAAAAGTATTTCGCCTATTCCCCTTGCTACCGCAAAGAGGCGGGCAGCTACCGTGCGGAAGAACGAGGCATGATCCGCGGTCATCAGTTCAACAAGGTTGAGATGTTTCAGTACACACTTCCCGAACAATCTGATCAGGCTTTCACGGAGTTGGTGGAAAAAGCCGCCAAGTTGATGGAAGGTCTGGGACTGCATCACCGCATCAGCAAACTGGCCGCCGGTGACTGCAGCGCGTCCATGGCGAAAACCTATGATGTTGAAGTTTGGATTCCGAGTATGGAGGATTTTAAAGAGGTTAGCTCAGCCTCCAGCGCGGGCGACTACCAAGCGCGTCGCGGCGCAATCCGATTCCGCCGCGACGGCGCGAGACAGACCGAGTTCGTGCATACTTTGAATGCTTCGGGATTGGCGACTTCTCGTGTGTTGCCCGCGATTTTTGAACAATTTCAACGTGCGGACGGATCTGTGATGATTCCCGAGGTGCTGCGTAAATGGATGAATGGACAGCAAATCCTGCGCCCCGCGCGCTGATCGACAAACCACGTCCATACCTGTTCGATAGGACGGCGCCGGTAATCGGCGCCGTCTCTATATTTACCGTCCAACTAATAAAAAGATAGTAAATATGGTATAATATATAGCGTGTTATCGATCCAGTTAGTATTAGACGGATCCATGCAATCTGATTGTTGAGGGTTGAGATTTGTAAGAGCTTGAATTCTTGCATGGGAAAGGACGTAACGATAGATGAGTCAATATACAAAGTATTACGCCAGTTTTAGTGAGTATGGAACCACCACGACATTTGGCAGTGTCGGTCGGACACTGGAGGTTTTTTTCCTTGAAGACCAGAGAGATAAATGGGTGGAGGAGGATGTCCCTGCGGACGGTGAGCAGTTCAGAGAGCCGGTGACCTTAAGACAAGCGGGCGCGATTTTAACGATCAATGACTTCTACACGGTCCATGAGCCGGATGGAAGCACATGGGTGGTGGCCAGAGAAGATATACTGGATCCGGATATCCAGCTGCCTCAGACACTGCTAACCCTGGCCAGCAAGGTGTTGCCTTTGGAGGAACAGGACGCCCTTGAATTGGATAAAATCAAGGACACCGCGGTCGCCGAGATCATCGCGGAAGAGGAGGCCGAGCGCACTCGTCAAGATGACTGACATGAGCGTCCGGGCGCGTTTTGATTGTCGTTGCCAATGAAACTTTGTCGACGTGACAAAGACAAGACTCCCGATATCTAATAAGTGAGGTTTTGAGAGAGACAGATATTCCACTTCAATCCTGCTGTTTTTCTTTACAAGTATGATACAGAGTGCTAAAATCAATTGTCTGCGTTTACCGCAGGCAATTTTTCTGTTACGGAGTATTCCGTTTACAAGCAATTATTTTAAGAAAGGAGGTGTATTGATGCCTACGTTCAACCAACTAGTAAGACAAGGACGCTCATCCAAACGCGCCAAGTCAGGTTCTCCGGCTTTGCACATCAACTACAACACGTTGAAGAGACGTTCGACTGATCTCGCTTCTCCTCAGAAACGTGGAGTTTGCACAGTTGTTAAAACAACGACGCCTAAGAAACCAAACTCAGCTTTGCGTAAGGTTGCCAGAGTTCGTCTTACATCAGGACTGGAAGTGTCCGCGTACATTCCCGGTATTGGTCATAATCTGCAGGAGCACTCGGTCGTTTTGATAAGAGGCGGCAGGGTGAAAGATCTTCCCGGTGTTCGTTACCACATCGTCCGAGGCACACTGGACGCCGCCGGCGTGGCCAACCGTCTGCAATCTCGTTCCAAATATGGAGCCAAGAAACCCAAGGCGGCCAAGGTAAAGAACTAAGAAGATCATAGGTTGGACTCAATTGCTCAGTACACCGTGCACGAATATAATCGCATGGCCCGAGCAAGACAATCCATAATTGGTATTGAGTACCTGTGATATCAGGCGAATGCCTGCATGATCATTTAAGGAGGGAAGACAATTGCCACGTAAAGGCCATGTCCCAACAAGAGAAGTCCTTCCGGATCCATTGTATGGTGATGTTCGAGTTACCAAACTCATCAACAACATTATGCTCCATGGAAAGAAGGGAGTCGCTCAGCGGATCACCTACGACGCTTTTGACATTATCAAAGAAAAAGCAGGTTTGGATCCCCTAGAAGTTTTCAACAAAGCGGTAGAGAATGTCATGCCGATGTTGGAGGTAAAGGCGCGCCGTGTTGGTGGCGCCAACTACCAGGTCCCTGTCGAGGTTCGTCCCGAACGTCGACAGACACTTTCGCTACGCTGGATCGTCTCGTTCGCACGCAAGAGAAATGAGCGGACGATGAAAGAGCGCTTGGCGAACGAGCTATTGGACGCGTATAACGAGACCGGTGGCGCGTTCAAGCGAAAAGAAGAAATGCACAGAATGGCTGATGCGAACAGAGCGTTTGCTCATTACAGATGGTAAGCCCATCAGGCAGAAGCCATCGGAAGGAGTTTATTTAATGCCAAGAGAATTCTCGCTCGAAAAAACGAGAAACATCGGTATTATGGCGCATATAGACGCGGGTAAGACTACCACCACCGAACGCATCCTGTATTACACCGGCAGAATCCACAAAGTTGGGGAAACTCATGAAGGTGGAGCTGTCATGGATTTTATGACGCAGGAGCAAGAACGTGGTATCACGATTACCTCAGCGGCCACCACGGCCCAATGGAACAATCATCGCGTTAACATCATCGACACTCCGGGTCATGTTGACTTTACGGTAGAGGTCGAGCGCTCGCTGCGGGTCCTTGACTCCGCGGTCACGTTGTTGGACGCGAAAAGCGGTGTGGAGCCGCAGACGGAGACTGTCTGGCGTCAAGCCGATAATTATGGTGTTCCTCGTATTGTTTACATCAATAAGATGGATATCACGGGCGCCGACTTTTTTCAATCGGTGCAGACGATGATCGACCGTCTCGGTACAAATGCGGTTCCGATCCAAATCCCCATTGGTAAAGAAGATCACTTTACCGGCATTGTCGATTTGATGAAAATGAAGGCTGAGATCTACAAAGACGAGATGGGCACCTCCATCGAGGAAGTTGAGATTCCGGCCGATATTTTGGAGCTCGCCCAGGAATGGCGCGAGAAGATGGTTGAATCGATCGCCGAGACCGATGAGGAATTGACGTTATTGTTCCTGGAGGGCGAGCCTATTTCCGATGAGGATTTGAAAGCGGCGTTGCGCAAGGCGACAATCGCCTGCGAGATCACTCCGGTGACCTGTGGGTCGTCATATAAAAACAAAGGAGTGCAGCTGCTGCTGGACGCGGTCATTGATTACATGCCATCGCCCTTGGATGTTCCCGCTATCAAAGGCGTTAATCCGGTCACAGGCGAGGCGGACGAACGTCCGGTTGATGATGACGCGCCGTTTTCGGCTTTGGCTTTCAAAATCACCGTGGATCCGTTTATCGGTAAACTGTGCTTCTTCCGGGTCTATTCCGGTACGCTTAAATCCGGTTCTTATGTGCTGAATGTTACCAAAAACAAGCGTGAGCGCATTGGCCGTCTGGCTCAGATGCACGCTTCCAGCCGAAAGGATATCGAGATGGTTTATGCCGGCGATATCGCCGCGGCGGTGGGCTTGAAGGATACCACCACGGGAGACACGCTGGCCGCCTTGGACGCGCCGATCATTTTGGAGTCGATGGACTTTCCGGAACCTGTTATTTCGGTGGCCATTGAGCCGAAATCAAAGGCGAGTCAGGAAAAAATGATGGTCGCCTTGCAAAAACTTGCAGAGGAAGACCCGACGTTTCGCACCTATACCGATCAGGAAACCGGGCAAACCATTATTGCCGGAATGGGTGAGCTGCATCTGGATATTATCGTTGACCGCTTGTTGCGTGAATTTAAGGTCGAGGCCAACATTGGCGCTCCTCAGGTCGCGTACAAGGAGACGATTCGCAAGAAAGTCACCGCGCAAGGCAAATTTGTCCGCCAATCCGGCGGTCACGGCCAATATGGTGATTGTCTGCTTGAATTAGAACCGCTGGAACCGGGTTCCGGCTACTTGTTCGAGAACAAGATCGTCGGAGGAGTGATCCCGAAAGAGTTCATCTCGCCGATCGACGCGGGTGTCCAAGAAGCGATGCAAAGTGGTATTCTGGGTGGCTATCCTGTCGTTGACGTCAAAGTCAGCGTGATCGATGGTTCGTATCACGATGTCGACTCATCCGAGCTGGCGTTTAAGATCGCCGGTTCCATGGGCTTCAAGGAGGGTATGCGTAAAGCGGACCCTGTATTGCTTGAGCCGATCATGAGAGTGGATATCACTGTGCCTGAAGATTATATGGGCGATGTCATGGGAGATATTTCTTCCAGACGCGGCCGAATTGAAGGCATGGAGGCGATTACAGGCGCTCAGAAAATCACCACATATGTTCCGCTTTCCGAGATGTTTGGCTATGCGACTTCACTTCGCTCAAGCACTCAGGGCCGCGGCACATTCGTGATGCAGATCGACCATTTTGAAGAAGTGCCGAAAAATATCATGGATGACGTCATTAACTGACAATCCACTTGTGTTTCGCGCCACAGCTAACGAAGCCGCGACGGCTGAGAATCTCAGCTTGCCCGCGGTTGCAGAATGCATAAAATATAGTAAAATATAGCCTAAAGGCGTGAGCCAAGAGCTATAAATTATATCAGCGAAGCTGATTACAAGGAGGAACCTACTAATGGGTAAACAAAAGTTTGAAAGAACTAAACCCCACGTCAACGTTGGAACGATTGGTCACGTTGACCATGGTAAAACCAGCTTGACTGCCGCCATCACGAAAGTTTTGGCTTTGCAAGGCGGAGCGGAGATCAAAGATTATTCTCAGATCGACAACGCGCCTGAAGAAAAAGAACGTGGTATCACGATCAACTCTTCTCACGTTGAATATGAAACCGCCAATCGCCATTACGCGCATGTGGACTGCCCGGGTCACGCTGACTACGTTAAAAATATGATTACCGGCGCCGCTCAGATGGACGGTGGCATTCTGGTCGTGTCGGCCGCCGACGGACCGATGCCGCAAACTCGTGAGCACATCCTGCTCGCTCGTCAGGTTGGCGTGCCTTCGCTGGTTGTGTTTTTGAACAAATGCGACATGGCGGATCCCGAGCTGATCGAGCTGACAGAGATGGAAGTTCGCGAGCTGCTGAACGAATATGATTTCCCGGGAGATGATTGCCCGGTCATCCAAGGCTCCGCGCTGTTGGCGCTCGAGAGCGACAGCACTGATATCAATGATCCGGTCTACGCGCCGATCGTCGAGCTGATGGAGGCTGTTGACAGCTACATTCCGACTCCGGATCGTCCGATTGACAAGGATTTCCTGATGCCGGTTGAGGATGTCTTCTCCATTTCCGGTCGTGGCACCGTCGCCACCGGCCGTGTTGAGACAGGTACGGTTAAAATCGGCGATCCCGTTGAAATTGTTGGTCTGGCTGAGAAGAGCAAAAGCTCGGTTGTCACCGGTGTTGAGATGTTCCACAAACAGATGGATCACGCCGAAGCCGGTGATAACATTGGCGCCCTGCTGCGCGGTATCGCCCGCACCGAGATCGAACGCGGTCAGGTTTTGGCCAAACCGGGTTCAATCCATCCTCATACCAAATTTACCGGCCAGACTTATGTTTTGACCACGTCCGAGGGTGGACGCCACAAACCGTTCTTTGACGGCTATCGTCCGCAGTTCTACTTCCGCACAACAGACGTTACCGGTGTCGCGCAGATGCCCGAAGGTGTAGAAATGTGCATGCCCGGCGATCACGTCACATTGACCATTGAACTGATCACCCCGATCGCAATGGACACCGGCTTGAAATACGCCATTCGTGAAGGCGGCAAGACCGTTGGCGCCGGAACAGTTTCAACCATCATCGAATAATCTTGTGAGATCTTGAGGGCGAAGCCCGCCACGATCCAAGACAACACAGTAAGAGCTCCTTTCACACTCGGTGAAGGGAGCTCTTTTTCAGTTCAAGATTATTGATCAGATTGGACAATTCGGCAAATCTAAAATTGGTTTTAGTTGAGCCGGCAGATCGCGGGGATGGGTCAGGATGGTTCAGCGGATTGTGACGGGTCATGATATAATACTATGACACAATTTGAAAAGGTGGTACGTATGACTGAAATCCAAAAAACGGGTGATTCCCTCGAACAGACGGAAACTAGCGAGCTAAACGAGTCGATCGTGTTGCCGCTGGTGCCGTTGCGCAACATGACGATTTTTCCTCATGTCACTTTTACGTTTGAGATCGCTCGAAATAAATCACGTGCGGCTGTCAGCGAGGCGATGGAAGGTGATCAGAGGATTTTGTTGCTGGCGCAAAGAAGTATATCCAGTGATTGGCCCGAACGTGAGAATTTATATGAAATCGGCACAATCGCCCGGGTCGAGGAGTTGATTGAGTTGCCCGGACGTGATCTGCTCCGTATTCGGGTTACCGGTCTGGGACGTGGGCGACTGCTTGAACTGAGATCCGGCAAGCACGACGACCAGGCGGATCACGCCATGTTGGAGCGGGTGTTCGATCCGGCTCGGGATGAAAAAAATGAGGCGAAGATAGAGGCTTATCGCCGTGAGGTGGTCAAGACTTTCCAGATTTACGCGACAAGCAGCGGACGTCTGTCGATGGAGAACGTGTTGATGCTCTCGAACATGCTGGATCCTGAGGAAGTCACAGATGTCATCATTTCCAATTTGAGCATATCCTTTGTTGAACAGCAGACATTGTTGGAAGCCCTTCCATTGGAAGAACGTATGAAAAGGCTCTTGGGTTTGATCCGTCGCGAGATGCGAATTTCTGAATTTGAGACAGAGCTGGCGGAAAAAGTCAAAGAGGAAGTGGATAAAAACCAAAAAGAATACTACTTACGCGAGCAAATGAAGGTGATCACCCGTGAACTGGGTGAGGAACAAGATGTTCGGGAAGAGGTTGACGAGTATACCAAACGTCTTGCGGAGCTCAACATCTCCGAGGAATTTAAGGAAAAACTGACCAAGGAGATCAAGCGTCTGCCAAACTTTCCGTCCAATTATCCGGAAGCCGCCACCTTGCGTACCTATCTCGACACGGTCATGGATCTGCCATGGGGAAAGATGAATCCGGAATCGGAAGATTTTTCGAAAGTCCGCAAACAATTGAATCAGGATCACTATGGACTTGAGGACGTCAAGGAGAGGATCCTTGAATATTTGGCGGTTCGCAAACTCCACAACAGCAAGACGAATGAACCGTTCAAGGCTCCGATCCTGTGCTTTGTTGGCCCCCCGGGTGTTGGTAAGACCAGTGTGGCGCAATCGATCGCGCAGACTCTTGATCGTAAATTTGTGCGCATGTCATTGGGAGGGATACGCGATGAGGCGGAAATTCGAGGTCATCGCCGAACCTATGTGGGCGCCATCCCCGGGCGCATCATCGCCGCAATTCAACAGGCGAAGACCGACAATCCCTTGATTTTGCTCGACGAGATCGACAAGGTTGGCAGTGACTTTAGAGGCGATCCCTCATCCGCCCTGCTTGAAGTGTTGGATCCTGAGCAAAACACAAATTTTCGTGACCATTATCTTGAAATTCCCTACGACTTGTCACATGTGATGTTTATCACGACGGCGAACACCACCTCGACCATTCAGCAGGCCTTGCTTGATCGTATGGAAGTGATTCAGCTTTCGGGGTACACCGAACAGGAAAAATATGAGATCGCCAAGCGTCACCTTCTGCCCAAACAGATGAAAATCAACGCTTTGGAACCGGGTCAGCTCAAGATCAGTTCGACGGCCATCTATGAGATCATTCGCAACTACACGAGAGAGGCGGGTGTGCGTCAGCTGGAACGTGAGCTGAGCCGTTTGTGCCGCAAGGCTGTTTTGTTTCTGACGGAGAAGAAATTGGATTCGACCGGCGTCACTGTCAAGAATTTAAGTGATTATTTGGGTAACAGACGATTTCATTATGAAAAAGTTGATAAGGATGACCCGATCGGTGTGGTGACCGGATTGGCCTGGACCGCGGTGGGTGGCGACACACTGACCATCGAAGTCAGCGCGACGACAGGTACCGGTAAACTCAATCTGACCGGAAATCTGGGAGATGTGATGAAGGAATCCGCCCAGGTCGCGCTGGCCTATGTCAGAAGCCGTAAAGACGTGAACGAAAAGCGACCGGATTTTCCGGACAAGACGGATATTCATATCCATGTTCCGGAAGGTGCGGTTCCCAAGGATGGGCCATCGGCCGGTATCACGCTGGCGAGCGCGATTTATTCAGCTTTGATGGAGCAGCCGGTGCAACATGATTTGGCGATGACAGGTGAGATCACCATCCGGGGCCGTGTGCTCTCGATTGGCGGTTTGAAGGAGAAAATCATCGCGGCGCATCGGGCGGGAGTCAAGAAGGTGTTGATACCCGAGGACAATCGCCGAGATATTTCCGATGTGCCGGATTCTGTGCGCAAGAAACTGGAGATCATACCGGTTAAGAATGCCGATGAGGTGTTGGAAAGAATGGCGGCGCGAAGCTGATCAGGGTCGAATGGGCAGGTTTTGAAACGAATTTTTTTGAGTCGATGTCATTTATCAAATGCGGTATGCGGAAAGGTCCGGCGTTATGTTACAACAGAACTGTGCGGGTGGAATTGTGTTTTGCAAGAACATGGTCTTGCTGATGCAAAATGAGAAACGAGAATGGGTGCTGCCCAAGGGATTGATCCGTGATCAGGTGACACCCGAGGAGACTGCCACCACACGTATATTGATGGATGCGGGTGTCAAGGCCAAGATGTTGGGTATGGCCGGCACCACAAATTATGAATTTTATTCGTTGAGCAGAGAGCGGCCGGTCAGAAATCATGTGATTTGGTTCGCGATGACTGCCGAAACCTGTGAAGCTTTTCCGGATGAGTCAAACGGGTATACGCAAGCGATTTTTTTGCCGGTGAACCTCGCCGTCCGACAGATCACATACAGCCAGGATAAATCTATTTTGATGATGGCCTGGTCTCGTCACAACGAAATATGAGCGATGAAACGCAGGTGATCACAAGATGACGACCGACCATTCGGGCGAGCCGGCGTCTCAGGACAACGAGCCTGATTTGAAAGACTTCATCACGTTGGCTTCGTATGCTGAAACACGTCTCGAAGCTAAAAAATCGATTTTTATCGCGCGCGCGGTCCCGGTCACGAATGAGTCGGAGGTGGAGGCCGCCCTGGATGCCTGTCGCAAAGACTACCCTGACGCGCGACATCATGTATATGGATGGCGGATTGGATCGGATGGACGATCATATTTGCAGCGATATACAGATGATGGAGAACCCAAGGGAACGGCGGGCCTTCCTGTTTTGGATGTCCTGGTAAAAGGTGAGATTACCGACGCCTTGTTGATCGTGACACGTTATTTCGGCGGTGTTCTGTTGGGCACCGGCGGTTTGGTCCGCGCCTACGGAAAAGCCGCGTCGGGCGCTGTCACGCAGGCGGGTCTGGTGCGTATGTCCCAACGGATCAGTTTTTTGGTGCGCGTGCCGTATGCTGTTTATGACGCGTTCACGCATTGGTGCGCGCAGTTCGATGTGACCATGGAAGACGCTGTGTTCGAAGTGGATGTCTCTTTGACAGTCTCGCTGGCGCCCACTCAGATTGAAATATTCACCAGTGCCATAGCGGATTTTACCGGTGGCCGATGTGTGCCCGAACGTTTGGGCAAACAATATGTGGCGCTGCCGATCGACAGTCGGCCGCCTGACTAGGAGATATTGGACATGGAAAAAGTGAACAAGTCGCGCATTGCGATTTTAATAGACGCGGATAATGTGTCATTTCAATATTTTGATGTGATTCAGCCCGAAGTGGCCCGTTACGGTGTTCCCACGATCAAACGGATTTACGGCGATTGGACGAACAACAATCTTTCCGGATGGAAGCCACTGTTACAGGAAAACGCGATCATACCGGTGCAACAGTTTAGTTACACCACCGGCAAGAACTCGACCGACTCCGCGTTGATCATCGACGCGATGGATCTATTGTATTCAGGTGTGGTGGATTCATTTTGCCTTGTTTCGAGCGACAGCGATTTTACCAGACTGGCCACCCGTTTGAGAGAGGCGGGCAAGACGGTTTTTGGCTTCGGAGAGAAGAAGACACCCAAGGCGTTTATCGCCGCCTGCGATCGGTTTGTCTATATCGACGTCTTAAAAGAGCGTCAGGCGGAAGAGGAGACGGAAACGGATCTGTCAGACGACGAGGCGGTTGAGGAGGGTGATCGAGGAAACGATGTGGAGAGAGCGGCGAAAAAAGCGCGCGCGAGCCGCCCACGCAAAGAGGAACGGCCGGTCAGCGCGGAGGGTAAAAACCTGACTCAGGCGCGACAAGACACAAATGGGTCGAGCAGGCGCCAGCCGCAACGAGGTAGCGACAACCGCCCGTCCGGGCTTGACAGAGCCACAAGAAGGCTGATTTATCAATGTATAGAGGATGTGGCGGATGAGAACGGCTGGGCCAATCTCGGTGATGTCGGCAACTTGTTGAGCAACATTCGACCTGATTTTGACGCGCGCAA
This sequence comes from Oscillospiraceae bacterium, assembly GCA_040772065.1. GTDB lineage: Bacteria > Bacillota > Clostridia > Saccharofermentanales > Fastidiosipilaceae > JAXGYX01. The sequence goes on along the minus strand of JAXGYX010000001.1, from coordinate 1,104,089 downwards.
CTATGGCTTTTCCAAACTAACTGATCTGATGCGCTATTTGCACAAAGTGGAGGTCGATGAACGACCGACGAATTTTCCAAATGTCAAACATATTTTTATCCGCACAAAATAATATACCAACGGCGCTCGTCCCTAATTGAGATAAGCGCCGTTACGTACTTTATCATGGATGTCGCCGCGTAATTATCACACCGGCCACCGCGACTTGTCGTGGATGGTCAGGTGGGCGTGGCGGTGGAGGTCGGCTTGCGACCACAGCGAGATTTCCTGATTTTTCGTTTACGCGACGCGCGTTTGACTTGTTCACCACGTTCCGTTTTCCAAGCCAAAGTGGAATTCAACGTATCTTCGAGCGGACGCGGTCTGTAGCCGAGTTCTTTTTCCGCCTTGCTGGCGTCCATTTCCGAGTTCGATTCCAGCACGGAGATGCTGTATGGCGTGAAAAACGGTTTTTTCCTGAACAGTTGGGCGAAACGGGCGACTACCTTGGCGGCCGCCTTAACCAAGCTGATTGGAAATAAGATCAGCTTGATTGTGCTTCGTCCGGTCCAACGTGCGACATAGCGAAACAGATCCGCGATGGTTATGGTGTGACCGGGTATCAGATAGCCTTGCCCCGCTTTTCCTTTGTCCATCGCAAGTTGCAATGCGCGCGTGACGTCGCGCACATCCACGAAATTGTATTGCCCTTTAAAACAGGCGTAGATGGAATTGTTGTTCTTCTTCAACAGATAGCTGAGCACTTTGCCCATCTCGGAACCACGAAAATCACCCGGCCCGATGATTCCGCTGGGATATAGCAGGACAGCGTCCAACCCCTGTTCGATACCCAGATAGACCTCGTGAGTCGCTTTCGATTTGCTGATCGCGTACGGTCCGAGCAAGGTTATGTCAGGAAAAGCTTCCCGCTCCGGTTCTTTGATCGCGGTATGCATGGGAGGTTCGGGGATTGCGTGCACCGAACTGACATAGACCAGCCGCCTCACTTTATATTTCAGGCAGGCATTGACCACATTGCGGGTGCCGATCACATTGACACCTTCAAGCAAATCGTGGTCCTTGGGGGAGATGTCGATGACTCCCGCGAGGTGATAGACGTAATCGCAGCCACTTACCGCTCGATCGACCGCTTCGGCGTCGCGGATATCTCCTACCACCAAGTCGAACTTAACTCCATCGAGCGCGACAACCGGTTCATTTGGTTGTAGGAACAGTCTCAAATCGGCACCTGTCTTCATCAAATCATGGATCAGAGTATTGCCCAGGTGACCTGTCGCTCCTGTCACTAAAATCATTACGTCACCTCCTTTGCCACAAAGTCTCATATGATCGCATACACATTATCGAATATATGAGCATAAACACTGATACGTTAATCTTCTATACTTTAAATCTATGCATATCAGGAAGTGAAGTCAATTCGAAGCCTTAAGAATTGATAAATTGTTTTCATTTGACGGAGCAGGTGTGGTATCATTATAATTTCATCTGCTGTGAATCAACGTGAAAAAATGATTGTGAGCTCAATGGTGCTCGCAAACCGTGTTAGATGTGAAATGGAGGAATCTATGGAGAGGACACGCCATCCCGCCGCAGAATGGCTGATACGCTTATTTAAAGGCATTACCATCGGTTTTGGCGCGATCTTACCCGGCTTGTCGGGTGGTGTTTTGTCAGTCATATTTGGTGTCTATGACCGTATGATTGAATTTTTAGGGAATTTGCGGAAGAATTTTTGGAAAAACTTCCTCTTTTTTTTACCTATTGTTTTTGGCGGAATTGTTGGGATTGTGATTTTTTCATTTGCGGTGAAAGCCGCATTTAATTCATATGAGGCCCAATTTGTCTGCCTGTTTATCGGATTCGTGATCGGAACCTTTCCTTCTTTGTACCGCCAGGCAGGTAAGGAAGGACGAAAATCGTCACACTTCGTGATCCTCGGAATTTCCGCACTGTTGATCTTCGTCCTGATGATGCTTGGTGAACAAAAACTGCTCGATGTGACACCGTCCATTCCTGTTTGGTTCGCCTCGGGCGCGTTGATTGGCCTGGGCCTGATTGTGCCCGGAATGAGCCCGTCAAATTTTCTGATCTATTTTGGCCTTTATGATAAAATGGCGGATGGCGTCAGTAAGCTGGACATGGGTGTTGTCATCCCTCTTTCGTTGGGCTTGATCGTCTGCGTGCTGTTGTTCGCCAAGTTGGTGAATTGGCTGTTTAAGCGATTCTACGCCGGTATGTACCATGTTATTTTGGGCATGGTGGTCGGCTCGTCGCTGGTCATTTTCCCGACAATTGTATACCCGGCTTTAACCGCGGAAGGATTGGCCGCATCCGGTCTGATCCTGTGGCAGTCACTCTTATTTTGTGTCGCCATGCTGATGATTGGAATCGCGGCATCCGCGTTGTTTGGCAGGCTGGAAGCGAAGTATGAGACATAGAGGAGCTTGATCATGGATAAACGTCTTAGAGAAAATAGCATTATTATGCATATCTCTTCCTTGTCGGGGCCGTTCGGCATTGGCACTTTCGGTGAGGAGGCGCGCCGCTTTGTGGATAAGCTGGTCGCCGCTGAGGTGACCTATTGGCAGGTGCTGCCGTTTACACAACCGGGGGCGGGTGACTCACCTTACTCCTCGACATCCGCTTTCGCGGGCAATATATGGTTTATCGATCCGCGCGGTTTGGTGGAGGACGGACTGCTGACCTGGCAGGAAGTCAAGCAATTTGAGTACAACGGCGACGTCCACGCGGTTGATTACGATTTTGTCAGGCAAAATTCTGAATTGTATCTTCGCCTGGCATATACGCGGGCGGACAATGAGATCATGGGTCAGGTCTTAAATTTTGTTAAGGAGCGCCGCTGGCTGCACGACTATGGCGCGTTCACGGTGATCCGCAATTATTATCGAAAGCTTCCCTGGTGGGAGTGGGAAGAGGTTGGATTGAAGACTCATGACAATGAGGCGCTCAACGCCTTTCTTGATGAGCATCTGACCGAGCTTCAATACATCTATTTCACCCAATGGCTATTTCATAAGCAATGGAGCGATCTTCGGGATTACGCCAACAAAAAGGGTGTTGGATTCATCGGAGACATGCCTTTTTATGTGGCCGCGGACAGCAGTGACATCTGGAGCAACATGCGCTATTTTCTCCTGGATGAGGACTTGAACATGGAAGTTGTGTCAGGCGTGCCACCGGATTATTTTTCCGAAGATGGGCAGCTCTGGGGCAATCCGATCTATGACTGGGACGAGTTGGCCAAGGATGATTTCGCGTGGTGGGTTGAACGCATCCGTTTTTCACTCGAGATGTTTAACCGAGTCCGAATTGACCATTTCCGTGGATTTGAGTCATATTGGGCGGTACCCTTTGGTGAGACGACCGCGCGCAACGGTGAATGGCGCAAAGGGCCGGCGATGTCATTGTTCAACACGGTGCGCCGCTATCTTGGCGACGTCAATATAATCGCCGAGGATCTCGGCGACATAAATGACAATGTCCGGGACTTTTTGAAAGAAAGTGGATTTCCGGGCATGAAGGTTTTGCAGTTCGCCTTCAATCCTTATTTTGACGATTCCGACCTGCCTCATTCATACATCAAAAATCTATGCGCGTACACAGGCACCCACGACAACAACACGTCTTTGGGATGGATCTGCGCCGCGGGCAAAGATGAGCGAAACTACGCTTTGGAATATGTTGGCTATCCGATCGATGGTGACTGGATGGGTGGCGGCGCGAACTCAGCGGTCTGCAAGACTTTGGTGCGTGCGGTGTGGTCTTCGGTCGCCTTTCTCGCGGTCGCCCCGATGCAGGACTTTCTGGGATATGGGAGCGATGCGCGCATGAATATTCCGGGCGTTCCGAGTGGAAATTGGAGATGGCGCGTCGGGCCGGGTGTGCTCGAAGGATGGGATGTCAAGTGGCTGAAGCGTATGAATATCATCTATGGTAGAAATCGCGCGTTTGTCCAGCCGATTGATCGCACTTTGTTGACGTCGACGGAGTTGGACGCCGCGATCTATCAGGCTCGGCGCGAAGACAGGCGCGAACCTGTTTTGGAGCAATTGTCAAAGCTGGACAATCCGAAATCGGATCGGTCTGTTGAATGAGGTAAATGAAAGGATGTTGCGGTAAGATGGCGCGAAAGTCATACACGAAAAAAGGAAAGTTGGTCAAAGGTCATAGAAGGACGTTTTTTGTATTGACGGCTGTTGTGATCTTGGCGGTGCTGGTTTGTCTGTACGGAGTCGTGTTGCCCACGCCCGGAGGCAAGCGTGTGTCGGTTCACGGCGCAAAGGAAATTCGCTTTGGGATTGATATCCGAGGTGGTGTGGAGGCGATTTATGTCCCCACCGAATATGAGGGAAAACCCACTGAGGCGCAATTGAGTTCGATTCGCGCCGTCATGGAGACGCGTCTGGATAATCTGGGCATTTTGGATCGCGATGTCATCATCGACTCCACCAACGGACGTGTCGTGGTACGCTTTCCCTGGAAATCAGGTGACAACAACTTTGACCCGGATACCGCGATTGAAGAGCTCGGTGAGACCGCTTTGCTGACGTTCAAGGATCCGTCCGGCAACGTGGTTTTAACCGGTTCGGATGTTGAAAGCGCGAGTGGCGGAGTGGATCCGCAGACCGGAAACAACATTGTCCTGCTTCGGTTGAAGCCCGAAGGTGAAGCTAAGTTTTCCGAGGCGACAGGTCAGTTGATCGGGCAGCAGATTTCAATCAATATGGATGAGCAGATGATCTCCAATCCGACGGTCCAAACAAAAATCACCGGCAATGAGGCGACGATCACCGGCATGTCGGGACCCGAAGAGGCAATCGAGCTGGCGAATAAGATCAACGCCGGCGCGCTGCCATTCGCGATAACCGCCACCTCAAGCAGCACAATCAGCCCCCAGCTTGGAAGTGACGCCCTGGACGTCATGATCAGAGCGGGCGCTGTGGCGTTTGTCATGCTTTGCTTGATTATGTTGGCGCGCTACCGCTTGAACGGTTTTGTCGCGACCATCGCGTTGACCGCTCAGGTGTCGGGTATTTTACTTGCCATCTCAATCCCTCAACAAACTCTTACTTTGCAGGGAATAGCGGGTATTATCCTGTCCATCGGCATGGGCGTCGACGCGAATGTGATCATCTCCGAGCGCATTCAGGAAGAACTGGTTAAAGGAAACAATGTCCGCAGCGCGGTTGAAATTGGATTCGATCAGGCATTCTCATCCGTACTGGATGGCAATGTGACGGTCGCGATCGCCGCTGCCTGTCTGATTATTTTCGGCTCAGGCTCCATGCTTTCGTTTGGCTATTCACTGCTTGTCGGTGTTGTGCTTAACCTGGTTTGCGGCGCCACTTTGTCGCACCACCTGACCCGCTCTCTGGTTCAGTTTGATGGGCTGCGCAAGCCCGCCATGTTCGTGTCAAGGAGGAGATTGGGTTAATGTTCAGTTTTTATAAACATCGTCACAAATTCATGGCCGGATCGCTGGCTCTCATTTTAGTTGGTTTTATCGCTTTGTTTGTCTTTGGATTGAATCTCGATATTCAATTTAAAGGTGGCAGCATTTTGACCTACACGTATGAAGGGGAGATTGATTTAAATGAGATCGAACCGATCATTGAGGACACCCTTGAACAATCGGTCTCTTTGCAACTGACCGAGAATCTTGGCACCAAAACCAGAAGTCTGGTCGTCAATGTGGCGGGCGATGACGCCCTGTCCACCGAGAAACAGACGAGTCTGCGCAGTGCCTTGACCGAAAATTTTCCCGATGCGCAGTTTAAGGTGTCGGAAACCAATGTCGTGGACCCTTTTATCGGACGTGAGACGTTGATCAAGGGATTGCTTGCCATCTTAGTCGCCTCCGCGTTGATCGTGATCTATGTTTGGATTCGTTTCCGAACGATTTCCGGCCCCTCGGCCGGCGTGTTCTCACTGTTGGCGCTGTTCCACGATGTGTTGATCGCGTTTTTTGTGTTTATCTTTATGCGCGCTGCTCTGAATGAGACCGTCATCGCGGTGGTACTTTCAATCCTAGGCTGGTCGGTCAATGACACGATCGTCATATTCGATCGTATACGCGAGAACAAAGGAAACCGTGCCAATCGAGAGGAGACCTTGCCTCAATTGGTCGATCGGTCGATCAATGAGGTGCTGTCCCGTTCCATCACGACCAGTGTCTGTGCTTTTCTGGCGGTTAGCGTGGCCTATGTATTCTCTTTAATCTATAACATTGAGAGCATCCGGGAATTCGCCTTGCCGATGATGGTGGGCATGGTCGTCGGATCCTATTCATCCATCTTTTTGGCCACGCCTTTCTGGGCTCAGTGGATGACCCGAAATGGGCGCTCAGGATTTGAAAGCTGATGGACAGTTGCCGGAAAGAAGGAGTGTGACCGTGAGAGAGATTAACGATTTTAATGATCGGACGAACTTTCGGGCGGAAGGTGTCATATTTGATTTTGACGGCACTCTGGGGGATTCCATGTGGGTCTGGGAAAATCTGGACGTCGCTTTTTTAGAAAACCGTGGTCAGGTCTATGATGCCGAGTTTGGTGAGGTGATGCGTTCTTTGCCGTTCCGCGACGCCGCACAATACGCAAAAGATCGCTATGGCTTCAAGGATTCCGTTGAGGCTATTACCGCCCAATGGTTTGAAATGGCTCAGGATCGCTATCGCGATGATGTGAAGCTCAAGCCGGGGGCGAAAGATTGCCTGTCCTGGCTCAAAACAAAGAAAATTCCACTGGTTGTCTGCACCGCTTCGGTTCCCCAACTGGTTGTCACGGCCCTGCGCTCCAACGGCATCGAAGACTGGTTCGAGGCGATTATCACAGAGCATGATGTGATGGTTCCCAAGTCCGAACCGGATATGTATTGGGCCGGCGCTGAGAGAATCGACGTGCCTCCTGAGCGCTGTGTGGTGTTTGAAGATGTGCTGCATGGGTTGGAAGGCGCGAAAAAAGGTGGTTTCAACGCGGTCGCGGTGTTTGACGAGATTTCGTCGGCTTCAAAATGGGAACATATGAAAGTGGTCGCGGATTACGCGATGCCGGACGCCTTCGAGCGCTTTGAGAATGAGCGCATCTTCTTGCCGGGCGGTTGGTTTGTGAGCTGACGGATCGAACGGGTCCGATCAGATCAATTGGTTATTCTATTGCATGGCGCGCGCTTAATGGTGAAGTTCGCGCCATTTTTTCGCCTCAACCATTGATTTTGGGACTTTAAGATTTGGGACTCTTTGCTTTTCGACTTGATTGAATGTAAATAATTCCGCCGATTATTGTTAGCCCGATATAATAGCCCAGCAGATCCAGCCCGACGTCAGACCAAGAAGGGCCACGATCTACAGATAAAAGGGCCTGGACGAAGTGCTCGTCGATTATTGCCGTCAAGGGTCCGCTGAACGCGCGAATTGCGGTTCGCGCCCCGGTCAATGGCGGGCGTTGAGCCGCCGCCAGCGCGCCCAGTACGAAATACTCTGTCAAATGGGCCATCTTACGGACAAAATAACCCGGCTCGGTGATCGACGGAAAGCGGGACAACAAGGGTCCCAACCACTTAACCAGTGTGTCGGATTGGTCTGAAGACGCGCCGCCCGGCATCAGCGAGGCGGTGAAAATCAGCAATATCCAACTGACGAATAGAACAAACAACACCCGCGCGCAGGTGTTGTTTGTAAAGCGCTTGTATTTGCGCATTCGATCCATCGTCATTTCACAACGAAATTCGCCAGTCTGCCGGGCACATAGATGAATTTGATCACCTTTTTCGTGCCGACACGTTCGGCCACAATCTGATCGGCCAAAGCGATTTCTTTGATCTGATCTTGTTCGGCGGTTGAATCCACGTCGAGCCGAGTCACGATTTTGCCGTTGACCTGAATCGCGATCTCCACAGTGTCGAGTGTCAACGCGGCCTCATCGTGGACCGGCCAGGGCGCATTGAAAATACTGTCTTCATGGCCGAGCGATTGCCAGTTCTCCTCGGCGAAATGAGGAGCGAACGGCGCGAGAATCAACAATAGGTCTTGTAGCGCGGCACGGTAGAAGGTCGAGTCGCAGTCAGCGGTGGCGCCGTATTTGATCAAAGCGCTCACAAACTCCATGATGCGCGCGACAGAGGTATTGAATTGAAATTTTTCCGCGTCGATCGTAACTCCGCGGATCGCGAAATTGCGCGCATAATTCAGCTCGCGGGCGGAAGGGGTGGAGGGCGTAGACACGCCGTTGGTAGGCAAATCGCCGCCGCGACTCAAGACGTCTTCGGTCAATCGTTCGACGCGACTGATCAGCTTGGCGATCGCGCGTACCCCATCATCACTCCATGGACCACCTTCGATATAAGAAAAGCCGAAGGCCAGGTACAGTCGGAAAATATCCGAGCCGTACTTGGTGATGTAGGTATCCGGAGAAATCGTGTTGCCGCGTGACTTTGACATTTTTTGTCCGTCCTCACCCAGGATTGTGCCTTGGTGAATCAACCGAAGGAAGGGTTCGTCAAATTTTAAATAGCCGAGGTCGCGCAAAACTTTGGTGATGAACCGCGAGTATAATAAATGCATCGCGGCGTGCTCCGCTCCACCGACATAGACATCGACCGGTCCGAACCGGTTGACCAGATCGGAATCAAAGGGTTGTTTGTCGTTGTGTGGATCAATGAAGCGGAATTGATACCAAGAGGAGCACACAAAGGTGTCCAAGGTATCCGCGTCCCGCCGCGCGGGCTTTCCGCACTTCGGGCAAACCGTATTGATGAACTCAGAGGATTTGGATAGCGGGCTTTTACCATCGGGCTTAAATTCCACATCATAGGGCAAGGTGACGGGAAGCTGATCCTCGGGCACAGGCACTGTGCCACAGTCGTCGCAATAGACAATCGGGATTGGAGTTCCCCAGTAGCGTTGTCTGGAAACCAACCAGTCCTTCAACCGATAGTTGATTTTTCTTTCTCCCAGCTGTCTTTTTGACAAATCTTCAACAATCGCGTCGATCGCCTCTTCGCTGGTCAGCCCGTCAAACAAGCCGGAATTGACCAGTCTGCCATACTCGGTGAAAGGAAGTTCGGTTGGTGAGCCATCCGCGGAATCGATGACGCGCGGAATCGGTAGGCCAAATTTGGTGGCGAATTCGAAATCACGCTCGTCGTGGGCCGGAACTGCCATAACAACGCCGGTTCCGTAGCCGGCGATCACATAGTCGGCCGCCCAGATTGGCACCTGTTCGGAGGTGACCGGATGCACGGCGTACGATCCTGTGAAGACACCGGTTTTCTCACGGGTGACCGACATGCGGTCTATTTCCGAGGATTTATGTGTCTGTTCAATATATTTGGCCATCTGTTCGCTCTGAGCGTTGGTGGTCAACAGCGCGCACAATTCGCTTTCGGGAGCGACGACCACATATGTGACACCCATCAGAGTATCCGCACGGGTGGTGAACACGTCGAGCGGTAACGGACTGCCGTCCTCATTGACGACAGGCGCTCCGTCTTTGACAGCGGTGAATCGCAATTGACTGCCTGCGGATCGACCAATCCAGTTTTGTTGTATTTTCTTAGTCTTGTCGGGCCAGTCAAGATCTTCCAACTTGTCCAGCAATTCCTGAGCGTAGTCGGTTATCTTAAAAAACCACTGGGTTAGATTTCTACGGGTGACCTCGGCGCCACAGCGCTCGCAATGCCCGTCATCGACAACCTGCTCGTTGGCTAGCACGGTCTGACAGTCCGGGCACCAGTTGACCGGCGCGTTTTTGCGGTAGGCCAGATCATTTTTGTAAAGCTGTAGGAAAAGCCACTGGTTCCAGCGATAATATTCGGGCTCGCAGGTGGCGAGCTCATGATCCCAGGCGAACATGCCGCCCATCTCGCGCAGTTGTTTCTCCATTGTCTCAATATTTTTTCGCGTGCTATCCATTGGGTGGATGCCGGTTTGAATCGCGTAGTTTTCGGCGGGCAGACCAAAGGCGTCGAACCCCATGGGTTGAAAGACATGCTTTCCCTGCATTCTTTTCATGCGCGCATATGTATCAGCTAAGGCGTAATTATACCAATGACCGATATGCAGATTGGCGCCGGATGGATAGGAGAACATTTCCAGCACATAAAGTTTTTTATCCGAGTTGGACATGTCGTATGAGGACATTCCCATTTCGGCCCATATTTTTTGCCATTTTCGGTCTGTTTCAATTGAATAAGACATCCTTGACGAAACCTCCTGGTGGTTTTTCCACAGTGAAAACGATTTAATTATAGTAACACAACCCAACCAAACTCGCATAGTTCACGGCGTGTCTCGGCGGCTGAGTCGTTGCCCGATGTGTCACAAAATCGTGCTCAGCCACATGATCAACACAAGATGAGCGGGGTAATAGACATAGAAGAAATATTTGCTGATTTTTCCCGGCTTGCGGGCTTTTCTCTCCAAAGGGAAAAGAGTGACGGCGAAGACAGAAAAACATTGCATAAGATAGAAGTTGAGCGAGCGGCCAAACAAGACCACATTGATCACAAGATAGACGACGTTCAGAAGTAGGTAGACCCGGAACATAAAAGAGATGAACTTTCTTACCGATTCGTCGGATGAGTTGTGTGACAAAGGGTCGGTATGTTCATTTACAATGTGAAACAACAACACCGTTAAAACTCCATAGTATGTATAATCGGAGTTGATCAGGATCACCGCAGTGAAGCCGATAACCAATAAAATCAAGCCCGCGATGAAACCGACGCGACTGGGTAAGGATATTCCTTTGACATTGATTTTCACACCATAACCCGGGGGTGTCGCCCGTGAATCATTTGTGGTGTTTGTCGCCGGTCGCATGGTGGCGACCATGTCCGAGATGGACTTTGTCATCAAGTCAAAGCCCAACAAAACCAGCAGGCTGAAAGTAAAGGTGAACAAAACATTGCGAAAGACAAACGCTCCGGTATGCGAGGCGACCAGCTCCATGACCGCCTGACCCGCGGTGGCGAAAGCGGCGGTCCGCAGTATGTACTTGGGCAACGATTGTGTGCGGGAATAGCCCAACGAAAGCTGGTAAGCGAAGACAGGAAAGGCGAGCCGACCCAACAACCTGCAAACGACCACCAACTCGTTGGGCCAAACACCTGTGAAGTACAAGGCTAAATGATCAATTGTCATCAATATCAGGGCGGCCCATTTCATGATTTTAGGTTCTCCGTTCGTTGAATAAACTCGATCTATATTGTATCATTATTGTCAATTGTCTACTAAAAACATGTCAGTGTGTCTAACCGCTGAATATTTTTTCGAACAAAGCCACCCTTATTTTTGAGTGCTGCGAAAAGGGAAGGATCTATATGCGATTAGGCTTGGATATAGGTATCGATCTGGGTACCGCCACTGTTTTGATCTATGTTAGGGGAAAGGGAATCGTGCTGAGCGAGCCCTCGGTTGTCGCGATTAACACACGTACGGGAAAGGTGTTGGCGGTGGGTCAGTCCGCGGCTGACATGGTCGGGCGCACACCGGGAGTTGTGGAAGCGGTCCGCCCGTTGCGTGACGGCGTGATCTCTGATTTCAAAGTGTGCGAAATTATGCTTCGCACGTTCATTAATCGGGTGGACACCGGGTTTTTAAGTTCACTGTTCAAACCGACGATCGTCGTCTGTGTGCCCAGTGTCATCACTCCGGTCGAGCAGAAGGCCGTGGAGGACTCCTGCAAGAACGCCGGCGCGAAGGAGGTGTATCTGATCCGCGAACCGGTCGCCGCGGCGATTGGCGCGGGAATTGACATCACTTTGCCGGTTGGCAGCATGATTATCGACATCGGTGGCGGCACGACGGACATCGCGGTGATTTCTTTGTCTGAGCCGGTCGTTGATGCCTCGCTGAAAATAGCGGGTGATCGGTTTGACGAGTGCATCATTAAGCATGTGCGCCGCAAACACAATATTCTGATCGGCGAAAAAACGGCCGAAGAGCTTAAGATCCGTATTGGTTGCGCCTATCCTCGGGATGAGGAATTGACGATGGAGGTGCGGGGACGCAATCTGATCACCGGTTTGCCAAGTTCGGTTGTTGTGAACTCAACTGAGATGTTGGAAGCTTTGGAAGAACCTGTATCGGATATTTTTGACGCGGTTCATAACGTGCTGGAGAAGACGCCGCCTGAGTTGATGGCGGATATCAGTGAGCGCGGTGTGGTTTTAAGCGGAGGGGGTGCGAAACTTTATGGTTTGGACCGCATGTTGGCGTCAAAGATTGGTGTCGACACGATCGTGGCCGACAAACCGGAGCAGTGTGTGGCCATCGGAACCGGTCGGGCGTTGACGATGATGGATAAATTCTCCGGTCTGAGTTGATTTTCGCTAATTTTATGCTTTAACTGATAGAAACTGATGGAAACTGATAGAAGTGGTTGACGAAACCCGGAATCCACTTCTATAATCAGTTATTGACTGCTTCCGCGGTTATCCTCCCTGATTTTCACGCATTGTATTTCCAAATAATTTAGATTGATTTTTTGTGTTTTGTATTTTTATGTCTATATATCGATTTTATCCGAAACTCTGTCAAATTGTTTTTTTGGCGAGTCTAAAGGGAGTTCCACAAGGGGTTTGTTGAATGAAATCAGTTAACTTTAAAAGGAAGAGCAAAAAAACTCTTCTTGAGATCGTCCGCATTTCCGGCGTCATGCCTGAAGATGAGGCGCGTAAAATGAGGTTGCCCGAGTTACGCGAACATCTGCAGAATCTGATGGAAAATCCGACGGCCGGCAGTGCGTTGACGCAGGCAAGTGAAGAAGAGGAGGCCAAAACGGAGCAAATCAAGGCTGAGCAGAAAACGACACCTAAAGAGAACACGGTGAAAGTTGAGCGCAAGCCGAGATCAAGCTCGAAGCGGCAGGAGAAATCCGCGGTTTTCGAAACTGTCGAAGAGGACATCCCGGCAATATCAGAACCACAGTCCGATTCCGTGCGACCGCAGTCCGCTCTGCGCAAGACCGTGATGCTGCCGACCGGTCAGGAGCGGGAGAAGGCTGAACAGCCTAAGGAATCGGGGGATTCGGAAAAAGAGGATGATGAGCAGGACCCGAACGGGCTGTCGGACAAACGATCCGGCGTCGAGCAAAAAATGGAGGCGGAGGGCGGAGAGGATGCCAAGGTTCGTCTCAAACCGGAGACCGCGGATTTAAAAACGAATCACAGGACCCGGAGAAGCGAACAATCTGAATCCGACAAACCTATCGCCGACCGTCAGACCTCCGGAGACAGGGCAGCCGGTGAACAGGAAATGAACTCAACCTCAACCCAGCGCGCGGATAAAGCTGATGCCCCACAGGACCGTTCGTCGGGCCGCCGCCCACTTGATTCCGGTGAGGATGTTTCAGGAGTGTTGGAGATCATGCCGGATGGCTATGGTTTTTTGCGCAGAGAGAATTACATTCAAAGTAACCAGGATATCTATGTGCCGCCCCAGTTTATTCGACGCTTTAATCTAAGACAAGGTGACTTTGTCGTCGGTCCGGGTAGAATGAAACGCGACAGTGATCGCTATCAGGCAATCTTTTTTATCAAATCCGTCAATGGTCTGCCGCCTGACCGCATGATTCGACGCCCTCATTTTGAACGCTTGACTCCAATTTACCCGAATGAACGGTTTGTGCTAGAAACGACAAGAAACGAACTGTCAACCCGTATCATTGACTTGGTCGCTCCGATCGGAAAAGGCCAACGCGGCATGATTGTCTCGCCGCCCAAAGCCGGTAAAACCATTTTATTACAAAAAATAGCCAACGCCATTTCCATCAACGATCCGGATGCCAAACTGATTGTGCTGTTGATCGACGAACGACCGGAAGAGGTCACGGATATGCAACGTTCCATTAAGGGAGAAGTTGTCTATTCCACCTTCGACAAAACACCGGAAAACCATGTGCGCATAGTTGAATTGGTCCTTGAGCGGGCGATGCGTCTGGTGGAGCTCGGTGAGGATGTCGTTATTTTGCTCGATAGTGTCACACGACTGTCTCGAGCCTATAACCTGACTATCAATCCGACCGGTAGGACGTTGTCCGGTGGACTTGATCCGGGCGCTTTGTATGGTCCCAAACGTTTTTTTGGTGCGGCGCGAAACATCGAAAACGGTGGCAGCTTGACGATTGTCGCCACTGCTTTGGTTGATACCGGTTCGAGGATGGATGAAGTCATTTTTGAAGAGTTTAAGGGGACCGGTAATATGGAGGTCATTTTAGACCGCAAGTTGTCCGAAAAAAGGGTGTTTCCGGCGATCGACATTGTACGCTCGGGCACCAGACGGGAAGAGTTGCTGCTTGATCGCGACCAATTGGAGTCTGCCTGGGCGATCCGCAAGGCTTTCGGACAAATGGATGTGACCACTGTTACCGAAACCGTTATTAGTCTGTTGACCAAAACCAATAACAATCAGCACTTTGTTTCCTCCATCAATGTTTCGCTCAACGATCGTTCGATGTTCGACGCGATGGGCCTAAAAAAACAGGGAAACGGGTCACCAAAAAAGTGAGAAAATCGGGCTTCTTCACTTATTTTCGTAGTTGACACTGAACGGTTTAATGTATACAATTACATGGTTTACTCAGCCTGTACGGCATACGTGCCCACCATTGCGCACGCGCCGTGCACTTGCGAAAAGAGGTAGTTTAAAATGAAAAAAGGAATTCATCCTAAATATGAAAAATGTGTTGTGCGTTGCGCCTGTGGGAACACATTTGAAACGCGATCCACATCAGGAGACATCTCAGTTGATATTTGCTCTCAATGCCATCCATTTTTCACCGGCAAACAGAAACTGGTAGATACCGGCGGGCGTGTTGATAAGTTCAAACGCAGAATGGAAAAAAACAAGAAATAACAGACTAAAGGGGATGGCGACCATCCTCTTTTTTGTATGCATACAAGGCTCTGTTAATTAAAGATGAGAGACAAGAGATCTGAAATGCAATTGGCGAACAAAGATTCAGAAGAAACTTAAGGATTCACCAGTTGAAAAGAAGATAGCACAAAGAAAGCATGTAAGGAAAGCGAAAGAATAAAATCCGGACATGCGAAAGAAATCTCGAAAGAGATTCAATTGAACTTTGAGAACTGAATATGCCTAAGCAATCAGAAGACAGGCTCTCCTTTGTTTTTCTTGGTACTGTGCCCCGGCAACCTGAGCTGGAGTCCAGTTGAAGAGAGATTGGTGCGGTCTGATGTAGTTGTAAAAGAAGATATAAAGCGCAATCAGGATGTTAGCAGACTCAAAAGAGTCAAAGCCTCTTTTAGCCTTATACCAAGCCTTAAACTGGCCATTAAACGCTTCCATGACATTGTTGGAAATATCATCAGAGAACGCTTCGACGAGCTGGTGCTCAACACAGGGAGCAAGGTGATCGAACGCTCTTTGGTAAGCGGGATATCTGTCTGTGACGAACATGCTTTGTGGATTGCCAAACTGCTCCTGACAGCTGTGAATGAGAGAGTAGGCGGACGTAGTATCTCTGGTTGGTGACAGATGAAAGTCCAGAATCATCCTTGTTTCAGAATCCATGGCAAGCCAGAGATAATACCATTTGCCCTTGATCTTCACGTAGGTTTCGTCAAAATGCCATTCGTCAGAGTCAGCTAGGTTGATCTGCTTCTTGTAAGGTTCAGCTGCCGCTAGGAGAGCAGGCGCGAAGCGTTTACACCACTTAGAGATTGTGACATGAGACACCTCAATGTTGTGTGCGAGTCGAAGTGTTTCAGAAACCTTTCTCAAGGTGGAATTGCCAATAAAGTAATGGATGAGAGCCGTTAGAACAAGATGGAAAGGATGACGCATTCGTTTCATTGTGAACTGCTCTAGCGGAATAACTTTAGACGAGCAGGATGGAATTTCAACCAGCTTTACAACAAAGAAAGAGTGGTAACACTTCTTGTCTCCACAACGAAAGTTGGAATACAGCTTGTAGTCATGGTGCAGGAAGCTAGCCCTACCACACTTAGGACAAGGAGGGTACTTTCTTTGAAAATCTTCCTTCTTATTCTTACTGGCAGGTGCCCATTGTCTCATGCAATTGCGACACTGGAACTTCTGATTACCTTTTTTATCTTTACCGAAGTGGTAAAGGCTTTTAGAGAAACAGCGGGGACAAGTTAGATTAGATGGTATACTTTTCATGAGATCTGATTTGCTCCTTTCCTTAGGGAGGTACCTGTTTTGTGGTGAAACTATTGTACCAAAGGCATTTCAGATCTCTTTTTTTATTAAGTTAACAGAAGCGCATACAAAACACGGAGTCGATATATGAAAAAACTAAATTCAAATGTGCCACCCGAAGTGCGTCGGACTTCCATCGGAGGGCAAGCGCTGATAGAAGGACTGATGATGATTGGACCGCACAAAACCGCGCTGGCTGTGCGGTTGCCGGATCACTCCATCAAATTGGAGGAGCAACCGACAAAAAAATTTGGCTCTTTGGCGCGCATTCCCTTTGTGCGTGGGTTCATCAGGCTGGTAGGCCAGCTGTCGGTCGGCATGAAAGCGTTAACTCGTTCCGCCGATCTTGCCGAAGAATACGCGCCTGACGAATCGCAAGAACCGGCCGACGAGCAACCCGCACCGGATGGGGCGACGGCGAAACTTATAATCGACGAAGCGACACGGCATGAAGTTGGCGCCGACGAGGACGGCGGAGCAGATGCGATCTTCGCGCCCACAAAATCTGCCAAAACGAATAACAATAAATTCGATGGAGCGTTGATTGTCTTGACGGTGCTGCTCAGTGTGCTGATTTCGGTTGGCGTCTTTATTTTGCTACCTAATTTTTTGACGACCTTGACTTTAAGTGCAACGGGTTTGGTTAAGGGAAATGGCTTTAGTGGCACGTTCGTTTATAACCTTGTGGAAGGAATGTTGCGCATTTTTATCTTGTTGCTCTACATGTGGCTTGCCTCGCGTTCGAAAGATGTAGCCCGTACATGGCAATATCATGGAGCGGAGCATAAGACCATCGCCTGCTATGAGGCGGACAGGGCGTTGATTGTGGAAAATGTACGTGAGTTTAGTCGTTTTCATCCACGCTGTGGGACCTCATTCATATTTTTTGTGGTTTTTTTGAGTGTGTTCATTCATTCTTTTTTCGGTTGGTACGATCCGTGGATCAATATGGCGATCCGTATCGCGTTGATCCCTGTAATTACCGGCATCGCGTATGAGTTGCAACGATACGCCGGCGCACGGGCGAACAGCAGAGTTGGTGCCATTATCTCAGCGCCGGGTCTTTTGTTGCAACGTTTGACAACGAAAGAGCCGGATGATGATATTCTTGAGGTATCGATCACCGCGATGAAAGCGGTTCTGCCAAAGGAAGAGGACGATGCGGACTGGTGAGGCGGTTCGAGCCGGCCGGACGATCGAGGAAGCGTCGCGGTCCGGCGCGGATTATCTTGCGCAAAACGCGAGGGAGGCCCTGGATGGGGATGATTCTCGAGTGGTCGCCCGTCAGTTGTTGGCCGGTGTGCTCGGTATTTCGCCGTCCGACCTTCGCTGGAAAAAAGACGAGTCACTGACACGCGAAGAGGCTTGTGAATTTGTTGAGTGGCTGGAACGTTATCAGGACTTCGAGCCGATCCCATATATTTTAGGCCACACATTTTTTTATGGTTATCAGATTTTTTGTCAGCGCGGGGTGCTGATTCCGCGTCCGGACACCGAAACACTGGTGTCTCATGCGATAGAGTATCTTATATCGCTGAACCGTCCGGCGCGTGTGTTGGATCTATGCACCGGAACCGGATGTGTTGCCCTGGCCATCGCGCTGTCGTTGCTCGAGCGAGATGTGCCGCCCGCCGTGGTTGCCGCGTCCGATCTGTCGATTTCAGCGTTGAGATTGGCGGATCAAAACATCCTTTTCCACAGCGCGGAGGCGTTCATAAGCTTGATTGAATCGGACGGCTTTGACGCGTTTCCGAACACCGCTGAACCGTTTGATCTGATCGTCAGCAATCCACCATATATTCAAAGCGCGGTTGTCGACCAACTCAGTGATTCCGTCGTGCGTTACGAGCCGCGGCTGGCGTTGGATGGCGGAACGGACGGTCTGGATTTGATTCAAATCCTCATTGAAGGAGCGGGCGACAGACTAAGACCCGGAGGTCGTTTGATGATCGAGCATGGTCATGACCAAAAACAAGAGTTATTGGCGTTGGCACGAAAGCGAACGGATTTTGTCCGGGTTGAGGACCTGCCGGACATGGCGGGAAGAGATCGGGTGTTGATCGCGGTCAGAAGGTGAAATTGCCGATCCGGCGACACAGGGAGGTGCACGTTGACTGCTAAATTTGATCGATTTCCATTTGAGCGGGGAATGCGCGTCAGACTACGTAAAAAACATCCGTGCGGCGGAGATATCTGGTATCTCATCCGTGTGGGAGCGGACGCCCGATTGGAGTGTGAGACTTGCAAGCATCAGATGACATTAACCAGACGTGCGCTGGAGAAGGCCACGGCGGATGTAGTGGGTAAAGGTGAGCGGACAGAATAACAAGTTTTTCGGAGTGAATCAGAGCGATGGATGCCCAACTCAAACAAATTGAAAACAGATATTCGGAATTAACGATGCGTATGACCGATCCAGCGGTGTATGAAGACAACGACGCGTATTTACGAATTGTCAAAGAATTAAGTGAACTGGAACCAATCGTCACCGCTTTGCGGGAATTCTCGAGGTTACGTTTGGAGCTTAAACAGACGGATGATCTATATTTTGAAACGGATGCGTCCGAGACTGAATTGCGTGAAATGATACGTGTCGAGCGTTCTCTTTTGTCGGAGCAGTGCGAAGAGGCGGAACGAGTGTTGCGCCAAGCCTTGATTCCGGGCGACCCCAATGATGACAAGGATGTCTATCTTGAAATCCGTGGCGGGGCGGGCGGTGACGAGGCGGCTTTGTTCGCCCAGGATTTGTATCGAATGTATCTTGCCTACGCGGATAAAAGAGGGTATACGGCCGAGTTGATCGATATCAGCGAAACAGGACTTTCGGGCATTAAAGAGGTAGTCGTGATGTTGCGTGGCAAAGGCGCGTATAGCCGATTAAAATACGAAATCGGCGTGCACCGGGTGCAGAGGGTGCCGATTACCGAATCAGGAGGACGTATTCATACCTCCACCTGCACGGTGGCAGTCATGCCGGCAGTTGAAGATGTGAAGATCGATATTGATCCGAGTGATTTACAGATAGACACATATCGGGCATCGGGCGCGGGTGGTCAACATGTCAATAAGACGTCCTCCGCGATTCGAATCACTCATTTGCCTACCGGCGTTGTCGTTACCTGTCAAGATCAGCGATCTCAACATAAAAACAAAGACCGCGCCATGAGTGTGTTGCGCTCCAGACTCTACGACCTGGAGCAGCGTAAGCAAGATTCGCAAGTTTCGGCCGATAGGAAGAAACAAGTTGGCACAGGAGATCGAAGTGAACGCATTCGAACTTATAATTTTCACCAGAATCGAGTCACCGACCACCGCGTCAATTTGACTATTTATAAGTTGGACGACATCCTGAATGGCGATCTGGATCAGCTGATCGAACCGCTAATCGCCGCCGACCGCGCCGCCGCGGTCGAGCGTCCAAATGAGATATGGACAAAAGATATATGAACTATCAGACACAGCTGTTACCCGCGGTGACAGTGAAAGAGGATCCGTCGGCATTGCGGAAATTGCTTGAACCGGCAGCTGAGGTGATTCAAAATGGTGGCCTGGTGGCGTTCCCCACCGAGACGGTGTATGGCTTGGGCGCCTCAATCACTTTTCCTTCGGCGATTGCGGAGGTTTTTCGCATCAAAGGTAGGCCAAATGATAATCCGTTGATTGTGCATGTGCCCGATGTCGCCGCGATCGAACCATTGGTCAAAACATTTTCGTCGGCGGCCAGGGCGCTGGCCGAGGCGTTCATGCCCGGTCCGTTGACATTGGTTCTACCTCGTTCTCAAATAGTCCCCGACTGCGTGACCGCAGGGCTGGACACCGTAGGTGTGAGGGTTCCCGAATCACCGATCACTCGTATGCTTGTGCGTCTCGCGGGATTGCCGATGGCGGGTCCGTCCGCCAACCTTTCAGGGCGCCCCAGCCCAACCAACGCGGCCCATGTTCTTCAGGATCTTAGTGGATTAATCCCTTTTGTAATCGATGGAGGACCCAGCCGTGTGGGATTGGAATCCACGGTGTTGGACATGAGCTCCACCCAGCCTCAAATTTTGCGCCCGGGAGCTATCACCGCTGAGGCGATTTTGGGCGTCCTCGACGCGCGGGGCTTCACTTTCCCCGGTAAAGACTGGCGTGGAATCTTGCTCGAAAGTGGTTTGGAACTGCATAAAACAGAAGCGGGCACAGTGCCGCGGGCCCCCGGCATGAAATATCGCCATTACGCTCCTGACGCGCCTGTCACGCTGATCGAAGGCGATTCCGGCGCTGAACGGCTTGAGTTCTTGCTGAATTTGCTAACCGAGCTTTACAAAAACAAAGCTGACTTCAGGGCGGCGATTTTCGCGGGGCGAGAATTGATCGACGCGATCCGCGAACGCTTGATGCTTACTTATGGATCGATGATCGATATTTGTGAACAAAACCTAGATGGATGGGACAAGGAAGACGTCCGCGAAGATAATCAGACGCCGATCATCTATACTTATGATTATGGCGAAGAAGGTGACAGCGTGGCGGCCGCCCAACATTTGTTTGACGCGCTTCGGACGCTGGACAGCCGACACCCGGATGTGATTTTCGCCTCGGCGCTGCCGGAAGATCGCATTGGGGCGGCTTATATGAATCGTTTGCGTAAAGCGGTAAGCAGTACGGAGGAAAAATGAATATTTTATTTGTATGCACCGGTAACACTTGTCGAAGTCCGATGGCTCAGCGACTGATGCAAAGCGAAATCGATGAGCGCCTCTGCTCCGACCGGTTACAAGCGCTATCCGCAGGTTTAAGCGCGCTGGAGGAAGATACGATTTCCGAGGAGGCAGTGTTGGTTTTGCAAGAGTATGACATCGACGCGCGTGGCCAAAGAGCGAGTCGTGTCACCCCTGAGCTGTTGGATGAGGCGGACCTGATTTTGACGATGACCCGCTTTCACAGCAAGATGCTGCTGGCGCTCAACCCTCAGATACAGCACAAGACTTTTTTGTTCGCCGACTACCTTCAGTTCAACAGTGAGAAGATTGATCCGACCCACATGGATCCGGACGGTTGGTTTGAGGAAGTCATGGACCCGTTTGGCCAGTCGTCGGAGGTCTATCGCCTGTGCGCTCAGCAACTGCGGCGGATGGTTCAGGCGTTGGCTGACATTGTCTGTGATTCAGCGGCTGATGGACAGACCTAAATGGGGTTGAGAAATTTACCTGCACATCGAAAATTGATGCCGGACGGGCGAATAGCAAAGCGAATCCCCTGTTTGAAATTGGAATCCCTAAGAAAAGGCAGAAAACGAGGTGAAAATCAGAAAATACGCCTTTATTCCTGCCAAAATTATGCTAGTCTGTAACCATAAAAGGGAAAAAGAGCTCAGTAAATAAAAGTTCACAATTACAAGAATCATTTGTAATTGAAACCCCCTTTTAGAAGGATAGATGAAATTGTGTTTGTTCAACCAAGCGCTCAGTACTCAGTAGGTGCTATTCGTTAACCTTATTGCTGTCCGTAAGTTTTACGTACCAGTCTGGGGCTCAGTGCGGTAGGTGTCAGAACAACGTCTTCCGGCGCAATCTGATCGATATGCAGCGCGTCAAGGACAGTTTGTCCATACAAGCTCAAAACAAGTTCATATGCGGACTTATTGTTGAGCGATAGGCGGGTGTAGGCATTCAGGTGAGAAGAAATGGTGAATCCATCTTCGATTGTAAGCGCCTGAATGCTGAACCCCTTTGGTACCAATCTACGTACCAGTCCGTTGGCATTTTCCACACAAGGTTTCTGATCCGCCCGTCCGGGATCACAATAAAAAATACTCGTGCCGGTCAGTTTTTCAATGCTGACCGGATCGGAGAACTCAGACCCTCTGTCGGTTAAGATGACGGGAAAGAGTAATTGGAAGAGTTCAGGTCCGAGCTCGTTGAGGAGCAACTGAAACTGTCGCTGCACCTCGAAAGCGGTTTGAGCCGCCATAACCCGCACAACGAGAAACTGCAGATGGGGCCAATACAAGGTGAGCAGAACGGTCTGATCTTCCAAAACGCCTTCGATGCAGTCCATTTCCACAGGAATGATTCCAGGGTGAAGTTCTTTGAAATTGTGAAAATCCTGCAAGGTGCGACCGACGTGACAGCGTCTGTCCACCTTGTGTTGTTGGCGATGTTTGGGGCGTTTTCGCTTAACTTTACTAATCAGATCCACGTTGCGCGTGCGCAGCACTCCTTTGTCGATCAGGTTATAAAGTGTTTTCTCTGAACAGATCATCTGTCTTTTATGAGTGACATAGATATGGTGAATGGATTGCCCTTTAGCGACCAAAGGGAGGATGATCTGATCAATGTAACGCAGCTCTTCTTGGGTGAACATAATACCGGTCCGACTGTCGATCAATCTGCGGTTGTAAGCCGATTGTGCCTTCTCCGCATTGTAACGGAAACGGCGCAAGGAACAATTCATGTTGTTTCTACATCCATTACAACAAAATGGAGCGCGAGTGATCCTGGGACAAATTTCTTCAACGAAGTCAGGGCAGGTATGTATACAGTCTCCACACAATTTACAAATCCCACGTCGATTGAGACAAGTCGGGCATGCGCTACGTATTTTTGTGCAGTCATAGCGGTGTATGCATGAGTTTGCGTTGCGATTACTGGTTCCTTTGAACACAGCGGTGCGGTTTCGTTGGATTTCGTCTGAGATGGTCTTTGGATCTCGCTTTAGTTCAAGGGCGATCTTTGTTATTGATTGTCCGTTGCTGAGCAAACGGTGAATCGTTGAACGTTCTTCAAAGGTAAGGTGCTGAAATTGAGCCATGGTTCATTCCTTCCTAACCGGCTCGGTTGAACAAACTCAGTATATAATTGATTTGCAAAGGTTATCTCCTTTTTCCGGTTTGTAAAGGTTATCCCTTAATAAACAGGGGATTCGGATTACAACTCACCCTGATGCCGGACGGGAGGCGATAAATTTGACAATTCAAACATTTGCGGATAAAATTGGTTGTCTGTAAAATACAGAAATATTGAGACTTGTCCTCGCTTCATCTTATGGGTGAAGCCACTAGTCCAGGAGGAGGTGAAACTTAAATGAACGAATATGAAATGGTATACATTCTAAACCCGGTATTGGGTGAGGAATCGGTCACAGCTTTGAACGAGAGAGTGAAATCTTTGATCGAGGCGAACGGTGAACTAGCCGATGTCGATGAGTGGGGCAGAAAGCGTCTCGCTTATGAGATTCAAGACCAGCGCGAAGGCATTTATTATCTGGCGAACTTTTCCGCCAACGCGGACGCTCCCAGAGAGATCGAACGTGTGATGCGCATTACCGAAGGTGTCTTGAGATATCTCATTATCCGCAAAGGTGATTGAGTGGGACTCGTTGGGAAGGAAAGTGTCAAATGAATAAAGCGATATTGTTAGGACGATTGGTGCGTGATCCCGAACTGCGCAACACGCAAAACGGAACGGCGGTTGTAAGTTTCACTTTGGCCGTGGATCGCCGTTTTAAAAACGCGCAAGGCGAGAGACAGACGGATTTTATTCCGTGCGTCGCATGGAGATCGACCGCGGAATTTGTCGCGAGATATTTCACCCAAGGTCAGCGCATGGCTTTGGTCGGCAGCATTCAGCCTCGTAGCTGGGATGACGCCGAGGGGAACAAGCGATATACCACCGAGATTATCGCGGATGAGGTCTATTTCGCCGACAGCAAGAAAAGTGACGGATCGAGCTACGGCTCACAGTCATCCTATGGCTCGTCGGGATCCTCGTCCGGTTACGGATCCGGATCCACGCCCTCCGCCGGCTCATATGGTGGCGGACAATCGTACTCCGGCAAACGTCCGACCACTTCGGAAGGCGCGGAGGGAGACGGCTTTTTCCCGGCGCCGGAAGATGACACTGCATTGCCTTTCGACCTATAGGATGATTCAGAAAGGAGTATAGAATGGCGGATTACAGAAACCGTGATTTCAACCGTTCAAGAGGCAGACGCAAAGTTTGCACTTTTTGTGTGGATAAAGTCGAGCACATCGACTATAAAGACGTGAATCGTTTGAAAAAGCTGACCTCGGAACAAGGTAAGATTTTGCCCAAACGCATGACCGGAACTTGCGCCAAGCATCAGCGTCAGCTGACCACCGCAATCAAACGCGCGCGTCATTTGGCTTTGCTACCGTACAAAGACGACTGATTTCAATAATTTGAAATAGATCCGACCGCTGTTGATCGTGTTTTCAACGGCGGTTTTTTATATGAGCGATGATTTTAAGTGTCGGGATCGCCGTGAGGATGAAGTTCGAAAAATCAAATTATATGCTATAATCAATGATCGAATCAGACAAGAAATAACGATAAAAATTGGTAACGATTGGTTTTTGACCTCAAAGTACCTTGGCCTTGAAGATAGATGAAAGGAATGAAATTAGTATGAAAGTTATATTGTTGGAGGATGTCAAATCGCTTGGAAAGGCGGACGATATCGTTGATGTCGCGCCCGGTTACGCGAATAATTTTCTGTTAAAAAAAGGATTGGCCCTCGAAGCGACCAAAGAGAATATGAATGTGGTCCGCACCAGGAAAAAAGCGTTGAACGCGAAGGAGGCGCAAAATCTCGCCGAGGCGAAAGCCATGGGTGAGGAGTTGAGCGGCAAGTCTTTCACCATGGTGAAAAAAGTGGGAGAGGGCGGCAAGCTATATGGCACGTTGACTTCCATGGACGTGGCGAACTGCCTCAAAGAAGCCGGATACACTGTTGACAAGCGGGGCATCACGATTCAAACGGCGCTCAAATCGATTGGCTCCACAGATGTCACTTTGAAACTTCACAATGAGGTAAGTGTGGATATTCGTGTTGATGTGATAGCGGAGTAAACATGGCGGGCCAAATTCCGGATATGAAGGTTCCACCAAACAATGTCGAGGCGGAGAAATCCGTCCTCGGCTGTTGCATGTCCGATTCTGAGATATTGAATCAAATTATGGCCTTTCTCAAAACTGAAGAATTTTACCAGCCAAACCATCAGATCATTTATGAGGCGATCCGCAACTTGTCTTCCGGTGGAAAGGCAGTCGACATTCTGACTGTGAGTGATGAGTTGGAACGCACCGACCTTCTTATCAAAGCGGGTGGCAGCGCCTATGTGATGTCGTTGCCGGACGCGGCGCCTTTGATCAGCAACGCAATGGCCTACGCCGAAGTTGTGCATCAGAAATATCTACTCAGGCAGCTGCTGATGACCGCGGATGAAATCAGCAAGATGTGCTATACCGACGCCGAGGACGCGAACGCGCTGCTGGATCTGGCGTCCCGCAAGATCTACACGATCCGCGAACAAGAGTCGGTTTCCGGGATTGAACCCTTCTCCTCTATATTAAGTCGCACCATCAATGATCTTATGGCGTTGATGAAAGGCAAGAAAAAATTGCGCGGCGTGCCGACCGGCTACCCATCTTTGGACAAGCTTCTGAACGGAGGACTGGGTCCCGGAACTCTAACCATTCTGGCCGCGCGGCCGGCGGTTGGAAAATCAGCTCTTGCGTTGAATATTGCGATGAAATCGGCGACCCTGCATGATGTGCCGGTCGTGATTTTCAGCCTTGAAATGTCCAAAGAGGAAATCAGCAACCGCATGCTGTCAGCCCAGTCCGGAATCGACTCGCGCAAGCTCAAGACCGGGCGCATTCACGACTCTGAATGGGACAAGGTCAGCACAGTTGTACCGGTCTTATATGCGGCTAAAATCTATGTTGACGACCGTACCGGCAACACGCCGATCGAAATGCTTTCACGTTGTCGACAGTTGAAGATGGAAGGCAAATGCGGTCTGGTTGTGATTGATTATCTGCAACTGATGACCCCTCATCGACGCAGCGACAGCCGCCAACAAGAGATTTCTGAAATTTCCCGCTCTTTGAAAATCATGGCGAAAGAACTTGATGTCCCGGTCATCGCGTTGTCACAGCTCAGTCGAGAAATCGAACGCCGCAAAGACTCGCGCCCGGTGCTGTCGGATCTGCGAGAGTCCGGCGCGATCGAGCAGGACGCGGATGTCGTCATGTTTTTGTCGCGGGAAACCCGTGAAGATGACGATCATCTACAAAAAAAAATGGAAGATGCGAAACTGATCATCGCGAAAAACAGAGCGGGTTCGGTAGGAACCGTCTCGCTTGGCTGGTTGTCAAACTATACTTTGTTTATCGAGCCATCCTATCTCGATGATCCACTTGGCGTTCCACCGAAACCGGGCAAAGTGAGCGCAGACTCGGCGCGGGCGAAGCGAACGACGTCCGGCGGTGAATACGCGCCATTTCCAAAAGACAATGACGTTCCTCCCGCCGAGACGGAGGAGGCGGAATTTGAACTCTGAGACCTTCATTGAACATGTGAACAGCTTCTGTGAGCGGGAAGATCTGCTTCCTCAAAATCAAGAGATTGTAGTTGCTGTATCCGGCGGCGCCGATTCAATGGCGCTGCTTTTGGTTTTATTGAGACTGGTTGACAAAAAACGGCTGGTCGTCGCGCACTTTAATCATGGCTGGCGTATGGAGGAAAGCGAAGAGGATGAACGCTTTGTTTGTTCGTTTTGTGAGCGCAACCATTTGACGTGTGTTGTCGGAGCCGCGAAAGCACCAAAAGTTGGATCTGAGTCGGACGCACGTGATCAGCGCTACGCTTTTTTACGTGAAGTGGCGGGTGACGATCGTCTGATTGCGCTGGCGCATCATATGGAGGATCAGGCGGAGACCGTGCTGATCAATCTTTGTCGTGGGACGGCCGCCAAAGGTCTGGCCGGCATGCGTCCACGCAGCGGGCGGTTGATCCGGCCGCTGCTGAATGTGCGCAAAGCAGACGCGGTTCGCTTTTTAGAGGAAAGCGGGCAAACTTGGCGAGACGATGACACAAATTTTCAGCCGTTCACCTGGCGCAATCAGCTGCGCGATCTTGTCTTTCCTCAATTGGAAAAAATGTGGCCGGACGGTGGCGTGATCGAACGCGTCTGCAACACCGCCGACCTGATAGCGGCCGATGATCTTGAATTGACAAACCAGATGCTGGGCTTTGTCGACGAGTTCGCGCGGTTGGATTTGATTTTCCCCGGCCCAATTCAATTGCCGCGCGTAAATGACAAAACTTTGTTGAGCTTTGTAAATAACAGTCTGTCCGAGGATCAATTGATCGGGTTTCATTTTCCGATCGATCGATTGGCAGGCCTTCCTAATCCGCTGTTAAACCGCTTGATCTTGCATTGTATACATGAGTTGACCGGTTCGGTTAAGGATGTGACATCAAGGCATCTGGATCGTGCCCGCTCTTTTATTAAGCGACGGATGACCGACGGGCGACGTGATTTGGTTCGGGGCGTTCAATTGGTTTGTCAAGACATGGATCTTGCTTTTATCACACGCCCCCTCCGCTCGAGTGGTGTCTGCAAACTATCATCTTGGCGCTCCACCCCGTCCGGACAAGAATTTTTGTACTCCAGCGAGCCCATCGAACTGCCGGTGCCGAAGAATGTGCTCATATCGCTGATTGAGAATACAGAACAGTTAGTTTATAATTACACTTTGCGGACAGACGATGCAAGTTTTGCTGTGGATTTGAATCATCAATACGAAGTGCGAAGCTCGATCGTTTTACGCCAAAGGCGTCCCGGAGACTGGTATCGATGGAATCCCAAACGGCCGGCGCGCAAGCTAAAAAACTATATGAATGAACAAGAAATCCCTGCTTACTGGAGAGATCATATTTTACTTATCGCGAATGAGGATGAGGTGCTTTGGTTTTCCGGTATGAGTCAGGCGAACAGCTGAGGAAACGCTATGGCGAAATATGTGAAGGACGTGCTGATTCATCGCGAGCAATTGGTTGAGATGTGTCACCGTCTGAGTGAGCAGATCAACAAAGACTATGAGGGCAAAGAAATCATTCTTGTAGGCGTGTTAAAAGGCGCTGTGATTTTCCTGGCTGATTTGGCGCGACTGATCACTGTGCCCACCCGGATTGATTTCATGTCGGTTTCCAGCTACGGAAGTCGCACTCGGTCGTCAGGTGTCGTCAAAATTTTGAAGGATTTGGATCAGGATATTTCAAACTGTCATGTCCTGATCATCGAAGATATCATTGACTCAGGCTTGACATTGAAAAAACTGGTTGAGCTGTTATCAACAAGAGGACCCGCCAGCATTGAGCTTTGCACTGCGTTTGACAAACCATCGCGCCGCCAAATAGACATTCATGTGAAATATAAAGGCTTTGAAATACCGGATGAATTTGTGGTCGGTTATGGACTCGATTTCAACGGTGAATATCGGAATTTACCGGATGTTTGTGTTCTAGGTGACACCGGTAAGGAGGTTTAAATGGAGAAAAAACCAACGCCCAACATTAAGTTTGGCAAAGGATTGTCGTTTTACGCGATTATATTCGCAATTATTATTGTGTCTTCAATTTTTTTCGCTAATCGCAATCCGCAAACTCAGATCCCCTATTCAGAATTGGTGAAATATGTCGATGAGGACAAGGTTGAAGAAGTCGTTGTCAAAGGCACCACGGTCGAGATCCAACTTAAAGAGCGCGACGTGAACGGAAATCTTCTGATCAAACAGGATATTTCTCCATATTGGATGGAATCGTTCCGCGAACATCTGGAGCTAGCGGTCGAGAAATTTGATTTAAAGTACAACTATGTCGAACCGACGAATACCGGCGCGTGGTTCAGCACGCTGATGTCGGTCCTGTTGCTGGTCTCTTTGGGCTTCTTTGTCTGGATGATGTTCAGTCGTCAGGCGGGCGAAGGCAAGACCACTATGAATTTTGGCAAGAGCCGGGCGAAAATTCATGATCCAAAGGATAACACGGTTACCTTTGATCATGTGGCCGGCGCCGATGAAGAGAAACATGAACTGATGGAAGTCGTCGATTTTCTCAAAAATCCGGATAAATATTCTCGTCTTGGTGCGCGCATACCGCGTGGCATTCTGTTGATCGGTCCTCCGGGAACCGGTAAAACATTGCTGGCCAAAGCTGTGGCGGGAGAGGCCGATGTGCCTTTTTTCTCAATTTCGGGTTCTGATTTTGTGGAAATGTTCGTCGGTGTCGGCGCGTCCCGCGTCAGAGATTTGTTTGATACAGCCAAGAAGAACGCTCCCTCGATTGTGTTTATCGATGAGATCGACGCGGTGGGCCGCCAACGCGGCGCCGGGTTGGGCGGTGGTCATGATGAGCGCGAGCAGACCTTGAATCAATTGCTGGTCGAGATGGATGGCTTCGGTCCCAAGGAAAATGTCATTGTGATGGCGGCGACAAACCGTCCCGACATTCTCGATCCGGCTTTACAGCGTCCGGGGCGGTTTGACCGTCGAGTCACTGTTAATCGACCCGACATCAAAGGCCGTGAGGAGATACTGGCGGTCCACGCGAAAGACAAACCACTTGATTCCGGCGTGAGTTTGGCCGAGATCGCAAAGATCACTCCGGGTTTTACCGGCGCAGATCTTTCGAATCTGTTAAATGAGGCGGCTTTGCTGGCCGCCCGTCGCAACGCGAATATTATACTGTACGAGGATGTGTCCGAAGCTGTGTTCAAGGTGATGATCGGACCTGAAAAAAAGAGCCGCGTGATCAATGAGAAAGAGCGTCAATTGACCGCTTTTCATGAGGCGGGCCACGCGCTTGTGCTGCGCGCGGTCTCACAGACGGACAAGGTTGAGCGCGTCTCGATCATTCCGGCCGGCGCAGCGGGCGGTTACACCGCGCACAAACCGTATGAGGATACCTACTACGCGACCAAGCAGCAACTGATCGACTCGATCGAAGTCGCACTGGGTGGTCGTGGCGCCGAGGAGGTTGTGCTGGGTGAGATCAGCACCGGAGCGGCCTCGGACCTGCAAAGTGTTAACAGTATCGCGCGCGATATGGTGGTCAAGTATGGCATGAGTGACCGGCTGGGCAACATGACGTTCGGTGGCGGTGACGAGGAGGTCTTCCTCGGACGCGACTATGGTCACGTGAAGAATTACAGCAATGAGTTGGCCAGTGTGATTGATGAAGAGATCAAACGGATCATTGATGAAGCCTACGCGCATGTTCTGAGTATTTTGACCGAGCGGCGCGCTGTGCTGAACGCGATCGCCGTCGCGCTGTTAGAGAAAGAAAAGATCGATGGACAAGAGTTCGAGGAGATCTATCAATCGAATTCAACACCGGAGCAACTGGCTCAAGACCCCATCAATCCCGCGCGAGAACAGTTGAAGCCGTTGAACCCCGCTTCTGTTCCGGAACCCATCCTTTCACCCAATCCGGACCCGCTTACTTAAATATGAATCCTTATCATTTAACCGACATTGTATCCATTGGCCAGCTGACCGGAACTCACCTTCCGGGCAAGCTGGCTTTTGTTTTGTCCTCACTCGACCATCGGACATATCATCATAATCTTTGCCTGGCTGAAGTTGAACATCCCACCGGGTTGAAATCTTGCTACGTCGCTGAACAAGATCTGGGATCGATCTCAATCACAACATATCCCCTGGATTTTGAGCCGGTTTGCCTGACGCAAAGCCGCTTTGACCAATATCTGCATATACTTTCCGCCGCGCCGGACGGTGCCGAGTCCACTCAGGACTCTTCCGCCATCCACGTCGTCGATCTCAACGCTGAACAACGCGATTCTTTTTCTCTTCCCTTTGTTTGTTCATGGATGACACCGCTGGGCGAGGGACTATATTTGTTTTTAGCCCGAAAAAATCTGCGAGCTGCGGCGGACACTTCGGCTGATGTGCTGATTCTTGATCGAACACCCGCTTTCGCCGAAGGTGAAGGCAACACTTGTAAATGCCTCAACACCTTGTTGTTATACGACGCATGCGCCGGGCGGGCACGCCGGCTGGCAGATGGTTTTGATGCTGAGGAGATTACCTTCGACGCGCTCAGTGGCAGAGGCGTGATGATCGGCAGAGAAAACCAAACGGTTCGCCCGATCACGGCAACCTGTGTTTCTTTTCAAATACAAGAGTCAACGACAACCGAAAAGACGCAAGTCGGATCGCTCGATCGATTCACACAGCTAGCTGACTCCTTTGTGTTTAACCGGATCGACATGCCCTCGCCGTTTCAGTTTACCGATGCCCGCCCTGTGGGCGCCCACAGACTGGTGTTGACGGGTTCGGACATGAAGACGCAGGGTTTGAACCAATTTGAAGATATCTTTTTGCGAACAATTTCGAACGACGATCTATTTCAACTTACTCCTAAAGACTGGGACATCAGCATGTGGAGCAGTGTGCGCAGTGATGTGAGCTGGGGATCGCTGGAGACCAGACAGGTTTTTGAAAATAAATATTACTTTTGCGCGACAGCTTCAGGGAAGACCTCAATTTATCGAATTGAGATCGAGGCGAATCAAAGTCGGCCGGAGCCGGTTGTCGAACCGGATAACGCCTCAGTCGATGGGTTCAAGATTACCAACGATGGAATTTGGTTTGTCCGGCAGACCGCTGATCATGCGCAAGAACTTTGTTTTTGTGCTCACCTGACAGAGACTGCTTCCCCTATTTCTAAAATTGACAACCTGTCCGCCCAATCTCGGTTTAATCAAAACGTTCGGCGGGGAGACAGAATTGATTTGGGTGATTCGAAAACTAAAGGAACTGTCTGGATACCCGATCAAAAATCAAATGCCCCGCATAGCCTGCCCGCGGTAATGATGATTCATGGGGGACCGAGAATGGCCTATGGTGAATCATTTTTGTATGATCGGGTGGCGTTGTTGCAAAAAGGATTCGCCATCCTTGTCACCAATCCTCCGGGCAGTGACGGTTTGGGCCGTGATTACGCGGATTTGCGTGGAAAATATGGTGAGTTGGACCTTCGATACTTGCTGGACTTCCTCGATTTAGTTCTCCAACGTTGCCCGGAGATTGACCCGGAGCGGCTGGGTGTCTGGGGGGGATCGTATGGTGGATATATGAGCGCGCTTCTCTGCGGTTCGACCGCACGGTTCGCCGCGGCGTGTATTGAACGACCCATTGTCAATTGGCAAACTTTTTTCACGATGTCGGATATTGGCTGGTACTTTTCACGTGATCAATTGCTGGCCGATCTGTGGAAGGAGCCGGATGTTTATTGGAGCAAGTCTCCTTTGTCATTGGCCGACCGATGGCTGACGCCGACGCTGCTGATACAGGGAAGTGAGGATTATCGTTGCCCTGAAGCTGAAAGTAGACAATTGCTCAGCGCTCTACACCTGCACGGTGTGCCTGCTGTGTTAAGGTTATATCGTGGCGCGAATCATCAATTTAGTGTCAACGGCAGACCTGACCAGAGAATTGACAGAATCAACGCGGTGACACATTGGTTTTCCTCATGGCTATGTTGAACTGAAAGGGGACCCATTATGCAATTTAACAAAATATCAATTATTGACGGCTATGAACTTCAAAAAGTGCGCTTCTCGGTGGCCAATCATGTCGGATTGATCACGCTGCACAACCCGCCTGTCAACGCGTTGGACGGCATCGTCCAAGAAGAAATCTTGAGGTTGTGCGCCCATCTTTTTTCGAATCAAGATATTTGGGTTTGCGTCATGCATTCAGATTTAAAGACGTTTTGTGTCGGGGTGGATGTCAATCGATTCAAACAAAGCGTTGTCGATCGCAATGTGAGTGATGTGCAAGAGGTGTTTTATGATGGCGCGCTTGCGCTCTACAACCTTCCGATCCCTTTGATTTGCGCGGTTCACGGGCATTGCCTGGGTGGCGGCCTTTGTTATCCGGCGGGCAGTGACATTGTCATCGCCGCTGAAGGGACGTTGTTTGGCATCCCGGAAGTGAATCTGTCCGTTACCGGTGGATCGGGCCATTTGTCGCGTGTTTTGCCTCCGCTAGTCATGCGTGATTTGGCGTATACCGGTGAATTTATCTCGGCCGAAAAACTGCTGTCGTTCGGCGGTGTGACTCAAGTTGTTCCGCTTGACACTCTGCTGGAAACCGCGATCCGCAAGGCTGAAACTCTTTGCTCAAAAGGTCCACTTGTGCTTCGTGAGCTAAAAGCTTGTATGAATTCACAAGAAAACTTCGAAATGAAACGAAAAAATGATTTGGAAATCACTCATACCCGATATATGGCGCGCTCTGAAGATTTCGGGGAAGCCTTAAGCGCGTTTTTAGAAAAACGCAAGCCCAACCTAAAAGGTAAATGAGTGCAGATTTGAACCGGGATTTATGCAATCTATCCAAAATTATGTGAAATCATGTGTATAATTGTAAAAGAATTATCAAAATGGTAAGTGTCTTGTCTATCGAGACTTAAGCCCCAATTAGGAGGATCGATTATGAGTAAATATCTTTGTGACATGTGCCTGCAAATCTATGACGAGGCGGTTGAGGGCGTCCCGTTCTCTGAGCTGACCAGTTGCCCTTTTTGTGGCAGTCCGACTTCGTTAATGGAACCGGTGAAGGATGAATCCGCAGTCGAATCGGACGCGTCTTCATCTTCAACGGCTTCAATTACCGATGAGAACAACCCCTTGAGCTATCCAAAATCCTTGGCGCGCTCAGATTCGAGCATCCGCCATATGGATGATATTCACCAGATGTCGGTGGAAGGAGAGTCCATCACATCGGCGATGAACACCAGAATTTTGTCCTTTGGCTGGGATGATGTGGTGGTGATGGGCAACCAGTTGAATCCTCTGCCCCTGAATGACGATGAGCCGGTCGATTTAACCACCGTGATCGGCAAAAAAGCTGATCAGCCAATGGTGCTTAAAAACCCGATTTATGTCTCGCATATGTCGTTTGGGGCGCTGTCGATGGAAGCGAAAATTGCGCTTGCGAGAGGTGCCGCCATGGCTGAATGCGCGATGTGCAGTGGGGAGGGTGGCATTTTACCGGAGGAAAAAGCGGAGGCTTATCAATATATTTTTGAATATGTGCCGAATCTTTATAGCGTCACAAAAGAAAACCTTCAGAATTCAGACGCGATCGAGATTAAAATCGGACAGGGGACGAAGCCGGGTATGGGTGGTATGTTGCCCGGAGCGAAAGTCACACAGCAAATCGCGGATATTCGGGGCAAGGCTCCCGGAGAGGACATCATTAGTCCGGCGCGGTTCCCCCAGATCAACTCAAAAGATGACTTACGGAGGCTGGTATATGATCTGCGCGCCCAATCCGCGGGGCGTCCGGTCGGTATAAAAATCGCGGCGGGTCGGATTGAACGGGATCTTGAGTACTGCCTGTACGCTGAAGTGGATTTTGTGACGATCGATCTGCGTGGAGGAGCCACAGGAGCGAGCCCGAAGCTGGTTAGAGATTCAACCAGTGTCCCGGGTGTGTACGCGCTGACGCGCGCCCGAGCGTTTTTGGACGAGGCGGATTCTGATGTCTCCTTGATCGTCACCGGTGGCCTGAGGGTCTCTTCGGACATCGCGAAGGCGTTGGCGATGGGCGCCGATGCGGTGGCGCTCGCGACCTCGCCGTTGCTCGCGATTGGATGCCAGCAATACAGAATATGCAATACCGGTTTTTGTCCGATGGGAATCGCGACTCAGGATCCTGAGTTGAGATCGCGGCTGGATGTCGATATCAGCGCTCAACGACTGGCGAATTTTCTCAATGTGACAAACGAGGAGCTGCGTACATTTGCGCGAATCACCGGTCACAAGGATATCCATGATCTCAATCTGGACGACTTGCGCACCACGACAAGGGAGATCAGCCACTATACGCCGATTCGGCACGTCTAATATCAATTATTCGACATTTCACGGCAGAATACAGGTTTTTTCGTGGATTGTTCAATATCAATCTTTATCATTCTTTTGCCCAACGCCACGCCGCGAAAGCGTGGCGTTGTTGATCGTTCCGGATGTCAGCGCGAATGTTTAATCTATCATACCTATATTTGAACAACTTACTCCCTCTTAGTAATTTGAATTACAAAGTCCCTCTCCGAAAGGAACTTCGGATTGCAATCCTCGATTAACAACAAACGGAAAAAATGCAGTTGACATTTCTACTTATGGTTGTTAACATAGTAAAGCACCTTTCAAAAGAGGGTATCGCTCGTGTGGCGGAACGGCAGACGCAGCGGACTTAAAATCCGCCGGAGTAACATCCGTGCCGGTTCAAGTCCGGCCATGAGCACCATACACCGCGGAGTGGAGCAGTTGGTAGCTTGTCGGGCTCATAACCCGAAGGTCGGGGGTTCGAGTCCCTCCTCCGCAACCAAATCAGACACGACCTTTGGTCGTGCGAGGCCGGTCACATCATGACCGGCTTTTCTTTATTCATTATCCTGTATTTAAAAACAGCCACTAAGGCCCTAGATATTTACAATAGTGTCTTTTAAGGATCAAATTTGCCAACAACTGAATCAGCCGGCGTCCTTATCATTTATCTCGGTAAAATGTAATTACTTTACAAATAGCGAAGTAATTGGACACCTGATTTTCTATTCAGTCCTAGCTTTTCTTTACGAATGTAGACCTTTTCAGTACTTGAAATCTCAATTTCGAGGTAAGCAACGGTTTAGGATCTTGACTATCGGAAAGAGGGCAAGGCCGACACAAGGGCGTTACTCCATTAGGAATAGAGTGAGGCCACACGGCTACCGAACCATTGATGTCGAGTGATACATGGTTTCTTAACTTCAGATGAAAACATAGTCTTATGAATACGCCCACAAAAGGCTGTAGAAACGGCTGTAACTGTAGAAACGGCTGAAACGCTGGAAAAATGAAAGTTGTGGGACCGACGAAGAGGGGATCGCCAAGATGCGATAGAATAGATTGAAGTGAATATATTGGAACTGGGGAGGATATCTTGTGTTGAAAAGTAAAAGCGGGTTGACCGTTGGCTCTATCGGTCAAGGTACCTGGCGTTTTGGTGAAGAGCGACGCTACGCGGATGCCGAGACAACCAGTCTGAAAACCGGAATTGCCGGAGGTATGAACTTGATCGATACCGCTGAGATGTACGGTGACGGAGGTGCGGAGCTGGTGACAGGCGAAGCGATTCGAGGGATGTCTCGTGAGAAACTTTATTTGGTCTCGAAAATATACCCTCAAAACGCCAATAAAAATGGCTACCTTGCCACTTGTGAAAATAGTCTGCGACGGTTGAACACAGATTACCTTGATTTGTACCTGCTGCACTGGCGCGGTTTTACACCACTGACGGAGGTGGTGGAGTGCATGGAAGATCTGAAAAAAAGAGGAATGATCCTTAACTGGGGAGTCTCAAATTTTGACACAAAAGACATGGTCGAACTGTTCAGCGTTAAAGATGGTAAGAACTGCGTTGTCAATCAGGTGCTGTACAATCTTGGCAGCCGTGGTATTGAGTACAGTCTGTTGCCCTGGCTGCAGGAAAGAAAAATCCTAACCATGGCATATTGCCCCCTGGCGCAGGCGGGGAATTTGAATAGGGATTTGTTTGAGAATAAGGCTTTGAGAGAAATCGCTTATTCTCGTGATGTCACTGTGGCGCAGGTGCTTTTGGCCTTTATTTTGACAAAGCCGCTGGTGTTTCCAATTCCCAGGACAAGAAATATTGCGCACGCGATCAATAACGCTGAAGCGTCAACAATCAAGTTGTCACGGGAAGAGTTGGACACTTTGGATCGAGAATTTCCTCCCCCAACGAGCAAGCTTCCCTTGGACATTAAATAGTAAATATTCCCCGGTCTTTTTACTTTTTTGACAAACAGAATATATATTCTTAATCTATATATCAACAACGTTGTTAATAATGATATTTGGAGACTGCTTATGAGCGATGTGGATGATTTATTGGCGTTAGCGATAAAAGAAACAGAAAATCTGGAAGGTGATGAGGTTTTTTTGGTAAAGGACTTATTCAAGGGATACAAATGGAATAGAATACCTCGAAACGTAAGACTGTTGCTCGGTACATTGTTTCTCCACCATGTCAATCAGGCGAATATCCCCATTCGTCCTATTGAGAAAACATCTTCCGGACAACAACGATACAAAGTGGAAAAACTGTGATTGTCGTGAAACGGATTTGTAAGAGTTTACTGTGGATCTTGTCAGCCTACTTATTGTTCGCCTTGATCGCTTCGAGTATTCCGTATATCTCACCTGTGATGGTTAGTGAACATTCAGAAGAACTGCTTCTAGCCGATGAAGATCGGAGTGTCGGCCCAAATATGAAAGGTGAGGTCACATTGATTGAGAGCACGGAGGATGCTTTCAACATTCGTGTGGAACTTTTGCGCTCGGCTCAAAGACAGGTGGATTTTGTCTGCCACACGATACACGCAGGGGAGAGCGGAGAAGCTTTTCTGGCGGAGATTGTCAAGGCCGCTGATAGAGGTGTGAAAGTGCGCATCCTGCTGGACGCAAAGGTCGGAGCAACATCACATCAGATCAAGAGAATAATAAAGGCTCTTAACCAACACGAAAATATCGAATGTCGCCGCTATAATTCAGTCAATCTACTGAGCCCGTGGAAATGGCAATCCCTCCTCCACGACAAATTTATTCTAGTCGATGGCGAACTTCTGTTGCTGGGTGGACGGAACATCGGCGATCGATACTTTGCACCGGATGGGTACACGGGCGCTGTGGTCAATGATCGAGATGTTCTGGTCCGGGGAGAATCCGCCTCTGACGCCGTTGAAGAATATATGTCCGCGCTTTGGGAGCATGAGGCCACCAAACCGTATCCAAAGAATACGAACTTATGGCGAACAACGTTGGACGATTTGGTTAGGTTTAACGAATCATTTGAAGAAAGGAATCAAAAGTTTTATAGAAAAACATTGAATGAATATCTTGATGAGATGGTTCCCGCCACGAGTATCACGTTCTTACATAATCCAATTCATCCGGGACAGACCGAGCCCTGGGTTGCCTTTCAGATGGTCGATCTGGCGAAGGAAGGAAGCGACTCCATTATCATTTCCACGCCCTATGCCACAGCCAACCCTCTGATATTGGATGTGTTGGGGGAGGCAAATCAAAATGTCGAGTTAAGCATGGTGACCAACTCCATGGTAAGTTCGCCTAACTATCCGGCTTTTTCGAATTATTATTATAATCGAGATCAGTTTCTCGCCACCGGGATGACCATCCATGAATACCTGGGCGATGGATCCCTTCACGGGAAGTCGTTGGTGATAGATGGACAGATTAGCGCGGTTGGATCCTTTAATCTTGATGACCGAAGTTCATTTATTAACACAGAAAGTGTGCTGGTCATCGATAGTCCGGAGTTTGCGGACGTCTTGACTTGCGCTCTCGAAGAGCAGATCCAACAGTCTTCCAGCTTTCCTATGCATGAGAAGGATGGCACGGATATAGCTCAAACCGCTTCTGTTGGAAAACGTTTGATGATGCACCTTGCGTATTTATTTTTCCGCCCGATTTCGTTTTTGCTTTGATTTTTAATCCTGTAACTATCGTCTTGAAACACACGGGTGCGTAGTGAAAATAGGTGATGGTTACATAAGAATTTGCTTGACAGGCTACAAGTCTGCGGTTAAAGTGGTAAGGCGCCTCACGGGAGGAGCACCACGGACCTTGAAAATTGAACAACAAAATACATGCAAAAACGAGCTTTTGAAAATTCTTTTAAGAAGAATGTAAATGAGCCAAACGGCTCTCAATTTAAATGAGAGTTTGATCCTGGCTCAGGATGAACGCTGGCGGCGTGCCTAACACATGCAAGTCGAACGAAAAATAGTGCAGTGGAGGATTTATCCAAAACATACTATTTTTAGTGGCGGATGGGTGAGTAACACGTGAGCAACCTACCTTGTACAGTGGAATAACAGTCGGAAACGATTGCTAATACCGCATGATATCCGAACGGGACCTCCCGAACGGATCAAAGGAGTAATCCGGTATGAGATGGGCTCGCGTCCGATTAGATAGTTGGCGAGGTAACGGCTCCCCAAGTCTACGATCGGTAGCCGGACTGAGAGGTTGACCGGCCACATTGGGACTGAGACACGGCCCAGACTCCTACGGGAGGCAGCAGTGGGGAATATTGGGCAATGGGCGCAAGCCTGACCCAGCAACGCCGCGTGAAGGACGAAGGTCTTCGGATTGTAAACTTCTTTGGTCGGGGACGATAATGACGGTACCCGAAGAACAAGCCACGGCTAACTACGTGCCAGCAGCCGCGGTAATACGTAGGTGGCGAGCGTTATCCGGATTTACTGGGTGTAAAGGGCGTGTAGGCGGACGGACAAGTCAGATGTGAAATCTCCGGGCTTAACTCGGAAAGGTCATCTGAAACTGTTCATCTTGAGTGTCGGAGAGGAAAGCGGAATTCCTAGTGTAGCGGTAAAATGCGTAGATATTAGGAGGAACATCAGTGGCGAAGGCGGCTTTCTGGACGACAACTGACGCTGAGGCGCGAAAGCGTGGGGAGCAAACAGGATTAGATACCCTGGTAGTCCACGCCGTAAACGATGAATACTAGGTGTAGGAGGTATCGACCCCTTCTGTGCCGTCGCAAACGCAATAAGTATTCCACCTGGGGAGTACGGCCGCAAGGCTGAAACTCAAAGGAATTGACGGGGGCCCGCACAAGCAGTGGAGTATGTGGTTTAATTCGAAGCAACGCGAAGAACCTTACCAGGGCTTGACATCCTCTGACAGCTTAAGAGATTAAGCGTTCTCTTCGGAGACAGAGAGACAGGTGGTGCATGGTTGTCGTCAGCTCGTGTCGTGAGATGTTCGGTTAAGTCCGGCAACGAGCGCAACCCCTATGGTCTGTTGCCATCATTCAGTTGGGCACTCAGGCAAGACTGCCGTTGACAAAACGGAGGAAGGTGGGGACGACGTCAAATCATCATGCCCCTTATGTCCTGGGCTACACACGTACTACAATGGCTACAGCAGAGGGCAGCCACACCGCGAGGTGGAGCGAATCCCTAAATGTAGTCTCAGTTCGGATTGCAGGCTGAAACCCGCCTGCATGAAGTCGGAATTGCTAGTAATGGCAGGTCAGCATACTGCCGTGAATACGTTCCCGGGCCTTGTACACACCGCCCGTCACACCATGAGAGTCTGTAACACCCGAAGTCGGTAGTCTAACTACGGAGGGCGCCGCCGAAGGTGGGACAGATAATTGGGGTGAAGTCGTAACAAGGTAGCCGTACCGGAAGGTGCGGCTGGATCACCTCCTTTCTAAGGAGACGTGCTTGGATGAAGTTCAAGCGCAGTCAGGTCGATCGTTCGGCGTAAAGCCGGATGATAAAGGACAAGGACGAGAGTCCGAGTCTTTTGACAAATCGTTGATGCTGTAGGATGTTGTTCAATCTTCAGGGCCCGATGGGCTGAACGTGGGGACATAGCTCAGCTGGGAGAGCGCCTGCCTTGCAAGCAGGAGGTCAGGAGTTCGATCCTCCTTGTCTCCACCAGTACCCGAACTTGGTTTGGGGAGAAGCTAAGCGTCTGAGCAAAAGACGCATGACATACGCGGAAGTGTTTGTCACGAACCTTGAATCATCGGTAACGATGAAAGAAGAACGAACGAAGTGAGTTCACCTGAGCTGTCAGAGATGATGACTTAGGGAAGAACGAACGTAGTGCTTCACCTGAGCTGTCAGAGATGATGACTTGGGGAAGAACGAACGAAGTGAGTTCACTTGAGCTGTCAGAGATGATGACTTAAGGAAGAACGAACGTAGTGCTTCACCTGAGCTGTCAGAGATGATGACTTGGGGAAGAACGAACGAAGTGCTTCACCTGAGCTGTCAGAGATGATGACTTAGGGAAG
Organism: Oscillospiraceae bacterium; assembly: GCA_040772065.1. Classification (GTDB taxonomy): domain Bacteria; phylum Bacillota; class Clostridia; order Saccharofermentanales; family Fastidiosipilaceae; genus JAXGYX01. The sequence continues at coordinate 1,063,148 of JAXGYX010000001.1, read as the reverse complement.
AACGAACGAAGTGCTTCACCTAAGCTGTCAGAGATGATGACCTAGGGAAGAACGAACGTAGTGCTTCACCTAAGCTGTCAGAGATGATGACCTAGGGAAGAACGAACGTAGTGCTTCACCTAAGCTGTCAGAGATGATGACCTAGGGAAGAACGAACGAAGTGAGTTCTTCAGACATACGTCGCAGACGTATGTCCCCGCACCTTGAAAACTGCATAGAAGAAATAATATTGAAGACTGAGTAAAGACAAAAAAAGAAGAAGTTTATAACGGCGCAGCGATGCGCCGGGTCTTGCAAAGTACACAAAAGGTACAAGCGAGTCTGAGGAAGAACTTCATCTAAGAGTGTCTGGATTTTAGACGAACGCTAGCTGTGAAACAGTGAGCGTGATCAATATAGAGAACCATACAGGTCAAGTTACAAAGAGCGCAGGGTGAATGCCTTGGTACCATGAGCCGAAGAAGGACGCGACAAGCTGCGAAAAGCTGCGGGAAGGAGCAAATATCCGATGATCCGCGGATGTCCGAATGGGGAAACCCGGCCGGGGTAAATGCCCGGTCAGGCACAAATGAATCCATAGTTTGTGTCGGGAATACGGAGTGAACTGAAACATCTAAGTAACTCCAGGAAGAGAAATCAAACGAGATTCCGTGAGTAGTGGCGAGCGAAAGCGGAAGAGGCCAAACCAATCGACCTTGGTTGATTGGGGTTGAGGACTGCAAAGTGACGACAGAAGGCGAGCGGAATGAACGGAAGGAAAGCCGGGACCAAAGAGAGTAAAAGTCTCGTACGCGAAGCCGCAAGAAGTCTAGCAGCACCAGAGTACGACGGGACACGAGAAATCCCGTTGGAAGCCGGGGGGACCACCCTCCAAGCCTAAATACTCCATGGTAACCGATAGTGAAGAAGTACTGTGAAGGAACGGTGAAAAGAACCCCTGACGGGGAGTGAAAGAGACCCTGAAACCCTGTGTTTACAAGCAGTCGGAGCACGTTAAGGTGCGACGGCGTACTTTTTGTAGAACGGTCCGACGAGTTATGTTCATGAGCGAGGTTAAGTACTGAAGGTACGCAGCCGAAGGGAAACCGAGTGTGAAAAGCGCGCACAGTTCATGGTCATAGACCCGAAACCGAGTGACCTATCCATGAGCAGGTTGAAGTGACGGTAAAGCGTCATGAAGGACCGAACCGATGTCTGTTGAAAAAGGCTCGGATGACTTGTGGATAGCGGAGAAATTCCAATCGAACTCGGAGATAGCTGGTTCTCCCCGAAATAGCTTTAGGGCTAGCCTCATGGAAAGTTTAGCGGAGGTAGAGCACTGAATGGGCTAGGGGCCTTACCAGGTTACCGAACCTTATCAAACTCCGAATGCCGCATAAATATACATGGGAGTCAGACGATGACAGATAAGTGCCATGGTCGAGAGGGAAACAGCCCAGACCGCCAGCTAAGGTCCCAAAATTATCGTTAAGTGGAAAAGGATGTGGGTTTGCTAAGACAGCTAGGATGTTGGCTTAGAAGCAGCCACTCATTTAAAGAGTGCGTAACAGCTCACTAGTCGAGTGAGCCCGCGCCGAAGATAAACGGGGCTAAACGATATACCGAAGCTGCGGAACAGGAATGTTGGTAGGGGAGCGTACTGTAAGTCGTGGAAGCATGAGCGAGAGCACATGTGGAGATATCAGTAGTGAGAATGTCGGAATAAGTAACGAGAGCGAAGTGAGAATCTAAGCCGTCGAAAATCCAAGGTTTCCTGGGGAAGGTTCGTCCGCCCAGGGTCAGTCGGGACCTAAGGCGAGGCCGAGAGGCGTAGTCGATGGAGAACAGGTAGACATTCCTGTACTACCAACCATTGCTTGAGAGAGGCAGGGACACAGGGGGATAGTCGAGCGGATTGCAGGAAGCATCCGTCGAAGGACAGTAGGAGTTTTGTAGTCAAGTACGCAAAACAATCCGAAGGTTCGAAAGATAGGGAAATTAAGTACCGAATTTGACGATTCCGCACTGGCGAGAAAAGCTGCTATCGAGATGGAGGGTACCCGTACCGCAAACCGACACAGGTGGATGAGGAGAGAATCCTAAGACGAGCGGGAGAAGCGTTGTTAAGGAACTCGGCAAATTAACCCCGTAAGTTCGCAAGAAGGGGTGCCTCTGAGAAGAGGCCGCAGTGAATAGGCCCAAGCAACTGTTTAGCAAAAACACAGGTCTCCGCTAAATCGAAAGATGAAGTATGGGGGCTGACGCCTGCCCGGTGCTGGAAGGTCAAGGGAACGTGTTAGAGCAATCGAAGCACTGAACTTAAGCCCCAGTAAACGGCGGCCGTAACTATAACGGTCCTAAGGTAGCGAAATTCCTTGTCAGGTAAGTTCTGACCCGCACGAATGGCGTAATGATTTGGGCACTGTCTCGACAACGTACCCGGTGAAATTGTAGTACTTGTGAAGATGCAAGTTACCCGCAACAAGACGGAAAGACCCCATGGAGCTTCACTGTAGATTGTTACTGGGATTCGATGTTACTTGTACAGGATAGTTGGGAGACTAAGAAGCGATGGCGTCAGTTGTCGTGGAGTCAGCGGTGGGATACCAATCTAGTAGCGTTGAATTTCTAACCAGTTGCCGTGATCCGGCAATGGGACAATGGCAGTCGGGCAGTTTGACTGGGGCGGTCGCCTCCTAAACAGTAACGGAGGCGTTCAAAGGTTACCTCAGCACGGTTGGAAATCGTGCAACGAGCGCAAAGGCATAAGGTAGCCTGACTGCGAGACATACAGGTCGAGCAGGTACGAAAGTAGGACTTAGTGATCCGGCGGTAGAAAGTGGAATTGCCGTCGCTCAACGGATAAAAGTTACCCTGGGGATAACAGGCTGATCTCCCCCAAGAGTTCACATCGACGGGGAGGTTTGGCACCTCGATGTCGGCTCATCACATCCTGGGGCTGAAGAAGGTCCCAAGGGTTCGGCTGTTCGCCGATTAAAGTGGTACGCGAGCTGGGTTCAGAACGTCGTGAGACAGTTCGGTCCCTATCTGTTGTGGGCGTAGGAAATTTGAGAGGAGCTGTCCCTAGTACGAGAGGACCGGGATGGACAAACCTATGGTGTACCAGTTGTCACGCCAGTGGCACGGCTGGGTAGCTATGTTTGGACGGGATAAACGCTGAAAGCATCTAAGTGTGAAGCCCTCCTCAAGATGAGATTTCCCTCCCTTTATGGGATAAGACCCCTGGTAGACGACCAGGTTGATAGGTCAGAAGTGGAAGCGCAGTAATGTGTGAAGCGGACTGATACTAATCGGTCGAGAACTTGACCACAAGCGGTACGGTTCTCGTAAGGAAATGTCAATTGTCTGGATACTCGTATGGTCTAACCACAGTTTTCAACCCTTTCATCTATGCGGTCTTGAGGGTGCGATTCATAACCCCCTCAACCATTCCGGTGGAGATTACGGAGAGGCCACACCTGTTCCCATACCGAACACAGAAGTTAAGCTCTCTTGTGCCGACAATACTTGCCTGGAGACGGGCCGGGAAGATAGGTTCTGCCGGATTTTTTATGCCCTTTTTCGCCCTCCGCACCAAACGGTGATGAGGGCTTTTGCTTTTTTATGACTATTCCTTCTACAATAAGCAAGTTATTCATATAAAAGGAGCCGCTAATGCTACAAAAGCATTAAAAGTTCTTTACGAGTCGTTCGCACGGAGTATAAAGTATGGAATATGATAAAATAATCTAGTATAGACTTGTGATTGTTTTATATTCACAACTGTATGATCCTAAACAGATCCATTTGAGAGGTGTATTTTGTATTGCAATCAATGTGGTCATCCAATATCCGAAAATGAAGAGAATTGCCCGAATTGTGGTGCGCCGGCTGATGTTTTGATAAACGACGGAGCGACTACCAAAACCCCTGTGAGTGTGACAATGTCTGATAAAGAGAAAAAACGTGGACGTTCTTCGGCAAACGAAGAAGAGATTTATAATGATGAGGATTGGTCTGATAGTGGTCAGGAAAGTGATCGAACCGCTGAATCTGACGCCAATGGTTTGGCTACCGATTCAGATGAACGAACACCGGACAGTCCGCTGATTCAGCCGGAGTCGGATTATGTGTATTACGACTCCGACAAATACTATGGTGGCGAAGAAGGTGAGCTTACGAACGCTCCCCGGCGAGATGAGTGGTCTGATGAATCTTTTGACGAGTCTTATGATGAGGCAAAAGACAGTCTGTTTGTCGAGTCTGACTCCGGTCCGCGCCGCCGTTGGCCGGCGGTTGTCGTGACGGTTTTCCTGGTTGCTGTGGTGGGTTTTCTGGCTTTCTATTTTTTGCGCAACCAAACGAGTGCTTTAAGTGCGTCCGAGCAGCTGGCAAAGGCGATCAAGGTGAATGACAATCAGAAGATTTTAGAGATTTTGCAAGCGAACGCGCCGGATGATGAAGCGTCCAAAGCGAGGATCAATGAATTTCCGGAGATTAACAACACAAATTTAAAACCGTTTTTTGAATTGTTAAAAGATGAAAATTATAAGAGCGGTTTATTGACTGAGTTGGAGGCGAAGAGGAATTCAGACATAATTCTTGTGCCCGGACAGGATACGGCCGCGGAGTCGCTCTATCTTAGTGGTTACGGAATCAATCTTGTGACGACGGCCGCTCCTGTGACCATCACTTCACCGGTTTTAAGCCAACCGATTGAATTATCGGTTCCCGGTACTACCGAACTTATGCCACTATATCCGGGCGAATATAGTTTTAGCTTCGCTTATCCGTCAGGTGACAATGATCAATCGGTGACACACGAAATTCGACTGACTTGGAATGATCCGAACATCAAGGATGGTAATTATGTTTTGAACACATCCTCCGATGTTGTCCAAGTAAAATTAGCTGACGAGTATTCCGACGCGACAATCTTGATTGATGGAAAATCGATCGACAAGACAGTCCGGGAAGTACTGGATGAGGGTGGAATTTTGGGATCGTTCGCAAAGGGATCCTCCATTGCGCTGTTATTGAAGATTGATGAGGATCTGATTAAATCCGACCCGATTATATTGAACTCAGACAATCAGGAGCTTAATTTTGTTTTCCCTGATGCTGAGTATGCCAACACAGACGCTCTAGACGCCAAGGTATATCACGATGGAGTGCTGTCCGGCTTGCTTTCGGACTATGCCGACAAAGGATTCATTATTGGTAAAAAAGGCAGTGGGGTGAAATATGAAGTGATGGTGGACGGTGAGGACGTCCAGCTGAGCGCCACGACAACTGTCACCACGAGCTTGGACACTGACACCCCTTCTTCGGACGGCACTGAAACCACTGTGGGCAGGGCTGATGACGTATCTACGTCGACACAGCGATCCACCACTCGTTCCGGTGAAAATGCCGTGACAACGGTGGCGACCACGACCAAGGCTCCGGCGACCACGACAAAGGCTCCGGTTACCACGACAAAGGCCCCGGCGACCACGACAAAGGCCCCGGTGACCACGACCAAAGCTCCGGTGACCACCACAACGACCACCGTGGGCACCACAGCGAAATCATTGACCGACTACTACACAAGCGCGGAGATCGAGAACGCCAAGAACGGCAAACTGAGTGATAAAATGAAACAGGACATCTTAGCTTCTATTGGTTCGTTTGTACGTCAAGACGCCGTCGCGATAAAAGATTACAACATCAATGAATACACCACTTTGGCCAATCCGCAACTTGGCAGACATCGCGATTGGCTCGAGGAGTTGAAGGCTTCAAAAACCGCGCATACATTCATGCCTGTGCAGTCCGCGATATGGAATCCCAGCTGGCACTCCAGCTACGCATCTGATGGATTAATCTATGCGCGGGTGACCCAGACATACTACTATAACATCACCACAGTGAAGGATGGCGTTACCATCCGCACAAACGAGGCTCACGGAGATAATTGGACTCACAAATTATACTTTGATGTCTCGCGTGGCAAATGGATGATTTATGATAACGCGGAGGTGTCCGGCGACTGTGATGATGTCGATCGTTATGGTTATTGATCAAAAGTAAAATGAAGAGTTTATTAATCAAATTGTTTATTAGCGCACCGGATCAGACTTCTGATCCGGTTGTTCGTTCCGAGTATGGTAGTTTAAGCGCGATTGTCGGCATTGTCGTCAATGTGCTCCTGGTGATTGGTAAAGGGGTGATTGGCCTGTTGACTAACAGCATCGCCATTATAGGTGACGCAGTTAACAATCTTTCTGACTGTGGAACGTCCATTGTCTCACTAATCAGCGTGAAGGTTTCAAAGCGCCCGGCCGATAAGAATCATCCGTTTGGTCATGCGCGGGCCGAGTACATTGGTTCCACGATCGTTTCCGTTGTGATCGTTTCGATCGGCATTGAATTGTTTCGGACCTCGGTCGCCAAAATCATTAATCCCGGGACAACCACTTTTAATCTTTGGGTTGTCGTTGTGCTGTGCCTATCAATAGTGGTTAAGCTCTGGCTGTTCCTTTTCAATCGCTCATTGGGGACTTTAATTGATTCCACAGTTTTGAAAGCGGTAGCGACTGACAGCTTGAATGATGTGTTGGCGACATCCGTTGTGTTGATCTCCGCTGTGATTTCTCACCTTACCCGACTGGAACTGGATGCTTATATGGGTATTGCCGTGGCCGCATTTGTTATCTACTCAGGAGTGGATATTCTAAAAGAGATGTTGAGTCAGTTGATGGGCCCCGCTCCGTCGTCTGAAATAAGTAGGGGCATTGAAGAGTTTATCCTTCAATATGATGGTGTGATCGGGATTCATGACTTGGTTGTGCATGACTATGGTCCGGGAAAAGTATTCGCCTCTGTGCATGTGGAGGTCGATGCCGCCGAGGATGTGTTGAAAAGTCACGATATGATTGATGCTGTGGAGAGAGAGATCCTGGATGAGATGGGCATTCAACTGGTGATCCACATGGATCCAATCGTGCTGGATGACCCATATGTAAACTGTCTTTATGAAGCGACAGCCGACGTTTTGAGAGAATTTGACGACACCCTTGAGTTTCATGATTTTCGAGTCATGAAAGGAAAGACTCACAGCAACCTGATATTTGACGTAGTTGTGCCACCTTGTTACCACACCGCGGACGACGAGATTCGAAAAAAATTACAATCAATGATTCGTGAAAAAACGGGAGAGACCATATTCGTCGTGTTGACTGTGGATCGCTCCTATATAGCCAGACATATTGGCACAATGCGTTGAGTCATCGTCCTCATTCTCGACTGTCAAGAAATTTCTTAGGCTTGCCTCGTTCGCAAGCGTTTGTCCGCCAACTCTTGGCGTTCTTCTTTATATATAGATAAAAATGGGGTAACATAATCTTCATGAGTGAATGTTTAGAGAGGGACCCAAATATGAATCATTCCGTTATTCCCGCCGGATATGAATCCGCTTTGGATTTGTATGAAACCCAGCTGGCGATCGGTTTAATTAAAAACACATTTCAACAAAATCTGTCTGACGCCTTGAATCTCAAGCGAGTATCCGCTCCATTGTTTGTCGACCCGACAAGTGGACTGAATGACAACCTAAGTGGTGTCGAGCGCCCGGTCAGTTTTGATATACCCGCCACAGGCGGAGACGGTGAAGTGGTTCACTCGTTGGCCAAATGGAAACGTTTGGCGCTGTATCGCTATGGTTTTCATTTGGGAGAAGGAATCTATACGGATATGAACGCGATCCGGCGTGATGAGGTGCTGGATAACATTCATTCGATTTATGTTGATCAGTGGGATTGGGAGAAAGCGATTGGCAGAGCGGATCGCACCATCGATTATCTCAAACAGACAGTGCAAGACATCGTCGATTGCATTTATCAATCATCCTTTATGGTCCGTTGGAAATTTCATCAGATTCCGGTTGTGGTGGATCGCAATATCGCGTTTATCACCACACAGGAGTTAGAGGACCTTTATCCGTCACTGACACCAAAAGAGCGTGAACATCGTTTTGTTAAAGAGCACCATACAACTTTTCTATTGCAGATCGGTGGGAAATTGCGTTCCGGGCAACCGCATGATCGCCGTGCGCCGGACTATGATGACTGGCGGTTGAACGGTGACCTGCTGATGTACAACCCGATACTTGACGAGGCGTTGGAATTGTCCTCCATGGGTATCCGTGTGGATGGCGAGGCGCTGGACCATCAGTTGAATCTTGCCGATTGCAATGATCGCCGAAAACTACCGTTTCATCAGATGTTGTTGGAAGATATTTTGCCACTGTCCATTGGTGGCGGAATTGGGCAGTCCCGTTTGTGCATGCTGTTGCTGGGCAAGGCGCACATCGGAGAGGTGCAATCTTCACTGTGGGATCAAGAAACCATCAACCTTTGTCAAGAAAATCAAGTTCGACTTCTTTGATGCCTAAGGTACATTCGAGGTGCTTCCGGGTAACTTGAGTGAACCATTTAGTGGTCGAGCGCGATTGCGGGGTTGAGTGAATTACATGCGAAAGCCACGAGGAGAATCTATGGATTGTCGTGCCCCGAAAAATGGCTGTATGTTTCAATACTTTGAATGGTATTTGCCTGATACCGGAGATTTGTGGAAGCAGTTGACTCAAGACGCCCAAAGTTTATCTGAAAAGGGCGTGACGGCCGTCTGGATTCCACCGGCCTATAAAGCGATCAAAACCGAGGATGTCGGTTATGGCGTGTATGATCTTTTTGATTTGGGCGAATTTAATCAAAAAGGTGCCGTGCGGACAAAATATGGCACAAAGGAAGAGTTGATCAAGGCGATTGATACCCTTCATAAATTCCAAATCGAAGTTTACGCGGACACGGTCCTGAATCACAAAGCGGGAGCGGACTTTACCGAAGCATGTCACGCAGTCGAAGTGAATCCGCAGAATCGTGAAGAGGAGATCGCCCAGGCGAGAGAGATAGATGCCTGGACGGGCTTTACTTTTCCCGGCAGGAATAAGAAATACTCCGCATTTGTCTGGAGCTGGTATCATTTCACCGGTGTGGATTTTGACAATCGGACCGGTAAAAAAGGCATCTATCGAATCCTGGGTGAGGGGAAATATTGGTCGGAGGACACGTCTAATGAACTGGGTAACTATGATTATTTGATGTATGCCGACATCGATCACAGCCACCCGGATGTTGTGCGGGAATTGTTGAATTGGGCGGACTGGTTCATAGAGGAACTGGGCATTGACGGCATGAGACTTGACGCAGTGAAGCATATCAGCGCGTCGTTTATGCAAAAGTTGGTCAGTCATATAAAAAGCGGGCACAAAGATTTTTATTTTGTCGGTGAGTACTGGCAGGACAATTTAGTGACGACCTCGGAGTATTTGGAGGAGACGCAATACTCTGTGGATTTATTTGATGTCGCGCTGCACTATAATTTTATGGAAGCGGGCAACAATCCGGATTCATATGATCTGCGCAAGGTGTTTGACGGCACCCAAGTCCAGAGCAACCCCACACACACGGTTACCTTTGTTGACAATCATGACAGCCAACCGGGTCAGTCGTTGGAGTCTCATGTGCCGGACAATTTTAAGGAAAGCGCCTACGCCCTGATTTTGTTGCGCAAAGATGGCTATCCTTGCGTGTTTTATGGAGACTACTATGGTTCCGACGGTGACGGTCACCCGACACCATCATACAAAGATATTTTGGACAAGATGCTGCTGGTGCGCCGTCACTACGCGTATGGCACGCAGATCGACTATTTTTCTGATGAGAATGTGATTGGTTGGGTTCGCGAAGGCGACCGTAATCATCCGGAAGGCATGGCGGTTGTAATGACACTGCGCGATGACGACATGGTTCTGCGCATGAATGTAGGTACAGCCGCGGCCGGCACGATGTTTGCTGATTTCCTGGGCAATCATGATGCGAAAATACTGATTGATGAGGAAGGATTTGCGGATTTCCCGGTCCACGCGGGCAGAGTTTCGTGCTGGTTACAGGATGGTTTGCCGCTGGATGATTTTGTGCTGGACGATGTTGATCCTGATATTGATCCTGATATTGATCCTGATATTGATCCTGATGTTGAAGAAACAAAAGACAGTTGAAATAAATCTCTTTATTCAGCGACGCACATGTTTTGGCATGGGCTCCGTGTCCACTATAAACGGCAAGGCTTTGATCCCGGGATCAAAGCCTTTTTCGATTGAGATTGTGAATCATGGTCGAGGAGGTTGACCGCGTTCAATGGTGTAAATCACAGTCTCGATTTAAAGTCCTCAAACCCAAAGTCACGAACGAGTCTTAGGCCGTCTTTCTTTCCATATGTCATTATTGACGGTAGAGGCATCCCGTTGAACGTGTTATTTTTCACCATGGTGTAGAGCGCCATGTCAAAAAATATCAGACGATCTCCCGGTTTGACAGGCTCATCAAACGAATAGTCTCCAACGATGTCTCCGGCCAGGCAGGTGCAGCTGCTAAGACGGTAGGTATGGGGCTTCACATTGGGCTTGTCTGCGTTCAAAAATCGTTTACTGTTTTTTGTTTGGAGCACGACTTTGGGCCGGTAGGGCATCGCCAGCACGTCCGGCATATGACATTCGGCCGAGGCATCCAGAATCAATGTTTCAATCACATTTTTGACGCTGTCCATTACCTCAGCGACCAAAAAACCGGTGTTCAGCACCACGGCCTCGCCGGGCTCAAGATAAACCTGAACATCATATTTTATCTGCGTGTGTTCTATTGTGCGGAGCAGGAGAGGTAGATTGTATCGCCGGTCGGTGATATGATGTCCGCCGCCCATGTTCAACCATTTCATCCGCGGTATCCAGTCGCCGAATTTTTGCTCGATGACGGCCAATGTCTCGCTGAGGTCTTCGGCTCCTTGCTCGCATAGTGTGTGAAAATGGAGTCCGTCTATGCCGTCCAACTCCTCAGGTCTAAAATTATCCAAAGTGGCGCCCAGGCGCGAACCCGGGCCACATGGATCGTAAAGCGGTGTGTCCTGGGTGGAATGCTCCGGGTTGACGCGCATGCCGATCGAGGGTGGTGAATGATGATTCACCACGGTGTCTTTATGCTTTCGCCATTGGTCAAATGAATTGAAGACCATATAGTCGGAAATATCGAGTAGTTCGGGCAGATCAATGGGGCGGTAAGCCGGTGAGAAGACATGTCTCTCACCGGGAAAATATGCGGCCCCCAGCTTGGCCTCGTGTAAGCCGCTGGAGGTGGTGCCATCCAAAACGGCCGAGATTTGTGGATAAAGGCTATACATCGAGAATGCTTTCTGAGCCAGCAGGATTTTCGCTCCTGTTCGGCGTTTGACCTCGGTGAGGCGGTTTAGATTCAGTTGCAACAGATCGGTGTCAACCAGATAGCAGGGTGTGGGAACAGCGAAGACGTCAAATTTGATGTCTTCGGATGTTTTGGTGGGAAGATCGGTCATACCGGTGTCCGGTTGTTTATCTTGTTGCTTCATCTTTATTCGACCATATCCGGTGATAAGCTTTCGTGCCAGGGCAAGCCGTTTTTATTTAGTTCTTCCATAAAGGGATCGGGATCGAATTCCTCTATGTTGAACACACCGGGCCCTTTCCAAATACCGGTCGCCAGCATTTTCGCGCCAATCATGGCCGGCACACCTGTCGTGTACGACACCGCTTGTGATCCGACTTCGCGGTAGCTCTCCTGGTGATCACAGACGTTATAAAGATAGTAGGTTTTCGGCTTACCATCTTTGGTGCCGGTAAAGATGCAGCCGATGTTTGTTTTTCCAACGGTGCGCGGGCCCAAAGTGGCCGGATCCGGTAACAACGCTTTTAAGAATTGAACAGGGACGATCGGCTTGCCATCGAAATCGATCGGATCGATGCCGGTCATGCCGACGTTCTCCAGACACTTAAGATGGGTGAGATAGCTCTGTGAGAAGGTCATGAAAAACCGGATTCGCTTGACGCCGGGGATGTTGAGGGCGAGTGACTCAAGTTCCTCATGATAAAGCAAGTACATGTCCCGCTCGCCAATTTGCGGGAAATCATATACACGTTTGATGGACAGCGGATCGGTTTGATGGAATTCTCCATCCTCGTAATAGCGCCCCGGCGCGGTGACTTCGCGAATGTTGATCTCCGGATTGAAATTAGTGGCGAAGGGGTAGCCGTGGTCGCCGGCGTTGCAATCGAGGATGTCGATCGTGTCAATTTGATCAAAATGGTGTTTGAGCGCGTAGGCGCAAAAGACACCGGTCACACCGGGATCAAATCCCGATCCTAGCAAGGCGGTGATGCCGGCGTCCTTGTAGCGGTCACGGTAAGCCCATTGCCATGAATACTCAAATTTGGCGGTATCCAGCGGCTCGTAGTTCGCCGTGTCCACATAATCCACACCGGCGGCCAGGCAGGCGTCCATGATGTGGAGATCTTGATATGGAAGCGCCAGATTCAGCACAACATCCGGACCGTATTCTCGTATCAGCGCGGTCAACGCAGGCACATCGTCGGCATCAATTTCCGCGGTTGTGATCAGCGCTCCTTTGCCATCCAATTTAGCTTTCAACGCGTCACATTTTGACTTGGTGCGGCTGGCGATGAGGATCTCTTGAAAAACATCACTGTTTTGCACGCACTTGTGGGCCGCGACTGACGCCACTCCACCGGCGCCGATAATCATTATTCTGGTCATTTTTCACTCCTTCTTTGACAATGGCCGCGCTGTTGAATCAGCCGCGACATGCACGATACTAATTTGGCTTGCTTATGTGAGGCGACGGCCATCAGACCAACTTAAGGAAATTCCTCGTTTCGACGAGCGCGGCAAGTCATGATACAGATCTCACGTAGCAGTTTGCCCGCGAGACTGGTTGATGTAAAGCCGGGGTCAAGGTCGGGCGCTAATTCGGTAATGTCAAGCCCCACAACATTAAGCTTTCCGGTGGAACGCAATGCGCCATACAAATCTAAAAAGCTGACACCGCCGGCTTCCGGGGTTCCGGTACCCGGAAAACAAGACGGATCGAGCACATCCAGGTCGATTGTCAGATAGACCGGGGCGTCCCCGATCTCCTCAAGCGCACTGGGCAACGCGGCGAATCCGTTGCGATGTAAAAATGTGTGATCTTTTGACCACTGAAATTCTTGACGGTCTCCGCTGCGAATGCCAAATTGGAAGATCCGATTGTCTCCAACGATCTCCCAGCAGCGACGAATCACGCAGGCGTGTGAGAGTTTTTCACCCAAATATTCATCCCGCAGATCGGCATGGGCGTCAAAATGAATGATGCGCAAATCCGGATACCGTTCAGCCGCGGCTTTAACCGCGGGATAGGTCACCAGGTGCTCGCCCCCTATCATAACCGGGAACTTTTCATCTTCAAACAGCTTGGCTTCGGTGTCATAGATCATATTGAGAACTCGTTCGGTATTGCCAAACGGCAATTCAAGATCGCCCATATCACAAATTCTATAGTCAAACACATCGCGGTTTTGGTAGGGGCTATATGATTCCAACGCATAGCTTTCATTGCGAATGGAGGATGGGCCAAAACGCGCCCCCGGATGATAGGAGGTGGTGCCGTCAAACGGCGCGCCGAACAGCACAATTTCCGCTTTCTTATATTTTGTGTTCAGACCTAAAAAAGGAATGTGGCGGTTCATGCGATGCGGCAAATGTTGCTTAATGCTCATAATTCAACAAGTCCTTTACATAGTTTGGCAAGGCGAAACAGCCAACATGAAGATCGGTGTTATAGTACCTTGTCCTGATGTCCAGGTCGTTCCAAAGCGTGGTGTCCAAATCCCTGATCGGATGAAATCTTTTGGAAGCGAAACCGAACAACCAGTGACCGGACGGATAGGTGGGGATGTGCGCCTGGTACACCATCGCAATATCAAACAATTCTTTGATTCGCGCGTGCGCCCGTTGCATCGCCGCCACGTACTCGTCATAAAAAGTGCTTTCGTGCTGATTGATTAAAATTCCATCGTCAGTCAGCGCGTTATAGCAATTGCCATAAAACTCACGGGTGAACAGCCCCTCTCCCGGACCAAACGGATCGGTTGAGTCGACAATGATCAGTTGATATTCATTTTGTTTGCGGCGGACAAATTGCACACCATCGGCGATTTGCAGATTGACCCTGGGGTCGTCCAGCTTGGAAGCAGTCTGAGGCAAATACTCTTTGCACAAAGTGACCACATCTTCATCAATGTCGACTAAATCAATTCTGCGAATAAAAGGATAGCGTGTCAACTCCCTGATTGTGCCTCCGTCGCCCGCCCCGATGACCAATACATCGCGGATTCGCGGATTGGTTGCGACCGCGACATGGGTGATCATTTCGTGATAGATGTACTCGTCTTTTTCGGTCAGCATCAGATAACTGTCAAGGATCAACACACGGCCGAACTCTACTGTGTCCAAAATCACGATGTCTTGATGGTCGCTGCGCTGATGGATCACCTCACGTTCGACTTTCATAGTGAAACGGACAGAAGGGGTGTGATCTTCGGTAAACCACAAGTTCATGCTCAATCTCCATTCTAAGGCGTGAAATCTCGTTTTAGCTTAATTGAAGGTGTGTGGTCGGGTCACGACATTAATGTCACGCGTGTCAATGTCCATGGCTCCGGTCAACGAACTGCCTTTTTCCCGGCTGTATTCAATATAGTTGATCACCTCGTCGGTGATTCGTTCGCCCGGAGCGAGTATTGGTATACCTGGAGGATAGCACATAACAAATTCAGCTGAAATCTCTCCACCGGATTGGACGAGTGGCAGTGTCTTTTGTGTGGCGTAAAATGCCGCCTGTGGTGGCATTTCAACGATTGGTTTGATATATTCGCCGCTCAGCATGCCGGTCGGCTCTTTTTGATAGCGCCGCTTAATGTCGGTCAGCGCAGCCATCAGGCGCTCCAGTTCCAGATAGCGGTCACCGGAGGATATGATGGCCAAAAAATTGCCCAAATCGCCAAACTCGATTTGGATGTTGTATTCATCGCGCAGGATGTCATAAACTTCGACACCGGCCAGTCCGATATCCAAAGTGTGGACCGACAACTTGGTGTTGTCGAACAGATAGAACGCGTCGCCATCGGCGCAGTTTTGACTAAAGGCCAGGTAACCGCCGATTTGATTGATTTCCCGCCGGGCATACTCTGTCATGCTCATCACTTTGCGGAAAATGCGTTTTCCGCTTCGATATAGATTTTTACGCGCGAGATCCAGCGAGATCATCAACAGATAAGACGCTGAAGTCGTCTGTGTCAGATTTAAAACTTGACGGACTCTGCCTTCGTTCATATTCTTGCCCAGCAAAAGAAGCGAGCTTTGAGTCAGGGATCCGCCGGTCTTGTGCATGCTGACCGCAGACATGTCCGCTCCACAGTGCATCGCGGCGGGCGGTAAATCTTCGCCAAAATAAAAATGGGTGCCATGCGCCTCGTCGACCAGCAACAGCATGCCATGTCGATGCGCCAGATTCGTGATTCTTCGCAAATCCGGACAGATTCCGTAATAGGTGGGGTTGTTGACGAACACGGCTTTGGCGTCGGGATGATCGTTGATGGCCGCGTGGATGTCCTCATAGGCCATGCCCAGGGGAATGCCGAGTCGTTCGTTGATGCCCGGGTTGACATAGACGGGGATTGCGCCGCAAATCACCAATGCGTTGATCGCGCTACGGTGCACGTTGCGCGGCATGATGATCTTGTCTCCCGGCTTACAGGCGGTCATGATCATCGTCTGAATGCCGGCGGTGGTGCCATTTACGACAAAGAACGCATGTTGGGCGCTGAACGCCTCGGCGGCGATCTGCTCCGCCTCGCGGATAACGGAAATTGGATGACAAAGGTTGTCCAAAGCTTTCATGGAATTGACGTCGGCTTTCATGGCGTTTTCACCCAGAAAGTCTTTCAACTCTGGATTGCCTCGCCCTCCTTTGTGTCCCGGCACATCGAAATGTACCGTGCGATCGTCGATGTGTTTTTTCAGCGCGTCAAATAAAGGTGTGTTTCGTTGTCGCAGTTCATGCATGTCAATTCCTACCTCAAAGGGGATCCCGAGCGGATGCGATGGGACTTCGCCGTGATTGATCAGTAAATATTCATGCCACTGAATATTTCAATCATTTCCTCGCGCAGTCGATTGCTGATATCCAGACGTTCATGTGGAGCCAGCTCATCGGCGTTGGCGTTGAATAGGTAGTTTTGCAGATCAATCTCCTTGATCAGCATTTTCGTGTGAAATAAATTGGACTGGTAGACGTTTAGGTCGATGGCGTCATATCGAGTCAGGGTTTGTGGATCGATATATTCCTGGATCGAGTGAATATCGTGATCCATGAAGTATTTTTTCCCGATAATGTCGCGGGTGAAGCCACGCACACGATAATCGATTACGATGATGTCCGAGTCAAAACTGGAAATTAGAAAATCCAAGGTATTCAAAGGAGAGACAGTTCCACAGGTTTGCACGTCAATGTCGACTCTAAACGTGCTGACGGAGTTTTCGGGGTGAGATTCCGGGAAGGTATGCACGGTCACGTGACTTTTGTCCAGATGGGCGTGCAGTGTGTCGGGCACGGATGGCACGCCTTCAATGTGCCCCTGATTGCAGGACATGTCGATATCTCCGGGAGCCACCGCCTGCTCGGCGATCAAAATATTGACCGACGCGCCCTGCGGTTCATAATCTTGACGGGAAATATTCAAGACGGTCGCGCCAATCAGTTCGGTGACCTGGTATAGAATGTTCGTAAGACGTTGTGAGTTGTATTGGTCATCGATGTACGCCAAATAGTCCTCTTGCTCACGTTTGGTCTTTGCGTAACAGATATCGTATATATTAAAACTAAGTGTTTTTGTTAAATTGTTAAAGCCATACAATGTCAATTTTTCACTCATATCAGGCGGCCTTTCTCGTATAAAATAAATGGCGAATTTGTTGGTTTGCACTGTCGCATCTCAACCCGCAACCTATACATTATATACGATACGCACATGAAAACGGTAGTGCCGCGCAGATTAGCCGAACCAGTTTTTGATGGTGGTGGGGTTTGTGTTGGATTTCGCGCCACCCAGAACACGATCAAACAATTCACGCACATCCAACAGGTCGTCACCGACAAAACGCAGCCGCAACAGACCGCGGACCTCGCCTTTTTCGATCGCCAATTTGAGGTTTCTCGCCGGCATACGTGGCTGACTCAGATGCTCTTCTTTTATTCCACGATTCAACAAATTCTTCAATAAGTGGTTGCTATAGAGCCAACAATGATCTTTGTCAGCGGCGTCATCGATCAACACGAAGGAACGAAAGCGCAGTGCCAGAATCGTTGGTGTGATGTGACGGGCGTCCTTAATGGCGAAATAATGGTCCAGAATGAAACGTTGTTTGACGAGGTTGGAGCGAAAATGTCGGCGGATCGTATGTTCGACCAGCCAGTCCTGATAGCTTCGCTGTTCGGGTACTGTCAACTCGGCGAAAAATAATTGCGACGACCGGTCAGCGCGTGGCCAGATTTGCGCGAACGTTTCGTAAAATAAAATTCGTTGGCGAACGGAGAATCGGATGGAGCGAACCACACGAGCCACGATTTGAGCGGCATATTCAGCCGGCATATGTGGCAGGGATTCAAATAAGAGTGAGCGGTTGGACCAATAATCGGCATCGTTCGCGGACAAAAAGGCCTGTCCGATCAGCGTCGCGCCAAAACTGCTGACCGGTTCAATTAGATAGTCGGACAGATAGTGAACGATTCGATCGACTGGGCGAGCCCCGCGCGTATCGTGATCCATGGTGCGGTCGCTAAGATTCAACGCCAAGGACAGGCCCTGAATGAATAGTTCGGCGTCGTGGGACAGCGAAATGGTTGTGGTCAGCAGATTTGCCAATTTATCCGGGCGGTTCCGCGAGTCGCTCTTAGATAGAGCGCGGAACATGAGGTGCAGACCGTGACCGATGTTGTCATCGGGAAAATATCTCTGAAACGCGCTCCAGCCGGCGCGGAACAATGTCCAGCTTGCCGCTTTGACTGCGATGAAATCCAGTTTTTTGAGCGTACTCTTATCTTGGACGAGCGGATAGCTTTCAAACAGTTGATAGGAGAGTTGAGGTTTGATCTCGATGTGCAAGCCGGGCACTTTTTTGAACGGAGTTTCGCGCAACAGAGTCAACAGTGACCGATCCACCATGGTTGTTTGAGGCAGCCTGACCTCTTCCGGCAAAGGAAAATTCAGTCGCATCTCGTTCATCAAAGTCGACAGATCCGTTGGCAAATTCGCAAAATAGTCTTTCTCTTTGATCATATTCACCTCTTACTTGCGGTAAGAGAGCTTGTCGGTCGCGGTCGCCAATTGCTCCACTGTTTTGCTTAAACCGAGGACTGTGTCCCGCACCATGGCGGTCGAAGCCGCCAGGCGACCGTTGATTTCGGCGAGGTTGCGATCAAAGTCACCCAAGGTGCCGTTTACCGTCGAGCTTAAGCCTGTCGAGAAATGGTCGACCGAATGATTCAAATTGGCGTTAAGGGTGGACAAGGATTGACACAATTGATTGTTCGCCTCCTGCATATCCATGGCTGCCTGAGTGATCTGGGTCGAGAGCAGACGGTATTTGTCCACCGACTCGGAATTTCCAACAGCCACCGTGTCCACCAAGGCAATGACGGTGTCGCTGACCTGGCTGACCAGGTCGGTATTTGTCTGTGAAACCTTTTCCAACATCTTCGTGTTTTGTGTGCTCATATCTTTCAACAGTTCGCGGGAGGCCTGCTCGGTGGAGCTTGCCAGCTCTTTGAGACTGCTGTTTTCCTGAATCATTAAGTTGAGTGTGGTCGAGACGGTCGCGGCAAATGAGTTCAGGTCGGTGGATAATGTGGCCAACTGTTTTGACATGGCCTCCTCGCCGGCGGACTGGGCTTCCAGCATTTTTTGCCCGGTTTCAGACAACTGAGTGACGGCCAGACCAAATCGGGTGGCGTCTTTTGCCCATGTACCGTGTGTGTTGTTAAAGTCCGAGATGGATGAATCGACATTTTCCTGGAGCGCGGCCGAGCGCTCCACGTAGATATCCAGCGCGTCCAACGCCAAGTCAACCTGGTTTTTGGATCGATTCAGCTCGGTGGTATATTGATTCAGTTCATAATAAAAGGGCGCCATTTGATCACGCACCGAACGAGACAGCTCGTGGGCAAAGTCTGCCGCCAATTCGCCCAGCCCTTCCACCTGTCGGCGGCTATACTCGTCGGCGAGATCGGACATCGCCGTGTTTGATTTCTCAATTGAAGGCGCGATGTTGTCTTTGATACTCGTCTCAATGCTTTCCCTGACCGCCAGCACGAGGGCCTGGTCAGTCAGCTGCTCAACCTTTTCACTCAGGTGCTCGACAGACTCTTTCATGTCGCGATCGTAGGTTAGGAAATTGTCGATCAGCAAAGCGGTCCCGGACTCATTGTTGAAGACCGGAATATGTCGTTCGATTTCGTGGGAGCAGGCGATTTCACTATGACGCAGACTGTCCTTATATAAATTGCTCGAGATGGTTAACAAGAAGAAACCCAGCACACAGATGGCGAGCGGAGCGAAGATATATATCAGCAACTCCCGGCTGTCAATCGGCATTAAAATGAAATGATAAATAGATAGACCGATGGTGGCGAGTATGCCGACCGCCAAAATGGAATAGGGTATGTTTTTCCCCAATGCGCGTAAACTACGCTCGTCCAATATGTTGTTGGACGACAGATAGTTTTCCGGAGCCGGAATCCAAAGTCCCATATAATACGACTCGCTGTCCGACGTCAGTCGATCGATCGCGTTTTTGATCCGCTCGTCCTCTGTCTTGTCGCCGGCCTGACGCAAAGGCTGCAAGTTTTCGATCGTCCGCCCATCCAACGCTTCCATGTCATTCAAGATGGAAAGATAATGGTTGCGGAGCGTGCGGGTGTTCTTTTGATTCAGGACAAGAAAGGATATGACCGTGATCAGCATAAGGGCGGTCAGCGCACCGCTCGCGATGATCGAACCCAATGCCGGCTGTGTTAACGCGTATAGAATATAATCAAACATTTTATCGCTCCTGATTAATCTTTTAATTAAGCATAGCTCAAGTGACGGAAAACAGATAATCGATCGTTGGGAAAAAAAGGCGATATCCTTTCAAATTTTGAAAGGATATCGCGATGTAAGAATAATTTAATCAGGTTGTAAGGAAATCACAAAGAATAATCATCAATCTCTGTGATTTGCCAGCGTCTCGTTCAGGGTGGAAGAGTTCTCAACTCGCGAAGTGTTCACCTGTCTGTCAATTTTGCGAATCAAACCGGTCAATGTCTTACCGGGTCCAAATTCGATAAAATCAGTTTTTCCGTTCGCGATCAGGTTGAGCACTTCTTTGGTCCAACGCACCGGACTGACCATATGATCCGCAAGATAGGATGGAAAATCAATTTCCGTGGTAAGCAGCTCTCCGGTCACGTTTGAATACATAGGAAACTCCGGCTTGCCGAAAGTCATCGCTGACGCAAAAGATTTCAAGCCCACCGCGGCGCTGTCCATCAACGGAGTGTGAAAAGCGCCCGCCACTGACAGTTGAGCGGCCCGCCGCGCTCCGGCGGATTTACAGCGCTCCGCCACTTCGGCGGTTTCCCTCGCGTAGCCGGAAATGACCAACTGTCCCGGACAATTATAGTTGGCCGGAAACACCGTCTCTTTGTATTCCGGGCGAGCGCAAATCTCTTCAACGACCTCGTCATCAAGCCCTAAAATCGCGTACATCGCGCCCGCGTTCAGTTCACACGCGGCCTGCATGAGCTCGGATCGCCTTTCCAGCAAACTCATTAGTTCTCGTCCGGTCAAGGCCCCGGAGGCGCCCAGCGCGGAATATTCACCAAGAGAAAAACCGGCCAACGTTAGACCTTGAGGAAGAGCTCCATCGAGTTCATTTTGCCAGGCGGCGAAAGCGGCCAGGCTGAGCACCACAGTCGCGGGCTGAGAATACTTGGTTTGCGTCAGCTGCTCAGCGTTCAACGCCAACAGGTCATAGCCAAGATACTCGCCACATTCCTCATAGACCCTTGCCGCCGCTTTATTTGAGTTCGCCAGATCCTTGCCCATTCCTTCATATTGGGCGCCTTGTCCCGAAAACACACATACTGTCATGCACAGTCCTCCAATTCATGTTTGAAATAAATTTGTGTAAACCGACGATGTAACAAAAAATTGAAACTGTAGTATAATTCAAACAACTTTACAATTCAAACAATTTGACAATCAAACTAATTACCTGCGTTTAGACTACGATTTCTGACGATCTCGAAATGTTGAGTTTAGATTATCAAATCGAATCGAATTAGCAAAGTATTCAAGGGGAACGAATAGAAAACAATCATAAATTATATTGATGGAACAAGGATGACGACACAAGGAGTGAGGGATGAAATTAACAATTTTGGGCACCGGCTCATATCTGCCGGAACAAGTCGTGACAAACGATGACATGGGTAAAATCGTGGAAACTTCGGATGAGTGGATGAGGACTCGGACAGGTATTGAAAGCCGCCATTATTCCAACGGTGAAAGTGTGTGGTACATGGGCACCCGGGCCGCGACCCAGGCTCTGCGGCGATCCGGTTTGTCCGCCGACGAATTGGACGCGATCATTGTGACTTCCGTGACACCTGATTTTATGTGCCCGACGGTATCTTGCATCATTCAAGCCGAGTTGGGAGCGGTCAACGCGTTTTGTATCGATATCAATGTCGCCTGTTCGGGATACCTTTACGCGCTGGACATGGCCGCGAATTATTTGGCGAATCCCAAATATGAGAACATTCTCGTTGTCGGTTCGGAAATGTTGACCTGCCGCACCAATTTTGAGGACCGCACCACCTGTGTGTTGTTCGGTGACGCCGCCTCGGCGACCATCGTCAGCTCCAACGGAGATGGTGAATTGTTGGCGACCAAACTGGGTGCGGACGGAACCGGTGGGCACACTTTGATCAGTGCCAACAATCAGCCACGTCATCCTTTTCTGCCGGACAACTGGAAGGAAGAATACCCGCCTCGCTATGAATGGGAGTCAACAGACATTTTCATGGCGGGCAACGATGTCTATCGTTTCGCGGTCACGACCATGCCGCAGTCGATTGAGCATGTGCTCAAAGAGGCGAACGTGCCGATCGAGGAGATGAGCTATTTGATTCCCCATCAGGCGAACTATCGTATTTTGGAAGCGTCCGCAAAACGATTGCGTTATCCGATGGAGCAGGTATATTCAGGTCTGCGTACCACCGGTAACACTTCATCGGCGGGGCTGGGAGTCGGTATCGATGAATGCCTGCGCGATGGAACCATTAAAAAAGGTGACATTGTCGGTCTGACCGGATTTGGCGGTGGATTGACCTATGGCGCGATGCTGATAAGAATTTAAATTGATTGCCTGAAATCAAATGACAAAGTTGTTGAAGTTTAGGAAAATATGTTAAAAGGGTGTAAGAGTGATGAACAACAGAATATGTGATTTGTTGGACCTTCAATATCCGTTGATCCAGGGCGGAATGGCTTGGGTGGCGGACGCTCCGCTGGCCGCGGCGGTGTCCAACGCCGGCGGATTGGGTGTGATCGGGTCGGGTTCCATGACAGTGGATTTGTTGGTCGAGCAGATTCGCGAAGTTCGATCTTTGACCGATAAACCATTTGGCGTCAACCTCATGATGCTCAATCCTTGTGTGAATGAGTTGGCGCAACTGATGATCGAGAAACAGGTGCCGGTTGTGACGACCGGGGCGGGTTCCGCGGGAAAATTCATTTCGTTGTGGAAAGAGGCCGGAATTGTAGTGATTCCTGTCGTCGCCTCGGTGACGCAGGCGAAACGGCAGGAACAATTGGGAGCGGACGCCGTGGTTGCGGAGGGCAACGAGGCGGGCGGACATATTGGTGAGCAGACCACCATGGTTTTGACTCCGCAGGTGGTGGACGCGGTCGATATACCGGTGCTCTGCGCGGGAGGGATCGCGGACGGCAGAGCGGTCGCAGCGGCGTACATGCTGGGCGCCGAAGGTGTGCAGGTGGGCACACGGTTTATCGCCTCGACGGAATGCACAGCTCACGATAATTACAAGCAGATGTTGATTCGCGCGCGTGACGTCGACAGTGTGGTTACCGGTCGTTCCGGTGGCCATCCTGTGCGCAGCCTGCGCAGCAAATTGCAACGCAAGCTGTTGGCTATGGAAAAAGACGGCGCGGGCGCGCAGGAAATGGAGGAGCTTTCTTTAGGTTCATTGCGAAAGGCAAAAATAGATGGCGATTTAAATGAGGGTTCTTTTATGGCGGGTCAGGTCGCCGGATTGGTGAAAGAAGTATTACCTTGTGCGGACATCATTCAAGAATTGTTCTCGGAAGCTGAGCAAGTGATACGGACAAAAATGAAAGAGGGATTGAGATGAGTATCATAATTACAGGAGCGTCTCGTGGAATTGGGCGTGCGATCGCGTTGAAACTGGCTGAGATTGGTGAACCAATGGTGATCACCTATCGAGGCGGAGCGGAGGGCGCGCGGGCCACCGCGGATGAGATTGTGAAAATGGGTACCCGGTGTGTCGCGCTTCAAGCGAATGTGACCGATGAGCAAAGTTGCGCGGATGTGGTCAAAGCCGCTGTGGAAATGGGCCCAATTCGGGTGTTGGTCAACAACGCGGGCATCACCAAGGATGGATTGCTGATGCGCATGAGATCCGAGCAGTTCACGGAAGTTGTCGACACCAATTTGATCGGTCCTTTTTATATGACAAAAGCTGTCTTGTCCTCCATGATGAAGGCGAGGACGGGACACATCGTGAACATCGCCTCCATCGCAGGCGTCTATGGCAATGCCGGACAGGCGAATTATAGCGCGTCCAAGGCGGGTTTAATCGGGTTGACCAAATCCTTGTCCAAAGAAATCGGCAGTCGAAATATCACAGTCAACGCAGTGGCTCCGGGGTTCATCTCGACGGATATGACCGCGGAGTTGCCGGATGAGATGAAACAGGACGCGCTGGCGAGGATCAGTTTGCGCCGTTTTGGAGAACCGGAGGATGTCGCGAACGTGGTCGCCTTTCTCGCCTCGCCGGCGGCTACTTATGTGACCGGCCAGGTAATCGAGGTGTCCGGAGGATTGACGCTCTAACTGTCAGGAGAATGATCCGCGCGCCGATCACCAATTTTGTAAAAATCAAAATGTCAAAAACATCAAAATGGAACTGTTGTGATACCCTATTTTCAATGCGAACGGTTTCGGAGATGATGGGTGTTCGCGGATGAACAGTTTAATCACTATTTCAATTATGTATATTCTTTACAATGGTCATTTAAGTTAAGTTGATCAATAGACAATCAGAAAGTGGAGTTAAAATGAACCAATCAAATTTGATACGTCCCGATGGTGGAAAGCGTGTGGTGGTTACCGGTATGGGGGCTGTGAGCCCTCTCGGATTGACTGTGGACAGCACCTGGAAAGGTGTGAAGGAGAACAGGTGCGGAGTCGGCACAATTCAGGCTTTCGATCATACGGATCATAAGGTCCATTTGGCCGCCGAGGTCAAAGATTTCGACCCAACGAACTATATGGATAAGAAGGAGGCTCGCCGCAAGGATCGTTTTCTTCATTTCTCAGTCGCCGCGTCTCAGGAGGCGGTCAAGCAGTCCGGCCTGACTGCGGACACATATGGCCCGGAGCAAGTCGGAACCATTATCGCATCCGGAATCGGCGGACTGATCACCTTCCAAAATGAAGTCTTGAAGATGGGCGAACGGGGAGCCAGAGCGATTTCCCCACTATTCATACCGATGATGATTTGTAACATGGCGGCCGGTCAGATCGCCATGGACTATGGTTTCAAAGGTGACAACATTTGTGTGGTGACCGCCTGCGCGTCGAGCACGCACGCGATTGGCGAAGGATTTCGTAAAATCAAGGATGGCTATCTGAAGGCCTGTGTGGTGGGTGGCTCCGAGGCCGCTGTCGCGCCGATCACGATCGGTGGT
Organism: Oscillospiraceae bacterium; assembly: GCA_040772065.1. Taxonomy (GTDB): domain Bacteria; phylum Bacillota; class Clostridia; order Saccharofermentanales; family Fastidiosipilaceae; genus JAXGYX01. Next base: position 1,038,148 of record JAXGYX010000001.1, on the reverse strand, counting down.
TTTTCCAATATGACGGCCTTGTCCAAGGAGACGGACGCCGCGAAGGGATCTCGCCCATTCGATTTGGAGCGGGATGGATTTGTGCTCGGTGAAGGCGCCGGTGTGATGGTTTTGGAGACGCTTGAAGGGGCGCTGGACCGAGGCGCAGACATTCTGGGCGAGGTGGTCGGCTATGGCGCCTCGGCCGATGGCTATCATATCACCAGTCCGTCTCCGGATGGAGTCGGGGCGACCAAGGCGATGGAACTCGCGATGGCCGAGGCAGGTGTGACACCGGCGGATATTGACTACATAAACGCGCACGGTACCAGTACTCCTTTGAATGATAAATATGAGACGATCGCGATCAAAAACGCGCTGGGTGCTGAACGTGCGGCGCTGGTCCCGATCACATCGACCAAATCGAATCTCGGACACTTATTGGGTGCCGCCGGCGTTTTGGAGGCGATCTTGACGTTTAGGATTATGAAGGAAGGTCTGATTCCACAGACGATCGGATTCAGCACGCCGGACCCGGACTGCGATCTGGATTATGTTTTTGACGCCAATCGCGCGGCGGACGTGGAGATCGCATTGAGCAATTCTCTTGGTTTCGGCGGTCAAAACGCCACGGTATGTCTGTCAAAATACAAGGAGGCGTAACAAACATGGATGTGGAAAAAATCAAAGAGCTGATGGCCGAAATGGCGCGCTGTGGTTTGAGCGGCCTGGAGTGGACAGGATTGGGTGAGACATTAAAGCTTTCGCGCGAGTCCGGCATCCTCGCGGCTGATCTATTACCTGTCTCAACATCGTTGCCCGAAACGGTTGAAACCGATGATAAACAGAACGAGGAACCAAAAGAAGTTGATGGCACAGCTGTGACTTCTCCGGTCGTTGGTGTTTTCTTTGCCGCGTCATCGCCGGAACGTGATCCGTATGTGAACGTGGGATCGGTGGTGAAAAAAGGTGATGTGTTGTGCATTATCGAGGCGATGAAGTTGATGAACGAGGTCGTGAGTGAGACAGCCGGCGAGATTGTGGAAATCTACGTCGCGAACGGAGAAAAAGTTGAGTATGGACAACCTTTGATGTTGATCCGCTGAGTTTGACAGGAGAATAGAATGTCTTTAATGAACCAAGAGCAGATTAAAACGATCATACCGCATCGCGAGCCTTTTATTTTGGTGGATGAGATCCTGGAGATGGACGCCGAAAAGGTTGTCGGATTGAAACATGTCTCGGCGGACGAATCCTATTTTGCTGGACACTTCCCGGGGCAACCGGTGATGCCCGGTGTGCTGATTCTGGAATCCCTTGCACAGACCGGGGCGGTGTTGATTTTAAGCATGCCGGAGTATAAGGGCAAAATCGCATATTTTGGCCGAATCGACAAGGTGAAATTCAGGCAAAAAGTGGTGCCCGGCGATGTGCTGCGCAATGAGGTTAGGTTGGAACAGCTTCGCGGACGGGCGGGACGTGCGATCGCCAAAGCCTATGTTGGAGAAAAACTGGCCTGCAGCGCGGAAATGATGTTCTCGATTGGAAGTGAGGAATAACCATCATGTTCAGAAAAGTGCTGATCGCGAACCGTGGTGAAATCGCGATAACCATCATTCGCGCCTGCCGCGAAATGGGCATACGCAATGTGGCTGTCTTTTCAGAGGCTGATCGCTATGCTTTACATACCCAATTGGCGGATGAGAGCATCTGTATCGGGCCCGCTTCTCCAAAAGACAGCTATTTAAACGCGCAGGCGATTTTGGCAGCGTGCTCGATCACAGGAGCGGACGCGATTCATCCGGGATTTGGTTTTCTATCCGAAAACTCTCAGTTCGCAACGATGTGCGCCAAATGTAACATCGCTTTTATCGGTCCGGATAGCGAGACCATGCGCATGATGGGGGATAAATCGACCGCACGTCAGACCGCGATGGCCGCGGGCGTTCCGGTGGTGCCGGGCTCTCCGGACTTGGTGCCGACGGTTTCGGAAGCGAAAGTCATCGCCCGGGAAATCGGTTACCCGGTCATGATTAAAGCGACCTCCGGTGGCGGTGGCCGCGGAATGCGTGTCGCCATGGCCGAACATGAGCTGGAAAACTCTTTTTTGGCGGCAAGATCGGAGGCAAAGGCAGCGTTTGGTGATGATCGGGTCTATATTGAACGGTTCGTCGAAGATCCACGCCATATCGAAATTCAATTGATGGCTGATGGATTCGGCAACGTTGTCCACTATGGAGAAAGGGATTGCTCCATTCAGCGACGTCATCAGAAAATGTTGGAAGAGGCGACCTCTCCCTTTGTTTCAAAAATATTGCGCAAAGAGATCGGCGACACCGCTGTCCGTCTTGCCAAAGCGGTCAACTATGTCGGAGCGGGAACAGTTGAGTTTTTGGTGGACAAGAACAATAATTACTATTTTATGGAGATGAACACCCGTATTCAGGTTGAGCACCCGGTGACCGAAGCCGTGACCGGCTCAAACCTTGTCAAAGAACAAATCAGGATGGCCGCGGGTTACCGCCTGTCACGTAGACAAAATGACATCATGTTCAACGGTCACGCAATTGAATGTCGCATCAACGCCGAGGATCCGCTGAAGAACTTCATGCCGGTCCCCGGTCGCATCGAGACATTGGTCGTGCCGGGCGGGATTGGCGTGCGTATTGATTCGGCGATCTATCAGGGGTATACGGTGCAGCCTTATTACGACTCCATGCTGGCCAAAGTGATTGTTCACGCGCCTACACGGCTGGACGCCATCGCGCGAATGCGTAGAGTGCTGACAGAGTTCATCATCGAGGGTGTCCCCACCACGATTGACTTTCATCTCGCCATGCTGCGCGATCCTGAATTTATTTCAGGTGACTACAACATAGGTTATCTGAATCAAAAACTGCCGCAAATCATTGCCGAGCTCCAGGAAAGAGAAAGTTAAAATTTGATTTAATGCGAATGATAAGGATGACAAAATGGGAAATTTAATAACAGAAAAATTGCGCAAACGAATCGATGAGGAGGCTTTGCTTTCAGACGCCAAGGCGATGACTCAGGCGGAAGAGGATCGCAAGACCGCTCGACGAGGTGACTCCCTCCCGAGCCGGCGAGCCTACTCTTATCAACAGCCGATTCCTGAAGATCTTTGGATCAAATGTCCTGTTTGCGGTGAAGTCGTGTTCCGGGATGAGTTTGAGGAGCGCCACAATGTCTGCCCAAAATGCAGCCATCATTTCCGTATCACCGCGCTGGAACGGTTGGAACTTGTGCTGGACCCCGGCACTTTCCGGGAAATGGACACCGACCTTATCACGATGAATCCACTCGAAAACGATGAGTATGAGGGCAAGTTGAAAAAACTGCGCAACAAGACAGGGCTGAGCGAGGGTGTGGTCACGGGCACGGCGCGCATTCATGACCAACCGGTTGTTGTGGGGGTGATGGACAGCCGATTTATGATGGGGTCCATGGGCTCGGTCGTAGGCGAGAAGGTCACTCGTTGTTTTGAGTACGCGATTCAAACCAAACTTCCGGTTGTCCTGTTTGAGGCTTCCGGTGGCGCTCGTATGCAGGAAGGCATTTTATCACTGATGCAAATGGCGAAGACCTCTGCCGCGGTTGGCAGACATAGTGACGCGGGATTGCTTTATATTTCGGTTATGACCGATCCAACGACAGGAGGCGTCACAGCCAGCTTCGCAAGTCTGGGCGACATCATCATTTCCGAACCCGGAACTTTGATTGGTTTCGCGGGTAGAAGAGTTATCGAAGGCACCATTTCAGAAAAACTGCCGGAGGACTTTCAGCGGGCGGAATTTTTGCTCGAACATGGTTTTTTGGACTTGATCGTGGCGCGCGATCAAATGCGCGACACCTTGGGTGAGCTGCTGATAATGCACAATCCAATCTACAGCCGATTCGGCGAGGAGATGATTGATGCGGCGACGATGCTGGATAGCGAGAGCTGGACACTTGGCCTGACTGCCGAGGAAAGAGAGTCGATCGAGGCGGAAATCACTGCGGAAGATCGTCTGCTTGTCGTACGCAGAGGCTCACATTGTTTGGACCTGATTCGTCACAAAGACCGCCCCAACATTATCGATTACCTGCCTCTTGTTTTTGACGCGGGGCTGGAATTGCATGGTGATCGATATTTTTCCGATGACGCGGCGATTTGGGGTGGATTGGCTGTTTTCAATGGCAAGCCGGTCACCGTTATCGCGCATCATAAAGGTCGCAACCTCCAAGAGAACAATCACACAAACTTCGGCATGGCTCATCCGGAAGGTTATCGCAAATCATTGCGTCTAATGAAGCAGGCGGAAAAATTTGGTCGGCCGATCTTTTGCTTTGTGGACACTCCGGGTGCCTATTGTGGTGTGGGAGCCGAGGAGAGAGGGGTGGGCGAGGCGATCGCGCGCAATTTGATGGAATGCATGACGTTGTCCACACCGGTGATCAGCGTGGTCATCGGTGAGGGTGGAAGTGGCGGCGCGCTGGCCCTGACTATTTGTGATAAACTTGGCATGTTGTCAAATTCGATATTTTCGGTGATTTCCCCACGAGGCTACGCGTCTTTGCTGTGGAAAGATCCGACACGGGAGATGGAGGCAGCGGACAAGATTCGCATCACCGCGAGTGATTTGACCGAACTGGGTATCTGTGATGAGATCATTCCGGAGCCCGGAGAGGGGGCGCATGATGACCCGCAGAAGACGGCGATGAACATTAAGCTGTTTTTTGAAGACTCTTTGATCTCTTTGGATAAAACGCCGATAGATTCAATGTTGGAATCACGCTATGAAAAATTTCGCGGCATCGGTGTTTTCGGTGAAGAGGATTGATCGCGCGACAAGTTTTAATCATAAAAATGAGATAATTGGAGGAAAGCATGGACGGGTATCCAGTTTCGAAAGAGAATGGACCTAATATTCAGCACCCGCACCGCTCTGCGCCAACTCAGCGCGGAACGACTGACAATGGGACACGAATGATTTCGTCCTTTCAGGGATTGAGAGGGCTGGCGGTCATTTTTGTGATGTTGTATCACCTGTTTCCGGCCACTGTCAAAGGTGGTTTTCTAGGGGTGCCTGTTTTTCTTGCTTTGTCCGGTTATTTAGTCACGGAATCATTTTTACGTTCATACAACACCAAGCAATCATTATTTTTAGGCACTTTTTATAAAAATAGAATCAAGCGTATTTTTCCACCTTTGATTTTTGTACTGTTGATTCTCACGACCTGGATTTTTTGGGTCCACCCTGATTTGCTATTGAATTATCGGGAAAACTTATTTAGTACAATTGGTGGGTACAATAACTGGTGGCAGATCGCTCAAAACCTGTCCTATTTTGACATGCATGGAAATCTGAACCCACTGACACACATGTGGACGATGGGATTGGAAATCCAGTTTTATCTTGCCTGGCCACTGTTGATGTCGGTGATCGTGCGGGTCAGCAAACGCAATGCGCGGTTTGCGACTTTTGCCACGAGCTTTTTGCTCGCCGTCACCTCATTCGCCACGATGATCGTCTTGACAGCCTTGAAATTTCCGATAACCAGAGTGTATTACGGTACGGACACCAGGGCGTTCAGCTTTCTTTTAGGAGCGATGCTCGCAGGTTTGCTTCCCGTTTCCCGCCTGCGTCGACTGACCGATTATCTGCCTCGCAAAGACCTGGATTTTATTGGTTTGATCGTCACCTTCCTTGTTTTGATATTTATGTTCTTTCTGCCCGGAGATCGGGCGATATCGTATTATTTCGGAATATTTTCTTTTTCCGTGCTGATTGTCATTTTGTTGGCTTGTGTGGGTGATCGGCGTACAGTGTTTGGCCGGGTTTTCTCTTTGAGACCGCTGCGGGCGATAGGAAAACGATCATATTCTCTGTATCTGTGGCAATACCCGATTATGATTTTGAGTCAAGATTTGCTGAGATTCGTCAAGATCTCTTATTGGACAACCGTTGTTATCCAGCTCATCGTCGTCGTGATCATGGCGGAGTTGACCTATCGATTGACCGAAGTGAATTGGAGTCGATTCGTGAATTATCTGTTGCGCTCGATTCAATCTGCCCCCTCGTCGGATCCGACAACTCGAAATCGTAAAATGATCGCCAATCTTTCTGTGTGGATCGTGGTAGTGTTTTGCTTATCCAGCACGGTTGCCGCCTTGGTCCGGGCGCCGACCGGAAAAGCCACCTACACCGATGAACTCGCGGAGCGAATAGAAGGTCAGGCCTCCGACGAGTCGGTGTATGAGGATGATGAGGCGCTCACAACGCAAAAACCCGGAGTCGAAGTGCAGGTCGGGTCCGCTCTGGATTTTGACTCGGTGCTGCGCCTGCTGAATCCTGAAATGGAGACGGAACCTGTCGAGACGACTGAACCTGCCGAATATCTGTCGGATCAGGCCAGGCTGGTGGTCCAAAATTATCCCGAATTGGCCATGGATGAAGACGAGTTCAACTTTTTGCAGTCGTTGCCGATCACCTGTATCGGTGACTCAGTCGCGGCCAGCGCGGCGACTGAACTGAAAAACGCCATGCCAATGATCGATGTGGATAGCCAGGTCAGCCGTCAGTTCCCGGATGGCATAAAATTGTTGCGTGAAAAGCAGGAGAGTGACAATCTGCAAACGGACATTTTATTTATGCTCGGCACCAACGGTGTGTTAAATGACGCAATGGTGCAAGAAGTCTGCACGGAGTTTTCCGATCATTATGTTTACTTCCTGACTGTCGTCGAATTGTCACCCGAGGTTGAGGAACGAATCAACCAGACATTGAAACGAGCTTCCGAACCCTATGACAACGCAGTTGTGATCGATTGGTACGAGTTCGCCAAGACCAAACCGGAATTGTTCTATGGGGACGCCACTCATCCAAATGCCACCGGCGCCAAAGTGTTCGCGGAGTTTGTGGCGAAACAAGTGGCGCTGTCACGTTTGAGCGAAGTGACAGATTGATCAATCTGTCCACCACCATACGTCATAAAAGGGGGATTCAGTCGTTGAAGAAGAATTCAGTCATTGATTTGGCTGAGTCTCAGACCTTCGTTTCGTTCAAGCGCCCAGTCGATCGCCCAGGATGATTCAAACAGCAACACCGGCTGTTCATAACGGTCCATGACTTTCATAGTTGTGCTGGTCAGATTGAGATTGTCAAAATCATCGGTGGAGGCAAAATCCTTGCCTTCAAGCTTGAGCCAGCGCGCCAGTCGGTAGTCCAGCATGGTTTTGCGGATCTCCACTTTGTATTCATTTTGCAAACGATGCTCAAGCACATCGAACTGGAGTACACCTACCACGCCCACAACATAGGTCTCAGTACCTGCCTCAGGTTGCTTATATAGCTGAACCGCGCCTTCTTGCGCGAGTTGTCTCATTCCCTTGTTGAACTGTTTGCGTTTCATTGAGTCTTTGGGCGAGACCAACGCGAAATGTTCGGGTGGGAATTGGGGAATGTCAGCGAATTTCACCGGAGTCTTTCCGGTGTAAAGAGAATCTCCAATACGGAATTGATCGGGGTCGAACACCCCTATGATGTCCCCGGCGAAGGCTTCCTCAAGCACGCGATGATCCTGAGCCATAAATGTCTGGGGTTGATTCAGGCGAACGGGGCGCCCATCTCGCTGATTGGTGATCTCCAAACCTTTTTTAAAATGTCCGGAACAAATGCGAATAAAGGCCATACGGTCACGATGTCCCGGATTCATATTTGCCTGAATCTTAAAGACAAAGGCGGTGAACTCCTCATCGGTCGGCCTCACCATGCCGTCCTCGACAGCCATGGCGCTCGGTGGCGGAGCCATCTTTAAAAAGTCATGCAGAAAAGGCTCCACACCGAAGTTGGTGATCGCGCTGCCAAAAAACACCGGCGTCAACTCTCCATGTGCAACCCTTGTCATGTCAAGGGAGTCACCGGCGATGTTCAGCAAATCAATATCATCTTTTAGATGGGCATGGTAATCCGAACCGATCAGCTCACCCAGTCGGGGGTCGTCGACATCGGTCAACCGGATCTCCACCTGAGTCGCTCCGTGTGTGGTGTTGGACACAAACCGCTCAACATGGCGTTTCTCGCGATTATAGGTCCCCTTGAAATCGCCGTCTGTGCCGATCGGCCAGTTGATTGGATAAGAATCAATGTTCAGAACTTTCTCCAACTGGTCGAGCAATTCAAATGGTGGCAAAGAAGCGCGGTCCATCTTGTTGATGAATGTAAAAATGGGTATTCCGCGTTTTTTACAGACTTCAAATAATTTGATGGTCTGTGGTTCCACACCCCTCGCGCCATCGATCAACATGACCGCCGAATCGGCGGCGCACAGTGTGCGATAGGTATCCTCCGAGAAATCCTGGTGACCGGGAGTGTCCAGAATGTTGATCACCTTTCCGTCATATTCAAATTGCATAATCGAAGATGTGACGGAGATACCCCGCTGTTTTTCAATTTCCATCCAATCTGAAGTGGCGTGGTGAGAGGCTTTTCGCGCCTTCACGCTGCCGGCCTCACGGATCGCGCCACCATACAACAATAGTTTTTCGGTAATTGTGGTCTTGCCCGCGTCGGGATGGGAAATGATGGCGAATGTGCGGCGCCGGGCAACTTCATTTGACAATAAAACAGTCATGTGGGATCTCCTTAAGAAGAATGATTTGAAATGTGACAGCAATCAATACGGATCGAATCAGTTTTCGTTGGCGATCTGCCGCACAAACTGACGTGCGGTGCGCGGTGAGCGGCTGCCGATATGGTTGGCGAAGGTCAGCGCTTCGCGTTCCAAAACGTCCGAGTCGATGTCAAGCTTGCTCTTTGCCGCGATATCCGCGACGATCTCCAGATATGTTTTTTGCAACGGCGTACGGAAGTGCAGGCTCAGGCCAAACCGCTCGGCGAGTGACAATTTCTCGTGACGCGCGTCGTTTTCAAATAAATCCTCTTGTGTGTCGCTGAAACGCTCAACCACGATATGACGTCGGTTCGAGGTGACGTAGATCAGTGTGTTCGAGGGCTGTTTGGCCGAACCACCTTCCAAAATTGACTTCAATGAGTTGTATTCGTCCCCCTGGGCCTCAAAACTTAGATCATCAATGAAGATTATGAATTTGATCCGGCTGTCGCTAAGTTTATCCAGCAGCTCCGGCAGCTTGCCGAGATCTTTTTTCTTCACCTCAATCATGCGTAGTCCGCGTGCGCCAAACTCGTTGCCCACGGCCTTGACTGTGGATGACTTGCCGGTCCCCCTCGCGCCATACAACAGAACATTTTCGGCTGACTTTCCATCCAAAAACAGTTTGGTGTTGTCCACTACCTTGGCGATCATCCCGTCGTAGTCGAGCAGACCGTTCAGTGTGATCGGATCAGGTGTGAGTATGGGCCTCAGAAGATTGCCTGACCAGCAGAAAAAATGTGCGAACGGCATCTCGCCATAGCCATTGACACGATGGAAATCACGTAATTCGTTGTAGCAGCCTGACCATCCGTTTTCGTTAGGCAAAGCTGTCAACAAAAGGTCGCAAACCGCATGAGGGGAATGAGCTTTGCGCCTTTTTCGCATCCCGCCGGAATTGTTAAAGGGGAGAACCGTCCATTCCGGCAGCTTAGCGATGATGGACAGCGCCCATTCCTGAGAGGTCTGAATCGCCTCGGCGCGCAAAAGCTCTTTGATATCTGTTGGATTGAGTTGCGCGAGCTGCTGCAATGTGTTCAGGTCCTCAACGACACTCGGCGCCAACTGAGACACGCCATCGTCCGAGCGCTGTTGGCCACATGGCTGATGAGACGCACGGCTCAATCGATAGCGGGATACCGAAGAGACGGCCCGGGTGAATGGATTGGCATCGCGTAAAACCGCATGGATCACGTACTCACTCCACGACATCAGACAGTTTTCTTTAATCAGCGAGCGGTACATGGCTGAATAGGCGCACGCCCGGGTGTGGATATTGCCCGTGTCCCGGTTCAGCGCCGTGACCAAATCAAGGGCACGCCGGATCGGTGGATCCTTCAGCACTCCGTTGTAAACGGACAGGCAATCCAAGGCCAGTTCGAGTTTTAATAAATCCGTACGCGCTTTCAATCTTTTTTCCAGCATCGTCGCCCCCTTATTTAAGTGAAAAATAAGTACAGAATAATATATCAAGTTAAATTAGCAAAATTCAGAATCACATTTTATCATAGCACAGGACAATTATTTTCAATTCAGGTTAATTTTCGTATAATAAATGAGAATCGATATAAATCAGGAGGAATAATATGGCCGGACATTCAAAATGGAGCAACATCAAACGGAAAAAAGGAGCTGCCGATCAGAAGAGGGCTAAAATTTTCACTAAAATAGGTCGGGAGATACAGGTCGCGGTTCGAGAAGGAGGCGCCGACCCGGAGACGAACACCAAGCTCAAAGATGTTATCGCCAAAGCCCGGTCCAATAATATGCCCAATGACAATATACAGCGCAGCATCGCAAAAGCCGCGGGTAGTGCGTCAAGTGAGAGCTTTGAAGAAATTCAATACGAGGGTTATGGAGCCTCGGGCGTCGCCTTTATGGTCCGAACCTTGACCGACAATCGGAATCGAACCGCCGGAGATGTCCGCCACTCTTTTGACAAGTTTGGCGGAAACCTTGGGACGAGCGGATGTGTGTCCTTTATGTTTGAGGTCAAGGGCGTCATCGTGCTCGAAAAGGAGCTCTACGAAGATGCGGAACAGGTGATGATGCACGCGTTGGAAGCCGGAGCCGATGATATAGAGGAAGAAGATGAGGTCTATGTCATCACGACTTCACCTGAACTATTTCACGAGGTGGTCGCTTATTTGGAAAAAGAGAATTACGTGTTCGCGAGCAGCACGGTCGAGCCCGTGCCGGAAAATTATATGAGCGTGACCGATCCCGCGGCTGTAGAGCAGCTGGAAAAACTGATAGACGTGTTGGAAGAAAATGATGATGTGCAGGATGTGTACCATAACTGGGAGCAATGATGGCCATATTTGACTGGAAACCGGGAATCAGACGATCAAAACGGGTCAAGCGAGCAGTTAAGCCGGATCCGGAAGCCGAGTTACGTCAGTTGCGCGAGGCGATTGACAGTGGAGACATCATCGGCAGTCCTCCGGAAACAATGACAATGCCTCAGGCTCCCACCGGTTCGGGTATCCGTCCGATTGGCCGACTGGCGAATGTCGTTGGTCAATTTCAGCAACAGGACGAGGCCCGCATAAATGAGCAAACAAAGCTGACACTGTCAAAAATCGCGGTGGTCGCGTTTGTCGGCCCCAGCGGCACCGGCAAGAGCACGCGCGCGATTCGAGTCTGTCAGCAAAACGATATTCACTATCTGATTGATGATGGCCTTTTAATTCATGGAAGCAGGATCGTGGCGGGATCGTCGGCGAAGCGAGCCCCCACTAAGATGGAATCAGTGCGGCAGGCGTTGTTTATGGATCCGACCCGCGCGGCCAACATGCGTAGGGCTCTTGTCGAAAACAAGCCGACCACGTTGATGATTTTGGGAACGTCGGACAACATGTTGTCTAAAATCTGCAACAACCTGTGGCTAAATCCACCGTCTATGCTGATTCGTATCGAGGATGTGGCCAGCGAGGAAGAGCGACAGATCGCCAAACGAACGCGCATGACCGCGGGGCAGCATACCATACCGGTTCCAAGCATGGAGATCAAACACGAATTTTCGGGTTATTTTTCAGATCCGATGGATCGGTTGCGCCGGCGTCTGGATCGTGAGTTGGGTGTCAAAAATCTCAGCCTCGAAAATGCCCGCACGGTGGTTCGGCCAACTTTTTCCAGTCTGGGCCACTATTCCATGTCGGATGAGGCGATGGAACACATGATTGAGCTGATCGTTCGTAAAGTTGAAGGAGTCGACTCCCAGATTGGCTTTCGCTTACAAAAAGAAAAGACAGGCGTTGTTTTGTCACTCGAATTATCCTTGGTGTATGGGCATAACGCCCACGACATCCTCAAAAACGCACAAGAGCTGGTCAGCAAGCAGGTGGAAGAATATACTTCCATCAGTGTGCTGGCGGTGAATGTGACCGCCAAACGGGTGGTGAAAATCCCCGAAAACAGAAAAACTGATTTGGCGCGTGTGACAGCCGCGCCTTGACCAATCGGTGACCGCGATCATTCAGCTTGACTGGCAGGACGTCTCGCAGGACAGGAGAGCGCGATTTTGCGGGTGGACACGAACAATGATGGTTGGTTAACGCATTTATTATTTATTTTGGAGAGCGGCTATGAGGTTTAAGAAAGAAATGTTGATGAAGCAAGACGAGTTTCTGATCGAGATTGACAACGCGCCCAACGAGAACGTCATTTTTGTTTTTAACAGAGATCGGACCGATTGCGGGTGCGAGGATGATAAAATGAACTGTCTGTTGGCCCATCTTTCGATTCGCGCTTTGGCAAGACTGCCGAAACCGCCCGCCGCGTTGGTGTTTTATGGCACCGGCGTGAATCTAGCGTTGAAGGACGGAGAGAGCGGAAAGTCTCTGCTCGCGCTGCGGGAGAAGGGCACCGCGATCTATTATGGGTCTACATCGGTCGAATATTTAAAACTCAATATCGCTGACCTGGTCGGCGAATGCATTCAACCGACGCAACTGATGGAACGACTGATGAATGCGGGGAAAGTGATAACATTGTGATACAATCGAATGAGATTTCAGTCATATATAACTAAATTGTGGTTGGGCGTAGGAAACCTTAATAATCCGTTACGCCCACGTTTGGAATTCGGAGTCTGGCTTATGAATAAAGCGGATATCATATCTCGCCTGACAATCGTTAAAATGGAGATGTCCGTCTGCAGAAAAGGTAGTACAAGCGTGCGAATCGATCTTCAGAATCGCTTGCTAAGCTGGCGTGAGTCCAATCGCTGGAACCGTAATTTCACCCGCTCAATCAATGCCAAAGAGCGCGACAGTGTCCGCGAGGGGCTGCGCGACAGCGATGTGTTGAATTGGGATATCCATTACGGAGCGGTTTCGAATTCTGTCCGGTCGTCTCAGTATGAGGTGGCTTGGCAACTTTCACTATATACAGATGACATTGAGCCGGATTATGTTTTTGTTGGGCAAGACGAGTATCCGAGCGAGTTCAATCAGTGGATTGAGGTGATCAGCTCTGTCTGTCGACAGACCTTTCAGGTACTCGATTGAGAATGATCTGTCGGACGAGGGACACTCGGCATGTTGTCCAAGACATTTTGGAAAGGATTGACATGGTGGGAAAACCGGTTGTCAACACCATCAACATTGAACGGGGCTGTCCGACTGTCAGCCGGGCCGAGCAGCGGCTTAAAATGGAACTTGCCACACTGCGCCGCGGCGGCGCGAAATACGCCAAAGTGATCCATGGCTACGGTTCAAGTGGGGCGGGCGGCTCGATCCGCCGGATGTGTCGCGCGCGGTTGAGGACCATGTGCGAAAATCAATTGATCAAAGCCATCTGTGCCGGGGAGAGTTTTGGACCGTTCACCCCGGAAGGACGCAGCATAGTGAGTCAGGCACCGTTGTTGCGCCAAGATGTCGATTGGTCGAGATCCAATCCGGGCATCACGATCGTTGTGTTAAAATAACAAATCATGCGCGATTCATTTTAAGCGATGCGCGCAATGAATATTCGTGTGAAAATGGAGCGTGGAAAGAAGATGTCGGTACAAACGTGGCAAGACTTCACGACAGCTTGTGAGCAATGTAAGGCTTGTGATTTGTGGGAACGGCGACGCAACGTCGTGATTTGGAGGGGCGCTGTTCAGGCTCCTTTGCTATTCATTGGCGAAGGTCCCGGTGCGGATGAGGATGCCCTGGGCAAGCCGTTTGTCGGCCGATCCGGCCGGCTGCTGGACATGTTGTTGACGGCGTTTGGTTTGGATGAGTCTGATTATCACATCGCCAATATTGTCAAGTGTAGACCGCCGGAGAATCGTCAACCGACCGATGAAGAGGTGGAAGCCTGCAAACCATTGTTGCGCCAACAGTTTTTGTATGTGCGCCCAAAGGTAATTGTGCTGCTTGGCGGTGTCGCTTATCGACATTTTACCGGAGACGAGACCAAAATCAGCCAGGTCAGGGGTATTGTCAAGGAAAGCAACGGATACTTTGTAATACCGACCTACCATCCGGCATATATCTTGCGCAACAACAAAATGCGCGAAATCCTCTGGTCAGACATCGCGCTGGCCCGGCAAAAACTGGAAGACTTGGGGGAGTTGCCGGCGCTGACTTTTGTGCCGGAAATGCCTTTGAGCCATCCTCGTAAAACAGCGGGAACCTAGGGAATCGATTCAATTATTGGTGAGGAATTATATTCGTGAGACATCGTGCTAACACCTTTTTTCACTCTTTCGCGGATCGTTTGACGCCTATGACGTTCACGCTTCTTTGTCTAATCATTTCTTTTCTGTTCAATAGCTGGAGACCGATTGAGGTCAGCGCGGCGGGGACTGAAGACAACCGTATTTGGAATAATGGTGTTGCGGTTCAAGATGAGGTCATGTTGGAGCTGCTGCATTTTCGCCAGGCGGACGCGCGCTGGGCGTCGGTCGGTATGGGCGTTTCACAAAAATCAATTGGTGAGTATGGCTGCGCGCTGACCAGTTTGGCGATGTACGCTACCAATATAGGTGTTGACACCGATCCGGAGCGGCTCAACCTCATGCTGGGAGACGACGCGAATCCTGTTGAATGGGAGGCGTTCGCGGCCGAGCTAGGCTATCGACTGACTCATAAGGAAGACAGCATCGATCTACATAACAAGTTAGTCAGCAAGGAGTATGTCGAGGACACAGTGGTGCGATCGCTGTCCGAAGGGAAACCGGCGATAATCGGCATCTGGAACAGTGAGTCATATTGGACGCATTTTATCGTCGCGTATGGCTATCGTTATGAAGATGGAAACTATGTGATTTATGTGCGAGATCCAAGCGTGAACAACGACTATCAGACACTGGATGAGATCGACCCGGTGTGGGCGTATTATCGGTTGGTGGTGTTGGGAGAATGAGATGTGAAAAGAGAAAATCTGTGAGGCGTACGGACCGTGATCTTCGATCGTCGGGCATCAGGTGGTTTGTCGGCCGGGTTCTCATCTGTCTGATACTGGCGGTGGCGGGAATCGTTGCCGGCTGTGCGGATGGTTTGCCACAGCCGAGCCGCACACAGTCCGGTGAACGAACGGTACCGAATTATACAGGTGGGTTGAAGGACTCTTCCGAGCATAAAGAACAGCGACCAATTTCAGCGGGTACCTTTGAACGACCTGTTTCAGTATCCCTAGCGGATTATGAGCCGGTCAGCTTGCCGGATTTTTGGCGGGATCATCCCTTCACTGTTTTGCACGAGCTGCCGGATCGCGGGCTGATTTTGCACTGCAGGAGCAGGATCAGCCGATTTGATCCGAATTCCGGCCAAGAGACGATCATCGCGGAGGCTGCTTATGGTTTGCAGGGCGCGGCTAATGACAACTATGTTGTCTATGGTGTTGGAGGAGACGAGGTCCAAACCATCGTTCGCTATGATTTGGACACCGGTTCATCTCAAGCGATTCTGAGCGCTGACGAAGGAATGTTCGGTTTTGAACTGGATCGATCGGACATATTCTACACAACAAGAATTAAATATGAGCATTTGGTGAAAATGCCCGCTGTCTATCAGGCTTACCAACTGCCGACGGGACCATCGAATGAGGATATCCCACAGGATCGCAGTCGCGCGCTGACAAAATTGAAAGAATTTGATCCCGAGGTGCGGACAGAATGGTCTTATCAGGATCATCAGCCCTGGACTGACGCTTTTATGACGTTGGACGGTGAATTGTTCGCCCTCACCGTCGAATATGAGAGCACACGGAAAAATCAATTTAACTATTATTTGACACAGATTGGCCTTTCTGACATCGCTGAGCCTTCAACCGGACCCGTCGCGGTTGAGATCGCGCGTGTCAGTGCGGGAGCGGAGCCCATGCCGGTCGTCGGTCGAAATTGGATCGCAATCGAGGAACGGGCCTTTTCCGGTGGGAACTGGTACAAAGTGGACGAAGCGGGTGAGAACAGGCACGCGCTTGGCAATGAAGCCGGTTTTTATCGCCCGCTCGGATTTCGAGAAGAAGTCGAGCTGCTGGTTGAAGTCGATCAAAACAACGAATGTTTGTCCCTGTTGACCCGGAAATAAACACAATTGCATTTGACTTGATTCTATAGTTCACATATAATTTTGTTGCTGAGTCGAGATGATGAAGCATGGGTGAATCATCGGATTCATCTGACAATTATTTGTGGAGAGTTGGCTGAGTGGCTGAAGGCGCACGACTGGAAATCGTGTTTACGTTGATAGCGTAACGAGGGTTCGAATCCC
The DNA here is from genome assembly GCA_040772065.1 of Oscillospiraceae bacterium. Lineage (GTDB taxonomy): Bacteria > Bacillota > Clostridia > Saccharofermentanales > Fastidiosipilaceae > JAXGYX01. The sequence continues at coordinate 1,021,790 of JAXGYX010000001.1, read as the reverse complement.
TTGCTCTCCGCCATAAAGGTCCGAAGATTGCTGATCCAGGTGATTTTCGGACTTTTTTGTATCAATCTATCCACTCTATTTTGATCAACTGCTGAGGCTGACACTACCCATCACATTAATTTGGTTTCCAGGTCACATAGGTGATCGAAGGGGGTCTTTATGGAAATAGTCATCTGCGGAGGTGGCAAGGTAGGCGAGGAGTTATGCCGAGATTTAAGCTACGAGGGACATGATGTCGTGCTAATTGAGGAACGGGAAAAGCGACTGGATCACCTGATCAATTCGATTGATATTTCCGGTGTGAAGGGCAATGGTGCGCTGTCCGACGTGCAGCATGAGGCCGGCGTGGAAAATTGCGATGCGTACATCGCTGTGACTCCGGACGACGAGACTAATATAATCGCCTCGCTCACGGCGCGCAGTTTGGGCGCCAAACATGTCGTGGCGAGAGTCCGTGGCCCGGAATACTCCGCGCAAATGAATTTTCTAAGAGAATCGCTGGGAATCCATTTGCTGATCAATCCGGAATTTGAGTCCGCTCGTGAAATATCCTATATGCTGCGATTTTCCACCGTGCTCAATGTTGAGCATTTTGAAAATGGCCAAGTTTTGATTGTGGAAACGATTTTAGCGGCCGAATCGTTACTTGTGGGCAAAAGTTTGAGTGAGATTGGCCGCAGATTTGGCGATGTCCTGGTCTGTGTTGTTAAGCGAGGTGAGAAAACAATCATTCCTTCCGGCGATTTTGTGCTACAAGCGGGTGATCATCTGTATCTGTCCGGTAAAGCCGATGAAATAAGAATGTTTTGTTCGGGAGGAAAGCGTCGCCCCCAGCGCATCAAGACCGTGCTGATAGTAGGTGGCGGCAGATTGACTCGATATCTGTTGCGCCTGCTTGAGCCATTGAATGTGCGTGCTAAGGTCATTGAATTGGATGATGAGACGGCCGATCGCCTGGCGGCGGATTATCCTAATGTGGAAGTGGTGTGCGGTGACGGCACGAGTCAGTTTTTTCTAAAACAGGAACGCATGTCTCTTTATGACGCGGTAATCTCCTTGACAGGCATTGATGAGGAAAATCTATTGGTCAGTATTTACGCGAGCCGGCAGGGTGTGAAGAAGACAGTGACCAAAGTCAATCGCACGGATTTGCTGGATGTGCTGGATGATGTGGGTCTGCAGGCGATTGTCACTCCTAAACGGATCATCGCCGATCAGATCATTCGGTTTATCCGTTCGCTCGAGAACACGACCGGAAACAACATTGATATGTTTTATCGCCTGGCCGATGGACAGGCGGAAGCCTTGCAATTCAGTGTTGGTGGTGAATGTGATTGGTGTGGGCGTTCATTAAGTGAACTTCAGATCAAGCCCGGCACTCTGGTTCTCGCGATTATCAGGGATCATAGAGTTATCTATCCGCATGGGCGGGACATGTTGCTGACCGGTGACAAAGTCATCGTGGTCGCCACTTCAGGCAAACTGCGTGACTTGAAAGATATTTTCATCTAGGGAGGGGTCGACATGAATCATCAAACGGTTCGTTTTGCGTTGGGGCGAATTTTGATCGTCATTGGTCTACTCATGATCCCATCGATTGTGGTTGCGTTGATTTATGGTGAAGGTTGGGCCGGAGTGTGGCCATTCTTGCTATCGCTGGCTTGTTGTGTCGTTCCGGGTTGGTTGCTATCCGCGAAGAAACCGACCAGAACTGATTTCTATATGAAAGAAGGATTTGTGGTGGTCGCCCTTTCCTGGATTTTGCTCTCACTTTTGGGCGGGCTGCCAATGTTGTTCAGTGGCTCATTGCCCAGCTTGGCTGACACTTTTTTTGAAACGGCCTCCGGATTCACGACGACCGGGGCGAGTGTGGCTCGAGAGATTGAATCATGGAGCCATTCGCAGCTGTTTTGGAGGTCGTTCACCCATTTGATTGGTGGAATGGGCGTGCTTGTTTTCGCCTTGGCGATCATGCCAAAAGTTGATTCTGACGATGTGTTCATCATGCGCGCGGAAATGCCCGGACCGATCTTTGGCAAGCTGCGTTCGAAAGTACGCGGAACCGCCCGAGTGTTGTATATTATTTACTTAGGAATGACGGCTGTGTTGATCGTAATTCTAATTTTAGTCGACGTTCCTGTTTTTGACTTGTTTTTACATGCTTTTGGGGCGGCCGGAACAGGTGGTTTTGGAATCAAAAACAACTCGGTGGCATTTTACGCAAACCCCGCCATGGAGTACGTGCTGAGCATCGCGATGATTTTATTTGGCGTGAATTTTAATTTGTACTATTTTTTGTTGATTGGACATGTGAAAAGCTTTTTCAAAAGCGAGGAGTTACATTGGTATTTGGGTATAATCGCGACCGGAGTCTTGGCGATCGTGATCAACACCATGCATCTTTACGATTCATTCGCCACCCAGATTAGAGATGTACTGTTCACTGTCAGTTCAATCATCACCACAACGGGGTTCACGACCGTCAATTATGATCGCTGGCCGATGTTCTCGCATATTGTGTTGCTCTTGTTGATGTTTGTGGGGGGAATGGCAGGGTCAACGGCTGGTGGATTGAAGGTTAGCCGTGTCGCCGTCTACATCAAATCTACTTTCCAGGAGATAAAGCGAAATCTAAGTCCCAACCGAAAAAATCCGGTCCGTTTTGAAGGAGAGAAACTGAGCAATGATTATGTTTCTCAGATTGGACATTATCTTATGGTGTACATCGGTGTTTTTATATTTTTCTTTATAATTATATCGTTTGATACGCTCGATTTTAAATCCGCGTTTTCCGGTGTCGCGGCCACCTTCAACAATATTGGGCCGGGTCTGGACGCGGTGGGGCCGAGCGCGAATTACGCTACTCTGAGCGTTCTATCAAAAGTCTCTTTGAGCTTTGGCATGATTATGGGCCGTCTGGAAATTTTCCCGATTCTGGTTTTGTTCGCGCCGTCCACCTGGCGAAAGATTTAATTGCTTGGTGGCGACACATCACTCGATCAAGACCCCCTTCACGGCTCTGTGGATTTCGATTTTACATGTTGATATTATCCTTATAAAAGTTGATATTATCCTTATAATAAAGTGAATTGTAATCAGATATGGAAAATGATAGTCTTAATAAACATGATCGTAATGAGTAATTCCGGCAATGGGATTCTTGATCAATTTGATTATCTTTTATCTATACTTTGGTTAGCGATTGATAGTACGAAGAATAGACAGTGATGACTGACAACGGTTTCGCTCGAGGGCGAGACGATCACGAATGGAGTGCTTATGGCAAAAGAGGCAATCGACGCCATTATTCTGGCGGAACAAAACGCGGACAGCGCCGTGGCTGAGGCAAGGCTGCACGCCTCGAGGATTAAGGAAAAGGCGACCCGGTCCGCAAAAGAGCATAAAGAGCAGGTCGCCGATGAGATTGCTCTACAGACCGATAAAATGAGAAAAGAAGCTGAGGACGAGGCGCGCGCGAAAGCTGAGCCCAAACTGGCTGAGGCTGAGCGGTTGGCAAATGTCCTGCGAAACTTGTCTGATAAGGATCTGGAGCCGGCAGTTCGCCATATCGTTGATAAGGTGGTCAATTATGGCGATCATTAAAATGCACCGTTTCACGCTGACCGCTTTTGAAGAGGACAGAGACAGCATATTGGAACAGCTGATGCATATGGAATATGTGCATTTCACGGATCTGACAGCGGAGGAGTTGCCGGATCAATCAATCATACAACCTGAACGGCGCCCCGCCGAATTGAGTGAAGTTAACGAACGACTCAATGAGCTTTCAGCGGTCATCGCTCTGCTGCAAGAGAGGACGAGCCGACCGTCGGGATTGGCGGCTTTCAACACCGCGCTGCCGGAGATCACCTATGACGACTGTGAAAGACAGGCCGCGGCTTTGAAATTGAACCCGATCAGTCATGGAATTCGTCAAATCACAAAAGCGATGCGCGCCAACAATGAGGAGATATCCGCCCTCAAACTGCAGAATCGCACATTGTCCTCTTATCGAAAGCTTGATGTGCCATTCGACGAATTGGCTGAAATGAGGCACGTCCGCGCGCAATACGGCTACATGCCCAAACGCTGGAAGGATCAATTTGAAAAAGATATTTTAGATCTTGAAATGACGTACAAGGAAGATTTGGCGTTCGACGAGCAAAATGTCTATCTGTTGCTACTTTCAGCCTCGAATGATCGCGAGCCGCTGGACGAGGCGATTCGCCGCAACTCCTTCACCGAGGAAACATTTCGCTCAACAAAGACACCATCCGACATGATCGCGGAGAATACCGCGCGGATCAAAGAACTCGAAGAATCAAACTTACAGAGCGACGCTCAGTTGGCGGACATCGCGAACCGTCATTTGGATTCATTCAAACTGCTTTATGAGTCATTGCAAAATTCGAAAGTGCGTCTTGAGTCCCATGATCTGACGCTGCGGACACAACGCCTGATTCTCTTGGAAGGATATGTGCCGTTTGACAGTGTCGACTTGTTGGAATCCGGATGCGCGGCGGCCTGCGTCGAACCTTATGATTTAGATGTGCGCGAGGTCGCGAGGGATGACAGTCAGGTGGAGGAAGTACCGGTCTTGTTGCGCAACAATGCTGTCGTCCGGCCGTTTGAGTCGATCATTGAGACTTTTTCGACTCCTCGTTATGACGAGGTCGATCCGACACCCTTAATGATGCCCTGGTACTGTCTGACCTTCGGCATGATGATGGGTGACTTGGGTTATGGCGTCGTGATATTGTTGCTGACCACATTGGCGCTGAAACTATTCAAATTAAAAGATGGGACGCGTGATTTTCTGCGTTTTTTCCAGATATTGAGCATCCCGACAATTATAGCGGGGGCCTGTTATGGCAGTTTGTTCGCGACCTCCATCCCGGGACTGATCAACCCGACCGAGCAATACATGGAGATGCTGATCCTCTCGATTGTGATCGGCCTACTGATGTTGTTTTTTGGTCTGGGCGTCAAAGCGTATATCGCGATTCGCGACGGCGATCCGTTGGGCGCGGTCTATGACGCGTTGAGCTGGTATTTACTGCTGATCGGAGGAATCTTCCTCTTGGCCGGTGACACGCTGGGGTTGCCCCCGATTTTAAAAGTGATAGGCAAATGGATGATGCTGTTGGGCGCGCTGTTGGTCATCTTTTTTTCCGCGAGAGATGAAAAACACTTTGGCCCCCGACTTGGATGGGGCATGTACAACCTTTACGGTATTTCGTCATGGGTTGGCGACCTGGTTTCGTACACCCGAATCGCGGCGCTGGCATTGTCCGGAGCGTTCATCGGTTACGCGGTCAATTTGATTTCGAACATGGTGATGGGATCGGGAGTGATTGGTTTTGTCGCCGGTCTGATCATTTTGGTGATCTTCCACGCGTTCAACCTGTTTTTATCCGGCCTGTCCGGTTATGTGCATTCGATGCGCCTGGTCTATGTGGAGTTTTTTGGCAAGTTTTTCGAAGGTGGAGGGGTCACGTTCAAACGATTCCGCGCTGAGAATAAATATTTGAAAGTAAAATAACAACCGAAAAATCCCTTTTGATTTAGGGTTTTTCAATCGCAAACAGGGAGGAACTATGGAAAGCACAGGTTTTTTTGTACAACACGGTGGTTTTGTAATCGGTTTGCTGGGGGCCGCGCTGGCGGTGTTGCTGGCAGGTATCGGCTCTGCGAAAGGAGTGGGCATGGCGGGTGAGGCCGCCAGCGCGCTGATCATTGACGAACCTCACAAGTTTGGTAAGTCACTGGTGCTTCAGCTGTTGCCGGGCACCCAAGGTCTTTATGGCTTTGTCATCGGCATCATCGCGGTAGGCAAATTGAGTTCGGAAGTCAGTTTGCAAACAGGTTTGGCGGTTTTGATGAGCTGCCTGCCCATCGCTTTTGTCGGCTTTTTTTCCGCCATCATGCAGGCGAAAGTGTCGATCAGCGGTATCACGATCTTGGCGAAAAACGAGTCTCAATCCACCAAAGGAATCATTTATGCGGTCATGGTCGAGACTTATGCGATTTTGGCGTTCGTCATGTCGATCATGTTGCTGGGCAATATTTAAAACGCGAATGAGCAGTAATGTATATTAAGTATATTAATAGGTCAGGAGAACCGGATGTCCAATCTTGACAATATAACCAAGAAAATCCAGTCCGACGCTCAAGAAGAGGCGTCAGCTTTGGTCGCGAAAGCTCAACAGCGCGCCGCGGAAGTGGTGGCTCAGGCGAACCGCGCCGCGGTGGTGGAACGTGACAGGGCTTTGGCTGTGGAGCAGGCTCGAGCGGATTTGCTGAAGGAACGGCTGATTTCCAACGCCGACCTCAAAGCGCGTGATCTTGTTCTGGATGCGAAACAAAAGACGATTGAACGTTGTTTTGATCTGGCCAAAGCGTGGATCAAGACACGAAACCTTGAATTGACAACAAAGCATCTGACGGCTCGGCTGAAGGGTTCAAGCCTTTCACATGACGCGGTGCTGGTGCTACCCGAGGGCAGCGCGATCAAGGTGCCCGCGGGAATGAAAGTCCGTTATTCGGCCGATGTCCAGGTAGGCTATCAGCTGATCGAGGCTGGAATAACCGAAAATTATGATTTTTTCGAGCTTATTTCATTTTGGAAAGACAGTTTGGAAATTGATGTGATTCAAATTTTGAATGAGGTAGGAAAATGATTCCGACAAAGCGTGAGGATTACATATTCGCCTCCTCCAGAGTGCGCCAAATGGAGAAAAGCCTGCTTTCCTCCCGTGTATTGCGTGGGATGGCGGACGAAGAAAATTTTCGCGGCACGCTGAAACTGTTTTCGGAATCATCGTATGGCGTGATCTTGGCGAATGCGCGGCGCGCCGACGACTATGAGTTCGCGCTCAAGGCGGAACGTGATCGGATCTACACCGAACTTCAGGAACTGGTCCCGGGCAGTCCGGTCAATGATTTGCTGGCGTTTCCGTATGTCTATCATGATCTGAAAGTTTTGCTAAAAGAGCATATTTTAGCTGCTGATTTTTCTCATATGCTTGTCCCGGCCGGCGGTATTGATATCAATTATCTGCGCGGCGTCATTCAAAACCCCGAACGCAATCCGCGGAAGACGGACGTCGAGGTGGCCATCCGGCAGGTGCAGGATGATTACGCGGTTCATCATGATCCGCAGCGAATCGACCTGCTGTTGGACAAGGCCTGCGCCGCGGCGATGGCGAAAACGGCGGCGGCGTCAGGTGTGGAAATGTTGCGGACTTATACCGAGCAAAGAATTGACTTTATCAATCTGAACGCTTTTTTAAGAGTCCGCAATCAGGGAAAGGACGGCGAATACTTGGCCGAGGTCCTGTGCGCGGGCGGAGCTGTCGAGCCGACTGGGTGGCTGAGACTGTTGGACGAAGGTCAGACGAAGATTGTGAATCAGTTGAAATCGACAACTGTTTCAGAGCCTGTGTCGCGGGCGCTGATCCAATATTTTGATTATGGGCAGATGTCGGATGTGGAAAAGGCGAGAGATGACGCCGGTGTGAGCCTGGCGCTCGAGGGATCCTCTGTTACGTACGGGCCCGAGGTGCTGTTCGCCTACGCGCTCCGCAAAGAAGCGGAAATCCAAAATCTGCGAATGATTTTATCGGCGTCAAAGATGAATATTCCGTTTGAACGGATAGCGGGAAGGTTGAGGCGGTTGGATGGATAAGATCGCGGTTGTGGGAGACAAAGAATCTGTGTTGATCTTTCGTGTGATGGGAGTGGACGTGTTCACTCCGCAGACCGCCGGCGAAATCCGCAACACTGTGGACAATTGCGCAAAATCGGGTTATGGAGTGATTTTTATAACCGAGCAAATGGCGGAGCAGATTCAGGACACGGTCGAACGGTATCGCAATCGGTTTAAGCCGGCTGTGATTTTGATACCGAACAATACCGGAACATTGGGCCAAGGACAGTTCACCATTCGCAAAAATGTGGAGAAGGCTGTCGGCAGGAATATATTTTAAATTGGTTTTTATTGGCTGATAACGATTACGTGAAGAAAGTGAGGCTCTGCGTGAAACAGGGAATCATCACAAAAGTTTCAGGTCCTTTGGTCGAAGCGATCGGCATGGCGGACGCGAACATCCACGATGTGGTTGAGGTGTCCGCAAACAAGCTGATTGGTGAAATCATTGAGATGAGGGCTGACAAGGCCTCTATCCAGGTGTATGAAGAGACAATCGGGGTGGGACCGGGTGAGCCGGTTGTCACCACCGGATCACCTCTTTCAGTTGAATTGGGGCCGGGCATGCTGGGGCAAATCTATGACGGCATTCAGCGCCCTCTGAACCGGCTATATGACGATGGTGGAGATTTCCTCCAGAAAGGTTTGACCGCTCCCGCGTTGGATCGCGAAAAGATCTGGACATTCGAGCCGGTGGTTCAAAGTGGAGCCAGAGTCGTGCCCGGCGATGTTTTGGGCACGGTTAAAGAGACCGACATCATCACCTTGCGCATTTTAGTGCCGCATGATGTGGAGGGTGTGGTCGAGCGGATTGAAGCCGGTGAATACAAGGTGGACGATCAGATTGCCGTTATCTCGGGCAAAGCTGTGACGATGTTGCAGCGCTGGCCGGTCCGCAAGGGCAGACCGTATCAAAACAAGATTGATCCCGAAGTCCCGCTGATCACGGGACAAAGGGTGATCGACACGTTTTTTCCGGTCGCCAAAGGCGGAACCGCGGCCATCCCCGGCCCGTTCGGCTCGGGCAAGACTGTTGTCCAGCACCAACTCGCCAAATGGGCGGACGCCGATGTCATTGTCTACATCGGCTGTGGTGAGCGCGGCAATGAGATGACCGATGTTTTGAATGAGTTTCCGGAGATTATCGATCCGCACACCGGAAAATCTTTGATGGAAAAAGTTGTTTTGATCGCGAATACCTCGAACATGCCGGTGGCGGCTCGTGAAGCCTCGATCTACACCGGTGTGACCATCGCGGAATACTACCGCGACATGGGATTTTCTGTCGCCCTGATGGCGGACTCGACCTCACGCTGGGCCGAAGCGCTGCGGGAGATGTCGGGACGGTTGGAGGAGATGCCGGGTGACGAGGGATATCCCGCTTATCTGGCCTCGCGCGTCGCCGAGTTCTATGAGCGCGCCGGCAAGGTGAAATGTAGTGGTGGCGATGATAGAGAAGGATCATTGACTTTGATCGGCGCGGTTTCTCCACCGGGTGGAGACCTGTCTGAGCCGGTCACCCAATCCACACTTCGCATTGTCAAAGTTTTTTGGAGCTTGGACTACACGCTGTCTTACGCACGCCATTTCCCGGCGATCAACTGGCTGTCGTCCTATTCTCTATATCAGGATAAAATGGATGCGTTTTTTGATCAAAACGTCGATGATCGGTTCGCAAAAAATCGCAGAGAGGCGATGAGTTTGCTCCAGGAGGAATCCAGTCTGCAGGAAATTGTGCGTCTGGTCGGTCAGGACACACTGTCCGAACAAGACCAACTCAAGCTGTTGACCGCCAAATCAATCCGCGAGGACTTTTTACAGCAAAACGCTTTTGATGAGGTCGACACCTACTGTTCGCTCGAAAAACAAAACTTGATGTTGTCAAGTATACTGGCTTTCCATACCAAGGCGAACGAAGCTCTGGATCACGGGGCGTATTTGAATGAGATCGAGCAGCTAAATGTGCGCAATCAGATTCTGAGGATGCGTTTTATTCCTGAGTCGCAGATGAATCAGTTGGCGTCCATCAATGAACGAATCAAGCAGGAGTTCACTGAGCTTTTGAAGGCGAGAGAGGATCATCATGCTTAAAGAATATAAAACCGTCCGGGAGATATCCGGACCGTTGATGCTGGTTAAAGATGTTGAAAATGTAAAGTATGAAGAATTGGTCGAGGTCCGTCTGCAGACCGGCGAGCGGAGAAGAGGAAAGGTGTTGGAGATCGGCACCGACGCGGCGCTGGTTCAGCTATTTGAAGGGACCGCCGGCATCAACATGCGCGACACGAGTGTGCGCTTTCTCGGCCGTCCGTTGGAGCTCAGCGTGTCGGAGGACATGATCGGTCGGGTTTTTGATGGAATGGGCAATCCGATCGACGACGGTCCCAAAATCATTCCCGAAGAACGCAGAGATATTAACGGTCTGCCGATCAACCCGTATGCCCGCGACTATCCGTCGGAATTCATTCAAACCGGTATTTCGGTGATTGATGGTCTGAATACCTTGGTGCGTGGCCAAAAACTGCCGATATTTTCCGGCAACGGTCTGCCACACAATCAACTTGCCGCACAAATCGCCCGACAGGCGCAGGTGCCGGGCAGCGATGATAAATTCGCCGTGGTTTTCGCCGCGATGGGTATCACCTTTGAAGAGGCGCATTATTTCATCAATGATTTCGAAAAAAGCGGCGCGATTGATCGCGCGGTTTTGTTTGTCAACCTGGCGAACGATCCAACAATTGAGCGTGTGTCGACACCACGGATGGCTTTGACGGCGGCGGAATTCCTAGCGTTCGAAAAGGACATGCATGTGCTGGTCATCATGACGGACATGACCAACTACGCCGACGCGCTGCGTGAGGTCTCTTCGGCTCGTAAAGAGGTTCCGTCCAGAAGAGGATATCCGGGTTACCTTTATACCGACCTTTCCCAGGTCTATGAGCGGGCCGGTCGGTTGAAGGGCAAACGTGGATCCATCACGCAAATTCCAATTCTCACGATGCCCGAAGATGACATCACCCATCCCATCCCGGATTTGACCGGTTACATAACCGAAGGACAGATTATTTTGGCCCGCGACATTTTTAACCGTGGAATTAATCCGCCGATCAATGTGTTGCCGTCGTTGTCTCGTTTGAAAGACAAGGGCATTGGCGAGGGACGCACCCGCGAAGATCACTCCGCGACGATGAATCAGATTTACGCCGCGGTCGCCCATGGTCGCGAGGCGAAGGAACTGGCGACGATTTTAGGTGAGTCCTCATTGTCCGACGCGGATCGGGCTTTTGCGAAATTCAGCGACTTGTTTGATGAACGCTATTTGAATCAGGGGTTTTTCGCCAATCGAACGATCATCGAAACCTTGGATTTAGGCTGGCAGTTGTTACATGGTCTGCCCCGTAACGAACTCAAACGAATCAGTGATTCCATGCTGGATGAGTATCTGAGCAAGGTCACGCGCGAAATCGAATAGGTTAGAATGAGGAAACGAACATGGCCAGATTGAATGTCAGTCCCACCCGCATGGTCCTGGCCGACCTGAAACGGCGACGGGAGACCGCGATACGGGGACATAAGCTATTGAAAGACAAGCAGGATGAGTTGATGCGTCGATTCATCGAAAAAGTGCGCGTCAATATGAAATTGAGGCAGGAAATCGAGCGTGAGCTTTCGGAGTCATTCCGCGATTTCATGCTGGCCTCCGCTGTCATGAGTCCTGAAATGCTGGAACAGGCGGTTTCCTTTTCCAAGACGGAACTTATGGTGGAGATCAAGGAAATCAACAGCATGAGCGTAATCATTCCGCAGATGTCTTTTGTTAGAAAAAGCGTTGTGGAAGAAGAAGCCGATATTGACACGACTAGTCTCCCTTATGGATACGCCCAAACTTCGGGCGACTTGGACGCCGCGATCGAGCGCCTGGAACAGGTTATGGACAAATTGTTGCGGCTCGCAGAAGTGGAAAAAAGCTGTCAATTGATGGCGGATGAAATCGAAAGCACCAGGCGGCGAGTCAATGCGCTGGAATATCGCACCATTCCTGATTTGGAAGAGACGATCAAATTCATCCGAATGAAACTTGAAGAAAACGAACGTGCGACGATCACCCGCCTGCTGAAAGTCAAAGAGATGATCTCCGAGCAAGATTGAGGAAACGGATGACAAACAAGAACAATTCAAGGCATCTGCGGGTCGCCACCCGTGGAAGTGACCTTGCGCTGATCCAAAGTCAATGGCTGATGCGACAAATATGCGCACAAATCCCCAATCTGACTTATGAGATTGTGACGATTCAAAGCGAGGGTGACCTTGAGCCGGATCGTGATCTGTCGTCATTTGGCGGCAAAGGAGTGTTCAGCAGAACACTCGAAAGAGCTTTGTTGGATTGCCGGGCGGACCTGGCAATTCATAGTTTAAAAGACCTTTCGGTACAGCCGGACGGTCTGTTCGCGTTCCCGGTTTTGTCCGGTAGGGAAAATCCGCTGGATGTGTTGGTCACGCGAAAAGGCATGACCGTGGACACACTGCCCGCCGGAGCGCGATGTGGAACATCCAGCCCGCGTCGCCAAAGGCAGCTCGCCGCTCTCCATCCGAATTGGGAGATGGTCCCGATGAGGGGCAATGTCAAGACAAGATTGCGCAAACTGCGAAATGGCGACTGTGATGTGCTGGTGCTGGCGGCGGCCGGTCTGAATCGATTGAATTTGCGGGAACGATTGTCAGCAGAATTGAATTTCGAGGAACTCTCCGCGGACGACCTTGTGCCGCCCTGCGGCCAAGGTGTTTTAGCCGTGCAGACGTTGGCCGCGAATGAGGAGCTCAACCGCCTGCTGTCCGAGCGCTGTGACTGCGAGCGGAGCAGAGTTTGCTACAATGCGGAGCGTGCGATTGTACTGCATTTGGGAGCCTCCTGTCAGGCACCTGTCGGGGCGTTTGCCGGCTATGAGAATGAAAAGCTGATCTTGCGCGCCTGGAACGGTCTGGGCGGCGAGGGCTATCATAAACAGATTCGCATGACGATTTCAGATGAAAATGATTTGGCACTCGCCAAACGGCGGCTGGTCGGCACAGTTTCGTTGGTGGGAGCCGGGCCGGGTGACGTGGGTCTGTTTACTTTAAAAGGAAGAGAACTGCTTGGACGGGCGGATGTTGTGGTTTATGACCGTCTGGGAACCCGGCATGTGACTCATTTGATTTCAGCCGGCGCCGAACGAATTTACGTTGGCAAACAGGCCGGCAATCATTCGCTGAGACAAGAGGAGATCAACGCGTTGTTGGTCCGGTTGGCGCGTGAAGGAAAACAAGTTGTCCGACTAAAAGGCGGCGATCCATTTGTTTTCGGACGTGGCGGGGAGGAACTGGACTATTTGTGCCAACATGACATACCGTTCGAAGTGATTCCCGGTGTGACCTCGGCGGTGGCCGCTCCGGCATACGCGGGAATTCCCGTCACACACAGAGGACTGGCCTCCTCTTTTCATGTGATCACAGCGCACGAGGGAGTTGGTGGAAAAACCGACGCGCCGGATTTTGCCGGACTGGCGGATACCGAAGGCACGCTTATATTTTTGATGGGCGTGTCCAATTTGTCACGGATCACCCAAGGATTGCTGAATGCCGGCAAAGCCGCGGACACACCGGCGGCGATCATTGAAAACGGCACATTGTCAACACAAAGACAGATCTACGGGACGCTGGGCACCCTTGAGAGCCTGGCCATCGAACATGGTGTCAGAGCGCCCGCGATCACGGTGATTGGCGAGGTCTGCGCGATCGGCGAACAGTTGACTTGGTTTGAATGTGGGGAAACACTGTCGCCTCAAACGACCTCCTCACTTCCAAACCGCCCATTGGCGGGGCACACCGTGCTTTTAACCCGCAATCGTCCGACGGACGTTTCATCATTGGCGGGCATCCACATGACAGGTAAAGATTTATTTGAAGCTCGGATTCGTGGAGAGGGCGCGCGTATACTGGAACTTAATCTCATTCGCACTCACCTTCCGGCTGAGCTGATTGAGCGGCTGGACCGTGGCCTGCGCGGCTGGTTTAAAGATGAGCGGCCGGATGTGGAGGACGACGGCGACAAATGGCTGGTGTTGACCTCGGCGAACGGCGTGCGTCAGTTTTTCGCCTCGCTGGACCGCTTGTCTGTCGACCGCAGAGCGTTGAGCCGCTGGAAATTCGCGGTGGTGGGCTCCGCCACGGCGTCCGCGCTGGGCGAATATGGATATGTTGCCGATCTGGTCCCGTCGTCTTTTGACTCTCACCACTTGGCCGAGGCTTTGCTCGCGGTGTTGAAGCCAAATGACTTTGTTTTGGCGGTGCGCGCCAAAGAGGCGTCTGTGGTTTTGGAACAAGTGCTGAATGACGCCGGCTATGAGCTCCATTGCCTGACCGCCTATGACACTGTGAGGGATGAGGACAGCGTCGCGTTGTTGCCGGATATTTTGACGCGTGTCACGGATTTGACATTTGCCAGCTCAAGCGCCGTCAAATCATTTGTCAGCGCGCTCGCAGACGCGAATCTGAATGTGGATCAGATCGCTGATCAGGGCATCCGTGTATTCGCGATCGGGCCGGTCACCGCGGATACCATACGTGAATTTAAGCTTCCTCTGACGGCGCAGGCGTCAGAGTACACAATGCGCGGGTTGGCCGAATGCATGCTGACCTACTATCAAAATATTAATGAACGAGGTGACTGTGGTGATCATTAGACCCAGGCGACTGCGCCAAAGTGTGGCGCTTCGCGATATGATAAGGGAGACCAGGTTGCATGTCGACGATCTGATTTATCCGATCTTTTTAGTGGACGGCGAGGATCAGCGCCAACCGATTGACAGCATGCCCGGCATCGCCCGTTATTCGCTGGACAGATTGCCGGAAGAGCTGGAGCGTGTGCGCGCCGCAGGTGTGCGCGCCGTGTTGTTTTTTAGTGTTCCGGATCACAAAGATGAGTTCGCGACCGAGGCCTATCGTGACGACGCGACTTTGCAGCAGGCGATTCGGTTGACCAAACGCCAATATCCCGACCTTGTGGTGATCGCTGATATTTGCCTATGTGAGTTTACCGACCACGGGCATTGTGGAATTGTGCGCGCGGGCATGATCGAAAACGACGAGACTTTGATATATTTGTCAAAAATGGCGGTTTCGTGCGCCGCCGCAGGCGCTGATATGGTGGCACCTTCGGACATGATGGACGGCCATGTCAGCGCGTTGCGCACCGGGTTGGACCAAGCGGGTTTTGACCAAACCATCATCATGTCTTACAGCACAAAATTTGCCTCAAGTTTTTATGGCCCGTTTAGAGAGGCAGCGGATTCAACACCACAATTTGGCGATCGACGCAGCTATCAGATGGACCCGGCCAATTTCCGCGAGGCGATTCGCGAGACGAGTCTGGATATCGAAGAAGGCGCCGATATCGTAATGGTCAAGCCGGCGTTGGCATATCTAGATGTCTTGCGGGAGATCGCGAGGATTTCCTCTGTGCCGGTCGCCGCCTATAACGTCAGCGGCGAGTATTCGATGATCAAGGCCGCTGCGGAGCGTGGTTGGATTGACGAGCGGGGTGTGGTGATGGAATCACTTCTTTCTATAAAAAGAGCCGGAGCGGATCTGATCATCACTTATTACGCGTTGGAGGCCGCGGGCTGGCTGAACGGGGGAGGAGGCGGACGATGACCGTCATAAAGAAGAATCATGAGATTTCGGAACAACTATATAAGGAGGCGGTCCGGGTCATCCCGGGTGGGGTCAACAGCCCGGTTCGCGCGTTTCGCAGTGTGGGCCTGAATCCTGTCTTTATCGATTCCGCCTCAGGCTGTCATATTTATGACGTGGACGGCAATACCTACGTCGATTACGTGAACTCCTGGGGACCGATGTTGATGGGACACGCTCGGCCGGAAATTATTTCCGCCGTGCGGGAGGCGGCCGATCGCGGGTTGAGTTTTGGCGCGGCGACTGAAGGTGAGGTGCGCCTGGCGCAAATGGTTACCCAAAAAATCACCTCGGTCGAGTCCTTGCGCCTTGTCAACTCCGGGACGGAAGCTGTGATGAGCGCCATCCGTTTGGCGCGGGGATTCACGCGAAGAGACAAAATTGTGAAGTTCACAGGTTGCTACCACGGACATAGCGATGGTCTGCTGGTCGCGGCAGGTTCCGGACTGATGACTGCGGGTGTTCCGGACAGCGCGGGTGTGCCCGCGGAGTTCGCCGCTTTGACCATTTCGTGCGCCTACAACGATCTGTCGGGGATTGAAGAGATCTTCTCCGCCATGGGTGAACAGATCGCGGCGGTGATCATTGAGCCGGTGGCCGCGAATATGGGTGTGGTGGCGCCGGCGGACGGATTCTTACAAAAACTGCGCGACTTGACGCGGGCGCACGGATCACTGCTGATTTTTGATGAAGTGATAACCGGTTTTCGTCTGGCTTTTGGCGGCGCGCAGGAATACTACGGTGTTCAGGCGGATCTCGTGACCTACGGAAAAATTTTGGGCGGTGGTATGCCGCTTGGCGCGTATGGCGGTCGCAAAGATATAATGGACGCTGTCGCGCCCGCCGGTCCGGTCTATCAGGCAGGAACCTTGTCGGGCAATCCGATTGCGGTCGCCGCAGGCAGAGCGATGCTCGGGTTGCTGACCGACGAAGATGTTTATGCGCGCCTGGACTCA
Source organism: Oscillospiraceae bacterium (assembly GCA_040772065.1). Classification (GTDB taxonomy): domain Bacteria; phylum Bacillota; class Clostridia; order Saccharofermentanales; family Fastidiosipilaceae; genus JAXGYX01. The sequence continues at coordinate 1,005,398 of JAXGYX010000001.1, read as the reverse complement.
AAAGCGATTCGTTTGGCGACGGGCATTCAGGACGCGGCCGAACGACATAATGTGACCTGCCAAATCAATCGGGTCGGGTCTTTGCTGTCGGTCTTCATGACCGATCAGGAAGTTGTCGACTACGAGTCGGCGAAAACCTCGGACACGCAAGCCTTCGCATCGGTCTTCGCCTCACTGCTTGAGCAAGGAGTCTATGTCGCGCCGTCTCAATTTGAAGCGTTGTTTATCTCGACCGCGCACACCACCCAGATCCTCGACGAAACGATCGAATCGTTTGACATCGCTTTCGAGTCTCTGGCGAGAATGAAATGAGATTGAACGATGAATCGTATACTGATTGCGGGAACCGGTAGTGGATGTGGTAAGACAACCATCACATTGGGCATCCTAAAAGCTTTGACAGACCGCGGTGTCAAGGTACAGCCTTATAAAACCGGACCGGATTTCATCGACCCACAGTTTCACACCTATGTGACCGGCAGGACATCAAGAAATTTGGACAGCTGGATGTTGACCGCGCCGATGCTTCAATATTTGTTGGCGAGACATGGTGCCGACGTGGATCTATCCTTGATTGAAGGCGTGATGGGATTTTACGATGGTAGATTGGCCGATCCTTTGTCCGGCAGCACCGCCGAACTTTCCTCTCACACCCGGACGCCGGTGATTCTAACCGTCAATTGCCGCGGCATGGCGCTCTCGATCGCCGCATTGATCAATGGCTACAAGGATTTTTTGAACGATCGGCCCATACAAGGGGTCATATTGAACAATATTCGCCCCCAAACTTACGAGATTCTGAAACCACAACTTGAGCTATATACCGGCGTCAAGGTGGTCGGATACCTTCCGCCGCTGCCGAATTTGGTGTTGCCCGAACGGCAGTTGGGACTGATGGCGCCGGCGGAATTGCCCGATTTAGATGAGCAGTTGAATCAGCTTGGCGCCCAGGTGAATGAGACGATTGATCTGGAGTACTTGATCCAAGTTTCGGCGCAGGCCCCGATTTTATCCGCTTCCCGGCCCGAAGAGCTGAGCGCGGCGCTTGAGTGGGCCAACTCGGGCGACCGGAAGTCATTGCGCTTAGGTCTTGCGCGGGATCAGGCTTTTAGCTTTTATTATCAGGACAATCTCGATCTGTTGAGTGAGATGAATGTCGACTGGGTGCCCTTTAGTCCGCTGTCCGACCGATTTTTGCCGGCCGGCTTGGACGGGGTTTATTTTGGAGGTGGCTATCCCGAACGATTTGCCGCGTCGCTGGCGGACAATCAAACGATGCGTTCATCCATTCAAGCGGCGCTGAATAAGGGTCTGCCGACCGTCGCTGAGGGTGGCGGATTTTTATATTTAGGTGAGACGCTGCGGGACGAGGAGGGCGACACATACAAAATGTGTGGTGTGTTGCCGGTCAACGCCCATATGACAAACAGTTTGCGTCGCTTTGGCTATGTGACGTTGCAGGCGCGCTCCGACGGTCCGTTGCTGGCGAAGGGTGGTGTGGTTAAAGCCCATGAATTTCATTATTCAGAAACAGACAATAATGGAGACGGGTTTACAATTCAAAAATCAGCATCTTCCGGCTGGACAGGTGGACATGTCACCGCTGTCTTTCAGGCGGCCTATCCACATGTGCATTGGTACGCGAATCCGGTCGCGGCGGCGCGGTTCACTCAGGTTTGCAGAGGCAAACAGTTTTAATCAACTGTTCACTTGAATGAAATCATACGGCCGTTGCGGTAAACTATGAACGTCATTATATCGATTGACTGAGGAGATCAAGATGTCTGACACGCAAATTGATGACTGGCGGCTTTCGCGGGGCGAATTGGTTGAGATCATCGATCGAACCACCGGTCTGGATAAAAAATCGATGGAACAGGCGTCGGCAAGATGGCGGACGCTTTGTAAGCCATTACACTCACTTGGATATCTGGAAGATCAGATCGTGCTGCTGTCCGGCATGCAAAAGAGCGGCGAGCCTAAACTGGATCGCTGCGGCGTTTTTATATTTTGCGCTGACAATGGAGTTGTCAATGAAGGAGTGACTCAAACCACTCAGGAAGTGACCGGAACGGTCACGCGCAACTTCGTCAAGGGCATCACCACTGTCAACGCCTTCGGGCGCGCCGTGGGTGCAGATATTTACCCCATCGATGTCGGGGTGGCGGACTTCGCTCCTCATGAAGGCGTGTTCCGGGCAAAGATCATGAGTGCGGGGACAAACAATATTCTTGTCGGTCCGGCCATGTCGGAAGACCAGGCTTTGGCGGCCATCGCGGTCGGATTGAACCGGGCGGATTGGGCCGCGTCTCAAGGATATGATATTTGTGTGGCCGGTGAGATGGGAATCGGCAACACGACCACGAGCGCCGCCGTGCTAAGTTGTCTTCTGAATGAAGATCCCGCGGAGTTGACCGGACGAGGATCAGGTTTGGATTCCACCAGATTAAAAAACAAAATCCGCGTGATCCGCGGCGCTTTGACCACCAATCGACCCAATGCCGCCGATCCGATCGACACGTTGGCGAAAGTTGGCGGCCTGGACCTCGCGGCGATGGTTGGCTTCTATATTGGCTGCGCGCAAAATCGCCTTCCTGTGATTTTGGATGGCATGATCTCCCTCACGGCTGCCCTTGTGGCCGCGCGTATCGACCCCCTGGCGAACTACTATTTCATCGCATCGCACAATCCGAAGGAACCGGGCGGAGCGTTCGCGCTGCGCGCCCTCGAAAAAGAGGCGTATCTCAATCTGAATCTCGCCAATGGAGAAGGCGCCGGCGCGTTGATGTTCTTGCCGATTCTAAGGATGGCGCTGGCGGCGTACAATGAACTGGCCACTTTTGAAGAAGGCGAGGTCGAAGCCTATCAACCACTTTTTTGATAAATTGACATTTCCGACCGGCGGACTGGGTTTGGTGATTGGCGGTGGAGGCAGCGGTAAATCGCGCTGGGCTGAGGATTTGGCTTGTCATTTAAACAATGAAATATCCGCCGCGACGCGGTCCGCTGACAGTTCGCCGCCTCTTTACCTTGCGACTTTATTTGTCGGCGATGATCAGGAGAGCGCTCGGCGTGTCGCCCGTCATCGGAGCCAAAGAGCAGGAAAAGGATTTGAGACGATCGAACTTCCCTTTTTGCCGGAAAACATCAGATCGACATCGTCCATGCCGCCTTATGGTCGAGTGGTGTTGCTTGACTGTCTCGGCAACCTTGCCGCCAATCAGATGTTCTTGACCAATGAACGATTGAGCTCCCCGACTATCGAAAATCAGATAACTGATTTTGTCATCGCCCTTAGCCGACATAGCCGCTACACGATTGTCGTATCCAACGATTTGTTTTCAAACGCGGAGTCGTTCGCTGACGAAACCGGCGCCTATTTGGCGCTGATGGGCGGACTGCATCGCCAACTGGCCGCCGGCGCCGACCTGGTCGTCGAATTGCTCCAGGGCATACCTAAGATTCATAAGGGAGGGAACAGCGTTGAGCGATAAGCGAATCGGATCGGTCTTCAACTCATTGTTGTTGTCACTTTCCATGTATTCCATCATTCCGATGCCGAACCGAAGATTCCAAGATACCAATTTACGCTGGGCGCTCGCCTGGTTTCCGTTAATTGGCGCCATCGAAGGTGGCCTGATATCTTTTTGGTGTTTTGTGGCGCGAAGATTGGGCCTGAATTCATTTGTCTTCGCCGCGTTGGCCGTGTCGATCGGCGTTTTGCTCAGTGGCGGAATTCACTTGGATGGATTTTGTGACAGCGTGGACGCGATCGCTTCCCGACGGGAACGAGAAGAACAACTTCAGATTATGAAAGATCCCCATGTCGGACCGTTCGGCGTGTTTTTTGTGAGCTTGCTGCTTATCAGCCAGACAGCTTTTTATTCTCAGGTTTTCAGTCTGCGTGAACCGCGGTTCTGGATCGCGTTGGGCGCGTCCATGGTTATGCAACGCGCGCTTTCCGCTCTGCTTGTGTTGAGCTTGCCTAGGGCGAGGACGGACGGTCTGGCTCACATATTTGCCGAATCGGCCGCTCTTTCGGCAAAAATCGTGGTTTTTGTCACCGCCACGCTCAGCGCCTTGGTCGTCGGATTGATCTGGCGGGCGGCGGCTTTTGTCGTGGTGATCATGATCGCGCTATGGTACATCTATTTTCGGTTTTTTTGTCTGAGGAAATTCAATGGCGTGACCGGCGACCTGGCCGGAATGTTTGTGACTGTGGCCGGATGGATCTCACTGTTTGGCTTTGCGATTTTAGCGGGAGGTCCAATGACGTGATTTGGTTGATAACAGGCGGTTCCTTTCAAGGCAAGCATGAGTATGTTAAACGATTTCCGTCCGCTCAAACGGCGGACTGGTTGACGGCCCTAAGCTTAACGGACGTTTTTCCTGTGAATGGAGGGACGAGACCGGATCGGGCAGGCTCGTCGCAGGTGTTTGTGATTGAGGGCATTGTGGATTTATTGGATCATTGTCTGGACATCGAGTTCGATTCAAATCGACATGACAGCGAAGACTCGACCGGGTTGTCCGGGTGGCTGATCCGGCTTCGGCGGCTTGGCGCCAATCACACGGTTTTTGTGATTCAAACTGAGATGGGTCAAGGCGTTGTTCCGATCGGAGAGCGAGAGCGACGCCGCCGTGACTTGAATGGCCGGCTCTCCCAGCGGATCGCTGCGCTCTCGGGGTATGTTGTGCGCTTGTTTTGCGGTCTGCCTGAAGTGCTTAAAGAACCCGCGCACAGTGTGTTCGCCACGCCCGCATTCTCTTTGTACCTAATTCGCCATGGCGAGACCGGGATGAATCGGGAACGACGCTATCTTGGTCAAATGGATGTGCCTTTGGATGAACCGGGCAGACAGGCGATCCAGGAGCTGACCGCTCTTGGCCACTTTCCAAAACTTGATTATTACGTCTCCTCACCATTGCGGCGTTGTCTGCAAACCGCGAAGATCATCTATCCGGATATGGAACCTCGTTTGGTCGATCCGCGTTTCATTGAGCGGGATTTTGGCGAATTTGAAGGCGAGCGATTTGAAGAGCTGATCCTCCGTCCCGAGTATGTTGAATGGTTGGATGGACAAGGCGCCGGCAAAACGCCCGGGGGTGAGTCTCAAGAAGAGATCCAAGTTCGTCTGCGGGCGGGCTGGTCGGATTTGATTAAATCCGCGTTGAATGAAGAGAAGGCGGCCGGCGGTCGGCTCAGTGTAGGGCTGATCGCGCATGGCGGTGTGATAATGGAGCTGATGAAAAGCTTGGGATTTACCGATTATTACAGCTGGCAATTGACCAATGGCAGCTGGATTCAACTTTTCCTTGACCGGCGAGGCCGGTTGGTTGATATTCCACCACGAATCGGCGGTGGCACAGTGGGGAGGGCGGTTTGATGAATTGGTATCTGTTTCTTTGGCTGATCAGCCCTTTAATCGCTTTGCTGCTGGATCTCGCGGTCGGAGACCCGTCGCCCTTCCACCCGGTTGCTTTGATGGGACGGCTGATCGGCGGGCTGGCTAAAACGCTACGTTCATTATATGGAGAGGAACCAAAAAATCTGCGCAAAGCCGGCGCCCGCCTGGTTGTGTTGGTTTGTCTGATCACTTTCTTGACGTATGCCTTGTTGATCTTTGGAGCGGCCTTGATTAATCGCTGGGTGGCGCTGGCTGTTCACATTTTGCTGTCAGCTCAGCTATTCGCCTGCAATGGATTGGGCAAGGCGGCGCTGAATGTTAAAAAAGCGCTGGAGAATGATGACTTGCCCGGCGCGCGCGAACTGCTTGGCCATCTGGTCGGGAGAAAGACTGACGCGCTGAGTCAGGAAGAAATTGTCAATGGAGCAGTTGAGTCGGTTGCGGAAAATCTAACGGACGCGGTGATCGCGCCGGCTTTTTGGCTGATCATCGGGGGGGTGCCTTTGATGGCAGTCTACAAGGCCGTCAACACGATGGACTCGATGATCGGTTACACAACTCAGACGCATGTCGACTTTGGTCGGACCGCCGCGCTTACAGATGACGTGCTCAACTATTTGCCGGCGCGCTGCGCCGGAGTGTTGGCGGTCGTGAGCGCCGCCTTGCTGCCCGGTTTTTCGGGAAGGGAGGCGAAACGGACGTTTGTGAGCGACAGGATGAATCATTTGAGTCCGAATAGCGCACAAACAGAATCCGCATTCGCCGGAGCGCTGAATTTGCGGCTGGGTGGATCTCACACATATTTTGGTGAAACCGTTAACAAGCCACTGATTGGCGCCGGAACCGACCGGCCAACGCCACAAATGATCGGCAAAAGTGTGATCATGATGCGTGTGAGCTCCCTATTGTTTTTGACTTTGTCCGTCGTGGGCTGTTTGCTAATCGGTTTTTTGACCGGAGAATTGCTGAAACTATGAGAAATACTGTGAGAAATACAATGGATTTACACTTTCTTAAACAAATCATCGAGTCCGCTCATGGAGGCAATCCACGTCAGGTGGAGGATCGGCTGGGCTTGCCGGCGTTTTCAATCCTGGATTTTTCGAGCAATATCAGTCCATTTGGCATGCCGGAATCCATCCGTCTTGCCGCGGTTCATTCTTTGGTTGACGCGGAGCAATATCCTGATTCGGATTCCGGCGCGCTTGTCGAGCGACTGGCGACCACCCTTTCATTGCCGCCCGCTTGGATTGTTCCGGGCAATGGCGCCGCGGATTTAATCCATCGCGTCATGTCCGCTCTCTACTTTTCTCAACCGGAGGGGCGACGGACGATCGTTTTGCCCGAACCAACATTCAGCGAATATCACACGGCGGCGGTCGTGGCCGGCCTCAGCGTTCGCCCTTATGCTCTGAAGCGCGCAAAACAATTCGCGATTCAGGAGGATTTGCTCGACTTGATCGACGATCCGGTTTGCGCGGTCATGATCTGTCAGCCAAACAATCCCACAGGGGGTCTGTGTGATCCCGAATTACTGGATGAGCTGGTGAGGCGCTGCGCACAAACGAAAACCTATTTATTAGTGGATGAGTGCTTTTTGGACTTGCTGACCAAACCGCTGTTTCAGCGCTATTCTTTGCAGAGCCGATTGCGCGATTGCAGGCAATTGATCATTCTTCGCTCCTTCACAAAAACTTGGGGGATGCCGGGTATCCGACTGGGTTACGCACTGATCTCAGACTCAGCCCTGACGACGGAGTTAAAAAAGCGGATGCCGCCGTGGTCGGTGAGCAGCCAGGCGCAGCGAGCCGGACTCGCCGCATTGGAATCCAACGATCATCTTGAACGGATCCGCGGTTGGCTGACTCCGGAAAGGGAATGGCTGGCTCACGAGTTGCGCTCGCGCGGAATGTTGGATGTCGACGGAAGCGTGAATTACTTATTTTTCAATTGTCCGGGCGAGCCTTATTTGCGCGAGAAAATGTTACTGGCCTCCACACCTGTGCTGATTCGTGGATGCGCGAATTTTCGGGGTTTAACCAATGAGGACTACCGTGTCGCGGTGCGATTTCGTCACGAGAATCTAGCGCTTCTGCGCTCATTGGACGAGGCGTTAGATAATCGTAAGGCTAACACCGGCGGGGACGGGCGGCGCGCGACGAGAGTGGCTGAGCTCCAAACAGGACGGTCGTTTGACCCGCATTCGCCGTCCGGAGAGTGGCGCGACAAAGCCAAAGCCCTTATGGTGGTCGGCACGACTTCAAATGCGGGGAAAAGTTTTGTGGTCGCCGGCCTCTGTCGGCTGTTTCGCCGCCTGGGATACAAAACAGCGCCGTTTAAGGCTCAAAACATGGCTTCGAATTCCGCCATCACCGATTCCGGAGCGGAAATCGGCCGCGCGCAGGCGATGCAGGCGGAGGCCGCCGGTACTTTGCCGACCGCCGACATGAACCCCATCTTGCTCAAACCATCGAGCGACACCGGATCGCAGGTCATCGTCAACGGCAAGTTTTGGCGCAACATGGTGGCACAGGAATACTATGAAAATAAAAAGGATTTGTGGCCGGTTGTGTTGTCGGCGTTCGAACGATTGCAAGCGGACTATGACATGATCATTGTGGAAGGCGCGGGCAGTCCGGCCGAGATCAATTTACGTGACAATGATTTTGTTAATCTTGGACTGGCCGAGCGACTGGGAATTCCCTGTCTGCTGGTCGGCGACATTGATCGAGGTGGCGTTTTCGCTTCGCTCTATGGCACGACACAATTGGTCAGCCCGCGGGAACGTTCGCTGATCCGAGGGCTGGTCATAAATAAATTCCGCGGAGACAAACGTTTGTTGGATTCAGGTTTGAGACAAATCGAAGGCTTGACCGGCATTCCGGTTGTCGGAACCTTGCCAATGGCGGACATCACGCTTGACGATGAGGACAGCCTGTCCGGTCAATTACTGAGCAAAGGCGTCGTGGTGACCGAGGAGATGGTGGACATCGCGGTCATCAAATTTCCGCGGATCATGAATTTCACGGATTTTTCACCATTTTCCTGCCACGAAAACATCAACCTACGTTATGTGGGACGAGTGGCTGAATTGGGAAGACCGGACATAGTTATTTTACCCGGCACAAGAAACGTCGTTTCTGACTTGCGTTGGATACGCGAAAACGGACTGGAAGATGCGATAGTCGAGCTACACAAGAAAGGCGTGAAGGTGATTGGCATATCCGGGGGCTATCAGATGCTCGCCCGAACGCTGTCCGATCCGTCCGGGGTGGAACTCAAAAGGAATGAGACACTTCACGGCATGGCTTTGTTGGCCGGCGACATGGAGTTACAATCATTGAATGCCAGTAAAATGGTGACGGCGAACCTTTGTGATCCGAGCGAGTTTGCCGACGTTGACGCAGACAGCCGCTTTAGTGGCTATCCCACACAAATTGGCAAGATTAAAGATAAAGCAAATCAACTTAGACCGCTGTTTCAATTGTCCAATGGCGAATCGGATGGTCTGTATGATCGCGAAAAGAGTTGCTTTGGAACCGGACTGCATGGCTGTTTTGACGCTCCGGGGGCGGTCGGGAACTGGCTTCGACTGCTCGGTTTAAAACAAGCTGCTATGATGGTAAAAGAAGGCGGTGAAGATCCGGCCGCGTACAAAGAGACACAATATGAAAAACTGGCGGATTTAATCGAGTCTCACATGGATCTGTCGTTGTTGTCTGCGATCACCGGTCTGCCCCTAAGTGAATGAGAACATTGGGTGATCTGTGATTGAATGTCCGTCCGCCCCACGGATTGTTGAAAGGGAGTGAGCATGTCTTACGTATTTAGTCGTGATCTTTTGACCGATCCATTTTTGCCGGATTCCGATCCGATTCTGGGTGGAGTGTTGAAAACCGAACCGGGATTTCTGGATATGCCGCGCGTCATGCATGTGCATGACGACCGTTTAGAGATTTTATTTCTCTCGGAAGGTGAGGCGACACATATTATCGGCAACCACACCTGCAAGGTCAAAGCGGGGGATTTGATCACCTATAACGCCGGAGTGCCTCATGAGGAGTTCATCGGGGCCACGGCTGATTTGTCCGCTTATGCGATTATCATCACCGGGCTGAGGATGAAAAATCTGCCCCCCAATACACTGTTCGGCGAGGATCAGCATCCGATCATCCGGACCGGTCCGCAAATGGCCTTGATTCATTCACTCGTCGATCAAATGTATGGGAAACTCGCATCCGGACGTCCGTCGTCCATCTTTTATGCCAACAGCATGGCGGTCACATTGTTGTGTTATATCCTGGACTCACTGGACGGGTCACCCGACAAAATCCGGGAGATCGAAACAACTAACGGGCTGAGGATCAAAGCTTATCTGGACAGTCATTTCAAAGACACGGTCACCTTGCAAGCGCTTAGCCGTGAACTCTATTTGAATCCATCATATATTTCTCATGTTTTTAAGAACTACTCCGGCTATTCTCCGATGCAATACGTGACCCGCCGCCGGATTGGAGAGGCTCAATCTTTATTGATTCACACCGACCTGCAACTTTCGGAAATCGCGCTGAGTGTTGGCTACGCCAACAGCAGCATGTTCTCGCGCGCCTTCAAACAATTGGTTGGCATCACACCCCATCAATATCGAACGGAATGGCAGCGCTGATCTTTATGGTCGAAATGTCGGGGCTGAGCGACCTCAACACAAAATACGACAAATATTCTCTTGAAAATTCAAATAATAGCCACAAAACAAGCAAATTATGGAAAGAGTTTTTGTGCATGTTTCGCTAAAATTAAGTCAATCAGAAGTTGGTCATCAAACATGACCTAATGAAACACAGTCGTTCATTCACCCTTAATAATTCCAGGAGGCAAGTTATGTACTACGGAGAACCAAAGGTAAAGAATCCGATTCGCTGGGGTATGGTCGGCGGAGGCAAAGGCGCCGCGATCGGCTACATTCACCGCTCAGCCGCGCTGCGGGACCAAAACTTTGATCTTGTGGCCGGAGCGTTCGATATCGACGCCGACCGCGGCCGTGAATTCGGCACCAAGCTTCATGTAGCGCCGGAACGCTGCTACGCGGACTATAAGGAAATGTTCGCCGCAGAGAGCAAACGTGAAGATGGCATACAGGCCGTCTCGATCGCCACGCCAAACAGCACTCATTATGAGATTTCCAAAGCGGCGCTTGAGAACAACCTTCATGTCTATTGCGAAAAACCGCTCTGCTTCACCACCGAACAGGCGGAAGAGCTTCGCCAACTCGCCGAAAAGACCAAGCGTATTTTCGCGGTATCCTATGGATACGCCGGCTATCAGATGATTTTGCAGGGCCGTGAGATGATCGCGCGTGGCGATTTGGGCGACATTCGCATGATCCATATGTTTTTTTCACACGGTGGCAACGCGGCTGAAAGCGCTGACCAGGCGGAAGGTCAGAAGTGGAGGGTCAATCCGAAGACCGCCGGCCCCAGTTTTGTGCTGGGCGACCTTGGCACACATCCGCTGTACCTGGCGGAAATGATGGTCCCGGATATGAAGATTGACCAGCTGATGTGCATGAAAAAAGCTTTTATCAAACATCGCGAACCGTTGGAGGACAACGCCTATGTGCTGATGCGCTATAACACCGGAGCCGAAGGTTTCATGTGGGTGAGTTCGGTCAACTGTGGATCGGTCCACGGTATGAAAATTCGGATCATGGGCTCGAAAGCGAGCATCGAATGGTGGGCGGAACACCCAAATCAACTGACCTACGAGCAATACGGCCAGCCAATCCAGATTCTGGAACGAGCGACCGGTTATTTGTATGACATCGCCAATGAGGATGACCGCATCGGCGGCGGCCACGGCGAGGGCTTATTTGAATCCTGGTCCAATTTGTACTATCGCTTCGCTCAGGCGATCGACGCACGCGAACGGGGAGACGAGGAGTTCCTGAAATCACACTGGTATCCGGACGTAAACGCCGGTGTCGAAGGTGTCAAATTCGTCGAGAAATGTGTTGAGTCGGCGGACAATGGAGCGACTTGGGTCGATTACTGATCCCGCCATTTTGTAGGCGACAGCGATTGTAAAACGCCCATCTTGAATCAATTGATGAAACCAATAATAAAACTGAAAGGGAGATTATAAATGGCGATTAAATATGGATGCGCCCCCAGCTGCTGGGGTGTGGACGATGTGAACAACCCTTATCTGCCGAAATGGACGACTGTGTTGGATGAGGCGAAGGAGTCGGGTTTCACCGGCATCGAGCTTGGCCCATATGGCTATATGCCACTGGATATCCCGGTCGTTCGCTCGGCTTTTGAAGAACGCGGGCTGACCTTGACCGCCGGCACCATTTTCGACGATTTGGTCACACCCTCGAACTACGACAATCTCATTAAACAGACTCATCAAATCTGCGACCTGATCAGGCAGATGCCCGAACCGGCCGTTCTTCCCGGTCAAAAATTCGCCCATCCTGTGATGACCATCATGGATTTCTTTCACGATGAGCGCAGCGTGACCGCGGGACATGGCGACCGCGCCCCCCGTCTCGAAAAAGATTTGTGGGATAATATGATGAAGACGTTGCGGGATATCTCCAAAATCGCCCGTGGCTATGGAATCAGAGTAGTCTATCATCCGCACGCGGGAGGGTATGTCGAGTTCGAAGATGAGATCGAGCGTCTTTGCAATGACATATCTTATGATGAAATGGGCTTGGTGCTCGACACCGGACATATCTATTACGCCGGTGGCGATCCGAGCACGGTGTTGCGCCGTTATAAGGATCGTCTGGACTATGTGCATTTCAAAGACGTGAATCAGGAGATTTACGATGAAATGATGAAAATTGAAATCGATTTCTTCGCGGCCGCTGCCAAAGGCACCATGTGTCCGATTGGAGATGGGGCGCTGAACTATCCGGAGATCCGTCAAACACTTGATGAGATTGAATACGCCGGCTGGGTCACCATCGAGCAGGAAAAAGATCCGCGCAATGTCAGCACCAGCCTGGAGGATGTCAAGGCAAGCTATCGTTTTGTCAGCTCATTGGGTTGATCTTGATAACTGATTTGCCGGATTGATCCACCAAACCGTCGATAAATCCAAATGCAGCCGTGTCGTGATCGACCGGCTGCTTTTTCTCGCAAACCGCGGCCCGACCGAAAGGGTCGGAAACGGATAGACGATACGCTCAAATTCAAACCGAATTTGATATACTGATTCGGTGGTAAGATTGTCGACAAATACGAAAAGTGTTGCGAGGTATGATTGGATGAGACTGGCCGAGCGAATGAGTCAAACCCAGCCGGGTATATTTCACAAACTATATAAACGAAAAGCCAAACTGATGGATGAGGGCAAAACTATTTTCGACCTGTCTGTCGGCACACCGGGATTTTTACCGGATGGACATATCGTTCAAGCCTTAAGTCAGGCCGCCGCCGATCCCGATCAGTATGGCTATGCCATGGCTGATTTGCCGGAGTTGATCGACGCCCTGCGACATTACTATCACAGTCGATTCGCTGTGGAGTTGTCCGCTGAGGAGGTGACTGCCGTTCACGGCACGCAAGAAGGTATGGCACATATCTGCTGGGCGCTTTGCGATCCCGGAGATCTTGTGCTGGTGCCGGACCCGGGCTATCCCATTTTTACCGACGGACCTGAATTATGTGGGGCTCGGGTGGTTCCCTATCCTCTCTTTGAAGAGAAAGGATATATCCTGGATTTTGCCGACATCCCTCCTCAGACCGCAGAACAGGCACGCGTCATCGTGGTATCATATCCATTGAATCCGGTCTGTGTGGCGGCGGACGAGGATTTTTATCCGCGCCTAATCGCGTTTGCGAAAAAATATGATATCCTGGTAATTCATGATGCCGCCTATGCGGATATCGCATTTACCGCTCAGCCGTATCCATCTTTTTTGAGTTTTCCCGGTGCGAAGGATGTTGGCGTGGAGTTCTACTCTCTGTCCAAAACCTATAATTTCACCGGAGCTCGAACCGCGTTTTTGGTGGGCAACGAGACAGTTGTGCGCGCCCTGCGCACCGTGCGGTCAAAAATTGATTACGGTATTTTTTTGCCGATTCAAAAAGCCGCGGCCATGGCATTGAGAGCGGAACAAATTGGCGTGACCGAGCGCAAAAAACGTTATCAAAGCATGGCGAACCGCCTGGCAAACGGATTGAGAGACTGCGGCTGGCCGGCGCGGGACAGTCAGGGCACAATGTTCTTATGGAGTGGGCTGCCTTATGGATATCAAGATTCTCTACGCTTTACACTGGATTTAATGGAACTGACCGGAGTGATTGTGACTCCGGGCGTGGCGTTTGGCGAACGGGGTGAAGGTCATGTCCGATTCGCGCTGCGAACCGACATGGAACACCTCGACGAGATCATTCGCGTATTACATGCCAATCGGTCAAAATTGGAGGAGCTGGCAAATAATGAAAATCAATGACCTGTTTCGTGAAAATCGCAGTTATCGCCGTTTTTTGGAGAACGAACGCGTATCTCCGGATTTAATAATTGATTGGGTGAACAATGCGCGGCTGGCTGCCTGTTCGCGCAACATTCAGGCTCAACGTTATCGGATCATCACCGACAAGGACACCTGCGCCAAAGTGTTCCCCCAGTTGACTTGGGCCGCCGCTCTTAAAGATTGGAGCGGACCAAAAGAAGGGGAGCGGCCGGCGGCCTATGTGCTAATCGGTCGTGACAGCAGATTGCCGGGTCTTGCGGATCTTGATACAGGTATCGCCGCTGAGGCGTTGCGTATTTCGGCGATCGCCGCAGGTTATGGCAGCTGCCTGCTTGCGTCGATCAACAAGCGGGCGATCATTGAACAATGTGACCTTCCGGACTGGTATCAACTGGATTTGGTGCTCGCTTTGGGCAAACCCGCCGAGACGGTGATCATCGATGAGTTGGCGCAAGGACAGAACGATCTGGACTATTATCGCGATGACATGGACAATCACCATGTTCCCAAGCGCAACTTAGAAGATTTATTGATTTGAACTGAGAGTGAAAAAATGACTGAGCGATTATACGAACATTATGTGCAGTATTATGAAACTGACAAGATGGGTATTGTGCATCATTCAAATTACATTCGTTTTTTTGAAGAGGGCCGCGTCCATTTTCTTGATCGATTGGGAATCAGTTTTCATATGATGGAAGAAGAAGGGGTAGGCAGTCCGGTGCTGGACATCGACTGTGAATTTAAATCCGGCGCGAAGTTTGCCGATGTGCTCATCGTTTACTGCAGGTTGACGAAGTACAATGGAATTCGTCTGCGTTTTGAATATGAAATCGTAAACAAGTTGAATGGAAAACTGCACGCGTGCGGCAACAGCGGACATTGTTTTGTCGATCTCAAAACACACCACCCAATCGCGTTGCAAAAAACTCATCCGGAGTTGAATGAGAAAATCGTCCGCGCGATTGAGCGGGGCAATCCGCCTTCTCTTGATTCCATCAAACAGAAGACTGAATTCGTGTAGACTGTATAAGATCATCAATTTTATGGATATAAACATTTTAAGCGTGATAAAAAGGAGTATGAATCGTGCAAACCACTTTAACCAAGAAAACCATATTGTTTAAAAGCATTTCATTGATCATGTGTACCTTGATCTGGGGCGTTTCATTTGTCGCTCAGAGTGAGGGAATGAAACACATTGGACCATTCACCTTTACATTTGCACGTTTTTTGCTGGCCACACTTGTTTTGCTGCCAATGTTTCTTTACAAACTGATTCAGACAAAGCGCAAGAATGATTCCACGATCAATGAGCGCGGACGGGAGACGTTGCCGCTCAAAGCCGGACTGATCAACGGTGTGCTGATGTTCCTGGGCGTCGCGCTGCAACAAATCGGTCTGCAGACCGTGTCTCCGGGGAAGGCCGCTTTCATCACCGCGACATATATCATCTGGGTGCCGCTGATCGGCATCTTCCTGGGCAGACAAAACTCAAAGTCCATCTGGCTGGCTGTGATGCTGGCGGCGGTCGGTTTATATTTTTTGAGCTTGTACGGAGAAACGGGGTTTGCCCCCCATGACTTGATTTTACTCGCCTGCGCTCTGTTTTTCGCCATTCAAATCATCGTGATCGCGAAATATTCACCGCACGTTGAGAATGTGAGCATGACAACGATCACATTTGCCGTCTGCGCTATTTTGGCGTTTGTGTTGATGCTTTTCAACGAGCCGTTTTCTTGGGTGAGTGTTAAAGCCGCATTTGGCAATATCGCGTATGCCGGTATTTTATCTTCGGCCGTCGCCCAAATTTTTCAGGTCTATGGGCAGGACGGTTATCATCCCGCGATCGCTTCGCTGCTGCTCAGCCTTGAATCGGCGATGTCTGTGTTGGCCGCCTGGATCATTTTAGGCACCAGACTGACCACGCCGGAAGCGGTTGGCTGTGTGCTGATGTTCGCGGCTATCTTGTTGGCACAGATGCCGAGCCGCAAGTCCGCCGTCGTTTCGGTGGAGTCAGATGACAGAGAAGAAGGTGCGGCGAAATGATCCTCGCGGGTTCGGTTGTCAACGCGGCCGTAGTCTTTCTTTGTGCCATCCTGGGTATGGTCTTTCGCAAAGGCATTCCGGCGCGATTCCAAACAATTTTGACGTCGGCTTTGGGGGCCTCCATAATTTGCATGGGTGTCCAAGCGGTGCTGGAAACACAGCACATGTTGGTTATGATTTTGTCGCTGGTCGCCGGAGCGCTACTCGGAGAGTGGATCAACATCGATTTGTATCTGGCTAAATCCGGCGCCTGGTTGCAGCGAAAATTCAAAAATCAGGACAAAATAGCCGAAGGATTTGTGGTTTCGACCTTGTTGTTTTGTGTCGGATCGATGGCGATCATGGGAGCGATTCAAAGCGGCACTCAAAATAATCACACCATATTGTTCACCAAAACCGTTTTGGACGGAGTGATGGCGATCGTGTTCGCCAGCGCGTACGGAGTGGGCGTGGTGTTTTCGGCCATTCCGGTATTGATCTACGAAAGCGCGCTGATCCTGGCGGCCGATGGCTTGTCGGCTTACCTGGACCCCATGGTTTTGAATGAGATTTCGGCCACCGGCGGCATTTTGCTTGTGCTCCTGGGATTCAACCTGTTGAACCTCAAAGAAGAGAAATTCAAGGTGGCGAATCTCCTGCCTGCTTTGTTCTTCCCATTGCTCATGCCGCTGTTTCTCTGATCCGGCGAGGTCCGTTGGGCTTGATACAGTCAGCCGGCCACAAACACATCGGCGAAAAGAGAGGGGCGAACCGCGGTTCGCCCCTCTCTTATAGAAGGTACGCGTTTACTAAGTCAACGGCCTCGGATGAGAGCCCAGTGGCCTATCTGGAGTGAAATTCCTTGATCACGCCGGTTCGATAGGCCTCGATCAACTGTTTTAAGTCCTTGATCAGCTCCATGATTTCCTTGCCCTCGTCGGTATCCTTGACCTGCAGACGATGTGGCATCTCCTCGACAATGCTGATATTGGGTGTGTAGCTGGCCATGTCGTTTTCGATCATGTCAAAACTGTGGTGTTCGGCCAACGACAGATCGTGGGAGTTGAAAATCAAGGTATAGCCGGCGATACCGGTCCGCGGTTGATAGGCTTTCGAGATGCCGCCATCGATCACGAACAGTTTGCCATTCGCTTTGACCGGACTTTCGCCATCCTTGATTTTAACCGGGACGTGGCCGTTGATGATATGGCTCTTTTTCGGATCCATATCAAATTCAACAAAAATCCGATTGCAGATTTCCTCGCTTTCGGAAAGCTTATAATATGGGTTGTAGATTTCCTTGCGCAAAGCGGCGTTGTCCACAAAATAGTTTTCGAAGGTGGCCATTTTACTTTTACCGAACATCGGTGACTTCGCGCCACACCATAGATACCACATGAAATCCACCGCGGCTTGTTTTTGCTCTGAGTTGGTGGTTGAAAAATAAGCCATGGTCATTTTACGGGCGACGAAATCCATCAATGCTTTGCCGGTAAACCGGTTTCCTTCCATTGTGACGCCGTCAAACTCACCTTCCTCTGTCATGGGAATGCAACCATGGAAGAGTAGATTGTTATTGATTCTTTTATAGGTGTATCCCTTCGCGTACAAAAAATTGATATGTCGGTGCAATGGTTCGCTGTGTTGGAAGGAAGAGACGATGGCGAGCATCAGATCTTCTTCCTGCTCGGACAGCTTCAAAGGATCGTTGGGATCCATCGTGGGGAAATTAGTGTCCCGCATTGGATATTCGACGCCGTCCACAACATAAGTCATGTTATCAAAGTTGATCTTTTTCAACACATTGCGATCGTCCATATTGTACTCGGGGCGACGTTCAATCAGTTGACCTTCCAGTTTAAACATCAAAACGGCGACCGCCTTATGCATTTTGGCGGCGATGTTGATGTCGATCATGTCGTAAACATTTTCGTCAAGCACCCGCGGCATGAACAATTTACAATCATCATCGCCATAGACATCCTCGGCGAAATTGGACAGCGGACGAAGATTGATTCCGTAACCGTCCTCAAGCGCATCAAAATTATTGTATTGAATGCCGACACGGAGCACACTAAGCATGCAGACTTCACTTCCGGCGGCGGCTCCCATCCAGACGATATCATGATTTCCCCATTGAAAATCGACTTTTTCAAACTCGATCAGTTCTTCCATTATATGATGCGGACCTTTTCCGCGATCGAAAATATCTCCGATGATATGCAGCTGATTGACACAAATTTTTTGAATTATGGTACATAAAGCCCTGAGAAAGGGGACGCTGGACTGAATTTCCACAATGGAGTTGATGATTTTATTAATATGAGTGTTTCGGTCGAAATCACCGGTGCCGACATAAAGCATCTCGTCCAGAATATCTTTATATTCGGCCGGCATCAGCGCGGCGACCTCGGCCCTGCTATATTTAGCGGAAATATAGCGACACAGATCGGTCAGACGGATAATCGTCAGCCGCACCCATTCAATGCTGAAGCGGCCACTATTTTGGAGAATGGACATGACCTTGTCGGGATCATAAATTAGATTCGCCAATTGGTTTTGTCCTTCTTCGGACAAGACATTGCCGTACAATTCACGGATCTTACTGCGAATATTCCCGGAGGCGGATCTCATTAGATGGATGAAGGCGCCATCCTCGCCATGTAAATCGCTGAAAAAATACTCGGTGCCTTTGGGCAGTTCATTATATGATTGCAAACGGATGATTTCGCCGGTGGCCAATTGTTGATTCGGATAATCTTTGGCTAATAGACGTAAATATTTTTTATTGACCATATCTTTTCCTCCGCGGACGCTTGCAGTGAGCTGCAATAGTACTGTTTGACGATATTCATTATAACAAATGGTTTTTTGTAATGCTTTTGTTCTGGAATGAGATTGAGAGATGGGCTATCATTAATCACTGAGTCAGATGCTGGAGATCCATTTGCTGCGGTGGTGATATGAAAATGCGAAAATTGTTTGCTTTGCTATTGGCGTTGTCGTTGTTGCTCACTGTTATGAGTGGGTGCAAACAGACGCAGGAGCCGAATTCTGTGACGCCTGAAGAGATCGTCAAAGAAGACCTGTTTGAAAATGATGTCTTGAATGAGATCAACGAGCAGCTGAACGGTCGCCTGGTGCGCGCCAATTATGTCAATGATTTTTACAAGTACTCCATAACGTATCCCGGCCTGGCGAGGGTTGACAACTATGGTTTTCAGTCAGCCGGAACGTCGCGCGCCAATTTGCATCGCACCGTGTTGGACACCGCTTTTGGAACGGTTAAGATATATCATCCGCAGGAAGGGCAGATGTACCACCTGCTTGACCACAATTCGGCGCTGCCGGTCGATGAGCAAACGGACGATCCGGACAATCCGGAGGTCGCCAACAACCAGGCCACACCGATTATGAATGGAGAGCCTGCGCTGGAGAGAGTAGTTTTCAACTCCGCACAATACAGCGATGGCGCCCTGTTATATCAGAATTTTTTCAGCAGACTGGATTTTCCGTCCAATTTTGGTTCGGGCAACAGCACGGCAAAAAACGGCAATTTAAATATTGAAAAGACCAATTCAAAGTTGGCCGGCGTGAATTGGACGCGGACCACTTTGTCGGATGACGACGGTACCTTTCGTCAGATTTATTCAGCCTACGTGCAGAACATACCGTTCGTTTTTGAAGTCACCACCGATCCATTGACACAGACTTATCAAAACTATGACTATCTGGCTTTGCTTCCCTACGCCGAGTCGATGGAATCCATCCGACTTGAGTTGATCGAAACCATGATTTCAGGGATCACCTTTCATTCGACGACGGAGGAATGCCTGAACCAATTCGACCACGGTCTGCTCAATCAAAATCCTATGGGCGGGCAACCCATGCTTCAGTTGACTCGCGCGGGTCATGTCGTGGACTTCCAAAGTCTTGAATCGGGCGCGGGTCAGGATGATCTGTTGTCGGCGTTGTATTTTGACAGTTCCAGAGACAACAGCGCGATTGAAGGCTACTACCAGGTGGATGAGCAGCCCACGGAAGCGGAGAGCATCATCTATGAATTCATCAATCCGATCTGCATTCAGGATGGGAAGACGCTGGCGGATGAGATTTCCATCATCTCCCAAGAGTCATATCAACTAACCAACGCGAAAGTCGGAAAAATGGATTTGATGTTTTATGAGATCAAGGCACTGTTGGCGGACGCCAATCATTTGGAACCGACCGATTTGGGTGAGCCTGTGACTGATTCGATTTCCTCGGTTACGCGGCAACAATCAAATTGGCTGGTCTGCTCATTCAAGATTGATCAATTTAAAGGAGTGTTGATCAATCGCGGCTTTCAAAAGCTCGATCAGGATGAGACTTTCAGTCAGCCTTCTTTAAATTCAATGAAATACTCGATGCTGTTCGCCGCGAAAAGTATCTTCGACACCGATGGCAAGACGCAGGACCGCTGGTCGTTCAATGACCTGCCGGGCGGCAATCCATTGAAAATATCCACTGTCATTTCGAGCGCCGACCGGACGACCGATGAGTCGATTGCCGCGGAGTCAGTGACGTCGGTATCATCCGATGAGTCGATTGCCGCGGAGTCAGTGACGTCGGTATCATCCGACTCGCCCGAGTGATCCTCCGTCCGCCCGCACCTGGGCACGGGATGGGCGCCCGCGTGGTTTTCTCGATTGCGCCGGTTCATTGTCTGCCGTTTGATGAGCCCGTAAGCGATAGCTTTATTGTCAAAATGACCTAACTATGCCACCTTAATTACCGAACTTATTAAAGTTTTGTACAAAATATGATAAAATGCATGAAGCAAACAAACCGCATGGCAAAGTTGAGCGAGGTTATTATGGATCCGGCATATTTGTTCAATAACGGTCTGAATTATGAAAGCTATAACTTTTTAGGTGCACATCTCAATGGCGGTTCGGAAGATGGTTTCCGATTTTCGGTTTGGGCGCCGAACGCTGTGAATGTTTGTGTGACAGGTGATTTCAACAACTGGAACGAATCCTCACACCCAATGGACAAAAACTTTGATACCGGAATATGGTATCTATCGATCAAAGAAGCGAAACAATGGCAACGGTATAAATATGTGGTGACCGCCAAAAACGGCGATGTAACGCTCAAAGCCGATCCGTTCGCCCGCCACGCGGAGACCAGACCGGGCACCGCGTCTGTCTTGTATGATCCGGATGATTATAAATGGTCGGATCAGGATTGGGTAAAAAACCGTCTGCCCGCCGAAACTCCGCAGCCACTGAATATTTATGAATGTCATCTTGGTTCCTGGAGGCAGTACGAGGATGGCAATTTCTACAACTATCGCACTTTGGCGGTGCAACTTGCCGACTATCTCATTGACATGGGGTACAACGCGGTTGAGATCATGCCGATCACCGAATATCCGCTCGATGATTCCTGGGGCTATCAGGCGACCGGTTACTTCGCGCCGACCTCCCGCTATGGTATTCCCGCGGACTTTAAATTTTTCGTGGACCACATGCACAGCAAAGGCATCCGCGTCATTTTGGACTGGGTGCCCGCCCATTTTCCCAAAGACAGCTTTGGGCTGGCGAGATTTGACGGCACCCCGCTGTACGAATATGCCGATACCCGTGTAGGTGAGCACAAGACCTGGGGCACCCTGGTATTTGATTTCAGCAAAAAAGAAGTCTTGTCCTTTCTCTATTCCAGCGCCTGGTTTTGGATGTCTGAGTATCACCTGGACGGTATTCGGGTTGACGCGGTCAGCAGTATGATTTATTTGGATTATGACCGCGACGAGTTCATCCGGAATCAATATGGCGGCAACGAGAACCTGGAAGCCATCGATTTCATGCGCACGCTCAACCGGATTATCTTGATGAACTTTCCCGGCGTCATGATGATCGCCGAAGAATCCACATCCTACCCCTATATCACAAAGCCGGTGGAAGAGAACGGGCTGGGTTTCACGCACAAGTGGAATATGGGCTGGATGCACGACACGTTGAAGTATATGAGCTTGGACTATATCCACCGACCGTTTCATCATAATCAACTATCGTTTTCGATGACCTACGCGTTTTCGGAGCGATACGTGTTGGCCTTTTCTCATGATGAGGTGGTTCACGGCAAAAAATCTATCCTGGAGAAAATGCCCGGAGATCCATGGCGTAAATTCGCCAACATGCGCGCGATGCTGATCTATATGATGTCTCATCCGGGCAGCAAGTTGAATTTCATGGGCTATGAGTTCGGTCAGTACCTGGAGTGGCGTTGCAAAGAGGAACTGGAATGGAATGTGCTGGATTTGGAACCGAATCATCAGCTGTCCGGATTTGTGAGAGATCTGAACAATCTGTATTTAAAAACTCCGGCGTTTTGGGAGCAAGATCTCAATTGGTATGGATTCGAATGGATGCAGGCCGAGGACAAAGACAACAGTGTCTATATCTATAGCCGCTCCAGCAAATACGAGGGGCAGGTTATTTTGGTGGTGTTGAATCTCACACCGGCAGTAGTGCCCGGTTACAAGATGAGGGCGCCGCGATTTGGAACCTATCGCATTTTGTTCAATTCTGATGACGAACAATACGGCGGCAGCCAATACCTGGGCGAGCGGTCCGATCAGCTGAGATTCGCGACCGATCCTCCCACCATCGAGGAGGCGAATCGCGAATTTGACAGGGCGAAACAACGGATCAAGAAGAGCCGGGACATGCTGCAAAAACGTAGAGATGAGCTGGAAGCGGACCGCCAGGCATTGTTCGCGGAATATCAGAAATTACTGAATGAGATGGAAGATTTCGACTCGGAGGACACCGGCTACAACCCGCTTCGCGGATTGGACATCCCGATCGCGGACGTGCCGAATCAAAAACCACTCTACGCGACGCCAACGCTGACACTTGACCTGCCGCCACTGAGTGGACTGTACTTATTGTGCGAACAACTGCCAACCGATCCAACGCCGGACAAAGAGTAATTGGAGACAGATATGAAACGGGAAGTGATCGAGACGAATCAGGCGCCTGCCGCTATCGGGCCTTATGTGCAAGGCGTGCGAATGGAGAATATGCTGTTTACATCCGGACAATTGGGCATCGATGTTTCCACCGGGAAGCTGGAAGAAGGCATCGCGCGACAGACTCATATGTGCATGAAAAATATCGGGCACATTTTAAGAAAGGTCGGCGCTTCATATAAAAATGTTGTCAAAGCCACGATCTTTCTACAGGATTTGGCGGATTTCGCCGAGGTAAACACGATTTATGGCAGCTATTTCGAGGGCGATTATCCGACGCGCAGTTGTGTCGAAGTGGCGAGCCTGCCACTGAACGCGCTGGTCGAGATTGAGACCATTTCAATGCTGGAAGTAGACTGAGACACAGACGCCCATATGGAATCGATCAACCATCCCGGGCGTGGCGATGAACCATATAACCATATTGAGGATCGATCTAAAGAACAATGGGATTGTCAGCGGAGCGACAGACACGCGCTTGCGGACAATCCCATTTTGATTGATCAGTCGGTGGCGACATCATGTAAAATGAAAATCAGTCGGCTTGTCGGTAATCGTCTATGGCTTCAAGTCAGGATAGAGTTTGGCGTCCTCGTCGTTCGCCCATTCATGTTCGGGCACAAAGGTTGTGAGCAGCGGTTGATTGTCATCCAGCCGGATACACCACAGGTACCATTCCGCGTATGCCGGGGTGGTCACCTGAGGATGCGGTTCGCCATTGCTCATCACGGTTAAAGAGTGTTGTCTCACAATATGAGGCTCACCGCCGACCTCTGCGTAGCCATATCCATTTTCCGGTAGAAACTTGTAAAAGTAGAATTCGGTTTCTTTATGAAAGTGTGGTGGGAAGCTGGACCATTTGCCCGGCGCCATCACAACCTCTCCGATAAAGAAATTGGTTGACGGGCGGTTGCTGCGATCAAAATATGTCCTGGCGATGCGGATCGCGGAATCGTTCATCAGTCCGCGCGCACGTTCTTCCTCCGGATTCAACATATCGGCCGGATGCATGATTTCCGGTTCGAACTCCTTGTCGTTGGCGGTCGCCACCAGCAAAACTTCCGATCGATCCGCCAACCCTTCGATGGTGATCGACTCAGTAGCCGGCGCACGAACGACCATCGGCTCGCCATAAAAGACATCATCGCGGTGCAACTCTTCCGCCAGATCCGCGACGGACGCACGAATGGTTCCCGAACACAAAATCGCGACAACTTCTTTTTCTGATTCAGTGCTGTACGATTCTCCCTTTTGTAAAATCAACATGGACAAATCCATATTCGCCTCAGGGTGTTGTTTGGCTTTCAACAATGAACTAAGACCGGGTTCAAAAGTGGTGGGAAAGTGAAATAACATAGCTACCTCCAATATTTCTATGTGGTTTACACAATTACTCATTATCTGTTGGCACAAAGACCACCTCAATTATAATTCAAATCAATGAATCTGGCGATTTGTTGCCTGATTGTCCTTTTTTATCATAAAATTAAAGCAACTATTCGATCGATTAATCGGCTCTGTTAATTAAAGATGAGAGACAAGAGATCTGAAATGCAATTGGCGAACAAAGATTCAGAAGAAACTTAAGGATTCACCAGTTGAAAAGAAGATAGCACAAAGAAAGCATGTAAGGAAAGCGAAAGAATAAAATCCGGACATGCGAAAGAAATCTCGAAAGAGATTCAATTGAACTTTGAGAACTGAATATGCCTAAGCAATCAGAAGACAGGCTCTCCTTTGTTTTTCTTGGTACTGTGCCCCGGCAACCTGAGCTGGAGTCCAGTTGAAGAGAGATTGGTGCGGTCTGATGTAGTTGTAAAAGAAGATATAAAGCGCAATCAGGATGTTAGCAGACTCAAAAGAGTCAAAGCCTCTTTTAGCCTTATACCAAGCCTTAAACTGGCCATTAAACGCTTCCATGACATTGTTGGAAATATCATCAGAGAACGCTTCGACGAGCTGGTGCTCAACACAGGGAGCAAGGTGATCGAACGCTCTTTGGTAAGCGGGATATCTGTCTGTGACGAACATGCTTTGTGGATTGCCAAACTGCTCCTGACAGCTGTGAATGAGAGAGTAGGCGGACGTAGTATCTCTGGTTGGTGACAGATGAAAGTCCAGAATCATCCTTGTTTCAGAATCCATGGCAAGCCAGAGATAATACCATTTGCCCTTGATCTTCACGTAGGTTTCGTCAAAATGCCATTCGTCAGAGTCAGCTAGGTTGATCTGCTTCTTGTAAGGTTCAGCTGCCGCTAGGAGAGCAGGCGCGAAGCGTTTACACCACTTAGAGATTGTGACATGAGACACCTCAATGTTGTGTGCGAGTCGAAGTGTTTCAGAAACCTTTCTCAAGGTGGAATTGCCAATAAAGTAATGGATGAGAGCCGTTAGAACAAGATGGAAAGGATGACGCATTCGTTTCATTGTGAACTGCTCTAGCGGAATAACTTTAGACGAGCAGGATGGAATTTCAACCAGCTTTACAACAAAGAAAGAGTGGTAACACTTCTTGTCTCCACAACGAAAGTTGGAATACAGCTTGTAGTCATGGTGCAGGAAGCTAGCCCTACCACACTTAGGACAAGGAGGGTACTTTCTTTGAAAATCTTCCTTCTTATTCTTACTGGCAGGTGCCCATTGTCTCATGCAATTGCGACACTGGAACTTCTGATTACCTTTTTTATCTTTACCGAAGTGGTAAAGGCTTTTAGAGAAACAGCGGGGACAAGTTAGATTAGATGGTATACTTTTCATGAGATCTGATTTGCTCCTTTCCTTAGGGAGGTACCTGTTTTGTGGTGAAACTATTGTACCAAAGGCATTTCAGATCTCTTTTTTTTATTAAGTTAACAGAAGCGATTAATCGATTAGGAGAAAGATCATGACCTTTATTTATCTGCCAAATAACTACGATCAACCGTTTACCGGGCCCGAGCACCCCAGACTTGAGGCGATCTCTCGAGCTGACAGTGAAGACTTAAGGCAACCACGCATCATGCATATGCATGACGACCGGGTTGAATTGCTGTTTGTTTCTTCGGGTTTTTGTCAAAATATCATCTGCCACCGCCCGTATCAGGTGCGCTTGGGAGACTTGTTGGTGTATAACGCGCAAATCATGCACGAGGAACACATCGATCTGGATCCCGACACTGTGATTTACACATTGGACATTCGAAACGTACGACGACCCGGCATGCCGCCCAATCATCTTGTGGCCCCGGACGATTCACCTCTTTTGCGTTTGCCGGACTATCAAGATGAGATTCGCTTCTGGATCGAAGCGATCTATAAGCAGGCATCGACCGAGATGGATGCCGGCTATGACATCGCGAATCATCTGACGCGCGCCCTTCTTTCATTGATTATCAGTAGGCACACATCGGTCGACACCGATGAGCGCGACTTGATCGCACAGGGTAAGTTGATCAAGCAATGGTTGGATGAGCATTACACCGAAGAGGTGTCGCTGCAGGACATCGCGGACGCGCTGTATTTAAGTCCGTTTCATATCTCCCGCGTCTGCAAGCGGTTTACCGGATATGCACCCATGCACTATGTGAACCGACGTAGAATCGGGGAGGCTCAAACGCGCTTGATCAACTCCGACCAGGCAGTCACCGATCTGGCCTTGGATTTGGGGTTTAGCAACCCAAGCGTCTTTCACCGCAGTTTTAAACAGTTGGTTGGATGCAGCCCCGGAACCTATCGCAAGAATTGGCAACAATGATCGCCGATCTTGCCGGATTATTCGGCATAAACACACAATTATCGACAAGTTTGGATACTCCCTTCCTGTCATACTGAATATAGAAAAGAGCAAGAGGCCAAACGCTCAAACTTGAAACAGACCGAACAAAGGAGGATCTGAACATGTTAAAAACGGATATTCACATCGAATCAATTTATTCCGAAATGCCATTTGCCGATCGTTTCGCGAAGGCGAAAGCTGACGGCTTTGACGCAGTCGAAATCTGGGGCTGGGACGACAAGAATCTACCGCAGGTCAAACGCCTGTTGGACGAAAATGATCTGACCTTGGCTGCCATGTCCGGTGACGGACCGCTTTCAATGTGCGACCCTGTCAACAAGGTGGCGTACATCGATTACATCAAACAGGCCTTGGAGGCCGCCGCCGTCGTGGACTGCAAGACTCTGGTCATCCACTCGGACGCGCTGGAGGATTTCCCACAATTCGCCAAACCAATGAGCGGTGAGTACAGTGATTTGCGCAGACACCTCGCCATGTTTGATGTCCTGCAGGAGATCGTTCCGCTGGCAGAGGCCCAAGGTGTGACTTTTGTGCTCGAAGCGCTGAACATCGTCAAAGACCACTGTGGAAACTTCCTTGCGTATACAGCGGACTCTTGTGATTATGTGGACGCGATTGGGTCGCCAAATCTTAAAATCCTCTACGATTCCTATCATATGTACTTAAATGAAGGAAAAATCAGTGAGACCGTTGAGAAGTTCTTGCCCCATATCGGTCACATTCACATCGCGGACGCTCCGGGAAGAAACGAGCCCGGCACCGGAACAATTAATTTCGTGAACTTCATGAAGAACCTGGACCGTTTGGGCTATCAGCACTCGGTTGGTTTTGAACTCTACCCCGCGACGGATTCCGCGACCGCCGTGCAGGCGATCCTGAAGACCAGAGAAGAGGCTCTCGGCTGATTACAAAGATATTTGCATATGCGCTCGATCACTTTGAAACTGTGCTAACATTCCATTTGAGGCAGTTGATTTTCCTTTATGGATTTACGAGTGAGGAGAATGAAGATGGATGTCAAGAAGACAATTTCAGATTTGGTCGAGCGTGTAAAATCAGACGATTCGTTTAAAGCAAAATTTAAGCAGGAACCGGTCAAGGCAATAGAGGAAGCCCTCGGCATCGACCTTCCGGATGATCAGATTCAGGCGATCGTCTCCGGTGTCAAAGCGAAGGTGAATCTAGACTCCCTGGGTGACATAGGCGGAAAAATCGGTGGACTATTGAAATAATTTTGGATCGGCTCGGTTTGAATCGCCCGTCCGGCCTTGATCGATCACCGGCTGAATCAGTGAAGGCTCTCTTGTGAATACATCACAGGAGAGCCTTTTAAATCTGTGGATCACGATGGAGCGACCATCTTCCGATGTGGTCTGAATTAGTTTTGGCAAGTTCATTGGCGGGATCCGACGTGGTTTTGTCAAGCCGCGATCCGGGTATCATTTTAGTATCACCGGAAACAAAAACCCCGCAACCACAGGGGTTTCGGGGCGATGGTGGAGATGAGGGGAATCGAACCCCTGTCCAATGTCATGTCCATCAAGTTTTCTCCGGGTGCAGCTGTCACCTTCAGTATTCCTCTTGCAAATAGTCAGTCAGCCTACATTTGCTCCAGTAGCTTCATAGATACAAATCCGACTCAAAGCTTTGCCGAATCCGTGCCCCTGTTTAACCTCCAGCAGGTAAGGTCTGCCATCTGGCATCCCGATCGTTCCGGCAGATAGGAACGGAGGATGACGCGCTCAATTAAGCAGCGGCGTAAGTGTAATTATTGTTTGCATTTACATGCGTTCCCGTTTTTTAAAGTGGCCAACGGGGTCCACTACCCGCTTGCCTGAGTTCGATGGCACTGTCGAAACCAGTGCATCCCCATGCCGAATTAGGCTAACATAAATTCAGAGATCTCGCAATCATTTGATGACAAAACCATTTGAGAATCAAAATCATTAGGGCTACAATGTTAAGAACTGTTTTAATTACAATTTTATCGTATCAGTTTCTTTGTTTTCAAAAAGATTAGGGGAGGCGGTAGGGCCGATGTACATCAATCCGAACTTCACGTATAACAAGGTCGAACCATTTGACAATATCAAAGATATGTTGTCTAAAACGGTCGCTGAGGCGGGGGATCATATCGCGTATCGGTATAAAGACAAAAAGGGGATCCACGATGTTACGTACCGTGAATTTGAGCAGGACACATTTAACTTGGGTGCCGCTTTGACAGCCGATGGTTTTGGCAAAGCCTTCATCGCCTGTTGTGCGAACAATCGCTATGAGTGGATTGTCACATATCTGACGGTCTTGAAGAGTGCCGGTGTTTTTGTGCCGATCGATCGAGAGCTGCCGCTTGCCGAGATTCAATACCTATTGAACGACAGTGGCTCGGAGGTCGTTTTTTATTCCGAGAAATACGAATCATATTTCATCGAGCACCGGGATGAGATGCCAAACGTGAAATTCTTTATTGGCTTTGATCGTGAGGAGGATGAGGGTGACTTTCTCTCCTATCAGAAGATGACGCGCCGTGGCGCCGATCTTGATCCGGCGGAGTACCGGGCGTTGGAAAGCGATCCGCACGCGCTCAAAGATCTGGTATACACCTCCGGCACGACCGGCAAGGCGAAAGGTGTCATGCTCAGCGAGCACAACCTTTGCTCCAGTATCTATTACGGACTGATGGTGTCGACCATCTACACGGTCGGCCTGTCCGTGTTGCCATTTAATCACACGTATGAGGCGGTCTGCGAGATATTGGTCGCGATCCATAAAAGAGTGACCATTTGTATCAATGACAATCTAATGGCTGTGCTCAAAAATCTTCAGCTATATCAACCTGATTTTATTTATCTGGTTCCGGCCATCGCGGAGATGTTCTATAAACGGATCAACTCTTCGATTGATGCCGGCGGGAAGCGCAAAGCGTTTAATTTTTTAATTAAACTAAGTAGAGGATTACGCAAGATAGGCATCGATTTGCGCAGGAAGTTGTTTAAGAGCGTCCATTCACAGTTTGGTGGAAATCTGCGCGAGATTGTCTGTGGTGGGGCGCCAATCCGCCCGGTTATCGGTGAGTTTTTCATCGACATCGGCATGCCGTTGATCGCCGGCTATGGCATCACCGAATGCTCGCCACTGGTTTCCGTCAATCCGATCTCGTTCAACGATTTTAACACGGCCGGCTGCAGACTGCCCTGTGTCGATTGGAAGATTGACGATCCGAATGAAGAGGGAATTGGGGAGATTGTTGTCAAAGGTGACATTGTCATGTTGGGCTACTTCAATGACCCGGAGCAGACAGCCGATGTGTTGAAGGATGGCTGGTTTTACACCGGCGACTATGGCTACCTGACAGATAAAGACCAGCTTGTGATCACCGGACGAAAAAAGAATTTGATTGTGTTGTCAAATGGTAAGAATATTTATCCGGAAGAGCTCGAGTCGCATATCATGGGCGTGGACGGCGTCAAGGAAGTCGTTGTCCGTGGCTTGCTTGATGCGAACGGTCTGGAATCCTCGCTGATGGCCGAAATCTATCTGGAGGAGGAAGTGACCTATACAAAAGAGCAGTTGCAAAAGTTGATCCGTGAGGAAATGCAGGGGCTGCCTGACTACAAGAGAGTCTCTTCAGTTGTGATACGTGACGAACCGTTTGTCAAAACGACTTCGAATAAAATCAAACGATAATTTATTTAAACTGGAGCGCTATTTTTTGTGCTAAAATTATGGCAATACAAACGGCGTCCCGCTCGCGTTTTGTGAGCGGACACATGAGTGGAGGTTATTATGTCTGAGTTGATAAAGGCCGGCGTTGCGGCACCAGATTTTTCATTGGCGGATCAGAATGAACAAGTGGTCTCACTGGCTGATTTTAAAGGTAAAAAAGTTTTGCTGTCCTGGCATCCCTTGGCGTGGACTTCGGTCTGCATGGATCAGATGCGTTCGCTGGAACGTAATTATGATCGGTTCACCGATAAAAACACAGTGGTGCTCGGATTGAGTGTCGATCCTCAGCCGAGCAAAAGCGCCTGGGCGAAAGTGCTGTGCCTGGATAATCTGTTGATCTTGTCGGACTTCAACCCGCTGGGAGCGGTCAGCAAAGCTTATGGCAATTACATTGACCAGGCGAGCATATCCGGCAGAGCCAATGTGCTGATCGATGAGAATGGTGTGGTCTTGTGGTCCAAACAATATGATATTCCGGAACTGCCGGATGTGGAAGAGGTTCTCGCGCAGCTCTAAAGCGCACGACATGAATTCAAATTCCGTATCTGAATAGGACTGATTCTCTTATGAAACCCCTCGGTGAATAATCACCGGGGGGTTCGTTGTTGTAGTACGCCCGACATGAGCGGCGATCGTAGGAAGATGGATTTTTAGTTAAGAAAAAATTCAATTGTATGCTCTGAGCAGACAAGCAGAAGCGATAGCCATGTTATTCTACAGCTGCAAACAGAAAAAATGATTTCAATAGCACATACATGAATAAATTCAGAAATAATCTATAAAACTCAGGAGGGATCAGATCAATGAAAATCCGGTAGAAGATGTTAGTCCGGCAGGTTAATTGGATAAGCGATTTTTCCTTGTTAATAGCCGCTGTCCTTGTATTGATTGAACGACTTAAGTTTCAAAAAAACATTTTGCGTATAAAGGCGAGATTGTTTGGGCCGGCATCGGTGCTTTGAGAGGATAAAATTTCTGTTCAACAAACGAGATATTTCGCCGGAAAACGATTATGACTATACATTTTCTTTGGGAACTACGGGGAATGACGGAGATATCATGTTCACCGAAAACGAAAGCAGGGAGGATTTCCAAGATGAAAAAACTTATGGCGTTTATGATCTGCATGGCGATGTGTGTTGCAATGTTCGGCTGCGTTGAGAAAAAGGAATTTGATAGTGGAGAAAGCGGCTCGTCGCCTTTGGCATCAAATGAAGGCGTAATAGAGAACGCACCCTCCGCGGAATCTTCACAAGAAGAAGCTGCGTCCGCTGTAACAGAGGTCAGCAAAACGGCGGATGCGGGAGCGCAAAACCTGTTTCCGTGGCGCGGTTATACCATGCACGTCAAAAGTATCGTTGACGATGAAAGCATTGTCGGAGGTAACAATACCCCGCAGGGAAGGCTTATCCAGATATTTGTGGAATGCGTGGATGGCGTCATGAAGTGGGACGAGATCACAACGGGCTATACGGATTACTACCTTAAGGACGCCACGGGAAACGAGTACAGCGCGATATCTTCGGGGTTTAGAATGGCCGAAGGAGGGAGCAATCATATCAGTGATCTTGGAAGCAATGAGTATGTTGCAATGCTGCCGACCTTTGACATTCCGGAAGACGCGGACATCAGCCAATTTACACTGTACGTCAAGACAGAAACAGAGGGGGAGACCATACGGATAGATTTGCGGGGAGTGGCTCTGAATCTTCCTGACGACTAAACAAATTTAAGATTGTTGAAGGTCGTGGGCATTATTCTGTTCTCCAGCGGCGCGCTGTCCATAGCCATTGCGCAGGTGGAGTTCATCACAACTATACCGGATTCAAACAAAAATTGGAGGTGGATTTATGAAAACAAATCGGATCATCGCAATCATGGTCGCTATTGTGATCCTCTGCACGCTTTGTCTAACCGCCTGTGGCAGCGGAACTACGGGGACGGTGAAAAAGGTATATCAAAAACTCAGTAATGGCCCTGTGCATACTTATTTGTCCGTCGAGATGGAGGACGGAACAACTGTTGAGGTACAACTACCGGACGATGACTCCATATGGAACACCGCACGAAAGAGCGTCGGAGATGAAGTGAAGCTCAAAAGCTCCGGCGATGCGTGGACATTTGTAGACTTTGTTGATTGACGCAACACGTAGCTTCTACGGATGCAAAAAATAGGGGAGGGAAATAACGCCATGAAGCACTACATTTTTAAAATAATGACACTGACTCTTATTTTTGCAATGATGCTTGGTATCAGCGCCTGCGGCAGCAAGAGCAACCAATTTGAGGTTGCCTATGTCGGGACGGCCAACATCATGTCGCCCGATATCTTCATAGCAGGCAGCATCGACGGAGAGAACATGAATCTGAATCTTGCGGAAGCATTCAAAGACTGCAAGGTGACAGATTTAGCCTTCCCGGATGAAATGGCCATGGGCGACCCCGCGGTTCGCCATTCTTTTGACAATCTTTTCACAGAAACATATAATTTTGTTAGATTATAATATTTTGAGTTATTTATTGATTTCATGTCGGTCAAAATGTCGCCCAAACGACAGATGGCCGGGTCCGGGAGACCTGGAGGTAGACATGGAATATCTGTCTGTTGAACAATACGCCAAAGTATGGGGTATTCATCCCCGCACCGTGCAACGTCACTGTCAGTCCGGACTGATTTTAGGCGCCCTCAAACTAGGTAACAACTGGCTGATTCCCAAGAGTGTCGCGTCAAGGGCTGACGCGCGGGAAGTTCAACCTTCTGCAATCCCGATCGAACAGCTTGCCTTTGTCAGTGGTCAGGCGGATGCCCAACTACAGCGGTTGCCGCAAAATGCCACCTATCAGCTGGCGCAGGGATTTCTGGCGTATTTCCGTTGCGAATACGAACAGGCTCTCTATGCTTTTAACCGGCTTACGCCTCAAGATGAGGATTACCTGATCGGCCGGCTGTTCTCGCTATATGCCGCCATCTGCCTGGGAGATTTCGCGCATTATCGCAGTATTCGGGCACTCTTTGACACGCTTTTATCCAAAGAACTACACACGCAGGGGAAAGCTCACGTGCTGGAATGCTTTCAAGCCAACATCAGTGTCAGTCTCATGATGGTCCACAATTTACCAGACTGGTTAAAAAAGGGCGATCTGAGCAACTTGCCGCCCACTATGCGTGATTTGGGCTGGTACACCTATATAAAATATTTACAAATCATCAAGGAGTATCGGGTAATGTTGGTGGCGGCGGAAGCCAGGATATCCAACCAGAAACCGGGTGTTTGCACGCTTTGCGACATATATATCTATTTATATGCGGCCCTCGGCCATCTCAAGCTGGACAATCTCAATCTGGCCCGCGAACGCATGATGACCGTGATGCGCCTGGCTTTGCCAAATCACTTTATTGGTCCTTTTGTTGAGACCTTGACCACCATGCAGGGTCTGACGGAACGTTGCCTAAAGGAAGCGTTTCCACAGCAATATGATGAAGTCATCCGCCATTGGAAGACGATTTTCCCCCAATGGGTCAGAGCTCACAATGAATTGTCGGCCTATATAATTCCCGAAGTCCTCACCCGCAGGGAGCACCAGGTGGCGCTATATGCGGTGGATGGTCTGACAAACAATCAAATCGCCAAGAAAATGTACCTTTCTCTTTCCACCGTCAAAAAGGATTTGTCCAGTGTCTATGACAAGTTAAATATCAATTGTCGCCGTCAATTGAAAGAACTGTTCTGAGAATTTGACCATTTGTCTCTCGGTTTGGTCTAACATACGCGTTTTCACTCTTTTTATAATAGAGATGAATAAGTGTGTTAACTCGAAGACAGAGGGAGGGAACAGTGATGAAAGATGGCAGAATCAACGTCCGAACCGAGCTTCCCTATCTGAACAACCTGCCCATGGCGCTACTTGTCTGCGCCATAAATGTGATTTTGGCTTTTGTTTTTCAATTCGGCCGCTCGCTGACCGTGACCGACCTGGTGGTGGATGCCGCTCTTTGTGGAGTGGTCACAGCATTTACCAGCCTTGGCTATGCACGCTGGGCGGTCGCCGCGCGACGACGGCGGGGAGAGTTGCCCACCCAGGTTCCACTGAGCCCTTTTATGCAAAAACTACCTCGATCCTACCTACCATTGACGATCCTGACCGGTGTGGTCGGATCGGCTTCGATGGTGCTCATCACTTTGTTGATCTTGCGTTTTTATCCCGAAACCGACTATACTTTCCCCCGCTTTCTTGTCTGGAAGATTGGTTACGCCACCTGGTTGGCTGCCAAGTTGATTGAGTTTGGCATTTTTCGCTATGTGCAGCCGGACTGCGAGAAGCCCGGCGATCTGCCTCAACAAGGTCGACAAACCGTTAAAAACCCCCTGCCGCGCCGGGAGATGTTTGCCAGACTTTACGCCAGCGTTACCACCGACTTTGGTATGAACATGCTGATTGGTCTTGCTCTGGGCGGTACCGTGATCCGGCAAGATCTGGTTATACTCATGGGCGTCACTCAAGATGGTGTTTGGATAACAGGCGTGGTCTTGGCTCTGATTGTCAGCCTGCTGATGATCAGACCCACGTTTGCCTCAGTTCAGCAAATAGCCTTGAGCGGGAAACTGCCTCCGGCCACAAAAACCAACCGATTGTTGGCCGCCCTGCCCCGGTCACCCTGGGGACTCACAGCGCTATTGCTTGTTCCTGTGATGGCTCTTTCCGCCTTAAGCTTTTGGTTGGTCATGTGGTTTTTTGGCTTTGAGGCGCTGAACTTCTTTCAATTTTTTATCATTCGCACCGGATACACAAAACTGCTCAGCCGTCTTGTGGAAACGCTGGCCATCCAGCGCTATCGCCAACTGCCGCCTATTAATGCATAACCTGTTGAACGGGAGGTGAAAGCCAATGTATGAGCTTCTAAAAAAACCTCTGGAACTGGGTCAGCTGATCTTAAGCAACCGCTTGGCGATGACCGCCATGGGTGTTAATCTTGGCGCCCCCGAAGGTGGCGTCACCGATGACCTGATCGCCTTCTATGAGGCGCGCGCAAGGGGTGGTGTTGGGCTGATCATCACAGAAGTCACACGAGTGGATGGGGGAGCCGGTATCAGCGATCCCGGCCAGATGGCCGCCTATCGTCCGGGCGATATTCCGGGTCTGCAACGTCTGACGGATGTGGTTCACCGCCGGGATACCCGTCTGTTTGTCCAATTGCAGCATCCCGGTCGTTTGGCCTCATCCTGGCTGACGAAAGCTCAGCCTGTGGCGCCTTCCGCTTTGGCCAGTCCGTTGGGTGGAGAAATGCCCCGCGCCCTTTCGCTTGCTGAATGTCGGGAGATGGTCGAGCGTTTCATCAACGCAGCCCACATCGCTCAGATGGCCGGCGCGGATGGTGTGGAGCTGCACGCCGCGCATGGCTACCTCATCAATCAGTTTCTTTCCCCCGCCATGAATTTACGCGACGATGAATATGGTGGAAGCTTTGAGAACCGCATGCGCTTTGTCGTCGAAATCCTTCAAGGCATCCGTCAAAACTGTGGTGGTAATTTTCCTGTTTCGGTGCGCGTCAACGCTCAGGAAATGTTGCCCGGCGGCATCGATCAGGCCGAGGCCGCGCGCATCGCCACGGCGCTTGAACAAGCGGGAGCCGATCTGATCAATGTCAGCTGTTACTCCGAAGCCTGCATCGAGCCCGGCACCTATGCTCAGGGATGGAAAAAACATCTGGCCCGAGGAATTAAGGAAGTCGTTAACATCCCGGTTCTATCTGTCTGTAATATCAAGGAGCCGGGCCCCGGAGAGGCTCTTTTGGAAGAAGGGGTCTGTGACCTGGTGGGGCTTGGTAGAGCGCTGCTGGCGGATCCCGACTGGCCACGTAAAGCCTTCACGGGGCGCGAAGATGAGATACGCACCTGTATCGGTTGTCTCGAGTGTTTTGCTGAGATTTGCCGACTCAAACGTGTCCGTTGCGCCGTCAATCCTCTCGCGGGTCGAGAGCGTGAGTATGCGTGTCCAGCGATCAACGGCGCGGGACGTACGGTTGTTGTTGTGGGCGCCGGCCCCGCGGGTATCCAGGCCGCCCTGACTTTGAAAAATAGAGGCTTTTCTCCGTTGCTGCTGGATGAAAACGACAGCCCGGGTGGCGCGCTCAACATCGCGGACAAGGGCTATGGCAAAGAGAAGATTACCCGCCTGGTCAAAGCTCTTCACACTCAACTTGAAAGAGCGGGTGTGGAGCTGAGGCTGGGCGAACGGGTCACCGTGACAGATATCGAAACCTTGAAACCGGACGCCGTCTTCCTTGCCTGCGGAGCGAAACCGCTTTTGCCTTCAGTGCCGGGTGTCTTAGGGCGGAAGGTCGTCAGCGCGGAAAGTGTGTTGCTGGGTGAAAATGCCCCTCAAGGTCGTGTGATCGTCATTGGCTCCGGAATGACCGGTCTGGAGACGGCGGAGACTCTGGCTATGAAAGGTTGTGCGGTGAGCTTGGTGGAGATGCAGGAGAGCTTAGGTCACGGCGTCTATCCGACAATCCTCAGCGACATCATGGAGAGGGTTCTTCCCTTGGGAACGCAGGTGCTTTTGGGCCACCGACTCATAGATATTAAAGAAAAAGAAGGGGAAGAGGAAGTTGAAAAGAAAGTGCGCCTGCTGCGCCTATCCGATGGCGAGCGGGTCAGCCTGTCGGCTGATTGGGTGATTCTGGCCGTCGGGGTCACGCCGCGGCGGACGCTGGTCACAGCCTGCGAGGATCGATTTGAAAATCTTCGGGTGATTGGCGACGCCGCCGGTCCCGGGCGGATCATGGACGCCATGCGAGAAGCGCAGGCCAAGGCATTTGTGTTGGAAATAAGTAAGGATTGAAGGGAGACAAAACCATGCAAGCGAGTAACTTTACCCCTATGGACAAGCTGCAAGGCTTCATGAAAGATGGCGCGATGAACAATCAATACGGCATTCAGTTCTTCGCTATCGCCGAACCGGAAGCGGCGGCCCGATCGTTGCCCCCTCCTCTTGAACTATTGGATCCTCAGTCTCCCGTGCTATATGGCTATATCGTCAATATCCGGGAACCTACCTTCGCTTCCTGGTACATGGAGGGTGGCATTGGTCTGATGGCGCGCTATGGGCAGACTGTCGGCCTATATTTCCTCGGGCTGCAATTGAGTGGTCCCGGTGCCTTGATGGGAGCCTTCTCGGGGCGGGAAGGATCCGGTCTCCCTAAGAAGTTGTGTGAGCGCATCGTTGTTGAACGGGAGGGTGAGTGGGGGCATTGCCTGATTCAGCGCAAAGGCGTCGCGCTGGTAGACATCACCCTACGTATGGGCAGGTACAACGATCCGGACTTTTCAACTCCGCAGGAAGGCTGTTCGCGCGAAGCCCCCATCACCACTGAAGGTGGTTGCCTGTTACATAAAG
This sequence comes from Oscillospiraceae bacterium, assembly GCA_040772065.1. Lineage (GTDB taxonomy): Bacteria > Bacillota > Clostridia > Saccharofermentanales > Fastidiosipilaceae > JAXGYX01. Next base: position 967,557 of record JAXGYX010000001.1, on the reverse strand, counting down.
TTCAGATGGAATCCACAGGTTTTTGCGACATGCGTCTGCTGCACTACGACAGCCCCACCCGATTCTACAGCTGGGAACCGGCCGAAGCGCGGCTGACACTTCGCTCCTCAAGAGATGATGCCTGGGGAGAGATTCCTCTAACAAAAATCATGGGCGCCGGCTGGATGGTAAGTGATAACTATGTGCGTGGACTTTATCCGTTGTATCAGTTTTCCGAGGAGGAGACGCAACAAACAATGCGGTATTTGTTTGCCGGACGTTTTGATCAAAGCATGCTGACTCATGACCATCAACATTATGAATAATCAGGAGGGACAGATTATGAACAGCAAAGGATACTATTTGGGGAAAAACGCTGTGGTCACCGGAGCGGCCTCCGGCATTGGTCTGGCTCTGTGTGAGGAATTGCTGGAACTGGGTGCCGGCAAGGTGGTGCTGGCGGATGTCAATGAAGAAAAACTGCAAGAGCAAACTGAACGGCTGGCCCGACAATATCCGGGTCAGGTCAAGGGCATCCGCTGTGACGTGACAAAAGAGAAGGCCGTGCGCCGGATGATTGATCAGGCTGTGTCCTTTATGGATGGTCGCTTTGATTTGCTGATCAACAACGCCGGACTTGGACTTAGCGGAAGCTTCACCAAAACTGAGGCCACCGACAATCACAGCGATAAGTTCGACCTGCGCGTGCAGACCAACGAGAGCTGGGAAAAGGCTTTCGCAATCAACTTCTATGGTGCATTATATGGTTGCCGCGCCGCCATTGAAGTGATGACGCCTCAAGGCGGTGGACAGGTGGTTAATATAATTTCCGGCATTGCCTGGTCACCCATGGCCTATCAAAGCATGTACGCGGCCACCAAGGCGGCGTTGAACCTGTTGACGCTGACACTCAGATATGAGTACTGGGACGAAGGCATTAAGTTTAACTCCGCCACACCCGGCACCACGATTACCGGTATCTGGGGGAACAGCTCTCCGCCCAAAGGCGCGCAGACCGCCCGGGAATCCGCCCGAAAAATATTAAAAGGCACTGCTGAGAATCAACGCCTGATCCTCGGCGACAAAGGGGATGAGGAGGGAGTTTTGCACTGCTTTGATCCCGCTGTAGGAGAGGGACTGGACAGCTATTTTCTAGATGTCGCCCGTGTTCGCCGCACCGGCAAGCTGATTGTTTAGAGCCTGGCTCTTTTGTTCGCCGCCGATCATGGTGGCGACTCCTACGAGCAAGCTTGAGCTCTTATTAAAACAGTAGGCTTTTAAATTGTGGACGAGAATGCCCGTGCCGTTGGTGGCGAGATGAGGTATTCACTGATTACTTACAGGGGTGAAATTATCACAGATTAACAACACCTTGCCTTGACATAGACTTCCTCTTTTACTATACTTCCAATGTTATTGTCGAAGGGGAGTGGCTCAATGGTAGAGCAACGGTCTCCAAAACCGTGGGTTGAGGGTTCGAATCCTTTCTCCCCTGCCACGACTAACCCGGAATCATTTGTTTCCGGGTTTTTCATTTTGGATGATCTGTTCGTCACTGTGATTTGCCTGACAGATCATCCCGACATGAAGATGCGAATTTAGAGCGATGATTCAGACGCTTCAGTGGCACGAGAACGCTCTGGCTTGACATGTATTTGAGGGTCGCGCCTTTGGTCTGTCCGAGGTACGATCAGATATCCACTGTGATACAATTGGTAACACAAATTATAGGAAAGGGCAGATCATGGCGATACGTTCCGTCACAATTTACACAGATGGGGCATGCTCCGGAAATCCGGGACCGGGAGGCTGGGGAGCGCTGTTACAGGCCGGTGGACACACTAAGGAAATCTCCGGTGCGGAGCCCAGCACAACGAACAATCGAATGGAGCTCCAGGCGGTCATCGAGGCTCTTAAAGAGCTGAAATTCCCCTGCGAAGTCCAAATTTATAGTGACAGCTCCTATGTGGTTTCCGCCTTCAATCAAAACTGGCTCGGCAACTGGAAGAGAAATGGTTGGCGCACGGCTTCTGGGGCGCCGGTCAGCAATATCGACCTATGGAAAGAATTGGACGCGTTGGCTGAACAACATACGATTAGCTGGCACAAAGTAAAAGGCCATTCGGACAATCCATATAACAACCGCTGTGACGAGCTGGCCGTCGCCGCGACCAAAGATCTCAAGGAAAGACTTGGTTTGTGACCTTGAACTCGTTATGCGCGACAGCGTGGGCCTCCCGCGGCACTTGATCGGGGATAGCGCTGTGAAACGATTTTATAACGCATATATAATGAAAGAGACATACAATGGAGAAAGATTCTTATAGTCATGGCGACTTAGCTAATTCCCCCGGGACGTTCACCGAAGATACCATCAGCAGCGAGACTTTGTTTACGGGGACTGTGTTCGAGGTCGAACTACAGGCGGTTCGGCTGATCGATGGGACGAAGACTCGTCGCGAACTGATTCACCATAGTGGAGGAGCCTGCGTCGTTCCGGTTGATGACAATGGTGATGTGTATTTAATCCGCCAGTATCGCAAGGCGTTTGAACAAGAGACTCTGGAGATTCCCGCCGGCAAGCTCGATAAAGGAGAGGATCCATATCGTTGCGCCGTGCGTGAGCTGAAAGAGGAAACCGGTTTTGAGGCGGATCAGGTGAAGTCTTTGGGAACGATCTATCCAACCCCGGGCTACTGTGATGAAATGGTCCACTTGTATTTGGCGACCGGGCTGCGAGCCGGCAGTCAGAATCTTGATCCGGGTGAGTTTTTACATGTGGTCAAGCTCTCATTTGATGAGGTGATGGACGCGATCATGGATGATCGGATCCGGGACGCGAAAACCGTCGTGGGAATGTTGAAAGCCAAAGAGATTTTGAAGGTGGAGTGATTCATGAGCAATGGCAAATTAAATAAGCGACGTGAGATCACCGGAGTTGTGTTTCTCGCGGTTGCTGTTTTGCTGAGCGTCTCCTACTATCTGCCCAACGCGTCTACCGGCTGGTTGGGGAGTTTTTTTCTCACGCTGGGAAAAGGACTGATTGGACCGGTCGCCTACGTGTTGCCGGCGCTTTTTGTCTACGGTTCATTTGAGTTTTTATTAGGGAAGTCTCTTAAAGACAGTCAGCGGCGGTTGACTCACATGGTTGTGTTGCTGGCTTTGTTTGCCGCTTTTTTTCATGTGTTTTCGGTCGATTATGGAGTTTTGCGCTCTCTTTGCTTAAATGAGAACGGAACACACAGCGCATTTAAGGCGCTCTCCGTCCTTTGGAAGGCCGGTGTCTCACCCGATGCGTTTCAGCAACTGCGCACCACTTATCCGGGCGGTCTGATTGGCGGTTTGCTGGCATCAGGTTTGACAGCGGTGGCCGGACATATTGGGGCGATCATCTTGCTGGTCGCGGCTTTCTCGGCCGAGCTGATTATTCTTTTTCGTTTTTCTCTCAGCTCCTGGCTCACCCGTTTGTTTGGCCGTCTTAAAGATTCCACCGGTTTGGAATCAAGGAGAGCACGCCGAAAATCAGGGAAATCTGAGATTTCCGACAATCCCGCTGATGAGCGTGAGCGCCTGCGAGCCAAGTATTTGGCGAAGCGCCGGCAACAGGGACAAACTGATTACGCGCGTTTTCAGTCTCCACATGGGCAAAGTGTCGCTGACGCCGCGGGTGCGGTGGGTCATGTTGGTGGATTTAATTCCAACTCACCATATCCCCCATCTGTGGATGGCGTTGGATCTGACCGACATGAAATCGGAGCGGCTAAAATAGCTGTGAAGTCAACGCCACAAGCGCGTTTTACACCGGGTGAGGATGCCGACGCTTCGTCGTACCCGATTTATCATGAAAATCCGGCTTACCAACGAAATCCCGACCAGGGATTTTCGTCTGAGAAAAGAAGCGGACAAACGCCGGCGAACCATGAACCCTCACCTCGTTTTTCAGGAAGCGATGAAGGCTTCTTTCAAGTCGGCGATGAAAACCCACTGGGAGCCAAGCGGGTGAATCCGGACGATCTACGTTTAATTTCGGAGTTTCCTCTATGGGGCGCAGGACAGGAAGAAACTGTCCCCGACGCCGATCCTACACCGCTGATCAGTCCGGATCCGATTTTTTCCTTTGACGCTGAACACAGTGATCAATCTCCTCCACAGATCGGCGAGGAGGCGCCTGCGCGAACTGACCGCGCAAACCGTGAAAGCCAAGGCTTGGGCGATTCATTATTTCAAGTTCCCACTTTTCTACAGCCGGATCGACACGACGATTTTGATCCTATGGAACAAAGGGAGAACGAGATCGACCCCGTGGAGATGGATGATACATCCGATCCTTCGGCCGAGGTGGACTCAGAATTGTCGGAGCATTCCTCAAAGACTCACTCGACGGTGGTATATGGCAATAAACCAGCCGGCAGATCCGGTTCCGGTGACGAGCTGACCGCCATCCGGGCGATCAGAAAACGTGACAATGATCCTCCGGTCGCAAATAAAGATCACGAAACAGCGGCGGACCGTCCCTCGCCCGGCCCTTCCGCCGCCGAAAACAGCAAGCGCGGCGTTGTCGACCGGGCTTATATCTTTCCTCCGACCGGTCTTTTGGCGAAAGATAAAAACAAGCGTGGCACGCAAGACAATCGGGCCGTGCAGGACATGGCGAAAAAACTTGAGGATACGTTAAGCAGCTTTGGGGTGGCGGCGAAAGTGGTCAACATCACGACCGGTCCGTCCATCATGCGCTTCGAGCTGGCACCCGGTCCGGGCGTCAAAGTAAGCAAAATTGTCGGACTTACTGATGATATTGCGCTAAGCCTGGCAGCTGTTGGACTTAGAATAGAGGCGCCGATCCCGGGTAAACCCGCGATCGGCATAGAGATCCCAAATCGCGAAACTCAATTGGTGCCGCTGCGATCATTGATCGAATCGCGTGAATTTAGAGAGGCAAAATCACCGTTGACTGTCGCGTTGGGCAGAGACATCCCCGGTTTACCTATCGTCTGCGATTTGACGAAAATGCCACATCTGCTGATCGCCGGCGCCACCGGATCCGGTAAATCCGTATGTATCAATTCCATTCTTATCAGTTTGCTGTATCGCGCATCGCCGGAAGACCTTCGTCTTTTGCTGGTCGATCCGAAGGTAGTTGAGCTCAGTGTGTATAACGGCATTCCTCATCTCCTGTCTCCGGTCGTCACCGACCCCAAGAAGGCCGCGAATACCTTAAACTGGGCGGTGGTGGAGATGGATCGCCGCTACAATGAGTTCGCTCGCTTCAAAGTGAGGGATCTACGGGCGTACAACCGCTCGGCGGCCGAGTCTGACGATCCGCAGATGCCCCATTTGCCATTGATCTTAGTGGTGATCGATGAACTTGCCGATCTGATGATGACCGCACCCGCCGAAGTGGAGGAGGCCATCGCCAGATTGACCGCCAAGGCGAGGGCCGCCGGTATCCATTTGATCATCGCTACGCAACGCCCCTCCGTCGATGTCATCACCGGATTGATCAAGGCGAACATTCCATCGCGCATCGCCTTCGCGGTTTCCTCTCATATAGATTCTCGCACAATCCTTGATATTGGCGGAGCGGAAAAGCTGCTTGGCAAGGGAGATATGCTCTACTATCCGCAAAGTTCCAACAAGCCGATTCGTGGACAGGGCGCGATGGTCACAGATCAAGAGGTCGAGAAAGTGCTGGACTTTGTGCGTAGAGAAAATGAAGGAGAATATGATAGCGATGTCACACGCCAGATCAGTTCCGAAAAAGTCGGGTTGGACGGTGATTCAGCAGCGGCGGACGAGGACGAGCTGTTGCCCGACGCGGCGGAGTTGGTTTTAGAAATCGGACACGCCTCGAGCGCCTTGTTGCAGCGAAAATTGAAAATCGGTTACCCAAGGGCGTCCAGAATGATCGATCAGCTGGAAGAAAAGGGATGGATTGGCCCGTTCGAGGGAAGCAAACCACGTAAAGTATTGCTGACCGAGACCGAATGGGAAGCGATGCGCATGGCGGAACAAGAAGACATGGCTGAAGGTGACTGACGAACACTAAGTGAGGTATCCAATGCGTTTTCTACCCACCAACCGAAATGAAATGAAAGAGCGCGGTTGGAGTGAGTTGGATTTTTTATTTATTACCGGCGATTCATATATTGACCACCCCAGTTTCGGTGTGGCCATCCTGACTCGCCTGCTTGAGGATAAAGGTTATAGAGTTGGCGTGATCGCCCGCCCGGATGTTGACGATCCATTATCCATTCAAGCAATGGGCAGACCTCGCCATGGAGTTTTGGTTTCGTCCGGCGTGGTGGACTCAATGGTGAATAATTATACCGCGGCGAAAAAACGTCGCAGAGACGATCGTTACAAGGCGGAACGGGACAACAGTGTCCGGCCGGACCGGGCGCTGATCGTCTATTGCAATCTTGTGCGCAGGGTTTTTGGCGACATTCCTCTTATAATTGGCGGGATCGAGGCCAGTCTGCGACGCTTCGCCCATTACGACTATTGGAGCGGAACGGTCAGACGTTCAATCCTGCAAGATTCGCGGGCTGATATTTTGAACTATGGGATGGGTGAGCGCGTCATTCCTCAAATTTGTGATTTTCTGGCGAAAGGTGTTCCGGTCCGCTCGTTGACCACTTTGGCCGGCACCTGTGTGTTGACCTCCTTCGATCATATGTCCAAACAACAGCGGGCATTCGCACAAAAATTCGCGGACCGGAATTTTGACGAGACGCGGGATGTCCGCCGTTCTCACCGGATTGATTACCTGCTGCCCCGGGAGCAAAAGATGAAGCTTCTGCCTTCTTTCGAGCAGACGCGTGATTCCAAGATCGCCTATTGCGCGGCGTTCATGGCTGAATACGAAGAGCAGGATCCTGCGGACGGGTTTACTTTATTGCAAAAACACAGTCATAGATGGTTGATTCAAAATCCACCCGACGCTCCATTGACGACCGCTGAATTGGATCATGTCTATGGACTGCCCTATGCGCGTCGGGCGCACCCATCGTATGACAATTTAGGTCGCATGCCGGCGATTGAGGAAGTCCGTTTTTCAATCACCGCCCACCGCGGCTGCTTTGGCGGTTGCAATTTTTGCGCCATCACCATGCATCAGGGACGGATCGTCCAGGCACGCTCAGATGAGTCAATTCTCGCCGAAGCTGTGTTGATTACTGAATTGGACGATTTTAAAGGTTACATTCACGATGTCGGTGGGCCCACCGCGAATTTCCATCAGCCCGCCTGCAAACGGCAGGCGGCGGGCGGCGTGTGCAAACATCGACAGTGCCTCTCTCCGGTTCCCTGTAAGGAATTGACCAACGACGCCTCCGCGTATTTTCAGCTGTTGCGAAAAATCAGGGCCCTGCCCAAAGTGAAAAAAGTCTTTGTGCGCTCGGGCATCCGCTTTGACGCGCTTATGGCTGACCGGAAAGATCACTTGGCTGAACTATGCGACCACCACATCAGTGGTCAGCTCAAAGTCGCTCCTGAGCATATTTCAAGACCGGTGCTGCGCCATATGGGCAAACCCACGGCGGATGTGTATCAAGCGTTTAGAGAAGCCTATGCCGCCTATAATGAAAGCATCGGCAAAAAACAATATCTGGTGCCCTATCTGATGTCCGGACATCCGGGATGCACGATGGATGACGCGATCGAGTTGGCTTTTCATATCAAACAAAACCGTGTCATGCCGGAACAGGTGCAAGACTTCTATCCTACACCAGGTACTGTTTCGACCACCATGTATTACACCGGACTGGATCCAAGGACGCTGCGGCCGGTCCACGTCCCCAAGGGAAGAGAAAAATTATTACAAAGAGCGCTTTTGCAGTTCAGCCGGCCGGAGAATCGCTCATTGGCGATTCAGGCCCTGCGCATGGCGGGCAGAGAGGACCTGATTGGACAGGGCGAAGAATGCCTGTTCGCTCCACTCAGCCCACGAGGACGCCCGGCACAAAAAAATTCGCGGACGCGAACCAACGTGGACGGATTCCCTTCATCAAAGAGCAAATCCACGAGGCATGACAGGCGATCTCGCGATCAGACGGCCAATCGAGAACAATCCGGTAAAAAAAGACGTGGCTCCGGCCAGGTAGCAAGAAGAGGGAGATAGCAACAGTGTCAATCTTGATAGACGGAAAGAAAGTAGCGGAACATAAACGAAAGTCGATCAAACAGCGGACCGAGGACTTTGTCGCAGCGTCGGGCGTCGTCCCAGGGTTGGCTGTGATATTGGTCGGAGACGATCCGGCATCACAGGTATATGTGCGGAATAAAATCAAAGCCTGCGAGGCGGTCGGTTTTAAGTCATTCTCACATGAGCTTTCGAAAGACACGACGCAGCAAGAGTTGGATGAGTTGATCGACTCGCTCAACTCCGATGATTCGGTCCACGGCATCCTGTGTCAAATGCCGATTCCGGATCATTTGGACGACAGACGGGTTGTCGATCGTATCTCACCCGAAAAAGACGTGGATGGTTTTCATCCGCTCAACGCGGGGCTGCTATCTCAAGGGCGGGATACCTTTGTGCCCTGCACTCCTGCGGGTATCATGGTCCTGTTGGCTGAGTATGGTATCGACCCCAAGGGCCGCAGCTGTGTGATCGTCGGTCGCAGCAACTTGGTCGGCAAGCCACTTGCCCAGTTGATGTTGCAAGCCGACGCCACTGTGACTGTGGCTCATTCACGGACTGTGAACCTGGCCGAGGTTTGTCGCTCGGCGGATATCCTGGTGGCCGCCGTTGGCCGCGGTGGCCTGATCACCGCCGACTGCATTAAAGAAGGAGCGGTGGTCATCGATGTGGGCATCAACCGTGGCGCTGACGGCAAACTTCGAGGCGATGTGGACCCGGCTGCGGCCCAAAAGCAGTCCTTCGCCTATACACCTGTACCCGGTGGTGTGGGGCCAATGACCATCACCATGCTGCTGGAAAACACGCTAAAAGCTTGCAGGGCCATCGTGTCCAAGAGGTAAATGATATGAATGTGATTCGTACTGTGGAGTTGCTGACCGTCGGAACAGAGATTCTGATGGGACAGATCGTGAACACCAACGCGGCTTATCTGGCCAAGGAAGTCGCCTTTTTAGGCATCACCTCACAATATCAGACGGTTGTTGGCGACAACGCCGAGCGACTCAAGACAGCCATACGAGTCGGACTGTCCCGCGCCGACTGTGTGATCATGACCGGCGGATTGGGGCCAACTCAGGACGACATCTCAATGGCCTGCGCCGCCGAGGTCGCCGGCGTACCGTTGATTTGGGACGAGGAGTGCGAAAAAACCTTAACCGCCTTTTTCACCTCGATCGGGCGCACCCCGGCGCACAACAACTATAAGCAGGTCATGATGCCGAAAGGCGCTCAGGTGATGCCTAACAACAATGGAACCGCCCCGGGAGCGATCATCACCATCAACCACGAAGGGCGGTACCGTTATATTGTGCTGCTCCCCGGTCCTCCGGCGGAAAACCAACTGATGTTCGCCGAATCGGTCAAACCGTTTTTAGAAAAACATTCGGCGGCAAGATTAAACACGACTTTTGTACGTATGATCGGAATCGGTGAATCGGACGCCGAGCTGCGGCTGTCAGATTTGATCGAGTCCCAGGTGAATCCGACTTTGGCTCCCTACGCTTCGGAAGGCGAGGTGATGTTTCGCATCACGCAAAAAATGGAAAAGGAAACCGATCCTGATTTGCGCGAAGAGCTTTTGGAGGAGGTCAAAAAACGGCTCGGTCAGTATATATATGAGATTGGCACCCGTCCCCTGCCCGAAGTCGTAAAAGACATCTTGCTTGAACGCGGTCTGACAGTCGCGTTCGCCGAAAGCTGTACCGCCGGTCTGGTCGCCGCGACCTTCGCCGATCTGCCGGGCGTATCAAAAATAATGCTGGGTGGAGTCGTCACCTATTCCAACGAGTTAAAGCAGAATCTGTTGAATGTGAGCCCGGCCGTGCTGGCCGAGCATGGCGCGGTCAGTTTGGAAACCGCGGAAGAGATGGCGCGGGGCTGTCTCTCTTTGACCGGAGCGGATCTCGCGGTCAGCGTGACCGGCATAGCCGGTCCTGATGGTGCGACTGAGGACAAGCCGGTGGGGCTGGTCTATATTTCTGTCGCCGATCAGCAGGGCGTTTTCTCGCGGAAATTTTATTTCAGGGGAAATCGGGCGAAAATTCGCCGCATCGCCACATTGAACGCGTTTAACATGATGCGCCTACGCCTCGGGGAGACGGTGGAGTACGCCAAGTGACATCTTCGCTTACTGTACATATTTGGATCATCGGCCTTTGCGCAAAGGAGAGTTAATGAATAGTTCTTTAAAGCAGGAGAGACGCGCCGAGTCGGCCTCGATCATGAAGGCGACGGCGATCATGATGTTCACGATTGTTTTAAGCCGCCTGACCGGTCAATTACGCGATATTTTGGCGGTCAATCGTTTTGGTTACGGCAGACTTGCGGATTCGTACTTTCAAGGCTTTCTCATTCCGGATTTTTTATATGAGATTTTAATTGGCGGATCGATTCAAGCGGCTGTTGTGCCGACCTTGTCCGCCGCGATCGGTAAAAAAGAGGAAAAGGAGACCTGGCGAAGTGTCAGTGTGTTCATCAGCCTCGCCACGGTGTTCATGTTACTCGCCGTGCTGCTGGGTGAACTGTTTTCTCCTCAGATCATGGGGTTGTTCACCCGCCCCGATACCCACGCGCTGGCGGTCGGTGTGTCAAGGAGACTGTTTCCACAGACCTTTTTCATGATGATGGCCGCGTTGACGATCGGAATCTTGAATTCGTATCGCAAATTCACAGCCTCCTCATTTGGTCCGGTGATCTACAATCTCATGGTTGTCATCAGCCTCGCGGTGTTCGGAGCGGCTAACGACGCGGCGGTGCTGCGCGTGGCGATCGGCATCGCGATCAGTGCGCTGATCTTTTTTATGTTTGAGGCCTATATGGCGAAAAGCGAACTGCAAAATTTTCGTTTCTCACTTGATACGCGGGACGCCGGCACGCGTAAAATCATTCGCCTGGCGATTCCCACTTTGATCTCAGCTTCTATCCCCCAAATCAACAATATGATTCTGAATGTCTTTATGAAAGAGCTGCCCGCCGGCACTCCGGCTTCCTTGAAGAACGCGACCTCGCTGTGGATGCTGCCTTGGGGCGTGTTCGCCGTGGCGGTCGGCAATGTCATGTTGCCAACCTTGTCTCGGCATATCGCCGATCACAACACGAGGGAGGCGGGTGAGCTGATCGGCTCATCTCTTAAACGTGCTCTGTACCTGACAGTGCCCTGCGCGTTGTCATTTTATTTTTTGCGCTATGATCTTGTCAGAGGGGTTTTTCAATGGAGCTCCGCCTATACCGAGCAGGCTGTGCGGATCACCGGCGATATATTGGCCTTCTTTTGTCTCACCATTGTGACTCACACAATTGTTTTCATTATGAATCAAAGTTTTTACGCGACTAAAAAAACATTCATGCCACTTTTAAATTCTATACTTTCCCTGATGATGACGGTCCTTTTTGGCTATTTCCTATCCAATCCGAATGTGCTGGGCCATCGCGGATTATCGCTGGGGTATGCGCTGGGCAGTTTGATCGGCGCCTGTTTTTTACTTATTTCGTTTCGCAAGATGTTTCGCTCCATGGCGCCGCGTGGCCTGGGCTCATTCATTTGGAAAGAAATCATCTGCTGCGTCGGAATGGCTGTTGTGTTGGCGGTTTTTCAAATATTCATGGGTGGCTGGAACCCGGCCGGCAAGCTCGCACGTCTTGGTTGGCTGGGTGGGCGTTTTCTGCTGGCCTTCGCCATGTATGCCACACTTTCATATTTGTTGAACATGCCCGAGATTCACAGTGTGTTGGGTTCGATTTCAAAACGGTTCAAATCCAGAAACGGAAAATATGTTTGAATTCAGATTGACGTGGCGAAAAATGCTGCCTATAATAAAAAAGAACGAATGTTCGATCGGGTGAATTTCCCGAATGTTTTGAAACAACCCATGGAGGATGGATAATATGGCGAAAAAGAAGGCCGCGGGCAAATCCGTGGATCAAATCAGTCGCAAGGACGACAACAAAGAGCGGGAGAAGGCTTTGGAGGTCGCCTGGAGCGGCATAGAGAAACAGTTTGGCAAAGGTTCGCTGATGAGGCTGGGTGAGCACGCCAAGGTCGATGTGGACGCCATCCCGACCGGATGCATCGCGCTGGATGTCGCTCTGGGCATCGGTGGCGTGCCCCGTGGGCGTGTCATTGAGATTTTTGGGCCGGAGTCCTCGGGCAAGACCACAGTGGCGCTGCACATTATCGCCGAGGCGCAAAAGTTGGGCGGCAACGCGGCGTTCATCGACGCCGAGCATGCGCTGGATCCCACCTACGCCGCCCGTCTTGGAGTTGACATCGACAACTTGATTGTCTCTCAGCCGGACGCGGGCGAGCAGGCGCTCGAAATCACCGAGGCGCTGGTTCGCTCGGGCGCGCTGGACGTGATCGTGGTGGACTCGGTCGCCGCCCTGGTGCCTAAGTCTGAAATCGATGGCGAAATGGGTGACGCGACGGTGGGCGCTCAGGCCCGCCTGATGTCGCAGGCGCTGCGCAAGCTGACTCCCGTTGTCAGTCGCTCGCACACCTCGATTATTTTTATCAATCAGCTACGTGAGAAAATCGGCATCATGTTTGGAAACCCGGAGACCACCACCGGTGGACGGGCGCTGAAGTTTTACGCGTCGGTGCGGATGGATGTCAGAAGGGCCGAGGCGCTACGCTCGGGCACTGAGATCATCGGCAATCGGACAAAAATTAAGATTGTTAAAAACAAGGTGGCTCCTCCATTCAAAGATGTCGAATTCGACTTGATCTATGGACAGGGGATTTCACAAAGCGGCAGCCTGCTTGACATGGCGGTAGAAGAGAACATCATCAAAAAGAGTGGCAGCTGGTTTTCCTATGGCGACGAGCGGATTGGCCAGGGGCGCGACAACGCCAAGCGTTATCTGGAAGATAATCCGGATCTGATGGCGGAAATTCACGATGAGTTGATGAGTCAACTGGAAATCATGCGACAAGACGATGAAGTTGAAGTTGAAGATGACGAGTCGGCGTTGACCGACGAGGATACCGATCTTGACTTGACGCCGGACGAGGGCAACCTGTCTGACGACGAGGACAACCTGTCTGACGACGATATCTTGGGATTGGAAGATATGTAATGAAGGTGAGCCTATCGATGAAAACAATTGTGGATTGTCTGACTGAAGCCGATTGGGAGGAGTGCCGCGAACCGGATGGATACGCCCGGGTGAGAGGTCTGGCGATTCGCTATATTGGTGTCGCGCGTCGCAGAACCAGCGGACGGGTGAGCGCTCATCTCGCTGATAAAGGAATCGCGCCGGACATCATTTCGATCGTGATTTCAGATTTGGAACGAGATGGATATATCGATGATTACAAACTGGCTTGCGCGGTCGTTCGCGAACGGCGTGGCAGAAAAGCGGAAGGCGAGCGCGCCTTGCGTTTTCGCATGCGCGGTCTGGGCATGAAAGGCGAAGCGATCGAACTGGCGATCGATGAGGAACCGATCGACGACACGACTCGTGTGCGCGAGTTTTTAGAGACAAAGTGCGAACAGTCGATCGTTCAGCTCGCGAACATGACGGAATTTTCCGAAACCGGTCTGAAGATCAAGAGCAAAGTGCTGCGTGCCTGTGGCGGACGTGGATTTGAGCTAAGTGTGGCCCTTCCTGTTTTCGACGCGCTGGTCGCGGAGCTACGGGATTCATTGATCTAGTTTCACAGGACGCAATAGCGATCTAGTGTCACAGGACGCAATAGCGGAATAAACTGTTTTGAATCAGCGGACTATGCGGTCCGCTGTGTTTTTCATTTTGTGAATTATCCGCTGTCCGACTAAATAAAATTCGCTATACTTGTCGAAGCGTATAACATAGACGTGACCCTGCGCAAAAGGCCTATTTCACGTCAAATATAGAATTAGTAGAGGAACGATATGAACGATCCGGTGTTAGTGTCAAATTTAGTTCGCAACTTCATAGAACTTCATTACAGCTTATGCGGCTTCTAACACGATTGATTCCAATGATCTGGCACTAAGATAGGCTCGAGAGCTGGACCAGTCCTCACTGTATTCCAGAAGGTAGATCGAAATCAATCGAACATAAGATTCAGGATTAGGGAAGATTCCAATTACCTTTGTCCTACGCCGAATCTCTCGATTCAACCGTTCCATAATATTGTTGGAACTGATTTTTCTGCTGTCCAGCGTGGGGAACGCATAAAACGTTAAACTGTCTTCCAGCCCTGCTTCCAAAATCTCAATTGCTTTTGGAAATCGTTTCTCATATAACTCAGCCAATCTGCGTGCCAGCACAACAGCTTCTTCCATGCTACTGGCCTGCCAGATGAGTTTGAGCTGAGCGGCGAAGCGGTCTTTTTCCGCTCTGGAAACATGTACCAGGATATTACGCATAAAATGTACTTTGCAACGTTGCCAGCTGCTGCCGGGAAAACATTTTCGAATAGCGGCCGTTAAGCCGTTATGAGCATCCGAGACAATTAGTTTTGGCGTTTTCAATCCTCGTTCACGCAAGCTTTGAAAAAGTAAGCGGTAGCTTTCTTCCGATTCTTCCAACATCGGCTCAATCGCTAGGATCTCACGATGACCGTCCTCTGCGACACCACAGACGATCTGAATCGCCATGCTGACCACTCGATGATCATAACGAACCTTCTCGTAAAGAGCATCCACCCAAATCACCGGATAGTCCATGGTCAACGCTCGATGGCGAAAAGCCTCTGCTTGCTCATTTAGCCCTTTCGTCATCTGACTGACCTGGCTTCCGGACAGGCTGTCTATCCCTAGACTTGCTGCCAGCCTTTCCATTTTTCGGGTGGATACGCCCTGAATATATGCTTCCTGGACCACTTGAATCAGCGCTACCTCGCTGCGTTTGCGTTCCGTCACAAAAAACGGAATGTAACCACCTTTGCGCACTTTTGGAACCATTAGATAGCTGGTGCCCATCCTCGTATCGAAGCGGCGTACGCGATATCCGCTGCGGCTGCTAATACGTTCTTCGCTTTGAGCATGTTTCTTTGCGCCAATTTGATGGGACACTTCCGCTTCCATCAATTGATTGCAAAGCCATTCCAACATACTGCGCATTGGATCGTCCATTCCCATAAATTGCCAGAGCATTGCTTCTAGGTTTGTGGTATCTTGATTTTGAGTCATAGTGATTTCTCCTTACACCGATTTGTTTTTTTCCTTAACAATCATTGTAACGAAGTCCTATGACTCTTTCTTCTAAAGTTGCAAACTTAAATGTACGCTATCGATCCGGTAGTGGCCGACGCTGTGGCGGTCTATTTAATTTCACTTGGCTGTTCCAAAAACCTTGTTGATTCCGAGAATATGAGCGGTATCCTGACCGACAATGGCTATAAAATCACCCTTGATCCGATGGAGGCTGAGGTGATCGTTGTCAACACTTGCGGATTTTTGCAAAGTGCGGTTCGAGAGGCGATTGACATGCTGCTGGAGATGGCGGATTACAAAGTTATGGGGTCATGTGATTTTTTGATCGTGACGGGTTGCATGTCTCAGCGCTATGCCAACGAAATTCAACAGGAGCTTCCCGAAGTTGACGCGATTTTGGGCACCAAATCTTATTTCGAAATCGCGGATGTGCTAAATGAGCTTTATCAAAAGCGAGCGGTGAAGGCAGGATCGTCAACCGTTCTTTGCGGCGAGGCGAAGGCGCCGCCTTTGATCCGCAGATCCACCGCGCCGGAGGACGCATTACGGCATCTGTCCGCCAAACGCCCCGTCTCAACCGGACCTTATGCCTATCTAAAGGTCTCCGAGGGGTGCGACAAGGGCTGCGCCTATTGCGCCATTCCCGGCATTCGCGGCGGTCTTTGTTCCCGGCCAATGTCCGACCTGGTGGCTGAAGCGAATTATTTAGCCCAAATTGGAATCAAGGAAGTGATTTTGATCGCTCAGGACACGACCGCTTACGGATTGGATCGTTACGGCGAGCGCCGCCTCGCACAATTGATTCGGGAGATCGCTCCTATCAAGGGAATCGAGCGCATCCGTTTTCTTTATGCCTACGCCAATGGAATGACCGATGAGTTATTGAGTGTGATGCGAGAAGAGTCCAAAGTGGTTCAATATGTCGATTTGCCGATTCAACACGCTTCGGATTCGGTGTTGCGCGCCATGAATCGAGCGGACACGCATGAGTTTTTGGCACGGACTTTTTCACGCATACGCGAGGCGTTGCCCGATTGCGCATTAAGGACCACAGTGATGGTTGGCTTTCCGGGCGAGACCGAGCAAGACTTCGAGGAGTTATGTGATTTTGTTCGCGAAATCGAGTTTGATCATTTGGGCGCGTTTGTCTTCTCACCGGAAGAAGGGACGCGTGCGTTCAAAATGAGGCCGTTGGTCGCGGAGTCAAAGGCGAGGCGGCGATCTGATACAATTATGGAGATCCAACGCACCATTGTTGAACGAAAAAATCTCGCGAAGATTGGTCAAAGCACATCAGTTTTGATTGAATCCGTTTCAGATGATGGTATATTTTACATAGGTAGGGCGCCTTTCCAAGCACCCGAAGTGGATCCGGTCACCTATGTCGCGTCACCGATTCCATTGAAGATTGGCGCCATCCATCCTGTTACCATTGTGGACCACTGTGAATATGACCTAACTGGAGTGTTAAATTATGAATCTTCCAAATAAACTGACCGTCACGCGCATGATTCTTGTGCCTTTTATTTTGTTATTCTTAATGCCGTTGCCTTATTTACCCGTCGACACAGGATGGAATCTGTTCATCAACACCTACGGTCAAATTATCTCGCTGTTGATTTTCATCACTGCTTCCTTCACCGACCATCTTGACGGCAGCATCGCCCGCAAGCGAGGAATTGTCAGTGATTTCGGAAAATTCCTGGATCCGATAGCTGATAAGATGCTGATCACGTCCGTGCTCATCGCTTTTGTCCACCTTGGGCGCCTGCACGCGATTGTGCCGATTTTAATTATCTTTCGTGACCTTGTCGTGAGTGGAATGAGGATGCTCGGATCATCCGCGGGGACCATTATATCCGCCAACCAGATTGGAAAATGGAAGACCGCGTTCTTGATGATTGGTATCATCCTGTTGCTGATACAGCGGGTGCTGGAAGGCTTTGGCTGGTTGACGGTCATCATTCCGGTTGTCCGTGTGATCGCCGACCTTTTTATTGTTGCCTCGGTTGTGTTGGCGATGATTTCATTGGTTCAATATTTAAAAGCGAATTTGGACCTTTTAAAACCATAACCTCTTAGTATGACAGATTTTTTTGTTAAAATCTATATTTTTAAAAAATTAATGTTGACACATTTTCTTTTATTGATATCATAACAATGAAAAACGGATAATTGATGCTGACAGAGCGTATCGCCACTGGCAACAGACAATGGATTTTTAATGGAACGTTACTTTTAGGAGGTAGATTATGACTACAGAAGATGTTTTGGCAAAGATTAGGGAAATTCTTGTGGATCAACTGAGTGTGGAAGAGGATGAAGTCACTTTGGAGTCCAACTTCATTGATGATCTGAACGCGGACTCTTTGGATATCGTTGAGCTCGTCATGGCCATGGAACAGGAATTCGACATCAGCATTCCGGATGAGGACGCCGAGAAAATCAAAACCGTGGGTGACGCTGTCGAGTATGTGAAATCCGCATCTTGAATATTTTGATTAAATGACACAAAGAGATTCGGCCAAGTCGAATCTCTTTTTGCATGTAAATTGAGGAGGACGTTTGTGGAATCGAGCGATTATCATTTATTTGAGCGTGAATTAGGCTACACATTTGCGAATAAGCTGCTGCTGATGGAAGCTTTGACCCATTCGACCTATGCTTATGAACACGCGGATGAGGGAATAAACGAAAACGAACGCCTGGAGTTTTTGGGCGACTCAGTGCTTGGCCTAACCATCACGTATCAATTGCTGCAGGTGAGACCTTTGCTGCCGGAAGGAAAGATGTCGCGTATCCGCGCCCAGATCGTTCGCGAGGACACTTTATATAAAGCCGCCTTGAGCCTTGGCCTGACCAACTTTTTGAGGTTGGGCAAAGGTGAGGAGCAGACGGGGGGAAGGGAGAAACCCTCCAATTTGTCGAACGCGGTTGAGGCCGTGTTTGGCGCGGTTTATCTTGACGGCGGATTTGACAAGGCTTTTGCGGTGGTGTGGAGGACCATGAAGCCGTACTTCGATTTGGCTTTACATGGTAAATTGTTATACGATTATAAAACGACACTGATCGAGCGGGTTCAGGCGATGGGCGTGGACCACCGCATTGAATTCGTGATCATCAACGAGGAAGGACCCGTGCACAACAGATTGTTTACCGTACAGGTCAACATAGACGGGACCGGCTATGGAACAGGTGTCGGATCTTCAAAAAAAGCCGCTGAACAGCGGGCGGCCTCCGAGACTTTGAATATGCTATAATTTCCCGGACTGCCAAAGGACGGAGGATACATCATGTACTTGAAATCTCTGGAATTACAGGGATTCAAATCATTTCCCGACTATACAAAAATTGACTTTCATCCGGGAGTGACCGCCATTGTCGGTCCCAACGGAAGCGGAAAATCAAACGTCACCGACGCGGTGCGCTGGGTCTTGGGCGAACAAAGTGTCAAGACTTTGCGCGGCGGATCGATGATTGACGTCATTTTCTCAGGTACCGAACAGCGCAGAGCCATGAGTTTTGCCGAAGTCTCCATCACCTTGATGAATGAAGACCAGGTGCTTCCTCTGGAATACGACGAAGTTCAGATCACACGTCGTTTATTTCGCTCGGGCGAAAGTGAGTATTTGATCAATCGTCAAAGTTGCCGTCTAAAAGATGTTGTCAATCTTTTTATGGATACCGGCCTTGGAAAAGATGGATATTCAATTATAGGTCAGGGGCAGATCGACAGCATTCTCAGCAGCAAAAGCGAGGATCGTCGGAAGGTCTTTGAAGAGGCGGCGGGAATACAAAAATACAAGTCCAGGCGGGACGAGTCCCAGCGCAAACTGTCTTATACCGAGCAAAATCTAACCCGTGTCACCGATTTGATGAATGAGCTGTCGGCACAGATCGGCCCACTTGGCAAACAGGCGGAGACGGCAAAGCGCTATTTGGCGCTGTCCGAAGATCTAAAATTGGTGGAAGTGGCCACCATTTTGCAGCGAATCGACCGGCACAACAATCAATTGAACGAATGGACGGAAGGTGAGCGAGCCACGCGCTCTGATTTGCGACGATTCCTTGAGGAACAAGGTGATTTGGAACTCAAACACACCGAACTGCAAGAACAAATCAGGCAACTGGAGATTTCTTTGACCGAACAGCGCGAGTCACAGGCACGCTATAACGAATCAATCGCTAAGTTGCGCAGTCAATTGGCGATCTGTGAAGAGCGCGAGCAACAACTGACCGAAGGTCTTCACCGCGATCGCGCGCTTGGGGAGGTCACGGCCGACGCCGTGAGTCGTTTGCGCGGGGAAATCGAAGAGCAACTGGCCGTCGTCAGCCGACTCGAGTCGAAGCAAAGTGAGGAACAGGCGGAACTGGATACGCAAAAAGCGCGACTCGATCAACTGTCGGCCGCCATTTCAACCGCTGATCAGACCATTGAGCGTCTGAATGAGGAGCGGCGCGAGTTGAGCGAAGAGAAAAATCGTCATAATCAGGAACATGTCCGCTCAACAACTCAGGCTGAGATGAGCCGATCTCAATTGGAACGATTGTCCGACCAACATAAAGAGATGCAAGATGAGTTGGATCAAACCAAATCAAGGATTGAGGCCGCCGAGCGACGTGTCTCGGACGCCACCGCCGATTGCGCTCGATATGAGGCCGATGTCGACCGTCAACAAGAACAGGTGGAGCGCTTGACCCAAGAATTGGCCAATGGCGGCGAAAAGTTGGATCGGGCTCGTCAGACGTTTAACAACTCCTCCTACCAATTGCGCACCTTGCAAGATCTGGAAGCGAATATGATCGGGTATAGCGACACTGTGCGAAGCCTGCTCAAAATAGTGCGTGACAGCGATTTGCGCGATGAGATCATGGGAACCGTGGGATCGCTGCTTGACGTTCCGGAAGAATATGAACTTGCGATCGAGACCGCTCTGGGTGGAGCGGTACAAAACATTGTGGTGGAAACTGATCAATCCGCCTCACATTTGATTCGACTGCTCAAAGACAAACGGTTGGGCCGGGCCACTTTTTTACCAATTTCCACCATCCGCGGCAACCGTTTGGATGATTCGTCGGTCCAAGAGCTCCGGCGCCATCAAGGGTATGTGGGACTTGCCTGTGATCTGGTTCGTTTCGACGACAAACTCAAAAATATCAATCAGCAGTTACTTGGACGTGTCGCGGTTGTCGATCATCTGGATCATGCCCGCGCCATCGCCAAACAGACACGGTATCGCTATCGAATTGTCACGTTGGAAGGCGATGTGCTGAATATCGGCGGCTCGATGACCGGTGGCTACAATCGCAAACGCGGCAGCGGCCTGTTGCGCCGGGCGCGCACGATCACCTCACTCAAAGACGAACTTCCACGGATCAATCAATCGATTGAGGATCTCGAGCATAAAACGCAAGAATTGTCGTCGCGTTTGGATAATGAAAAAACAAAGCTTGCGACCAATCTGGATCGATTGAATGAGGCCAAACAAATCAAAGTCTCAGAGCTTGCGCAATTGACACAATTGAAAGAGAGCCACCGCGGTCAGGAAGAACAAATCGCTCAGCAGCTGGCCAACCGCCAAAGCTTGGAAGACAGCGTGACTTCGCTGATCGGCCGGGCCACTGAGCATGAGCGGGAGATCACCGCCATCGAAACGCGGTTCGCCGAACTGGATCAAGCCATCGCGGAGCTTAAGCTCTCCGGCGAAACCGAGCGTGCGACGCGGGAGCGACATGCCGAACGATTCGCCGAACTCAACATCTTGCTTTCGGCCGGCAAAGAAAAACTGCTGGCGGCCAGACGGACGGCCGAGCGCACTAAGCAGGATCTTGCCGAGCAACAACGTGCCGGAGATGATTATAAACGCGCCGTCGATGAGAAAGAAGCCTTGTTAAGTGAGAATCAGTTGACCTTGACGCGCGCAAAGGCGGATTTGGACAAGTCGGGTCAGCGCCTAGTTCAAATCCAAGACTTGATTGCCGAAACCGAATTGAAAAAGAAAAAGATAGATCAGGCGGAAGATCAAAATCTACGCCGTGATCGACAGGTGCGTGATCAACTGGCTCGAATTGAGACCGAACTGGTGCGCGTCGAGGCGCGAATTCAGCGAGTTCAAAGCATTCTCGCGCAGGAAAAAAATCGACTGTGGGAAGCTTACGAGCTGACTTATGCCGGTGCCTCAAAATGGCGCAATGACGATTTAAAACTGGATGAGGCGGAGACGCGGATCCAAAAGCTTAAGCGCTCGATCAAAGCCTTGGGTCAAGTCAACGTCCACGCGGTCGAAGAGTATGCCCAGCTGGTGGAACGATATGAATTCATGACCAATCAACAAAACGACATTTTGAAATCAAAAAAAGACCTAAACGAAGTGATACGTGAGTTGACCCACTCGATGCGAGAGCAATTTCAGACGAATTTAGATAAAATCAATCAGAATTTTCAACAGACCTTTGCGGAGCTGTTTGGTGGTGGCAGAGGCCGAATCATGTTGGAGAACAGCGATGATGTTTTGACGGCGGAGATCGAGATCAATGTCTGTCCTCCCGGTAAAAAATTGCAAAATATGATGCTTTTGTCCGGAGGGGAGCGTTCTCTAACCGCGATTGCCCTGCTGTTCGCGATTCTCAAGCTAAGACCTACACCATTTTGTATAATGGACGAGGTGGAGGCGAGCCTGGATGAGAGCAATGTGTTTCGCTTCACCGATTATATTGACAAATATGCCGATCAATCGCAGTTCATTGTGGTGACACATCGCAAAGGCACCATGGAATCCGCGGCGCGAATCTATGGCGTGACCATGCCGGAACATGGAGTGTCTAAAATTCTATCCATGAAATTGAGCGATTGATCGAGTTAGCGGAGGATAATAATGGGATTATTTGATAAATTTAAGCAAGGCCTGACAAAAACCAGAGATTTTCTGACCGACGGCATTCGCAAACTGTCGCTGGGCTTTGGTAAGTTTGACGAAGAACAACTGGACGAGCTGGAGATGTTGCTGGTGCAGGCGGATGTCGGTGTGGCCTGCAGCGATGAGATCATGACCAATCTGCGCCAGGCGATTAAGAGCGAAAAAAACGACTCGGAAGAATTTGTGCTGACTTACTTAAAACAGGAGCTGCTCAGAGTCTTTGGAGAAAGTCATCATCTGGAGATTAAAGATGATCGGCTGAACGTTATTTTCCTTGTGGGTGTGAACGGCACCGGGAAAACGACGACCGCCGGCAAACTGTCGCTTAGGTATGTGCGGGAAGGTCGGCATGTGATCATGGCGGCCGCAGACACCTTCCGCGCGGCGGCGATCGAACAGCTGCAGATTTGGGCGCGCAGAACCAATTGCGAAATTATCATGCATGAAGAAGGGGGTGACCCGGCTGCGGTTGTCTATGATGCGATCCAGGCGGCCAAATCCCGTCAAGCTGATGTGTTGATTATTGACACGGCGGGCAGGCTGCACAACAAAAAGAACCTGATGGATGAATTGGGCAAGATGCGCCGCATCATAGATCGGGAGGCCCCGGACGCGAACATTCAAACCCTGTTGGTGATTGACGCAACCACCGGCCAAAACGCGATTTTACAGGCCGAGACCTTCGCCGAAGTCGCGAAAGTGGACAGCGTCGCGGTGACCAAGCTGGACGGCAATGCGAAGGGCGGTGTGGCCGTGGCGGTCGCCTACACGACTAATTTTCCAATTGTGTTGGCCGGGCTTGGCGAGGGGGCGGAGGACCTGGTCGACTTTGATCCTGACCTGTTTGTGGACTCGTTGCTGCCGACTCCCGGGACCATGGGCCAATCTGATTGAACCTCGCTGTGGCTAAGAGCCAAGCAACAGGAAGTATTTGGCTGACAATTCGGCGAACGGACATTGTTCGCGACCGGATCTGCTGTATAATAATTCGGAAAGCAAGGATGATTGCATAATAATACAATCGAAATGGTGAATTTGATGGATGGTTTTCTTATATTGGAAGATGGAACAATGTACACCGGACAGGCATTTGGCCAGCCTGAGAACTGTTTTTTTGAAATCGTCTTCAATACCGGCATGGCCGGCTACACCGAGACAATTTCTGATCCCGGATTTGGTGGTCAAGGATTGGTCATGACTTTTCCGGTCATCGGCAATCATGGTGTGCGACGATCGGAAATACAATCTTCCCGACTTGCTCTGTCCGCGCTGATCGTAAGAGAATTTTATGACGGGGCGCTCGATCCTCGCGCGGATCTCAGTTTGGACACCTGGCTTAAAGAGGAAGGTGTGCCGGGTCTTTGGGGTATCGATACCAGGTCTTTGACCGGACATCTCCGGGACAACGGCACGATGCGCGCCGCCTTGTGTTTCGAAACACTGCCGGATATCTACGACCTTCTAAGAGAGATCCGCGAATGGCAAATGCCTGAACAGGTACCTTTGGCCGGTGTTTCTGAAAGTGAATTTTTCAAACGAGCAGTCGCTGGCGATGAGCCGAGCAAACACATCGCTGTGATCGACTACGGAACCAAACGAGGATTGATCGAACAACTGAACCTGCTGGGGGCGGATGTCACGCTGTTGCCTTATGATGTGACGGCACGACAGGTACTCGCCACCGGTTGTGACGGTGTGTTGCTGGGCAGTGGACCGGGCGACCCCAAATCCTGCCCGGAGCAAATCGAGGTGATTGGTGAGCTGTTGACGCTCGGCAAACCCCTGATGGCGATTGGGCTGGGACACCAGATGCTTTGCCTGGCCGCCGGATTGGATACCGAAAAAATGTCCTTTGGCCATCGTGGCTCCAGTCATCCGGTGCGCTCGCTGCGGACCGGCAAGCTGTATCAGACTTCACAAAACCATGGTTACGTGGTCTCCAGACATTCTCTTGAGCCATCCATGCAGCCACTTGAAATCACTTTCGAGCATCTCAACGATGACACCGTCGAGGGTGTGAGGTTCACCGACCGCAAGATCCGTTCCTATCAATTTCATCCTGAGGAGCGATCCGGGCCGAGCGATACATTCTTTTTGTTAAAAGAGTTTTTTGATGATCTATAAGCTGAATCATTATAAGCGTCATCCGACCCCAATAAACAGCGACCGGATTTGACCCATCCGTGAACGACGATCAAAAAGTCAAACGCCCCATTCCAACAACAGGAGTGGGACGTTTGTTTTGAACGAAATTAGTTTATCAAGTGACATTCCTAATTATTAATACTTGTTTGAGTCGCAAAATCAATGCTGGTTGTCAGCTTTCGTGCAGAGCGCGGAACCGCTCCATGGCTTCGACACAGTTTTCATGGCTGCTGAAGGCGCTAAAGCGAATGAAACCTTCGCCACAGTCTCCGAAACCGGATCCGGGAGTGGTCACCACGTGGATCGTTTCCAACAGGTAGTCGAAATAAGACCAGCTTGTATATCCCTCGGGGATCTTCATCCAGACATAAGGCGCGTTGGCTCCACCGGATACCTGGTAGCCGCAGGATTCCAGTGACTCTTTGAGCAGCCGGGCGTTGCGCAGGTAGTAGTCAATATTTGCTTTACACTGAGCTTCCCCCTCTTTTGTGTATACCGCCTCCGCGGCTCGTTGCACCACATATGACACGCCATTGAACTTGGTTGTCTGACGGCGGTTCCACAAATCTTTGAGCAAAACCTCGCATCCATCATCTGCGGTCACGACAAGGGCGGACGGCACCACGGTGAAACCGCAGCGCACTCCGGTGAAACCTGCCTTTTTGGAAAAACTGCGAAACTCGATCGCACAGCGTTCGGCGCCGTCGATCTCATAGATGCTTTTGGGAAGATCATCAGCGGTGAAGGCCTCATAAGCGGCGTCAAACAAGATGACTGCTTTGTTGCTCAGAGCGTAGTCCACCCATTTTTTTAACGAGGCGTGGTCGATCACAGCTCCGGTGGGATTGTTTGGAGAGCACAAATAGATCAGGTCGACCGGCTGCGCGGGTGGCACCGGCAGGAAATTATTTTCAGGCAGGCAAGGCATTTTTATGATAGAGGTCTTGCGTCCCGCCATGATGTTTGTATCGACATAGACGGGGTATACAGGGTCGGCCACCGCGACGATCAGGTCGTCTCCAAAGATGTCCAGGATGTTTCCTGTGTCACTTTTGGCTCCGTCACTGATGAAAATATCGTCCGGCCCGATATTGATCCCACGGTCTTGATACTCGCGCTCGGCGATCACTTCGCGCAAAAACTCATAACCTTGCTCCGGACCGTAGCCACGGAAAGTCTCGGCCTTGCCCATTTCAGCGGCCGCCGTTTGGATCGCGGTGACACAGGCTTCGGCCAGAGGCAATGTGACATCACCGATACCCATGCGAATCACTTTTTTGTCCGGGTGGTCGGACACAAATTCGCTGACCTTGCGCGCGATGTCCGAAAAGAGATAAGATTTTTCGAGTTCCAGATAGTGTTCATTTATTTTTAACACAATTACATCCTCCGTTAGTCAATTGTAAATTCAACATACGAACTGATTATACATGATCATCGGGTGGATAGAAAATGCCGACCACTGTTGAAAAGATGGCCTGCTCGCCAAGTGCGAGGTGTGTGATTCGCGCTCAGTTAAATTTTCAAACGGTGTATGATGATAACAAAATTGTTATAATAATTGTTCGCTATATAATTGAACGTTCAAGGTATCAGGACGGAGCCGAATATGTCATTTAAAAATATGTTTGCGATCGGATGTGGTAAATTGGCCTATAAGTTGATGAGGCTGGTGGGCAGGCAGGCCTCGACTTTACCGGGCAAAATTACATTGACGATTTCCAAAGACGCGCTGACTCACGTCTCAAAACAACGTAGGATTGTGTGCGTGACCGGCACAAACGGAAAGACCACGACCACCTCGATCGTCGCCGATATTTTGCGCGCGAAAGGTGAGCCGATGACGACCAATCATTCGGGCGCGAATCTTCAGACCGGCCTGATGACCAGTATGATGACCGCTCGACATGAGGGGTGGACGGTGTTGGAAGTGGACGAGGCGGCGTTGGCCGCTTGCTCTGATCAACTTATGCCCGAAATTATTTTGGTCACCAATGTTTTTGAAGATCAGACCGATCGTTTTGGCGACATGGATCATGTTGTGAAATTGATTGAGGCAGGCTGTTCCCGGACCGAAGCTAAATTGATTTTGTGCGCGGACGACCCGAATCTCGCCGCGCTTGGCCGGCGACTGAACAATCACGAAGTGATTTATTTTGGAGCGGATCGATCACTGGGAGAGCCGGTCGCTCAGGATGACACGCAGGGAGTCGGCGCGACCGTTAATGCCAACTGTCCTGTCTGTCAACAGGCTTTGTCCTATGCAGCGATCACGTTGGGACATTTGGGATTTTATGAGTGTTCGGCCTGCGGCTTTAGTCGCCCGGATCCGGATTATCTGTTTCAGCGTTCGCCGCGAAATAATGGGTTGACGATTATGGCTCCATTTAAAAACGAATCCGGCAGCATCGTCTTTCCGCTGGACGGACTGTACAACGCCTACAATGCCTGCGCTGCGCTGGCGTTGGCCGATCGTATGCTGTCCGGTTATCTGTTGATCGATTTGTTGGGCGAGATGACAAACGTCAAGCCTCAATTCGGTCGCCTGGAACGTTTTTCCTGGAAAGACAAGGAAATTTGCTTTCTGTTGGTCAAAAACCCCACCGGTTTGGAACAAGGTGTGCGGTTGGTTTTAGAGAAAAACGATGTGGGCGGAATTTTGTTTTTCCTGAACAACAACATCGCTGATGGAAAAAGCACGGACTGGATCTGGGACGCGAATCTCGAAAAACACTGCTTGCCGGACGTTCCACTTGGCTGCGGAGGTGACCGTAGGGCCGATATGGCGCGCAGGTTGGAGCAGTGGCTTGGCGGTTCGCGATCGATTGTGTTGGCAGAGGATGACGAATGTCTGGTTATGGATTTTTTGAATGACTGCCCCGCAGGAAAGTGTATTTATCTTTTACCCAACTACACGGCCATGCTGTCGTTGCGCGCACGGTTGGCGGAAAAGTTGGGTTTTAACAAACATTGGGAGTGAAAGTGAATGAAAGATAGAGAGAATGCGCTGGTCAAGTCAAAAAACCGTGTGGTGTTGATTACCGGGTCATCCGGTGGAATTGGACGCGCGACCGCGCGCGCCTTCGCAAGCGCGGGCTTTGACATTGCGCTGCATGGCTGGCGACACCTTAAGCGGCTGGAACCCCTGGCTGAGGAAATCGGTCGCATGGGCGTGCGCAGCGTCATCGTGCGCGCCGATGTTTCCGAGCGGTCCCAGGTGTTTGAGATGTTTGACAAAGTGCGTGACCAGCTGGGCATGGTTGACGTGCTGGTCAACAACGCCGGAATCGCGCAACAAAAAATGTTCACCGACATCACCGAGGATGACTGGCGCAAAATGGTCGGTGTGGATTTGTCCGGACCGTTTTATTGCTGTCAGGCCGCCTTGCCGGATATGATTCGGGAAAAGCGCGGCAGCATCATCAATGTGTCGTCCATGTGGGGGCAGACGGGCGGATCGTGCGAAGTCCATTATTCGGCGGTCAAATCGGCGGTGATCGGTTTGACCCGGGCGCTCGCCAAGGAAATGGGACCTTCCGGCATCACCGTCAACTGTGTAGCCCCCGGCGTGATCCAAACAGAGATGAACGCTACACTGAGTGAGCAGGACCTGGCGTGTTTGGCGGATGAGACGCCGATGGGCAGATTGGGCGCTCCGGAAGACATCGCCGGCACGATTTTGTTTTTAGCTTCTCAACAGGCGGAATTCATCACCGGTCAGGTTTTGGGCGTGAACGGCGGTCTGGTGATCGGTTGACCATTCCCGGCGCGAACCACGCCTGATCCGGTGTTACGACCGATGGACAGGCCGTGTGATAAAATTTAACAAAAATGTGGAGGACTTTCCTTGTCTGTCAAATATATTCAAAAATCAGAAATGAATCGTCAAAATGATTATGCGCAGTCGGTAAGAGAGCTTCTTAGCGAACCGACTCATTATTATATTTATACCTATGGGTGTCAGCAAAACGACAATGATTCCGAGAAACTGGCCGGTCTGCTGGAGCAAATGGGCTTTCTAAAAGCGAAGCGGCCGGAAGAGGCGGATTTGGTCTTGTTGAACACCTGCAGCGTGCGAGGCAACGCCGACGACCGATTTTACGGCAATCTCGGCATGGTCAAAGCGATGCGCGATCACAATCCCAGGATGATCGTGGGTGTCTGCGGATGCATGCCGGAGGTGGAAGAGCACCGGGAAAAGATACAGCGAAGCTACTCCTTCGTTGATTTGATGTTCGGCACCTCTGACATCTATCGTCTGCCGGAATTGCTGTTCAGACGGCTGAGTGGCAGCCGCAGAGTCTATGACATCGGCACGGAGGATGTCATCGCCGAGGACCTTCCGGTGCTACATGAGCGCGCCTACAGAGCGCTTTGCACAATTATGCATGGTTGCAATAATTTTTGCAGCTATTGTATTGTGCCTTATACCCGCGGCAGGGAACGCAGCCGGAAGTTTGAACTCGTGCTGTCCGAACTGCGCGAGTTGGCGCACCAAGGATTCAGCGAAGTTATGTTGCTTGGGCAAAACGTGAATGCCTATGGCAAAGATCTGCCGGGTGATCCGCGGCTACACAGCTTCGCCACACTGTTGAGACAGGCGGCGTGCACGACCGGATTGAGACGGATCCGTTTTATGACTCCACATCCGAAAGATGTCGGCGATGATTTGCTGGATGCCATGGCGGAGCATGCCAATATTGAACAGCATCTGCACCTTCCTATGCAAAGCGGCAGCGACCGGATTTTAGGGCTGATGAACCGCCATTACACCGCCGAACGCTATATGCAAATCGTGCGCGGGGCGAAAGAGCGGATGCCGGACATTTCGATCACAACCGATATCATTGTGGGATTTCCGGGTGAAACCGAAGCGGATTTTCAGCAAACGCTGGACCTCGTGGAGGCTGTCGGGTTCGACAGCGCCTTCACCTTCCAGTACTCGCCGCGCTACGGCACACCGGCAGCCGAGGAGAGCGGACAGATTCCGCAAGAGGTTGTGACCGAACGTTTCAATCGCCTGCTCGAATTGCAAAACCAAAACTCGCTCAACGCCAACTTGAGACGGGTCGGCAGGACGTACGAGGTTTTGATCGAGGGGCTAAGCGACCACAACGCCTCACAGCTCACAGGTAGAGCTTCCGACAATCATTTGATTAACTTCACGGTGCCGCCGGATCTGTTCGATCGGTTTGGTCTGCGGGCCGATGATTACGCGGCCCTGGGCGACCTGCTGGAAGGTAAATTCGCGGACGTTAAGATAATTGAGGCACGCACTTTTTCTCTTAAAGGTGAGTACATGAATCTAAGTGATGAATGAACCACGGTGCCAACCACGGGAGTGGTAAGGTGGAGTATGCGATCTGACAAACCTGTTTTAAGTGAGTGGACAAAAAAAATCGATAGAGATCAGCTCAGTCCGATGATGATTCAGTATCTTGATCAAAAGGAAAAATGGCCGGACTGCCTGTTGTTCTTTCGGCTGGGCGATTTCTATGAGATGTTCTTTGACGACGCGCTGATCGCCGCGAAAGAACTGGAAATCGCGCTGACATCGCGTGATTGCGGTTTGAAAGAGCGGGCGCCGATGTGCGGTGTCCCTTATCATTCAGCGGACGGATACATCAACAAGCTAATCGAGAGAAACTATAAAATCGCGATCTGCGAACAGGTGGAGGACCCGGCAAGCGCCAAAGGGTTGGTCCGGCGCGAGGTAGTCAGGGTGATCACCCCCGGAACGGTCACCGACATAAACAATCTGGATGAAAAGAAGAACAATTATTTGGTGTCGGTCTATCAGCTTGCCGATTACTTTGGTATCGCGGCCATGGATTTGTCCACCGGTTCATTTGAGGCGACTTTTATCGCCGTTGGCGCGACACACGAAAAGTTGTTGGACGAAATTGAGCGCTTCAAACCGGCGGAGATGATCTGCAACGAGATGTTCGTGGAGAGCGGCATGGCGGAGCGGGTCATGTCCCGCAGAGAGGTGATCATCACGGCGGCGCCGGATGAGACCTTCGACTATTCTGTCTGGTCGGACTATCTTCCGGAAAGTGAGCCCAGCAAAGTTATGTGGGGGCACGCCGCCAGCGGTATTTTAAGCTATATCAAAAAAACACAGGTGGAAGTGCCCGATCACATCCGTGGCGTCCGCGTGTATTCGATCGCGGATCACCTCCATCTTGATGTGTCCGCCCGTAAAAATCTTGAGCTGACCGAGACGCTGCGCGATCAAAGCCGCAAAGGATCTTTGTTGTGGACGCTCGACCGCACCTGCACGGCGATGGGTGGCCGGATGCTGCGTAACTGGGTGGAACAGCCATTGATCAATCCTCATGACATCGGGCTTCGCCTGGACGCCGTGGAAGAGCTTAAAGATCGATTCATTGAGCGGCAGGAACTGCGCGATCGACTTCAGGGACTCAGCGATATCGTGCGGTTGAATGGCAAACTGTCGATGGGCAATGTTAACGCACGCGATCTCGTCGCGCTGACCAACGCTTTACAACGAATACCCGCCATCAAAGAGTGCGTGGCGGGATTTCAAACTCAATTGATCCGTACGGTTGACGAACAATTGGATCCTTTGACCGAGACCGCCGGGCGATTGACGCAGGCGCTGAATCCCGATCCTCCAATTCAACTGAAGGAAGGTGGATTGATTCGTGAAGGATTTGACGAGAGAGTGGATCAACTTCGCGAGGCGGACAAGAATGGGCGTCAATGGATTTTGGATCTGGAGGCGCGAGAGCGGGAAAAGACCGGCGTGAAAAATCTTAAAGTCGGTTACAACCGGGTTTTTGGCTATTATATCGAGATAACCAAGTCCAACTACGACCTGATACCCGCCGAATATATTCGTAAACAAACTCTGGCAAATTCCGAACGGTTTTACACCGAAGAGTTGAAGTCGATGGAGGACCGGATTCTGGGTGCGCAACAGCGTGTGATCGACCTTGAGTATGAGTTGTTTTGCGAAATTCGCGATCAGGTGCGTGAAAAAACCGAACGACTCGATCAAATCGGCCTGGCCCTAAGCACTTTGGACACATTACAGGCGCTGGCGGAGCAGGCGGATCGCGGCCAATATTGCAAACCGATCGTCGACCTGAGTGATCAACTGCTGATCCGTGACGGTCGGCATCCCGTCGTGGAGAAAATGCTGGGACCGGGCGAATTTGTGCCCAACGACACGCTGATGGACATGCGGGACAACCGCATGATGTTGATCACCGGACCCAACATGTCCGGAAAATCCACCTATATGCGCCAGGTCGCACAGATCGTTCTGCTCGCTCAGATGGGCAGTTTCGTTCCGGCGTCCCACGCTCATATCGGTGTGACCGACAGCATCTTCACCCGCATCGGCGCGTCGGATGACCTATCAGCGGGGGACTCGACTTTCATGGTGGAGATGAAGGAGGTCGCCTCGATCATGAGCCAGGCGACAGCCCGCAGTCTGTTGATTTTGGACGAGATTGGCCGGGGAACCAGCACATATGACGGACTTTCCATCGCCTGGGCGGTTATCGAGGAGATCGCAGACACGGCGAAACTGGGCTGTCGCACATTGTTCGCCACTCACTATCATGAGTTGACGGATCTTGAAGGAGTGGTGGTCGGCATTCAAAACTATCATGTCAAAGTGGACGAGCAAAAAGATGATATCGTCTTTTTGCACAAAATCGAGCGGGGCGGGACGGATGAGAGCTATGGCGTCGAGGTCGCCAAGCTGGCGGGCGTGCCCTCCGATGTGGTGGCGCGCGCAAGAGAGCTGTTGGCCATGTTGGAAAAAGCGAATGACGGCAAGGCGAAGTTGCGCATTCGGCAAAACGCAAGGCCGATGGATGGTCAGATTGACTTGTTCTCGAGCTCGCTGGCGCTGCGGCAATATGACTCGATAATCGATCAACTAAAGGAATTGGATGTTCAAAAAATGACGCCGCTGGACGCTTTAAACACACTCTATGAACTGGCCCGAGAGGCACAAAAGATTGATCGGAAAGGTGACTAGATTTGAGTGACATAACCATTCTGGACCAAATCACCGCGAATAGCATAGCCGCAGGAGAGGTCGTGGAGCGACCGGCGTCGGTCGTTAAGGAACTGTGTGAGAACGCGCTGGACGCGGGTGCGGATGTCATCACGATTGTGATCCAAAACGGTGGAATCCGCCTGATCCAAGTGACCGACAACGGCTCGGGCATGGATCAGCGAGACGCCGAACTGGCGTTTTTGCCTCATGCGACCAGCAAATTGAAAATCATCACGGATTTGGACAATTTGAGCACGATGGGATTTCGCGGGGAGGCCCTGTCCTCCATTTCCGCTGTCTCACGGGTCACCTTGAGGACAAGGACGGCTTCGGCTTCGACCGGCACCCAGGTGGTGATCGAAGGTGGTGAACCGCGCAAGCTTGAGCCGGTCGGCACTCCGATCGGCACAACGATCCGTGTCGAAGATCTCTTTTTCAACACTCCGGCGCGCTATAAATTTCTCAAAAAAGACACGACCGAGGCGGGACGGGTCGCCGATGTGGTCGAAAAACTCATCATCGCCCGCCCGGATGTCTCGTTTCGACTGTTGAACAGCGACAAACAGGTGCTGCACTCTCCCGGAAATAATGATCTGCTGAGCGCGATATACAGTGTTTTTGGCAAACAATCGACCGGCGAGTTACTTCAATTGGCAGACTCGCGGACGACCGCCTCACCCATCCGTCTGCTGGGTTATCTCGGAACCGGCGAATCCGCCCGCAAAAGAAGAGATCGTCAGATTTTTTATATCAATGATCGAGTCATCAAGTCACCGACACTAACCACGGCGTTGGAAAGTGGGTACAACACTTTTTTGATGAAGGGGCGTTATCCGTTCGCGGTGTTGAAGTTGACGATTCCACCAAACTTGATCGATGTAAACGTTCATCCTCAAAAGACAGAGGTTCGTTTCTCTAACGAGCGCGAGGTGTTTTCCGCCATCCACCACGCAGTACGGGATACTTTGACACAACATCTGGGACCACGTTCCGGATCTTCTGAAAACGAAATTTCACCGGACGGACATTCAGCCGCTTCAGTTTCTGAAATTGGAGATCTGACGGACAAGGACAGCGTTATTCCCCATGGCACTGACCGCACCTTGTCGGACGTGGAGACGTTGTCACCTGGCGATGCCAAAATGGACGCCGTCTCCACCGTTGGAGTCAATATTGAGCGAGCAGACACAAAGCGACTTTCGACCGGGCAACCGCTCTCTTCGGTTACAAAAAGCGAATCCTCCCAAAGCTCAGATTCGTCCGTCGCGAATCATCAGTATTTTGTGATGGACTCTGATCTTAAGACTGAAGGTT
Source organism: Oscillospiraceae bacterium (assembly GCA_040772065.1). Taxonomy (GTDB): domain Bacteria; phylum Bacillota; class Clostridia; order Saccharofermentanales; family Fastidiosipilaceae; genus JAXGYX01. The sequence continues at coordinate 933,882 of JAXGYX010000001.1, read as the reverse complement.
TCGCTCAGGGTAGAATTGAAGAGAATCATCTTGATGGTTTTGTTTCTGAGACGGGGCGCGCCGGCGCTCAGATGCGTCCATTATTGGAAGGAAAAATCGCCGGTCAACTGTTTGACACTTATATTCTGATTGAATCAGGTGAGGATTATTATTTAATCGACCAGCACGCGGCACACGAAAAAATTAATTACGAAAAACTGATCAAACGCTATGAAAAACAGACCATTCCCACACAGCCACTGCTGGTTCCACTGACTGTCGATGTCACGGCCGCCGAACTCGAATACGCCGAATCAGGAAGAGAATTGTTGGAACGCTTTGGTTTTGAATATGAACCGTTTGGTGACCGCAGTCTGGTTATCCGCGCCTTTCCTCTTTCAATGGAGGAAGTCTCTCCTAAAACCGCCTTTCTAAACGCCCTGGACGAACTGGCCAAACTGTCCGTCTCGGAGGCCAAGGAGCCAAATTTGGAAACTGTCCATCAGATCTTGGCGACCATCGCCTGTGGAGCTTCGATCAAAGCTCACGACAAACTGTCTGAACCGGAGATTCACGCATTGCTTAAGCAGATGAGCGAATTGGACAACCCATTTCAGTGCCCTCATGGTCGACCATCCGTGATTAAAAAGACAAGGCGCGACCTGGAAAAGACTTTTAAGAGGATTGTTTAATGGACAGCGAAATGGAACATAATGAAGACAGAGAAACTCACGCCAAAGGAAGGGTCATCGTCATAACTGGGCCGACCGGCAGCGGCAAAACGGCGATCGCTCTACGTCTGGCCGAATGCTTGGACGGCGAGATCATCAGCTGTGACTCCATGCAGATCTATCGTGGCTTGGATGTCGGCACGGCCAAAGCCACACCTGAGGAACAAAATAAAATTCCCCATCATCTGTTGGACATCGTCCGACCCGGTGAGAATTTTAGTGTGGCTGACTATCGTCAGCTCGCCGTCCGCCTGATCGACGATGTCCTTGATAGGGGAAAACAGCCAATACTGTGTGGTGGGACCGGCCAATACGTATCTTCACTGGTCGAAGGTCTGACCTTCACCGATATAAAGACCGACGCTGATTTACGCCTAAGGTTGTCCGAGCGATATGACAGGGAGGGAGCGACCGCTTTGTGGGAGGAGTTGAACACGACCGATCCCACAGCGGCCGCCCGGATACACCCTAACAACAAAAAGAGGTTGGTTCGCGCCTTGGAGGTTCAGCGACTGACGGGCAAGACAATGTCTGAGCTTAACCTTGAATCACGTCAGATCCCGCCGCTGCATGACTTTGTCATTTTTGGCGCCACACACGACCGCGCGACACTTTATGAGCGAATCAATCGACGGGTCGATCAAATGCTCGATCAAGGACTGGTGGAAGAGACCAAATGGCTGATTTCCCTTAACCTGGAATCACAGACAACCTGTTGGCAGGCGATTGGCTACAAAGAAATCGCTCCTTACGTCCAGGGACGTCAAACTCTGGCAGAGGCCGCCGAGGTCTTAAAGCGGAACACTCGCAGATATGCCAAACGACAGATGACCTGGTTTCGCGCAAAGCCATACATCAACTGGATTGAAAATCAAAGCGCCGCGGCGGCGGTGGAACGGATTCTGCAAACGATCTAAATATAAAACGCCCTCACCATCATGAAAACTCGACAAACTGTCGAGTTTTTACGCTTTTCTACTATAAATTTTTCGTTTGACGATATCTCCAAGCTGTAATCTAAACGCAGTCACAGTTACAGCAAAGCAAACGGAGGAGTTAAACATGTTGGAAAAAAATTATTATCGAGTGAAAAATAACAAGGACCACTATTCAAATCGAGGCGGTTACCGCAACTCCGCCCTGATCCATTCAGTACAAGATCCGTTCCTGGGATATTGTGTCCGCGAGGCGGCGGAGGTCAATGTTTTATTAAAAAATGACGGAGTTAAAACCGGCTATATCCGCGGCTATGATAATTGGAGTTTGCTGGTGTCGGATAAAGAAGAAGCGATCAGCCTCATTTTTAAATCCGGTGTGTCCGCGATCACCCCTGTTGATGAAATCAATTGGGCCGAGCTTCACCATCCGCTGAACAAGGCGCCCATGCTAGCGGACAGCCGTGCGCATCACTCCGATTACTTTGCCTAGAATCAAACAGTCATCCTCAGCGAAGGGTATGGGGCTGTACGCGTCGTTCGCCGGCGTTAAATAAGGTTTACCGTCAATGAGAGACAGACGCTTGACCGTCGCCTCATCTCCAACCAGTCCGACCACAATGGAGCCGTATGGGGCCGCGTTGCACTTTTCGACCAGTACAATGTCTTCATTCAGAATCGCGTCGTCAATCATGCTGTCGCCCTTGACCGTCAGCGCGAACACTTCGTTCCGCGCCGGAAACATGTCGTCGGAAAACAAAAATTCACGCTCGATCCGCTCATCCGCAAAAATCGGCAGACCGGCGGTCACAGTCCCAATCAAAGGGTAACGAATCATTTGATCATCACGTTCGGAGCACGTGCTGGTTTTTTCTCCACGGATTGATTTGGTCGGCTTGTTGGCTGACAAATTCGAGTCGGAAGAGGCGAACGGTGCGTCGGCAAGTGTGATCGCCCGGCGCTTGCCGGAGGAGTAATTGATCTTTCCTTCGGTTTCCAGCCGCTTCAGGTAGGCGTGAACGGTGGAAGTGGATTGAATGTTGCATCCGGATCCAATATCACGAATGGAAGGAGAGTAGCCATGGGTGTCAATAAACCGGGCGATAAACTGATACATTTTTTCACAACGGATGTCTCTTTTAGTGCGGGTCTTGCTGACAGTCGGCTTGTTCGTCGTCGCGGCGGACGAAGTCTTGTCTGAATGTATGTTTTTAGTCATATCTACCCTCCATTGTCTGTTCAGTCTTTCATTCAATATACGGTGCCATTGCAGGAATGTCAAACAATTGTTCGAATTCAACCGCGGGAGGAAACATGAGTATCTCACACCAGAATAATCGGCTTGCGAAAGTGATCCCATTTTTGATGAGCCTTATAATTTTATTGATATCGGTTGGCGACATCACGGGAGCGCACGCGCATGATCCGGATATCGCCATGCTTGGAATTCCGGAAAGCGCGGGATTTGATCCATCCGGCTATGTGCGAATCATGGGCTCGGTGTCACAGTTTTTGCCGGGCTTTGAGAACACCGCCGAACATACAGATGCCGTGCGCGATTTGTTGAGACAAAAAGTGGAGACCGACGATTACGCCGGCTTTCAACAAGAGCCGATTCACCGATTCCGCGTTCGCTACCCGGATCAATCCACTGACATCGCATATTGTATAGAATTTGGCTATCTCTTTGTCGACGAGACCGACCGAGTGATGAAAACTTACGATCAATATATTTTGGACATGAACGCTGATGCCGGTCTGAAAAACATCATTGAATTGATTGGCTTTTGGGGCTATGAATACCACAAAGACAGTCCGGACGCGCTTCAATGGGCCGATGTTGGATCAAATTTGATCTGGGAGACCCTCAACCCAGGACTGGCGATTTGGTCGGATATGCCGGACTATGAAATGAGACGTGATTTCATACTGGATCATGTCGGTCTGGGCATGGCGGCTTTCGAGCCACGATTTGATCCATCGTCCATGTTTGTGACCGCCGGCGGGACGATTGATTTGGAAAATCTAAATCCCAACACAATGTTGGACGCGTTTTACGTGGCGGAAAGCGATGAGGGAGTAAATGCCGTCATCGCCGGAAATCGACTAATACTGTCGGCCGATCCGGATGTCAAGGGAACAAAAAAGATACGCCTAATGTTCGGCACCGAAGCCTACACGGGAGTCAGTTTGGTAAGCGATGGAATTCAACCCGATGGCGAACCGGCCAATCATGAAACCAACCGCCAGGCCATCGCCGTCACAAAATTCAACTCTCCTTTGACCTATGACCTTGAGGTGGAGGTGCGCCCTGATCAGATATTCAATATCACCGTCCAAAAAGTTGACCTGCTTCAAGGGGTAAAAGATGGTGAGGTCTCTAAACTGAGCGATGCGCAATATGACCTGATCTATGTCGGGACGCAAAATGGAGATTCCGACACTCAAGGTGTCTCATATGAAGGGAAAACACACGCTCCGGGCAGCACCTTGATCAGCGGTCTGCGTACCGATGTGTCGGGCATAATTGAGATCTTGGATTTGCCGCTGGGAATCTATGATCTGGTCGAAACTCAGGCGCCCGCCGGATATGCGCTAAATCCGGTTGCGGTGCGCTTTGTTGGGCGTCATGATGGCGGCACAGAGCGCCACTCGACCAATATCACACAGTTGTCCTGTAACGATGAATCGCCCCTACTTGAGCTCAATCACGCGGTGGACGAGCTAAACTCTAAAATTTCAGCCAATGACGCCGACCGCGAGCCGCTCGATCACTTCAAAGTTGATCGACAGACACAAAACGAAACGGAGTCGGAAGAGAAAACCGGCCTGATCTTCACATACGAACGGCCGGCATTGGGTTATTTGGAGATCATGAAATTTGCCGAGGATCAGTTAGACAAACCAACGAGCGATCTGAAAGACCCTGAATCCAAAATAACCTTTTTGGTGGCCGATCAAAACGGAATCGAGGTCGATCGAATGACGACAAACGATTATGGCTACGCCATTTCAACTTTGTTGCCGCTCGGCGATTACACATTGACACAGCTCACCGAAGTGAGTGACAGAGAACCGATGAGGCCATTTCAATTGACGATTGAGGAAGATGGCGGCAAAGCCTTCGCAGTGATTGAGAATGTCTTGCGATATTCCCGGTTGAAAATCGTCAAAACAGATTCCACCACCGGAAATCGCATTCCAATCGCCGGCACCACTTTTCGCATTTACGCCGAAGCCGATGCTGAAGATCCAATCACAATGCGCACCTATTATCCGGATGAGCAACTGACTGACTCGTTTTCCACCAATGAAAATGGTGAAGTCACGCTGCCGGAATATCTGCCTTTGGGCATCTATTATTTAGAAGAGGTGCGCGCTCCGGAGGGATATTTTTTAGATCCGGAAGGGGCCAGAATCCGTATTGAAATAACCGGTGACCACACCATACTTGATATGAAAATAGAAGAAAAAGTGATCCAAAACGATCCCTTGGTCGGTGTGCTCGAAATTATCAAAAGCGGTCCGGTTTTTTCAGGTTGGACGACGGAACCGTTGACGGCTGAAGCGGAAATGGATTTGTTTTTGACTAATGCGGAATTCAGCGATGGACCACTGGGTGGCGCGATGTTTGAGATCCTCGCGGCGACAGACATCTATTCGCGCTCGGCCCTGGCTGATGGAGAATCTTGGAGTCCGGTCATGCTCCACGCCAAAGGCGAAGTCGTCGATGTGCTGACAAGCGATTCAAACGGGTTCGCATCCAGCAAAGAGTTGCCCTTGGGTGAATATATATTGGTGGAACAGTCGGCGCCTGCCGGATATGTGAAAATGGATCCGATCGAACTCAATTTGACACAAGAAAATCCTGCAGTGCGTGTGTCGATTCAGACAGCCGGACTTTATAATCAAAAGCAAACTTATACTTTTCGCTTTCAGAAAGCTTTTGAGGAGTCCAAATGGCATGATCACCACCTGTCCGCGCCGGAACAAACTCTTTTCGGACTGTTTAATCGTGAAGAGATGGTTGTCGACGGACATATCTTGCCGGCCGACAGCATGGTGGCGATCAGCGGATTGAACGATTCGCTTGAAGGTGTTTTCACGGTTCCTTTTGCCGGCTCCTATTATGTAAAAGAACTTAAAACTCATCAGGCATACGATCCGGCTGTCGATCTGGACATTGAACTCTCCGTCAATGATGGAGAGAGTCAACAAACTGAGCAGACAATCCAAACAATTGAAAACAAGTTAAAAACGGAAACCATCTCGATTGTCAAATGCGATTCAGAATCGGACCATCTTTTGGAAGGTGCGGTGTTCCGCTTGGTAAGTGTGGTCAATGGAGTGGAACGTGAAATCGGATTGTTTCAAACTGACAGCACCGGCCGGATCACCGTGACCGGGTTGGAATTTGGTGAATATTATCTTGAGGAAGTATCTCCACCACAAGGATATTATTCTGATCAGCGTCCGACTCGTTTCGTTGTGGATGAAAACTCTTCAGAGAAAACCGAAACCGATGGAATCGTCATAACGATATCCAATCGCCGAACGGTCGCTAAAATCAGCAAAGTCGACCTAACCACCGGAGCGGAAATTCCGGGCGCGAAACTACAACTCGTCGATATGGTCAATGGAGAGACGATCGATGAATGGATTTCAACTGATGAGCCTCATACAATCCATGGACTGATTGTGGGCAAACAATATAAGCTGTTGGAAAACCTCGCACCACTTGGTTATATGATCGCCAACGAGATTGTCTTTGAAATCAAAGACGATGGAGAGGCCACTCTAATCGAGATGATCAATGAACAAAACAAGGTTACGATTCGCAAAATAGATCAGGCGACCGGTGCCACCTTGTCCGGTGCCACCTTTGAGGTTTTGGCCGACGATGAAACACTGTTTTATCGAGGTGTGACGGATGAGATGGGTTTGATCGTGCTGCGCGGACTGCCAACCGGATCTTACACCGTAAAGGAGACAATTGCGCCGGCCGGATACATACTGTCCAACATATCCCATGATTTTTCAATTGACGAGCGGGGCCTGCCCAACCGTGCGGAGTTACTCGTTTCGAACACACCGAACACACTGAAGACAATTTCACGACCAAAGGAAACCTTGCCGGAACAAACCACAAAAAACAAAATCACCCATCGTCCGCCGGTTACAGGTGACAGAATTTCCCGCTCTGTCGTGGTTGTGATGGCGGTGGCCGCTCTCACGCTGATGTTGGTCGGTATATTGAAAATTATCTACCGAAAGAGGCGTCTATGAGCGCAAGCGAACTGTTTGACGGCATACGTTGGATCGCCGCGGGTGGGTTGTGGTCATTTTGATTTTTCTATATTTTTCATATAACAACAAGTCAACCCTGCTATCCGAACAAAATCGTGATGAGTTGAAGGCGATTGTCAACGACTCGTCCGTGCGAACCGGGGCGGAGTTTAGCACGGCGCGAAATCAAGACTTGGACGATGACACCGTGAACATGGATCAAGAAAACGTCATGCCTGATTATTCAACGATCGCCGCGCGCTACCCTGATTTTAAAGGTTGGATTCAGATTCAACCATTTGGAATCGACTATCCAATTTTTGTCGACCATCAAAATCCATATAAATATGAGCGGATGACACGTGATGGAGAAGTCAGCAACTTAGGGGAAATCGGTTATCTGGGATCACCCGGACAGTCGGACAATCTGGTTGTCTTCGGTCATAGTTTGACAGATGGATCCGGATTCACGGCGATCGATCACTTTCCGGATTTATCAGCTCGACAACAAGCCGATACCGTGGTCATCCTCGATCTGTACGCTCGCATGGAGCGAAAGCGATACCGGGTGATTCGAGCCGGATACTATCCGAAAGGAGAAGACGTGTTTTGCACAACTGATTTTGCCGATTCAAGTGACTATCAGACATTTTTACAAAAAGAGGCAGGATTGGATCATTATCAAGGTCAACTTTTGACGCTGTACACCTGTAAAAATCATAGTTCCACCTGGCACACTGTTTTATATTGTGTTCCGATTGATTAATCCATTTCTCTTACCCGGAGTCTACGGTCCGGACGACATCAAAAACACCGACGCTCCGGCATTGGCGCGAGCGAGAGGAAGAAAGTTTCATTAATTTTGAGCGGATTTGCAATCCGCTCTTTTTTTACATAATCTGTCGATCAATTCTAAAAGTGTGAGATTTGTTGTTCCCGGCGCTCCGGTTGGACGCCGGATTTAATCGTCCGTGTTAAAATATGATAATATGTTCTTTACCGAAGTGGTAAAGGCATTTCAGATCTCTTTTTTTATTAAGTTAACAGAAGCTATCTTTTAATGCGGAGAATAACTATGAAAAAAGCAAAATCGCCGTACCCGCCACGCAGGCGTTGGGTCACGGCTTTGGTGATCATCCTCGGTTTGTTGGTCGGTGTGCTGACTTCCGCCTGGGTGTACGTCTATGGTCTGTTGGGACAGATTAATTATGAGAAAACACCGGACACCATTTCAATCGGGGCGACGTTCAAACCACTCGTGGATGATCGCTTGAGCGACGCGGATGAACAATTGAAGGAATTGAGATCCGGTGATGTCATGGAAGACAGTGCGGTCACCAACATTCTTCTAATCGGCACAGACACCCGCGAGCCGGGCCGGATGGCGAATTCCGACACGATGATTTTATTTTCCTACAATCGTGACACGCAAAAAATCATGCTTACCTCATTTATGCGCGATATGTATGTCACCATTCCGGAAGTCGGAAACTATAAGATGAACCACGCCACCATGGTTGGCGGCCCCGATCTGTTACTTAGGACCTTGGAACAAAATTTCAAGGTCAAAGTTGACCATTATGTGCTGGTTGATTTTTATTCTTTTGCGAAAATCGTCGATGTGCTCGGGGGCGTGGAACTCGAGGTAACCGAAAACGAACGATTCTACCTGAACTATTCCGTGCAAAGAATGAACGAAAAAGAAGGTCGGCCGGCGGATTCCAATTTGTTGGATCAAGCTGGTCTGGTTAACTTGACGGGAGCGCAGGCGGTCGGCTATTCTCGTATTCGAGCGGTGGGAAACGCCGATTATCAACGCACTTCGCGCCAGCGAATCGTCATGACGAAAATTATCGAAAAATTAAAAGGCGCGAGCGCGGGTGAACTGCTGGAAGTGATGGAAGAAGTGCTGCCATACGTGACCACAAATATGGACAAAGGGCAGTTGTTCTCTTACGTCACAGAAGCACCCACCATGTTAAAATCTCCGTTGGAGCAGTTGCGTCTGCCGGACGATGGCTTATATTCAAGTGTGACCATAGATGGCATGGATGTGCTGCTGCCTGATTACGCGGCGAACATCATTCAACTACAAGAGACAATTTACAATCGCAACAATATTCAGCAGGCGGAAAATATAAAATAGCAAAAAGAGAGGACGTTTATGAAAAAACCGTTTATCAATCAAGAGGATTTGGAAAAAATCGTGTCTGAATATCCGACCCCGTTTCATCTATATGATGAAGAGGGGATCCGACGTACCGCTCGCGCGCTGAATCAGGCGTTTTCCTGGAACAAGGGATTTCGTGAATATTTCGCCGTGAAGGCGACACCCAATCCGTTCATCCTGAAGATTTTGAAAGAGGAAGGATGCGGTGTGGACTGCTCCTCGTACACCGAACTGTTAATGAGCCGAAACTGTGGATTTCAAGGCGATAAAATCATGTTCTCCTCCAATGTCACGCCCGCCGAAGACTATCAGCTTGCCTATGACCTGGACGCGACAATCAATCTCGATGACATCACTCATATCGATTATCTGCGAAACCTGGTTGGGGAGCTGCCCAAGCGGATGAGCTGTCGCTACAACCCGGGCGGTGTCTTCCAAGTATCAAATGATATCATGGACAACCCCGGAGACGCGAAATACGGCTTCACGTTGGAGCAGATGAAGGAAGGCTTCAAAAAGTTAAAAGAGTACGGTGTTGAAGAATTTGGCATTCACGCGTTTTTAGTCAGCAACGCCGTCACCGATGAGTATTATCCAAAACTGGCGCGTCTGCTGTTTGAGACCGCTGTAGAATTGAAAAATGAAACCGGAGCCCATATCACGTTTATCAACCTGTCCGGAGGAATCGGCATCCCGTACCGCCCCGAACAACAGCCTGTCGACATCAATGTCATCGGCGACGCTGTTCGTGAGGTCTATGAGGATGTTCTGGTGCCGGCCGGCATGGACGATGTCGCGATTTATACTGAATTGGGTCGCTTTATGTTGGCGCCGAATGGCTGCCTGGTCTCCAGAGTGCTGCATATGAAGGATACATATAAGAAATACGCCGGACTGGACGCCTGTGCGGCCAATCTGATGCGTCCGGCGATGTATGGCGCCTACCATCACATTACAGTTGTCGGCAAGGAAGATCAGCCGGATGACCATGTCTATGACGTGACCGGAGGTCTGTGTGAGAACAATGACAAATTCGCCATCGACCGGGCTTTGCCGAAGATCGAGCCGGGCGATTTGGTTGTCATCCACGATACCGGCGCCCACGGTTTTTCGATGGGCTACAACTATAACGGCAAGCTCCGCTCGGCCGAACTGCTTTGGACCGAAGATAAGAAGGCCAAACTGATCCGGCGAGCTGAGACCGCGGGCGATTATTTCGCCACCTTTGACTTTACGGACCTGTTTGACGACATTGAGTGAGGTGATAAAATGATCGGACTCATCCTGGCCGCCGGCTACGCCACCAGATTGTACCCTCTGACGAAGGACAAAGCCAAAGCTTTGTTGCCGGTCAAGGGTCGACCCATTATCGACTATATTGTGGACCAAATGGTCACCATGCCGGACTTGTCGCGGATCGTGGTCGTTTCAAATCATCGTTTCGCTGCGGATTTCATTGAGTGGTCAAAGACGCGATCCGACATCGAGATAACCGTGGTAGATGATCAGACGATGAGTGAAGAGGATAAGCTGGGCGCCATCGGCGATATGCAGTACGCGATTGATCAATTGAATATCGACGAAGATCTGTTTGTCATCGCCGGCGACACGCTGTTCACCTACCGGCTCAAAGATTGCTGGGAGGCGTTTCGAACATTTGATGAGGATATGATTTTGGCGGGCATCCCGGATCCGAACGAGGATTTGCGCCGCTTCGCCATCGCCACAGTCGATGAGGCCGGAACGCTGACCTCACTGGTCGAAAAGCCTGAGCGGCCGGCGTCCAATCTCGCGGTATACGCGACTTATTTCTATAAACGTCAAACGCTGCCCCTGATACGCACCTATCTTGAAGAAGGCAATTCTCCCGACGCACCGGGCAATTTCCCGGCCTGGCTATACACTCGAAAGCCGGTGAAACTCTATCGCTTTGACGGAAAATGCGTTGATATCGGAACTGTCAGTTCTTACGAGGAGGTCAATCAAACCTGGCCGCTTTCATAAGGTCGACGCTGACCTTGATTGCCCCTGCGATCACAATGACATCTCTTTTGTTTTGCTTTCATGAACGCTTCGACCTTAATCGGCCGGAGCGTTTGCGTTATCCGCGAACTGCGCGAAAAAACAAATCACTTCGTCATAGGTTTCGGCATGCCAGATCGAGACATGATAATCCGACGCGTCGACCGCCCGTGCCGCCAGCGAATCAACCTTGTCGCTCAGATCCTCATCGTACATGACTTTGACACTCAGTCCATATTCACGTGCGTTGGGAACAGATCCAATGAGATTGATAAAATTTGTCATCAGCTCGATCACATCGTCATCGTCATACGCATAAAGACCATTGATCTCCCAATAAGTCGAATACTCGGTCGGCGCGTCGGGGACGGCGAAACTGAACACCTTATAATGAGACCGCTCGATTCCGCTGTCGGAACGCAGAAAATAAAAAGAGGAGGCGGGCTTGTATTGGTTCGGACCGTTGGGTGGGCGATCATCCCAGGTACAATCCACGTTATACCATTGATCGTTGAATTTTACTTTGTTCCAGTTGTGCAGTGTCGTGCCCTCGCCGATTTGTCTCGTGTCGCCGTAAATTGAGATGCAGGGAAATCCCATACGTTCCACAATCATTTTATACGCCAGCGAATAGCCAACACATAAAGTGGAATCCCCGAGCAAGCCACTCAGCGCGTTGTTGGTATCTTTGTCGTACTGCTGACTAAAGTCCACTCGATCGATCACGTAGTCGTGCGCCAGGCGCAATCTCAAATAGTCGTTGTCTGTGGCGTTGATGATTAAATCAGCGACCCTTTGCGCTTCAATTTCCATCTCAAGAAATTTCGCGCGACGCGCCGTTGCGCTCGCGAACTCAGGTTTGACGGCCAACGACAGCACAAAATCAGTGAATTCCACATCCTCGTCATACTCGTAGTAGCGATAATTATAGATAAAACTTGCGTCCACAATGTGACCTTCGGGATTGGTGTAGGTGATCGTGGTAAAATAAAAGTATTCGGGATTGGAATCACGCACGGTAAAAAACATCGCGTCCAACTCCTCCAGGAATTGATGCAAATTCAACCGTTGACCCCGGAGGATCGGCGATAGGTCGATGGTGGTCGACGCCCGCGCCAGCTGGTCGTCAATATGGTTCATGATCGCTCTTCGCAGCGGATCTTGATCTTGCTTCCAATACGGCTCAAGGTTGGTCGCCACTCCACGGTCAAAGGCATTATCACCGATGTTCTCCGGCAATTGATAGGCGTCGAGCATGTTTTTAGCGATCTCATAAGGATTTTCCGCCGACGGTTGAGTCCGATCGACTTGATCGGCGACATAAGTCGAAGAGGAAGATGTCGGTGGGTCGGATGGCTCAGCCGGTAGCGAAGTGGATAGCTCCGTGTCTGTCCGAACGCTCGTGGAACCATCCACCGCGGCGCTCGTGACAAATGGTCCTTGTGTCCGGCCCGCGCCCGGTTGTTGTGTTTGTTCAGTCAAACGGATCGGCGTGTTGGTTTCGCTGTTCAAATTGGTCGAAAAATCTGATGACATGCCCACATCATCTCGGCGCCTTGTTGTGTTATTAGTAAAAACGCAAGACGACAAGGACAGTGAGCAGACAAGTAAGATAATCAGAATCATTGGTCTGCGCTTCATGAGTGTCTCCAATCAGCATGCAGGTGTGAGCTGCAGATATATAATTATTTCCTTATAGCATATGGAAAGGAATCGCGCAAATTCAAACGGTTTTTTGTTTAAATTTTATAGATTATTGGCTAAACTATGGATGAGATCAATATTGGCGTCGCGCCAGGCAAACCAAAGTGAAACAAAGCGAATGTTACGTTCTGAATTGTGGATATGAGGAAACAAGCCTTGCCCAATCCTGTGAAAAATCCTAAACGCATGCAACTTCGCTCGGCTCAAGACCGGTTGTTGCGGGTGAGCACTTTGATGGTGATCAACTCACCGGGGATGCGCATCATCAAGACAACGTTGTCAATCTTGACTTGTCTGATGATCAGTTATTTTTTTGGCAATCCGGATATGTACACCGCCTCGATCGCGGCTGTCGTCTGTCTGCAAAATGATTTGCGCTCCACCTGGCAGTCAGCGTTAAACCGATCCACCGGCACGCTGATCGCCGGTTTTTACTCTTATTTATTTTTGCTGATCACTGTTCACACCTTCCATTTGAGCCCCGACGGTTTTTTTTATTATATACTGGTAGGTGTGTTCTCATTGCCAATCATGCAGCTGTTGGTGCGTATGAACAAGCCCGGTTCGGTCGCGATCGGTGTCATTGTATATGTGATCATATGTGTGACTAGCGGAATGCAGGCCCCATTGGAATACACGGTTGACAGGATGGCGGACACTCTTTTGGGGATCGCGGTGGCGGTGTTTGTCAATTGGTTTCCACTATTGAATCTGCTCGGGAAAAAGCTCAAGCAAGTCCAATTGCACGCGGCGGATCGGGCGTTGATCATCGAAAAGGAGTATCTCACCAGCTACGGTCCCACCGTCCGTGACAGCAGAAAAATCAGTGGCAAAAAAAAGCGTTCTTTCGATCCGGTCGATGAAATGATGCGCTCTTTGGCAATCAATCGACTCAACGATGAACATGAGATTCGCCGGCGATTTGAGAAACGACAGAGTAAACAAAACAGAGGACAATCTTCTCACTCGGAGAGGGAATCTGATAATCAGTTCAACCAAACAAAAGATAAAGGAGTAAATCAGATGAGAAAACGAATTTTGATCTTGACAGGAAGCGGACGGAAAAACGGAAATAGTGACACGATGGCTCAACAGTTCGCCGAAGGCGCCCGATCCGCCGGTCATGAGGTCACTTTTTATGACACGGTCAGACGTCCGATCAAACCATGTATTTCATGCAACAATTGTTTTAAGGATGGGATCCCCTGTATGCATGACGATGGTTTCACCGCGCTGGCCAATCAGCTGAGCCGCACCGATGTGCTGGTGCTGTCCACGCCCATCTATTGGTATAGCTTCCCGGCCGCGCTGAAGGCCGCGATTGACAAACTTTACGCGTTTGTCATTGGCAATCAGGATCTTCCCATAACTTCGGCCGCGCTGATGGTTTGCGGTGAACAGGAAGACAAAGCGATTTACGATCCTATGCTCAAAACCTATGAACTGATACTAAAGGACTGTAAGTGGGAAGACCAGGGACAGATTGTGATCACCAACGTGCTCCGAGAGGTCGATCTGGACAAACGTCCGGGACTGATGAGTCAGTTGTACAAATTTGGCGCCTCAATTAAATGATTTGAGGTTGATTGGAATTGGCACAATCTCTGAGGTGAAAAAATGTACGATGTTGTTTCATTAGGCGAACTGTTGATCGATTTCACACCCAATGGGACCAATGAATTGGGCATGAAACTCTTTTCTCAAAATCCGGGTGGAGCGCCGGCAAATGTGTTGGCGATGTTCACCAAACTTGGTGGGAAGACAGCTTTCATCGGCAAGGTTGGAAAAGATGAGTTTGGACAGTTTTTGGCACAAACCATTTCAGATGCGGGTATCGACACGGCAAATCTTGTCTATTCGACAGATGTGCCGACAACGATCGCGTTTGTGCATCTGGATGAGACAGGCAACCGCAGTTTCAGCTTTTATCGCAAACCGGGAGCGGATGTCACCCTCGAGCACGGAGAGGTGGACGAGTCACTTTTAAGTAATTGCGATATTTTTCATTTTGGCAGCGTGTCTTTGACAGATGAGCCGTCTCGAGAAGCCACAAAAAAAAGTGTGCGGAAGGCGAAAGCGGCAGGAGCGCTAATTAGTTTTGATCCTAATTATCGACCTCTCCTATGGAAAGACGAACAAAGCGCGATTAAGCAGATCAAGGATGTCTTACCATTGGTCGATATATTAAAAGTCTCAGATGATGAGCTCCCCTTGTTGACCGGAGAAACAGATCTCGACAAAGGCGCTGATCAACTGTTATCGTATGGCGCGTCGTTGGTGACCGTGACCTTGGGCGCTGAAGGATCCTTTAGCAAGAACGCGGTTGCCTCTCAACAAAGGCCGGCCTATGATGTTTCGGCGATCGACACCACCGGAGCCGGAGATGCTTTTTGTGGAGCGATGTTATATTTCATAAGCGACAAAAACAAAGCGCAATTAAGGACGATGCCGGCGGAAGAGCTGGGTGAAATGCTGACTTTCGCGAATGTCGCAGGCAGTCTGACGGTCACAAAAAAGGGTGCCATTCCCGCAATGCCCACCAAAAATGAGATCATGGACGCCGTGGCGGGCATCCACTAAATCAGCCACCACCGACAGGTCTTCGCTAAAAAGTCAGGCGAAGAAAGATAGTATGTCTCAAGAGATGAGAAGGGACCGGCCCACGACACGTATCGGTGTCTTGAGCCGGTCCCTTTTATCGTTAAATAACGGCGTGCGCCAAAAGAAGCGCTAAGCGGTGACGAGTCAATTAGGGAAACAATCCTCTAATCTCACCGGTTTTAACCAAACGATCCAGCGCGACGATATAGGCGCCCATGCGATAGGTCGTGTCGTACCGTTCTTTGGCGGTGAACACCTCATCAAACGCCGTCAACATGATCTCGGTCAGTTGAGCGTTGATATTGTCAAGATTCCAGTAGAAGTTTTGCAGATTTTGCACCCATTCAAAATAGGACACGACGACTCCACCGGCGTTGCAAAGAATGTCCGGCAGGATCTGCACTCCAAGCTCATTCAAAATCTTGTCCGCTTCTGCGGTGGTGGGACCATTTGCCGCCTCGACAATATACTTAGCCTTGATGTCGTTCGCATTTTCAGCTTTGATTTGATTTTCCAGCGCGGCGGGTATCAGGATATCACAGTCACACAACAGCAAATCGTCATTTGTGATGCGGACATCGCCCTCCCGCGCCTCGTATTCGGACAACAGTTTGCGTTGCGACACGTGAGCGTAAATGCCCGCCATATCCAGGCCGTTTGCGTTATACAGTCCACCACTTACATCGCTGATGCCAACAACCGGGTAGCCTTCTTCAAACAACAGCTTGGCCGCGACCGAACCGACATTGCCGGCTCCCTGGACTGCGACGCGCATGTCCGCCGGTTTTTTATCCAGACGTTTCATCCATTGATCGGTCACAATTTTAACACCGCGTCCGGTCGCTTCCGGGCGACCGAGCGAACCGCCGATCTCACGCGGTTTACCGGTAACCACACCGGGAACGGAATGACCCTCGAGCACGCTGTAGGTGTCCATGACCAGCGCCATGATCTCGGCGGTGGTGCCCACATCAGGCGCCGGAATATCCGTGTGTGGACCAATAACGATGCTGACCATCTCGGTATATTTACGAGTCAGACGGGCAAGTTCATCTTTGCTGAGCGTCTCAGGGGCGACGGCGACACCGCCTTTCGCGCCACCATAGGGGATGTTCGCGACCGCGCACTTGAAGGTCATCCAAGCGGAGAGCGCCTTGACCTCACTGTCGACAACGTCAGGATGGAATCGAATCCCACCTTTGCAAGGTCCGCGCACACTGCTGTGCTGAACCCGAAATCCCTCAAACACACGTACCGATCCATCGTCCATTTTAACCGGCATCGAAACTTTCAATTCGCGTTCAGGATATTTCAAGGTGACATATTTGTCTTCCTCGATACCAACTAGGGCAGCGGCCTCGTCGAGAACACTCAAAAAGTTTTGCCAAGCGTCATACTGTTTGCTCATATGAACCTCCATTCAAATTCGGGCACCTTATGATGATTTACTTATACTTGTTTTAATCATACTTAGGAGCAAGTCAAGACTTAGATACAAAACCATCCATCCGAACTTTCTCAAGGATCAGGTGCGTTCATCTCCAATTTGTTCAACAGTTCATCGTTCATCCTGTTTGAAACGAACAGCTATTCTTTGGCAAAAAAGGAGAACGACAATAAACAAGATAACATAAATCACCGGTCAATTCGCATTTTAACCGTTTAAATAATCTTAAATCAATGAAAAAATCTATAAATTCGTAAACCGGACAAAATGATTTTGACCTTGTTGAGAAAAATTACGAAAATAATAGTCATAATCAGCATAAATGATGACTTTTTACAATTCAAGAGAGTGCTAAATTCAAAATCGCAAACATTTTTAAACATAAATTTAAACAATGACTATTCAGTTGACAAGACAGGTGATTCAATAAAATAAAATGTTATAATTAGATAATTCTAATATAGGGGGAGGGGGCCGGTTTCGACCGTTGTCGCCGGTTCACAGACTGTACTTACCATGGGGAAGGGAAGGGGAATACGGTTTTATGAACACCAGCAGCTTAAAGAAAATCAATATCAACAAAATTGTGGATTGTTTACTTGAAAAGCCAAACAGCACCATCGCCGAAGTCGCCAGGGAATCAAATCTAAGCATCGCCACCTGTGGCAACGCGATCAATCATCTCCTTGAGATCGGAGAGGCGATCGAAACGGACGTCGATCGCAACCGTGGCGGGCGACCGGCCAAACGCTATTCCATCAACCCTGATTTTTATCATATTGCCTGTCTCCAGTTATACAATGAAAACCAGGTGGATTATTACCGGTATATACTCTGCGATCGAGTCGGCTCCATCCTTGAATATAGTCCGCCCACACAAGTGACGCTGAACATGGACGTGATTATTTCCAAAATTGAGAGTTTACGAGAAAATGATCCGTTGATACACGCGATTGGGATCGGTGTTCCGGCGATGGTTTATCAAGGTAATATTGGACCCGACTGTGACATCAAAGGTCTTTGCGATCTTGACATGCTTGGACAGCTGAAGAAATACTTCAATCTTCATTTTGTGATCGAAAATGATATGAACCTGCGCGCGCTCGGCTATTACGAGACGAAAGTCAAAGGACAAACCGGAAATTTGGTGCTGATCAATCTGCCCTATCAGGATTGTGTGAGCGCCGGCATTATGATCCGGGGGCGGTTGTGCAAAGGAAATGATGGTTTTTCAGGTGAGCTTTCTTATCTTCCAAGGTTAAGGCAGATCAATGAGCATCGCAAACTGGTGACCAGAGAGCCCGACGAGCTGGTCGATCTGTTGGCTATCTTATGCAGTGTGATCATCGCGACGGTCAATCCCAAGGCGATATTTCTGATGGGCAGCGATCTGACACAGGAGATCATCGAACGGGCCGATCAATTATGCAGAACGAAGATTCCGGAAGTCCACATGCCGGATTTACAAATGGTCAACGACGCACATGACGCATACAAGATCGGTCTGTTATATAAGACATTGAACTCTCTTGGCAGCGATCGCACCTTGCGTCTCACACCGTTTCCCTGATTTCCGAATTAATCATGTGGGCCATGGTGACCCGCATGATTAATCAACAAGACACAGTGATTTTGAAAGGCGACTATGGATATAAAGGGGAGGGTTCGTGAATCACCGCCGGGCCGGTTCCCAAGTTCTGGGCGTTTTTGTCCTCTGTGGAGACGGAGCTCAAACGTCGACACATAAAATCCCCTATTATATTGTACAAGGAGACGAGAACCTGATGTCGATCGAGCAGATGCGGCACAGGGCTCCGGAGACTCTCTTGTCCGCATCGGTGGCGAGCTTGACCGGTGGGGCTTTTCATCGGGGCTCGAAAATGCGCCGGTGGTGGATATTGGCGAAATCGGCGTGTCGGTCGTGCCGGATTAAAGTCTGAAACGAATTGTGCTCATTACACAAACCTTTTGAAAAGACAAGGAGGGCAGCATGGATGCCCAGCTGGTAAGACATATAAGCAGTCTGATTCCGGTTGATTATCCGGACGGGCTTGAATTATTGGAAGAAGGCAAACAGATTGGCGCCTCGCTGGACGTGTCGCGCAATAAGTTTTTGAAACGATTCGGATATGAGACTTATCTGGACTATCGCAAGGACAACACACGAAACGGCAAAATGACCTGGCAACTGTTGGTCGGTCTGTCCACGTTGGATGAACAACTGGACGCGATCAAAGCATTGGAGGAATTTTCCGACCGGACCGGTCTGGACATTCGAACCATCCAAAATATACCAAGCATGTTGACCGGACTGCCGCTCTCATATTGGGACAAGGCGCCCAAACCGACCAGTTATGTGTTGCCGGACGACAAAGATTGGCAACGTCATTCCGACGCGGCCGCCATCCAGATCATTTGGCAGGACTGGCATCTCGCCACACCCAACAATCTGCAGACCACGATCAACGCGATCGAAGCAGGGACTCCGAGGTTGGGCATATTCTCTCAGATGATCTGGGACTTTCCCAATTTCACCGATGACCGCCAGCGCTTCAGCGACATGGTCCGTTCATTGGGCATAGTGGCCTCACAGCGCGACCGATTTATATCTGTGGACACCTATCCTGAAGACGGCGTGCCGGGTTATTTCATGGATGTCGCTTCCTATATAGGCTATGTCATGATGGAACGTTATATCGTCAACGATCTGTGTGGCGCAAGATTTTCTGTCAGTTTTGGCGGATTGTTGACGGACATTCAGCCACGAATGGCGTTTGGCATGGCCTTGCATAAGATGTTTGGCTCGTGGGACGAGCCTATTTTGTCATATTACAATGGAGGTACTTTGGAGCAATGGGCGCATGACATCGAGGCGAACTATGGTATTGGTGTGCAGGAGATGTTGATTCAGATCTTGGTCGAGTTGAAATATCAGATGCACACAGCGATCAGTCCGGTCTCGGTCACCGAGGCGCTAAGGGTGCCGACTTTGCAAGAACTGTTTGACATCGCCGCGGCCGGTCGGCGAGCGGAGGAAAAGGCCAAAGAGTGGCTGCCATTGATGGATTTCTCCCCTTTGGAGGCAATCCGCGACGAGTTGATCGAAAAAGGCACGGAGTTTTATAGCAACATGTTCAACGCATTCGAAGCCGCCGGTGTGAATATGAATGATCCATTGGAACTCATCATGGTGTTGAAGCGGCTCTCTCCCATGCAAATTGAACAGGCGTTTCATCCAAGTACCCAGGGCGGCGGTGAATTTGCGGCCTATGTGCCCAGTGTGCCGGGTCGCCAGACCTTGCAGATGGCGGATGAAATCATTCAGAAAATCAAAAGTGAAGCGCTCGACCACTCACTTTCCGGAAAGAAAATTGTGGTCGTCTCGGCCGATTGTCACAGCTACGGTTTGATGCTGGTCGATCGAGTCATGCGCCATACCGGAGCGCGGATCATAAATGGTGGAGTGGACACGGATCCCATCGATCTGCTGGATTTGGCGGATGAGGAGGAGACCGATATCGTGATGATCAGCGCCCATATCGGTCAGGTATTGGACTATGCTCGCCAGTTGCTTGAGTCGCAGCGCAAGCGAGGAAAATCTTATCATATTTTTGTTGGCGGCATGATGAACGCGATGCTGCCGGGCAACACCGTCCCGGTCGACGTCACAGATCAATTGATTGAATTGGGTATCCATCCGTCCAACGATCTGCTCAAGAGCGTCCGGCTGATAAAAGACTTATGAGTCACCGGATCATGGTCGTGCGCTTGATTGTTATGAAAAATAAAAACCGGATAAGACAAGTGTGGAGGCATGAAAAGTGTGGCGGTGAGGGAGGACACGGCCGGCGCTCGCCTTCATAGCTGTTCTTCCAGCTCAAACAGTCTTTCATAGGCGGTTTCAGTCTCGGATTCGATCTGCGCCAATCGCACATATGTCCGCGGTTCGGTATCTACGCCCAGGTCACTTTCTATTTGTTGTTTTTCATCTTCCAGCGCGGCGATGCGCCGCTCCAGCTTGCTTCTTTCTTCTTTTAATCGTGCGACGTTGCGCCGCTGCTCGGCGCGATTGGCGGATTGCTGATTTTTGTCCGTCCGCTCTTTGGCGACAGCCTCAGCTCGCTCGCGCGCCTTGAGTTCGCGTTGGTCCCGGCGATGGAGTCGCTCCTTTGTTCTATAGTGCTCAAAGGAATCAAACAGACAGACATCGTGTCCGATAAAACCCGCGACCGTGTCGGCACAGCGATCGACAAAATAACGATCGTGCGAGATTCCAAGGATGGCACCGGGGTAGTCGGCCAACGCCTGTTCGAGTATCTCCCTCGAATTGATATCCAGATGATTTGTCGGCTCGTCGAGAAACAACAAATCCGGCCGTTCTTCCAGCAGGCGGCAAAGATAAAGTCTTGACCGCTCGCCGCCGGACAGCACATTGATTTCCTTAAAGACTTCAACATCGCGAAAACCGAATCGGGCGAGTAGGTTCCTGGCGGCCGTCTCGGATAATTCCGAGTGGGCGAGCAACTCTTCCAGCAGCGTGCGGTTCTCGTCGTCAAACTCAACAAACTGTCCCATCTCGGCGAAGGTCACGGCATCGGAAATCGTCACCGTCCCGGTGAAACGATCATCCGCGCCGGTCAACACTTTGATCAATGTGGATTTGCCACAGCCGTTTGGTCCGGCGATGAATAATTTTTGGGACGCGGTCAACTCCAGATTGACATCGACAAAGAGGCTGCGTTCATCAAATTGTTTGGTCAATGACACGGCTTGCAAAATCACCCGCTGAGGGTCGCCGGTTTTTGTCTCAGGTATGAAATGAAAATTCATCCGTTTGGCCGAGGCAGCGATTTGCCCGCGCGCGGCCGCGAGTTTGTCAGAGAGTTTCTCGACAACTTTCTCACGGTCGTGGTAACCGCTCATATCGCGGTGAGAAAGTAGGGTTTGGACGACCTGTTTTTGTCGTTCAATCTCCTCGTCCAACCGTTTGACCTGTTGCCGCGCGAAGTCTTGTTCGATTTCTTTTTGCGCCAAATAAGCTGTGTAGTCACCGGGATAGGTATGTAGCTTGGCACCACGCAATTCACAAACTGTGGTGGCTGTGTTGTTGATAAATGAACGATCATGAGAGATGAACAACACAGTCCCACTGTATCGCCGGATATAATCTTCGAGCCATTCGATCGCATCGATATCCAAGTGGTTGGTCGGCTCGTCCAGCAACAGAATGTCCGGCTCGTTGATCAGCAGCCTCGCCATCGCCGTACGCATGCGCTCACCACCCGACAAACCGGCCAGCGGGCGGTGCAGGCTGTCTCCGGTCAAACCCAGACCGGCCAGCGCGGCCGCCATGCGCGCCCGATAAGTGTAGCCGTCGGCGGCCTCAAATTCAGCCGTTGCGCGATTATATTGTTGCATCACCGTTTTGTAGCCCTCGGCCGCGCTGTCGCTGAAACAGGCCATTTCATTTTCCAATTGACGAATTTGATCTTCCAACGCGCTCAGCCTGCCGCACTCCAAAGATGATTCGCGCAGGTCGCCCATCTCCTCGGTGTGTTGTGTCAGATAACCGATCAACGCTCCCGACGAGACCACGACGCGTCCGCCGTCCGGATCTTCCTCTCCCGCGATCATGCGTAACAAGGTCGTCTTGCCGGTCCCGTTTTCACCGATCAGGGCGACACGGTCACCTTTGGTGACCGACAAAGAGGTGGTTTGCAGAAGATTTTTGCCAAAGTAAGATTTGCTAATATTTTCGACGCTCAGTATACTCATGGTTGAATATTTTATCATATTCAGGTTTCATATTTGTCTCATGTCGGCATTGTCCCGCTTGACAAATACGAGTACTCTAATAAATAAAATTAATGATGGGAGATATATATTATGGGAATGACAATGACTCAAAAGATTCTGGCCGCCCACGCGGGGCTGGACGCCGTCCACGCGGGTCAGCTGATCGAGGCGAAATTGGATCTGGTAATGGGCAATGATGTCACTGTGCCTCCCGCCGTCGCGGTGTTCAAGAAGACCGGAGCCAAGCAGGTCTTTGACAAGGACAGGGTATGCATCGTGCCAAGCCATTTCACTCCGAACAAGGATATCAAATCCGCCGAGCACGCCAAACTGATCCGCGAGTTCGCCGCAGAGTATGAGATTACCAATTATTTTGAACAGGGCAAGGAGAATATGGGGATCGAACATGTCATCTTGCCGGAAAACGGATTGGTCATGCCGGGTTACACACTGATCGGAGCAGACTCTCACACTTGCACCGACGGCGCCCTTGGAGCGTTTGCGACCGGAGTAGGCAGCACCGATCTGGGCTGCGCGATGGCGACCGGCCAAACCTGGTTCCGCGTGCCGTCGGCGCTGCGCTTTCATCTGACAGGCGAGCTGAAGGCACCGTTGAGTGGCAAAGATCTAATACTTCATATTATTAAAGAAATCGGCGTCTCAGGCGCTTTGTATCAGTCAATGGAGTTCACCGGCCCGGGGGTCGCCTCTTTGTCGATGGCCGATCGCTTCACGGTCTGCAACATGGCGATCGAGGCAGGTGGCAAGAATGGGATTTTCCCGGTCGACGAGCGCACCTTGGAGTTCATTCAAAGAGTCGCCCCGGAGCGATATGCTGCGGGAGACTATGTGGTGTATGAGGCGGATGAGGACGCGGAATACACGGCCACTTATGAGATCAATCTGGATGAGCTGGAGCTGATGGTCGCCTTCCCACATCTGCCCGAGAACGGCCATGTGATCGGCGGCTTCGACCCGATTGAGATCGATCAGGTCGTAATCGGCTCCTGCACAAATGGTCGCATTGACGACATGAGAATCGCCGCTCACTATCTGAAGGATCGCAAGGTGGCGGAATCGGTTCGCTGCATCATCATCCCGGGCTCCCAGCGAGTCTGGAATCAGTGCCTACGTGAGGGACTGTTTGAAATTTTCGTCGAGGCTGAGGCCGTGGTCAGTCCGCCGACCTGTGGACCGTGTCTGGGCGGACACATGGGCGTCCTGGCCGCAGGCGAAAAATGCGTGTCCACGACCAACCGAAATTTCGTCGGACGCATGGGACACCCGGAATCCGAAGTCTATTTGGCGGGCGTGGCGGTCGCCGCCTGTTCGGCGATCGCGGGACGCGTCGCCGGTCCGGATGAACTGGATGATTGAGTGTTTAATCGTGGCCTGTCACAATTCTCTTAAACCTTGAAGAGGATTGTCAGCAAGCCCAAGAAAGCAAGCCAAAGAAAGGACTATCTATGGACGCCAAAGGAAAAGTTTTTAAATATGGTAAGAATGTGGACACCGATGTGATCATCCCGGCCCGCCACCTGACAACCGCCGACCCCGTCGCGCTGGCCGCACATTGCATGGAAGACCTCGACACCACCTTTGTCGAGCGGGTCGAACCGGGCGATGTGATTGTCGCGGGCGAGAATTTCGGCTGTGGGTCGTCGCGCGAACACGCGCCGATCGCCATCAAGGCAAGCGGTGTCAGCTGCGTCATCGCCCCTTCGTTCGCCCGTATTTTCTATCGCAACGCCATCAACATGGGCTTGCCGATCATGGAAAGCGCTGCGGCGGCTGAAAAGATCAATGACGGCGATGTCGTCGAGGTTGATTTTAAAAAGGGTGTGATACACGATCTGACCACTGGGGAGACATTTCAAGCCGAGCCCTTCCCGGAGTTCATTCAAAACATCATCGCGGCGGACGGTTTGCTCGGCTATACAATTAAGAAATCAGGTGGACAAAGTGAAGCATTATAAAATAGCGGTATTGCCCGGCGACGGGATCGGTCCGGAAATCATCGAGAGCGCCCTCGCCGTTCTTGACCGGGTGTCCGAAACGCACGGTTTTTCATTGAGTCCGAATCAGTACGCGGTCGGCGGCACGGCCTACGACCAACATGGCACACCGTTGCCCGATCAGACATTGCTCGCCTGCAAGAATTCCGATGCGGTTTTATTGGGCGCCGTTGGCGGGCCCAAATGGGACCACATCGAGGGAGCCGGCCGACCGGAGCTGGCTTTGCTGAAGTTGCGCTCCGAACTGGAATTGTTCGCCAATCTGCGTCCGGCCGTGCTTCATCCGCCGCTGGCCGCCGCCAGCCCCTTGCATCCGGATATCGTCAGTGAAGGTATCGACATCCTGTTCGCGCGCGAGTTGACAGGAGGGATTTACTTTGGTGAGCGGGGCAGATCGGCCGCGGGCACCGACGACGAGTCCGCGTTTGACACCGAGCGTTACAGCGTGTCCGAAGTGACCCGCATCGCGCGTGTCGCCTTCGAGGCCGCTCGGGGCAGGCGGGGGAAGGTGACCTCTGTGGACAAGGCCAATGTGCTCGAAAGCTCAAGGCTGTGGAGGGAGACCGTCAAGCGTGTCGCCCGTGACTACCCGGATGTCGAGTTGGACCATCTATATGTGGATAACGCGGCCATGCAGCTGGTCAGACGACCGAGCTCGTTTGATGTGATTGTGACAACCAATCTGTTTGGCGATATTTTGTCCGACGAGGCGGCGATGATCACAGGTTCGATCGGCATGTTGCCGTCCGCCTCGCTGAGCGTGCCGGGCAGACCGGGGATGTACGAGCCGATTCATGGTTCGGCGCCCGACCTTGCCGGAAGTGACAAGGCCAACCCGTTGGCGACAATTTTATCGGCCGCGATGCTGTTGCGCCATTCGTTGAGCGAGGAAGCGGCCGCCGCCGCGATCGAAGCCGCGGTTGCCCGTGTGCTCGAAGCGGGTTGGCGCTGCGCGGACCTTGTTTTACCGGGCGCAGAGATCGATGAGGAGCGGGTGTTGGGATGCGCGGCGATGACCGAAAAGGTCCTGGAGCAGCTGACCTGAACCTCTCCCTGAAGCTTGGCCGACCACGACGGTCACAAGCTTGGAATTAATACTTAATGCCGTTTGGCATTTCAATAGGACAACCACACATTATCAGGACACGCGAATGTGCCCAACACCCATCAGCCGGTGACTGACTGGATCCGCGGAGGTATTTATGAACAAACCGATGAGAAGTGACAACATTAAAAGCGGCAAAAACAGAGCGCCCCACCGCTCTTTGCTGTACGCCCTCGGCCTGACGGAGGCGGAGATGGACCGCCCGTTTATCGCCGTGATCAACTCCTTTAATGAAATTGTGCCCGGCCATATCCATCTGAATGAAATCGCCGCTCAAGTCAAGGACGGCATCCGTCTCGCTGGCGGCGTTCCCTTCGAGGTTCCCGCGATCGCGGTTTGTGACGGCCTTGCGATGAATCATGACGGAATGCACTATTCGCTGGTCAGCCGCGACTACATCGCCGATTCGTGCGAGATTGTGCTGCAGGCGCACATGTTCGACGGAGTTGTGTTCATTCCCAACTGCGACAAAGTTGTGCCCGGTATGCTGATGGCCGCCGCACGTCTGGATTTGCCCTCGATTTTTGTCAGTGGCGGTCCGATGCTGCCCGGTGACGCTCAGCAATTTGGCCGCATGGGGCTGATGTCTGTGTTCGAGGCGCTGGGCGCCGAATCCACCGGTAAAATCACAGCCGATGACCTATGTACGATTGAACAAAGCGCCTGTCCGACCTGTGGCAGCTGTTCGGGCATGTACACCGCGAACACCATGAATTGCCTGACCGAGGCGATGGGCATGGGGTTGCCGGGCAACGGCACGATCGCCGCGGTGCTGGCCGATCGCAGGCGGCTCGCGAAAGAGGCCGGCATGAAAGTCCTGGATTTGGTGGCCGAGCAAAAAACGGCGCGCGCGATCATGACCAAAGAAAACCTTGAGAACGCGTTGCGCGTGGACATGGCGTTGGGCGGCTCGACCAATTCAGTGTTGCACATGCTGGCGATCTCCCATGAGGCGGACTGCCCGTTGACCATGAGCGAGATCGAGGAATACTCCGCGACCACGCCACAGCTTTGCAAGCTGGATCCGGCCGGCACGGATTTCATCACCGACCTGAACGCCAACGGTGGAATCTCCGCCGTCATGGCCGAACTGGCCAAACAGGACTTGATCAACAAAAATGTGCGGACAGTCGACGGCACCATGGAAGAGAGACTAAAAGGAAATAAAGGCTCCAACGGCAAAGTGATCCGTTCGATCACCGACCCTGTTTCTCAGGACGGAGGCTTGGCGGTTTTGTCCGGCAACATAGCGCCCGAAGGCTGTGTGGTGAAAAAAGGCGCCGTGCTGCCCGAAATGTTGGTGCACGAGGGGCCGGCAAGAGTGTTTGACAGCGAGGAAGATGCGATCGAGGCGATCTTCGCGCATCGGATCAAACCGGGAGATGTGGTGGTCATCCGTTTTGAAGGGCCAAAAGGCGGTCCGGGCATGCGTGAAATGTTGAGTCCGACCAGCGCACTGGCCGGCATGGGACTGGATAACTCTGTGGCCTTGTTGACCGACGGACGTTTCTCCGGAGCGAGCCGAGGCGCGTCAATCGGCCATATCACACCGGAGGCGGTGGACGGCGGTCTGATCGGCAAAGTTCAAGAGGGCGATTTGATTTCGATCAACATCCCCAAGCGAACCATTTCGCTGGATGTGTCCGCAGCGGAGCTGGCGAAGCGAAAGCAGGCGGTGTGTCCCGATCGCAAGCTGACCGGCGTGCTGGCCCGGTATGCCAAACAAGCCGGCAAGGCTTCCGAAGGGGCGGGTATGAAGATCTGACCTCACAAGCGCTAGAGCCCAGGTGAGTCAGTCAGCCGTGATGATCATTTATTAATTGATAAAAGGAAATAGAAATATGAATGGTGCGGAATTGGTAATCGCTTTTTTGCAGGCGAAAAATGTTGAATGTGGTTTTGGCTATCCGGGCGGCCCTGTTCTGGTTTTATATGAGGCGATTTACAACGCCAAATTCAATCATATTTTGACCCGCCACGAACAAGGAGCCATCCACGCGGCCGAGGGGTACGCGAAGGTCACAGGCAAACCGGGGGTTGTGTTCGCGACCTCCGGACCCGGCGCCACCAATCTTGCCACCGGCTTGGCCGACGCGCGATTGGACTCCGTGCCGGTCCTCGCGATCACCGGAGCGGTCGCCCGCTGCGACACCGGCTCCGACGCTTTCCAAGAGGCGGACATCACCGGAGTCACCGAGCCGATCACCAAATATAATTATTTAGTGATGAATGAGGAAGATCTGCTGCCTTCATTGGAAGAGGCCTGGCAGATGACGACTTCGGGCAGACCGGGACCGGTGCTGGTCAATATTCCCAAAGACATTCTGGCGCTGGAGATCCCCAATGAGCTGACTGTGATGCGTCCGACCCGCCGCCACCGCCCGATGCACAAGCGCGCCGAGGACCAGGTCGATAAGATCGTCGAAGCCTTGCGCGCGAGTCAACGGCCGTTGCTGATGGCAGGTGGCGGCTGCGTCATCTCGCCCAGCGCGCCGGACGAGCTCGAGCGATTGAGCCGGGCGATTCAACTACCCTGTGTCACGACTTTGATGGGCAAAGGCGCGCTGCGGACGGACAATCCAAACTATTTGGGTCACGTCGGCATGCACGGCACCGTGCAGTCCAACCGGGCTTTGGCACGCTGCGACCTGATGCTGATCGTCGGCAGCCGGCTAAGTGACAGGGTGATCGCGAACCCTTCCGAATGCAACGCGAAACAACGTGTCGTCGTCCATGTCGACATCGATGGATCGGAAATCGGCAAGCGCCTGATGCCCGACATCGTCGTGCAGGATGACGCCGGACGGTTTTTACATCATCTAAGTCAAGCCTTGGAGAAGACCGTCGAGTTTGATCCGGACTGGTCAGAGTGGCTGTCGATGCTCGATGAGACGACCGTGAAATTCAACGAGCTGATTGAAAAGCAGGTTGTTTACGAGCAACCGCTGTTAACCTCCTACGTGATCGCCCATACCTCCAATCGCTTCAAAGGGTTGAATCCGATCGTGGCGACCGACGTCGGCCAGCATCAGATGTTCGCCGCGCAATACTTTGATATTGAGTCCCCCCGATCCTTTTTAACCTCGGGTGGCCTGGGCACGATGGGGTTTGGTCTGCCGGCAGCACTGGGCGCAAGTTACGCGGACCCTTCAAGGCCCACCGTCGCGATCGTCGGCGATGGTGGATTCCAGATGACGATACAGGAGTTGGGCCTGCTCCGGCAAGAACAATTGCCGGTCTGTGTGCTGATCATGGACAACAGCACGCTGGGCATGGTGCGCCAATGGCAAGAATTGTTTTTTGATGAGCATTACAGTCAATCGATGCTGACTCAGAATCCTGATTTCGTCAAAATCGCCGAGGCGTATGATATAAAGGCGCGGAATATTCAGACAAAAGAAGAACTGGACGATGCGCTGACCTGGTTTATCGAAAATCGCAAGCCACTGGTGCTGCGCGTCCGCGTCAAGACAATGGAAAACGTTTTCCCGATGATTCCGGCGGGCAAGGGACCGGATGACCTGATCATGCCGGGATTTGAAGGATGCTAAGGTGCTGAATATCGTTTTGGTGGCAGTCAATGCACGCTTCACCCATACCAACCCGGCCTTGCGCGCGATGCGCGCCTATGTGCGATCCAAATTGCGGCCGTCTTTGACAGACGGCCGTTTGCGCATCTCGCTGGTCGAGCTTACGATCAATGAGCCGCTGAGTTGGCTGGAGGACGCGTTGCTCAAGGCTGCCGGAGATGTCTATCTTTTTTCGGCGTACATTTGGAATATCGAGATCGTGCGAAAGCTTTGCGAGGCGATAAAAAAGGGGATGCCGAATGTGATAACCGGCATTGGCGGACCTGAGGTTTCCTATACAGCGAAAGAAGAGCTGACACGTACGCCTCAAGCTGATCTTGTCTTATGTGGAGAAGGGGAGTTCACCTTGTATAAAATGGCCGAATTCCTGGCGCTAAGCGACCGTGCGGAGACGTTTCAGTCGGCGGAAAAATTAGATGCCCTCACCAACGAGCTGGCTCGTTCGATACCCGGGCTGATCGGCCGCGAACATACAGGACCACCTCCAATTCAGGTTCCGCTGGATGATATCCCGTATTATTGGGAGCGGGGGTTGCCCGACCTGCGGCATCGAATGATTTATTATGAAAGTAGCCGCGGTTGTCCTTTTTCATGCACCTATTGCCTCTCTTCGGTGGAGACCGGCATCCGTTACCGTTCGCTGGAATTGGTGTTGGCTGAGCTGGATCAATTGTCTGAGGACGAGGCGATGCTGGTCAAATTCGTCGACCGTTCGTTCAACGCCGACACCGATCGGGCGCTGGCGATTTGGCGACATTTAATTTCCGCATATCGACCGGGTCAGCGCACCACATTTCATTTTGAGATTGAACCCAACCTGTTAAATGAAGAGGCGCTGCGGACCTTGGAAACCGCCCCTGACGGCTTGTTCCAGTTGGAGAT
Source organism: Oscillospiraceae bacterium (assembly GCA_040772065.1). Classification (GTDB taxonomy): domain Bacteria; phylum Bacillota; class Clostridia; order Saccharofermentanales; family Fastidiosipilaceae; genus JAXGYX01. The sequence goes on along the minus strand of JAXGYX010000001.1, from coordinate 903,619 downwards.
TGGCGTGCAGACCACCGACCCAGAGGTTTTGCGCGTCATTCGCAGACATGGGGATGTGAGAAAGATCCATGAGGCCGTCACCCGACTGCGCAAGGCCGGCAACATGCATCTTCATCTGGATCTGATCGCCGGACTGCCGGGCGAATCGTTGGCCGGCATCGTCAAGTCCTTCGATGATGTGATGGCGATGCATCCCCACGCGCTGCAGCTCGGCTTTTTGAAGGTGCTGAAGGGCACGGCGATGGAACAGACCGCCCGCGAACGTGGCATGAGGTGGCGCGACAATCCACCTTACGAGATCATCGCGAGCGACGCCCTGTCGTTCGCCGATCTTGCCTTGTTAAAAGAGATCGAGACCTTGCTGGATCGCTATTACAACTCCGGCCATCACGCCGACATCATTTTATCCCTTTGCGAAGTCAGACAAAGCGCGTTTGAGTTCTTCCATCACTTCGCGGATTTTTGTCGCGGCCAGCATATGATTTATGGTCGGTTCGCCAAAGAACTCGCGGCGGCGCAACTATATCGCTTTATCTTGAGCGCCGACGAGTTTTTCGCGGATCGACCCGAAGCACGAGCGGCGATCGCGAGCGAATTTGAGCAAAAGTGGCGTGCCTCGGTCAAGCGAGGTGTGATCGGCTGGGATCAGTTCTTGGAAAAATTCTTTTGACATAACGCGTCCGTGTTGATTTTTCCAGTCAGCTTCTCTGTTAGAGCGATCTCACCAAATTTTTTGATCTAAAATGGTGCAAAAGTCATTTTAAAACTATTTAGCCGCATAATATTGGTTAAATTTGACGGCGATATTAGGATTTCATGCTATTATTAAACACAGTTATATGGACCGGACTGGCCGAAGGTGTGGACATGGACGATCCCACAGGCTCGCTCAACCTGCGCGGCATCCGACACAGCGTTGGATGGATGTCGATTCGGTTAGATGACCGTGTCCCTGGATATTATTGGCTTTCAAATGACAATCAATGGAGGTAGGTAATGATTCAATTTAGCTACAAAAACGCGTCCGATGTTGTGCGGGATCATGAAATGGTCAACCTGAAATCTCAGGCGAAGGCGGCGCATGCCGAACTGATGAATGGCACCGGCGCGGGCAATGATTTTCTCGGCTGGATCACGCTTCCAACCGATTACGACAAGGCCGAGTTTGACCGAATCAAAGCGGCCGCTCGCGCCATTCAGGCGGACACCGATATATTCGTGGTCGTCGGCATTGGCGGATCCTACCTGGGAGCCCAGGCGGTAATCGATGTTTTGGGACACCATTTTGACGCCGATCTGCCCGCCAACCAGCGTAATTTTCCCCGCGTGATTTTCGCCGGAACCAACCTTAGTTCAACCTATTTGGCTGATTTGTTTGACATTCTCGGTGACAAACGCGTTTCGGTCAATGTCATCTCCAAGTCAGGCACCACCACTGAATCCGCGATCGCCTTTCGCATTTTCCGTGATTACATGGAGAAGAGATATGGCAAGGAAGAGGCGGTCCGCCGTATCTATTGCACGACCGATAAAGAGCGGGGCGCGCTGAAGACACTGGCGAATCAGGAAGGCTATGAGTCATTTGTCGTGCCGGACGATATCGGAGGCCGGTATTCCGTGCTGACCGCAGTCGGTCTGCTGCCCATCGCCGTCTCCGGTGTGGACATTGACGCCTTAATGGCGGGCGCTCGCCGCGGGCAAGAGCGATTCACGGTGGAAAATGTCGACCGTAATCCGGCGTATCAGTATGCGTGCGCTCGCACCGCTTTGTTGCGCAAGGGCTATGGCGTTGAAATCATGGTCAACTACGAACCTTCATTTCATTTTATGACCGAATGGTGGAAACAACTGTACGGCGAAAGCGAAGGCAAGGATGGCAGAGGCATCTTCCCGGCCGGCGTCGACAATTCCTCCGACCTCCACTCGATGGGACAGTACATCCAGGATGGACGAAGATTTTTATTTGAGACGGTGATCCACATAGAGGCCGCCCGCCGTCCTTTCGAGATCCCTGTCGATGACAAAGATTTGGACGGTTTGAACTTTTTGGCGGGCAAGGACATGTCCATGGTCAATGAACAGGCGATGAAGGGCACTATTTTGGCTCATGTGGACGGCGGTGTGCCAAACCTCATGGTGACATTACCGGAGATCTCCGCCGAAAATGTGGGTGAATTGATTTATTTCTTCGAGATCGCCTGTGGGTTGAGTGGCTATATGAACGCGATCAACCCCTTCGATCAGCCCGGGGTGGAAGGATACAAGACCAATATGTACGCTTTGCTCGGCAAGCCGGGCTTTGAGGAATACGGCGCCCAACTGCGGGCGCGCCTTGAGGATAATGACTGATAGACGTTTCCTCTCACACGAAGCTGACTAACCGAATTATTAGAAAAACGTCTCCGTTTGAGCAGCCGCCCTGAAGTTCGCCAATCGATTGCGAGGTGAACGGGGCGGCCATCGATTCGCTGTTCAAATCGGAGGCGTTTTACCGTCTTTTGAAACCTCTCCGAGCGGAGTCGCTCTCAACGTTGTTTTATGTTCGGTCCATGGATGGTAAAATAGCGGTCAAAGCTCATTTTGGAACGCGTCGACGGTCTGTTGTGCCGCGGCTTTTCGCCTGCGTCAGGTCGCGCGTTCTGTTAAAGGTGGAACTCGTCAATTCACGATTCCACATATCCTTGTTTGATTAGAAAGAGGTAGATCAGTCATATGACGACCGTCCATTTATCCAACGCGCTGTTGCGCAATGTCGAAAAACCCGCCCGCTATACGGGTGGAGAAAAAAACAGCGTCATCAAAGATGACGGCGTGGACCGCACACGCTTCGCTTTTTGTTTTCCGGACACTTATGAAATCGGCATGTCGAATCTTGCCTTGAGAATTTTATATCATATCTTAAATCAACGCGAAGACACTTGGTGTGAGCGGGTCTTTGCGCCCTGGACGGACATGGAGGCCGCACTGCGCGAGCTGGGACTGCCATTGTTTTCAATTGAATCACGAACACCTGTCAAGGAATTTGATGTGGTGGGGTTCACTTTGCAATACGAACTGTCCTATTCCAACGTCATCAATATGTTGGATTTAGCCGACATACCCGCACTAAGCGCGGAGCGCTCCGAACGTGATCCGTTGGTTTGCGCCGGTGGGCCCATTTCATATTGCTGTGAGCCGATGGCGGATTTTTTAGATTTTGTCATGGTAGGAGACGGTGAGGAGGTCATCATGCGGGTGATGGACGAAATCTCCTCCTGGCGAGACGACCTGTCCATGTCCCGGCGCGCTTTGCTCGAAAAACTGAGTCAAATCCAAGGGGTCTATGTCCCTTCGTTTTATGATGTGACCTATGATGTGGACGGAACGGTCGCCTCGATCGAGCCAAACAACAATTTGGCGCCCCAAAAAGTGAGAAAGGCGTTGGTCAAAGACTTGGACGGGACGCCATTTCCCGATCAAATGATCGTGCCCAACACCGAGATTGTGCACGACCGGATGTTTCTCGAAGTTTTCCGTGGCTGCCCGCGAGGCTGCAGGTTTTGTCAGGCGGGTCAGCTTTATCGTCCGGTACGTGAGAAAAAACCTCAAACGTTGGTGGAGCAAGCCATCGCGATGACCGAATCTTCCGGCTATGATGAGCTGGGTTTGCTTTCTTTATCGACGTCGGACTACAGCCGTCTCAAAGAACTGACAGAAGGGTTGCTCAACCGCCTGGAACCTTGCCATGTCAGTTTGTCATTGCCGTCCCTTCGATTGGATAATTTCTCTCTGGAATTGATGGACCGTGTGTCCCGCACCCGCAAAAGCGGGTTGACCTTCGCTCCGGAAGCCGGAACTCAGCGCCTCAGAGACGCCATCAACAAGGGAATCACAGCTGAAGATTTGACACGTTCTTGTCAAATGGCCTTTCAGGGCGGATATGCCACCGTGAAATTATATTTCATGTTGGGACTGCCGACCGAGACGATGGAGGATGTCGCGGGTATCGTTGAGCTGGCCAATCAGATCGTTCAGATCTATCGGCGGACCGAGGTCAAAGGCCGGAAGCGTCGCCTCGAACTCACGGTGAGCACCTCGATGTTCATTCCCAAACCGTTCACCCCTTTTCAGTGGGCGGAGCAGGATACAGTTGAACAGCTAAAAGAAAAACAGGATTATTTGAAGGATCACCTGCGCGATCGATCGATTCGCTATAACTGGCACGACGCGGAGGTGTCCGCGTGGGAGGCAGTGTTGTCCCGTGGGGACAGAAGGCTGGGCAAAGTGCTGTTGAACGGAGTCCGACGCGGACAGGTCTTTGATGCCTGGGATGAGCGGTTCAACCTTGATGTTTGGCTGGCAGAGATGGATCGGGCCGGGCTGGATCCGGCGTTTTACACGACACGGGTTCGGTCGAAGGATGAGATATTTCCCTGGTCCCATATCGATATCGGAGTGACCGATGAGTATCTGTGGTCTGAATGGGAGAAGACCGGTCGCGCCGAACTCACACCTGAATGCAGGGTGGCGTGCGGAATGTGTGGAGCGCAGACATTTCACGCGGGAATCTGTCCAACTGGCTCAGAGCGCGCGGGCGTGATCGAATCATTAAAAGGAGTGAATTCATGAGTGATCCAGACAGCGTGGTCAAATCTGTATTCCGGATATGTTTCGGTCGCTCAGGCGCGGCGATTTGGTTGGGGCACCTGGACATGATGCGTACCTTTGAGCGTTCTTTGTCGCGTGCGGGGCTGCCTGTCTCTTATTCGCAAGGATTCAATCCTCGACCCGAACTTGTTTTCGCGCTGCCTGCGGGTGTCGGCATCGAGACCATTAATGATTATCTGGATATTTCGCTGACGTCCACGGAAGATGAGTTGGAAGTTGTGGATCGGCTGAATCAGTCGCTGCCCAATGATATTCGGGCGCGTGACGGCTGGCTGTTAAAAACCAAAACAAAAAACATGATGGGGTTGGTAAAAGAGGCGGATTATTTGTTGGAGTTCGCCGGCGCCGCGGACCTGGCGACCGGACTGATGGATGCCGGTGTGCTTGAAGTCGAGCGGACCGCGAAAGGGAAGACCCGGACGATCGATCTCCGCCCACTTTTGATCCAGGCAAAGCCGGGAGAACGGGCCGATCAGCTACGGATTCGTTGTCAGGCGGGCAGTGCGCGGAACCTGCGCATGGACAGTCTGTGTGACGCCATTCACCTATACTTTGATGTCCCGCGTGCGATCGTAGACGACGCGCGCCTGGTGCGCGAAGAACTGTACATTCAGCATGGCGACAAAATCGAACCCCCTTCGCGGCAGTCTTAAAAAGGAGAGATCATGTCGACACAGTCATTTATATTACCCCCTTATTTTCAAAGTGGCATGGTTTTGCAGCAACACGCCCCCTTGACTTTTCAAGGAGTCGGTCCGGCGAACACGCCGATTGAAATGGAAATCAGCAGACGTTCCCCGCTTCGCGTCGGGGAGCAACGGAGAACCGGTCGTCAGGGCGTGATCCATCGCGACAACTGTGTGACCGACTCCAATGGAGCCTTCTCCTTGTTTATCCCCTCACTGGAGGCTTCGTACAATCTTTACACCATCTCAATCCAAACAATCGTCGAACAGCCGCAGCTGTTCGATGAGGAGCCCTATGTCCGACGGCCGGGCGCGCCGTCGCCAAAGGTCATCGCCATTCAACTGGATGACGTTTTGGTCGGCGAGGTCTGGGTGACAGGTGGTCAGGGGAATATGGAACTGCCGCTGGCGGTGGCCGACGAGGGTAAATACAAAAGCCTGCTGGATGACAAGCCATATGTGCGGCTGTTCACCCAAAACGCGTTTGGCCTGGACCCCGATGATGGGGTGTTTCACTTTGAACCGCAAAAAGAATGTTCCGGAGGTCGTTGGCTGACCGCCCGCGACTACATCGAGCTGCGCACGGTGAGTTCGATTTCGGCGCACTTCGCGGTCAATCTCGAACAGGCTTTGCGCGTACCGGTTGGCATCGTGCAGACTGCGTTGGCCGAGGCGCCCGTCCAGAGCTGGATCGATTATCAAGTCATTCAAAAAAATCCATCATTTGTCGAATCACTCAAGAAACGCGACCTTTGGGTGACCGAGGAAACCTGGCTGCCCAAAAGCCGTCACTCGATTCACCAGCCGGCGGCCTTTTTCAACCATAAGATCGCGCCTTTTCAAGGGATGAGGATACGTGGTTTTTTGATCGCGCAAGGTGAGAACGAGGTTGGCGATGAACTGTTTTATGAACAGGCTTTTAAACTACAGCTCGAAAGTTGGCGATCGGTCTTTAACGAGGTGCCCGGAGAGCAGATCCAATTGCTGTACACCGGACTGGCCCCCGCGGTCTACGCCGGACATAGTCCGTCCGCCTTGCCGATGTTCAATTTGACACTGGCGAGAATGCGCAGAAATCTTCCAATTCCCGCCGGATTCATCGCGCTTCAGGATCTCAGTCCGCAATGGCGGACAAACCAAGAGCCTTGGGACAATCATCTCTATCCGACGAACAAGCGCGAGGTAGCCGAACGAGTGACCACCGTCGCGCTGGGGCTGACCTATAATCGCAAATCACCTCCCACTTCTCCGGAGGTGCGGCAGGTCAAGCGAGTGCACAACAAACTGATGCTCTCTTTTCGCCACCTGAGTCAACCGCTGATCATCCGGCCGGGAGAATCCGTGCCGGGCGGCTTTGCGATTTGTGGCGAAGATCAGGTCTATCGCAAAGCGGAGGCGCGATTGCTGTATGGAATGCAGGTCATGGTCTGGCATCCCGACATTGAGCTGCCGCGCCAGGTAACTTATGCCTACGCGGAGATGTGTGTGGACGCCAATCTGCGCACAGGTGAAAACCTGGCCATCGCTCCCTTCGCCACCGCCAAACAACCCGGGACGCCCGCCGCCTCGTCCACCTGGCTGAGCTGCGATCAATTGACTTTATGGGCCGCTCCATTTCCCGAAGATCCGAACGGAGAGGGAGGTCCGGACAGCGACAAGATGGTTTCGGAGTCCGACCGGCCGTCGAAAATGGCCAACAATGTTGAACGGGCCGAGCGAATCAAACCGGAGTTTCTACCGGTCTGGAAGGCGATTCCGGAAACCGACATCCGCTTGAAAATCGACACGTTTAACAAACGTGAAGGGGTGGGCGCTTTGGAAGTGAGCTACGCGGGAGACAGGGCCGATCTTGTTGTGCTGTCGCCCGAGCTGGACTATTATTCGCTGCGTCCTCGCTTAAACCTGGCTAATTATGACAGTCTGTCGGTCGTGGTGTTCAACCCGGACGGCAGAAAAAAAGACATCCGCGTCGAAGGCGTGTCAGATTGGCTTACCTTGGAAGCTTGTCTGCGCTGGCAGGAATTTGAATTTCCCCTGACCGGCCTGCGTGAAAAAGACATCGTTGATATCCGCATCCATATTTTGGACAAAGTACGTTCAGGCAAAGTTTTATTTGATCAATTTGAGCTCAAACGCAAACTCAACCAACCTTTTGCTGACGCCCTGCCGATTTCGGCGAAAGCGAAATCAAATCGGCAATTGGAACGACAGGCGGAGCGTGAGTCGCTGACACGTCCAACGGTGCTTACCGTTGAAGAAGAACTCAAAGAAACGGTCGCGCAAGATGATCCGCCCGAAGGTATCCGTTCGGTCGAGTTGGATCTCGCGACAGCCGAAATAGAAACAAAGTCTGTCGAGGCTCAGATCCGACAGGTTTCGCTCGCGCCAAACCCTCCCACAGACGGGACAAAGGTGGAAGGAGAGCGAACCCATGATGAGTCGTGATCCATTCGAGGATCTTTCTTTACGAGAGCTGTTGCGACGGTACAATATCTCACTCAATCAAAATCTGGGACAAAACTTTTTGCATTCCCGCGAAGTGTTGCGTCAGATCGTGCAGATCGCCAACGTGAATGAGGCTGACACAGTGATCGAGGTCGGCGCCGGAGCGGGAACTTTGACCGCCGAACTGGCCCAAACCGGAGCTGAGATTGTCTCGCTGGAGCTGGATCATAAACTGGAACCCTTGCTGCGCGACCGCTTCGCGTCCTTCGCCAACGTGCGCTTGCGCTTTGAGGACGCGCTGCGAGCGGACCTGGGCAATATCAAACAAGAAGGGCGCCCATTAAAAATCGTCGCGAACATACCCTATTACATCACAACTCCTTTGCTCGAACATTTTCTGCTGTCGTGTCCGGACGCGGCCTGCGTTGTGCTGACGATTCAAAAAGAAGTTGCGGAAAACCTGTTGAAACGCGCCGGAAAAGAGTACGGGCCGGTCAATGTTCTGGCCCACCTCCAGGGCGCGGTGTCGATGGAATTCATTGTGCCGCCCCATCTGTTCACTCCGCCACCTGCCGTGACCTCGGCAGTCGTCTCGATCAAAGCCCGGGGGAGGTCGGCTGAGCCGGAGATCCGTTCTTTTTATCGTTTCGTCAAAACTTGTTTCCGCCAGCGGCGCAAGACTTTGCTCAACAATGTCAAAGGGCTTGGTCAATCAAGTTATGAACAGATTCGACAGTATTTGCAAGTTTCCGGCATCGAACTTTCAATCCGTCCGGAGCAAATCTCACCGGAGCAATACTTGTCACTCTATAAATGTCTGAAAAAATGTCTGAATAAAGAATGAAACCACCTTTTATTAGTAGAAAACAGGGATGTCCGGGTCGTTTCAAACAGGAGAATTAACGTGGCGCTCGAAATCGCCTCGAAAACTTAGTGTTTTTTGCGAGATTCACTTTTCTTAATTGCAAAATATGATATGATGAAGTCTATGTGAAATGACACTTGAAAACGATGCGTGTGACACCTGTCATGCTGAAAATCATTTTTCAACACACAAAAACCATGTCATGTTTTGACGGTTCATTCATTCGATGAATCATTCAAAGGATTGACAGATAAAAGAAAGGACGTATTTACAATTATGAGTTGTCAAAGTAAAGCTGTGAAGCAGTGGGTCGATGAGATGGCCGCGCTGTGCAAGCCGGACAGCATCTGCTGGCTTGACGGTTCCGAGGAAGAGAAGAATCGCTTGGAAGAAGAAGCCACCTCTACCGGTGAGATGATGTATCTGAACCAACAAGATTGGCCGGGCTGTCTATATCATCGCACCGCGGAGAACGATGTCGCGCGTGTTGAGGACAGGACTTTCATTTGCACAAGCAAACAAGAAGACGCCGGTCCGACAAACAACTGGGCGGATCCTCAGGAGATGTACGCCAAACTCACACCGCTGTTCGATGGCGCCATGAAAGGGCGCACGATGTATGTGATTCCCTATATCATGGGTCCTGTGGGTTCTCCATTTTCCAAAATCGGCGTTGAACTGACCGACAGCATCTATGTTGTGCTGAACATGCGCATCATGACCCGGATCGGCGACCAAGCCTGGAAACAGCTGGGCGAGAGCGATGACTTCGTCAAAGGCCTACACTCAAAGGCGCAGATCGACAAGGAAAATCGTTATATTGTCCACTTCCCCGAAGACAACGCGATTTGGTCTGTCAACTCCGGCTACGGCGGCAATGTGTTGCTGGGTAAAAAGTGTTTCGCGCTGCGCATCGCGTCTTATCAGGCGAAAAACGAAGGCTGGATGGCTGAGCACATGTTGATTCTCGGCATTGAGAATCCTGAAGGTGAGACCAAGTACATCACCGGCGCGTTCCCCAGCGCATGCGGCAAGACCAACCTCGCCATGTTGATTCCTCCCGCCTACGCGGAAGGCTATAAAGTTTATACCGTTGGTGATGATATCGCGTGGATGCGTCCCGACGCGGACGGATCGCTGTCCGCCATCAATCCGGAAGCCGGTTTCTTCGGCGTGGCTCCGGGCACCAGCATGAAATCCAATCCGAACGCGCTGTTGACCACCAAGTCCAACACCATCTTCACCAATGTGGCTTTCACCGAAGACAAACAGCCCTGGTGGGAAGGAATGGGTGTGGATGCTCCGGCGAAAGCGACCGATTGGCTGGGCAACCCCTGGACTCCGGATTCCGGCATAAACGCCGCTCATCCGAACTCTCGTTTCACCGCGCCGGCCAGCCAGTGCCCAAGCATTTCCGATCACTGGGAAGCGCCCGAAGGTGTGCCGATTTCCGCGATTCTATTCGGTGGACGACGCGCCAAGACCGCTCCGCTGGTCTATCAGTCCTTTGACTGGGAACACGGTGTGTTTGTCGGTTCCACAATGGCGTCGGAAACCACCGCAGCCGCGGCCGGAAAGGTCGGCGTCGTGCGCCGCGATCCGATGGCCATGTTGCCATTTTGCGGCTACAATGTGGGCGACTATCTTCAACACTGGCTTGACATGGGCAAGAAGCTCAAAAAGCAGCCGAAGATCTTTAACGTCAACTGGTTCCGACTGGACGACAACGGAAAATTCATCTGGCCCGGCTTTGGTGACAACTTCCGTGTGCTGCAATGGATTTTAGCCCGCTGCGACGACAAAATCGACGCGGTCGAGTCGCCCATCGGCTATCTGCCAAATCCGGCCGACATCAGCCTCGAAGGACTCGCTGACTTCACGGTTGAAGATGTCGCTGATTTGCTGTCCGTTGACAAGGATGTCTGGGAACAGGAAATCGCCGATATTGAAGAGTACTACAAGAAGTTTGACCGCCTGCCGATCGAGATGAAGAATCAGCTGGCCGCGTTGAAAGAACGCTTGGCAGCCTACAACGGCTGACGACATTGGCGCCGGTTCAATGAACGCCGGTTCAATGAACAAATTGAAACCGACCGTTTAATCCGGTTTTGCACCTAAGTTCACAAAAAATGCCTTCCGAACAACGAATCGGAAGGCATTTTTGCATGACGACGTTTTGCGGCAGGATAGTTTTCTGTACTATAATATTAAAATATGTAAATCTCAGCAGACATGGAGGGAGAATCATGGATACTATCACTGTGCTGATCGGCGGCATTAAATATAGCTTTAACGTCGCTCAAGATAAAGAAAAAACGCTTGAACTGACCAAACGGGTCGATGAGTTGGTGCAAGCGGCCAAGGCGGACAATCCGACCGCCACAAATCTACAGTGCACAACGCTCGCCTTTGTCAATTTTATGAGTGGGCACATCGCGTTGGAGCAGGAGCTTGAGCGCTTGCGCGGCACGCCGGCCCCGACCAAACCGGACGGCGAGTTGACAACAAAACCTACGACGGAGCAACCCGCCAAATCGCTGCCGGCTGAAGAAGTGGCGTCTGAGACAAAAGAAGCGTCAAAAGTGGAGCCCGATCGCCCGCCGTTGGCCGATCGGCGTGGGAGCAGGACGGATCACACGATTCGGCGTGCGACGATCTCCCCGAAGGGAACCGCGGCAAAACCAAATCCCATCACTTCGACAAAACGAACGGAGCCCCGACGGCCTGCGGCCCCACCGGCCTCCCAGACGCGAGATCTGATGATGGACAATGCGACTCCACGCAAAAGCGAACGCAAACAAGGCATGTCCATCGATCCACTGACAGGCAAACCCAAAAAGCCCGGACACCTATCGGCTGCCGGTCGCGCGGTCGAACCCGGAAAGAGCATCAACCCATTCGCTGATTTTCGTAAAACCGAGTCGTACTCAATCGATCCGGTCACCGGCGAGCCGAAAAACAAAACCAAAGAGGCGAGCGCCTCGATCGATCCTTTGACCGGTGAGCGCAAGGTCAAATCGAAAAAGCCTTCGCGCCCGCGTGTGACCGAGCCTGCGAAGACCGATGAATCCGCCAATAAAACAGAAAGAAACGGAAATAGCATCAATCCATTTTTTTGATTCCACATTTAGCAACCGCCGCGCAGTCTGCACGGTATTGAAAACGAGAGTGTTCTAATGATTGAGTTCTCCAACCGGCCGGAGCTGTTGGCTCCGGCCGGCAATTTTGAGACGCTGCGTGCGGCCCTGACCGCCGGAGCTGATTCGGTATATTTTGGCTGTGATCGATTTAACGCCCGCGGTGAGCAGGCTTCCTTTAGACCGGAAGACCTGCCACAGATCATGATGAGTGTCCGCCGGGCCGGCGCCAAAGGTTATTTGGCCCTTAACACGCTGATTTACCAAAGAGAGTTAAATGACGCGCTGAGGCTTGCTGTTCGGGCGTACGCCGCCGGTGTGGACGGAGTCATCATTCAGGATATTGGCTTGGCCCGCCTGCTGACCCGCCTTTTGCCTGAGCTGCCATTGCTCGCCAGCACACAGATGTCGGTGGGGACGGCGCCCGCTCTGCGTGCGGCGCACGAATTGGGCGTCAAACGGGTCATCCTGCCGCGAGAATTATCGCTTCCGGAAATCGCCGGTCTGACCAAAGAAGCCCACGAATTAGGCCTGCAAACCGAAGTGTTCGTCCAGGGGGCGCTCTGCGTTTCATTTTCAGGTCAGTGCTCACTCAGTCGGCTTCGTGGCGGACGCAGCGCAAACCGCGGAGAATGTGCCGGACCTTGCCGCTTGAATTGGCGACTGATTCGAGATGGACGTGCCCAGAGTGATTCTGCGGCGTTGTTGTCACCCAAAGATCTCAACGCGCTTGCTGTGATCGATCAACTGGTGGCCACCGGCGTGGACTCGCTTAAAATAGAGGGCCGATTAAGAAGTCCTCTCTATGTCGCCACCGCGGTCGAGCAATATCGCAAGGCGCTTAATGGAGAGCCGCTCGATGAGGACGCGATGCTGCTGGCTTATAACCGCGGTGGGGGGTACACCGATGCCAATTTGCGCGGTCAGGATGGCAAACGGTATCTGTCGGGAGATCAACCCGGCAACCGGGGATTGAGAATCGGTGTGATTGTCAACACAATTCCCGGAAAAGGCTGGCTGGAGTTTCGCGCTGAAAAAACCGGCGGGCTGTCTGTGCCCGGCGATGGCGACATTTTAGCCATCAGAGCCGCGGGCTCGGGTGAAGAAGTGGCGAGCTCGCCTGTCACCCAGATCAGCCGGACGGCCGGCATCATCTCCTGCCGTGGATTTCATCCCGATGTTTTGGCCACCTTGCGACGCGGCGACATCGTCCAGCGCATGACGAACAAAGAAAAGACCGCGGAGATCTCAACGCGTTCGTTGCCACGTATACCCATTGTTTTTGAACTGAGCGAACGAACGGACCGGACAGGTGTTCAATTTGTATTGACCGCGCGGGCCGGCAATTTTGATATTCAGGCGACAGCCACGGCCTCTCCGGAAGACAGACCGGAACTTTCGGCCGAGCGGATTGCCCGGCAACTTGGCAAAACCGGTTCCACACCATTTTGCCTGGAACAGTTTAAAAACAACAGTGGGCGACCCCTCACCCTCGCGGTGTCCACATTGAATCGCATGAGACGCGAGGTGTTGGATCAACTGGAACACCGATTGTCCGTTCCAAATGAACCGGACGCGCGCGACGTTGAGGCGCGTTTAAGTGAACAGACTGAAATCCAAATTGCCCCCTTGCCCCTCGGTAAACGGGAAAATCAAGCGGAGCGCGGGTCTTCCGGGAGGCCGTTGACGCGCGCCTATTATCCTATGTGGAATCATTTGGATCCCATCCCAACCCCGCATAACGCGGATATCGTTTCTTTGCCCGCCGATGAGTTGGATTTTCTGCTAACCCGCGATCAGATGGTTATCCGTGACTGGAAGCGACAAAACCCTGAGCGAACAATTTCCGCCGTCCTGCCTCCCTGCATGGATCAGGATCAGTTTGACGGCTTGCCGAGCCGCTTGAGCGAAGCGGGTGTTGACGAAGCGCTGACCTCGCAGCCGGCGAGAAAGGACGATCCCTGTTTTCGATCGCTACCCGCGCTGGCCGGAGATTTTGGCCTCAATCTGATGAATCGACAGTCGATCGCGCAAGCCGCCGATTGGGGGCTGTCCGGCTTGAGCCTCAGTCCCGAATTGTCCGAAGACGAGACCGAGCGCCTGCTGGACGAGCTGGATGGATTGATCGACATCAGCCGGACCAAAGTGGAGCTGCTCGCCTATGGGCGCCAGCGTGCGATGTATATGAAGCATTGTCCGGTCGGTTTTCGTGAGAAAGGCTGCGCGCGATGCGCCGGCGGGAGTTTTTCATTGAAGGACGACAAGGGCCGGGAATACCCGTTGATCTGCCATCCAAACGGCGGTTGTCGTGTCGAGTTGTTGGCGGCGGAAAAGGACGAGCGCAGAACGATTCGCTCGTCCATTGGGCAAAACGCTCTGATTATCCGATTTGTCTTCACAAACGAAACGGTCGCCGAACAGCAACGGATCATCGATCGCCGGTTAAGTGACCTCAATGGTTAAGCTGCCAAAGGAGGGTGAATATTTCATGAACAACGAAGAAATTCAGATCAAGGTGATTCGACTGCGACCGAATATCGAGCTGCCATCCTATATGCATAAAGGTGACAGTGGAATGGATGTCCGCGCCGCCGAAGACATGTTGATCCGACCCGGTGAGTCGGTGCTGGTGCCGACCGGTTTGATCTTCGAGATTCCGTACGGCTGGGAGATCCAAATCAGACCACGCAGCGGACTGAGTTATAAAACGCCGCTGCGGCTGCCCAATTCGCCCGGTACCATCGACAGCGGATTCCGAGACGAGCTGCATATCCTGATGCACAACAGCAGCTGTCCTTGTCAATCTGAGGAAGAGGACGCGGTTTATGATCTGAATGAACGATCCAACCGCAAAGGAACCTATCGGATTCACGCGGGAGATCGCATCGCGCAGATGGTGTTTGGCCAGGTTGCGAGGGTGAGACTTGTGGCCGCCGAAACGATCTCAAACAAACTCTACGACAGAGGCGGAGGATTCGGACACAGCGGCGTCGATTGACCTGTGTGGATCAAGGGATTTGGGTTCTTAGAAAATTTTCGAGCGCGCTCAGATAGCTCTGGCGGTCAAGACTGTACGATCCGAGGTAATCGGTGGCCCCGCTTTCCAACAACAGACTGTTTTTGCCGGCGATGCGCATGCGTTCGGCGGCTACCGATGTCAGGCTGTGAGTCGCGATCCCCTCACAGGATTTTGGACTAATGATAAAGACCGGTATGGTCAGGCGTGAGATGACCGATGTCAGATTGATGTTTTCGGATAAATTGGAGGACATGCGTACCGCGAAGGGCACCGTGTGTTGCGTGAATCTTTTGGCGAACAGCTCCGAGCCACGAACTTCATAACGAATGTACTCGTCCGAGTCGGACAGCGGCGTGTCGAAAATCATACCTTTGACGCTGGAGCGGTCAAACGTCAGCGCATCGAGCGCCGTCTTCACCCGACTGTCGGTCTCGGTCGTTTCCCGCGTCCCGGCCTTCTCCGGCAGCAGCTGCCAGGCGGTAATCGCGGCGGTGGTGCCGCTGCCAACGCCATATAAAACACAGTTGGCGGAGCCGCTGACCCGCTTGACATATGAAATGGCGGCGATCACATCCTCACCCTCACTGTAGCCAAACGTGTTGAGCGCCCCGCCGGAAGTGCCTGAATGCCTTTGGTCAAATGTGAAAAAGTTGAATCCGCTGTCGACGATCGAACGAATCAAATGATTGGATTCGCTGTCAAAAGGCAGACGATTGGCTCCAACCGGATGGATCATGATCACCGTGCCGCGCGCCGACCGTGTGGCCGGAAAAAACCAGCCTTCCAGTTTGATGGTCTCATCCAGCGAGTAAAAACTGGCGATGCGAAAATCAGGCATTGTGTTGGACACATAAGGCTCGGTGGAAACCGGAGTCTGACGCATGATCGTGTTGGCCTGTGAAAAGGTCAATCCTCCCACAGTCAATATCAGCGCGGCGATCACCGCCAGGATCAACACAAGGACCCTGAACCAGCGGTTTTTTTCCTGTTTGGCCGAACGCCGGGCAAGCGGAGCACCATTCGAAGTTGTCTTCTCGCGTCTCTTCACTGAAACCTCGCTGTCCTATTGGAGGGATGATCACTACTCTAATAGTTTACCATCTTGTCCGGAAAATCCATTGTTGTAATATAATTGTAAGGCTGAGTTAAATCGCAATTGTGGCACTCGGACGAATCAAGCGAAGATGGGGAGAAGCTTGACTTGAAGACTGTTGAGTTTTGCGATTTTGGCAAGATGACGGTATGATATCAACCGGTTGTGGAGGTATGTTTTGCTGGTATTGGGAATTGAATCGTCATGTGACGAGACCGCCGCTGCGGTGGTCAAAGATGGACGTCTCGCACTCTCAAACGTGATCGACACCCAAGTCGACATACACCGTCGATATGGCGGTGTGGTCCCCGAAATCGCATCACGCCGGCATGTCGGTCAGATCCTGCCGGTTGTCGAAACCGCGCTGGACGAGGCGGATGTTGGTTTGGGTGATCTGGACGCGATTTGCGTGACCGGCGGGCCCGGACTGATTGGTTCGCTGTTGGTGGGTGTGTCAGCCGCCAAAGGAATCGCCTCCGTGACCGGGCTTCCGTTATACGCCGCCCATCACATCGCCGGACATATCGCGGCGAACTATATCGCGCATCCTGATTTGGAGCCACCTTTTATCTGTCTGGTCGTGTCCGGCGGGCATAGTCACATCGTTCATGTGCGCGACTGGCTGAGATTCGATATTTTGGCGCGGACCAGAGATGATGCGGCCGGCGAGGCTTTTGATAAAATCGCACGGGCCTGTGGCCTGGGCTATCCGGGTGGGCCGGCGATTGAAAAAGTCGCGCAGAGCGGAGACCCGCATAAAATTGTATTTCCGCGCACATCATTTGGCGATGGGAATTTGGATTTTTCATTTAGCGGAGTCAAAACCGCGGCTCTGAATTATTTAAATAGTGTGGAAATGGACGCTAAGCGCAAATCATTGGAGCGTGACGACCTGCTGAATGTGGCAGATTTCGCGGCGAGCTTTCAGCAAGCGATCATCTCGGTATTGGTCGAGCATACCGTGCAGGCCGCCGAGCAGGCTAAAATCGGGACAATCGCGCTGGCCGGCGGCGTGGCCGCCAATCGGGCGCTGCGCGAGGCGTTGTCCAAACAGGCTGTTGCCCGCGACCTGAGATTTTGTTATCCGCCGCCGGTGCTTTGCACCGACAACGCGGCGATGATTGGGGCGCTGGGACACTATATGGCAGTTTACGGCGCGGCTCCGGCGGGTCCGTCCTTGGACGCCCGCGCGAACTGGCCGTTGGACAGCTTCGATGAGAACCGGCCGTTGGACGGCTTCGGCAAAGAATAAGCGTCAACAAATAATCAGGACGGTACTCATCAACAAGTAATCAGGTCGGTACTCATCAACAAGTAATCAGGTCGGTATCCATCAACAAGTAATCAGGTCGGTATTCATCAACAAGTAATCAGGTCGGTATTCATCAACAAGTAATCAGGTCGGTATTAATGAGATGATTCAGTGGTCGGACGCGCCAAATTCCGCGTAGCGTCGCCCTTTCATATAGATAATGATCACAGTGGATAATGATCACAGACAGCCGGGAGGAAGCATGGCAAGAGCAAGAGGGATTAAAATCGTGGCGAAAAACCGCAAGGCCCGTCACGACTACCATATTTTGGAAACATATGAGGCCGGCATCGCGTTAAAAGGCACCGAGGTCAAATCAATTCGTTCGGGAGCGATCAATCTGGCCGACAGTTACGCGCAGATCAAAAATGGCGAGCTGTTTTTGATTGGCTGCCACATCAGCCCATATGAGCACGGAAATCGCTTCAATGTCGATACCCTGCGGGAGCGAAAGCTGTTGATGCACCGCCATGAGATCGATCGCCTGGACGGCAAATTGAAGGAACAAGGACTGACTCTTGTTCCACTGGAGATTTATTTTAAAAATGGCAAGGTGAAACTGGGTCTCGGACTGGCCAAGGGTAAAAGAGATTACGACAAGCGTCAAGCTCTGGCCAAACGTCAGGCGGAGCGCGACATCGATCGCTCCTTAAAAGAATTTAATCGCTAAGGCGCGGCGCGGGTGAAGCCGCCGGGACGGGCCGACAGCGGTGGACTTGTCAGGTCACGTCGGACGGCCCGCTCAAGCGCCCGTCAAGTCAGGCGACAATCACCGGCTCGGCCGAAATCTTCGCACAGTCTCGTAAATTTTTCTTGAAATAATTTTAATATATGGTATATTATCTAAGCTATTACACACATGGAGAAAGCCTGTTGCTTAAATTTATCTCCATGGAGGCATAAACAGGAGGTTTATATGTCAGTAGTCAGTATGAAACAGTTGTTGGAAGCCGGTGTGCACTTTGGCCACCAGACCAAACGTTGGAATCCTAAAATGGCTCCTTATATTTACACGGAGCGAAATGGAATTTATATCATCGACCTTCAGCAGACAGTGAAGATGATTGAGACGGCCTATATGTTTGTCCGAGACATCGCGATGAACAACGGCAAGGTTTTGTTTGTCGGCACAAAGAAACAGGCGCAAGACTCCATTCGCGAGGAAGCGGAGCGCTGCGGAATGTTCTTTGTTAACAATCGCTGGCTGGGCGGAACATTGACCAACTACTCAACCATTAAGAAACGGGTTGGACGTCTTTACGAGCTGGAGAAGATGCAGCAGGATGGCACATTTGATCTTTTGACAAAAAAAGAAATTGCCAAGTTAAATCTGCAACATGAAAAATTGAACAAAAACCTGGGTGGCGTCAAAGAGATGAACGGTTTGCCCGACTGTGTCTTCGTGGTTGATCCGCGCAAAGAGCACATCGCGGTCGCCGAGGCCCGTCGCCTGAACATCCCCGTGGTCGCGATCGTCGACACCAACTGCGATCCCGACGAGGTGGACTATATCATCCCGGGCAATGACGACGCGATCCGCGCGGTCAAATTGATTGCCGGCGTGATGGCCAACGCCGTGTTGGAAGGCCAGCAAGGTCTGCAGGAGATCAAGGAAGAGGAAGCGGCGGTGGAACAGCAGATGCTCGATCAGGCTCAGGCAGACCTCGATCCCGACGACAAGCCGTCCATGGAAGAGGTCGTGGCCGAAACCGCTGAGGAAGAGGCCTGAGGAGCGCCCGGCCGGGACGCACGTTGAAGTTGGCCGGCGACACAGCCGACCGGGATCCGTGTCGCGGGCTTGAGGCGTCAATCCAAGGGTGATTGTTGAGATGATTCGGCGGCCGTTCTTTAAATCAACGGCCGTCGTCAATAAAAGGAGAACATTATGGCAGAAGTACCTATCAAATTAATTAAACAACTAAGAGAGATGACCGGCTCCGGAATGATGGACTGTAAAAAAGCGTTGCTCGAAAACGACAACGATATCGACAAGGCTGTCGCCTGGTTGCGTGAGTCCGGTATTTTGCAATCATCGAAAAAAACTTCACGAGTCGCTTCGGAAGGTGTTGTGCTGTCCTATATTCATGGCGGTGGCAGAGTCGGTGTGTTGATCGAAGTCAACGTCGAGACTGATTTCGCCTCCAAAAATCCTGATTTTTTGCAATTCTCCAAGGATTGCGCCATGCAGGTCGCAGCGATGAATCCGCGCTGGGTGCGCCGTGAGGACGTCAAGGATGAAGATCTGGCGGCCGAACGGGAAATCGTGCGTAACGCCGCGCTGAACGAGGGCAAGCCCGAGAAAATCGTTGACAGGATCGTGGACGGCAAAATGGAGAAGTTCTACGAAGAGAACTGTTTGCTGGATATGCCTTTTGTCAAAGATGACAGCAAGACAGTTGGCGATTATCAGAAAGAAATGATCGCTAAAATCGGTGAGAACGTCAGTGTTCGCCGCTTCACCCGCTACGAGGTGGGCGAGGGCATCGAGAAAAAAGAAGAGGACTTCGCCGCCGAAGTAATGAGTCAGATCAAGTGATCACCCCGAATGAATTGGTATCCTTCAACGAATGCTGAAGGATACTTTTTTAATATTATCTAGTACAGGTTTTTACATGACCCATCATGATTGGCAAGGAGGCACATTTATGGCGGATACTGCGTTTTCCCGTATACTCTTAAAACTGTCCGGCGAGGCTTTGGCCGGAGACGATCAATTTGGTTTAAATAGGGAAGTCCTGCACGCTGTCGGCAAGACCATCCGCAAGGTGGTCAATCTGGGAGTGGAGGTGGCCATCGTTGTCGGCGGTGGCAATTTTTGGCGTGGACGGACAAACGAGGACATGGACCGGGTCACCGCGGACCATATCGGCATGCTGGCCACGACGATGAACTCTCTCGCCTTGTCCGACGCGTTGGAAAAGGCCGGCTGCGTCACAAGGGTGATGAGCGCGATCGAGATGCGTCAGATCGCTGAAACTTATATTCGCAAGCGCGCCATCCGTCATTTGGAAAAAGGCCGCGTGGACATATTCGCCTGTGGCACCGGCCATCCCTACTTTTCAACCGACACGGCCGCCGCGCTGCGCGCCGCCGAAATCGGCGCCGACGTTATTTTGAAGGCGACCAAGGTTGATGGGGTCTATGATAAAGATCCGGCTCTTTTCCCGGATGCCGTGAAATATGACGAGATCTCACATGATGAGGTTTTATTGAAAAAATTAAATGTGATGGATGCCAACGCCGCCGCGATCTGCAGGGAGAATAAAATCGATATCATCGTGTTCAACATGGATGAAACCGACAAAATCTTCCGTGTCGTGAGTGGCGAGAAAATTGGCACACTGGTGAGATAACGATCGGGTCGATCGATCTTTGATCTGAAGATTCGTCAAAACGTGTGCCGGTTCATGCACAACGCAATTGAATGAGCCGTTGCTTTTGGATATAATACGGTTGTTATTGTCAACAAACTTGCAATCATTTTGCAATGTCAGGAGGACAAAAAATGTCAATCGAAATCAATCAGGACACACTCGCTCCTTTTGAGGAGAAAATGAAGAAAAGTGTCCAGGCTCTCCAAAACAATCTCAACGCGATCCGCGCCGGGCGCGCGAATCCTCGTGTGCTGGATCGTATTTTTGTGCCTTATTACGGCACCGACACGCCAATTAATCAAGTTGCGAACATACAGGTTCCGGAGCCCCGCGTCATCACGCTCACGCCCTGGGATCCATCGGTTTTGAAGGATCTGGAGAAGGCCATTCAAACCTCCAACCTCGGCATCAATCCATCAAATGATGGCAAGATGATTCGCCTTGTTTTTCCGATTTTGACCGAGGAGCGTCGTCGCGATCTGGTTAAACAAAGTGAAAAGCACGGCGAGGAGAGCAAGGTCGGGATCCGCAATGTGCGCCGTGAGGCGATCGACCTTTTTAAAGGCTATCTTAAGAAAAAAGAAATTAGCGAAGACCAACAACATGGCGCCGAGCAGGAAATCCAAAAGCTGACCGATCGGTTCATCGCCGAAGTTGACAAGGCGGTCGCGGAAAAAGAAAAGGATTTGATGGAACTCTGATATGGCGACCTCGTCTTCCGAGCGCGACAGGAACAGGCGCGGACTGCTCGATCGATGGTTCGCCAAAAGCTCACGCAGGCGATTTTCCCGCTCGCGCGAAAGGACACCGCTGACCGACGCTGAGCTCCGCCTGGTTCCCAAGCACATCGCAATCATCATGGATGGCAATGGCAGATGGGCTCAAATGCGCGGTATGAACCGCAGCTATGGCCATCGCGCCGGCACCGAGAATCTTAAATTGGTGACCGAGGCATGTGGAGAGCTCGGCGTGAAATACTTGACGGTATACGCTTTCTCAACCGAAAATTGGAAGCGGCCGAAAGCTGAAGTTGATGAGTTGATGCGTCTGTTCATTGAGTTTTTTCATCGCTTTGACGCTGAATTGGCGGCGCAGGGTGTCAGGTTGAGATTTTCCGGCAACCTGGATGCCTTGTCTCAAGAGGTGCGCGCCACCATGGCGGACGCCGAAGCGGGCTCGCTGTCGCGCGACAGGATGCAGCTGATCATCGCGTTCAATTATGGCGGAAGGCAGGAACTGGTTGACGCTTTCAAGAAAATCGCCATTCGCGTGCGCGATGGGGAGCTGACAATGGATGAGGTGGATGAGCAGACAGTCTCCGACCATCTTTATTTGCCGGATGTGCCTGATCCGGAATTGATTTTGAGGCCGGGCGGCGAAATGAGATTGTCTAATTTCTTATTGTGGGAGGCAGCATACGCGGAGTTTTGGACCAATGAGGTGCTATGGCCGGATTTTGACAAAGCCATGCTCGAAGACGCAATTCGCGATTTCATTCATAGGGACCGACGCTTTGGTGGAGTAAAAGAATATGAATAAACGAGTGGTTACTGGTATAGTTTTTGCGGTCGCGATGGCGGCCATCGTTGTTCCCTCATTTCGTTTTCCGGGAATAACCGCGGGATTCCTATTTATAATCTCCTTTCTTTGTATGATGGAATATGCGCGCGCGCTGTTACGAAAGCACCCGCAAATCTCTTTGCTGATCACCCTTGGCGGCTCGTTGATCACGCTCGCTCCGCTTATGGCCTGGCTGCCATATCGGACCTTGCGGGAGGGTTGGAATCTTTTGACGGCTAAAGACGGCACAATCGATAAATATTGGCGCACGGATTTTATCTGGCTGGTGTTCATCGCCCTGGGTGGAATCCTTTTGTTCACCATCGTCTATTCTTTTATTTCTTTTTCAGCTCAGGTTTTGCGCAAAGGTCCCGGAGTGATTCCGGACACCATTCTTTCTCTAAGCGGCATATTCTATATCAGCGTTCCTTTCGCCCTCTCGATGGTCTTCCTGTTCGCGGTGCCCAATGGTTTTCGCTGGCTGATCTTGTCTTTCTTCCTTCCCTGGGTGGTTGACATCGCCGCCTATTATTCGGGCACTTATTTTGGACGCAAGAAGTTTTTGGCAAAAATCAGTCCCCAAAAAACGGTCGAAGGATTCCTGGGTGGAATACTTGGCAGTGTGCTGATCAGCCTGTTGTTTTTCATCATCTTCATGCGCGGACCGGCGCCACTTCAACCGGGAGCCGGCATGGTGATCATGTACGGAGTGATTAGTGGCGTGGTCATCGGCATCGTCAGTCAGATGGGTGACTGGATAGCGTCAGCGATCAAGCGCTACACCGGTCGCAAAGACTTTGGTCGTTTGCTGCCGGGGCATGGCGGACTGCTGGATCGGTTTGACAGCGTGTTGACGACCGTGCCGGCTGTGTTGATTATCGCCATCTTCTATTCGTTGTTTTGACGAAGGCAAACTTTATAAATTGTTCACATCAAACTTCTGTGGCAAGCTTTACCACAGAAGTTTTTTGTTAGAATATGAAAGAAAATCAGATGTGAGGTCAAAATGATTAACAGCTTGACAATTTTGGGTTCAACCGGCTCAATCGGCCTGCAGACGCTGGCGGTGTGCCGTAAATACAACGTGGATGTTGTTGGTCTGGCGGCCGGTCAGAACGTGGCTCGAATGTTGGAGCAAATCATCGAGTTCAAACCGGAGACGGCTGTGATGGCGCAGGCGCGGGCGGCGGATGAGTTGCGGGCCCAGGTCAGTCAACTGGGCCTGAGCACAAGAGTTTTAGGTGGTGAGGAAGAGGTGTCCCGTCTGGCCGCCGAGGCTCCGGCCGAAATGGTCATGTGCGCGATGGTCGGCATGGCCGGACTTAAGCCGGTTGTCTCAGCCTTGCGGGCCGGGCGAGAGATCG
This sequence comes from Oscillospiraceae bacterium, assembly GCA_040772065.1. Taxonomy (GTDB): domain Bacteria; phylum Bacillota; class Clostridia; order Saccharofermentanales; family Fastidiosipilaceae; genus JAXGYX01. The sequence continues at coordinate 880,117 of JAXGYX010000001.1, read as the reverse complement.
CGCTGGCGAACAAGGAGGCATTGGTCACCGGTGGTAAGCTGGTTATGAATCTGGCGAGGGAGAAAAAGATTTTGATCCGCCCGGTTGACAGCGAGCACTCGGCCATCTGGCAGTGCCTGACGAGCGGCAGGAAAAGAGAACTGCGTAAAATTTGGTTGACCGCCTCGGGTGGGCCGTTTCGCGGGCGAACATTGGAGCAGATGCGCACGGTCACCCGTGAAGAGGCGCTCGATCATCCAACCTGGGAGATGGGTGCGAAAATCACAATTGACAGCGCCACCATGATGAATAAAGGATTGGAAATGATCGAGGCCTGCTGGCTGTTTGATGTCAGACCGCAGAAGATTGATTATCTCGTCCATCCGCAAAGTGTCATCCATTCGATGGTCGAATGGCAGGACGGATCGGTGGTCGCGCAATTGGGGCATGCGGATATGAAACTGCCGATCCAGGTCGCGCTGGCGCACCCGAATCGGCTGAGTGATCCGGAACGGGTGTTCAATCCGTTTGATCCAACCGCCTCCACATTGACATTCGCCAGGCCGGATCCGGAAAATTTCCCCTGTCTGAGATTGGCCGGCGAGGCGATGAAGGCCGGAGGATTGATGCCGACCGTGCTCAACGGAGCGAATGAAGTCGCGGTTGCCTCTTTTCTACAAGACCGCATATCCTTTGTCATGATTCCCGAGCTGATCGAACGGACGATGGACGCCTGCGTCGCCAAGTTGTCCGATGACGGTTCACTCGCGGCGATACTGGAGGCGGACAGGTTGGCGCGGCGAACCGCCGGGCAGTTGTTGGCAGAATTTGAGGGGTTGAAATGAACTCGTTGTTGGGAATACTTGTGGCCTTGGTTTTGATTGGGCTGATCGCCTCAATTCATGAGCTGGGTCATTATCTGACCGGTCGGCGTTTGGGATTCAAAGTCTTGTCCTTCCAAATTTTTGTGGGCCCGACGCTGGTCAGCTGGGAGCGGGGAGGAATCGAGTATTCGATTCATTTGATTCCGCTGGGCGCTGCGGTCAACTTCGCCGGGGAATATGAGGTCAAGGACGGCGAGGATGGTGAGGAAATTGTGGAGTCAACCGATTCCGCCGTCTTCGGCAACCGACCCAAACTGTCGCGCGCGGCGGTCTTGCTGGCCGGTCCGTTCGCCAACATTCTGACCGGAGTGCTGGCGTTTTCGTTGGCTTTCGCAATCGCCGGACATGCCGTGCCGATTTTGTCCTCCATCCCTCCGGATTCACAGGCCGCGGAAACCGGTCTGCAGGAAGGAGACAGGATTCTAAGCGTCAACGGCTCAGCGGTGGACACCGATCTGGATCTCGCCTCGGGGCTGATGTTCAATGGTCCGCTGGACAACACGGTGTTGACCGTCAGACGTGAAGGCGAGCAAATGGAGATGGTTTTGCGCCCCCGCAAACAAACCAGACCGATGATCGGCATCAGCATGAGCGAGCTAAGCGATGGTCGGGTTCAGGTTGTCGAGGTGATGCCCGAGTCCAACCGCGGCGACCCGGTGTTGTCGGTTGGAGACATCATCCTGACAATCGCGGGGACGCAGGTTTATATCAACAACATTTCCGAAGTCTTGGAAAGCCAAGGTGCCAAACCGTTCAAATTGACGGTCGAGCGCAAAGGTCAAGTGAGCGAGCTTGAGATGCGCGCGACCGAAATTGAAAGTGTGAACGCCATCGGTCTGACACTCGCCGAGTCCGACAGCGCGCTGACCGCGCTGCCCTACTCCTTTCGGTATGGCTGGTCGGTTCTTAAAATGACAGGGCGCTCACTGGGCAAGCTGTTCATCGGAGAGTTGTCACCCACAGAGACCTTGTCAGGGCCGGTGGGAATTGTCGGAGTGATTTCCGAAGCCACGACCCAGACCGGCGTTCCCTTGAGCGCGAAGGTGCTCAACGTGCTCAGATTGTTCGCCTTAATCTCATTGAGCGTGGGCTTCGCCAACCTGCTGCCCATACCCTTGTTGGACGGAAATCGCCTGTTGTTGATTCTGGTTGAGGCGATCCGCGGGAAAAAATTATCCTATAAGGCGCAATCCGTGATCAGCGTGATCGGCGTGGCGATGATCCTGGGCCTGTTCGCCCTGGCGCTGTACGCCGACATCTCTCGATTAATCAATTATTAGTCCGCGGCGCGAGCGATTCGCTCGCCAAACGATTTGTGGAGGTCACATGTCACACTATTTAGGAAAACGCCGCCCATCCCGTGAGATTATGGTGGGCGGGGTCGGAATCGGAGGCGATCATCCGATCACAGTACAATCGATGAACAACACCGACACAAGGGATGTCGAAGCCACCTTGCGTCAGATCAACGAGCTGGCCGAGGCCGGTTGCGACATCACCCGGGTGGCAATCCCCGACATGCGGGCCGCGGAGGCGTTGGAGTCCATCTGTCGTCAGTCACCGCTGCCGGTGGTCGCAGATATTCATTTTGACTATCGCCTGGCTCTCGAAAGCATCCGCCGGGGAGCGGCGAAAATCCGCATCAATCCCGGAAACATCGGAGGCGAGGAGCGCTTGAGGACGGTGGTGCGGGCGGCGAAGGAAGCCGGCGTCCCAATTCGCGTCGGTGTGAATTCCGGCTCGCTGCAACAAGAACTGATTGACAAGCACCATGGCGTCACACCGGAGGCGCTTGCCGAAAGCGCGCTGTGGGCGGCCCGCCTGGTGGAGGATTGCGATTTCAGTGATATTTGTTTATCTTTAAAAGCCAGCGATCCGGTATTGACCATAGCGGCCTATCGACTGATCGCCGACCGCTGCGACTATCCTTTGCATCTGGGCGTGACCGAGGCCGGCACGCCCGGCACCGGCACCATTCGCTCGGCGGTGGGCATCGGCACATTGCTCGCCGAGGGGATCGGCGACACGATCAGGGTTTCGCTGACCGGCGACCCGGTAGAGGAGATTCGGGCCGGGCGGGCCATCTTGTCATCACTTGGCTTAAAGCAAAGTGGTCCGACACTGATTTCCTGCCCCACCTGCGGTCGCACTCAGGTTGATTTGATCGCGCTTGCGCAAAAGGTCGAAAGTGCCATCTCCAAATTGCCATATAATATCAAGGTCGCTGTGATGGGCTGCGCGGTCAACGGACCGGGCGAGGCCCGCGACGCTGATGTCGGTATCGCCGGTGGTGACGGCAAGTATTTGATTTTCGCCGATGGCAGGCAATTGCGCACAATATCCGAAGAAAACGCCGTTGAGGAACTGCTACGCACGATTGAGGAAATGCGTCAATCCGGTCGCTTCGGGCAGTCGACAGGAAAAACTGATAAAAATTGATGGAGAATAGATGAGTCCGAGCAACGCCACTTTTTTAGATTTTATCAACTTGCACTCTTCCTCGTCGCCGGCCACCGGAATTGACGAGGCGAAGCGCGCCGTGTTGTCCAGCCCCACTCTCAATCAGGCCGAGGTGAGCGGCATTCATGTGAGCGCGCACGGACAGCTGGAAATTGAATTGCTGCTCGACGCGACGCTGTCGGCAGTTGATTTAAATGTGATTGAGCGGTCGCTGGCCGAACAGGTCGGCGCCCGTCAGGTTCGCTTTTTTCTGCGCTACCGGACGCGGCCCGGACATCCCGCGCGGGCAGCGCTGGAGCTGATGCCCTGGCTGATCGAGGAGTGGAGCGCGGACCATGGTTTCATCGCCACGCTGCTGAAACAGGCTGATTTTCGCTGTCAGACAGATTCGACGGACGGGGTTGACATCCATCTGCCCAACGTCGTGATCGCCTCGATCACCGACAACGTGTTAAATGACATGTCCTTGTTTATGAAAACACGGGCCGACCTCTCGATTTATTTTTCTTTGTGCGAAACAAAATCATTCGACACCCGTGACACCGCCCGCAGGCAGGAAGCCGCCGCCCTGGCGCGGATCAGCGCGCAAACCTTGCGCGCCCCTCGGACGCGGCCGGCGCCGACCCGTGACACGCCAAAAGAGACCCGCAAACGGACGGCCGAACGCCCTCATTACAAACGAAAAAGCGATGTCTTATACGGTCGAATCAACAAAAACCTATCGACCTCAAACATGGAGCGGCTGAATCTCGATTCCGGTTTGGTCCATATTGTCGGTCAGGTCGTCAATTTTGAAAGCAAGTCGATCAGTGATGGACAAAAGGCACTGTTGAAATTTGATCTGTTTGGTGAAGACGGAGCCATCGCCTGTCGGATGTTCCTCAGGCCCGAACAGGCCGAGCCGCTGACAGAGACACTGCGCGAAGAGCCGTGGTGCGGTCTGGACGGAGATGTCAGTTACAACAGCTATGATCGGGACCTGACCTGTATGGTACGCGGAATCGAGTTAATCAAAGAACCGCCCAAACGCCACGATTTGGCGACCGAAAAAAGAGTTGAGTTGCATGCCCATACCAAGATGAGCAGCCAGGACGCGATCTGCTCGGTCGACGATCTGGTTCGTTTGGCCGCCTCGTTTGGGCATGAGGCGATCGCTATCACCGACCATGGCGTGGTGCAATCGTTTCCCGAGGCGTACGAAACCGTCAGCAGGCTGAACAAGGACGGAAATCCAATCAAACTGATTTATGGGATGGAAGGCTATCTTGTCGACGACGGGCGCCCCGCGGTCTACGGAATCGAGCCTGGCGCCTCGCTAAACGAGTTTGTGGCGCTGGATCTGGAGACCACCGGACTGGATTCCGCGCAAGAGCGCATCATTGAGGTCGGCGCGATCCGGTACAAGTTAAATAACAAGGGCGAATTCGAGGAAAGTGAAACATTTTATTCTTTTGTCGATCCCGAAAAAGAATTGTCACAGGAAGTGCATGAGTTGACCGGCATCCATTCTTTTGATCTGCAAGGCGCTCCCAAATGCTTTCCGGTCATGGAACAACTCAAGGCATTCATAGGCGACGCTCCGATCATCGGCCATAACATATTATTTGACTTGGGCTTTTTACGTTATGCCGGATTTGACACACCCCGACCGAATGACCCGCGGATCCATTTTAATCCAACTGCGGTGGACACACTTGCACTCGCCCGTCATTGCCTCAAAAATCAAAAGAGTTATCGGCTGGGCGACCTCGCGGCCGCTCTGGAGCTCGAGACAGGTGAGCTGCATCGGGCGGTCGACGATGCGCGCCTTGCCGCGCGCCTGTTTTTGAAGATGTGGGAATTGCTGGAGCGTCCTGAGCTCTCCGAGCTTAACAAGCAGCTGGGCTGCATGGAGGCGACGGAGCTGACAAAGCGTAAAACGCCGGTCTATCATATCATCTTTCTGGTGAACGATGAGGTGGGGCTGTACCATCTATATCGGCTGGTATCCGAGTCACATATCAAATACTTCAACCATCGTCCGCGGATTCCCAAAAGTTTGTTGACCTATCTGCGCGACGGATTGACGGTGGGTTCGGCATGTGAGGCCGGTCAGGTGTTTTGCGCGGTCAAAGAGCTCTACACAAAATGTGGCGGGGACTATGAACTGGCGCGCAAACAACTGCGCGATTGGAAGATTCGCTTTTTGGCCCGATACTATGACTATCTCGAAATACAGCCGTTGACCAACAACAAATATCTACTTGATTTGGCGGACAATCAGATCGACGATCAGACCGACCTCGAAAACCTCAATCGCCTGGTGGTTGAACTGGGTGAGATCAACGGTCAAAAGGTGGTCGCCACCTGTGACACGCACTTTTTAAATAAAGAAGATAAAGTATTTCGCGGCATCATGCAGACAAACATGGGCTATGCCGACGCCGACAATCAATCCAACCTTTATTTCCGCAATACGGATGAAATGCTGTCAGAATTCTCCTACCTCGGTCCGGAAAAGGCGCATCAGATCGTGATCGAACACACCCACGCGATCGCCTCGCGGATCAAACCGGGTCTGCGCCCGTTTCCCGCGGGCTCATTTCCACCGCTGATCAACACCGCCGCGGACGATGTGCGCGAGCTGACCTGGGCCACCGCCCGGTCGCTCTACGAAAAAGACGGCGAGCTTCCCGCGATCGTCAGGCGGCGCATCGAAAAAGAGCTCAGCTCAATCATCGACAACGGATTCGCGGTAATGTATTTCATCTCGGCCAAACTGGTCAATCAGTCGATGTCCGATGGCTACATTGTCGGCTCGCGTGGTTCGGTCGGCTCATCTTTTGTGGCGACGCTTTGCCACATAACGGAGGTGAATCCGCTGATTCCGCACTATCGCTGTCCTGAGTGCAAGCACAGCGAATTCTTTGATGACGGGGTGTATGGCTCCGGCTACGATCTGCCGGCCAAGGACTGTCCTTATTGCGGCACTCCGTTATTGCGTGACGGACAGGACATACCGTTTGAGACTTTTCTGGGATTTGAAGGGGATAAACAGCCGGATATCGATCTGAACTTTTCCAGCGAATACCAACCACGCGCCCACCAGTATGTCGTTGAGATGTTTGGTGCGGAGCATACCTTCCGCGCCGGAACAATCGGCTCCTACGCCGAAAAGAATGCCGAAGGCCTGGTGCGCGGCTGGTTGGAAAAGCATGATCAGACCGCGAATCGAGCCCGCGTTCGCCAATTAGCGTCCGGTTTGAACGGCGTCAAACGCACCACCGGTCAGCATCCCGGGGGCATCGTGGTCATTCCCAAAGAACGGGAGATCTATGATTTCACACCTGTTCAATATCCGGCGAACGATGTGAACGCCTCCATGACGACGACACATTTTGACTTTAAAGCCATGCAGGAGACCATCCTGAAACTGGACATCCTGGGACATATGGATCCAACAATGTTAAAAATGCTCGGTGACCTCACCGGCGAGGAGATCGCCAACATCCCAATACCGGATGACAAGGTGATGGCTTTGTTTCAGTCGGTCGAGCCGTTGGGGATCACACCGGGAAGCACCACCACCGATTCCGGAACACTGGGGTTGCCCGAACTGGGCACGCCGATGGCGCGGGATATGATCAACGAGACCACTCCCGGCAGTTTTTATAACCTGGTGCAGTTGATGGGCCTTTCACACGGCACGGATGTCTGGAAAGGAAACGCCCAGGAATTGATTCGCGACGGTGTCTGCACCATAGACGAAGTCATCGGCTGCCGTGATGGAATCATGACCTCCCTGATCCATTGGGGACTGCCCAGCAAAGCCTCGTTCGACATCATGGAGAAGGTGCGCAAAGGAAAAAACTTGAGCGAGGAACAACTGAATTTGATGCGGGAGCATCATGTTCCGGAGTGGTACATTGATTCGTGCGAAAAAATTAAATACATGTTCCCCAAAGCGCACGCGGCCGCCTATTCAATCTCCTCACTGCGCGTCGCCTGGTTTAAGGTCTACCACCCCGAAGCCTTTTACGCCTCCTATTTCACAGTCCGCGCGGCAGGCAGCTTTGATTCCACGATCATGTGTGGTTCAAAGCAGGATGTGCTAAAACAACTGAGGCGCCTGACCGAAAGCGTGAAGCGATTTGACGCGACTGAGAAGGAGAAAAAATCGCTGGAGTTGCTGGAGTTGATCGAGGAAATGCTGGCGCGCGGCATCCGATTTTTGCCGGTTGACATCAATTTGTCGCAAGGCAGCCGCTTCACGGTGGAAGGTAAAGGAAAAATCCGTCCCTCGCTGGATTCCATTCCGGGTATCAGCGCGGCCATGGGCGAGAAGATCGTGGCTGAGCGAGAGGCGGGCGCCCCTTTCAAAAACCAGGAGGAAGCGGGGGGCCGATGCGGGCTGGGGCCTTCGTCCATGGCCTCACTGCGCGAATGTGGCGCCTTTGGTGAATTGCCGGAGTCCGCCCAGCTGGATTTGTTCAGTCTTATGTAAAGGAGGGCTGTCGTGCTCATTCAAGTCGTTTTGCGCGACGCCGCGCCGCAATATGACAATCGGTACACCTACCGGGTGCCGCGATCGTTTCAGGACAAAATTTGTGTCGGGCAGCGAGTGGTGGTCGCTTTCGGCAACGCCGACCGAACAGTGGAGGCGATCGTCTGGGCGCTGCTTACGCCCGAAGAGGAAGCGGAGCAATTATTTAAGATTAAAAATCTAATCGAAATCCTGGATCCCTATCCGGTATTGACCGACGATCAAATGGAACTGGTGGAACAAATGCGCATTCGCTACGCCTGCACCTATGGTGATGCGATTCGCTGCATGTTGCCTGCGGGTGTGGCGCTGGACCTCGTCAAATACGTCCATTTGCGTCAAAAACCCGAGGAAATCCCCGTGCTGTCCCGTGACAATCGAGTGATCGACAAATTAAGCTGCGCCGCGGGAGGCTGTCTGCCGCTTGCCGAACTGTTGAAAGATGGACAGATCACCGATCAGTCGGTGCGTGACCTGGTCGCCCGGGGAATGGTCGAAATCAACGAGACAATTGGCGCGGGCATGAGCCCGAGCACGGTACGCACCGTCTTTCCGGTCGATCGCGCGATCATCGCCGAGTTGCTGGAGGAGGGTGGACTAAAATACATCAATCAGATCAGAGTGTTGGATTTTTTGCTGGAATACGATGAATCGCCGGTCGAGGACGTGCTGCACGCCTGCGCGGTCACCATTTCAACTTTGAACACACTCAAGAAAAAGGGTCTGGTTGAGTTTGGCCGGCAAATCGCGCCACCCGATCCCGACCTGCCTGATATCACACGTGAGCCGATGCTCATCCCAACTTTGGAACAGCAGGAGGCGATCAACCGGATCACCCGTTCGACCAAAGATGAAGGCGACCCACGCCGCATTCGGGAGTTTTTATTATATGGTGTGACCGGATCTGGAAAAACCGAAGTCTACATGCAGGTGGCCGCCGCTGTGTTGGCGCGGGACAAAGATGTCATCTTGCTGGTGCCCGAGATTTCATTGACGCCACAGATGACACACTCACTGGTCTCGAGGTTTGGTGACAAGGTCGCGATTTTACATTCGCGGCTCACTCCACGAGAGCGCTTCAATCAGTGGCGCAGAATTCAAAATGGTGACGCCAGGATCGTGGTCGGAGCCAGATCCGCGGTGTTCGCCCCGGTGCGCGATTTGGGGCTGTTGATTATTGACGAGGAGCAAGAGAGCACCTATCAAAGCGAGATCAAGCCACGCTATCACGCCGCGACCATCGCCCGCCTGAGAGTGCGCGACCGTTCGGCCTCTCTGGTGCTTGGTTCCGCGACGCCGGCGGTCGAGACCTGGCATCGCACGGAAACCGGCAGGTCAATTTGTCTGCGGCTCACCGAGCGCCCCGGCGGCGCGATCTTGCCGAAGACCCATTTGATCGACATGAGAACCGAGCTGGCGGAAGGCAATTTTTCTTTATTTAGCCGCGCGCTGAAACAGGGGCTGGAACAGACCTTCGCGGCCGGCGACCAGGCGATGATATTTTTGAATCGCAGAGGATATTCCGGGATTTATCTTTGCCGCTCCTGCGGAGAGACGGTGATGTGCCCCTCCTGCGATGTCAGGATGACCTTGCATCGACAGCGCAACGCCAACATGGATCAATTGATCTGCCATTATTGCGGGCGGGTGGAAAAAGCGCCCAAGTTTTGTCCGTCGTGTGGCAGTGATTTGATCGCGGGTTTCGGAGTCGGCACGCAGCAGGTCGAGCAGGCCTTCACTGAGCTGTTTCCTGACAATAAAGCCTTGCGCATGGATCAGGACACGACCGCCGGACGAACCTCACATATCGATTTGCTCAGCACTTTTCGAGCCGGCAAGGCGGATGTGCTGATCGGCACACAGATGATCGCCAAAGGTCATGATTTTCCCAATGTCACTTTGGTCGGCATACTGTCCGCGGATCTGTTGATGGGGCAAAACGATTTTCGCGCCTCTGAACGGGCATTTCAGCTGATCACCCAGGCGGCGGGCAGAGCGGGACGCAAAAGCAAACCGGGAGAGGTCTACATTCAGGCGTATGATCTGGATCATTATGCGGTGCGATCCGCGGCCGCTCAGGATTTTGGCTCATTCTACAGACAGGAGATTAAATTCCGCGAACAGATGGGCTATCCGCCATTTGGCGTGATCGCCTCGGTCGTGTGTTCGGGGAAATCAGATCAGGACGCGGAACACGCGATCCAAATGGCCGCGCAAAAAGCGCGGCGGATAATCGAGCTTCGTCCCGATCTCGGTGTCATCCGCCTGCTGCGGCCCACGCCCAGTCCGATCAGACGGGTGAACAATCAATCCAGATGGCAGCTGGTGATGAAATCAAAAAATCATTACCCACTGAGCCTTATGTTAAAAGAACTTTCCCTGTTGCGTTATCCCAAAGGCGTCAGTGTCTCACTGCGCCTGGATCCCGCTTAGCCGAAAATTCTGTTCAAGTTAATTGGTTAAATCTCAAGCTAAATCTCAGCAAAACATGAATTGGGACAAGGTAAGCGGTGAACCACCGGTTACGCGTCTTCAAGTCGTCATATGTTATAATACCGGTTATCATAAGCAACGATAACTGTTCGAATGAACGATCAATTATTGATCGAATACAATATCAAACGCAGCTAGAACTGACATGTATGGAGATTAAAATGGCAATTAGGAATATTGTAACAATTGGAGACGATGTCTTGCGCAAGCGGGCCCGGGAAGTGGACCGCGTCGATGAAAAGATCCGCGCTTTGATCGAAGATATGAAGGAAACCCTGAGTGACAGCGAGAACGGTATCGGGCTCGCCGCTCCACAGGTGGGCATGTTGAAACGAATTTTTGTGATTGACATGCAAGACGGGCAAGGCAGCACGGTCTATATCAATCCTGAAATCATCGACCGGTCCGGCGCGCAGGTCGGCAGAGAAGGATGCCTCAGCGTGCCGGGCGAATGGGGAGAGGTGGAGCGTCCCGCTTCCATCACGGTCAAGGCCATGGATGAGGACGGTGAGTGGTTTGTGCAACAGGCGGACGGTCTGTTGGCGACCTGTGTCTGTCATGAAAACGATCATCTAAATGGCATTTTGTTCATCGACCATGTTAAAGGAGATTTACTCGAGGCCGACGACATCAGAAATGAGAGTGAACGGTGAAACGAGACGTTGTTTTTTTAGGCACGCCGGAGTTCGCGGCGACGGTGCTGCGCGAGCTGGCGGCGCCGGAATCAAACTATCATGTGACCTTGGCGGTCAGTCAGCCGGATCGACCGCAAGGTCGCAAACAAACTCTGATCCCCACCCCTGTTCATCAGCTGGCGCTGGAAATGGACATCCCTGTCTTTCAGCCGGAATCCGCCGGGGATGATGATTTTTATGAACGACTCGCCGCCGAGAAACCTGATTTTCTGGTGACGGCCGCCTATGGGAAGATTTTGCCGCGCAGAGTGCTCGACATAGCGCGCATTGAAGCCGTCAATGTGCACGCCTCTTTGTTGCCCAAATATCGGGGAGCGGCCCCGGTGCAATGGAGTGTGATCAACGGTGATCCGCGGACCGGCGTAAGCATCATGCGCATGGTCGAAAAGATGGACGCGGGGCCGGTTTTCGAACAGGTGAGTGTGGAGATCGGTCCAAACGAGACCGCTCCGGAACTGATGGACCGCCTGGCGACACTGGGCGCTGAGGTGCTGCCACCGACATTGGATCGCATTGTGGACGGATTGATTCCGTGGGAACAAGATGAGGAGGCGGTGACGCACGCCGCGATGATGACCCGTGAGACCGGTTTGATCGACTGGAGCAAAAGCGCGCGGGAGATCCACAATCTGGTCCGGGGCACATTCTGTTGGCCCTGCGCTTCGACCACGTTAAATGGCGAACCGATCAAAGTCCACCGCACGGCGCTGCCTGAGCGTCCGTCGGATTTGTGGGACACCCTACCCGAACAAAAACGCAAAAGCGCGACACCGGGCATGATCATGTCCTGTGGGGGCGGGCGAATGTTGGTGAATTGCGGCGATCCGGACAAACCGGGCGATCTGCTTGAAATACTGGAATTGCAGACAGCGGGCGGCAAACGACTCACAGCGCAGGTGTGCGCGCATAATTATATGGCGGGCACTTCGTTTGGTGAGTGTTGACATGACAAACCGCGCCGTTGGCGACCCGACTTTGGGCAAAAGGAACCGCGCCTGGCCTCGCTTGGCAAAGCCAACCGCGCGGACGATCGCCTTCAAAGCGCTGTACAGGGTGCTTGAGGAGGACGGCTACACCAATTTATCTTTGAATTATGTTTTAAATGGAGTCAGATTGGACGCGAGGGAGCGCTCATTCGCAACAGCCATCGTCTACGGAACGGTCACCCGCCTGGTCACGATCGACTACCTGTTGAGCAAGATCAGCGATACCCCCCTTGAAAAACTGCAACCGGCGGTGCGCACTGTGCTGCGGATGGGAATGTGGCAAATCCACTGGTCATTCGCGGTGCCCGCGGCTGCGGTTGTGGACGAATCATGTAAACTCACGCGTCTGGTTGCGAATCCGGGAGCGGTCGGTCTGGTAAACGGTGTCCTTCGCAAGGCGGCCACCACACCTCTGTCGCTGCCACGGCGCGATTTCGCGCTGCGACACGCGCTGATACCTGAGCTTGGAGGTTTGCTCAAATCATGGTTCGGCGAGAGTCGGGCCGAGGATATAATGGAGGCGTTCGCCAAACCGCCTCCGTTGACGATCCGGGTTCGCGATTCTTTTATCGATGACGACCCTCAAGTTAAGCTGTCAGTCGGCGCCTTTTTCCCACAGGCAAGAATCATAGAGGAACTGCCCACGCCACTTGAGCGCTTGCGAGCCTTTGCTGACGGCTCGTTTTATGTGCAGGGAGAAGGCGCGATGCTCGCCGGTCATCTGGTGGACGCGAAAGCCGCTCAGCGCGCCCTCGATGTGTGCGCCGCGCCCGGAGGCAAGACCGCTCAACTGGCCGAACAGGTCGGACCAACCGGGCAGGTCGTCGCGCGCGACATTCATCCCGCTCGAGTGCGGCTGATCGGGCAAAACATGAGGCGCCTGAGGCTGGACAATGTGTTGGTCCAAACCGGTGACGCGGCGATCCCGCTTCCGCAAGACCGTCGCGGCTTCGACCGGGTGCTCGTCGACGCCCCCTGTAGCGGACTTGGCCAATTGGCCAATCGGCCCGAACTGCGTTTTCGTATGACATATGAACAAATCCGGTCGTTGCCACCACTTCAAATGACAATCCTACAGGCTTCGGCGGAAGCCGTCCGACTTGGAGGCAGGCTGATTTACAGCACCTGCACGATCAATCCCGCTGAAAATGAAGGGGTCGTTCAAGCTTTTTTGGAGAAAAATGGCCACTCTTTTCGCGCCTATGATCTTTCGAGCTTACTTCCTCCGCGCCTGACAAGTCTGGACAGCTCCATTTTTGAACAAGCGAAGAATGGATCTTTGACCTTACTTCCCGACAAAGTGGACTGTGAAGGTTTTTTCATCGCGGCGCTGGAACGAATCACAGATTGAAAAGAATGCTATAATACTACCAAGTTTGCATCCTAATTTGTTAGGACGTTTGAACGTTTGGCTCGGCCCGGCCGAGGTGACGTCGGAGAATAATATGCGAATTGATCAACAAACATCCGCCGTGCGCGCAACGGATCGTCCCCGCGAAGATCAGAGCGTCAGCGGCTCACCAAAACAATATATATATGACGTGACAGTCGAAGAGCTGGATAACTGGCTGGACAAGCACGGTTATCCCACGTATCGTTCACGGCAGATTCGTCAATGGCTGTCCAAAGGCGTGCGCGATGTCGAGGATCTCAGCAACATTCCCGCGCGATTGCGCGCGGATCTTCGTCAAAGTTTTGATTTTGCGGGTCTGACGTTGCTGGAGGCGGTTTCGTCCAAATTGGACGAAACGGTGAAATATGTCTTTCAGCTGACCGATGGAAATCTCATTGAGAGTGTGTTCATGAAATATAGACAGGGCGCCTCGGTCTGCGTGTCTTCGCAATCGGGCTGCGCCATGGGCTGTCGCTTTTGCGCATCGACCGGGGCCGGATTCGGACGCGATCTGACCGGCGGGGAGATGGCCGCCCAAGTCGCGCTGATTGGCAGGGATCGCAAAACCCGAATCGATCACGCCACCGTAATGGGCATTGGCGAGCCTTTGGACAATTTTGACAACCTGGTGCGGTTTTTACGATATGCGAACTCTCCGCAGGGATTGAACATCAGCATGCGCCGTATCACGGTTTCCACCTGTGGCCTGGTTCCACAGATTCTACAGCTGGCGAATCTGAAATTGGCGATCACGCTGGCGGTTTCGCTGCACGCGCCCAACGATCAGATCCGTGAATCGCTGATGCCGGTCGCCAAACAATGGCCACTCGAGGAGTTGATGGACGCCTGCCGCGTCTACCAACAAATCACCAAGCGCCGAATTACTTATGAGTACGCGCTGTTCGATCAGATCAACGACCGACCCGCCTGCGCCGAACAATTGGCCGATCTGTTAAAAGGACAGCTCTGCCATGTCAATCTGATTCCCGGCAACAACCTGCCCGGTGGCGACCTGACGCGCAGCGAGGAGAAGGCCATCCAAGCATTTCAAACCATCCTGACTTCACACAAGATCGCCTGCACGGTCAGGCGGGAGCTGGGAACCGACATATCCGCCGCCTGTGGTCAATTGAGGAGAAATCGAACCATATGAACAGCAAAGGACATATTCAATTCGCCGCCCTCACCGACATGGGCCTGACGCGGCGCAACAACGAAGACTCCTACATGGTGCTCAGTGGGAGAGGCACCACCTACGTCGTGATATTGGCGGACGGCATGGGTGGACACAAGCGCGGAGAGCTGGCCTCGAGCATTGCTGTCAAATATATTTCCGAATGTTTGTCCCGGGATATGACAGCCAACATGTCGGTCGACGACATCATCGTCCTGGTGCGCGGCGTCATCGAAAAGGCGAATGTCCGCGTGCATTTGAAATCACTGGACGACGAGAGCAACGAGGGGATGGGCACGACCGTCACCGTTGGAATCTTTCAAAACAATCATTTGGTTGTCGCCCATGTCGGCGACTGCCGCGCCTATCTGATGCATTTGGGTGAACTCATGCACCTGACGCTGGATCACACCTTGGTTCAGTCGCTGGTGGACCGCGGTGAATTGACCCAGGATCAGGCGATCAACCACCCCAAGCGAAATGTGGTGACAAGGGCGCTGGGCACACCGGAGTACACATCACCGGATGTTGCGGTCTATGATATCGGGAAGGGCGACCGGGTTTTATTTTCCACCGACGGACTACATGACTATGTAGAAGAGTCCGAGATTTTTCGCATATTGAAAGAGGCAGACACACCCAAGACGGCGGCGACCGATCTGGTGGATCAGGCGAACCGCGTCGGTGGGGCCGACAACGTCACAGTTGTCGTTGGCTTCGCGTAAAAGCTTAACGGGACCGACCGACCTCGTCGTCGGCCGCGGTCCGCGATTTATCATAAATTAATGGTTTAAGATTATTGTTATGAGGTGTTAACGGAAAATGGAAGAAGTGACCAGGTCAACGATCACAACCGGTACAAAACTGGACAATCATTATCAAATCATTCGTCTAATCGGCACCGGTGGCATGGCGCTCGTCTATCTGGCGGTCGATCAGCGCACCGGTAGAGATGTCGCGGTGAAGATTTTGAAAACCGAGCTTGCACAGGACGAGGAGTTTGTGCGCCGCTTTGACACCGAGGCGAAAGCCGCGTCCAGTTTGTCGCATCCCAACATCGTCAAGGTTTTGGATGTCGGTGAAGATAAAGGTGTTCGATATATGATTCAAGAATATATCGAGGGCACCACGCTAAAAGAGTTGATCGATCATTACGGACGACTGGACTGGAGGGTGGCTGTCCCTGTCGGCACGCAGATCGCGCTGGCGCTTGAGAACGCACACGCCGCGGGCATCGTGCACCGGGATATCAAGCCCCACAACATCATGGTGACTCCGGATCGCAAGGCGTTGGTAACTGACTTCGGCATCGCCCGCGCCTCCACCTCCAACACGATCACGTTGACCAGCGGAAACGCCATGGGATCGGTCCATTATTTTTCTCCCGAACAGGCCAGGGGCGGCATGGTGGGAGAAAAAGCCGATATTTACTCATTGGGTATTCTCATGTATGAGATGTTGACCGGAGACGTGCCGTTTGACGGTGAGACACCGGTCGCCGTCGCGATCAAGCACCTTCAGGAGCAACCCAAGCCTCCACATGAGTTATACAGCGACATTCCGATCGGCATTTCCAACATCATCATGAAGTGCATTCGTAAATCACAAAGTGAGCGGTACGCCAGCGCTCGGGAATTGATCAATGAGCTGGACAGCTTCATGTTGAATCCGGACGGTGATTATGGCGTTGTGGACGTGACGGACGATTTCGCCGCCACGACCAATCAGGGAAATTCTCTGATGGAGGAGACAAACTACCAAAAAGTCAAAGAGCTCGAAAAATCCATCCACCAGCGTCGCTCGAGTCGCAAAAAGGAGACCGGATTGGTGGTCGCCGTGGTGACCGTGCTGGCTCTGTTGATTGTGGCGGGCGTGATTTTAATGGCGCGCTCCATGCATTCAAAACAAGTCGTCGGAGCCGACTATGAAATGCCGAACTTTGTCGGCGTCACTTTGCCGGAAGCCTTGGCTGAACTGCAAAAAAACGGGATCGACACCAGCAAAGTCAGAATATCCCAGACGCCCTCCGACTCTTATCCCGCCAATCAGATAGTCGAGCAGTATCCCGAAGAGGGCAAGATGATCAAGCCCACGAGCATCACGGATATCAGTCTTGTCGTCAGCGAAGGAGCCGACAAGCTGCGCCTTAAGGATTACACTTTCGCCGAATTCAATGCGGTCTGGAAGGAACTGTCTTCTAGTGAGTTTAATTATGATGTGAAAGTGGTGCATGAGAACAACTCGGAGGTGCCGGTCAACCACATCATCCGCACCGATCCGGCGGCCGGCACTGTGATGTCGGTCGGGGCCACAATCACACTATACGTCAGCGATGGAATGGAAGACGTCGAGGTGCCTGACATCAAGGGCAAACAGAGGGATGTCGCAATCAAAATGTTGACCGAGGCCAATCTGAACGCGGATATCACGGTGGACAGCGCCAACCCGGATCTACCCGCCGCCGACCAGTACGTGATCAACTTCAGCCCGGGATCGGGAACCAAGGTGCCCGCGGGAACCACGATCCGGATTGTCTTTGGCAGCCACAGCGAGGCTTTCCCGACGACCACGACGACGACGGAGGCGACCACGACCCGTCCGCCGACGACCTTGCCACCGACAACAACCACGACCGAACCACCGACGACCACAACCACCGCGCCCCCCGCGACCACTCCGCCAACAACCGAGTCCGCCCCGCCGACGACCGTGCCGCCCTCAAGCGAACCGCCGGCCATCTCATCCAACTCCGCCTCCACTGACTCAGGCGTCAGTCCCGGTCCATACAATCAGTATCAAAGACCGGCCAACGCCTTTGGCCCCCCTGATGCCGCGGTGATCGATGAGTGAGTCAAACAACCCGGTGAAAGATCCGCGTTACCCCGATCTTGAGGGCCGGTCGTTTCCGGGAATGATTCTGAAAGGTGTGGGGGGGATCTACACAATCGAACTGAACGACGGCAGGAAACTGTTAGCCAAGCCGAGAGGTATTTTTCGCAAACATAATCTGACCCCGACGCCCGGTGATGATGTCAAGTGCACGTTGACCGGCGATGATCAAATACCGGCCCGGATTGACTGGATCAAAGAGCGCGAAAATCTGTTGATCCGTCCGCCCATCGCGAACATTGACATCTTGTATCTGACATTCTCGGTTCAAGACCCGGAACCGGATTTGCTGTTGCTCGACAAACTCTTGATCGTCTGTGGCGCGCTGCGTGTCAAGCCGACCATTCTGATCACCAAGGCGGATTTGGATCGTCCGGGCGCGACGCGGCTGGCGGACTGTTACGCAAAAAGCGGGTTTTCCACCAACGTGACCGCGAAAGATCAGTCCGACGAATTGGATCGACAGATCAAAGAACAGTGCGGCGGACATCTTACAATCGCCTTCGCCGGTCCTTCCGGAACCGGCAAATCGACAGTTGTCAACCGCCTGATGGGGGCAAAAGTGATGGAAACCGGCTCTCTGAGCGAAAAACTGGGACGTGGCAGACACACGACCCGACACGTTGAGCTGATACCCTGCGCGGGCGGATATCTGACCGACACGCCGGGATTCACATCTATGGAACTAGCGGATATCGGGATCAAACCCGAGGAGGTGATACTGGGTTATCCGGAATTCGAGAATTTAGTTGAAGACTGCAGGTTCAACACCTGTCGGCATCTCGATGAACCGGGTTGCGCGGTGCGGATGTTGGTCGAACAGCCTGAACTTAAATCGGACTCAAATGCGCCCGGAACCTGTGACTTCGAACAACATCTTGCGGACAGACTGGACCGCTACCAATTATTTCGTAGACAATTGGATGATATTCCCATTTATTTAAGAAAAAAACGGAGGTGACTTATGAAATTGAAACCGTACAGCGAGTGCAAAGGTGAAGTGATGATTTGTCCATCCATCCTCTCGGCCGATTTCGCGAACTTGGGTGAGGACGTTCGACTGGTGTCAAGCCACGCGGACACCATTCATGTCGATGTGATGGACGGTGTGTTTGTGCCGAACATCACGATCGGTATGCCGGTCGTCAAGGCAATCCGATCTTACACCGATCTGCCGATTGATGTGCATTTGATGATCAAGGATCCCGCGCCATTTATCAATGACTTCGCCGCCGCCGGCGCTGATCTGATCACTGTGCACACGGAAACCTGTCCGCATCTTCATCGCGTGACCCAGCAGATCCGCGACGCGGGCTGTGGAGTCGGCGTGGTCATCAACCCGGCGACCCCGCTCTGCGCCGTCGAGGAAATATTGCCGGAGGTCGACCTGATCTTGCTGATGAGTGTGAATCCGGGATTCGGCGGACAAAAATATATCAAGGCGACAACCGACAAGATCCGTCGTCTGCGCGCCATGATGGACGAGCGCGGCATCGACGCCCACATCCAGGTGGATGGTGGCATCACCACAACCACCATCAAAGAAGTGTATGAGGCAGGTGCCAATATGCTGGTCGCCGGCTCCGCCTGCTACGGAACCGACGATCCTTGCGAGGCCATAACCTCACTGAAGCGATGCGCGCTGTCGTAAGCTTAAGTGGCCGATTTCAACCGTGTCAAACGCTCCGCGTCCGAATCGGGGAGGCGGAGCGTGTCATTGCCGCCGACGGCGGCCTGGATCATTTGCACAAGCTGGACATTCTGCCCGACGAATGGATGGGCGATATGGATTCGGTGAGTGAGGAGGCGCGCGCCTGGCTGTCGCGCCATCGGAATCAGGTCCAAATCCGACGTTTCGATCCCAACAAGAACTTCACCGATGGGGAGCTGGCCCTGCGCGCGGCGGTTGAAAGCGGAGCCGATGAGATCTTGATCATCGGCGCGTTCAGCGAGGTGCGACCCGATCATGTGCTGGCGAATATTTTGATGGCGTCCAAAACCGCCGCTCAATTTGGTGTGGCGATCGAATTGACCGATGGAGAGACCGACTGCCATCTTCTGGTCGGCCCCCGTAAAATAGAGTTCAATTCGGCGGACGCCGTCGGCATGATGATCTCCTTGTTACCGTTGAGCGAACGGCTGACCGGAGTGTCCTACACCGGCTTGCGCTACACCTTGAACGACCACACCCTTTCATTTGGATCCGCCCGGGCGGTCAGCAATTCGATCGACCCAAGCTCGTCCAAATTCACGATTGAGATTCGAAGTGGCAGCGGCGCGCTGTTCATCACACCGGACGACGCGTGCGGTTCACCTTCGCTATAATTTGTCTGTTCAAATCCATATGGAAAATAAAAGGAGATTGTAAAATGATTATTGACACCAATGCGATTCCCGAAATTGTCAGAATTAACGCCTACGGCGGGGCCGGACAACTGCTGGCCCGACCGATGCTCAGCGAAGATCAATGGCATGGAGTGATCAAGCTCTGCAATCGCCTGCGCATGGAACCGGGCAGTGAGATTGGTTTTCACACACATACCGGTGATTTTGAGCTCTACTATATATTAAAGGGCACCGGCGTGGTAAACGACAATGGAGAAGAAAAACCGGTTGGCCCGGGCACATTGATATACACCCCGGACGGTGACAGCCACAGTTTGCTGAATACCGGAGATGATGAGATGGAATTGCTGGCCATCGTGCTGAAGGTTTGATCTAAAACACGGCGGCGATGGATCGGACAAAAGAGAATTGAGCGTGAAATGATGTGTGAAAAAACGGTCCTCCTTGGCGGTCATCCGATCACAAAGTCCACAGTCAGTGTCTTTGTGCCGTTGACCGGGCGCACGGTTGAAGAGTTGGAGCGGGAGGCGGGCGAGCTGTCCTGTTGTGACGCCGCCGAATGGAGGGTGGATCATTTCCTAACGGGTTCGGCTCCCGCTGATTTGGCGCCGGCCTACCGGGCGCTCTGCGGGCGGACCGATTTGCCAATTATCTTTACCTATCGCTCACACGGCGAGGGTGGCGAGCACAAGGCGGACGAGGATGATTATTTCGCCCTCTTGAACACAGCCATCGATCAAAAACTGGGTGACGCGATCGACATTGAGCTGTTTCATGACCGGTCGCGGATTGATCAATTGATTATTCTTGCGCGCGAAGCCGGTTTGACCGTGATTTTATCCAATCACGATTTCACGCGGACACCGGATGACGATGAGTTGGAGCGAAGGATGCTGGAAATGGTCAGGCTGGGGGCCGATATCGCCAAAATCGCCTGCATGCCTCAGAGCAAAGACGATGTGATCCGGATGTTGAATCTATCCGCTCGAATGAGTCGAACACTCGATTGTCCGCTTGTCGCGATCTCGATGGGTCGGCTTGGTCTGATCACTAGGGTCGCGGGTGAGCTGTTTGGCTCCAACATCAGTTTCGGCAGCGGTGTTCAAGCCAGCGCGCCCGGCCAGATCAAGGCGTGCGAGTTGAGACAACTGCTGGATCTTTTCTCAATTCAATAAGTAAAAAGGCCTCACCTTCAGCGGTTGATTGTGGATCAAAAAATAGGTGGTGCCGCCGGAAAGGACGTGCGTTCGTGAGCATGTGGCATGAGTTTAATGATCAATTTGACAAAATGGACATAACCGGCACAACCGGCTTGTTGGCTTTGCTCGGTTCACCGGTCGCACATTCTCGTTCGCCCCAAATGTACAATCTTTGTTTCGCCGCCCGCCGCCAGGATCTTGTCTATGTGGCGTTTGATGTGAACAAGGAGCAAATGCCGGGCGCACTCGACGCATTTCGTCTGTTCGGGATGCGCGGCGGCAATGTGACCATGCCGGGAAAATCCGTGGCGGCCGGTCTGATGGATCATCTCTCGGAAGCCGCGCGGCTGTGCGGCGCGGTCAACACCATCGTCAATGTTGACGGCGCGCTTTGGGGACACAACACCGACGGGGTCGGTTTTGTGCAAAACCTGAAGGATCATGGAGAGGCCATCGAGCGACGCAAACTCACGCTCGTCGGAGCCGGTGGAGCGGCGACCGCCATTTTGGTTCAATGCGCGCTGGACGGCGCGGCGGAGCTGTCTGTATTCAGCCGGCGCGGCGACAACTATTCCCGCGTCGCCCAGATCATTCAAAATCTGAACACGCATGTGGACGGCTGTAAAATCAGACAATTCGATCTGTCCGATCCCGCTTTGCTGCACCGCGAAATCGCGGACAGCGACTTCCTGGTCAACGCGACTTCGTTGGGCATGTCGCCCAGGCCAGACACTTCGATTCTCAACGACACCGATTGTTTACATAAAGAGCTGGTTGTCTGCGACATTGTCTACAATCCTACGGTCACCAAACTGATGGAGGACGCCGCCGCCCGAGGAGTCCGTGCGGTCATTGGCGGCGCCGGCATGCTGCTCTTCCAGGGAGCCGAAGCCTACCGCCTGTTCACCGGCACGGCCATGCCGATCGATTTGGTCAAGCGTACGGTATACAAGGATTTATATCCTGGCGCCGATTGATCTGTCGGTGTAGAATAGATAAACCTATCGCATAGCGCCGAAGGTTTCGGAATGAACGAATAGCAAGATTCCGAAATAAATTAAAAATTAGGAGATTGACAATGACGAAACTGACAAAATTGACCAAAGACATGAAAATTTATCAAGTGTTGCGCCTGGACCCATCTTTGGCCTTCATTTTGCTGGAAATGGGCATGCACTGCGTCAGCTGCCCGGGAGCGCAGTCTGAAACACTCGAGGAAGCCTGCGCGGCTCATGGAGTGGCGGTCGAGGACATCATCGAGCAGATGAACAAACAGTTGGGAAGATGATGATTGGACTGTCATTGAAAACCAATAAACAGGATCCGGCACCGGGTCCTGTTGTTATATGCGAACAATCCGTTTCAGATCAAGTGATAATACTCGGCGATCTCACGAAACGCCGTCTCCGATCGGCGGATCGTCTCTTCATTCACACAATAAGAGATCCGAAAATAACCCGGCGCGCCAAAATTCGATCCCGGCACGACCAGCACACGATGAAGCGCGCAAACCTCTGTGAATTTTTGATCATCGCCGCCCGGCGCCTGGGGAAACACGTAGAAAGTGCCCCGCGGTTTTGTATAGGTAAACCCATTTCGATCCAGGATCCCACAAATCAAATCGCGGCGGGTCCGGTATGGCTCGATGTCCACCGCCACGTCACACTCGGTGGCCATCACGCGCTGCCAGATGGCCGGCGCGTTGACATAACCCAGCGTGCGGTTGCAGTAGACTAGGGCGTCACGCAGCGATTCGTAGTCGGCACAATCGGGCGAGCAGGCGATATAGCCGATGCGCTCTCCCGCCAGCGAGAGGCTTTTGCTCCAGGAGTAGGCGACGATCGAGTTCTCGAACAGACCGAGCGGTGAACCGGCCTCGCCTTCATATACAAGTTCGACATATGGCTCGTCGAACACCATGTAGATCGATTGATCCAGCATCTTAAGCCGAGCGTTCAGCTCAGCCAGGCGTCCTTTCTCATAGATCTGTCCGGTTGGATTGTTTGGATTGTTGATTAAAATCGCCTTGGTGCGCGGCGTGATCGCCTCCAACACCGCGTCCACGTCCAACTGAAAATCAGGACGGGTGGTGGGAACGTCGACCAGCGCCCCACCGTTGTCTTGGATATAAGAACGATATTCACCAAAGTAGGGGGAGATCGTGATCACTTCCTCGCCGGGATTTAAGATCGCCTTGAAAATCACACAAAGCGCGCCCGCGGCGCCGACCGTCATGATCACGCCCTCCGGATCGATCGCCTTTCCCGACTTGCGACTTTCACGGGCGGCGATGGCCACGCGGCATTCCCAAAAACCGGCATTGTTCATATAGCCATGCTCGGCTCCGTCGCCTTCGGCCACAATCCGCGCCAGCCGCTCGCGCACCCTGTCGGGTGTGGGAAGATCGGGATTGCCAAGACTGAAATCGAACACATTCTCAGCACCGTGAATCGCCTTCAAGCGCGCCCCTTCCTCAAACATTTTGCGAATCGCCGATCCTTTTTTCATATCCATTCTGACTTGTTCAGCTATCATCTATAAACCCCTCTTTATAATAAAAAATCTTGACATTCCCTATCGAACCGTTAAACTTATCAGGAGAGATCGTCTACCGATCCCCAGTGGCCGCGCAGCTGTCGGCCAATTGCTATTATATAGTTTTTAACAGACATTTGTCATAATCCTGCTTCGATTGAGAAGTGGACAACGACCCCATCCGTTCAGAGAGAAATCGGCGCTGTGATGATTTCCGGATGCGCTGTCCATACCGCCTCATGAGCAACCGGTGAAAGCCGGACGTCTTGTCCCCGTTAGGGACATAATTAAGTGAAATTTCAAGGTGGAACCGTGTGAAAGCACCCTTGGACAGTGATGTCAGGGTGTTTTTTGACGTTCATTCGTTG
Source organism: Oscillospiraceae bacterium (assembly GCA_040772065.1). GTDB lineage: Bacteria > Bacillota > Clostridia > Saccharofermentanales > Fastidiosipilaceae > JAXGYX01. Next base: position 856,194 of record JAXGYX010000001.1, on the reverse strand, counting down.
TCGCCTCCGCAGGATAATAAAGGAGCGCACGCGACAAGGGGAGGAAAATATGGAAATTAAATTAAAAGATGGTCAAGTTCGATTGTTCGATCATAACGTCACAGTGCTGGATGTCGCCAAGGACATCAGCCCGGGGCTTGCGCGTGTCGCCTGCGCCGGCGAGATCGATGGTGAACCCGTCGATCTGCGCGCCGAGGTGCCGGACGGATCGACGGTGTCGATTTTAACCTTTGATGATGACTATGGCCGACACGCCTACCGGCACTCCGCCTCGCACTTGATGGCTCAGGCCGTCAAACGGCTGTATCCGGATATCAAGCTGGCGATCGGACCCGCGATCGACGACGGATTTTATTATGATATCGATCGACAAAATCCGTTTACCGAAGACGAACTGGTCTTGATTGAAAAAGAGATGAAAAAAATCGTCAAGGAAAATCTGCCGATTGAGCGATTCACCCTACCGCGGGATGAGGCGATCGCTTATTTTCAAGAGCTGGATGAACCGTACAAAGTTGAGCTGATCGAGGACCTGCCCGAAGATTCGGTGATCAGTTTTTACAAACAAGGTGAGTTCACCGATCTGTGCGCCGGACCTCATTTGGACAAGACCGGTCAGATCAAAGCCTTCAAGCTGACTTCGGTGGCGGGCGCGTATTGGCGAGGCAGCGAAAAGAATAAAATGCTCAACCGTATTTACGGCACGGCTTTTCCGAAAAAAGCCCAGCTGGCCGAGTATCTGGAGCGGATCGAAGAGGCGAAGCGGCGCGATCATCGCAAAATCGGCAAAGAGATGGAGCTGTTCGCCTTGATGGAAGAGGGGCCGGGCTTTCCTTTCTTTTTGCCCAACGGCATGCGCCTTAAGAACACATTGATCGACTACTGGCGCGAGATCCACACCGAGGAAGACTATAAAGAGATACAGACACCGATCATCTTGAACAAGGAACTGTGGGAGACATCCGGACATTGGGATCATTATCGGGACAATATGTACACAACGGTGATTGATGAGGAAGACTACGCGGTCAAACCGATGAACTGTCCGGGCGCGATGCTGGTCTACAAGGCCAAACCTCATTCCTACCGCGATCTGCCGCTACGCATGGGCGAGCTGGGGCTGGTGCACCGCCATGAAAAATCAGGTGTGTTGCACGGTTTGATGCGCGTGCGTTGTTTCACTCAGGATGACGCGCATATCTTCATGACGCCTGAACAAATCAAGGACGAGATCAAAAATGTCGTCCGCCTGATCGACGAGGTGTACACCTTGTTCGGCTTCAAGTATCACATTGAGTTGTCCACCCGCCCGGAAGACAGCATGGGCACCGATGAAGATTGGGATATGGCGATCGGCAGTCTAAAGGACGCGCTGAGCGAGATCGAAGCCGACTTTGTCATAAATGAAGGCGACGGCGCGTTTTACGGCCCCAAAATCGACTTTCACCTGGAAGATTCACTTGGCCGTTCCTGGCAATGTGGCACCATCCAGCTCGATTTTCAGATGCCCGAGCGCTTCGAGCTTGAATACATCGGAGCGGATGGCGAGCGGCACCGACCGATCATTATCCACCGTGTCGCCTTTGGCTCAATTGAGCGGTTCATCGGCATCCTGATTGAGCATTTCGCCGGTAAGTTTCCGACCTGGCTGGCTCCGGTGCAGGTCAAGGTGCTGCCGATTTCCGAAAAATACTTCGAGTACGCGGAAAACGTGACCGAGTCGCTGAGTCGTCAGGGCATACGTGTCGAAATGGATCGCAGAGATGAGAAGCTGGGCTACAAGATCCGTGCCGCCCAGACCGAGCATGTGCCATACATGTTGATTGTCGGCGCGAAGGAAGAGGAAGAGGGCGGTGTCTCGGTACGAGCGCGCGACGCCGGAGACCAAGGATCGATGCGGACGGACGCATTCATTGACTTGGTCCTTCAGCAGATCAAATCGCGTGCCCTGATCCAGCCGGGCGTGGCCGAGTCTGAAGAAGATGGCGGGCAAGCCTGACACGATCGTCAAATTAAAAAAAGAGCATGGCGCCGGAAGCGCTTGCAAACCGATAGGTATGAATGATATACTCATGCAGTTGTTATTACGGATGGTCCGCTGCCGGTTGCGTGCATGAACATCCTGAACTGAGAGGAGGAACGCAATATGGATTTAGTGCAAGCGGTCGAACAGACCCAAATCCGCGACAAGTATGAGAAAGTTCAGATCGGAGACACCGTGCGTGTGCACCTGCTGATTAAAGAAGGCACCCGCGAGAGAATTCAGATTTTCGAGGGCACGGTCATCGCACGTAAAGGCAAAGGTCTCAGTGAGACCATCACAGTCCGCCGTCTTTCCTACGGCGTCGGCGTCGAACGTGTGTTGCCGATTCAATCCCCCAAGATCGATCGGATCGAGGTGGTGCGCAAAGGTAAGGTCAGAAGAGCCAAACTTTATTACCTGCGTGATCGCGTTGGTAAAGCGACCAAGGTCAAAGAGAAACTTGGCGCAAAAAAATAATCCGATCCGCCAACTGTCACATAAAACCGCTTTGAGCCGGCCTCGAAGCGGTTTTTTTCATCGTACACCCGAAATCATCAAGTATTTGTCGACAAGCCCATCAATTATCGTTGTGAACCATTGCCTTAAGACCGGTTGTTGGTGAAAAAGTCGTAATTTTTGGATATTTATGGAAAAATAGAAAGCAAGCTGCGTTTGAAAGCGGATCATAATAGAGCGGAGGGGGAGTATGCTGGATAACATCAATTGGTACCCGGGACATATGGCGAAAGCGACTCGTCTGATTAAAGATAGCCTGTCAAAGGTTGATCTGGTGGTTGAGCTGTGTGACGCCAGAATCCCCGAGTCAAGTCGCAACCCGGTGTTGGCGAAGATGAGCAAGCGAATGCCGCATATTCTCTTCATGAACAAGGCCGATTTGGCGGATCCACAAATCACCAAGCTATGGGTGGACCATTATGAGAAGCATGGGTTGAACGCGCTGCCCGGCAACGCGTTTGAGAAAAAGGACCGCGACACGCTGATCGAGCTGGCGAACACCCTGCTGGCCGACAAACAGGCGCGCCGTGCCAGGCGCGGTTTGGTTGCCCAGCCGATCAGGCTGATGATGATTGGCATACCGAACAGTGGTAAATCCACCTTGATCAACGCTTTAGCCGGACGCAAAGCCGCGCAAACTGAGGATCGGCCGGGCGTCACCCGCGGCGCGCAGTGGATCCGCACCGACAGAGGCTATGATTTGCTGGACATGCCGGGAGTGCTGTGGCCCCGCCTGGGCAGCAGACATAATCAAATCGCACTCGCCTGTACCGGAGCGATTCGCGACCAGGTGCTCGACATCGAGGAAGTCGCCTTTGAGGCCCTGCGCCTTGTGCTGGAATTGTATCCACTAGAATTCAGCGAACGATTTAAGATTGAGGATTTGGATCAGGATCCTTATGAGATATATTCGCAGGCCGCGCTGCGCCGCGGCTGTGTGCGTTCCGGCGGCAAGCCCGACACGGTTCGTTTCGCGGCCTTGTTTTTGGACGAGCTGCGCGGCGGAAAGATCGGCAAGATGACGCTGGATCGTCCGGACCGCGATCTGATCGAGGATGAAAGATGAAAGAGGACGTGAACGCTCGCCGGGTGCGAATGAATCGATTGGAGGACCAACTGGCAAGTCAAGGATATCTCCTTGTCGCCGGAGTCGACGAGGCGGGCAGAGGACCCCTGGCCGGACCGGTCGTCGCGGCAGCGGTGATATTAAATCCAGAGGATCCGATCATCGGCCTGAACGACTCAAAAAAGCTCAGCGCGAAGCGGCGGTCCGAACTGTTTGAGCAGATACTCAACCGTTCCACGGCGCATTCCATCGCCTACGCCTCGGTACAGGAGATCGGCGAGTTGAATATTTTGGGAGCGACCCGGGCGGCGATGAGGCGGGCGGTGGACAACTTGAACCCACCACCGGACTATGTGCTGTACGATTACATCCAAATGGAATCAAACATGACCAATTGCGAGTTCATTAAGAAGGGCGACTCAGTGTCCAACTCCATCGCCGCGGCCTCGATTTTAGCGAAGGTCAGCCGTGACAGATATATGGAGGAACTGGCGCTCCGGTATCCACATTATCGCTTTGACAAACACAAGGGATATGGTACAAAGTCGCACTATGAGGAGTTGGACAGGCACGGGCCTTGCGCCGAACACCGCGATCTGTTTCTACGTGGCTGGAGAGAGAAAAATGGCATCGTCTGATATCCGCCCCGAAGAGACGGTAGCCAAAGGCCGTCTGGCTGAGCGGCTGACGGCCGATTTGTTTCGCCAAAATGGTTTCAGCGTGTTGGCACGAAACTATGTCGTCCACCGAACCGGTGAAATCGATCTGATCCTGAATCGCGGCGACACATTGTATGTTGTGGAGGTGAAGAGCGTCCACCGGAATCATGCGCGGTCGGACTATGATCCGCTTGAGAAAATCGGTCGACTCAAATGCGCCCGCCTGCGCGAAGTGACCCAAATCTATCTGTCCAGACACCGTCTAACGCAATTTTATGTTCAGCTTCTTGCAGTTTCGATTCATCTGTCGGCCGAGCGGAAGATACTCGATTGGCGCTGTGTAACGCTTGATAATTGTTGATTACCGATAGTTTTTCTAATCAATCTCATACTCCTATTTATTAAAATATGAAATTTGTCACCTTACAACTTGCAAATGCTCTGTTGTCTCTCTATACTATGATTCGTTTAGGCAATCACAAAGCATTATGGGCTCTGTTAATTAAAGATGAGAGACAAGAGATCTGAAATGCAATTGGCGAACAAAGATTCAGAAGAAACTTAAGGATTCACCAGTTGAAAAGAAGATAGCACAAAGAAAGCATGTAAGGAAAGCGAAAGAATAAAATCCGGACATGCGAAAGAAATCTCGAAAGAGATTCAATTGAACTTTGAGAACTGAATATGCCTAAGCAATCAGAAGACAGGCTCTCCTTTGTTTTTCTTGGTACTGTGCCCCGGCAACCTGAGCTGGAGTCCAGTTGAAGAGAGATTGGTGCGGTCTGATGTAGTTGTAAAAGAAGATATAAAGCGCAATCAGGATGTTAGCAGACTCAAAAGAGTCAAAGCCTCTTTTAGCCTTATACCAAGCCTTAAACTGGCCATTAAACGCTTCCATGACATTGTTGGAAATATCATCAGAGAACGCTTCGACGAGCTGGTGCTCAACACAGGGAGCAAGGTGATCGAACGCTCTTTGGTAAGCGGGATATCTGTCTGTGACGAACATGCTTTGTGGATTGCCAAACTGCTCCTGACAGCTGTGAATGAGAGAGTAGGCGGACGTAGTATCTCTGGTTGGTGACAGATGAAAGTCCAGAATCATCCTTGTTTCAGAATCCATGGCAAGCCAGAGATAATACCATTTGCCCTTGATCTTCACGTAGGTTTCGTCAAAATGCCATTCGTCAGAGTCAGCTAGGTTGATCTGCTTCTTGTAAGGTTCAGCTGCCGCTAGGAGAGCAGGCGCGAAGCGTTTACACCACTTAGAGATTGTGACATGAGACACCTCAATGTTGTGTGCGAGTCGAAGTGTTTCAGAAACCTTTCTCAAGGTGGAATTGCCAATAAAGTAATGGATGAGAGCCGTTAGAACAAGATGGAAAGGATGACGCATTCGTTTCATTGTGAACTGCTCTAGCGGAATAACTTTAGACGAGCAGGATGGAATTTCAACCAGCTTTACAACAAAGAAAGAGTGGTAACACTTCTTGTCTCCACAACGAAAGTTGGAATACAGCTTGTAGTCATGGTGCAGGAAGCTAGCCCTACCACACTTAGGACAAGGAGGGTACTTTCTTTGAAAATCTTCCTTCTTATTCTTACTGGCAGGTGCCCATTGTCTCATGCAATTGCGACACTGGAACTTCTGATTACCTTTTTTATCTTTACCGAAGTGGTAAAGGCTTTTAGAGAAACAGCGGGGACAAGTTAGATTAGATGGTATACTTTTCATGAGATCTGATTTGCTCCTTTCCTTAGGGAGGTACCTGTTTTGTGGTGAAACTATTGTACCAAAGGCATTTCAGATCTCTTTTTTTTATTAAGTTAACAGAAGCGCATTATGGGTTAGGAGAAATGAAATGGCGGCAGACATGCGATTTTCAGAAGAGGATGCTAGACAGGAAGAATTGGCAAGATTGACGGCGATCTACGAAGAGTATCAAAGTCAAAAACTGTCTTTAAATATGACCCGAGGACGACCGGCGGACGCGCAGTTAGACATGGTCCAAAAATACATGGATCAGGCGTTGGCCTCTCATTCGTACCTCTCAAAAGATGGCACCGACTGCAGAAACTACGGCGGTTTGGACGGTCTGATCGAATTAAAGGAAATCTTCGCCGAGGCGATCGACACCCTGCCTGAAAATGTGCTGGTGATCGGCAACGCGAGTTTGACCTTGATGTATGACGTGCTGGCCAACGCAAGGCGCGTCGGCATGCCGAGTTCGAAGCAACCCTGGTCCAAGCTGGATTCGGTCAAATTTCTTTGTCCGGTGCCGGGATATGACCGTCATTTCGCGGTGACCGAGAACCTCAGTTTCGAAATGATCAATGTGCCGATGACCACCGACGGACCCGACATGGATATCGTCGAGGAGCTGTGTGCGGCGGATGACAGCATCAAAGGAATCTGGTGTGTGCCGAAATACAGCAACCCCGATGGCATTGTGTACTCTGCGGAGGTCTGTGAACGAATGGCGTCGATGAAGGCGGCCGACGATTTCCTGATCATGTGGGACAATGCGTATTTCGCCCATCATCTATACGATGAAAAAGAACGGCAACCCGAGTTGCCCGACATGCTCTCCTTATGTGCGGCGGCCGGACACCCCGATCGCGTGATTGAGTTTGTCTCCAGCTCAAAAATCACATATGCCGGAGCCGGCATCAGCGCCCTTGTCGCCAACCGTGAAAATCGCGACTGGTTTTTGGACACATATCAGTATATGAGCATCGGACCGGATAAAATGCAGCAATTATATCACGCTCGCTTTTTTGAAATCACCGGTGGCATCGAGCCGGTCATGAAACAACATGCTGCGATCATGCGTCCCAAATTCGAAGAAGTGTTGGCGGTGCTGGAAGAAGAGCTGGGCGGAACCGGCCTTGCCACCTGGATCGAGCCGCTCGGAGGATACTTCATCAGTGTCAACCTGTTGCCCGGCATGGCGCGCGAAGTCGTCCGTTTATGCAAAGACTGCGGTGTGGTGCTGACCGGGGCCGGCTCGACCTTCCCCTATAAAAAAGATCCGCAAGACTCCAATCTTCGTCTTGCGCCGTCCTATCCAACGATAGATGAGCTCAAGGTCGCGATCCACGTGTTTTGCCTCTGCGTAAAAATCGCGGCGCTGCAAAACTAGGTGACCTCGTCACAATCACTACAATTAATCTGACGCGCATATCCGCACGGGTCTTTCGACTGTCCCCCCGGTCGAAATGGTGACGTTCTAACCTCAGGTCAAGACGTCGCCATGATGACCTCACGACGCGGGTGTGCGTGTTTTTCTTTTTCCCGGTATTTAGCTTATAATAAATAAGGTAAATCATATTAAATTTAAGGTTGTGGAATGAGAATATGAAGATTGATCGAACCAGCAACATCCCTCTTTATGAACAGGTTAAACAGTTCATACTAAATGAGATCCAAAACGACGTGTACAAGCCCGGAACGCGGATCCCCGCGGAAGGCGAGCTTTGCAAAATATTGAATGTCTCCCGTCCAACAGTTCGGCAGGCGGTGGCCGAGTTGGTCGCCGAAGGGGTGGTCAACATCGAGCGCGGGCGCGGGACCTACGTGTGTGACCTGGGGGACTTGTTTTTGATCGATCCCTTTTCCGCGTTTTCCTTTTCCTTGCTGTCGGTCGACCGCATTTTAGATCTGTCCGTCATCAGCGCCGGTCCGGCCGAACACCTGCCGGCCTTTTTGCTGACCGCCTATGGCATCGATCCGAATGATCAGGACGCCCAGAAGGTCGCCTCCGGTTTTTATCGGATCATCTGGCTAAACGGCAAGGACGGCGTGACCTACGCGGTGACGACCACGTATATCCCGGGCGCCATGTTTCCCGAGTTGCCGGAACAAATCATGGCCGGCAAGAGCATGCTGGACATAACTGCGAATAAATACGCGTTTTTGCCGGCTCGATCGCGCAGTCAGATGCGCTCCACCACCGCAGATCTGAACACCGCGATGGAGCTGAACTGCGCGCAAAACGCGCCCATTTATTTGCTGCGTTCGGTGTTTCGCTCACGCAGCGACGATATCTGCGAAGTCAGTGAGACGAAATTGCGCAGCGATGTGGTTTTGTTGGGTTTTTCCGAAGACGCCCCCACAGGTGGCAGGAGGAAACCATGATCTATCTCGACCACGCGGCCACCACTTTTCCCTACCCGGAGGTGACCGATTATTTTTGTGAAAACATGGGCGGATATTTTGCCAACCCCGCCTCTCTTTACGACCTGGGCATAACCGAAGAAAAGCGCATCCGCGGCTCGCTGGCATCCATCGCCGATGACCTGGGTTGCGCCGCCGATGAACTGGTCGTGACCTCGGGAGCCACCGAAAGCACCAACAACGTGATCAAAGGCCATCTGTTCGCGCAACGAAAGCGAGGCACGCACATGATCACCTCCGCCGGTGAGCACAGCGCCACATATGAAACCGGTAAATTCATGAAGGAAATCGGCTATTCGGTCGATTTTCTGCCGTTGCGCGGCGACGGAAGCAATGATTATTCGCTGATTCCCTCGCTTGCCGGCGAAAAAACCACGCTGCTTTCCTTTATCGCGGTCAACAATGAGACCGGCGCGATCAGCTCGATCGATGAGCTGGCCCAATTGCGCGACCGGTTTTGTCCACAGGCCGCGATCCATATTGATTATGTACAGGGCTGGAACCGTGTGCCGATCAATTTACACGCCGCCGGCGTGGATTACGCCTCTTTTTCCGGACATAAAATTCATGGTCCAAAGGGAGTGGGTCTGCTATACATGCGCAAAGGGCGGACATTGCCACCCTTGCTCCACGGGGGCGACCAGCAAAGAGGGAGGCGAAGCGGCACCGAGCACTCGGTGGCCGTCGGCGCGCTTGCGCTCGCCTCGCGCAAAGGGGCGGCGAGCAGGGCGGACGGGTACGCGCACGCCCTCCGGTTGCGCGCAGCCATGATCGAGCTGCTTCAGCCCGCCAACCCGATCCTGCGCGACAAAGGCGTCAGGGTACCGCATATTTTAAGTTTGTCCTTTCCGGGCATTCAATCCGAGACGCTGTTGCACATGCTGGAGGCGGAACAAATCTATGTCTCGACCCAATCGGCCTGTTCCTCCAGGCAGCGCGCCTACAGCAGGACGCTTGAGGCGATGGGCGTTTCACGAAAGGAAGCGCTCGGTTCTCTGCGACTGAGTTTTGATGCCTCAAACACAATGGAAGAAGTGAGGACGGCCGGCGAGGCGATCGTGCGCAATGTCCTGACATTGCGCGAACATACCCGGACCTGACCAATTAATACCCGGACCTGACCAATTAATACCCGGATCTGACCAATTATACGGATAAAAAGACAAATAGCAGATAACGTGATACAGAAATTAGAAAGTAAACATATGACAAGCGAGCAAAAATTTGACACTCTGATTCTCGCCCGAATCGGCGAGATCACACTAAAAGGTAAAAACCGCAAGCACTTTGAAAAACAGTTGACACGCAACATGGCGCGGCGGCTGAAACAGGTGGGCCACTATGAAATCAATCAGAGTCAATCGCGCATCTGGGTGCTGCCCCAAGACGAAGAAGCCGAACAAAATCTGAACCGCGCCATGAAGGTCGTGACGAGCGTGTTTGGCGTGGTGTCCGCCAGCCCGGTACGGCGGTTTGAAAGTGGCATGGATGAGTTGTTCGCGCAGGCCTGTGACTATGTCAGGCATGAAATCATACCGCGTCCGGGAATGACCTTCAAAGTTGAGACAAGGCGTGGCGACAAACAATTTCCTTTGATCTCACAGGAGATCAGCGCCCGGACAGGTGAGGCTGTGTTGTCCTGCTTTGATGAGTTGTCTGTCGACGTGCATCAGCCTGATTTCACACTGTACTGCGAGGTGCGCGATCAGCAAATGTATCTTTACAGCAAAATCGTGCCGGGTGTGCGTGGTCTGCCGACCGGCACCTCCGGCAAAGCTATGCTGTTGTTGTCGGGCGGCATCGACAGCCCGGTCGCGGGCTATCTGATCGCCTCCAGAGGCGTGACCATCGAGTCGATCTATTTTCACACCTTCCCTTATACCAGCGATCGGGCCAAAGAGAAGGTGGTTGAGCTGGCGACCCGGGTAGCCGACTACTCCGGGAAGATGAGATTGCATGTCGTCGATTTCACCGAGACGCAACTGGCCATCAACGCAGCCTGCCCGGCCGAACATCTAACCGTGGTCACAAGGCGCATGATGATGCGCGTCAGCGAGAGACTGGCTCGAAAAACTTACTGTCAGGCGCTGATTACCGGTGAAAGCCTTGGACAGGTGGCAAGCCAGACGTTGGAGGCGCTAAATTGCACCAACGCAGTCACCACCATGCCGGTCTTTCGACCGTTGATCGGCCTGGACAAAGACGACACCATCGAGATCGCCCGCCGGATTGACACCTTCGACACCTCGATTTTGCCATATGAGGACTGCTGCACCGTCTTTGTGGCCAAGAGCCCTCGCACCCGACCCACGATCGAGCAGGTGGAAAAGGCGGAGGAGAAGCTGGATGTCGATCAATTGACGCAAGATTGTCTAAATAAGATCGAGACCATCAACATTTCATGGGACTAAGGTGATCTGAAGGTGATTTGACGCGAAGAGTAGCTCAAAAGTCGAGCGTTTCCTCCATACAATCATCGCTGAATCGGCGAAATCTTATGATACAATATCACTGTTCAAATACTGTTATTATGATCATATTTTTATTATAGGGTGCCAGGAGGTAATTATGGAATATCCCCATTTGAAAGAATCGGATCCCCAGGTGTACGCGGCGATCATGTCGGAGACCGGACGCCAGCAAGACAAGCTCGAGCTGATTGCTTCCGAGAACTTTGTTTCAGAAGCTGTGATGGAAGCGGTTGGTTCCCCATTCACCAACAAATACGCCGAAGGTTATCCGTCCAAACGATACTATGGCGGCTGTGAATTCGCCGACGAGGTCGAGAATCTGGCGATCGAGCGCTGCAAAGAGCTGTTCGGCGTTGAGTATGTCAATGTTCAGCCACACGCCGGCACGCAGGCCAACATATCCGTCTATTTTGCGCTGCTGAAACCCGGAGACACAATTTTAGGCATGGACCTGTCGCACGGCGGTCACCTGTCCCACGGCATGGCCAAAAACATCTCCGGCTCTTATTTTGACGCTCAGTTCTATCAAATTGAAGATGACGGTTTCATCGATTACGACAAGGTGTTGGAACGCGCAAAGGAAGTCAGCCCCAAGATGATTGTCGCCGGCGCCAGCGCCTATCCACGTGTCTTGAATTTCGCCAAATTCCGCGAGATCGCCAACGAGGTCGGCGCCTATCTGTTTGTCGACATGGCCCATATCGCCGGCCTGGTGGCCGCCGGGGAGCATCCGTCTCCGGTTCCCTATGCCGACATCATCACCACGACGACACACAAGACATTGCGCGGCGCGCGTGGCGGCGTCATCATGACAAATGACGAGACAATCGCCAAAAAGATCAATTCCGCCGTCTTTCCGGGCAACCAGGGCGGACCGTTGATGCACGTGATCGCCGGCAAGGCCGTCACATTTGGCGAGGCGCTGAAACCGGAATTCAAGACCTATCAAAAACAGGTCGTGAACAACGCCAAGGCGCTCGCGGCCGGTCTGGTCAAGCGCGGCCTGCATCTGGTCTCGGGCGGCACCGACAATCATTTGATGTTGCTGGATCTGCGCGGCACCGGTGTGACCGGCAAACAACTACAAAACCTGCTGGATGAGGTCAACATCACCGTCAATAAAAACGGCGTGCCCAACGATCCGGAAAAGCCCTTCATAACCTCCGGTATCAGGATCGGCACCCCGGCGGTCACCACCCGTGGACTGCTTGAGGAAGACATGGATGTCATCGCGGATTTGATTCACAAAGCGCTGACCGACTACGACAACCAAGCGGATTACATTCGCGAACAAGTCGCGATTTTAACCCATAAATATCCGTTGTACCCGGAGGGATGAGAACGAAGAGATGAAGTCATGAAGTCATTCCAATCAGCTCCTTTATCCACCGGATCTGAGTATTCATCCGGTGGGGAAGGGCGCGGACAACCACCCCTGGCCTGGAGAATGGCCCCAACCAGCCTGTCCGAGTTCGTCGGGCAGGCACATATTTTAGGCGAGGGAAAGCTGCTTCGCCGGATGATCGAGGCGGATCAGCTAAGCTCGATCGTCTTGTTCGGGCCGCCGGGCACCGGCAAGACCTCGCTCGCCAAGGTCATCGCCGCGACGACCCGGTCGGGCTTTCGCCGGCTGAACGCGGTCACCGGCGGAATCAAGGACATCAGAAACATCATCGAGGAGACGCAAAACCGCTTAATGAACCCCTCCGGGCGCACGGTTTTGTTTATCGACGAGATTCATCGATTTAACAAGGCGCAACAAGACGCCCTGCTTCCGCATGTCGAGGACGGAACGTTGATTTTGATCGGCGCCACCACCGAAAATCCGTTTTTCGAGGTCAACAGCGCGCTGGTTTCCCGCTCCACCGTTTTTCAACTTTATCCATTGAGCGATCAGGAGATCGGTCAGGTGATCGACAACGCGCTGACCGACGAGACACGCGGTCTTGGCGCCCTGAACGTACGCCTGGAAGAAGAGGCGGGCGCGTTCATTCGCGACCGCTCGGACGGTGACGCCCGCCGCGCCCTGAACGCAGTCGAGCTGGCGGTCTTGTCCACACCGCCGGATGATTCCGGAACCATCGTGATCACTTTGCCGATCGCCGAAGACTGTATGCAACAGCGTTCGGTATATTTTGACAAAGATGGGGAGAACCATTACGACACGATCAGCGCGTTGATCAAGTCCATGCGCGGCTCAGATCCGGACGCGGCGATCTTTTATTTAGCGCGTGCGCTGAAAGGTGGAGAGGACATCGAGTTTTTGGGGCGGCGTATTGTGATCTGCGCGGCAGAGGATGTGGGGATGGCCAACCCCAGTGCGTTGACGGTCGCGATGGCCGCCTACGAAGGCGCGAAGGTGATCGGCATGCCGGAAGCCAGAATCCTGCTGGCCGAGGCCGTGATCATGGTCGCCTCCAGCCCCAAGTCCAACGCCTCCTACTTGGCGATTGACAAGGCTTTAGCGGATGTGGAGAACAAGCGTACCGGCTCGATTCCGGCCCATCTGCGCAACGCGCCGGTCCGCGGCATGAGCGATCTGGGTTATGGAGTGGGATATAAATACGCGCACGACTATCCCGGAAATATCGTCGATCAACAGTATCTGCCGGATGAAATGGTGGGGGTCCGTTATTATGAACCGACGGACAACGGGTATGAAAACAAAGTAAAGAGTTGGCTGGATCAGATGCGGGATCAAAAAACAAAATAAGCCGGTCCGGCGGTCGGCGGTCACCTAACGGCCGCTCTTAATCAAACCGCTGACAATCGGCGCCCGATCACAGCGAAAGAATGATCGGTTGGCGCTCCCGAAAGGTCGTGAGATAGGAGACACCAAGCTCTTTTAGCCAGTCAATCGTCTCGTCAAAATACACGCCGACCCCGCCGCCGCGGTGAGAGTCGGAACTAAGCGTCAACATCTTGCCTCCCAGTTCCAGGTAGCGGCGAACAATATCCTCGTCGGGCAGCCCCGGATCCGCCAGTCCTCTTTGAACCATGCTGTGGCGTGTGTTTGTGTTGATCTCCAGACTCTTGCCGTCGGTGATCAGCAGCCGGAAGATCTCATCAAAGCGCTCCGGAAAATCGCTGTAGCGCAGCAGCGGATCAGCGTAGGGCGCGTAGCGCGTAACATAGTCATAATGCGCCAGCACATCGAAGTTATGCTGACTTTTTAACATTTCGATAATGACGTCAAGATAACGTCCATATGATGTAACCTTATCGTCGTCATAAAACCGGGGGTAATGAAAGAGGTCGCGATAGTCCACACAGTGAACCGCCGCGATCACGATATCAAACGGATACTGTTCGACCAGGCGATCCAGCTCCTCGGCCAGATAGGGCATGTATCCGAGTTCGATGCCGGACAGCAATTCAAATCCGGGATGGGATTTGGCCAGCTGCCCTTTCTTCTCATCGAGCAGGTTCATATAGGCCTCGACATTGAAGACCCACTCATCGGGTTGGGGAAGTGAATCCACCGGGGAGACGCCGACTTGAAAAAAACCGTCGATCACGTCTTTGTCATAGTGCTCGGTCACCGCGACACCTCTTAGCCCCTGTTCGAGGGCGTTGGCGACCAGCTCATCCAGCGTCTGTTTCCCATCGATGGAGAAATGCATGGTGTGGTTATGTGAATCAATCATTCTAGGCGACATGCCATTGTTGCTCCTATGTTGGTGTATGGTATTCCTTTTGATCCGCTTGGATCAGGCTATCTCATCTCGTTGAATTTAATCACATTTCATTTTATACTATTTTTAGTGATTTGGCCTTTAAATGATTTGGCTATTATTATAACTGTAATAAATTAATAGATAAAGTAACCGACCACCGACGCCGACGCTGTTTCGTCGGCTGTCAACACATTAATGGAGAACATATGAATCATTCATCTAATCACATCGATCAGACCGATATGAAGGACAACCCGGCGGAAAAACCGGAATCCGAAGCGGCTGAATTACAACGTAAACTGGTATTAAAATTTCCCACCTTATGGGAGGTCGCGACCGAAGATGATCTGGACGCCGCTTTCGCGTTCGCCGAGGAATACATGCTCTGCCTGAGCTCGGCGAAGACCGAGCGGATGTTTGTCTCTCAATCGATTGAAGGGCTGGAAGAAATCGGCTTCGTGCCGTTGAGTGACAAAGAAGAGCTCAAGGCGGGAGACAAAGTCTACGCGTCCATCCGCGGCAAGGGTTTGATGGCGGCGGTCATCGGCGGACAGCCCGCCGAAGCCGGCTTCAATATTCTGGGCGCCCATGTCGATTCCCCCCGCGCCGATCTCAAGCCGCTGCCTCTTTATGAGGACAGTGAGCTGGCTCTATTTAAAACGCACTATTATGGCGGCATCAAAAAATATCAGTGGACGACGGTCCCGATGGCGTTGCACGGATTGGCCGTTCGACAGGATGGCACGACGGTCGAGATCCATTTGGGAGAAGAAGAGGACGACCCGGTCTTCACGTTCAATGAGCTGCTGATCCACTTATCACAAGAGCAGATGAAGCGGTCCGGAAACAACATCGTCAAGGGCGAGGAGCTCAACCTGCTGGTCGGCAGCCGTCCATTTGGCGACAGCGAGATCAAGGAGAAGGTCAAGCTGGGCGTGTTGAAAATCCTCTATGACAACTATGGTCTGATCGAGGAAGACCTCACCACGGCGGAGATTGAAGTGGTCCCGGCCGGCAAGGCGAGACACGTCGGTTTGGACCGCACGTTTATCGGCGGCTACGGTCAGGATGACCGCGTTTGCGCCTACCCGGCGCTGCGCGCGGTGATGGCGACCGAGTGCCCGCGAAAGACGGTTGTCTGCATGCTGAGCGACAAAGAAGAGGTCGGCAGCGACGGAAACACCGGCGCCCAATCTCGCATGTACGAGAATTTTCTGGCCGAGGTGCTCGCGAAGCAAAATGGTGGGTATGACGAAATCCTGTTCCGCCGGGCGCTCGAAAACACAAGCATGTTGTCCGCCGATGTCACCAACGGATTCGACCCGACGTTCGCGTCGGTGTCCGACAAACAAAATCAGGCCTATTTGGGCAAGGGGATCAACCTGAGCAAGTATACCGGCTCCAGAGGGAAAAGCGACGCGAGTGACGCCAACGCGGAATTCATGTCCAAAGTGACCGCGCTGCTTCGCGCCAACAACATCCCGTGGCAAACCGGTGAGATGGGCAAAGTCGATAGCGGCGGCGGCGGCACCATCGCGAAGTATATGGCGAACACCGGTATGGAGGTCCTGGACTGCGGAGTGCCCGTGTTGTCCATGCACTCGCCTTTCGAAGTCACCCACAAGCTGGACGTGTATTACACCTACCTGGCATACAAATGTTTCATCGATTTCATGTAAGGGTCGGACGGGCTCGTCATCCTTCATGTGAGGGTTGGACGGACTCGAGATGATTTAAAGGTAGAGAGTGTGATCATGACACAAGTTCGGTGTCGGCATACGGAGAGTTAAAATGAAAGAAATTGACCGTCAGCAAAAAGACACGACGCCGTTGGTTTCTCGGCATACAGACGTAACCGAGGCGCGCGCGACGGAAACCAAGTCCGCGCGCGTGTTCACCCGACGAGCGGCGAGTGAACGCACCGCGGAGGAAAAAGGGCATGAAAGACTGGGCAGCATACGAGCCAGCGCCGCTGACGAGGAAGCGGAGCTGCACGGATTCACAATACCCAAACCGCCGCGCAAAACACTTGCGCAACGCTTGAACCGGCAGGGGAAGGCGAAAATCTATCGTTTAAAAGGCTATACCTCGGTCGCCCGTGTCAACCGCAAACAGCGCAGAGACCGCGAGCATCACCGCGTGGTCACCGTGCGGATTGTGTTGAGCCTGATCGCCCTTTTGCTGATCGCTATTTTAATTTGGAATCCATTCTCGACATTGCGGGAGTTTTTTCACGCCTTGGGATTTTGACCGATCGCCCGGTCCATCCTACGGACTTGTCAAATAAAGACTCGTCAAATCATGCTTTTGACCGTCCGGCGAATCCTGTCGCACTTATTATTTCAACTCACTCGTCATCTTCACGCGTGGTGGTCGAGCGCAGCGACGCGAGCGGATTGCTGTCCACCGCGTCATGTAGACTGTCGCTGTCCACATGGGTGTAGATCTCGGTCGTCGCGACACTCTCATGTCCGAGGATCTGTTGCAGCAGCCGGATATCCACCTGGCCGTACTTATGCATCAAGGTGGCGGCGGTATGGCGCAATTTGTGCGTCGAATAACGCTTGGGATCCAGACCGGATTGATAAAGATATTTTTTGATCATGCGTTGAACGGTGGATGGCGCGATGCGATTGCCCTGACGGCTGATGAACAGTGCGTTTTTATCGGTTAAATTTCGTTTCGGACGGACCGCCAGGTAATCATCCAGCGCCCGGATACAGGCTCCATTCAGGTAAACGGTCCGTTCCTTGTTACCTTTGCCGACCACGCGCAAGGTATCGCCGTGGATGTCCTGCAGATCGATGCCGCACAGCTCTGAAAGGCGCATGCCGCAGTTTAAAAACAATGTCAAAATACAGTAATCCCGTTCTGAAAACTGATTCTCCTTGTTGTCCGCCGCTTCCAGCAACGCCCGTGACTCTTCCAGTGTCAGGTAGCGCGGCAGCCGTTTGGGCTGACTGGGCGACTCCAAATCCGCGGTGGGATCGTTTTCAATCAGATTCACTTTACTTTTTAGATAGTGAAAGAAACCACGCATCGACGAGACTTTGCGAGCGCGGTTGGCCGCGGACGCCTGTCGTTCCCTGGTCAAGTACCCCAAAAACGCGTAACAGTCCGACAGCGTGACACTTTGCAAAAACTCCTCATTGATCATGTGGATTTCGACTTCATTGATTTTGGTCAGCTTGGGGACAAGACCGCGGCGCAGACGCAAAAAGCGAAAAAAGAGCACCAAATCGTAGCGATATTCTTTGACCGTGCTCTCGGCCCGCCCTTTAATCGACTGCATATAATTCAAGAAATCGTCCAGCAATGGAAACGTCGTGGGTTCATTCTTTTCTTCAAACATCGTCGGGGCACCTTTCTTGCGCAGGTTTTCGTAATTAAGAATGCAGATTAATGATTCAATCTGACATTTTTTTAGTATAACTAGAATAGCATAATAAAAGTATGATATTTTAACGGAGTGGACTTTCAAAGAAGTCTGTAAGAACATGAATTATTATTCATTTATTAAAATAATATGGAGGAACGATATGGAGAAAAAATTGAGAGTTGGTATAATCGGCGCCACCGGCTACGTAGGACAGCGCTTCATCACATTGCTGGCCGACCACCCCTGGTTTGAGCTGGCCGGCTTGGCCGCGTCGTCCCGTTCGGCGGGACGGTCCTACGCCGAGGCCGTCGGAGACCGTTGGCGCCTGACCGTCGCAATGCCCGAGATGGTGCGCGACATGGTCGTCCGGGACAGCGCCGAGATTGAAGCGTTTTGTGCGGATTTGGACTTTGTGTTCTGCGCCGTCGACATGGAGAAAAAAGAACTGATTGAGTTGGAAGAGCGCGTGGCGCGGACCGAGACTCCGGTCGTGTCAAACAACTCCGCGAATCGCTGGACGGCGGATGTGCCGATGATCATTCCTGAAATCAACAGCGACCACACACAGATTATCGAGGCGCAAAAGAAGCGTCTGGGCACCACCCGCGGTTTCATCGTGACCAAGCCGAACTGTTCGATTCAAAGCTATGTGCCCGCATTGACTCCGCTGCTGGATTTTGAGCCACAGCAGATCTTTGTCAGCACCTACCAGGCGATCTCCGGCGCGGGCAAGACCTTTGAAACCTGGCCCGAGATGGTGGGCAACCTAATTCCGTACATTGGCGGAGAAGAAGAGAAGAGCGAACGCGAGCCACTGAAGATCTGGGGCACGGCGACAAACGGTCAGATTGAACTGCCGAAAGCGCCCGTCATCTCGGCGCAGTGCTACCGTGTGGCGGTCCAGGAAGGACATACCGCCTCGGTCGCGGTCAAATTCGCACGCAAGCCGTCAAAAGAGGAGATTTTGGAGCGTTGGCGCTCTTTTGGCGGTCTGCCTCAGACCGCCAATTTCCCAACCGCGCCGAAACAATTCTTGACCTATCACGAAGACAACGATCGTCCGCAGGTGCTGCTCGATGTGATGACCGAAAACGGCATGGGCGTCTCGATCGGCCGACTGCGCGAGGATCAGATCTTTGACTGGAAATTCGCCTGCCTGTCGCACAACACACTGCGCGGCGCGGCCGGTGGCGCCGTCCTGATGGCCGAATTGTTGGTCCATCAAGGGCACATCACCGCCAAATAAGGACAGACGACAGATTCAAGCCTTTCTCACTGAAGGGCTACGGTTTGCGGTGAAACGCAAATGCTCAACACATATATAGCTGTGAAATGGCCCGCGATTGACACAGAACGCGGGCCATTTGCTGTATAATAGATTAAACATATGACTATTTTACAAATGCGGGAGGAAACAAAATGGAAGTTAGTCTGAATTATGCGAAAACTCAGCTGAATCTTGACATTCCGGATCACAATCTGATGGCTGTTTTAACGCCAAATGAAGTGGAAATCAATTCGACCGGCATCGATGAGGTTCGTCGTTCTCTGGAGCAGCCCATCGGCGCGCCCAGGCTCAGCGAGGTTGTCAAACCCGGTGAATCCATCTGCATCGTCACCTCAGACATCACCCGCCCGCTGCCCAGCTACAAGGTGCTGCCTCCGGTGCTGGACGAGCTAAACAAGGCCGGGGTGGAGGACAAGGATATTTTTGTTGTCTTCGGACTGGGCGCCCACCGCAGCCATACCGAAGAGGAGAAGCGCAATCTGGTCGGCGCCGAAGTATATGATCGCATCCGCTGCATCGATTCCGATCCGTCGGGCAAAAATTGTAAAAACATGGGCACAACCAAAAATGGAACGGTTTTGGACGTGTTCGCGCCGGTCTGTGACGCCGATCGGGTGATCACCCTCGGCAATGTGGAGTTTCATTATTTCGCCGGCTACAGCGGCGGCGCCAAGGCGATCATGCCCGGCGTGTCCACCCACGACGCGATCCAGATGAATCACCGTATGATGGTGCGTCCGGACGCCAAAGCCGGCAAGATGGAGGGCAATCCGATCCGCGAAGAGATGGACGACATCGCCAATTACGTGCACATCGATTATATTGTCAACGTGGTGCTCAATGAGAAAAAAGAAATTGTCTACAGCGCCGCCGGACATCACGTCAAGGCCCATCGGGACGCCTGCGCGTTTCTCGATCGCCTGTACAAGAAAGAACTCGATAAGCCGGCGGACATCGTCATTGTCTCACCGGGCGGATTTCCCAAAGACATCAATGTCTATCAGGCGCAAAAGGCGCTGGACAACGCCAAACACGCCGTGCGCGATGGTGGAGTGGTGATCTGGGTCGGAGCCTGCACCGAAGGACTCGGTGAAGAAAAATTTGAAGAGTGGATGTTGAATTACAAACCCGACGAGATGGTCGAAAAGATCCAGCAGGATTTCGTGCTGGGCGGACACAAAGCGGCCGCGATCGCGATGGTCCAGCAAAAGGCGCGCGTGATGCTGGTTTCGGATCTGAGCGAGGAATTCGTCGAGAGCATCAATTTGGACTATCAACCCGATCTACAGACCGCGTTTGACACCGCGATCAAGGAAATGGGAGAGGACGCCTCCGTGATCGTCATGCCCTACGGCGGATCGACATTGCCTTCGGTCAAAGAGTGATTGAGGCAAAGCTTCTAAAACGAGGTGACGCCGGTAATTTAAGACGGCAACGGGATAAACAGAACAGATAGCGAAAACACCTTCCGACACTCAATGTCCGGAAGGTGTTTTTGAAAAAACCGCTCGGCGCGGCGCCGACGTCCATCACCGTCGATCCTGCTCATCGATTTCTTTCGACAGTGAAATCGTGCCCTTCGGAGTACGATTGGAACCGGCCAGCCCAAATAGAAAATAAATCACGCCCGAAAGAATCAGGCCGCCGCCGATGATGATGTTGATGAAACGCGCGCTGTCCGCCGGAAATTTGGAGTTGAACAACAGCACGACCGAGCCGATAAACAGCAAGGTGTTCAGACCAAGCACCAGGTAGAACAAGACTAAATTCGCCTGCCTTACCTGACCCGCCTGCATATAATTCGCGATGCCTTCGAGCATAAACCACACGGCGGTCACGTAATAAAAAATCAGCGTCGCGAACGGCGGTTGGATCAAAAACACGACACCGATCGCGAGCAGGAGAAATGAAACACCCAAATAGGCAAAAAGCCTGAATCCTTTCAGTTCGTTAAAGCTTAAATACTTGATCAGATTCACCACGCCCCGCATGGCGATCACCGTGCCCAACAAAGCCAACACGCTCTCGGGACGAATGAAGACGATCACACCGATGGCGACCATGATCAGCCCGGTAAGCAAAGCCGGCCAGCCCAGCTTTCGCCGCGTCCCGCCACGTGCGCCATGTGTCGATCGGCTCGACTCAAGATCCGGCGCCTGTTCCAACTCACTATTGGGCTGTCGTCGCATATGAATTCCTCCGCGAATCAAATCATCCATGCTCTCGTGGCTTTGATTATACTCCAAACAACCCGACCTCGCTTTGTCGGCGTTTGTGAATCAAACCGCCGGCGCGCGTGCTTGAATTATTTGCCGGCAAACGTAAAATTAAGGGTGTGGGCGTGGACCATACCGGTCCGCGAACGCTCGTAAGACGAGGTCTCGTAAAATGATATCATGAGGGAAATTTGTGGATATTTATAAACTGCTAAACCAGGTGAAGGAAGGCGCGGTCTCCATCGAAGAGGCGGCGCGCAGCCTGCGCGATCTGCCCTATGAGGATTTGGATTTCGCGAAGATCGATCATCATCGCACCTTGCGCAACGGCTTTGGCGAGGTCATTTTCGGAGCGGGGAAGACAAGCGAACAGTTGATGACCATTTTGTCGCGTTACGCAGCTTCCGGGACCAACGTGCTGGTGACCAAAGTTTCCCCGAACCAGGCCGCTCAGGCGCTTTCCGATCTGCCGGATTTAATCTGGGATCAACAGTCCGGCACATTGAGACTGCAATACGAGGCACACCGCACGGAGGGACGAATTTGTGTCTGCACCGGCGGAACCTCTGACATCCGGATCGCCGAGGAGGCCGCGATGACCGCGGAGTTTTTTGGCGCTCAGGTGGACCGCGTGTATGACGTGGGCGTGGCGGGCATCCATCGGCTGTTCGATCAGATGGAGGTGATTCATCGCGCAAACGCCGTGATCGCGATCGCGGGCATGGAAGGGGCGCTGGGCACGGTGATCGCCGGTTTGGTGGACAAGCCGGTTATCTGTGTGCCCACCTCGGTTGGCTATGGAGCCAGCTTTGGCGGTCTGGCCGCCTTGCTGACCATGCTGAACTCCTGTGCCGAAGGCCTGGCGGTCGTCAACATCGACAATGGTTTCGGAGCGGGCTATTTGGCCGCTCAAATCAACCGCTTGGCGCTGCGCGGAAACACCGAGCGCGATCAGCGGGCGGATCAGCTCGATCTGTCGGATCAGATATGATAACTAGAAAGAGTCAATTATGAAACACACTTTGTATTTGGAATGCGCCTCGGGTATCAGCGGTGACATGACGGTCGCCGCGTTGTTGGATCTGGGAGCGGACGAACAATATTTGCGCGGGCGACTGGACAGTTTGAATTTGGATGGCTACGCGCTTGAGATTCACGAGGTGAAAAAAAATGGCATCCGCGCCAAAAAATTCGATGTGATCTTGGAGCGAGACGAGAAGGTGCCGTGGCCGCATGACCACGGACATGCCCACCAACATCCACACCAGGATGGACACGGCCATGTCCACGCACATCAAAATGACCATGGGCATTCACATGAGCATTCACATGAACATGAAGATGGACATGAGCATGGACATGAGCATTCACATGAACATGAAGATGGACATGAAGATGGACATGAGCATGGACATGAGCATGGACATGAGCATGGACATGATCATGAGCATGGACACACACACTCCCACGCGGACGACCACAGAAACCTCGCGGCGGTGACAGAGGTCCTGCGATCCGGATCGCTGACCACCGAGGAAGTGGATCTCGCTTTGCGTATTTTCACCATCATCGCCGAAGCCGAGTCACACGCCCACCAACTGCCAATCGATCAGGTCCATTTTCACGAAGTTGGCGCGGTCGACTCCATAGTGGACATCGCCGCGGCGGCGATTTGCCTGACTGACTTAGGCATCAAAGATGTGGTTGTCACGGCGCTCAACGAAGGAACCGGGTTTGTGCGTTGCCACCATGGACAGTTGCCCGTGCCTGCGCCGGCTGTCTTATATATCTGTGAAAAACACGGCATCCCCTTGCGCGTGGTTTCTGAGGTGGAAGGAGAGATGATCACACCAACCGGAGCGGCCATCGTCGCCGCCATTCGCACCGCCGATGCGCTGCCATCTCCGATGACAGTCATCAAAAGCGGATCGGGGGCCGGCACAAAAGATCTGCCCATCACCAATATCTTACGAGCGATGTTGATTGACGGATGAATTCGTCGATCGTCCGGTCCGGCAAGCTTGGACAAGCCGAGCGGCGCCTTGGATCGCGTCCGCCTGAGTTTGGAATTGTTCACAATTGTTGTAACAAATCGACCGTTCAGTCGGCTCCACACCTGCGAATATGTTTATATAGTAATAATTGATTAAAAGACAATGAAATGGCTGAAACGAGGTGAGGAGATTGAGCGACGTACCCATTGCTTTATATATCGGAATGAGTCGAACATTGAATCGCATCAACCGCGATTCCGAAGAATTATTCAGGCGATACAAACTCACCAAAGGACAGTTCGCTGTGCTCGAGGCGTTGTATCACAAAGGCGATTTGAGCATCGGACGCGTTCAGGAATTGATTTTAACGACGGGTGGCAACATCCCCGTGCTGGTGAAGAATCTGACTGAAAAAGGATTGCTCACTAAATATAGAGATGAGACCGATCATCGCCGTTATTTTTTGCACATCACAGAGACCGGCAAGGATTTGATGGAAGAGGTCTATCCGCAAAACGAGGCCTTGCTCAAGGAACTGTTGTCGGTCTGGACACAGGAAGAACAAGATCAACTGATTTTATATTTTAAGAAATTTCGTGACGCGACAACATGATTGTCCGCGCAGCAACGATATCCAACGTGTGACAAGCGCGTGGAGATAGAAAGGGAATGATTATGAATAATCTGGAAAACATACAAAAAAGAAGAAGTTATTACGCGATCAACAAAGAGGTGCCCGCGGACAAGGATGAAATCATTCAATTGATTCAGCAGCTGACCGAATTGACGCCCGACGCCTTCAATATGAAGAGCGCGAAGGTTGTGGTCGCCCTGGACGAGCAACAGGACAGACTTTGGGACGCGGTCTATGACGCGTTCGGCGGCAAAGTCTCGCGCGACAAGGTGGACAGTTTCAAAGCCGGTTATGGAACCGTGCTGTTTTTCATCGATGAGGACGTGGTTAAAGGCATGCAGGAAAAATTTCCTTCCTACGCCGACAATTTTGACAAGTGGTCTCATCACGCCAACGGCATGCTGCAGTTCAATATCTGGTCCGGCCTGCGCGGACTTGATCTGGGCGCTTCTCTGCAACATTACAATCCGGTGATCAACGAGAGCGTCGCCAAACTGTTTGACATCCCTAAATCGTGGAATCTGATCGCCCAAATGCCATTTGGCGGAATCGTTCAGGAACCTGAAGCCAAACCGGCGGAAGACATCGACCAAAGAGTTTGGATCAAAGACTGAGCGCTCAACACCCTGATGCCATTGCCGTTCCGGAATTTGAGGACCGGCATAAAGAATTCAAGCGTTGAGTGAAGAAGGACAGCAAGGGTATTGCCTTTTCGATCTGACAAATAAATCGAGGATATGAGCGGCGGCATTGGCGATAAGCTGATGCCGCTTTTATATGGCCACCAGTCAAATTTTGGTGTATGTAAATCTGGAATATTAGGCGACAAACTTATTTCCGATACCGAGCCAATTACGATGAAAGCCGGTCGGATTTTAAATCTGCAAAGCATACTTGACATAATTTGCAAAGCAAACTATTCTATTTATGTAAAGCACGCTTGCTATTGGAGGGTGTATATGGAAACACGAATCGCATCGCTTAGGAAAGAAAGAAAACTCTCTCAAGAAGAACTTGCCCTTGCCGTAGGTGTTACACGGCAGACAATTACATCTATCGAGACGGGAAAATATACGGCATCTCTACCGTTGGCATTCAAAATTGCATATTATTTTGGGCTCCCTATTGAAGATGTCTTTGATTTTTCTGAGTGTATAAATGAGATGGAGGTTGACAATGGATAAATATAGAAAAGTTCTCAGAAGAAGAATGTATTTGCTCACAATTCCGATGTTAGTGTCAAATTTAGTTCGCAACTTCATAGAACTTCATTACAGCTTATGCGGCTTCTAACACGATTGATTCCAATGATCTGGCACTAAGATAGGCTCGAGAGCTGGACCAGTCCTCACTGTATTCCAGAAGGTAGATCGAAATCAATCGAACATAAGATTCAGGATTAGGGAAGATTCCAATTACCTTTGTCCTACGCCGAATCTCTCGATTCAACCGTTCCATAATATTGTTGGAACTGATTTTTCTGCTGTCCAGCGTGGGGAACGCATAAAACGTTAAACTGTCTTCCAGCCCTGCTTCCAAAATCTCAATTGCTTTTGGAAATCGTTTCTCATATAACTCAGCCAATCTGCGTGCCAGCACAACAGCTTCTTCCATGCTACTGGCCTGCCAGATGAGTTTGAGCTGAGCGGCGAAGCGGTCTTTTTCCGCTCTGGAAACATGTACCAGGATATTACGCATAAAATGTACTTTGCAACGTTGCCAGCTGCTGCCGGGAAAACATTTTCGAATAGCGGCCGTTAAGCCGTTATGAGCATCCGAGACAATTAGTTTTGGCGTTTTCAATCCTCGTTCACGCAAGCTTTGAAAAAGTAAGCGGTAGCTTTCTTCCGATTCTTCCAACATCGGCTCAATCGCTAGGATCTCACGATGACCGTCCTCTGCGACACCACAGACGATCTGAATCGCCATGCTGACCACTCGATGATCATAACGAACCTTCTCGTAAAGAGCATCCACCCAAATCACCGGATAGTCCATGGTCAACGCTCGATGGCGAAAAGCCTCTGCTTGCTCATTTAGCCCTTTCGTCATCTGACTGACCTGGCTTCCGGACAGGCTGTCTATCCCTAGACTTGCTGCCAGCCTTTCCATTTTTCGGGTGGATACGCCCTGAATATATGCTTCCTGGACCACTTGAATCAGCGCTACCTCGCTGCGTTTGCGTTCCGTCACAAAAAACGGAATGTAACCACCTTTGCGCACTTTTGGAACCATTAGATAGCTGGTGCCCATCCTCGTATCGAAGCGGCGTACGCGATATCCGCTGCGGCTGCTAATACGTTCTTCGCTTTGAGCATGTTTCTTTGCGCCAATTTGATGGGACACTTCCGCTTCCATCAATTGATTGCAAAGCCATTCCAACATACTGCGCATTGGATCGTCCATTCCCATAAATTGCCAGAGCATTGCTTCTAGGTTTGTGGTATCTTGATTTTGAGTCATAGTGATTTCTCCTTACACCGATTTGGCTTCTGTTAACTTAATAAAAAAAGAGATCTGAAATGCCTTTGGTACAATAGTTTCACCACAAAACAGGTACCTCCCTAAGGAAAGGAGCAAATCAGATCTCATGAAAAGTATACCATCTAATCTAACTTGTCCCCGCTGTTTCTCTAAAAGCCTTTACCACTTCGGTAAAGATAAAAAAGGTAATCAGAAGTTCCAGTGTCGCAATTGCATGAGACAATGGGCACCTGCCAGTAAGAATAAGAAGGAAGATTTTCAAAGAAAGTACCCTCCTTGTCCTAAGTGTGGTAGGGCTAGCTTCCTGCACCATGACTACAAGCTGTATTCCAACTTTCGTTGTGGAGACAAGAAGTGTTACCACTCTTTCTTTGTTGTAAAGCTGGTTGAAATTCCATCCTGCTCGTCTAAAGTTATTCCGCTAGAGCAGTTCACAATGAAACGAATGCGTCATCCTTTCCATCTTGTTCTAACGGCTCTCATCCATTACTTTATTGGCAATTCCACCTTGAGAAAGGTTTCTGAAACACTTCGACTCGCACACAACATTGAGGTGTCTCATGTCACAATCTCTAAGTGGTGTAAACGCTTCGCGCCTGCTCTCTCTAGCGGCAGCTGAACCTTACAAGAAGCAGATCAACCTAGCTGACTCTGACGAATGGCATTTTGACGAAACCTACGTGAAGATCAAGGGCAAATGGTATTATCTCTGGCTTGCCATGGATTCTGAAACAAGGATGATTCTGGACTTTCATCTGTCACCAACCAGAGATACTACGTCCGCCTACTCTCTCATTCACAGCTGTCAGGAGCAGTTTGGCAATCCACAAAGCATGTTCGTCACAGACAGATATCCCGCTTACCAAAGAGCGTTCGATCACCTTGCTCCCTGTGTTGAGCACCAGCTCGTCGAAGCGTTCTCTGATGATATTTCCAACAATGTCATGGAAGCGTTTAATGGCCAGTTTAAGGCTTGGTATAAGGCTAAAAGAGGCTTTGACTCTTTTGAGTCTGCTAACATCCTGATTGCGCTTTATATCTTCTTTTACAACTACATCAGACCGCACCAATCTCTCTTCAACTGGACTCCAGCTCAGGTTGCCGGGGCACAGTACCAAGAAAAACAAAGGAGAGCCTGTCTTCTGATTGCTTAGGCATATTCAGTTCTCAAAGTTCAATTGAATCTCTTTCGAGATTTCTTTCGCATGTCCGGATTTTATTCTTTCGCTTTCCTTACATGCTTTCTTTGTGCTATCTTCTTTTCAACTGGTGAATCCTTAAGTTTCTTCTGAATCTTTGTTCGCCAATTGCATTTCAGATCTCTTGTCTCTCATCTTTAATTAACAGAGCCCCGATTTGTTTTTTTCCTTAACAATCATTGTAACGAAGTCCTATGACTCTTTCTTCTAAAGTTGCAAACTTAAATGTACGCTATCATTCCGATTTTGGTAGCAGTAGGCCTTAGCATCTATAATGTATTTTTTGCAAGTGAAAGGATTAAGGAAAGCTTCATATTCGGATTTCAGTTCGGAGCTGCTATTTCTCTTGGGATAATTTCAATAGCTTTTTTGATCCTTTATCGCAGAGTTCTTACTGATGACAAAAAGCTAAAATTGCAGTACAACAAAGAAAACGACGAGCGATTAAAAACAATCCGGGCCAAAGCAGGTGTTCCGATGGTGCTGATAACTTCCATTTTCATGATTATTGCGGGGATTATCGCGGGTTATTTTAATCTTACGATATTTATAACGCTTGTTGTGGCTGCAGTATCTCAGATGTTAATCGCAGCGGTTACAAAGCAAATATATTTAAGAAAGCTGTGAGGTGCTTGGCTATGAGGAAATTGAATTTATTTTGTCGAATAGCAGGTTCTCTTGCATTGATTGGTGGTGCGACAAGTGCGGTATATAAAGCAGATTGGCTGTTGATTATATCGACAATTTTAATGGCGGCTTGCTTGTTCACCACCGTTTTTACTTCTACAAAAGGCAAGAAGAATATCAGAAAATAGAATTCATTTATATAGGCAAATGAAAAAGAACAACAACGAAAGTGAGGTGGACGGATTTTATTTATTTGCATTCTAAAATCAAATGTAATATGATATCGATAATATTTGAAAGGCTGTGAAGAGAAGTAGTAGGCGATGCCGGATTTTCAGAGAGCTGTCGGATGGTGAGAGACAGTACGAAGGCGAGCTGAACTGGTCTTGGAGCCGGTCGCTGAACGGAGACACTCCCAGTAGGCGTTCACGAAAGGTCCGACGTTATATGGACGAAGATATCGGCGATCAAGCCCGTATCTTGCCGAGTGCGCCCTGTCGGGGCGAATAAGAGTGGTACCGCGAATGTGTTGAATCCTTTCGTCTCTGTGTGAGATGGAAGGTTTTTTTATGTTTAAACAGCAAAAATCGAACTAGAAAAATGAGGAAAGAAAAGAAGGGGAAGTGTCGAATGAAACAGATGAATTTTAGAAAATACAAGCCATATCCAACCTTGGACATGCCCGATCGCCAATGGCCAAGCCGTGTCATCACCGAGGCGCCGGAGTGGGTCAGTGTAGATTTAAGGGATGGAAATCAGGCGCTGGAAATTCCCATGAGCCTGGAACAAAAGATCGATTTCTTTGATTACCTGGTAAAAATCGGATTCAAAACAATCGAGATCGGTTTTCCGGCCGCGTCGGACACCGAATATGATTTTTGCCGCTACTTGATTGACAATCATTTGATTCCCGACGATGTCGCCATTCAGGTGCTGACTCAGTCCAGGCAGCATATCATCGAGAAAACCTTCGAGGCGGTCAAAGGAGCGCCGAAGGCGGTGATCCATCTTTATAATTCGACGTCCGAAGTGCAGCGCGATGTCGTGTTTTGCATGACCAAGGACGAGTGTCTGAAGCTCGCGGTCGATGGCGCGACGATGCTCAAGGAAATCGCCGACGCCGATGACAGCGGCACACAGTATCAATTTGAATACTCACCGGAAAGCTATACCGGCACCGAAAACGATTTCGCCGTGCACATCTGTGACGCCGTCTGTGATGTCTGGCAGCCAACTCCGGAGAACAAAGCGATCATCAATCTGCCCAGCACGGTGGAGATGTCGACACCCAATGTCTACGCCGACCGCATCGAGTATTTTAGCCGGAACACCCGCTATCGCGATTCCATCCTGATCAGTCTGCACACCCACAATGACCGGGGCACCGGAGTCGCCTCCAGCGAACTGGGCATTCTCGCCGGAGCGGACAGGGTGGAGGGCACATTGTTCGGCAACGGGGAACGCACCGGAAACGCCGATATCTTGACACTTGCCTTGAATTTGTTCTCGCAGGGCATCGATCCCAAATTGGATTTTACCGACATCAACGAGACGATTGAAGTCTATGAGCGAAACACCCTCATGGAGGTCTCCGCGCGCCATCCTTACGCCGGCACATTGGTCTACACGGCTTTTTCCGGCTCTCATCAGGACGCGATCAGCAAAGGCATGAATGTGCAGCAGAGCAAGCCGCATTGGAGCGTCCCTTATCTGCCGATCGATCCTGCCGATGTGGGGCGCAGCTACGATCCGATTATCCGCATCAACAGCCAATCGGGCAAGGGCGGTATCGGCTATGTGCTGGAGCAAAACTATGGCTTGCAGGTACCCAAACGAATCATGCAGATTTTCAGCCGCGAGGTGACAAGGCTCAGCGACGAACGTCATGAGGAGTTGACTCCGGACGAGATCCGCGATCTGTTTGACAAACGGTACATCAACGTCTTCCAACCCATGCGCCTGGTACATTATAAAGAAGAGATGATCGACAACGACCGGGTCATGCTGGAAGCGACCCTCGAGAAAGACGGAGAGGAAGTTGTCAGCACCGGAAAAGGAAACGGCATCGTGGCGGCTTTTTGTGACATCCTCGAAAAACAATTGACCGCGAGCATTGAAATTGTCTCCTATCATCAGCACGCTTTGAACGAGGGCACGCTGTCAAAAGCGATCTCCTACGTTTTGATCCGCGATGAAAACGGAAATGAGTTTATTGGTGTCGGAATTTCTGGTAACATTAGTAAATCTTCGTTGCGCGCGGTGGCGAGCGCCGTCAACAATAAAATCAGTTTCGCCGCTGTAAAATAAACATGAAGCGTGAAAAACGCATGGAGGGATGAATATGATCCATATCGCCTTGTTGGGCGTCGGCACCATTGGTGGCGGCGTGGTCAAACTACTTGAACAAAACTACAACGGTATCAAACGAAAATCCGGTACCGACATCAAATTGAAATACGTGCTGGCGAGAACACCGGAGAAAGCGAAACAGCTCGGTGTGGACGACAGCCAAATCGTGCAGGACTTCTCCGTGATCTTAAACGATCCCGAAGTCGACATCGTCGTCGAGTTGATGGGGGCATGGGCGATGCCTATACCTATATCCGTCAGAGCCTGGAACATGGCAAAAACGTTGTCACCGCCAACAAAGATCTGATTTCGTTCAAAGGCAAGGAGCTGTTTGAGCTTGCGGCCGACAACAAGGTCGATCTGTATTACGAGGCGAGTGTGGGCGGCACGATTCCGATCATCAATCCAATGCGCCGCACCCTGGCGGCGAACCGGGTCGATAAGATGCTCGGCATATTGAACGGCACCACAAACTACATGCTGACCAAGATGACGGTCGATGGGAGATCCTACGAGGATGTGCTGGACGAATGCCAAAGACTGGGCTTCGCCGAGGCCGACCCGAGCGCCGATGTCGACGGACTGGATCCCGCGCGCAAGATCGCCATTCTTGCGAAAATCGCTTTCAATGTCGATGTGACGGCTGATGACGTCTATAACGAAGGCATCCGCGAGATCAAACAACACGACATCGCAATCGCCGAGAAGATGGGGTACGCGCTCAAACTGCTCGCCGTCGCGAAAGACAAGAACAAACAGGTTCAACTCGGTGTCTATCCGGTTTTTGTGCCCAAAAAACATCCGCTGGCCTCGGTCAACGATTCGTTCAACGCGCTGTTCGTCCACGGTGACGCCTGTGGCGACGTCATGCTCTATGGACAAGGTGCCGGCGCCATGCCGACGGCCAGTTCGGTAATGGGTGACATCATGCAGATCGCGCGCCATATCAAGGCGGGCAGCACCGGGGAAGACAATGACATCACCTATCTGGACAAGAAGATTCTCACCATCGACGAGGTGGAGAATATGTTCTACATCCGTCTGTTGGTGAAAGATCAGACCAATGTCCTGTCCGGAGTCGCGAAAGCGTTTGGAGACAACGACGTGAGCATTTCCTCGGTCGTGCAGAACAGCTCAGATGAGGGCGAAGCGGAACTGGTGATCATCACCCACAGCGCCGCCGAACGTGGTGTGCGCGCAGCGCTGGAGCGGATTCAGGAGAAAGACTATGTGCAGTCGATCGAGGCGGTGATCCGCGTACTCGAGTCATGACGAGACAGGTCCTGAACAGACCAGATCGCTAATAAATATAAGAGATATAAACTGAATTTCGACAGCGCGGGACCGATGTTTCGCGCTGTTTGAATTTTTGGGAGTGGGGAGAGGCGGGCAAGTAGCCAGTTATAGTGCCGACAAATTTCAGCATTTATCTGATTGGTTGAGATGAGTCCGATTTATTGGATAGAATATTTTATAAAATGATACCAATGGTGCGATTTTCAATAAATCCGGAAGGGACAGAAATCAATTAAGAGAAATAGTTTTATAACATTGGTCATTTAAATCATTTTAAGAGGGAAAATATGAAAAAACTATTAATTGTTGTAGCTACATTGGTACTATCGTTGTCCTTAACTAGCTGTTCATCAAAACTTCAAGAAGCAAGGATTGTAAAGCTAGAAAACGAATTGTCACAACTTGCTTCAGAAAATGAAATATTGAGAGCCACAATCCCAACAGCACCAGTGTTAGATAAAGAAATAGATTCCGGTAGCAATAAAGCTTCCAATGATACGACCTTTGATGGAACTACTTATACAAATAAAGATTGGACAATTAAAATCACAAGCATGGATATTGTTACAGGGCAAGAAGCGATTGATATCGGTATCGCTCCAAAAAATGATCATCCTGCATATGCCTTGTTTCGTTGTGACATAACGTTAAATGCGGAAGGTTTAGATCCGGTTGAATCTACACCATTTTGGATATGGGATTCTTCATTTATGTTGTACCAAGATACTGACCCTAATTTTACAATTCCTCTTCATACGACATCTGTTTCCGCGTTTACTCCGGACGATTATGTTCCGGATAACCAGTATGTTGCAATCAATCCAGGTGGTACAGTTTCTTCATATATGTTATATGAATTGACCGATGACACAACACCATTGCGACTGGTGGCTACAGCTGACTTATTTGGCGAAGCGATTACTGAAAAAATGATACCTATTACAGAGTAGTTGAATAATGATCAGCGATGATCGGCTCTTGCATCACCACAAAGTGAGAGCCGGTCTAATGATTCCTGTTAAAATTTCGGACAAATTACTAGAGCAGTGGACCGACATCCTTGGAGTATCCTGCTCGGGCAATTACGATACGATAAGGATGACAAAAAAATCTGCAGATTGTTCGATTATTTCAAATTGACAAAGATATCTAAAAGGATTTGAGGTGGAAGAGATGGCTATCACTGACTTCTTTAAGGTAAACCAATACAAGGAGCAAATTCAGCAATTGCAGCAAGAAAACAGCCGACTATTATCACTCCTCACTCCAGAGCATAATGAGCTTGGGACTTTAAGGCTGTCGATCGACAATGCCAAGCAAGAGCTAAATAATCTTCAATCTCAGATTCAACAACTCAACATCGATCAGGAAAAGCTATCCGATCACATTATTGATCTGAACGATGAAATAGCAAACAAACAAGCTGAAATCGTTGTCTTGGATGATGAAATCACTTTGCAAGATTTTGGTATCTTCACGCCTCTTTATGATGCGATGTCTTCAACTCAACTAAAAGAAAAACTTCTTCAATGCCGACAAAAGCAAAAAGACCTAATAAAGAATGATACTGCATGTACTTACTCTATCAATTGGATTATTAACGGGAGTCAAGCTGAAGGTGAAAAAATGATTAAGGATAGCATTTGCCAACTTCTTCGCTCTTTTAATAATGAGTGTGAAAGTATAATAGATAAGGTCAAATTCAATAATTATGATTCAATCAAAAAACGCATAGAAAATTCAGCGGAATCTCATAACTCAATGAACGCAGTAAATAAAATCACTTTAAACACAACTTATACTGAGCTCAAAATTGAAAAACTGAATCTTGTTTATTCTTTTAAATTACAAAAAGAGCGTGAAAAAGAAGATGCCAGAGCAGAAAGAGAAGCATTAAGAGAACAGAGAAAATTAGAAATAGAAGCAAAAAAAGAACGCGAAAAAATTGAAAAGGAAAAACTTCATTTTATTAATGCGTATAAAGAAATTCAAAGTTATCTTGACGGTGAATTGGATGCTGCCGAGCGCAAGATCTATCAAGACAAAGCGCTGGAAATGGAAAATCAATTAACAGAACTTGGCAAAAAAGTTGAAGATTTGGATTATCGAATAAGCAATACACGTGCCGGGTATGTCTATATAATCTCAAATATAGGTTCATTTGGAGAAGATGTTTTCAAAATTGGTGTGACCAGGCGTCTTGATCCTTATGAGCGAGTGCGAGAGTTAGGTGGTCCTTCCGTTCCGTTCAAATTTGATGTTCATGCCATGATTTTTAGCGATGACGCACCTGCATTGGAGTTAGCCTTGCATCACCATTTCTCCAAAAACAAAGTGAATCTTATCAATAGTAGACGTGAGTTTTTTAAGGCGGATTTACATAACATTGAGACGGCAATACGAGAAAACTATAGTAAAACCTTCGAAATATCATACTTACCCGAAGCTGAGGAATATAGAATGTCGGAAAAAATTCGCTCCGACGAATCTGTTGAAGTAAATGAATTATCGGAAAACGAGCTGATTCCCAATGATGAGGAATAAATATCGGTAGCACCTTTTGATGCCATAAACGATAACATCAGCTGTAAATGCTAGCCTAGGGATGCTCAGTTTCGATGAAATAAGGATGTACAAAAATGATGGTAGTCATTAAAGTTTTTACCAAAGATTATTTCGAGGTAAGAACATGCACTATCCAATCAAATTTGACACAAGCGTGGAGGTAAAAACTCTCACGGATCTGCCGAGACTGAAGATCATTTTGGAGGCAGCGAACTTGAAACCCAATATGAGCAAGATTGCACGCGACATGTCGTGCGATCGGAGAACAGCCAAGCGCTATTATGAAGGTAATTTCCCTAGCGGAACAAGAGACAAACCATCGTACTTAGACAGACATTACGATACGATCAGAGACCTTCTAGGGCCTGACAGCATTCAGGTTTTTTATTTCAAATCCAGTCTGTGGCGCTATTTAAAACGGGAGAGAGTGTATAAATAACTTTGTGTAAGTCATCAGCTGGTAAAATAGAAACTAGTTGGAGGACAGAACAATGGCCAGACGCGAACGAAAATCAGACCGACTACCGGAAGGGTGGCTACAGGGATTCATAGAAGCCTACGACATCCAGACTACTGACGACATTAAAGAGGCTCTAAAAGACCTTGTTGGTGGCACGATAGAAACGATGATGGAGGCAGAACTGGAAACTGATCTGGGTTATGCCAAGCACGACAAAGAGAACAAAAAGACAAACAACAGTCGAAATGGCAGCTCATCGAAAACGCTACGCACGGAATATGGCGATGTAACAATCGCTGTTCCCCGAGACCGTGAAAGTGAATTTGAGCCAAAGATCGTTCCCAAGCACCAGCGGGAGATCAAAGGTCTGGATAAACAGATCATCTCAATGTATGCCAAAGGCATGAGTACAAGGGATATCTCAGCTCACATCGAATCCTTGTATGGAGCGGAAATTTCGGCGGAAACCATTTCCAAGATCACAGATAAAATTCTGCCGGAAATTAAGGAATGGCAGAATCGTCCACTCAAGCCGTTGTATGCCCTGATGTTCTTTGACGCGATCCACTATCCGGTACGGACAGAAGGCATGGTACGACAACGCGCCGTCTATATCGCGATTGGCGTGGACATGAATGGTGAGCGAGACGTCTGCGGCCTATGGATTGGCGAAGCTGAAAGCAGCAAATATTGGCTGAGCTGTATGAACGAAATGAAAAATCGCGGTGTCCGCGATATTTTGATCTGTTCAGTCGATGGTCTGAGCGGATTTAATGAGGCGATTCACGCAGTCTATCCCCAAACGGATATCCAGCGATGCATCGTACACCAGGTCCGAAACTCCATGCGTTATGTCCCCTATAAGGACCTGAAACTCTACACCTCAGACATGAAACGAATTTATCAGGCGCCAACGGAAGAAGTCGGTCTGATGGAGCTGGACGCGTTTGAGGAAAAATGGGGTAAAAAATACCCAGCAGCTCTGAAATCCTGGCGTGACAACTGGACAGAGCTCAGCACCTTTTTTAAGTATCCACCCGAAATTCGTAAGCTCATTTACACGACGAACAGAATTGAGAGTTTCAATCGAGGCCTGCGAAAAGTCACCAAAAGCAAGGCCGCCTACCCGTCCGATACCGCCTTGCTCAAATCCTTGTATCTGGCGATTCAGGACATCACCGCAAAATGGGGTAAGATTCAAGGCTGGGCCGGCATATTTGGGCAGCTGATGATTATCTTTGAAGACCGTATCCAGCCGGGAGACTACAACTGATTGCAGATTCAGATACTGTTTAACTTTACGGGCAGCACATGCTCCTGTTAAACTATGCTAACGTAAAATCACCTGCCTAACGCTGATAAACAGGCAACAAGCAGGCGATTTGACACATGATCATTTGATTACTACTGATGAATACACAAAGTATCTGATACTCCCTAAAATTGCAGGATTATTAGGTGTAAATAAGTGTGTAGATTGGAATTCAAGGTTATGTATATGGAATGCAGGAGTAGGAAATGAAAAATTACAAAATACTTTTACAACGCAAGCTTTAAATACTCTTTTTAATTATGGCTGCAGAAGTTCCATTGCAATAGGGACAACATGGCTTTATTCAGTCAACCAAAATAATGTTAATAAAAACTCCAAAATTAAAACTGCTGATGCTAGAGATATTGATACTATATCTGATTTCTGGATTACAGATCCACCCTATGCCGATGCTGTAAATTATCATGAACTTTCGGAATTCTTTTTGTCATGGGATAAAAGATTGCTGCTAGAAACTTTTCCTGAATGGTATACGGATTCAAAGCGTGTTCTGGCCGTTCGCGGTGATGATAATTTTTCTCATACTATGATAGAAATATATACTAATTTAGCTAACCATATGCCAGATGATGGTATGCAAGTAGTTATGTTCACCCATAGCGATCCGGCTGTCTGGGCACAGCTTGCTCTTATTATGTGGAAGGCAGGATTAAAAGTTACAGCTGCTTGGAACATTGCCACTGAGACTGAAAGTGGAGGTCTTAAAGATGGGAATTATGTTAAAGGCACTGTGCTTCTAATTCTACGTAAACAAACTGGGGAAGACATGGCCTTTTTGGATGAAATAACTTCAGATATTCGGGCAGAAGTAAGAAATCAAATTGCAAGCATGCTAGAACTTGAGAACAAAGAAGAACCAAACTTTTCAGATCCAGACTTTGTGCTTGCAGCCTACGCGGCTTCTCTTAAAGTACTGACTTCTTACAAAATAATTGAGGATTTAGATTTGGATTATGAATTAAATATGGCAATTAATAACCCTTCTCAAAGTAATATTGTGAAAATTATAGAGGCTGCTAAAAAAGTTGCATATGACGCAGTCATTCCTACAGATTTTGAAGGTTACTTTTGGAAAGACCTTTCAAATGCTGAAAAATTTTATATTAAGGGACTAGAGAGTGAAAAACATGGCAATTACCAAATAAGCACTTATCAGGAATTTGCAAGGGGCTTTAATATAGGTGGATATGGCCAAATGATGGCCAGTGAAAGAGCTAACACAGCTCGGCTTAAAACACCTTTTGAAATGGGTGGCAGAACAATTAATGATGTTCCTGATTTTGAAAATTCCTTACTCAGAACAATATTCATGGGGATTTATACAGGAATCAAAGAAGATGGAAATCCTTCAAAAGCCTTGGGCTATATAAAAAATGAACTATCAGATTACTGGAATAAACGTGACATGATAAAGCAACTCTTAAGCTTCATCAAAGACACCAAGGATATTGATAACATGGCGCCGCATTGGGAACATAGTGCAATCATGGCTGACTTATTATATTCACTTGTTACCAATGATAGTATTTAAAAGGAGAGATAGTTTGTGAACCGCTATTCTTCGAGAAGACATAAACTGGATAAACAGTTTCTTGTAGAGAAGCTTAAGAATGCAGTCTCCTATGATAGGATTGCAGGGTATTTTTGTTCATCTGTTTTGGAGATTGCTGGTGAGAGCATCGAAAACGTTGAAGGTAAAGTTCGTGTAATTTGTAATTCTGAGCTTTTACCAGAGGATGTTGCAATTGCAAACTATGCTCAGAAGATGAAACAAGAGTGGTGCGAATTTTTACCCGAAGAAAAATATGCTTCACCTGAAAGCAGCAAACGATTATCAACACTATATAATCTCTTAATTAATGGAAAACTTGAAATCAAGGTAATTCCGGATCAAATTTTTGGGCTCATGCATGGCAAGGCTGGAGTAATAACCTATAAAGATGGCAGTAAGACTTCTTTTTTGGGTAGCCTTAATGAAACTAAAAGCGCTTATACTTTGAATTATGAAATGGTTTGGGAAGATGATTCGTAAGCGTCAAAGCTGTTTTATGAACCCCTATTTTTAAAGGCTTCCGGGAGCAGAAACTGAGCTTGTTCCGGATGGTTTTTGAGATCCATACTGGGTGCTTTTTTCAGAACAAAGAGCAGATATTCATAGGGATTGATTTGGTTCGCTTTCGCCGTTTCAATCAAACTATAAATCACGGCGCTAGCCGTCGCTCCTCTGGCGGTATTCGCGAAAAGAAAATTCTTTCGCCCGATGACAAAGGGTTTAATACTGCGTTCCGCTAAGTTGTTGGAAATTTCCAAACGGCCGTCAAGCAGATAACGCCGCAGGTAGATCTCTTGCTGGATGCAATACGTGACAGCCTTACCAAAAATAGATCGACTAGACACGTTTAGCGAACGAAGCCATGTGTAGAACTCACTCAATAGAGGGACCGATTTTTCCTGTCGCCCCTTGTAGCGGTCTTCCGCCGATAGCTTGCCCCATTCTCGTTCCAGCAAAAAGAGTCGGTCACAATACTGTTTGCCTTTCCAGGCAAGCGAATCTGCCTGTGAGGAAGAAGGCATGGATTTTAACGCCTCATCGAATTTGCGCCGAGCATGCGCAAGGCAACCAACCAGTACGATCGATTTCGGCAAAACTCGATACCCCGAATATCCGTCTGTATGTAAGTATCCCTCAAAACCCTGGAGATAGTCCACTGGCCTTCGCCCTTTTCGATCCGGTTGGTACTCATAAAGAACAATCGGGTGAAGGGTATGCTTTCCTGTGCGATACAACCACATATAACTCTTGCTTTGCGCTGCTTTCCCTTCTTCTCGAAGGACTTGCAGCGTCGTTTCATCCGCATGTAAAATTTCTTCCCGGAGTAAACGCTGGTGCAAGAGATCGTAGACGGCTTTCAGATAGCGCTCACTACAGCTAAGTAACCAATTTGACATCGTTTGCCTGGATAAAGGCAAGCCCTGACGTCCCCATTCTTGCTCCTGACGATACAAGGGGGAACCCATGACGAATTTCTGAACCATAATCTGAGCAACTGACTCGGCTGAAGCGATACTACCGGAAAGTAGAGCGGGTGGCATGCTAGCCTTTTTTACTGGTGTCTTACACGCTTCTTTTTCACAGCAAGGACAAGCATAAGTATATTGAATCTCTCGGCGAATCAGCGCCTGTGCGGGAATGATCTTCAACGTTTCTCGGACATGCTTGCCAATCGTCTCCATGGCGCAGGCACACTGCGGGCACTGTGCCTCTTCACCTTGGAGTACATATTCAATGGTTTCTACGGGTAAGTCTTCAGGAAGTGATTCTTTTCTTGTGCGAGCCGTCTTTCGGTGATAAGCCTTTACCTCTGTCATTTCAGGTTCCGGTACGGAAGTATCCGCCGTGAACTCTGCTTCATTAAAGAGGCTAATCTGATCGTATTGGCTCTGCTCACTGGACGATCCGAAACGCTTGACCTGCCCCAACCGATGCGCATTTGTAAGAAAGTCCACCGCATCTTGTAAACGGGAAACTTCTTTTTCCAGATGAAGAAGGCGCTCATATTCTTGCCAGGTAATGGTAACGTTTTGCATGGATCCATTATACTATAAAAACGCTGCAAAGTACTGATTTTATAGGCTTTGTGTGGAATTTTACCCCAGTAAATAGGGGCCACTTTGCCGGATCTTTTGCTTAGGATCTAGGGTTAAGCCATCCATTAACCAACGGTATTCCTGCGGGCTAATCTCGCGTAACTCATCGGCTGTACGTGGCCATTGATAGCGGTCTTTCTCCAGGCGTTTGTACAACAAGAGAAAACCATCTCCCTCAAAGAGGAGGGCTTTAATACGATCCTGGCGACGGCCGCAAAAGAGGAAAAGACTTTGCTCATAAGGATCCAAGTGAAACTGTTCTTTTACTAAGAGGGCCAGACCATCGATCCCTTTACGTAAATCCGTATAACCGCAGGCCAGATAGACGCGACACTTCCCTCGATAGTCTCTCAACATAGTTCTAGGGCTAATGCCATGACCATCTTCAGCGTAGCGGCATCCGCATCTTCGGAAACGAGAATTGTTCCTCGACCAATTTCTATGGTAATAGCAGAGGATCCCTGTCGGCCGGCTCGTGCGGGTGATGGAAATTCGACAAATTCTGCCCATTCTTCCTTCTTCGCTTTTTCGGCCAGCGCCTCCCAAACTTTTTTCTGGCGGTAATAGTAACTCGGCACACTGATCCCGTTTGCTGCGCACCAGTCTTTGACTTGGAGACCACTGCTTTTACAAGACTGTACCATAGCCGACCATGCACCCAGATGATTATTGTGTTTGTACTTCACCAAATCCATCGATATTCTCCCAACTCATTCGGTAGATCTCTTTAGATCTCTTTAGATCTATACAGAGTTCTAGCCTTATCCGATATATCTGCTAGTTTGACAGAGAAAGATGGGCATCGCTAGACGTCGATGGATTTGACGCTTACGAAATAACCATTTTCATCCTGCCATCCAGAGCCGGTCCAAACAGCACTAGGCATATCCAAAAGTGTCTTCATTTCATCTTGCCATTGCCAAACTAATGTTTTAGGTACTATTATCAAAACAGGTTTATCACCGTAGAGAGCCATTAATTTTGCTGACATAGCAAGCTGTAAAGTTTTACCGAGGCCAACCTGGTCAGCAAGAAGATATCTGGCACCGCCATCTTTTTTGTGTTCTCTAAAAGCGAGTTCGACGAAATATTTTTGATGCTCCCAAAGGCCAAATTCTTTTCGGTAAACCGGCTCTTCTACTGCGACTGAAGGAACTACCTCAGCAGAGTTTTCTCTCCAATCTTCTAAACCTATTACAACTCGCTTTGAGATTCTGTTAAAATCATTAATAATAAAATCTGCTAAATTCACAGCATATTGGCTATTCCAGAAATAATCAAATTCCTCTTGAACCCAATTTACTGATTCTGCTGAATCATCGTAAGCGTCAAATCCATCGACGTCTAGCGATGCCCATCTTTCTCTGTCAAACTAGCAGATATATCGGATAAGGCTAGAACTCTGTATAGATCTAAAGAGATCTAAAGAGATCTACCGAATGAGTTGGGAGAATATCGATGGATTTGGTGAAGTACAAACACAATAATCATCTGGGTGCATGGTCGGCTATGGTACAGTCTTGTAAAAGCAGTGGTCTCCAAGTCAAAGACTGGTGCGCAGCAAACGGGATCAGTGTGCCGAGTTACTATTACCGCCAGAAAAAAGTTTGGGAGGCGCTGGCCGAAAAAGCGAAGAAGGAAGAATGGGCAGAATTTGTCGAATTTCCATCACCCGCACGAGCCGGCCGACAGGGATCCTCTGCTGTACCATAGAAATTGGTCGAGGAACAATTCTCGTTTCCGAAGATGCGGATGCCGCTACGCTGAAGATGGTCATGGCATTAGCCCTAGAACTATGTTGAGAGACTATCGAGGGAAGTGTCGCGTCTATCTGGCCTGCGGTTATACGGATTTACGTAAAGGGATCGATGGTCTGGCCCTCTTAGTAAAAGAACAGTTTCACTTGGATCCTTATGAGCAAAGTCTTTTCCTCTTTTGCGGCCGTCGCCAGGATCGTATTAAAGCCCTCCTCTTTGAGGGAGATGGTTTTCTCTTGTTGTACAAACGCCTGGAGAAAGACCGCTATCAATGGCCACGTACAGCCGATGAGTTACGCGAGATTAGCCCGCAGGAATACCGTTGGTTAATGGATGGCTTAACCCTAGATCCTAAGCAAAAGATCCGGCAAAGTGGCCCCTATTTACTGGGGTAAAATTCCACACAAAGCCTATAAAATCAGTACTTTGCAGCGTTTTTATAGTATAATGGATCCATGCAAAACGTTACCATTACCTGGCAAGAATATGAGCGCCTTCTTCATCTGGAAAAAGAAGTTTCCCGTTTACAAGATGCGGTGGACTTTCTTACAAATGCGCATCGGTTGGGGCAGGTCAAGCGTTTCGGATCGTCCAGTGAGCAGAGCCAATACGATCAGATTAGCCTCTTTAATGAAGCAGAGTTCACGGCGGATACTTCCGTACCGGAACCTGAAATGACAGAGGTAAAGGCTTATCACCGAAAGACGGCTCGCACAAGAAAAGAATCACTTCCTGAAGACTTACCCGTAGAAACCATTGAATATGTACTCCAAGGTGAAGAGGCACAGTGCCCGCAGTGTGCCTGCGCCATGGAGACGATTGGCAAGCATGTCCGAGAAACGTTGAAGATCATTCCCGCACAGGCGCTGATTCGCCGAGAGATTCAATATACTTATGCTTGTCCTTGCTGTGAAAAAGAAGCGTGTAAGACACCAGTAAAAAAGGCTAGCATGCCACCCGCTCTACTTTCCGGTAGTATCGCTTCAGCCGAGTCAGTTGCTCAGATTATGGTTCAGAAATTCGTCATGGGTTCCCCCTTGTATCGTCAGGAGCAAGAATGGGGACGTCAGGGCTTGCCTTTATCCAGGCAAACGATGTCAAATTGGTTACTTAGCTGTAGTGAGCGCTATCTGAAAGCCGTCTACGATCTCTTGCACCAGCGTTTACTCCGGGAAGAAATTTTACATGCGGATGAAACGACGCTGCAAGTCCTTCGAGAAGAAGGGAAAGCAGCGCAAAGCAAGAGTTATATGTGGTTGTATCGCACAGGAAAGCATACCCTTCACCCGATTGTTCTTTATGAGTACCAACCGGATCGAAAAGGGCGAAGGCCAGTGGACTATCTCCAGGGTTTTGAGGGATACTTACATACAGACGGATATTCGGGGTATCGAGTTTTGCCGAAATCGATCGTACTGGTTGGTTGCCTTGCGCATGCTCGGCGCAAATTCGATGAGGCGTTAAAATCCATGCCTTCTTCCTCACAGGCAGATTCGCTTGCCTGGAAAGGCAAACAGTATTGTGACCGACTCTTTTTGCTGGAACGAGAATGGGGCAAGCTATCGGCGGAAGACCGCTACAAGGGGCGACAGGAAAAATCGGTCCCTCTATTGAGTGAGTTCTACACATGGCTTCGTTCGCTAAACGTGTCTAGTCGATCTATTTTTGGTAAGGCTGTCACGTATTGCATCCAGCAAGAGATCTACCTGCGGCGTTATCTGCTTGACGGCCGTTTGGAAATTTCCAACAACTTAGCGGAACGCAGTATTAAACCCTTTGTCATCGGGCGAAAGAATTTTCTTTTCGCGAATACCGCCAGAGGAGCGACGGCTAGCGCCGTGATTTATAGTTTGATTGAAACGGCGAAAGCGAACCAAATCAATCCCTATGAATATCTGCTCTTTGTTCTGAAAAAGCACCCAGTATGGATCTCAAAAACCATCCGGAACAAGCTCAGTTTCTGCTCCCGGAAGCCTTTAAAAATAGGGGTTCATAAAACAGCTTTGACGCTTACGTTATTTCTATCAAGCTGAAAGCGTAAGATCTATTCTTAAGTGCCCAAGACGAGTAGGTATTATTTCACAAGGTTTAGTTGCCAGAAGAACTGAAGCTGCTGATTTGCTTCTTCAGAAAGATTTTGAATGTGTCATTCTTGATGAAGCTCATAGGGCAAGACGCAGAAATCCAACAAAAGATCCAAA
Organism: Oscillospiraceae bacterium; assembly: GCA_040772065.1. Taxonomy (GTDB): domain Bacteria; phylum Bacillota; class Clostridia; order Saccharofermentanales; family Fastidiosipilaceae; genus JAXGYX01. The sequence continues at coordinate 812,175 of JAXGYX010000001.1, read as the reverse complement.
TAAACATAAGGCAGATCCAAACTACTTATTGCAGTTTCTTAATATGATTACCTTTAAAACTAAGAGTCTGCTCCTGGCAACAGCGACACCGGTGCAAATTAATCCCATTGAAGTTTTTGATTTACTAAATGCTTTAAGTCTTCCGACTTTTAAAGTTATGGGAGATATATATAGTGAGTGGCATAAAAAACCACAATTGATGCTTGATATGGTTTGTGGAAAAGAGCCCTATCCTGAAAGTGAAATTACAATGTGGGACATCGTCAGAAATCCATTTCCTGCGAGAACTCCATCAGCACAAGACAGGGTTAATCGTATTAGAGATCGCCTCGACATTGCAGATGATACCTATGTTATGCCTGCAGATTATTTTGCCTCTCTTTCACATTCTAAAAAAGATAGCATAAAAACCTTATATACAACAGATGAGTTTATAGCAAATTATAATCCTTATATTCGACATATTGTAAGGCGTACGCGGGATTTTCTTGAGAACACTATTAATCCAGCCAGCGGAGAGACTTATCTGAAAAAAATATTAGTGGAACTATTTGGTGAAGGGGATGACGGTGCAATTCCCCTGGAGGGATATTTAAGGCAGGCTTACGCAAAGGCCGAAGAGTTTTGCTCACTTCTTTCTTCTCGTGTCAAAGCAGGTGGTTTTATGTCCACACTAATATTAAAGCGAATTGGCAGTACAATAATCGCTGGCGACAATACAGCTAAAAAGATGCTTGCTTGGACAGATGCAGGGAAAGAAATATTACAGGATGAATTTGACATAATTTTTGATGAAGATGATGATTTTGAAGAGAATATTAGTGAAGTAAAAAATCTTACAGACGCTGAAACTGAATGCCTTCGAGAATTAGTAAAAATGCTCTCTATGAACCATGATAACGATCCTAAATATATTAAAGTTCTTGATATTTTGAATAATGGCGCTCTAGAAAACGATAAGCCATGGAAAGAAAGCGGCTGTATTGTATTCTCTCAGTACTATGATAGTGCCTATTTCATTGCAGAAAAACTTTCGAAAGATTTACCGGATGACATCATAGGCCTATATGCCGGTGGAGATAAATCAGGTTATTTCTCCGATGGCTCTTTTTATAAGGACACAAAGGATAGTATTAAAGTCAAAGTTAAAAATAATGAAATTAAGATCCTCGTTGGAACTGATGCTGCAAGCGAAGGGCTTAATCTACAAACTCTTAGCACACTAATTAATCTTGACTTACCTTGGAATCCTACACGGTTAGAACAGCGAAAAGGTCGAATACAACGTATTGGCCAAGTTGCTCCTACGATTAAGGTTTTCAACATGAGATATAAAGATTCTGTTGAGGATAAAGTTCATTCTGTCTTATCAGCTAGGCTTAAGAACGTAAGAGATATGTTTGGGCAGATCCCAGACACTTTAGAAGATGTTTGGATCCAAGTAGCCCAAAATAATATCGAAGAAGCGAAAGAACGGATAGACAGAATACCAGAGCAAAACCCATTTACTATAAAGTATGAAACTAAAATACCTGCGACAGAAAACTGGGAAGAAAGCACTTTTGTGCTTGACCATGATGAGAAGTTAAAACAGCTTTTGATTGGATGGTAACAAAGACTCACGTGATACTACAGATAACCTGAAGTATCAGCGGACTCATTTTCTAGTATCGCTTCAAGGTGAAAATGTGAGGCATTAAAATATGAGAGGATGGTGTGCATGAAACTGGAAACAGCGCAAATCAGAAATTTTAGAATGCTAAAGGAATTAGATATCGATTTCGAGGATCTTCTTACACTAGTTATTGGGAAAAACAATTCGGGGAAAACATCATTCCTGTCAATTCTTCAAAAGTTTCTCTCTGAAAACAAACCTGAATTTACATTTGACGACTTTAATATTAAGACACAGAAGGATATTCTTGCCTGTGAAAGTAGCAATAACTCTCCTGAAGAATACGTTGAACCGCAGTTATCGTTGAAACTTTATATCTCGTATAACGATACCGATAACCTTGGCAGCGCTTCTGCACTACTTTTAGATTTAGATAATGATATGAATTATCTTGTTGTGAATTTCGAATATGTTTTAGTTTATGAAAAATATCTAAAACTTACTGGCGACTATATCGAATATAAGGCTAAAGGTATAGATCGTGATTTTGAATATTATCTAAGAAACAACATGAATAGGTATTTTACTGTACGAATTAAAGCGCTTGAATTCGGCAATGAAACAAATTTCAAGATTATTAACAGTGATACTGTAAATTCTATTATTTCGATGCAGATAATTGGTGCAAAACGAGATGTTGATAATGAACAGGGACATAGCCGATCACTTTCATTTCTCGCTGGAAGATACTACAATTCCAGTGTCGCCTCTGAAGCGGAATTTCCAGAGTTACAGAAAAAGCTTTGCGAAACTGATGAAAGTTTAACCGGAATTTATCAAGAGCTTTTTCTTCCTGTTGTAAAAGAAATTGCTGCAATGTCTTACAATCCCCAGGAAGCAGAATTGTCAATCATTTCAACGTTAAGTGAAAAGAAGATATTTCAGGATAATACAACTGTGAAGTACAAGCATGACGATACCCTTTTGCCAGAAGACTATAACGGCTTGGGGTACTTGAATCTTTTTGCTATCATTTTCAACATACGAATCAAACTCGACCAGTTATCAAAGAAAGGAAAACCTGACGAAAACCCGTCCCCACTAAATTTCTTATTCATCGAAGAACCAGAGGCGCATACTCACCCACAGATGCAATACATATTCATCAAGAATATTAAGAAGATTCTCACGCAGCATTGTTTAGCAGCGGGTAAAGATTTTTCTTTGCAAACAATAATCAGCACCCATTCATCGCACATTGTATCTCAATGTGACTTTGAAGATATAAAATATTTTTTAAGGCAATCCAGTACGAGCGTTAAATCACGTAGTTTAAAAACTCTTTTTTCAAAAATGGTTACCTCGGAGGATGTTCCTACTAAGGAAGAGCAAGAACGTGCATATAGATTTGCGAGGATTGCAATCCGAAGTTCCTTTCGGAGAGGGACTTTGTAATTCAAATTACTAAGAGGGAGTAAGTTGTTCAAATATAGGTATGATAGATTAAACATTCGTTCAGCTGAGCCGACTGGGAAAGGACGAATAACATGGCTCAATATGTACATCTACAATATGACGAACGTCTAACCATACAAAAGCTACTGGGTGAAGGGAAATCTTTAGCTTCCATCGCACGCAGTCTGAAACGAGATCCAAAAACTATTATGTATGAGATTAAGATGAACCGACAATCCATGTTCAAAGGTGGGTTTGGCTCGCCACGCAACGACTGCGGTAAAAGGATGGACTGCCGCCTGACTCACGTGTGTGGAAACTGCATAAAAATCCGTAAGCGCTGTTCAAACTGTGAGTTATGCAATGAGTTTTGCTCCGAATTTGTCGCTGCTACTTGTGAGCGCTTAAATCGGGCGCCTTACTGCTGTAACGGTTGCCAAAAGGACGGAAGATGTCCTCAAAGACGATATCTTTACAGAGCCGATTATGCTGACAAAACGGCTCAGGCACGACTGTCCGACTCGCGTAAAGGCATGCTCTTGTCAGTCGACGATCTTAAGGTCATTTCACAGCTGCTCAAACCCGTTCGAGAGAAAGGACAGTCGATTCATCACATTTACGTCAATCACGCAGATGAATTCCCTTGTTCTGAACGCAACATCTACAAGCTGATCGACGCCAACCTGATTGGCATCAGGCGCATTGATCTGCCCGAGGCCGTCAGGCGCAAACCCAAACGTAAAAAACCCATGCATAAGGTCGATAAACGTTGCTACGAGGGAAGAACCTATAATGATTTTCTCGCCTATATGGATCAGCACCCGGCTGTCCCTTATGTGGAGATGGACTCAGTGGAATCTGTTGCCGAAGATCGCGCCACCCTACTCACTCTTTGTTGGACTCAGTCCAAATTCGGCCTGGCTCTGGCCTGTCAGGCTCAGACCGCTCGTGAGGTCACCAAACGATTTCAGGAGCTGCACCGTGCATTGGGGGAGACAAACTTTAGACGGCTGTTTCCTGTCATACTGACCGACAGAGGTTCTGAGTTTTCCAACCCCAAAGAATTGGAAGCTCTGGGGACTCGAATCTTCTACTGCGACCCCATGCAATCATCTCAAAAACCACATGTTGAACGATGGAATCGAGAGGTCCGCTGTTTGATCCCTAAAGGATATTCCTTTGAAGGATTGAGCATGGATGACGCACTGCTCCTCTCCTCACACATCAACAGCTATACAAGGAAAGATCTGGGGGATCGCACTCCCTACGAAGTCTTTTCCTTTTGCTTTGGAGATGAGATGCCTCAGTTGCTCGGGATCTACCCAATCCATCATGACCTCGTCATGCGATCACCCAATCTGCTGCTTGGTAAAATTAGCAAAAATGTTAAGAGACCCCAGTGATCAACTAGAGTCTCTCAACTGCCAGAATGGCTCACTTTTCTGACATGCAATAGTCGCTTTGCTGAACGGTACAACTTCATAATTTGCACAGGGGCTTCGTAATTCAAAAAATAAATCTAAAACGCAGCCTCTCTTTGTTATGGCTTTTTCGACTATTTCTACTGAAGTTTACCACTTTTTTGACTGTTATTGGACGTTTTAGGAGTTCATTTTCCGTTTTTCTGCATTTCTAAGGAACTTAGTTCTTCAAAAGTGGACTTACTTTTGCAATCAACCGCATATAGATTTGTTAAGCAGTATGTAACATTAAATCGTGCAGAGCTGTTCTTTGCAGATAAAGCCATTTTAATAGAAGGCGACACCGAGAGAATGTTAATATATGCAATGATGAAAAAAGCCGATGAATTTGCCGCACAGAACCCAGAGACTGAGAATCACGACCCTCTTCTATCACAAAATATATCGGTGATCGAAGTAGGCGCTTACTCTCATATATTTGCAACATTCCTTGGTTTTTTAGGTATTAAAACACTAATCATAACGGATCTTGATTGTGCAAAACCGGGTGAAAACGGGAGACCTATAAAATGTAGATTTTTAGAAGGAACGACCACAACAAATGCTTCAATTAAGCATTTTACTCAGCTTTCTAATCTGCAAGATATTGTATCGTTATGTACTTCACCCATCACATTGGCTTATGACAATAATACCGGCTCTTGGAATCTTAAAGAAAATGGAAGATTACGCCTCCTTTTTCAAAAAGAAGAGAATGGATATCAAGCACGCAGTTTTGAAGATGCGTTTATCTGTAAAAACTTGCAATTTATCATAGACCATAAAAATATTTTTACTAGTTTAAAGAACCTCGGCGGATTAGATGATTCACCTCCAGATTTCTATGAAATTTCCGAAAAGTGCATTGATAGTAAAACTTCATTCGCTTTAGATGTTCTTCTATATGGCGGAAAAGAAAATGAAAAATGGACAACCCCACTATACATAAAGGAGGGTTTGGAATGGTTGGCACAGTAATGGAAAAAATCAATTCATGCCTTGAGTATAAAAAAAATTTCTTGTTAAGCGGTGGTGCTGGGAGTGGTAAAACATACACATTGATACAAACACTTCATCATGTCATGCAAAGTAACTCCAAAGCACATGTAGCTTGTATAACATATACCAATGTGGCAGCAGATGAAATAAAGGAACGTTCTCCATATACAAAACTTCGTGTTTCTACTATTCATGATTTTTTGTGGGATGAAATTAAAGAGTATCAAAAAAACTTAAAAAGCAGCGTACTTAATCTTATATCCGCAGAAAAAGATAATAAAGGTAGCGGATTAGTCTATACAGGTGAGATTATAATCAATGAGCAGACGTTTAATAATATTGAATATCAAAACTTTCGCGACCTCGAGCATGGGATTATTTCTCATGACGATTTGTTGAAAATCGCAAACTATATGTTTGCCACATATCCTCTATTATCAAAAATTCTATGTGATAAGTATGATTATATTTTCATAGATGAATATCAGGATACTCAACGTGCTGTGATTGAGATATTCCTAACGCATATTAAAGCAGCTGCAAATAACCGATTATGTGTTGGCTTTTTTGGAGACAAAATGCAGTCTATTTATGATTCAGGTGTCGGAAATATTCAGTCATATATAGATACTGGGGATGTATACGAAGTAGTAAAAGAGGACAACTATCGCTGCGCCATAAATGTGATAAACTTGCTTAACCGCATACGTTTTGATATTCAACAAGAGCCTGCAAAAAAGACAAAGGACAAAGGAAGGTGTTATTCAAATAAATTGGGGAGTACTACATTTGTTTATTCAAACAATGAATTTGATTTGCAGGCTTTCAAAACAAGTAATTTTGCTTCTGGATGGGACTTTGAAAATTTTGAAGAAACACGGGTGTTATTTTTAACCCATAGATTAAGCGCGACTCGATTAGGGTTTGTGGAACTGTTAGCTGCTTATCCGAACAACGACCGCCTTGTTGGAAATGAACCTGATCGATTAGCCCGGCATCTTCTGAGAATTGGTGGAATTTTATTCTACTATGGCAAAAAAGATTTTGCATATGTTATCAGTGAAATAGAATGTAAAATAAAAAACACCGCTGATAAAAGACGTATAAGCGAAGCGTTATCTCGCCTACATGCAAATCTTGATATAACCATAGAACAACTAGTTGAGACATTTGACATAGAGCATTTTGTCCGTAAGGATGATGGCTTTAATGAGTTTCTTAAAAACCATTCGGAAACATACGAAAAAATCAAGTTGCTACCTGCTTCGCAAGTCCTTGCGTATTTCAAATATTATAATGAATTTTCACCATATTCGACCCAACATGGGATTAAGGGTGCCGAGTTTGATAATGTACTTGTCATAATGGACAATGGCAGATGGAACAATTATAACTTCAATTATTATTTTGAACAAACGCCTAATAAAGAGTCTGTAATACAAAGAACAGAAAGAATTTTCTATGTATGTTGTTCCAGAGCAATGAATAATCTTGTTGTCTATTATCCCAATCCTACTCCTAAGATTATTGAAAGGGCGAAAGCCTTATTTGGAGCTGAAAATGTTTGCTCATTAGATTAATTGCGGTAACAGATCTGGCAAGCAATGAGTGTATATACACTCGCAAAAAAATGGAGAAAAGCTTTCAAATATTTTCTCATTTGGGCGGGATAAGGTCGAAAATTTTTCGCACAATTTAAAAGAGACATGGTCTCCTCTGCTTGGTAAAATAAATTTCAAACACAAAAAAATAATCACCAGGAGGAGAACCATGTCTAAGAAAATTATACAGTTAAACGAAGGTATTATGAAAGAGGATTTGGGCGAAATGGTTCGTCAAAGCGTGGAAGATAGACTAAACTCACTACTGACGAAGAAGCAGATCGGCTGACGAATGCTCGTCGTCTCTAACGCACAATCAAAAACATGAGATCAGTGTGGAGGAAGTTCTTGTAGAGATGTGTCTGGCCGGCGTATCAGTCCGCTCAGTCCGCCGAGTGGAAGATATCATCGAAGCCTTGTGGGGTGCGAAGGTCAGTGCAGGTACAGTCAGCAAACTGAATCAAAAAGTATATGTAAAGATTGAAGAGTGGCGCAACCGCCCATTACTGATAAACTATCCTTACGCATATCTGGATGGCCTCTAATTCAAACGCAACTGGGGCGGCAGCTATGAGAATGTGGCAATTCTAGTTGCGATGGCCGTGAATGAAGACGGTCAGGGCGAGAGCATCGGAGCGGCGACAGACATGAAAGGATACTCTATGAGCCAATACACAGAATTACTCAACATACAGGCTGAGACATTGCAGCCGGATGAGGATGGCTATGAGGAAAGCCTTCTTGAAACAGCCACTCTATTTCGTGGATTCGATATGGCGTTGACCTCGTTTATCCAGGAGCACGGCTACACTGAAGATTCTGCCAATGCTGCCGCTAAAGCGAAATTTCTCCGTAAAAAGTTCAAAGCCGCCAAGGTAAAGCCGCCCCGTGATTTCAAAGCGTGGTTTTCACCGGGCGCGGAAATTAAGCGTCTGACAGCTTATAAAATTTGCTTCGCTCTTGGCTTGGACGTGGCCGAGACGAACGACTTCTTCAGACGTGTCCAGTTTGAGCGTGGTTTTGATTGCCATACCGTAAACGAGGCGGTTTATTATTTTTGCATAAAGAACAAACTTTCATATTCAGAGGCACATAAAATCATTGACCGGATTCCTGCGCCCAAAAAGGTCAGAACGCTTCCAAATCGTGAGGTTCTTTACACCGGGACAATCCTTGAGTACATAAACCAAATTGACGATAAGGAAAAGTTGATCGAATACATCACATATAACATTAGTGATTTTCAATACAATAATGCCACCGCCATTCAGTATATACAGGAGCTTTGGACTGAGATTTCTAAAGCGGAGGGCTTGGCGGTTCAAGAAGGCCGCATAATCGACAAATATAATCGATTTGAGAATAGACACAAAAAAGGCGATGCGGATATGCGTTCCGCAGAAGTGATTGACGAAGAAGTTCGCCATCAAAATCAAAACGTAAAACCGGAGGATGCTGTTGTCGCAAGTGCGGATTCATCCACCTGGACAATCTTCTCGCAAATTCTCGGCTTGTCAAATTATACCGAAAGCAAGTATGCCGCCAAGCGTTCACTGACATCTATTTTATCCGAAAACGCTTTGATGCCATTGAATGCCGGTTATTGTTTCCCGAGCCAGCAAAATATCGATGGAATTCTGCGTGGCGAGTTGGCCGACAATGAATTGATGCGAAAAATGTTGATTTTTCTTGTGTTCTATACCTACTGCGCAAAAATGATCATCAGTAAAAATGACGTGTACTATTTATCCAGGCCCTCCGACGCGGATAGATGTTTGGAGACAATAAACGGCCGGTTGTTGAGCGCAGGTTATCCGGAGCTATATTCCGGCAACCCTTATGATTGGCTGTTCATGTGGTCTTTGAACGACGAACATCCTTTGGTCGCTTTTAGAGACTATATGGGCGAGGTGTTTACCATTAAAGAAAACTGTTCTGTAGCGGACGATTAAGAAAACCGCACCAGCAAAACCTGGCATTGAAATCCATACGATATACTCAAGACGCAATGAAAAAAGGGCGGTGAGTAAATGGACCATAGAATTGCTTTGAAACAGAATACGCAACTTCACTTGAGCAATGACAGGGGAGAAGCAATCCATTTTGTCATCGAAAACGGAGTGTATAAATAACTTTGTGTAAGTCATCAGCTGGTAAAATAGAAACTAGTTGGAGGACAGAACAATGGCCAGACGCGAACGAAAATCAGACCGACTACCGGAAGGGTGGCTACAGGGATTCATAGAAGCCTACGACATCCAGACTACTGACGACATTAAAGAGGCTCTAAAAGACCTTGTTGGTGGCACGATAGAAACGATGATGGAGGCAGAACTGGAAACTGATCTGGGTTATGCCAAGCACGACAAAGAGAACAAAAAGACAAACAACAGTCGAAATGGCAGCTCATCGAAAACGCTACGCACGGAATATGGCGATGTAACAATCGCTGTTCCCCGAGACCGTGAAAGTGAATTTGAGCCAAAGATCGTTCCCAAGCACCAGCGGGAGATCAAAGGTCTGGATAAACAGATCATCTCAATGTATGCCAAAGGCATGAGTACAAGGGATATCTCAGCTCACATCGAATCCTTGTATGGAGCGGAAATTTCGGCGGAAACCATTTCCAAGATCACAGATAAAATTCTGCCGGAAATTAAGGAATGGCAGAATCGTCCACTCAAGCCGTTGTATGCCCTGATGTTCTTTGACGCGATCCACTATCCGGTACGGACAGAAGGCATGGTACGACAACGCGCCGTCTATATCGCGATTGGCGTGGACATGAATGGTGAGCGAGACGTCTGCGGCCTATGGATTGGCGAAGCTGAAAGCAGCAAATATTGGCTGAGCTGTATGAACGAAATGAAAAATCGCGGTGTCCGCGATATTTTGATCTGTTCAGTCGATGGTCTGAGCGGATTTAATGAGGCGATTCACGCAGTCTATCCCCAAACGGATATCCAGCGATGCATCGTACACCAGGTCCGAAACTCCATGCGTTATGTCCCCTATAAGGACCTGAAACTCTACACCTCAGACATGAAACGAATTTATCAGGCGCCAACGGAAGAAGTCGGTCTGATGGAGCTGGACGCGTTTGAGGAAAAATGGGGTAAAAAATACCCAGCAGCTCTGAAATCCTGGCGTGACAACTGGACAGAGCTCAGCACCTTTTTTAAGTATCCACCCGAAATTCGTAAGCTCATTTACACGACGAACAGAATTGAGAGTTTCAATCGAGGCCTGCGAAAAGTCACCAAAAGCAAGGCCGCCTACCCGTCCGATACCGCCTTGCTCAAATCCTTGTATCTGGCGATTCAGGACATCACCGCAAAATGGGGTAAGATTCAAGGCTGGGCCGGCATATTTGGGCAGCTGATGATTATCTTTGAAGACCGTATCCAGCCGGGAGACTACAACTGATTGCAGATTCAGATACTGTTTAACTTTACGGGCAGCACATGCTCCTGTTAAACTATGCTAACGTAAAATCACCTGCCTAACGCTGATAAACAGGCAACAAGCAGGCGATTTGACACATGATCATTTGATTACTACTGATGAATACACAAAGTATCTGATACTCCCCGAAAACGAGATCAGTCGCGGTGGCTCTTGCATCGTCTATGAAGCCGCTCGCATAGCTGATACCGACGATAAAACATTGTACAGAGTTAAGGAGTTTTACCCCTACAAGCTCGATATTTCCCGTGACGAAAACAACTATCTGACTCCATCGGCTAAAGACGCGGCAGCCTTTGGCCAAAGACGAGAGCAGTTCCATGCTGACTTTTCACGCACAAATCAGTTGTTCTACTCCGATACCAATTATTCCTTTATTGCCAATCAGCTCGATGTTTTCAGACAAAACGGCACTTCCTACATTGTGTCCACCTACTCTTCAAGGAAAACATTGGCTACATATAAACCGGAATCTCTAAAAGAGTGCGTCATGCTCACCAAAAAGGTGGCCTATATTATTGGCAACATTCATCAGCAAGGGTATCTCTACTTGGATACCAAACCCGATAATATTCTTGTCGTTGACGGATACCAAAAGCAGATTCAACTCTTTGACTTCGATTCACTTGTTTCCATTCAAAAATTGAGAGAGACAAACAAGCTGAGCAGCGGCGATTTACGTCTATCCTATTCAAAGGGTTTTGCGCCGATTGAGCTGCAGACCTCAAAAATCAAACGCCTGGGTCCACACACGGATGTTTACAGTGTAGGCGCGTTGATGTTTTATCTGTTGTTCGGATACACACCGACCGCGCCCGATTGTGAGCCGGACGCTGTGTTTGATTTCTCCAAAATCCAATATGACCATACTCAGTGCGATGATAGACTTTTTAGCTCATTGGAAGATTTCTTCCACAACGCCTTGGCTGTCTATTACAAAGACAGATACCAAAGTATGCGAGAGGTCGTGGAGCGGCTACAGGGAGTTGAAAGGTACGCTGACCTTACAATACCGAGAATCTATTCTACTCAAATCGCGAAGCCTAAGATTTTCTATGGGCGTGAGCGCGAGCTTGGAGAGCTGGATCGGCTCTTAACGATCTCTGATTATAATTGCTTGTTCATCACCGGCATGGGTGGCATCGGCAAAAGTACGTTTATCCGAGAATATCTGACAAGCCGCCGTGGAAGATTTGACACGGTCTTGTATGTCCATTACAAAGACAGCATTGAAGCCACGATAACCGATGACAACAACATTGAAATAAACACACTAAGACAGGACGAAGAAACGAAGGGCGGTACAAGGTACTTTGACAAGAAACTCCAAAAGATTCGGGAGCTTGTGAGAGAAACCTCATCCGTTTTGGTCATCGACAACTTTACCGGCAAGGTCGATGATGATTTAAGGGCACTTTTATTGACCGAACTTAAGGTTATTCTTTTGAGCCGTAAAGCCCCATCTTATCAGAGTAGTCTGGAAATGAAGCTCGCCGCGATTTCAGACACGGGCGCGCTGCGCCGTATCTTTGAGGACAACCTCGGTCGTTCTCTCGTGGAAAATGAGCAGGATGGTTTTGAACAGATTCTGCGACGCGTCGAGCGACATACACTCGTGCTCGAATTGCTGGCAAAGCAGATTTCAAATAGCCACATTAGCATTTCAAGCGCAGCCTCCTTGACGGGCGAGTACGGCTTTTCCGCTATTGCTCCGGAAAAGGTTGATTACGAAAAAGACAGCAGGCCGACCCGCGACACAATCGGAAACATCATTGACGCTCTCTTTGAGGTGAATGTGCTTTCTAAAGAAAAGAAAATCTTGCTGAAGGTCGCCTCTTTGCTCGGTGACGATGGAATGGACATCAACCAATATCAGCGGATCATGAAGCTCGCCTCCAAAGATGATTTAAATGAGCTGATTAAGGACGGTTGGCTGATGATATCCGGTGATACGATTTCAATGCATCGTGTAATCGGGGAAGCTGTTCATCGTTGGAAATGGACAGCGGAATATATAAATTTCGCAGAACAGTTCTTGACCTATTTCTATGTGGAAATCCATCTGAAATCGACTAAGAACAATTACCCAAAGAAACTGCGAAAACACCTGACCCGCACCAATGTCAAACCGCTGCCGGATCAAAAAGGCAAGTGGTCATTCCGGCAGTTGAACCGCTGGCCTGAAAAGAGCTCTGACGAACAAGACCTGAGTGAAACGGTCCGACGGGAAAGACACGCCCGGATCAAAGATGAGTCTCCCGCGGATATCGCAAAACTGACATCTTTGCTTGTTCAGTCGGAAGACATCTTGAGACAATGTAAGCGTGAGCCTGCAATCAAGTCAAATGATGTGTATGCCAATCTGCTCTATGTCACGGTGCTCAACACGCCGCATTACAAGGAAGAATACATCCTTGCCGAGACCGATGCTATCCTTTCCAAGAGCGAAATTGATTTTGTGCTGAAAGAGGCAGCCGAACGATTGGACGAGGGCGTAAGTAGAAATCCAATCACAATCATGCGGCTCTACGCCATGGCGGTTCTGATCCATGCGGACAACAAAAGATTTGAAGAAGCCGACAAGCTGTTGGAGCAAGCAAAGCAAATGGCTAAAAATGTTCGCCACCATAAGGTGTACGCCCTATATTACGACCTGCTCAGCAATTACTATGACATACTGCTTGACGGTTCTTATGATACGGAAGACCGCGCCGAAGAACGCTTGCTGAATAAAATGTTTAAGGCCACAGATAAAACACTGCGCTACTCAAAACGAGGATTTTCTCACGATGGCAATCACCTCTACGTTAATAATATTCTGGCGAAAGCCACACTCTTAATGCGCAGCGGACGAGGTTCAGAAAAGGAAATCAGTGACCTGATTGACAGAGCGAAGAAGATCATTATGAAAAACACTTCGCGGTACGCAGATGTTCGGTTTCAATATTATTTGGTCTGTGCTTGGTATTTTGCTTTGGTGGATGTTAATGCGAAGTTAGCCGATGAGTCCGTGGAAGATGCTCGGGAGCTGTCGGAGATCATCATGCCGACAGACTTGCAGAAAATCGTGGAAGTCATTATTCCAAGTGCAAATATATTCTTTGAGTTGAGCTGTCATGACCGGTCCATGGCCTTGCTATACGAGGGAACACGACTTTGTGCCAAACACGCCAATACCGATTCGTACGCCCGTGTGAAGCAAGAGCTTTGCGAGCATTTTTGGGAAGTCGGAATGGAGGCACGACAGTTTGAGCTGTGTAAAAAGATGATTGAACTCATAGATGCTGAGAATGAGGAAATCGTTGACCCTAAAAACAGAGTGATCATTCCGAATAAGATTCGCAGAATCATAACATACAAGACAACTTAATGTTTCTCAAACACGAGAGCCCGGGCTGTGGAGGTCCGGGCTCTTTTTGCATCGCCAAAACCAGATATGAAATCGCGGGCGTTATTCTTAAATCATAGCAAGGAGATGGCCGGCGAAAATCTCTAAGGAAAACAACCTGCATTCGCAAAACCAGATATGAAAATGCCCGCGCTAAGCTTTAGTTAATAGAAAGAGAAAAGGAGAGAGACAATGAAAAATATGAGGATGAATCAAATTATCGAAAGCCTTGACGGATTGGGAACCAACAAAAACACCATTTACACAAACCAAGAAATCATCGACCATCTGAAAGAACTTCAAAAGGCAATGGCAAGAGGCGTCTTTGAAAAGACCCACGCCGAGAACTTGCGAGACAAAGACATCATGATTCACTTTGAAGCGCTTGCAAAGGAGTACGGATTGAATGAGACCGATACATTCCTTCGTTTCAAGGCGAACATGAATGAGCTCGGCTACACAATCGGAAGCTTGATCAAGGGGGTAAACGGAGAACGAATTGCCAGAAGAGGGTTGAAACTCATCTCTTGCGATGAAGGCATCCGCATTCTCTACAATGTTCAGCTCGAAGACGAGGACGTCCGGACAGAATACGATGCCATCGTAATCGCCCCTTACGGACTGTTCGTTGTCGAAGTAAAAAACTGGAATGGATCCATGACGATCTCTCCCAACGGACTGCTCATGAGAAACGATGAAAGCGGAATCGTGTATGACATTCCCGGACGCATGAGTGTGAAAGAAGCTCTGCTCAGAAAACACCTGCGGGAACTTTTTCCTGCTGATTACCACACCATGTTCTTGTTCCCCGATAAGCAAGCAAAGATCGAAGACAATTATCACAAAACTCCAATTATCCAAGGCGAAGGGATTTCTTATGAAATCAAACCCTATGCGAAAAGCGGCGGCAATATGACGGAAGAGAGGGTTGCTAAAATTGCGGACGCTATTCTCTCTAACCATAAGGAACAGCGTGATCTTTGCATGGTGAAGTGCGACGAAATCATCGCTGACTACGCGAAGCTGATGGTTCAAATTGAGGCAGCGTCCAACGAAACGCCTGAAGAACTGCTCGAAAACGACACCCCTGTTAAAGAACCTGTCTTCAAGGTTCATGCTGCTAAAACTCGGTCTTTGTTTAAGCAAATTGATTGGGGCAATGTAGCTGAAAGATTTGTCGCCATTGCGATTCACTACTTTCTAACTGCTGTTGAATCCAAAATCGCTAAGGATGACTTTTCGGTATAAGCAGTTATGAAGTCGGACGGAGGTCGGATGTGTGGCAACAAACAAATGGATTTCACTTTTACTCTGCCTATTCTTCGGAGTGTTCGGAGCACATAAATTTTACGAAAGGAGAGTTCTTCTAGGTATCGTTTACCTTTGCACACTCGGTCTTGTCGGTGTGGGAGTGGTCATGGATTTGATTATTCTGCTCTTCAAACCCAATCCTTACTACCCTCGATGAGATAAATGAAAGGAGCATTTTATGGAAAATAACGCATCGGTACGTCAAGTCCTGAAAACAAGTTGGGGTCGCGCTCCTGAGATGACACACTCTTTTAGCAACTTAGGCGGAGGCGATATGGGAGCCGGTATAAGGACACTGTGGAACACTGGTTGTTGGAAAGGCGTGATTATAGGAGCGTCGGTTGCTTCTCTCATACTCTCACTTGAAAACGGTGTCAGAAAGTTGTTACAAAATCGACAGCATAAAAACACCACATCTACTACCTAAAGAATTCTAAAAACCATGGAGGAAGAACAAATGCCAACGTACAAAATCATTTTTGATGGTGAAGAAAGGGATGATTTGACGATGAAGATTAAAGAGGTTGATGACGAGGACATCTGTCCTCGTCTGACCGGAAAGGAAGACAAAATGAAAAAGTTAACATCATTTTTGCTTGCGCTTTGTTTCATATTTTCCCTTACCGCCTGCGGTAAAACTGCGACCAAACCATATGGAACATCACAAAATCAAGAACAGACCGAAAATAGCGACTCCGAAAGCGAATCGTCTAACAAACCGAAACAAGCGAATGAGAAACCTAAACCATTCAACAAGGACGTCACTCTGACTGAAACTGTAATGCTGGAAGAAGACGGAGTTAAGATCACCGCCACGGGGTTAAGCTACAGCAACTCCTCCGTCAAATTGGAGTTGATCATTGAGAATAACAGCGGAAAGGACTTGTCCTTTGTCAGTGGATCAGTCGGCTATGGTTGTAATTCCATAAACGGCTATATGGTAAGTGACGGGTATTTGAATTGTGATGTGCCCGATGGCAAAAAGGCTACCGACGACATCAGCTTTGGTTACAATTCTCTGATGTTCTACGGCATCGATGAGATTGCCGATATTGAAATTGGCTTCGACATCTCTGATGACGATTACAACCACACATACACCGGCCCTCGTCCGTTAAAGACTTCTGCTTTTGACTCACACGACTACGGCAAAAGCCATTACCGGGAAGCCATTGTCAGTCCTGCGACAATGAGCACTTTTGAGTACGAAATGATTCATTTTTCAGAGGAAAGTATTTACGATGAAAATGGCATAAAACTTCTCTCAAATGGGTTGATGGTAAATCGTAATGGCGATACGATCTTGCTCTTAGAGTTGGAGAACACCACCGATGAAACGATTAAGATCACTACATCTGATATCGCTGTTAACGGTTTAGTGGTAAGAAGTTCCACTTGGTCAGGCGACACCATCAATCCGGGTAAGCACCGTATTGTTGATGTAAATCTTTCTTCTGTGCTGGATGCTGAGTATTGGGATGTTTATGGAATCAATGATTTGAGTTCTATATCACTCTCCTTGACTCAGCTCAATGAAGATGGAGACGACGTTACAGATTCGATTCCTATAAAAGTTGTCGTGCCCGATGTCAAAGCTGAATACGACTCTACCGGCACCGAGGTGTATAACAGCGCCGGTCTGCGAATTGTATCTAAGACCATATTGGAAGATTCTGCGGAGCATAGCGCCGATATGTACGTGCTTTTGCTGGCCGAGAATAACAGCGACAAAACGCTGAGCATAGACGATGTATATGGCTCTCTTTCTGTCAATGGATTCATGACTGACTACTTCTACCATGGCAATGAGCTTGAAGATGGAGAAAGTGCTGTCCTTCAAATCAGGTTGCGGGAATCTTCTTTGGAAGACAACAAGATTGTTTCCGTCTCCGATGTGGAGGAGGTCGAAATCGGGTTGGAAATCAAGGAAGGTCGGGAAATCATTGACGATCCTGTGATTAAGATTTCGTTTGAATGACGCAAGTTGGAAAACGGGGGGGTGGAAGAACGGGAGGTGGACGGAAGAACATGAAGAGCAAAATCAATGTCGGTGTCAAATCGACCGGAACCTTCACCAAGCCAAAACGCATAGAAAAGTAATTGGTGTTGCTTTTCAAATTCAAGACTATGTCCTCATATAAAAAACAAAGGCGTGCTCATTCCTCTCAAGTGGTAATGAACACGCCTAATTTTTTAACTGTACATCCTTATCTCATCATTTTTATTCATCCTTTCTTCAACATAAAAAACATTACCAAAAAAAGAGCAGGCATGCGAAGAAGAAAAGGCACCACGCAAGGACCTGGAAAAACAAGTATGCTAATATGGTTCATTAGTGAACTATATGTGAGAGGGAGTGAAATAGATGTACTTTTATTTTTACATAAAAACGCTCCATTAAATAAGATGAACGAAAATATGATAGATTGATGCAAAGAAAAGGCTTTTTAATGGACGTAAACCAAAAAAATAAAATGGGAACTGAAAGCATTCGCAAATTGCTTTTTAGTATGTCAATTCCCGCAATTACAGCACAGCTGATCAACCTTTTATACAATATCATCGACAGGATCTATATCGGACATATTCCGGAAATTGGCGCTACCGCTTTAACCGCGGTGGGTGTGACTTTGCCAATTATTATAATTATATCAGCATTCGCGGCTTTAATTAGTATGGGCGGTGCGCCCAGATCTTCAATCATGATGGGAAGAGAAGACAAAGAAGGGGCCGAAAAAATACTTGGCAATTGTACAAGCGCGTTAGTGTTTATTTCAATCCTGTTAACAATAGGGATTCTAATATTTGCAGAGAAGCTGCTAATGCTTTTTGGAGCAAGTGGGAATACCATAAAATATGCGTTGGACTATTTAAACATTTATACCCTGGGAACAATTTTTGTGCAATTAGCCCTGGGTCTTAATGCATTTATCACCGCCCAGGGTTTTGCTAAAACCAGCATGCAAACGGTACTGGTAGGAGCGATATTGAATATTATACTAGACCCTATTTTCATATTCGGGCTTAAAATGGGAGTGAAAGGCGCGGCGCTGGCAACGATCATTTCACAAGGAGTTTCCGCGGTATGGGTTTTAAAGTTTCTCACAGGAAATAAAACCATCTTAAAAGTCAAGAAAAAATATTTGAAAATTGATTTAAAAGTTCTTTTACCTTGTCTGGCACTGGGATTATCCCCATTTATAATGCAATCCACAGAAAGCGTATTGGCTATAGCTTTTAACACTTCTCTGCTAAAATATGGTGGAGATCTAGCCGTGGGAGCCATGACCATTCTCGCAAGCGTGATGCAGTTTGCGATGCTTCCTTTAGTGGGACTAACTCAAGGGTCCACACCAATTATCAGTTACAATTATGGAGCTGAGAATGCCAAAAGAGTTAAGGAGACGTTTTTCTTATTGTTGAAAGTATCACTGATTTATTCAGTGGGATTATGGGCTGTCACAATGATATCTCCGCAAATTTTTGCAAAGATGTTCACTAAAGATCTTGCATTAATCAATATTAGTACCAAATCACTGAGAATTTATATGGCGGCCTCACTTTTGTTTGGCATTCGAGTGAGTTGCCAACAAACGTTTATCGCCTTGGGAAATGCAAAGGCCTCAATATTTTTGGCTGTTTTGCGCAAAATTATTCTGCTTATTCCTTTAATCTATATATTGCCTATCTTCTTCCAAAATAAAGTCAGCGCGGTGCTGTTGGCAGAACCGATAGCAGATTTTATCGCCGCCGCTGTTACCGTCATATTATTCACGATTCAATTCAAGAATGTATTGAGGGAGCTAAATATTAAAGACTATAAATCAAGGAGAGATGAAAATGTATTATCCATTTAGTTATTACAGATTTGACCCAAGCATGATCATTTTATTACCGGCAATATTGTTAACCATCTATGCACAGGCAAAGGTTAATGCTAATTTTAACAAGTATTCAAAGCTTGCCTCCAGAAGGAAGCAGTCCGGTGCCCAGGTAGCCAGACAATTACTCGACCAAAATGGCTTGTATAATATTCCTATAGAAAAAAGTAAAGGTAAGTTAAGTGATCACTATGATCCGAAAAATAAGATTCTAAGATTGTCTGAAGAAGTCTACCAAACCGGTTCCATAGCATCAGTAAGTGTAGCGGCCCATGAGGTAGGTCACGCAATACAGCATGCTATGGGTTATAGACCCTTAAGCTTGAGAAACAAGGTTTTTCCGGTAGCCAGAGTTGGTTCATCCGCCGCTTGGCCCTTAATGTTAATCGGACTTTTAATTCCAAGTTTATCCGGCTTAATGACAGTTGGAATCATTTTATTCTCCGCAGCTGTCTTATTTCAAGTCATTACATTGCCGGTTGAGTTTAATGCTTCAAGTAGAGCTTTACGGCTGCTGGATGAAAATGGTTATTTATTAGGTGAGGAAATAAAGGGCGCTAAAAAAGTGCTTAATGCGGCGGCTCTAACTTATGTGGCCGCTATGGCGAGTGGATTGGCACAGATGTTTAGACTGATCTTGATCAGAAACCGAAATGATTCCAAATAACAAAATCTCTTCGATGACGTGAACGGATGGATATACAAAGTTTCTGCTACTCCACGACCTAACGTTCCAAACCGTTCTTCAAGATATTCACACCGGCCGCCAGGCAAGCAAAATACAGGCCAACATTAATCAAAGCAATCAAGAGCAAGCTCAGCCACACGAAACTAAGCAGGTTCAAGGACAAAAGGGTGAACGTCACGATGGTCACAATCAGCGTCGGCCCCAACGCCACGGCCTGAATCAAGAGTTGGATCAGCGTCTCTATCGTTCCTTTGACTGAACCCATCAGGCGGTAGACAATGAGCTGACTGCCGCCAATCAGCAGGTGGACCGAGAGTATCGCCAGGATCAAGCTCAACCAGACAAAGGGATTGAGGCGAAAGAGCACGAGCAGAAAAATCAATGCCGGCGCCTGATCAACCAAAATCTTCACCAAACCCAAACGGCTGGCTTGTAAAAGTTTGCCCATTGGCTTGCCCGGTGAGATATAGAAGATCGGCAATTTCAGTTCGGCGATTAAACTGGAGAACATACCGTGAAAATACATGACCAGGATGACCGCCACAAAGAAGACCATCGGGGCCAAGGTCCGTTGACCGCTTGTCCGTATGTCTCTGCTCGTGTCCATTGTCCACAATATGGCCGTTGCCTGACCGCCTATCGCGGTATAGAAAATGGCGGCGGGCGTGATAAGGAAAGGATTTTTCCGCCGATATTCACGTAGTTGCCGATAGTAAATGGCATTCATACCCCATCCATGATTCAGACCTGTCTTGCCAATCTTTTTGATTTTTGGAACATAGCCTTGCTTTTGCCTGGCGATTCGCGCCTCGAATTTTTGTGTCAAGCCCATTGCGTCTTCGTAGAAATCCGCCTTGGACCGGCTGATATAAATGCTCATCCCAACAGCTGACAAGAGCAAGAGCGCCATGCCGACATAGGCCCACGTATGCAAACCGATGAAGGCCGTCATCATGAAAGAAGTCGCCCAACCAAGGATGGGGATCAGCAGCAATAGCGGACTTTTCAACATCGCGACCAGACTTGGCAGAAGATGCTCAACATAGGGCGCACCGGAGTGCAGCAGCATGCCGACATAAAGCACAATCATAAGGATCGGCAACACGATGATCAACCCCTTCGCCAGTGTTTGAATATAGGGTCGGTCAAAGAGAAAAAGATAAAGCGCCATCGTGGCCAATTGCGACACGACCACAACAAGAAACCAACTGGTGAAGAGTATCAGTAAGCTGGCCCCGGACAATCCCATGTTACGCATATTCGGCAACTGAAAAATCATGAAAAACGTGCTGATGAAAACCGATGATAAGGATTTGAGCATGCCGTAGACGAGCACGGTTTGGCTGCGGAGCGGAGCCGTGAAGACAAAATGGATGTCCGGCGACTTAAACATCGAACTGCCTTCCTTGGTCCCCTGGAACATCGCGATGGTCGCCATGAAGGCTATCAGGACAGTCCAGAGGACGATCATAACGCCACTTCTAAACTCGGCGGCCGGCGATCCCGCCTCACTGTCCGGCGCCGAATCACCCATGAGGGTTGATCCAAAGATAAGGAGCATAAAAACCACCCAGAAAATCAAGGTCAAAAGCTTGGACTTGTTATGCCTTAGCTGTTTGATCCAGTTGATAATCTGCCGGCGGAGAAGATAGAGTATCGCGGTCATTTTAAACTCCCTTCTCGCCATTTGATGATTGATCTTCTCTTGCCATGGCTGTGGACATGTCCGCCATGCCTTCGCGGTCGGCCGGTTCCGTCACAGCGAAGAACAAATCTTCCAAGGTGCGTCCTTGGGCATCCAGATTCCGGCGTGTCTCGACACTAACCAGTTCGGCGTTCATCATGATCATCACGTAATCCCATATCTCACCGACGCTATCGAGGATGTGCGTTGAGATAAAAAGGGAGCTGCCTTCCGCCTTTAACTCGGCAAATATAGCCTTGAGTTCTTTAATCGCGTGCGGGTCCAATCCCACCATCGGTTCGTCAAATAAGACCAAAGCCGGCTTGGGAAGCAGAGCGGTGCAAATCGACACCTTCTGCTGCATGCCCTTGGATAGCTCCGAACCGAGTTTGTCCAGCTTGTCGCCCATCTCAAAGCGATCCAGCAGTGTCTTGGCCCGCGCCTCCCAATCCGAAACTTTATAGAGTCTGGCTGTGAATTCCATGTGCTCCCAAACCGTCAGCAGCGGATAGAGCGCGGGCAGCTCCGGCACATAACCCAATTGTTGCTTGGCCTCGATCGACTTGGTCGGTAACCCGTTCAATGTAATCTGCCCGTCATAGCGGAGCAAACCCATAATGCACTTAAACAAAGTGCTTTTACCTGCGCCATTCGGTCCGACCAGCAGAGTCGTGCTGCCCATCGGGATCTGAAAAGTCAGATCATCGTTGGCCACGAGTTTTTTATATTGCTTTGTTAAATGCAAAACTTCCAGCATGTCTATGAATCTCCCTGAAGACTGTCCGATGACGGTCGATCTCTCATATTTTCCGACTATTATATAGCAAAATGCGGTGTGCCGGGGTGGAGATCTGCCGTATAGTCATTACACGCCATTTGAGTTAATATCTGATAAAGGTTTTTTGATCAGGACGTACTATTTTTGATCAGGACGTACTATTTTTGATCAGGACGTACTATAGTAAGAAATAATTGGGTATTCTTATAAATTATAGTATTGATTGGCCATCCCAATTTTTATGATAGGTGAGTTATGCGATTCTCTGACGATCTATATCGCTTTTATGGACGAAAAGAAACAATTATTGAGTACTTGAAACGCCCCCTAGAATTAAAGTATCTCTATTGGTTTCGTAAATTTCAATCTTGTAAAAATGTTTTTGTTAAGGTCGTTTCAGTTTTGCGTATGCGACGAATTAGTAAACTAACAGGTATTCAAATACCTTACCGAACACAAATTGGAAAAGGTTTTATTGTAGGAAATGTAAGAATAGGCGATGATGTATTAATAGCACCACTTTCATTTGTTAACTTTGATATTCCGAATCATTCTGTTGTCATAGGTAATCTGGCAAAAATTATTGAACACAGTGCAACAGAGTGCAACAGAGTGCAACAGAGTGCAACAGAAGATTATATCACCAATACAGTTGAATAATAACATGGTGGTTGAATAATAACATGGTGGCGGTGAAGATCCTATATGCCTTTTTCAATTGTCGCAAAAATCTCACTATATCGACTAATTATGGCTGGCTTTAATTCGACATCCGTTTAAAACTAGATTAAAATACTGTGTCATCAGCTTAAAACACTGTACAACTGGTACAATAATACTAAAATTAATTAAATTCTCATCTTTTTACAATAGATAAATCCATTAAAAGCCGATTGCCAAAAGCCAATTGTCTGACTTTTAGAGACCGATCTTTGAAGGAGTGACAAACTTGTAAATTAGTTGCGCCACAACGATGGAGGGAAAAGATGTTTGATAATAACATGAAAAGCACGCCTGTCAATAAAGTCTTTGTCTGTGGGGGAGGACATCAAGGACTATCCATGGCTGCTCATCTTGCGATAGAGGGAGTGGAGGTGACACTTTGGAACCGCTCACCGGAGCATATCAAAGATGTCATCGAAACCGGCGAAATTGAGTGTTCGGGCATCGTGAACGGTGTGGCGAAAATCAAAAAGGCCTCATCAGACATGGAAGAGGTCATATCTGATTTTGTGATGGTGACGACGCCGAGCAGCGCACACAAGGATGTCGCGAGAACGATCGCGCCCTTCGTCCATAAAGATATGATCATCGTGCTCAACCCTGGGCGAACATTCGGGGCGATTGAATTCGCCCAGGCGCTGAAGGAAGCGGATGTTGAGGAATTGCCTCACATAGCGGAGACGCAGACCATCGTCTACACTTGTAGAAGAAGTGACAGCAACAGCACCGTCATCTACGCGCTCAAGCGTGACGTCAAGATCGCCGCACTCAAGTCAAACGAGATCGATTTCATTCTTTCCAAGATGCCCACCAGTCTGCGAGGCTATTTTGTGCCAGCGGAATCCGTCATCGTCACCTCGCTTTCAAATGTGGGCATGGTGCTGCACTGTGCTCCCGTGCTGATGAACATCGGCTGGGTGGAGACTCCCAAAGTTGATTTTAAATATTACTACAATGGGATATCCCCGAGCGTCGCCCGGTTTTTGGAGAAAATCGACGCCGAACGGGTGAGCGTAGGCAGGGCGATGGGATATGAGATCGAGACCACCATTGACTGGCTGAAGCGAACCTACGGCGCCTACGGAGACAACATCTATGAGTGCATTCGTTCGGCCGATCCCTATAAGGAGATCGACGCGCCGCAGAGCATCCTCCACAGATACTTGCTCGAGGACGTGCCCTGCGGTCTGGTGCCGATTGAAGATATCGCCATTTACTGCGGAGTGCCGACACCAAACATAACGACCATCATCGACTTGACCTGCGCCGTGTTAGAGATGGATTTTCGAGCCACCGGACGCAAATATCTCTCCCATCTGTTGAAGGACAACTAAACGAACTCAAAAATCAAGAATTTTTCATCCGACAGATGTGTGAAAGATGTCGACAGACACTCATGGATTCTACTTCTACCAAGGAGGAGTGAGTTTGGACTACCGACCGAATATAAAATACGGTTTCATCAAACCGGCGCTGGACGCCCATACCATGGGTATCATCTCGGCCGTCGAACTATTGCGCGATTGCGGATATGAAGCGATCATGGCGGACGACGCGATCGAACAGGCGTTGAACGACTATGCCCACGAGCCCCGGCGCAAACTGGTCGTGAAATGGATTGTCGCCAATCGAATCACCCGGCTGGGGGTCAGCTATCGCCTCGACCGGGACGACGCTTTGAACATGGTCGGCTATCTGATCGAAGAGATAAAAAAAGAGAAATTATTAAAATCACAGGGTGGTCTGATCGAGCTGATTTTCTTTGGCGGCCTGCCGCAGACCTGCAAGGCGATGGAACAAGAATTCGGCGGACTGGTCAGCACACTGAAAGGCGGGGAGTCGGCAGGTGAGACCCTTTTAAAGATGGGTGTGCCGGCTGACAAAATCCCTCAAGACATACACGAAGGGAGCCGGTACGACGACAATCTGCTGGAATTTGGCAAGCACGTGATCGACGCACAAGAATATCGCGTCGAACAGCCGGTTGAGCGGGTAAAGTATCCCGAATTGGGCACAATGTCGGACTCGTTGATCAAACGCGTCGACGCCAACATGAACGATCACTTCGCGCCGTTGATCCGCGCCCATGTCGGCCCTTATTCCTCGTCGGCGACCCGCATTGAGTCGGTCAACGAGTTTCTTTCCTGGGCAGAGTCATTGGCGAAGGCGGGCTATCTTGATATTTTATCGATCGGCTCTTCGCAATTGACCCAGTCTAACTTTGGTGAGGATTGGCGGGGCAGACCCAACGGCGGAGGCGTACCGGTCAACTCACCCGAAGAATACCGAATGATATGGGAAGTTTCCCGACCGCTTTTGGTCCGCACGTACGCCGGGACCAAGGACATCCCCAAGCTGGCGAAAATTCATGAGCAGACGCTGAACATCTGCTGGCACGCGCTGTCCTTGTGGTGGTTCAACAAGCTGGACGACCGCGGTCCTTACGACCTTTACACCAGTTTGAAAGAGCATGTCGAGACGATCCGCTATATCGCGCGGATCGGCAGCACGTTTGAGGCCAACGTCCCTCATCATTTCGCCTTTCGCGGGGCTGACGACGTCACCTATATCGTGTCCGAATTTTTGGCCGCCAAGCTGGCGAAGAAGATGGGCATCAAAACATTCGTCCTACAAAACATGCTGAACACACCTCGAATGACCTGGGGCATTCAGGACCTGGCCAAATCGAGAGCTTTGCTCAGACTCATCACCGACCTGGAGGACGAGCGGTTCAGAGTCGTCCTCCAGCCGCGGGCGGGTCTCGATTATTTCAAACCGGATCTATACGAAGCGAGGATCCAGTTGGCCGCAGTCACCGCGCTGATGGACGACATCGATCCGCATAATGAAAAAAGTCCAACGATCATCCATGTGGTCAGCTATTCAGAAGCGTCGCACCTCGCCACGCCGGATGTCATCAACGAAAGCATTCAAATTACCCAGCACGCGCTGAGCAAATATCGCCGGATGAGAAGACGGGGAGAGGTGGACGACATGGTGGACAGCTCCGACGTCCACGAGCGCTCACTCGAACTTTATGTGGCCGCGACCAAAATGATTTCTGCTCTCGAGACCGGCATTCCCGATTTATACAGCCCGGAAGGATTCTATACCGCTTTCGCAGCGGGATTCCTACCTGTGCCATACCTATGGAGTGAGGTTGAGGAATTCGAACATGCCAAAAACTGGCGGACCAAGCCAATCAAAGGTGGCGTCAAGGTGGTAGATGCTGACGGCCAAGTCATGAAGCCGGAAACAATCATCGGCATCGCGAATGGCCATATCAAAGACGCCGAATACAATTTACGCCAGAGAATGAGGACGACTTCGATGATCGATTTTCATCCCCGGCGACCTGAATAATCCGGATTGCGCGTCGAGAACGCTTCGATGTGAGGATCACCTCGCCATATCGAGTGACTCCGCTTCGATTCACGCTCCGACCGAACCGACTGAAAAAGCCGAACTCCCTTCATTTTCCTCCGGCCGGACAGACCGGGGCGGACCCTTATACCGTTGCTGAATTGATCATTTCATGTTATTTTATTAACGTGCATCACACACTGAAGTGCATCACATTCAGCAGGTGAGTCTCGCTATGTCAAAATGAACGAATAGCGCGCAAAACCGCAAAAGTAAGGAGTAAATGTAGTATGGCAGACATTCAATTTTATGATGGCAGGAAAATTCCGTTGGAAATGCACAAAGTCCGTATCGTGCAGAAATTATTTTTGCCGACGGTGGACAAGCGCAAGGAAGCGTTGGAAGCGGCGGGCAACAACCTCTATTTGTTAAAAAACCAGGACATTTTCATTGACATGCTGACCGACAGCGGTGTCAACGCGATGAGTGACAATCAACTCGCCTCGATGATCAATGTCGATGACGCGTACGCCGGTTCTCGTACCTATTTCGAATTGGAAAAAACCGTGCAAGACTTCTTTGGTATGGATTATTTTCTCCCCGCTCACCAAGGAAGGGCCTGTGAAAATCTGCTTGCTGAGGTGTTCGTTAAACCGGGCGACATCGTCCCCACAAACTATCATTTCACAACCACCAAGGCCCATGTTGTGCGTAAAGGCGGCACCATTGTCGAAGTCTTGCCTGATTATGGTTACGATCCGGATTGTTTGGAACCTTTTAAAGGGAACCTGGATATAGAAGCTTTGAAGGCCTCGATTGAGGAGGTCGGCGTCGATAAAGTGCCTTTCGTGCGTGTCGAGCTCGGCGCCAACCTGATCGGTGGACAGCCCATTTCGATCGCCAACATCCGCGAAGTCGAGAAAGTGTGTCGACCGCTCGGTGTCATGCTGGTGCTGGACGCCAGTCTGCTAGCGGACAACCTCTACCTGATCAAAGTCCGCGAAGAAGAGTTCAAAGATTGGGAGCTTGGCGACATTGTCAAAGAAATCGCCTCTCATTTCGATCTGATTTATTTTTCGGCGCGTAAACTTGGTTTCGCCCGTGGCGGCGGAATCGCGCTGCGCACCAAAGAGCTATATGACCGGATGAAAGAATTCGTCACGCTGTTCGAAGGTTTCCTGACCTATGGCGGCATGTCGGTGCGTGAAATGGCCGCGATGAATATCGGTCTAAAAGAGACTTTGGACATGGACATCATCTCGCAAGGTCCCAAATTTATTGAATACATGGTGAATGAGCTCGATCGGCGCGGTGTTCCGGTAGTCAAACCGGCCGGCGGTCTGGGCTGTCATGTCGACGCCATGCGCTTTATCCCCCACGTTCCCGGAGAGGAATATCCCGCGGCCGCCTTGAGTTCGGCGCTGTATCTCGCCGGCGGTGTGCGCGCGATGGAGCGCGGCACATTGAGTGAGGATCGAAATCCGGATGGCAGCGAGCGACTCGCGTTGATGGAACTCGTCCGTTGCGCAATGCCTCGCCGCGTGTTCACCATGAGCCAGGTCGATTATGTCATCGACCGACTGACCTGGCTTTATGATAACCGCGATTTAATCGGCGGTCTGAAGTTCACCGAAGAGCCAAAGACATTGCGTTTCTTTGTCGGCAGACTTAAACCGATCACCGATTGGCAGGACAAACTTGTGGCGGCATTCAAGAAAGATTTCCCCAACTGCCTGTGATCTTATTACACAATGATCAAATGATTAAAAGATCAGATGATAAAAACAGCCGGGAGCGATTTTGCTTCCGGCTATTTTATTTGACTTGACACAAATTGATTTATTATAAGAAATTAAACTCGAGCGAATTCAGGAGTTTAGAACCATCTGAAGCTCGTCCGGATCAAAGGCCATCGCCTCGATGAAGGCGTCACCGAAATCCGGATGGGTCGACAGTTCAATATACTCGGCCACCGTCGCGATTTCATTTGCCTGGTCGCGCGCGGCTTTGCTCAATAAATAATGTGCGGCGCCCAACGCAGCGCTGTTTCCGATCACTTTGGTGCGGTGTTGCAGACACGGAGGAATCAGACCGATTGAGGCGGCTGAAGGGATGTCCATATAGTTTCCAAAACCACCCGCTATAAAGAGGGTTTCGACATCCTCACAAGTTAATCCTGCGCTGGACAGCAGCACATCGATTCCCGCCCGGATGGCGGCTTTGGCCAGCTGAACCTCTCTGACATCTTTGGAAGTGAAGACAACCTGATTTTTTTGATCATCCGACTCATAAAGCACAAACACGATCTCGCCGTCAATCTCGCGCACTCTCGAACGCAAGAATTCATTTTCGATCTCATCCGGATCCAGCAGACGACCGGTTTCATCCACAACTTCCGAGCTCACCAGCTGAGCGGTGACCGACAGCACACCGGATCCGCAGATTCCGACCGGAGTCTTTCCCTCGATGGTGCGCACCAGCGAGGCCACGCCAAAATCCGCATCGTCGATCGCGCCGGGCAAGGCGCTGCATCCTTGGTGGATGTTCGCACCTTCAAAAGCCGGACCTGCGGCTGTCGCGCAGGTATATATGTGATCTTTATTTCCCAAAGCCAGCTCGCCATTTGTTCCAATATCGAGCAACAGCGTCCAGCCGTCGCGTTCTCTCATGCCGGACGCCAAAATACCGGCTGTGATATCGCTGCCGACATAGGCGGAGATACCCGCCATCAAGTCGACCGGACCATTTACATTTAACTTCGCCTCCTCGGCGGTCAGCGTCATCGACGACAAAATAACCGGAGCGAACGGCGCCAGCGCGATCGATTCCGACTCCAATCCCAAAAGAAAATGGAGCATCGTCGTATTTCCGGTCAGCACAATGTTTTGCACCAACTCTGTCGAAGGTCCGATCTCGCTCGTCAACTGAGCGATCAAATCGTTCAGCGCCTTGACGATCAGCGCCTGCATGGTGCGTGTGCCGTTTTCAACCGTGACCGTATGATTGATCCGCGAGATGACATCACCGCCAAAACGTGATTGAGGATTGACCGCGGACGCAACTTTGACCAGCGCTCCTGTGGTCAACTCCATCAGGTAGGCGGCCAGCGTCGTCGAGCCGATGTCGACACAGATACCGTAGATCGGCAGAGAGGAGGTGTCACCGGGCCGTACCGACAGCACAATGTTCGCGTATTGAATCACAGTGACGACAGAATGGTTGTTGATCACTTGATGCAGGTCGCGCAGTGTTCTGACCGAAATACAGGGGCTGCTGATTTGATTCAGATCCATTTTAGGTGAGCCATCATCCATTTGGGTGAAATCACTGGTCGCCAGCGCGTCACACAGTCGCTGCCAATCATCTCTGGAATCTTCGGTGTTGGCCGGTGAGATCGAAACCACACGCAGATCGACCGGACGGTCATCGGCATCCAAACTCAGATTTTGCTGATCGCCCGCCTCATTGCTCAAATTCAAATCCGTCAGCACATCCATCGCCTGTTTTTGTACATTCACATAGACCGACAGATCGGAATTAGCCAGATAGCGGCAGGCCAAACGCCAGCCATTTTGAAGTTGATCCTCAGTAAAAAACTTGCGGTCGATCGCGCTTGGATCGTCCAGCGGTCCGTCCGAAACAAGGTTGACCGCACATTTGCCACAGGTTCCAACACCGGAACAAACCGCGTCAATTGGGATACTGTTGTCACGCAACAAAGTCAGCAGATTAACAGGACCTTCAAACTCAATTTCCCAGTCCGGCCACGCGCCGGCCTCGTTCAAATCGTCCGACTGATTCATTTTATAAACATGAAGAATCATAAACATCTCTCCGATCCAGTGGTCTTTTGACTCTCAAAATATTAATCATCATCTATCTAATTAAGTATAAGACTAAATCAATCAAAATTTTAGCATTAATCCGACATTCATTCATATATTGATAATAGCATTGGCTGAGACAGCTTTACTTGGAAAATCGCGGAAGAGAGACTTAAATCGTATTTAATGTAGTTATCAAGTGGCGTATATTATGCATTCAGCAAGGCTTGCTCGTGTAATTATGTTGTAATATATTTATTGTGAAACAAAATCGGCATAAATAATCCGAAATTTGTTTCACGCGATGATTTAAGGTAAATTAAGTTCAAGAGGTCGTTTAAGAACGTCCGTGCAGAATTAAGAGCAAATCTCAAGACGAAATAGCAAACAAATTTGTTTCCACAAGTTTTCCACAGGAACAAAATGTATTCTTAAGTCGGCGGAGGAAGATTTTAGAACGATCATTCTGATCTTTCGTCAAAATATTATTATAAGAACTCAACCGGATTTATCAAAGAACAGAGAATCAATTATTACAACAAGATTTCATCACCGGGAGTTTATGCATAGACATGATTTTTCCGGCAGGCGCACAGCTGATACCCAGAAGCCGATTATTGCCTCTTCTTTTCTTTCCACCCTCTTTCCACATCAACAAAATTAGTATTTTGCTTATCTCCACGTATCGTTTTATATTGCAATACTTCTTCACTTTTTGTGTTTTCTCTTGTGATATTGTTGGATTTAAACGCTTTATAACACTTATCTTTTGTGCAACTTTTCATGATCCGTGAAACGTCTGGTATCACGGCGTTTCAAAATGATACGTTTTTAGCGTTTTTTAGGGTGTTTTGACACTGTTTGAGAAAGTTGCCAACGAATTGCCAACCAAATGTTGCCAACGAAACCCACTGATCACAGGCGTTTCAGGAGATTTCCAAACATTTCACTGGCAGATTTGTCATGTTTTTGCTGAAATTTTGTGTAGATATCGATTGTTGTTTGGGCTGATTCATGCCCCAATCTGTATTGAATCGCTTTTATGTTCACACCGTTTTCCAACATAATGGTTGCAGCTGATTTTCTCAAACTGTGGATTGTTACGATCGGCAGATTGTGTCGTTTCAAAAATGCTTTCCAATGATTGTTGAATGTACAATAATTTGGTTCAACCAAAATGGCTTTGGGGAAAATGGTTCCCGGAAACAACCAAGGGGTCTTTTTCCACTCCGGAATATTTTCATGTTCTCTTGTTACCTTAGCTATATGTTGTTGCAAAATTGGTATCAACGGTTTAGGAACGTGAAGCGTTCTAAAACCAGCTTTGGATTTTGTTGTGCCTACTATTTTGTTATCAATTCTTTGACGCAGAAGTGTTTTGTATACATTTAACGTTCCTGCTTTCAGATCCACATCGTTTACGTACAGTGCTTGTAGTTCACCAATGCGTAGCGAACAAAATAATAGAAGGTAAATCATCAGCTCCCACTCTTCACCCTCTTCTTTCAAAACGTGCAGAAGGGTTTGAATGTCATTTTCATCATAAAATGTTTTTTTGTTTTCAGAGTGTTGTTTTTGCTGTTTGACCTCACGTACCGGTAACTGTTTTTTAATATCAAATTTTACGAAGTCTTGAATGTAAGCAAAATCAAACAAACTGCGGATTGCGTGAGATAACATGTTTTCAAAATATTCAGAAACTGGCGTTTCATTTTTGATGAAGTCATGTTCTAAGTTCCACTTGAAGATTTCGCAAAGTTTCTCTGCGGTTTTTGATTTAACCGTGGATGTGTTTTTACTAATATTGACTCCATATTGAGTGTATATCGCACTCATGGACATACCAGTCCACGCTTTTACTTTTTTTGAACACAAACTATGCTTGAGTGTGTATGTTGTGTCATTTTTGTGTTTTTGCTCAATGCTTGCTTGCACACCTCGATAAATATCTGAGTAGTTTATTTCGGACAACAGGAGATCTCCAGCCACGTCAATAAAATACTGTAAAACTCTCCTATAGGTTGTAAGCGACTGTTGTTTAATCCCGCGTTGCAGCATATAATCTTCCCACATCGGCACAATGCTTTCAACGGTTAGGATTTTTTGACCTTGGACAGTAAATTGACGTTCAAACTCTCGCTCAAATGCAGCGGCGGCTTCAGTTGCAAGCCGCCGTGCAGTTCGTTCACTGATGTTATCCGGTGGTATGAATTTTGTTGATTTGCGAATGCGATCCTTGCCACTCCCTAGTGACACTGTGATTTGATAAATCGTTCCTTTTTTCTGAATATATGCCATATATTACTCCCCATTTCGCTTATCGTATGATATTATTTGATATTTTTCTGCGCTTTATTTACCTTATCGCCCAGAGTTTTAACTGTCAGCCCAATTTTTCATTTTGCAAAGCTCTGTATTGTTCAATAGCGTTTGGCAGTTCTTCTTCTATGGTGTTCAGACAGATCAGCGATCGGTTGCCTCGTTTTAATATCGGCAAACATCCGGTTCTAACCAGATCACGTATAAAACCTTCACTGATCCAGCTCCAAGTTCTGTCTTCACGGCTTTTCAAGTCTTGGGTTGCTTTTCTAATTGATACGTATTGCATTTTGTTTCCTCCTTAAAAAAACGCAAAAAAATAGAGGTTGCGCAAGCAGCCCCCAGTGGTTGAAATGGTTTTTGATATCGGTTTTTGAGAAATGGAAAAGGCGAAAACCAAAGTTTCCGCCTTTTTCATTTGGGTACATGTTCCCCCAACTTCTATTATATTAATCTATTATCTTATATAATGCAACTCTTATTTAATATAATATGGGTGAATTGTGCTGATGACATCAATTGCTTGTATCATCAGTTTGTCGTATCCGTTGATCGTGCTATTAGAAAGCACTTTCCCGGAATTGAAGGTTTTATTTTTGAGTTCGTTTTGAAATTTCATCACAGTTCGAAGAAGATCCAGCTTAGTCATTGGTGTGCTCTGTTGTTCACATCGCACTTTTTCTATTAGCAATCGAGATTGCAGGATCTGATTTTGGGCTTTCCCAAACTTGAATTGTTTGCAAATATGCTCAACAGCGTCCTCTACATCCGTATTGGGTTCAAAGTCCAAGACTTCCTGTTCAAAGGAAATGATGTCCTTTAGCCTTTCATTGAGGTAGGTGCTTAGCGTGTTCAGCTGCGACAATAAGACTTCCTCTTGAGTTCTCTCCGTTGCCTTATGCGAGACACCTGTTTGGTAAACGGGTATGGTGTGCTCGCCCAACGAGAAGTTTAGACGAATTGATTCACTCACTCGCCCGGTATCACCCGATTGATACTCAAGATTAAACCGCACCTTCTTCTCCTCACACCACTGCTTCTCCTCTTCCCCAATATCCGGAGTTAGGCTGAACCGCATGGTGAAGTTATCGTTTTGTAGTTCACCGTTCAGGAAGCAGTCTTCCAAGTGCTGCTCGCCCAAAAGCTCATTGAATCCTTCTCCATAGGACAAGGACTGCATGATGCTGACGGTATCCGTGCGAGTGTATCGGTTGGAAACCGCGCCACGCACCGCACCATTTCGGCAAATAAACTTCGTATGAAAATCTTCCTTGCCATCTTCCGGATTTTCCTCACAGATGTTTTTTAACATCTCATGTAGAGCTGTTACCTGTTGGTGCTCTTTTAGGTATCGGTTGAAACCCCATGACCCTGCCGAAGTCCTGTGAATAATCCCAGATAATCCATATTTACGATCCAATGGCCACCATTCGTCAGTGAAGGATTCGTAGATAATGATCGGGATTTCTGACGAGCCAAAGAAAGTAGCACCTTTTTGGATTGTTTTTTCATCCAACTGAGGATCGGTCAGTTCTTCGACAATAATAGTTTGAACTTCATCCGAAAAGTTTTCGAAATAGTCCAATGCCCAATTGTTTCGAGTGTCGTAATCCCAGATGGGAATGACACAATCTGACCCTTCCATTCTGTCTGTAAATAACTCATAACCGTCATATCCGGAAACCTCAACTGATTTAACCCAGTCAGATTCCGCTTGTCTTGCCAATTCCAAATATGCGTCTGGTTTACTTTGGCTATATCTGGTTGCATTTTGAAGGAAAGTTTCTACGATTTCTTCCCAGTTTTCTCTTCTTATAACACCCATTTTTTTGCTCCTTAGTTCATTTAAAAGGAAAAAGCCTCCAAGTATTTTACTCAGAGGCTTTTGTGTCAATTGAAATGATCGCTTACAGATCGAACGGCATCCCCTGGTCCTCCGCAAGCAAAGCATCAAAATAATCCTCACGACTATCCTGGTTTCCTTGCTGTTTTGGCGGGTTATAGGAACGCTGTTCGGCGGTTCCAGCTCCGTTTGCTGCATGATTTCCATCATTGTTTTGTTTGCTTCCACAGAAGTATACGTTGTTGACGTTCACCTCTGTTGCGTAGCGTTTGTTGCCTTCAGCGTCATCCCAGCTTCTCGTCTGGATGCTGCCGACCAAACCCATCTGCTGACCTTTATTGAAATATTTTTCAATAAACTCAGCGGTTGATCTCCAGGCAACGCAGTTAATGAAATCAGCCTGCCTCTCGCCTGTATGTTTGTCCTTGTAGCCGCGATCAACGGCGATGGTGAAGTTGGCGACTGTATGCTCACCTACGGTTTTGATTGCGGGATCCTTGGTCAGACGACCCATTAAATTAACTGTGTTCATAAATTTTCTCCTTCATTTTTGTGTTTTTGCTATTTATTCTTATGCGTTTGCTCTTGCGACTAATTTATCTGCAAATACCCTGGCATCTTTTAGGATGTCAAAATAGGCATCACCTGGGATGTCTCTCGCATTTGTATATCCTTTGTGTGAAAGATACTTCGATGCGTTTTGAGGGGTTCCAAGTAGTTCAATGATCGTCTTTTGAAATTGAGCCATACTCATTGTCGACTCAACTTTCGTTTCAATCTCAACCTCAATCGATTTTGCTTCCTGTTTGGGTTCTGGTTTTGGCTGTGACTTTGGTTGTGTTGCTTTTGCTTGCAAGGCAGTTGTCTTTGCCGACAAGTCCGCAACGTTTCCGTCCACGCTGTCACCTTCTGATAACTCAAAGGCGACCGAGTACAAATACCTACGAAGGTACGTCACCGTACCACCTAGGTTTTGCACAGGCGCGCCACCTGTTCCACTGTTTGCGTAGGGAAGCTCCAGGCTAACCTGAGAGCCATCGCCCATGGAAACAAGGTGCAGTGCGATTGACTTGGATTTGGTTTCCGTAAAGGTAATGAATCCCAATTTTTCTTCCAGTTCGATAACGGCCGGAAGGATGTCATCGAGGGTAAAGTACGGGAAGGTTTTCCCTTCTCGCCCAATTCCCAACCCGCGTTTTTTGAGATTTTTATCCATCAAAGCTCTGCGAGCCTTTAGGAGAATTTTCAAAATGTGCGTTTCTGGAATTCCCCCTGAGAGTTCAGGGAACAAGTATTTGGGTTTTAGTTCGTAGTTGCTTTCCATCGTTTCGCTCCTTTTATTAGTCTTATTAGTCTTCTACATTGAATCGGTCCAGTCCTGGGATCAACGCGAGTTTCACACCGGAATCCCATAACACATGGACCTGTCCGATGTCATCAACTGTGATCAC
The DNA here is from genome assembly GCA_040772065.1 of Oscillospiraceae bacterium. Lineage (GTDB taxonomy): Bacteria > Bacillota > Clostridia > Saccharofermentanales > Fastidiosipilaceae > JAXGYX01. The sequence continues at coordinate 776,327 of JAXGYX010000001.1, read as the reverse complement.
ATTTCCTAAATCGCCTGTGCGGACAATGCTTTCATCCACCATCTCCAGGCATTTCACTCTTGCTCCCATCGGATAATCCTGACGCAATTGACGCAAGGCACTTTTTGATAGGGCTTTTATTTTGTTTTGCTTTGGCTTCATTCACTCCTCCTTTATTTTTGCCAATAAAAAAGACGCCTCTTCCATGCAATCGCAAAGAATGAGTCGCCTAATTTGTTTTTTTATATAAAAAACTCCACAAGTTCCCCTCGTGAAGTCAATCTCATTTGGTTAGCCATGAACCAGGTTGGGAACACACAATCGTTCCCTTAAAAACGCTCTTAATACTTTATAGTGTATCGCTCGAAAATTAAATTGTCAGCCCATAAAGCAAAAAACAGCCCCAGATTTCTCCGAGGCTGTCATTTGGTTTGTTTCTTAGCTTCGCAACTCCTCGATCAATCGAGTTGTGCGGACTTTTGTTTCTTCCGTTTGTATTCCGATGTGCAACGCCCTGCGTTGACCGATAATTTGCACGTTTTTTGTTGCACGTGTCATGCCGGTATACACAAGGTTTCGTTTGAGCATAATGTAATGTGATTTTTTCAAACACATGATAACGTGCTCATACTCACTACCTTGGGATTTATGAATGGTCATGGCATACGCCAGATCGATTGTTAGAAAGTCACTGGGTTCAAGGATATATTTAATACCGTTGAACTCCACTTCTGCTTTTAGTCCATCTTCTTCAAATACGTCAACAATGGTTCCTGTGTCCCCGTTGTTGACCAGACTTTGGTCATCCAGTGTCGCCTCCCATAGTTGCGTGTTTTTTGTTTGCATCACGCGATCTTGGATGTGAAATCGCTTACCAGCGGATTCAATAATGAAGTCCTCGCCCGGTTCGATCGGGTTCACCTTGTTTCGGATCCGTTCATTTAGAGCGATTGACCCAGTTGACCTTTGACGAAATGGACTTAGACAAACCACCTGATCAGGATTTTTAATCCGATCCAGAGCTTTTAGGTAAAGATCTACCATGGTTTCCACGGTTTCTTCATCTGTCTCAGCCTCAAAGAACTCAAAATCACTTCGATATTCAAGCTTGGAGTCCCCATTTCTGATCTTTTCAGCATTGATTGCAACCGTTGACGTGTCCTTTTGACGGAAAATTCGATTTAGGCGCACCACTGGTATGATTTTGGATGCAATTAGATCATGAAGGACATTTCCCGCACCGACAGATGGCAGCTGATGTGGATCACCTACCAGAAGAACCTTTGTCCCCGGATGAATCGCCTGGAATAGGCGGTACGCCAGGTGAAGATCAATCATGGAGGCTTCGTCAATGATGACGGCATCATAACCCATAATCGGTTCATCTTTTGGTCTAAGTGGATTATACGTTGCTTCTGACTCAAAGTTTCCACTAAACAGCGCCTTGTGGATCGTCATTGCCGGTCGCCCGGTTTGTTCCGACATCCGTCTGGCTGCGCGCCCGGTTGGGGCACAAAGCAAAACATGATCGGATCCGAACACCTCCAACACAAGTCGTAAGGTGGTGGTTTTACCGGTGCCAGGATATCCGGTCATGATGGTGACCGGATGCTCGATGAAGCTTTGAATGGCGTCCACCTGCTCTTTTGCCGGCTTGATTCCAAACGTTTGGATCGCCTCGTTCATTCGGTCGATCGCTTCTTTCTTTGTTACGCTTTGGGTTTTCATGGATTGTAGCGTTTTGATGCGCTTTGCAACCCTGATCTCCAATTCACGTGTTGTCCATCGATAAACCGCATACTGTTTAGGCTCCAAAGAAACCACCGCGAACAGTGGATTTAGGCTGGTTCCTGAGCTACTTTTATGTAAAGCGTTGAGGATCGCCTTATATTGCACCTGTTCCGGAATGGCAAACTTTGCGCACATTTCGCCAATTTCTTTTGTCCAGGTCAATTCCTGAACAGTCTTTAGCATCTCTCTAATTGGCATATAACAGTTGCCATTTTGTTCATTTTCCTTCAAGACAAAATCAATTGCCGCAGTGTACCGCTCCGGCGCATAACTGGGTAATCCCATCTTCATGGAAATCGCATCAGCGGTTCGGTAACCAAATCCCAACCCCTTATGACACAGTGAAAATGGCTGTGTTTTAAGAACATTCGGAAGATTTTTCACCGATAAACTCAATTTAATCGCCATTTTCGGTGAAACACCCAGTGGCACACACTCAGCAATCAGATCGCGATAACGAACCTGTTCGGTATAGTGTTCCACAATGACTTTGAGCTTTCGCTTGGATATTCCTCTGATTTCCAACAAGGCATCCGGGTCATTTTCAATGACCTCAAATGTTTGTTCACCAAATCGCTTGACGATGGCTTTTGCCGTCTTTTTACCGATTCCTTTGATTAGACCGGATGAAAGATACGCTTCAATACCCTCTGTGGTGGTTGGAAGTTTCATGACGGCCGTTAATGCTTTGATTTGCCAGTTCTGGTACTTGGAGGAATACTCCCAGCTTCCAGTAACGGTAATTAGTTCTCGGATGTCAGGTATGCTGTTCCCGATGACAATGACCTCTTGAATCGGTTCATCATCCGGTGTCAGCAATTCTTTTTCCAACAACACTTTTAAGATAATAAAAGTATCTTTCCGGTACATCACAAATTGTGGTGTGCAATTAAATCGCACTACGTCCGTTTGAACCGCTGCTTTTGTCTTCATCGTTTTGCTCCTATACCAAAACGAGCTGGGGCACCGATTATGGCGCACCAGCTATCCCTTCTTCGTTTGCTTCTAAAACCATTCTTAGGTTTTTTGTGTGATTTTTTGCTGTTCTTTTCGCTTCTCGCGTTTCTCGTAATCTGGAAAGATATCCTTATACCAATAATCGGTTTCAAATATTTCTATAACTTCCGTCTGATTCAGTAAATCAAACTTTGCGCATAGATCCAGTTCAAGTTGTAGATCAAGGTATAAGTCTTCATCTTGCTCTTGAACCTCCATATATGGCTCAAGATATGCTTCTGCTGAAATTGGATCTGTGTCGATTTCTTCATTTAGCATATCGTAGGAATAAAACCCATACTTGATAACGCCATCTTCGCTAACCTTCACGATCAAACAACCATCGTTATTATCTTGTCCAGTTGGATCGATCGTGTATGTCTCTGATGAGAAATCGTCCATGTTCACAAGAAGTGATGTGTTCTGGTAAGAACCACTTTTTTGATTTACTTCCAGCAGTGCACAAACCGTTTTCATGGTTTTATTCTCCCAATCGGATCGCGCATGTACGAAGTCTGAGTAACTCACATCATCACATGGTTTTGATCCATACTCATTATCACCATGTACGTTCTTATAGATATAACGCAATAATTGATCTGCTCGAATAACAGAATAAGCTCCGTAGCTCCACTGCAAGTGAAGCGGGATCAATGCCTGACGAATGTCATCTGTCTGTGTGTCCTTTGTTGTGTACTGTACGTACACTTGAAATCGTTGTCCCATTATTTTGCTCCTTTTCATAAAAATAGCCAAGGAGATTGATTTCCTTGGCTGATTAATCTGATGAGATATTCAATTGTTATTTTTCGTCTTATTCCTTACGCAGACGATCGCTATCAAACAATCGCTCGTCCGTATGGATGGTTTTGTTTCGCCAGTCAATGTTGTCCGGATCTTTGGATGCCTGCTCGCCCGGATCGCTTATTGCAACCTGCCCAACAAACAGTCGATGTGTTTCTTTTTCCGTCTTCGTCATATGACGATATTCAATTTCGGCTTCCTTATTGGCTTCTTGGAACGTGTCGTACACTTCCAAATAAATAACCCGCTCGCCTGTGGCAATGGTTTCATCCACCAGCAAGTACTTCTCGTGCGTTTTTTGCTCCATAAAATCACTTCCTTTTTTGTTTTGCCTTCATCTATAAAAAAGCGAACTGCTGATCCTTCAACAATTCGTCTTCATTTTATTTTCTTATATATAAAAAACTTCACAAATTTCCCTTACGAAGTCAGTCTCTTTTGGTCTTTTAAAACCATTCTGGAAATACCGATATTCCCTTGAAAAACACTTTTAATATGATTAGTGTATCACCCTAAGCCTCAATTGTCAGCCCAAAAGCCATGCAGAGGAGCGTATAAAAGGGCAACAAAAAAGACACCATGTAAATCTGGTGCCTTCTTTGTTTTTATGTGCAAAACATAAAGTTTGATGTAGGAATGGATTTTAGGAGCTACCTTCCCTACACCTATCGTCACTATATCATGTGTTTGTTCTGTGTACAACATACAAAACATAGTTTTCATAATATTTTAGCACAAAAAAAGAGCAGACAATTTCTGCCCGCTCCCTTTTTTTGATTTTGACCGTTGTTTTAATTCGCCTGGTATTATTGGAGGAATATCCGGTGGCTATTGATGTGGATGAACGGACGGTTGTCTGTATCCATATATACTTTAATGGGTAGTCCCGGATCATTTGGATCCAAATGGGTATCGACTCGTTTAAGAAATGCGATCCCTTTGTCATTGGTTGAAATCTCCAGGACACCAATCCGACTGTTATATTTTTTCCGTTTCATTTTTTGCTCCTTTTTTTGTGATTTACCCATCTTTGTTTTCATCGTTGACTTGAATTTCAATTATGCTAAAAACAATTCCACGATCTTCAAGTGCCTGTTTGAGAGCGGGTAAGTCCGGTGCATCCAACGATAATAATTCGTTGGTACCCTCAATCGCAGATTTCAAGCTGGAATAATACTCTTTGAAGTAATGGGCATTTCCACCCTCTTCAATGCAAATATCAACGATATAACGATCTGGGAAATATACTCCTTCTACATCGTTTGTTTCGTAGATCTCAGAACCGAGTTCTTCGTCAGAGTAGTAAAATCTAAGCGAAGGATAGTATTTGTCAAAAATCATTTCAAACACTTTATGCTTTGCACTCCATGCTGTTTCAGTATACAAACGCAAATGCTCATCTTGAGTTTCTAGGCTAAACTCGTCTATTGAACCACGGCATTCAATTTGTTCCCAATCAAACCCATAGTAATCCAATAGATTTCCAAGCCACAAAGAACCAAAGTCATTTTCTAATCGTGATGGGTTACCCTGTAATTCATTTAATACTCGATGAAAATCTTCCAACTCGTTTTTTTCACCTGTTATGACGTAAACTGTGCTGCACCAATTCGGCATATCATTTTCTCCTTATCTGATTGATCTCAGTTGATTGGTTTATACATTTTTATTTTTTTTGTTGAGGCATTGCTAATATAAAATGACCTTTGTCGCCAAAACCTCATCTATCGCATTATTTAGTGAGGTGTTCTGACACAACCGATCCAGACCGATCGCATCATGTTCCACCGCCCGAAATAGCCGAACCAGCTGGTGTTCTGATAAGGTGCTGGGAATGCTTTCGCCCAGATTCATCAAACTGGTCAGCACCTTTTCTACAACGAATGAACCTCGAACACTACGTGCATCAATTTCGTCCATCATCGAGACTGCACACTGATCTTTTTGCACGATTAATGCAAACTCATAAAATTCTTTCATTTTTGCTCCTTTTTTGGGTTTTAGTCATCTTCGCTTCCATCATAGACGCTAATTTCATTTATATTAAAAATTACTCCACGTTCTTCAAGTGCCTGTTCAAGAGCCGGTAAGTCCGGTGCATCCAATGATAATTGCTCGTTAGTGCCCTTGATCGCAGATTCCAAGTCGGGATAATAGTCTGTAAAATATTCATTACCATTTTCATCTTCAACATAAAGTGAAACAACATAACGATCCGAAAAATAAATTCCTTCTGTATCATTTGTATCGTAAATTTCCAAACCTGGTTCTTCGGCATAATAGTAAAAAAATAGTGATTCGTAATGAACTATGAAAATCGAAGTAAATACTTCATGCATTGGATTCCATGCAGTTTCAGCAAAAAGCTCAATGTGATCATCTTGAATTTCATCAGAAAAATATCTAATTGAGCCGCGGCAAGGGATTTCATTCCAGTCAAAACCATAGTAATCCAATAGATTTCCAAGCCACAAAGAACCAAATGCATTGTCCACCCGTGAAGGGTTATCCTCTAGCTCAGTTAAGACTCGATGAAAATCTTCCAACTCGTTTTTGTCACCCGTAATGACGTAATGTGTACTGCACCAATTTGCCATATTATTTCTCCTTTTTTGTTAACGTAGAACCGTTTGTACTCCCAAAACAGCGTCTATCGCGTTATCTAGTGTGGTTTCCTGACACAATCGATCCAGACCGATTGCATCATGTTCCACCGCCCGAAATAGCCGAACCAACTGGTGTTCTGATAAGGAACTGGGAATGCTTTCGCCCAGATTCATCAAATTAGTCAGCACCTTTTCTACAACGAATGAACCGTGAACACTATGCGCATCAATTTCATCTATCAATGAGATTGCATACTGATCTTTTTGCACAATAAGCGCAAACTCATAAAATTCTTTCATTTTTGCTCCTTTAAATAAAAATAGCCAAAGAAAATAACTTTCTCTGACTGCTCATCCGGATTTGTCTCTTATTAAATTATTGTGTTTACCAGCCATAGACCTTTTCCACATGAGGAGCAATACTCCTTGTATAGTAGCTGATCTGTTGGCGAGTTAGTTCTTGTCCAGAGTAGATCCAATTGGTAAAGTCATCCAGTTTGCTCTCATCTCTGATTTCCCGATACAACACATGATGTACACCATCATGGTGATATAGATTTGAACGGATGTCCTTGCCATCACTGTAAAATTCTCCGTGATCACAAGATTTTAAATCTAATACATCCTTGATGTTACAAGAGTCAATGGTGCTGTATCCTTGCACTCGACCGTTCCATAAACCTATATCGGCTATGGCTATGATGGTGTGATCAAGTACAATATCCAAATTTCTTCTTTCATCTTCTAGGTGGTATACCCAGTTAATCTCGGAAATATATTGGTACACCTCGTTCTCATCCATGTCAGTACATTCTTCCTCGATAAAATCACTCCAGTATGACAAATCAATTTCGCTGGACCAAATCATCCGCTTTTTTTCAATAATTCTTGTATTCATCTTGCTTTGCTCCTTCTATTTGATCAGACACTACGCAGCAAACCGCTGTGTTGTCAGAAATGTGCGAATTGCCTTTCGTTTGTTGCGAATAGTGCGGCGCAGTTGTTTGATTGCTTGCCGCCGTAGCTTATTGTTCAATTTGTTTGATTGATGCATGATTCTCCTTTCGTTTTGACAATAAAAAAAGACGAACTGCTGAAATATCAACAATTCGCCTAGGGTTTTTATCTTTTAGAACTTTAGATTTGCTGGCTTAAAAGCATTTTATTTTGCATGTCGAAATAAGTTTCGACTACCTCATAAAAACTACTTTGCAAATCCTCAAGTGTTTCTCCTTCATAGCTTGCGGAGAAATTCGGCACATTTGAAACATAACCAAAATAGTAGCTCTTACCTCTATACTCCTCTTTTTCAATTGTTCCAATTACGCCATTGTATTCCAGACTAACTTTGTATTTCTTCATGGTGATACGGTCTCCTCTTCTTTAAGATACTGCAATACAAAGGATATTTCAGAAATCAATTGTTTGACTGCGTATGGTTTTAACTCTTTGTTTGGATGCGGTTTCACAAACGAAAATGTTCGATTCATCTTCTCGGAATAGTAAAACATATGCGAACCTGTTGATCTCACAAGAACATATCCAAATCGTTCCAGAATAGTCGTAGCCTCTTTGAAGTGATAATCGTTTGGTTTGGAAAACAATCTTTTCAATTGTTTCTCCTTTTGTGTCATTATACCATCCTTTCGTTTTTCCCATAAAAAAAGGCGAACTGCTGAAATATCAACAATTCGCCTTAATTTGGTTTTCCTATATATAAAAAACTTCACAAGTTCCCCTCGTGAAGTCAATCTCTCATGGTTTGATAACCGTTTTGGGAATGAATACAGATTCCCTGAAAACACTTTTATTACTATATAGTGTATCGCTCAAATTTTGACCTGTCAGCCCAAGATTAAAACAACACGTGATCGTACTAGAATTGCGGTCCAAAGGTTTTGCTTGCGATCCACATGATGATGGCAAGATGTACAGGATAATATACATAAAAAAAGTACTTTTCCCATTTGGTTAGTGTCAAATTTAGTTCGCAACTTCATAGAACTTCATTACAGCTTATGCGGCTTCTAACACGATTGATTCCAATGATCTGGCACTAAGATAGGCTCGAGAGCTGGACCAGTCCTCACTGTATTCCAGAAGGTAGATCGAAATCAATCGAACATAAGATTCAGGATTAGGGAAGATTCCAATTACCTTTGTCCTACGCCGAATCTCTCGATTCAACCGTTCCATAATATTGTTGGAACTGATTTTTCTGCTGTCCAGCGTGGGGAACGCATAAAACGTTAAACTGTCTTCCAGCCCTGCTTCCAAAATCTCAATTGCTTTTGGAAATCGTTTCTCATATAACTCAGCCAATCTGCGTGCCAGCACAACAGCTTCTTCCATGCTACTGGCCTGCCAGATGAGTTTGAGCTGAGCGGCGAAGCGGTCTTTTTCCGCTCTGGAAACATGTACCAGGATATTACGCATAAAATGTACTTTGCAACGTTGCCAGCTGCTGCCGGGAAAACATTTTCGAATAGCGGCCGTTAAGCCGTTATGAGCATCCGAGACAATTAGTTTTGGCGTTTTCAATCCTCGTTCACGCAAGCTTTGAAAAAGTAAGCGGTAGCTTTCTTCCGATTCTTCCAACATCGGCTCAATCGCTAGGATCTCACGATGACCGTCCTCTGCGACACCACAGACGATCTGAATCGCCATGCTGACCACTCGATGATCATAACGAACCTTCTCGTAAAGAGCATCCACCCAAATCACCGGATAGTCCATGGTCAACGCTCGATGGCGAAAAGCCTCTGCTTGCTCATTTAGCCCTTTCGTCATCTGACTGACCTGGCTTCCGGACAGGCTGTCTATCCCTAGACTTGCTGCCAGCCTTTCCATTTTTCGGGTGGATACGCCCTGAATATATGCTTCCTGGACCACTTGAATCAGCGCTACCTCGCTGCGTTTGCGTTCCGTCACAAAAAACGGAATGTAACCACCTTTGCGCACTTTTGGAACCATTAGATAGCTGGTGCCCATCCTCGTATCGAAGCGGCGTACGCGATATCCGCTGCGGCTGCTAATACGTTCTTCGCTTTGAGCATGTTTCTTTGCGCCAATTTGATGGGACACTTCCGCTTCCATCAATTGATTGCAAAGCCATTCCAACATACTGCGCATTGGATCGTCCATTCCCATAAATTGCCAGAGCATTGCTTCTAGGTTTGTGGTATCTTGATTTTGAGTCATAGTGATTTCTCCTTACACCGATTTGGCTTTTTTCCTTAACAATCATTGTAACGAAGTCCTATGACTCTTTCTTCTAAAGTTGCAAACTTAAATGTACGCTATCATTGATTTCCTTGGCTGATTAATCTGATGAGATATTCAATTGTTATTTTTCGTCTTATTCCTTACGCAGACGATTGCTATCAAACAATCGCTCGTCCGTACTGTAATGAAGTTCTATGAAGTTGCGAACTGAATTTGACACTAACCAGAACTATACCCTTGAAGCGTTCATGGCCTATTTGGACAACTGCCTGCATTGGTATAATGAAAAACGAATCAAACTGGCTTTCGGCTGTAGCATACTTGAGCATCGAGTGAAGGTTGCGGCCTAGAAAATGGCATAGTCTAGCTTTTTGTCCGCACCCCCTCCCAATATACAAGGAGCCGTCTCTTTTTATACCTTATCAGATACTTTTGAGACAGCTCCTCATCAAAATTTATTTAGAATATAGCTTCATTACTGTCTTTCGTATGTTTCAGCATTTTCCGAGGTAACTAAATCAGTATTAATCAACTCAATTTCCGGCGCATCCGCCGCTTTTCCTTCAGCCGCGTTGATTGCCCATTCTGTTGATTTTCTACCCATTGTAAAGAATTTTTGAGCAATCGTTCCGGATATTTTACCATCGACAACTGCTTGAATTACCTCTTCAGAACCGTCAACACCAATGATCAAGACATTTGTTTTGCCACCGGATTCCAATACACTTTGAGCGCCTACAGCCATCGTATCGTTCTCGCAATAAACCAAATCTATATCAGGATGCGCTTGAATCATATTCTGCATAGCGGTGTAGCCATCCTGCGTGTTATAATTTCCGCTCTGTTCGGATACCACCGCATTCTCCAGCTTCGTTCCTTTTATTCCTTCAAGAAAGCCTTCATATCGCTCCAGGTCGGACGCGACACCAACGTGCCTCTCATAATCGCAATTTTAGGTGCGTCAATATCCGCGACCAAGTCATTTGCCAAATCAGCCGCCATCTTTCCCGCTGTGATGTTGTCAGTAATAACTTGAGTAACAAACATGGCCTCACCAGCCTTATTATTAACCGGTCTATTCATAGCGACTATCGGCACTTCTGCTTCGTTTGCGTATTTTGCTGAATTAACTGCTGAATCTGAATCGTTCGCCAATAAGACAATTGCTGACACACCTTTGCTTATGAGGTTTTGAACATTTTGCACTTCTTTTTCCGCGCTTCCCTCACTATTTAACACGGTTAATGCATAGCCTTGTTCTTCACAAACATCTTCAATGGCAGTCTTCATATCAACAAAAACCGGGTTATTAAGATCCGCAAAAACTGCTCCTATTTCTTTATTACCGTTAACTTTTTCTTTATTACCATTTACTTCAGTTTCATCCGCGCTTTCATGACTTTCGGCTTCTTGGGGGGCTCCGGATTCTTTGGTCTCTGAAGTTTTACCACCTGAGCACCCAACTACCAATAACAACACAGACATCACTAAACTTAGTATCGCAATACTTGTTTTTTCATGTTTTCCTCCAAATTCTATACGACATTTGTCTTTGCCAATCTCTGAATTTACGCTTTTGCCGCTCTCTTAGAACTAATCGCGTCGGCGGAGACAGCTCCTCATCAAAATTTATTTAGAATATAGCTTCATTACTGTCTTTCGTATGTTTCAGCATTTTCCGAGGTAACTAAATCAGTATTAATCAACTCAATTTCCGGCGCATCCGCCGCTTTTCCTTCAGCCGCGTTGATTGCCCATTCTGTTGATTTTCTACCCATTGTAAAGAATTTTTGAGCAATCGTTCCGGATATTTTACCATCGACAACTGCTTGAATTACCTCTTCAGAACCGTCAACACCAATGATCAAGACATTTGTTTTGCCACCGGATTCCAATACACTTTGAGCGCCTACAGCCATCGTATCGTTCTCGCAATAAACCAAATCTATATCAGGATGCGCTTGAATCATATTCTGCATAGCGGTATAGCCATCCTGCGTATTATAATTTCCGCTCTGTTCGGATACCACCGCATTCTCCAGCTTCGTACCTTTTATTCCTTCAAGAAAGCCTTCATATCGCTCCAGGTCGGACGCGACACCAACGTGCCTCTCATAATCGCAATTTTAGGTGCGTCAATATCCGCGACCAAGTCATTTGCCAAATCAGCCGCCATCTTTCCCGCTGTGATGTTGTCAGTAATAACTTGAGTAACAAACATGGCCTCACCAGCCTTATTATTAACCGGTCTATTCATAGCGACTATCGGCACTTCTGCTTCGTTTGCGTATTTTGCTGAATTAACTGCTGAATCTGAATCGTTCGCCAATAAGACAATTGCTGACACACCTTTGCTTATGAGGTTTTGAACATTTTGCACTTCTTTTTCCGCGCTTCCCTCACTATTTAACACGGTTAATGCATAGCCTTGTTCTTCACAAACATCTTCAATGGCAGTCTTCATATCAACAAAAACCGGGTTATTAAGATCCGCAAAAACTGCTCCTATTTCTTTATTACCGTTAACTTTTTCTTTATTACCATTTACTTCAGTTTCATCCGCGCTTTCATGACTTTCGGCTTCTTGGGGGCTCCGGATTCTTTGGTCTCTGAAGTTTTACCACCTGAGCACCCAACTACCAATAACAACACAGACATCACTAAACTTAGTATCGCAATACTTGTTTTTTTCATGTTTTCCTCCAAATTCTATACGACATTTGTCTTTTGCCAATCTCTGAATTTACGCTTTTGCCGCTCTCTTAGAACTAATCGCGTCGGCGGAGACAGCTACTAAAATTATTAATCCCTTAACTACTTGTGTCCAATAAACATCTACGCCCAACAAAACAAGTCCATTGTTAAGCACACCAATTATGATTGCTCCAAGTAAGGCTCCTAAAATAGTCCCCTTACCGCCTTTTAGACTGGCTCCGCCTATAACAGCCGCGGCAATCGCATCCATTTCCGCACCGGTACCTGCGATAGGTGTGGCAGAATTCACACGTGACGCCAAAACCATACCTGCGACAGCAGACATAACCCCACCTAACAAATAGACTATATATAAGTCCTTTTTCACCTGAATTCCACTTAATCTGGCAGCCTCTTTATTGTCACCAATTGCATAGAGATATCTTCCAAATCTACGATGTTCCAGAAAATAATAAAATATCAAAAACAGAACTACCATAATGATAACGTTAACCGGCACTGGCCCAATCGATTTAAAGCCAATATAACTAAACGCCTCGCCTAAATTAGAAGTTGGCTGCCCTTGTGAAACCACCATTGTTAAACCGCGAAAAATTATTTGAGCGGCAAGAGTGACAATGTATGGCTGTAAGTTCAATTCAGCAACAAAAAACCCTATAAAAACACCAACCAGTGCACCTACGATTAAACCAACACTAACTGCCACGACTACATTTGAAGAAAATGCATTATTACTGACGAGCATCATTGCCGTGATTAATGAGGAAAAAGCCGCAACCGAGCCTATCGAAATATTAATACCACCAGTCAATATAGCTAAGAACAGCCCCATAACCAATATCGCATTGACCGAAACTTGCGACAGTGTACTCCAAAAATTATCTGCAGTTACGAAGGTTCCGGGACGTGCTATTACCAGAAAAATAATTAACGCTAGAAGGATTGCGAACGTTCTAATTACATCATTTTTAAATAAAGAACCAACCACTCCACGTATACTCTTTTTTTCAATATTACTATTCATTTAACTACCTCTTTACCAAAAGCGGCTTGCCCAATATTCTCTTCTGAAAAATCCTTGCGATCAAAAACACCCATATTGTGTCCATCATGCATAACCATTATCCGATCACTTATCCCCATCACTTCCGGCAATTCAGAAGAAATAGCAATAATCGACATGCCATTGCTTTTTAGTTCATTTAGCAATCGATAAATACTGACCTTAGCTCCAACATCAACTCCACGCGTTGGCTCATCTAGAATCAATATTTTTGGCTGAGTGAGCAAAAATCTCGCAATCAGTACCTTCTGCTGGTTACCTCCACTCAACTGTCCGGCTAATTTAAGATCACTATCAGTTACAATGCCCATTTCTTGAATTTTTTCGTTTACATATTGTTTTTCTGATTTTTTATCTACTTGATTAAACTTGTCCAAATAGCGCTCAAGTGATGCAATCGTAGAATTCATTCTTATGCTCATATCCAAATGTAAACCAAATTCTCTTCTACTCTCTGTTATATAAGCAAGGCCTTCTTTAATAGCAAGTGAGGGATTTGAAATGCGAATCTGTTTGCCCTCAATAAACATTTCTCCAGAGCTAATTGGATCTGCACCTACCAAAAGTCTAGCTAACTCCGTTCTTCCGGCCCCTACCAAACCATAGATACCAAAAACTTCGCCCTTATTTACTGAAAACGATATGTTTTCAACGTGCGGTGCTCTTGAATAATTTTTTATTTCTAAAATGGTTTCATGCGTTTTTGCCGGAATATAAGGGTATTGCTCACTAACCTCGTGAGCTACCATCATTTCGATTATCTGATCTGATGTTAAATCATTTATAGGTCCTGAATGAATATGCTGACCATCTCTTAAAATGGAGATTGTGTCACAAACTTCAAATAACTCATCAATTTTGTGTGAGATATAAATGATTGTTATCCCATTATTTTTTAGCCGTTTAATTATTTTAAATAATTTTTTTGTCTCTTCTTCCGTAAAAACAGCAGAAGGCTCATCCATAAAAATTAATCTTGCATCAGAAGATACAGCTTTAATAATTTCAACCATTTCTTGTTCCGCGACACTTAAGGCGGAAATTTTTGTTTTTTCGTTGAAACGAACACCAAAATCAGCAAGAATTTTTCTTGCCTTTTCATATGTTTTTTTCCAATCAATCTGCCCAAATTTATTCACGATTTCGTTTCCTAAGAATAAATTCTCCGCAACTGATAGTTCCGAAATAAGATTTAGTTCTTGATGGACGACTCTAATACCTAATACTTGTGCCTCATGCGGCGTCAATTGTTCGACTTTTTGACCTTCAAATTTAAAATATCCTTCAGTTATCGGGGTAGATCCGCTAATTGAATTAACAAAAGTAGATTTTCCCGCACCGTTCTCTCCAACCAGAGCATGCACGCTACCCGCTTTAATCTTTAAATTAATGTTTTTTAACACTAACTGTCCTGGGTATCTTTTGCATAAATCATGTGTTTCTAAGATATAATCGTTTGTCAAAGTGATCTGCCCTCCTTTCCGCCTCTTAATATTCCAAAAAATTATGTATATGAGCAAACTTTGTCTACAATGTCTTGTGGTGCAAATCCATATTTATCTAATAATTCTGATGCAGGACCAGATTCAGCAAAAGTTTTCAAGCCTGTTTTATAAACATGTTTAGGCGAATGCTCACTAACTAAAGAAGCTATATATGATCCTACCCCGCCATTGATGTTATGATCTTCAAACGTAAAGATCTTTCCTGCTTCTTTTAGTAGATTAATAATTTCTTCAGAAGGATTGTCAGTAATAATATTCACATCAGCAACTGTCACTTTGTGACCTTTTTCAATTAATATATCCGCGGCTTGCATTACTCTGTTAAGCACAAATCCTGAAGACAGTAAAAGAATATCCATCCCTTCACTTTTTAACACCCTAATTCCCGTTTCACTAAAAGGTGTGTCATAATCATAAACATCCGTCTCACGTCCGCTTCCTATTCGCACATATACGGGACCTTTAATTTCATATGCCATTTGAATTGCATGATATGTTTGGGGGCCATCTGCCGGCAATAGAATTGTATAATTGGGTATTGCGGATACGATTGCCACATCTTCATAAAATTGATGTGTGCATCCTTCTCTTTCTCCGCCGGCCATTCCACCATTCATTCCAATAATTTTGACATTCAAATTTGGATATGCAATAAAAGTACGCATTTGTTCGCATGCTCTCATTGTTAAAAACCCAGCGTATGTCGCCACAAAGGGGATCAAACCCTCTGTCGTCAATCCGGCAGCAACATTGACTGACAATTGTTCTGCGATACCGCATTCAATATAATTATCGGGATAATCTTCAGCTACTTTTGTCGCTCTAGTTGATTTTAATGAATCTGCGGAAACTAAAACTACATTTGGATCATTTGAAACTAAATCATATAGTGATTGACCAAACGCCTCCCTAGTTCCCTTATATTTCTTTTGCATACGAATTTCCTTTCACTTCAATTAATTTGCTCTATTTCAGAACTCGGCACTTAATTCGCGTTTTGCTATTAAATACTCTTCTTCGGTAGGCGTCTTTTTATGCCAAGCGTTATTATTTTCCATGAAAGAAACTCCTTTGCCCTTAATATCATCGCATACGATTACATGGGGTTTGTTTTTAATCGTTTTTGCTTTATCAAGGGCTCTTTCCAGTTCTTCAAAATCATGTCCTTCAATTACTTGTGTATCCCATCCAAAAGCTTGAAATCTGTCTTCGACATTATTCATGCCAAGAATTGCTTCCACACTGTCGCCGCTTTGCCATCCATTTCTATCAACAAAAACAAAGAGATTGTCCAATTTTTGAGAAGCTCCAAAATTAACACCTTCCCAAATTGAACCTTCTTCAAGCTCACCATCTCCTGTGATACAGTAAACATTGTAGGAATTTTTATTGATTTTTGAAGCTTTAGCCATCCCACCTGCTATTGATAGACCATTTCCTAAAGAACCGGAAGTACTATCAATCCCCTTAACATATCCTTGAACCGGATGACCCTGAAATGGGCTATTTAGGCAACGAAGCTTAAAATCTTTCACCGGTTCGCCATAATAGCCTCTTTCGCTCAATACAGCATAATAAGAGCAATAGCCATGTCCTTTAGACAATACAAATCTGTCCCTTTCTGACCATTCCGGTTCTTCAGGATTTATATTCATTTCTTCAAAATATAAATATGTTAAGATATCAGCGATCGACAAAGCCGGACCAGGATGACCGTCACCAGCTTCATAAACCATGCGTATCGCTTCTAGTCTTATTCGAGCTGCTTTTTTCCGTAAATTATCTATTTTATTAACTTCCATTTAAAACTCCTAATAATAGATCACTTAGATTTGGGGATTTTCAGGATGTAGCATCGTTGAAATTACCTTTTTTAGATTTTCATCTTCCCAGATTTTCTTCCAATCATCACGTAAAACTAAACGTCTCCCAATATCCATCGCAACCATGCAAGCATCTGAAACAGGAACATTGCCCATATATCCTAGAAAGTTCGCACTCAAATTATAAATGTGACCGGATAAGAAAGAATTTGCAGCTTCACGTGGAATTCCACGTTTTACCGCCTCGTTCACAGTTTCCGCCATTGCGTATAGACATGTTGCTCCAAGTGTCTCAACCAAAGTTGGTTCCAGAAAAGCAATTTGTTGTACACTGTCAAGGACAAACGCATTCTCTACCGGGGCATACATATGTTTTGAAACTTCTCTACAAAGTTCAAAAACATCGTCATCGCCTTGAACCTTAGCCATTACAATATCTTGTTTTCCTCCTTCTCCTCCAAAATAGTCATTTCTAGCTTCAAGTGTATCCTGATCTTTAAAATAACTTGGATGACAAGGATGGGCGACAGCATAAGTACAGTCATCTTTCATGATCAGTTCGCCTGCAACCGCTGCTGCCGGGTCTAAAATAACCATACCTGAGCCAGGGCTCATAAGCGGTGTTATTGATTCTGAAATTTTTAAGATTAAACTATCAGGAACAGCTAAGACGACAACATCCGCACCGGGGACAGCCTGTTCAGCTGTATATGGTTCCAATCCACGTTCCTTCAATACTTTTAAACCCACATCACCGGATTCAACGCATTTAACTTCAAATTTTTCTGTTTCTTTTAATAAATTTCGACTTGTTCTTGTGCCCATCTTGCCGGCCGCACCTACCAATGCAACTTTAATCCTACTCATTTGATACTTCCTTTCTCTCATAAAAGACCTGTATTACAATATAATTGTTTCACTTATGATATGAATTTATTTTAATCTTTTTGAGGATTCAAACATATGTAATTGCAAGCAATAATAATATGATTTTTTTGTTATGAATAACAACAAAGTATTATAAAATCGGCAAAAATTTTATATGTTATGTTACAAAATATACTTAACAGTAAGGAGCGCGGAAGTTAAAAACCAGCCGGTAGGAAAATAAGAAACTCCACCGCAATTACCCGCTCAGGTATCCTTTTAGTGAGTAAAGCTGAAAGGAAGAACGGAGATATTAACAGTGGAGTAAATTAATGATATCAGAGAAAATTTCAAATCAGGTTAACTGCATTAATCGTATTACCTGCTTGATATTGACGTAAATTATCAACCGCTATGTCCATTAATCTCTGTCTGGATTCTTTTGGAGCCCAAGCTATATGTGGTGTAATAATAGTGTTTTTTGCAGTTAAGAGTGGGTTGTCTTCTTCAATTGGTTCCGTACTGACAACATCTGTCGCATAATATCCAACTTTACCTGAATTTAAAGCTTCAACCATATCGTCTTCTTTCACAAGTGGTCCTCTTGAGGTGTTAATAATCATGACGCCGGTTTTCATTTTTTCAATATTTTCTTTACGGATAATATTTTCGGTACTTGGGAAAAGAGGAACGTGCAAGGATATAACATCGGATTTTGCAAATAATTCATCCAGTTCAACATATTCAGCTAAAGCTTTGCCTGCCTCATTTGAATGAGTGTCAAAAGCCAACACTTCCATACCCAACGCTTTGGCGATCTCCGCTGTATTTTGTCCAATTCTACCAAAGCCAACAACGCCCATCGTTTTGCCCGCTAATTCAATTAACGGATAATCCCAGAAACACCAATCTTTATTTGAAGACCAACGTCCTTCTTTAACCGCATTGGAATGATGACCAACATGATGACAAATTTCCAATAACAGAGCAAAGACATACTGAGAAACAGCTGTTGTTCCATAAGTAGGTATATTACACACAGGAATATTTTTTTCTTTGGCCGCATCAACATCAACAACATTGTATCCGGTCGCTAAAACACCAATAAATTCCAGGTTTGTGGAAGCATCAATTGTTTCTTTAGTAATTGGTGTTTTATTTGTATATACATATGCCGCATCTCCTATTCTCTCTAACACTTGATCTGTTGGGGTGCGATCATAGACTGTTAGATCTCCCAGTTTTCTTAAATCATCCCAAGATAAGTCTCCCGGATTTTCTGTGTAACCATCTAATACCACTATTTTCTTTGACATGTGTTTTCCCTTTCTACAACATCTTTATTGCCAAATTTTATGAAACAATTTACAACAGAAGTAACCGCATAATTTCATCCACAGTTAACTTGAGATCCGATTCTGCTCGAATTTTCACTTTTTTATATGGAAGCGCCACTCTATTAATGCTTACAATTGCTGAAACACCATACTCATAAGCTTCATTCATATCATCCGCGATATCTCCCACCACCGCGATTAGGGGTACATGCATTTTTTTTGTTCGTTTTGCAATACCGATAACCACTTTACCGCCAAGTGATTGCGAATCAATTTTACCTTCACCTGAAAAAACAAGTGCCGTATCCTTCAATAAGTCTTCAAATTTGACAACATCTAAAACAACATCAATACCCATTTCCAATTCAGCATCGAAAAGAGCGTGGATACCACCACCCATTCCACCTGCCGCCCCGGCTCCAGGCAAATTTAAAATATCAACTTTGATATCTCGTTTAACGATTTCAGAGAAATGCCTTAAGCCTTCGTCTAATTCCTGCATCATCTCTTTTGTAGCTCCCTTTTGTGCGCCAAAAACCGCAGCGGCTCCATTTTCGCCACACAAAGGGTTGTTAATATCACTCATGATTTTAATTGAAGTCTGTTTCAAGTTAGGATGAATTTGGTTTGTATCGATTGATTCAATATCCTTCAAAGTAGCTCCAACAGGGACAAAAGGATTTCCATTTTTATCTAAAAATCTAACACCAAGAGCTGCCGCGGCACCTGCGCCCCCATCATTTGTCGCACTACCACCTATACCTAAAACAATTTTATTACGGCCTTTTTCGAGAGCTTTGATTATTAGTTCACCGACACCAAAACTAGTTGAGTTCATAACATCCAACTCATCACCCATCATGGGCAAACCAGCCGCCGCCGCCATTTCTATAACCGCTTCACCCGTATTCAAAAGACCAAAAAATGATTTAACGGGTTTATGTTTTGGACCGGTAACTTCCGTATAGATTTTTTCGCCACCAACAGCGGCTACTAACGCATCAACCGTACCCTCACCGCCATCAGCTACAGGTATGGAAACAACATCGCATTTTGGCAAAAACGATTTAATTGATTTTTCCATAATTTCACAAACTTCTATTGAAGACATGGTTCCTTTAAAAGAATCAGGAATTAAAATAATTTTCTTTTCATCCATAAATTTCATAAAAACCCTCACAATTACACCTTTAATTATTTGATTTTATAGATTTAAATCATAAAATCATTTGCCGGATTTAATAAATTATCAATTTCAGATTTTTTTTATTGTATAATAATATCGATGGTGATAACATGTTATCTATAACAAAATACGGCTGAAAAACTTGTCATATTCTTCCTATTATTAGTTGTTCAAAATGAAACCATTGGATTTTTATGTTTTGATTTTTTTGAGAATATCAGGTGAAAATGGGAAAGATTTCACGCAATAGAAGGAATAAAGAATTAAAATGTATATTTCATTAAAAAAAGCAATCAATGAAATCGTTTCAGAAATTAGTGAGATCACCGGCCACGATACCAATTTTATTGATGTGGATGGTCAAATTATAGCAAGCACTAATGCTAACAGAATAGGAAATATACATCATGGTGCCCAAAAAATCATAGCTGAAAATTTAGATGAATTGTATATTCCTCTTCAAGATGAAGATAGTGGAACAAAGGCCGGCCTAAATCTACCTATTTTTGTATTTGATAAAATTTTCGGTATTATCGGTATAACCGGATATTATGAAGAAGTCTTTCCATATGCAAGATTAGTTAAGAGAATTACCGAAATTCTATTGGCCGACTCTATGCAAAAGCAAATCGATATGGATCGAGAAAAGCTTAAACAAGATTTTTTACATACATGGATATTAGATGAGGGAGTTGCCGAAGGAGAAATCTTTAATAATCGAGCTCAGTTATTAGATATAGATTTAAAGAAATTACGGCGAATTTTGATTGTCTATTATGAAGATAATAATGGAAATTCAACTAAAGATAGACAAATGCTTATAATTAAAATCAACCAAAAAATTCAATATTTTTTTGAAAAATTTAATGATACTTATGCCTTAATAGGCAATAATATAATCTATGTAGCACTGCCTGCATCAAAAAACAAACAAATACTTAATCTTTCTCAAAGTTTATTACAAGAATTAAAAGAATATACTGAATTTGATTTTTATATTGGTATAGATGGATCTGAATCCGGTAGTTCGGTTTTAAGTATACCGTTATTACAGGCAAAACAGTCATACAAAGCTGCAATACTTAACAAACAATCAATTTTTTTTAACGAAGATATTAGAATTGAATTTTTTGTTGAAAATACCAGCACTGATCAGAAAAGAGATTACATATACAAACTTTTTCCTGCAGAAGTTAAAGACTTTATTCCGCATTTTATGAAAATCATCGAAGCGTGGTTTGAAACGGATGGCTCAATTACTAAAGCATCAGAGATTTTATTTATGCATAAAAATACTTATCAATATCAAATTAAAAGAATTTATAATTATTCCGGCTATGATTTAAGAAAGCCAAAATCAGCTCCAATTTTTTACATCGCTTTGCTATTCTATAGAGATCTTGGTCAAATTGGATGATAGGGTACATTAAAGTTGCAAACTTAAACATACTCTTTCGCAAACTATTGTTCAAAAATTGATATGATCATCGATGACTTTTGATAGCGTACATTTAAGTTTGCAACTTTAGAAGAAAGAGTCATAGGACTTCGTTACAATGATTGTTAAGGAAAAAAACAAATCGGTGTAAGGAGAAATCACTATGACTCAAAATCAAGATACCACAAACCTAGAAGCAATGCTCTGGCAATTTATGGGAATGGACGATCCAATGCGCAGTATGTTGGAATGGCTTTGCAATCAATTGATGGAAGCGGAAGTGTCCCATCAAATTGGCGCAAAGAAACATGCTCAAAGCGAAGAACGTATTAGCAGCCGCAGCGGATATCGCGTACGCCGCTTCGATACGAGGATGGGCACCAGCTATCTAATGGTTCCAAAAGTGCGCAAAGGTGGTTACATTCCGTTTTTTGTGACGGAACGCAAACGCAGCGAGGTAGCGCTGATTCAAGTGGTCCAGGAAGCATATATTCAGGGCGTATCCACCCGAAAAATGGAAAGGCTGGCAGCAAGTCTAGGGATAGACAGCCTGTCCGGAAGCCAGGTCAGTCAGATGACGAAAGGGCTAAATGAGCAAGCAGAGGCTTTTCGCCATCGAGCGTTGACCATGGACTATCCGGTGATTTGGGTGGATGCTCTTTACGAGAAGGTTCGTTATGATCATCGAGTGGTCAGCATGGCGATTCAGATCGTCTGTGGTGTCGCAGAGGACGGTCATCGTGAGATCCTAGCGATTGAGCCGATGTTGGAAGAATCGGAAGAAAGCTACCGCTTACTTTTTCAAAGCTTGCGTGAACGAGGATTGAAAACGCCAAAACTAATTGTCTCGGATGCTCATAACGGCTTAACGGCCGCTATTCGAAAATGTTTTCCCGGCAGCAGCTGGCAACGTTGCAAAGTACATTTTATGCGTAATATCCTGGTACATGTTTCCAGAGCGGAAAAAGACCGCTTCGCCGCTCAGCTCAAACTCATCTGGCAGGCCAGTAGCATGGAAGAAGCTGTTGTGCTGGCACGCAGATTGGCTGAGTTATATGAGAAACGATTTCCAAAAGCAATTGAGATTTTGGAAGCAGGGCTGGAAGACAGTTTAACGTTTTATGCGTTCCCCACGCTGGACAGCAGAAAAATCAGTTCCAACAATATTATGGAACGGTTGAATCGAGAGATTCGGCGTAGGACAAAGGTAATTGGAATCTTCCCTAATCCTGAATCTTATGTTCGATTGATTTCGATCTACCTTCTGGAATACAGTGAGGACTGGTCCAGCTCTCGAGCCTATCTTAGTGCCAGATCATTGGAATCAATCGTGTTAGAAGCCGCATAAGCTGTAATGAAGTTCTATGAAGTTGCGAACTAAATTTGACACTAACTGACTTTTCCACCTATGATTTTGTTTATCTGAGCACTTAAAGCAAAAGCATAATTTTTACGTTTTTGATGCGCCTCTTTTGCTTCCGCTGTTAAACATTTGCTAAAGCTTTGATCAAATCGTTTTTGCAAGGGCACGATTTGATCGTTTTGCGTCATTTTATCAGCTATATAAAGCAGACTGGATTCATTTAAGATGATTTCATTTTGAGCCGTATTGTGAATTGCGATCAGTTTTGCATGATCAGGGTAACCTAAGTACGACAGCAAATCCGCCGTCGCTTTCTCATGGTCTTTTTCCATCCTCAGCATATCGTGTAAATAAGCAGATTCTCTCAATACATTCAAATCGAGACGCAAGTTTTTTTCATTGAGCTGTCTGCCAATTTCTGTGGCTGTATCCGCCACTTTTTGACAATGCCGAATGACGTTAATTGGACAATCCGCTGTTCTTAACAATTCTAAGCAAAGATCATCCGATAGTTTTGGCCTAGCCACAGATGGCCCACTCAACAAAGATAATTTACCTTCATCATAGATAATGGAAACCCAGCCGGCATAGGGCAATTTATATTTTTTAACATCTGCCATTGAACAGGACAAGATATCCGCAAGCAATAATTGTATCACGGTAGCATGAGCGACAACGGCAATTTCCGTCTCGCCATCCGGTATAGTTTGAATAATATGGCCAACAGCCCTAACAAAACGCTTCCGGCCGGTGTGATGATCTTCCGCGCCCGGAATCAAATCATTGGCGAACGCGCCCGAACGCTTTGCGTAGAGTTCGGGCCATTTTCGTTTGATTTCGGAAAAGCAATAGCCATCCCAGATCCCGGCATTTAATTCTTGCAAATCTTGCACAATCGTTATTGGTTGTTGCCCCGACGCAATATATTCAGCCGTTTCTTTTGCTCTTTTTAAAGGGCTGGAAAAAACAGGTATTGATTTTTCCTGCCAAAATGCTTTTAGGAGGCAACCTTGCAGATGACCGATTTTCCCCAGAGGCATATCGCTTTGTCCCAAACAATAGCGCTCCTCAAGAGGAAAATCAGGTCTTGCATGTCTAATCAAAGATATTTTAATCATTGCCAATGGAATGATTAATTAATTTTTGATATTGTTCTTCCGATAATTCGGTATGATAGAACATCTCAAAATATTGTTGTACTTCTTCCTCAAGATTATAGTCAACAGCGTCCGGATAAAGTAAGTCCGCCATCCACAACAAACCCAAATAACGTTGAACGGAAGGTGGAAATCCTAACCAATTATAAGGGCCAAAAGGCACTTCATAATAATCGCCATTTTGAATGGCCGTGATGGATTGCCATTCCGGCAAATTTTGAACCGTGTCGTAAATGCTGTCGGGTGCGAAGATAATCACATCGGGATTCCAGTTTAAGATTTGCTCCATGTCCACCTCATTACCCGTTCCTTGAGATGAAGGTTCATCAACAACCGCCAGATTATTAGATAATAAATCAATCACTTCCGCATGAAAGGAATCTTTTGCAATCACGTTAAGGCCGTTTTCGCCTACCAAATAAAGTAAGTTCTTCTTTTCGACTTCCTTGGATAAGGTATCCATTTTTTCATAGACATTTGAGCAATAATCAGCAAATTCTTGACCACGGTCTTCTAAATTTAAAAGCTCCCCCAATTTCGCAAAGGCTTCTTCCGGTTCTGCCAAAGTCAAAGTAATATGAACAAAAGGCAAGCCCGTTTGTTCTTGTAAGCTATCCAAATCTTCAACAATTGTTTTTTTAGGTTCTCCAACATCGATGACAACTTGGGCCCCTGAACTTAAGAGTTCTTCTAAATTAAGTTCGCCTTTTCCCCCATACAATTGACCAATGGTTGGTAATGCCAGATATTTCTCAGGAATATATTCCTCAACTTCTTCAGACCAATCGTTCGAAAAGCCAACTAATAATTCCGGTGAGAAGGCATACAAAACAATTTGTGCCAGAGGACCCGACAAGGCGACCTTGTCGATTTGGCCAGGAACCTCAGCCTCACGACCTACCGAGTCAGTGAAAATTCTTGTTTCGCTCATTTCCGCCGCTTGTGTTTCTTCGGTTTTGACGGCTTCTGTTTCAGATTCATTTTCTGTTACAGCTTCTGAAACAACCTCACTTTTCGTTGTTTTGGTTGCTTGATTTGCACAGCCTACAATATTCACCAAAATAAAGAGGCTGCATAACAAGAGTGTTAAAATTTGTTTTAGAGATGTTTTTTTCATTGCGTATTAATCCTCCATTCAACTTGATTTCCATATAAGGCTTTGATTAAAGCATTATCCATAATTTGTTTTGGATTACCATCAGCGATAATTCTTCCTTCACTTAAACCGATAACACGATCCGAGAATTGATAGGCTTGGTTCGGGTTATGAATGGATTGAAGAATTAAGTAACCATCCGCGGCTAAGCGTTTTAATTGTTGTAGCATGCTGATTTGATTGCCATAATCCAAATTGGCTAAAGGTTCATCTAAAATCCAGATAGGCGCGTTTTGCATAACCGCGCGAGCCAACAGAACCAACTGTTGCTCACCACCACTCAAATGATTAAAGCCTCTTGCCTCTAAATCCAATATGCCAATTTTTTCCAAGGCTGCCTGCGCCTCAGCTTTTTCTTGTTTTTTAGGGCTACCGATACTACATATTCGATTTGCTGAGCCCATTAACACCATATCCAAAACCGAATAATTAAAAGTTAAAACATGTGATTGCGGAATGTAGGCAACTAATTTAGCGATTTCCCGCGCTTTAATTTTTTTAGCGTTTTTATTGGCTATTAAAATGTTGCCGTCATAACGATTTAAAAGGCCTAATATGCAACGAAACAAGGTGCTTTTTCCCACACCATTAGGGCCTAATATACTGATTAATTCCCCCCCTTCAGCCGAAAAGCTTAGGTCATTCAATATGATTTCCTGATCATAAGCAAAGGTTAAGTTTGACACTTTTAAAGATTTTAATGTATCTTTTTCCACCTTTTGTTTTACAGTATCCATTTAATCCTCTTGATTTTTCATTCGCTAAATAATATTTTTCTTCATCGTTATCAAGTACATAAAAAATGGCGCCCCAATAAAAGCCGTCAAAATACCAAGGGGAATTTCCGTCATCAACAAATTTCTCGAAATATTGTCAACGATTAGCAGAAAACTCGCCCCAACCAAAGACGCGGCAGGTATTAAATACATATAATTATTTCCGACAATCCTTCTGCAAAGATGAGGAATGACCAGTCCAATCCAGCCAATCATCCCGCTGACAGAAACGGCGGACGCCGTCAATAAGGTCGAACAAATAATCACAATCAGGCGAACCCTCCGCGGATCAATGCCAAGAGATCGTGCTGAATCATCCCCTAAGGTTAAAATGTTAATTTGCCAGCGTAACAAATAGATTGGGATAATCGCGATGAACATAGGAATAGCGGCAATCATAACATCATATTTGGTCGCCCCTGACAAACTGCCCATTAACCAATACGTAATGGCCGGTAATTCACTCGTTGGATCAGCCACTAATTTTAGATAGGATGTGCCCGCGGTGAACAAAGAACTCACCATCATCCCTGATAAAACAAGAAGTAAAACTTTATCACCATGTCCTTTTATACTAATCAGCAAAGAAAGAAAAACAGCGAGTAAACTCAAAATAAAGGAAAAAAGAATAATTACAAATCTATTTCCATATAATAAAATACCCAACGCCGCGCCAAAAGCCGCGCCGGAAGAAGCCCCTAAAACATCCGGGCTAGCCATGGCATTTTGGAAAACACCTTGATACGTCGCACCTGCGACGGATAAGGCGAAGCCAACTAATGACGCCAAAAGAATCCTGGGTATTCTTATGTTTTTCAAAACGATTAATACATTCTGATCAGCCAAATTAGATTGGCCTTTTAACATTTGGCCGAGCGCCTGAAAAAAATCTTTAAAAGAGATGGCATATCTCCCTAAAGACACAGAAATGACAGCCACAAATATCCAAAATAAGATCATAAAAGTAAATCGTTTTTTCAAACGTTCACTTTGCTTACTATTGATTGCTTGCTTTTTATTCATTTGATCTGCTTTTTCCTCATACTATTACTCTATCGATTACTCTATTTATCAAGACAAAACCTCTCGCCATACGCATAAGGTGAACCCAAAGCATTGGACTTTAACAGCGATAAAATTTCTTTGACATCTGTCGGGATAAAGCCGGCCAAGCGGTCAATAGAAAAGGCGTTTACTAGCTTCGCATGCATGGGTGTCGTTGGCCCACAAACAATGGTAAAGGCATTTTGGGACAATTCAAGAAGACGCGGTAGGGTTTTATTGACAAAACTTGACGCTGTAATGATGACAATATCGCTTTGCGGCAATAAGTATTCACAGGCTGTCGCCGGATAATCGCCAATTCTCGGGTGGTATTCAATAATGTTGACAGCTTTTGCTTCGGCAAATAACCCCTCTTCATGGCGCAAATGGCCAATCATGGAAATAGTTTTATCTTTCAAATCTAAACCGAATGTACAAAACTCTTTATTAGGCTGCGACCAATCATTCGCCTTGAGACGAGTGGATGTATTGTAATACGCATTGATGGCCGCCATCCCAATGCCGGCATCATAAAAGTTCCATGATTTTACAAGTTCCGCCACCTGCTTTAGCGGCTTGCCAATCAGGACTTCTGAACTTTTTTCGATGCCATAGGATGCTGTGGTCATCGCCATACCCAAATCACCCGCATCACTTAGAACTGCTGTCCACGTTATGCCACAAAAAATATCGGCTACTTTGACGTTTTCATCCATAGTAGAAAGTAATTGATGATATATTAACCACTTATCCAATTTTTTCTCCTATTTTATTCTTTGTTAGCCACTCCTGAATGCACTCTCTCATCTCCGCTTTGCTTAATTCATCCGCATTGAGCAATTCCGTTTTGTCCGAATCGAGTAAGACAGCCAAAAAATCTTTGTTGCTTTTTGTTTTCTCTATAACGAAAGGCGCTTTTGTAATGCCGATACAAGGCATATCTGAATTTAAGACTTCGATATACACTTGTTTTATCTCAACGTTCAGCAATTCCATGCCGCCTATCTCATCCATAACCATAAAAAAAGTTATTTGCCCTGTTTTGAACTGTTGAAGGGCCTTTTTTAATATTGGTATTGTAAATACTTGAAACACCTCAAAATCAAATTTTATTACTTGACCCGATTGAAGAATCATAAATTGATTGTCAAGGTGTTGATCGCTTAATTGATTAAAGTGAAAATCCTCTTGATCCGATTGCACATCTGATTGTGCATAGCCGATAATCTCATCTTCCGAGTTGATGATTCTCGCGGTACGATAGCCTAGCGCATAGGGCATAACATCCGCCTCACCTAAAGACTGAAACAGCAGCGTACTCTTACCAATCGACGATTCACCATATAGAAATAGGTTTTTCGTTTTATCGCTTTGCAACTTTGTCACCAGCTCTAACCTCTATCATCTGAGCGGTAATGCTAATAGCGATTTCTGCCGGTGTTTCGGCTTTTATCGCTAAACCAATCGGCGTTGTTATCCTTTTTAAGCTATCGTCCGAAATGCCTTTTTCTTTTAATTTCTGATTGACCCCGGCTATTTTATGTTTGCTGCCAATCACACCGATATATTTCGCCTCCGTTTGCAGCGCTTGATATTCGCATTCAAGATCATGCGCATGGCCTCTTGTCATAATGCAAATATAGTCATCCTTTGTGATGGAAAAGCCGTGCCAATCATTTAAGGCTTCTAATAGGATGGTTTTCTCAACCCCTTTAAATAGTTTTTCATTCACAAAATTCGGTCGATCATCAATGACAACGCATCTAAAATTAACACTACGCAAAATAGGGACCAAAGCCTGAGCGACATGTCCACCGCCAAAAATATAAACAAACCCAGGCTCAAATATTTGTTCAATAAAATATTTTTTTGAATCAACCTTCACAATTTTTTCTTTTGAATCACACGCCAAAACAATGTCTTCTTCTATGTCAGCGCCGACCATGCCTTTGCTTTCTTGATAGATGGCAATTTCATTTTTGCTCTCTTCACTGATACCCATAATCAGCCAGGCCGCTTCATTTGATTGCGCAATAGTTGTTGCGGCTTGAGAGAAAGACAGAACATTCGGATTTTCCGGATCCAAATAGCTAAAAAAGACTTCGACGTCTCCACCGCAAATCATGCCTAAATCTTCTACCTCATTACGTCTTAACATGAAAGAATGTGAGCCGGAATTTTTCGTCTTTAATTTCTCGGCCGCCATTTGCTCCGCTTTATATTCAACGGCGCCACCGCCAATCGTACCCGCTTGTAAACCATCTTTCGTAATCAGCATATGCGCGCCATCACCTCTTGGCGTGGAGCCGGAACTTGCCACAACCGTAACCATCACAGCCGATTCTTTATTCTTTATGACTTGAGATACACTTTCAAAAAAACTTTTCATGCCAACTATCCCCCCTCTGTTTTTAGAATCTCGCGTCTGAAAAGTATTTTTCAAATAATAATTTAGCTTGTTCATCCAATTCTATTTTCATCTGCCGGTAACGCTTCAAAAAGGTCTGTCCCTCGATTGTTAATTCACTTTTTCCGCCGGTTTTACCACCAGCTTGCCGAACAACAAAAGGGATCGAAATCTCACCCTCTATATCTTTGAGCATTTTCCATAATTTCGTATAGGACAAACCCATGCTATCCGCGGCTTTGCTTAAAGATTTCGTGGAATCAATCAAGGAGAGCATTTGCATAAAACGCTGATCACAAACGTGATCACCCAGATGGATGCGCGTTTCAATTTCTAAGTGGGATTTTCCAACTTCACCAATCAATTCATTATATTCAGCTAAAACTTTATGATAATCCTCAGGCGTGTCAGCATCTAATAAAATATTTGGCTCATCCACTTCGACATCGATAATTTCGAAATCAGAAGATTCAATGGCACCTCTTAAGCCACGATCGCCTTGGTAATGTAATACTGTCTCAAACACAGACTGATTAAGAACGACGGGATGACCCGGCTCCCCGCCATATATAGGTCTGATAAAATCCCCTTCCGTGTTCACAATATGATTAAAGATCCAAAGAGGAGACATCACCACATCAACGGGAGAAAGCAAAATTTTGTCGACATCATCGGCTAAATAAGAGATGCCAAGTTTAATCGAGTCCAGCATTTGGGAGTTTTTGTAATTTTCGTTATAAATCGTAACAACATTTTCATCTTTCAGATGCTCTGTTAGCTTCGCTTGACAATGGCCGGTCACGACGACAATTTTCTCAACCCCCACAGTACGCATTTGTAAGATTAAACGCTTAATAAAAGTCGTGTTCCCGATTGGCAAGAGAGGCTTAAAATCTTTCATCCGCGAGGATAATCCCGCCGCTAATATGAGTCCGCCTATCATCTTAAATCCTTCCTCGCTCGTTTTCGTTGGATGGCATGGTTTTAACAATCAACAAGCTGCCATGCATATCGCAGATAGGTATTTCACAAAAATCCTCCATTCCATCTGCAACTCTACTATCTAAAAACTCATCCACCGCTTTTTTTACGCCCTTAAATTGACCACTTTGATAATCATGGACAAGAATGACTCCATTTTTAACCAATTTGGGCCAAAAGAAATCTAATCCCTGTTTTGTTGGATTGTAAAGATCCGCGTCTAAACTCACAAAAGAAAAAGCATCCGCATGGCAAGTTTCAGACGTAACAAAAAAATCCCCTTCATAAAAAACGATATTTTCGGGATAATTCATTTTGTCTAAAACAATTTCTGTATTGGCATCCGAAAAATCACCGACGACAGCCTTTGAATATTTCCCCTGCGATTCAATTTCAATATCTTCCGGCATAAAACCGGCAAAGGTATCAAAAAGATGCAACTTCCTTTCGGGGAACATTTTATTTAACTCCGCCGCAAAATCGCCAAGATAAACCCCAAGTTCTGCAATATCACCCGGCAAGTTGTCCGCATTAATCTTTTTGGCGTAGAGACGCGCCATGGATAAGCGAATGTCAAATAAATCCGGCTGATTTAAACGAATGATTTCACCCGTATAACCTTCGCATTGTAATTGGTTTTCCATCTGCAAAGATCTTTCGGCATCTACGACGCCCAAGAGGAAATATTCCGGGTTAAGCCCAATGGCTTCTTTGACAGAAAGAACAGGCACACCACCGATTTTTGTTCCTTGCTTGGGCTCATAATTATCGGCGAAACAAATCAGATTAACACGTGAATTAATCAGATTCGCAAGCATACTGCCAATTTGCCCTGCCCCAAAAATCGCAAGTCTATTCATTATCCATGGCTTTCTGTCATCATGATTCTCTTATTCAAAAATATACTTTTCATAAAAGATGATATGAAAATTAGATTTCCATATCGTTATTAATTAATTTTAATATCGCTCCTGTTTTATGTCAAGAATTGCCCGTATTGGCTAATCTCGCTTAATAGCCTTTAATTGAGCTTCGCCTCATGTTCCCCTTCACTGCTAGTCTAGAATCTCCAGAACTCTTTTTACCATGGTGGTTTCACTATGCTCCCACTTCTCCTCATCAGCTACTTCAAGAATCAATTTTCGCTCTCTTAAAAGCCTGTTAAAAGGCCCCGTTTCCAAAGCCTTTCTAACTTCTTTATAGCCAAGGGGTTTATTTTCATCCACAGCCTTAAGTGATAGGCTCAGGATTTTTCCTTCTTTAAGGCCAGCCCTGTAGTCCAGAAGATTATCAATTCTAAAGAGGACCTCATCTAAAAGAGCAATGGACAAAAGCTGATTATCTATGTACAAAAGATCCCGGTACCTACCTTTTATATGGGCCATCTTTTTTAGCAGCTTGCTACACCGGCAGCCCCCTTCAATAAAACCAGCCCTATCACCGGTCCTATAACGGATGAGGGGCATAGCCTCTCTGGTAAGAGTTGAAAAGACAACCTCCCCCTCCCGGCCCGGAGGGAGAACCCGACCACTTATAGGATCAATTATTTCAAAATAGAGGTCGGCTTCTCTTAGGTGATAGGCTCCCAGGCAGCCACAGTCCACAGCCCCTCCATATCCCATCTCAGACATACCATAGTGGTTAAAGACCCTACACCTGAAAGTCTTCTCCAAAACTGCCTTGATAGAACCGGGCACATGATCTGCGCTTAGGAGGATAGACTCAAGCTTTAAATCACTCATCTCCACTAAATTATTCTTAATTCTGGCCAGCCGGTAAAGCTCCTGAGGAAGGCCAACCACACTATCAACGGCCTCTCTCTTTATGGTATTCAAAATACGCAAACTATCTTTTCCCGCCCCCATGATCAAAGCGTCACAGCCCAGCCGATCAAGACCTTTTCTAAGGAGATCTCCAATACTTCCATAGTGATTCCCAGGCATCAAAACCAAGACCTTCTGACCGGGCCTAACCGGATAGGCCATACCATGATGAAAAAAATCAATCGTCCTCTCAAGATCTTGCTTGGTAAAGAAAATTCTTTTCTCTTCCTGCGTGCCCGAAGTTCTTATGGTTATAATTCTGGCTATCTCATGTTGGGCCAGGCAGAGAAAATTCCAGGACTCCCTAGCTAGATCTTCAGGACAGGTAAAGGGCACATTGGCCGCGAAATCATCTAAGCTTTGAATGCTTTCCACATCAAGATCCATAAGCTGATGAGCATAAAATTTGCTTTTGTCCTTAACATATCGAAGGGTCTTCCTTAGTTGCTCCAGCTGGTAGTCCTCTATGGCATCCCTAGTAAAAGGCCGGTCACCTTCCAGCACCGGCCCGCTAATCCATTTCTCATAAAAACTAAGCACTTCAAACTCCTAGAGGCTATCGATAAAGGCTCTTACCTTCCATGTTGGTCACATTGTAGGCACAAAAAGGAATCATATTGCCTTCCTTAGAGACAACATGGATACAGCAGCCCCTGATTCTCTCCATATCAAAATCCCAGGCATCCATAAAGCCCATGGCAGATATGGCAAAGCGATTGTTTTCTATCGTATCAAGTAGTTTAGAAAAAGAGGCATACTTGTCCTCATCTTGTCTTTGCTGTCTAATGGCCCAATTTCTCTCAACAAAGGTCTTGGACTTGGCGGCTCCCTCCGCCCCATCCTCAATCTTCTCCGGACTCTCTTTAGAGGGTTCCTTACAACTGCTTCCAATAGCCACAAGTTTGTCATCATGAACAATAAAACTTCCATTAAAGGAGCAGTATGAATTCTCGCAGCACGGCGCTTTAAAATCATTTAGGCTCATCATCCCACCACTTTGACTTGAGAGCTTACTCATAACCTCAGGTAGCGTTATTCTATCCTCATCTGTGGGAATTTTTGGAATCCTACCAAAATAGCTGACAGGCTGAAAATGAACCCCTCTAACTCCGGGAATATTTTCAGAGCCAAACTTTACTATTTCATAAAGACAGTGGTCATTAATCCCCGGCACCACCGTTACCACCAAAATGGTACCTATGCCGGCCTTGGAAAGATTATCTATGGCCTTAAGCTTCTCTTCAAGAATCCTAGCTCCCCTTAATTCTTCATAGATTTCATCATCAAGACCATCAAACTGCAAAAAGACGGAATTCAGCCCCGCTTCTTTAAGCTCTTGCACATAGTTATAATCCGCAAGCTTAAGTCCATTGGTGTTGAGCTGAATAAAGCTAAAGCCCTTTTTATGACCCAGCCGAATAATCTGAGCCAGGTCCTCCCTCATGGTGGGCTCACCTCCGGAAATTTGGATATTGCAGCCCTGACCGGACTCCATAATCCGGTCATAATAAAACCCGATTGTCTCCATATCGGGCCCATAGTCCCCTCCGGCATCCGCAAAGCAAAAGCTACAACCCAGGTTACACCGCTCTGTGACCTCAATTAACGCTGTGCAGGTGTGTTGCCTATGGCTGGGACAAAGGCCACAATCATACGGGCATCCCTTGTCCACCTGAGTAAAAGCCTTAGCCGGAAAAGCCGGAGTTTTGGGCCTCCTCCAGCTTTCATATTCCGGGCCCTCTCTCCAGATAACAGTCTTAAAGTCGCCATGCTCGGGGCAGGTCTTAACCATGAAAAGCCGGTCACCCTCCCTAATTTTTTTTGCCTCTATTCTCTTTAAGCAGACAGGACAAAGGGACTCAGTCACTAATCTCTTGTCAGTCATTTGATCCCCTTATAGTAAAATCATACTCAGCAATGATTTCTCTTAATTTCCTATAACCGGCAGACATTATATTGCCGCAATTCACCGGGTAGACCCCCCGCCGCATCGCCTCAAAGGTTTCCTGCCCTAAAATCTTCATGCATTCAAGACTACCTTGGCTTTCTTTAAACCAGTCTATGTACTCCCTTATAGCCTCATTTAGTTTAGGGTTCTTCTCTTCCTCAGGCTTGCCCTTACCCCCATAAAGGCCTAAAAGGCAGGCCCCTCCACTCAAAACCCCACAGGTATTTCCACTGGCTCCCATCCCACCACAAAGACCGGATAGGGACCTCATAAGTTCAGGATTATCTATGTTTCTTTGTCTTAAGTCCATAAGAACCATAATCTGACTACAGCAATAGCCTTCCTTGGCCAGCTTGAACATTAAAAAAGCATCATTGGACATGGCCCTCCCCCTTTCTGGCCCGGATCTGAAAATATCCAGGCGCACATTTTTTAATTTTTTCTTTAAATCCCCGGACATCACCACAGCCCGTCAGAGTCCAAAAACTATTCATAGATCCATAAGTAAAGACTATGTCAACCATAAGCTGCTTTAGAAGCCGGCTAAAGTCCCTTAGTTCAACAACCTCCAGTCCCTCCCTCTCCAAATCAGCCCTTAGCGTCTCTAGATCAAAAAGGCCTCTTAAGCAAGTCTTAACATTGACCTCTTCAAGGGCCTCCAGGTGTTGAGGGTTTTTAGCATAGACATCGGATATAAAAATCTGGGCTCCCGGCTTAAGAACCCGAGCAGCTTCACGAAGCGCGGCCCCGCTATCCTCCATAAGGGAGAGACTACACTCCATTAGCACAAAATCAAAGCTCTCATCACCAAAGGGAAGCCGGTCGGCTCCGGCCTCTATAAGATCCAAATCAAAAACCTGTCTGGCTTGGGCAAGAAGGGTTCCGGACTGATCGACCCCCTCCATGTCCAGATTCCATTTTTCCCTAACATGGTTTATTGTGGCGCCTAGGCCACAGCCTATATCAAGGCCTTTTAAACCCGCATGGGGACTTAGTAGCTCCATAGCCCTATCTGTTAAGAGAAAGCCACCGGGTCTAAGACTGGGACCCGTGACCTTCCTAATGGTAGAACCCTCATAGACAGGCAAGTTTTTCATTTATCTTCCAGTTCCTTTTCCACCTCCAGCATCTGACCAAGAGCCAGATCCTCGGGAACCAACACGTTTTTACACTTGGGGCACTTAAGCAGCTCAACATCAAAGATACCGGAAAGGTACATGGCCTTGATGGGACCCGTTTCAACCGGCTCATCACATTTGCCACAAATCCAGCCGGTCTCCTTGTTTTCAGTTTTCATGCTAGTCCCCCTTCACATCCATCCTGTGACTATAGATGTTTATAATCCTATAGCCGATATCCTCCTTTACATACTCAACCCAGTAGGTGACATTTACCATCCTTCTAAAAGCCAGATACCGCTGATTATCGGGATTATAAAAATAATCCTTTTGGTCTTGTCCCTGGCCTATCACCTTTTTTATATCGGCGGCCAGTATCAGCCTATCCTCCATAAGCTCCTTTATCCTATCATCGACGATGAGCTCAATATCGCCATATTCTTCGCTTAATTTCAAGTCTTCACCCCAATGTTTATCCAGCATGAAAATTTTAAACCTCAGCCTATTATCCCGTCTCTCAGAGAGGCTTGGCCCTTCTCTACTTGCCGGATCCTCCTGATCCTTTCCAAAAATAAGATCCAGGATATGGTAGGTCCTCTTGCCTCTCGATACAAATAGATCCCTGCACATCGCGCAGTAGGCCAGGTAGTCCTCCTCATGCTCTCCTATTCTTTCCTCAGTGGCAAACTGACTGTAATCCCTATTAGCAAAGTAACTAAGGCCTCCATAGCCACAGCACTTGGTCTCTTTCTTTGAGTATCTTGGTTCAGTAAGTTCATAACCCAAAGTCTCCGCGATCCTTCTAACACTGTCATAAACACCGGCAAAGTCTCTGGCGGTACAGGAGTCATGGATGACTAAGGCCCCAGGCTTTCTTCCAGTCTCCACCTCCGGTAGGCCCCTTTCATCAAAGATCTCCCAAAGACTGACCAGCTCCACATCAGGTAAATATTTTTTGAAGATGTAATAGCAGGTGGAACAGGCCGGAATCAACTTGGGATTTCCCAGACTATCAAGGTCTGATTTTAGCTTCTCAATTGAGGCCTTAAAAAGTTCCTCCCTGCCCGCCCACTCAGCCGGAGCTCCACAGCAGTTTAAATAAAGGCCGACTCCCCCTTCAAGTTTGTCCTTGAGGTAGTCATAGCTCTTATCCACATACCGGGGATAGGAGCCGGAAAGCTGACATCCTGGAAAGAAAAGATAGGCCGACTCTTTCATCCCCGGCTGGTGCTTAAGTAGGGAAAAATACTCACTCTGATTGAACTCCATATCTTTTAAAGCAAAATCATGGGCTGAGGGAGGCATTTTCTCCCTTTCAACCATGCTCTTTCTAGTGTCTAGGATAATTTCTCCCATATCAAGGTCTGTAGGACAAACCGCCAGGCAAAGACCACAGGTCATACAGGAATTAATTGCCTTGTTGGCATACCGATCCCCCAGGATAACCCTCTCATTGTGGTGGATACTTCTTATGTAATCCCTGGGCATCTTATTTTCATATCTGAGGTGGCTACAGGCCTTGTGGCAAAGACCACACTCACATAGTAGGCATCTTGCCGCTTCTTTAATCGCCTCTTCTTTTGTGTAGGCAGCTCCCGCGGCCCGTACAGTTTTTTCTCCTCCCGCCTCAGAAGTATCCGCTATAAGTTCAGTTTCATAGGGCTCCTCATTAATCCTCTGGGCGCTAAGCGAGGCTCCTTGCATATATCTATCCATGGAAATTGAAGCTGACCTGCCCCGGGCCACAGCCAATATCAAAGAATCTTCTTGCAGGGTCAAACTCCCCCCTATAAAAACACCTTCTATCCTGGTCGCCAGAGTTTTCTCATCAAAATCAAGCTCTTCTTCCCAGTTGCCCGTACCAAGGTAAACCGCTTCATAGGTTTCTGATAATTCCTCCAGGCCGGCGCTATCTATAGGACTATTGAGTCTAACACTAATTCCGGACTTCTTTACTTCCTCAAGTTCCTCTTCCAAAACAGCCTGGCTAAGACCCTTATCCAAATAATCCCGGAAGCCGCCACCCAGCCTGTCACTTTTTTCATAGATAGTTATGTCATAGGCTTTTTTATTAAGCAGGATAGCGCAGCTAAGGCCACTTATTCCTCCCCCAACCACGGCAACCTTTTTTCCGACTCCGGGAATCCTCAGGCCTTTTTTCCTATCCCTCGACCCATAGTCCACCAAGGCGTGTTCAATCTCACTGATTGACAAAGACCCCCCTAAGTCCTTTCTTACACAGGAAGCCTCACAGGGGTGGTCGCAGACTTTGGCTATCAGTCTTGCCAGGGGCATTTTCTTTTCCATGATTAGAAAGGCCTTCCGGAAATTGCCCTCCCTGACCTCTTTCATCATCCCCTTAACATCAAGATGAAGAGGACAGGAAGCCTCACAAGCCGGGGGATTATCGTTGATACAGAGTTCTCTTTTTTCAAGAAGTTTTTCTAAAAACATAGCACTTTCCTTATGTGGATTTAATGGCTTGGAATAGAAAGACCCTTTTTGTCCTCTCTATTTTCGATTTTAGAATAAAAACATATACACTAATTATAATATAGCCAGTCTTTCTAGCATAGAAGCCAAAAGCTCGTAAACGTTAAGAATGACATCGTCCTGTACGTGGCGAACCCATCTTTTTCATTAAAGAATAAATTATATAACATATTAAATAACTGAGGATCTGCTATACTAAGATAGCGTACATTTAAGTTTGCAACTTTAGAAGAAAGAGTCATAGGACTTCGTTACAATGATTGTTAAGGAAAAAAACAAATCGGTGTAAGGAGAAATCACTATGACTCAAAATCAAGATACCACAAACCTAGAAGCAATGCTCTGGCAATTTATGGGAATGGACGATCCAATGCGCAGTATGTTGGAATGGCTTTGCAATCAATTGATGGAAGCGGAAGTGTCCCATCAAATTGGCGCAAAGAAACATGCTCAAAGCGAAGAACGTATTAGCAGCCGCAGCGGATATCGCGTACGCCGCTTCGATACGAGGATGGGCACCAGCTATCTAATGGTTCCAAAAGTGCGCAAAGGTGGTTACATTCCGTTTTTTGTGACGGAACGCAAACGCAGCGAGGTAGCGCTGATTCAAGTGGTCCAGGAAGCATATATTCAGGGCGTATCCACCCGAAAAATGGAAAGGCTGGCAGCAAGTCTAGGGATAGACAGCCTGTCCGGAAGCCAGGTCAGTCAGATGACGAAAGGGCTAAATGAGCAAGCAGAGGCTTTTCGCCATCGAGCGTTGACCATGGACTATCCGGTGATTTGGGTGGATGCTCTTTACGAGAAGGTTCGTTATGATCATCGAGTGGTCAGCATGGCGATTCAGATCGTCTGTGGTGTCGCAGAGGACGGTCATCGTGAGATCCTAGCGATTGAGCCGATGTTGGAAGAATCGGAAGAAAGCTACCGCTTACTTTTTCAAAGCTTGCGTGAACGAGGTTGAAAACGCCAAAACTAATTGTCTCGGATGCTCATAACGGCTTAACGGCCGCTATTCGAAAATGTTTTCCCGGCAGCAGCTGGCAACGTTGCAAAGTACATTTTATGCGTAATATCCTGGTACATGTTTCCAGAGCGGAAAAAGACCGCTTCGCCGCTCAGCTCAAACTCATCTGGCAGGCCAGTAGCATGGAAGAAGCTGTTGTGCTGGCACGCAGATTGGCTGAGTTATATGAGAAACGATTTCCAAAAGCAATTGAGATTTTGGAAGCAGGGCTGGAAGACAGTTTAACGTTTTATGCGTTCCCCACGCTGGACAGCAGAAAAATCAGTTCCAACAATATTATGGAACGGTTGAATCGAGAGATTCGGCGTAGGACAAAGGTAATTGGAATCTTCCCTAATCCTGAATCTTATGTTCGATTGATTTCGATCTACCTTCTGGAATACAGTGAGGACTGGTCCAGCTCTCGAGCCTATCTTAGTGCCAGATCATTGGAATCAATCGTGTTAGAAGCCGCATAAGCTGTAATGAAGTTCTATGAAGTTGCGAACTAAATTTGACACTAACTATACTAAAAAGAGATAATCAGTATAAGATTTCAAGCTAAAACTATACAAAAACGAAAGGAGGTTTAGCATGTTCAAAAAAAATCTAGACATTAATGGGGTTATGCAAACCATTGTAACCTCACCCGATGCAAAGCTGTCGGATGTTTTAAGAAAACAGCTCTTGCTTACGGGTACCAAGGTCGGCTGTGGAATTGGAGAATGTGGAGCTTGTAATGTTCTTCTTGACGGCAAGGTCGTAAGATCTTGTATCACCAGGATGAAAAACATCCCGGACTATTCCAAGATTGTTACCATTGAAGGATTGGGCGACCACGATAACCTTCACCCTCTACAACTAGCTTGGATGGTCCATGGAGCGGCACAGTGTGGTTTTTGTTCTCCAGGTTTTATCATCTCCGCCAAGGCGCTGCTGGATGAGAATCTTAACCCAACCAGAGAAGAAGTTAGAGACTGGTTCCAAAAAACAAGAAACGTTTGTCGCTGTACAGGCTACATACCACTGATCGACGCAGTAATGTGCGCGGCGCAGATTCTGAGAGGCGAAGTGGACGAGAAGGACCTTTGGAAAGAAGTCAAGGCCGGAGATAGTATTGTTGGCACTGAATATATCAGACCCTCCGCCAGGGATAAGGTTATTGGAGAGTGGGACTTTGGCGCGGATTTAGGACTAAAACTGCCCCCGGAAACCCTCCATATAAAACTGGTTCAGGCCAAGGTGTCCCATGCCAACCTTCTTTCAATTGATACCTCAGAAGCTGAAACCATGCCGGGAGTCTTTAAGGTTCTTACTCATAAAGACGTCAAGGGTAATAACAGGATTAATGGGCTGGCCTTTCCATCTAACCTGGGAGATGGTCTTGATAGGCCCATCCTCTGTGATGAGAAAATCTTCCAGTTTGGTGATGCCATAGCCATGGTTCTTGCGGATACACCTGAAAGAGCCCGGGCCGCGGCTGACAAGGTCAAGTATGAAATAGAAGAGCTACCGGCCTATATGTCCGCTCCCGCGGCCATGGCTGAGGACGCTCTTGAGATTCATCCCGGAACACCCAATGTTTATTTTGTCACCAACATGGTTAAGGGTGAAGAGGTAGACCCCATTTTTGAGACAGCTGAATATGTAGTGGAGGAAGATTTCTACGTAGGCCGTCAGCCCCACCTTTCAATTGAGCCTGATGTTGGTTTCGCTTATTTGGGTGAGGATGGAAAACTTAATATCCACTCTAAGAGCATTGCCCTCCACTTCCACGCCGCTATGATTGCGGAAGGAATTGGCATGCCTCTGGACAATATCGCCATTATCCAGACCAATGCGGGGGGAACCTTTGGTTATAAGTTCTCACCTACTATAGAGGCCCTACTGGGAGTCGCGGCCATGGCAACTGACCTGCCGGTCTTCCTAGAGTTTGATATGTATCAGCAAATCTCTTACACCGGCAAGCGCTCACCCTTCTTTATCAACCTTAAGTTTGCGGCTGATAAGGATGGAAAGCTTCTTGCTATGAAATCTGACTGGACAGTGGACCACGGTCCCTATTCAGAGTTTGGAGACCTCCTAACAATGAGGGGAGCTCAGTTTATCGGAGCCGGCTACCATATTCCTAATATCAGGGGTCAGGGAAGAACCGTTGCCACCAACCATGCTTGGGGATCTGCCTTTAGGGGTTATGGATCTCCACAGTCACTCTTTGCCTCTGAAGTATTAGCGGATATGCTGGCAGAGAAGATGGGAATGGATCCACTGGAGTTTAGGTATAAAAACGTCTATAGAGAGGGCGACACCACTCCTTCCGGATGCGCGCCTGATGTTATCTGTATACCGGATATGATTGACACCATGAGACCACACTATGAAAGAGCCAAGGAAGATGTAGCTAAGAAGAATGCCCGGAACAATGGCAAGAAATATGGTGTGGGACTTACCCTACTCCTCTACGGCTCCGGTCTTGATGGAGCAGACTCATCAGAGGCCTGGGTTGAGCTGACAGCAGATGGCGTAACTGTGGGAGCATCCTGGGAAGATCATGGCCAGGGTGCCGATATGGGGATGCTGGCCCATAGCCATGAGAAACTCAGGGTACTAGGGCTGGCGCCAACAGACATCAAGCTGGTGATGAATGATATGAACCTTACACCTAACACAGGGCCTGCCGGAGGAAGCCGCTCCAGCGTTATGGCAGGTAACGCCATTGGAGACGCCTGTGATAACTTGCTTAAGGCCATGAAGAAGGAAGATGGCGGCTACAGAACCTACGCGGAGATGGTGGAAGCAGGCTTACCACTTAAGTATGATGGCAAGTGGTCCGCTCCAAAGGTAGCCTGTGATGTGGATACCGGCCAGGGTGACCCCTTCCCCGCCTACATGTATGGTTTCCTAATGAGTGAGGTTGAAGTTGAACTTGAGACCGGCAAGGTTGTAGTGGAGAAATTCACGATCGTATCGGATGTTGGAACCGTAATGAATAAACTGGTTGTCGATGGACAAATCTACGGCGGACTGGCCCAGGGTCTAGGCTTGGCCTTGAGCGAAGACTATGAAGATATTCAGCGTCATACTACACTAACCAGATGCGGCATTCCTCAGATCAAGGATGTCCCCGACAACA
Organism: Oscillospiraceae bacterium; assembly: GCA_040772065.1. GTDB lineage: Bacteria > Bacillota > Clostridia > Saccharofermentanales > Fastidiosipilaceae > JAXGYX01. The sequence continues at coordinate 734,587 of JAXGYX010000001.1, read as the reverse complement.
TGGAGATAATCTATCAGGAAACTGAAAGACCGCTGAGCTTCTACGGTGCTTCAGGAGCTGGAGAGATGCCTCTATCCGCTCCCCACGCTTCTATCATTAACGCAATTTACAATGCTACCGGAGTAAGGATTACCCACCTACCCGCCCTGCCTGAAAAGGTCAAGGCCGGATTAAACGCGATGCGTTAGAACAATAGTCCTTTAAATCCCAGGGCCTAAATGAATAGCAATTATTTATTCCAGGCCCTCTCTCTTTTATTTGGATTAAAGGTGCCGTCCATAGTTTTTCGAACAATTAAAAAGGGACACGGTCTCCTCTGCTTGGTAAAGTATACGGGATGATTTCGCAGTATTATTCTACGCTGTTAATTCATCCATTATCAGCCAGTAAGATCTGCAACCATTATCAGCCAGTGAGATCCGCAACTGTTATCTCGTTCAACTCTTTATCTGTAACTTCTGATAGCGCTGCCAGTCTGTTGGCCTGATTTGCTATCGCCGTTTCAAATAGGTTTCTCATTTCGCGACCGTTTGCGAAATTCTCTGGTTTATTCATGCAAAGGCCCTTAAGGTAATGTTCTAAGTACTGAACACCATCAATGCTTAATTCCATGCCATACTCATTGCATAATGACTGAAAAATGGATAACAGTTCCAGTTGAGAGTAATCTTCAAAGGTGATGTTTTTATTAAACCTTGATTTCAAACCTGGATTAGACTCCAGAAAGCTCTCCATCAGCCCGGGATAACCAGCTACAATCACCACAAAGTTTTCACGATTATCTTCCATGGCCTTTAGAATAGTATCAATTGCTTCCTGCCCAAAGTCCGTTCCGCCTTTTGCCAATGTATAAGCTTCATCGATGAATAAGATGTCTCCCATGGCTTCATCGATTTTTTCCTTTGTTTTTATGGCTGTCTGTCCAACATATCCGGCAACCAATCCTCCACGATCCACTTCCACCAATTGACCCTTTTCCAGGACGCCAAGCTGCTTATATATCCCTGAAACAAGTCGTGCAACTGTTGTTTTCCCGGTTCCGGGATTACCTAAAAAAACCAAATGGTTTGAAACATTTGCGGTCTTAAATCCTCTGTCATCCCGTATCTTTTTAATTCGAAGCATATTAATCAGAGAATTGACCTCTTTTTTTACACCGGCGAGTCCAATTAAGTTATCAAGTTTATCAAGCAATTCTTGCAGGGTCTCTTCGGTTTCACAAGACGTATCTTGCATTGACGTTACCACTTCTGTGTCATCGTTTAAGTTCCGTTCCTTGGGCGTGCGAACAGCCACTTGGTCAAAAGACCTCTCTTGTGAGTCGCTTACGATTGGCTTTTCGTGGTCAGAAACATATTGGTTCATCTTCTTAATGAATGCTGTAAATCTCTGTGCGTCTATGTCTTTTTTATCGAACTTGCTCAGTAAATACGATTTGCCTAGTTCCGACAAAAACGAAATAAAGATTCCTGTCATCTTGATCGGTTGACCCTTAAAAACGCTATTATCAATTTGACAGAAAAACACAAGTGCTTCCGGTACCTCTTGCATTAAGCTGCATGACGTACGCGTCGGGCATTGTTCATTCAGATACACTTCACAAAAAAGGGCAATACGCTCATCTGAACCAGCAATTGAAATGGCTTTAATGAAGCCATATATATCCTCCAAAACTATTGTCCATATATTTTTATGCCTGCTGTCGGACATTATCGATTGCATGTGATTGCATGTTAGGCGTAGCCTATCCAAAGAATTCTTTACATCAATATTCATTGCGGCACCTATACTACAATATTGCAACCTGTTGTAACGCAGTATTGTATATTTCAACTGCTGATGGATCATCAAGTCCTTCAAAAGCGTCTCTAAATGCGGCCTCTATGGTTTCTTTGACCTCTCGTTCACTGTATTCGCGGAAAGCATGGAGAACCTCTAAATCGCCAATTGAAAGAATTAGTTCTTGGTTATCTTCTACTTCCTGCCTTAACTCCATAACTTGATCAAGGAGCGAAATATAATATACATCAACGTCCATTGTATTAAGCTTGGATTCAAATGTTCCGTAATCTTGTAGCTTCTCAACAAACCATTCCGATGAAAGTGTATCAAAGACACCCATCCACTTGTCATGAGCAGAATGCCATGCCTCAGTGCTCCCAAGAACTTTATGATTATTGAAATAGTACAATTCATCAAAATACCGCAAGGAGGTTGTGAGCATTGAAAGCAAGGAAAAGATTGATGTAATGAGCGTCTTGTAATCAGAAGATATGTCCTTCTGGAGAACGCTGATTAACAGAGATAAAACATTATACTCTCTGTCCACTAGCACCCTCATTTTTTCCTCTGAATACGGTTGCTGCCTTCTTCTACAATCAAGCATGTCCTGATAGTCGGACAAAACCTTGTTGAACTCATAACCAGCTTGAACATCGTGACCTTTTTTGACAACACTCCCCAACTGATTAATTTGCTGGTTTATCTCCTCGCTCATGCTGTTAAGCTTGGCATACATAATTGCGAACCCTGCGCTGGTTGCGCAAAGATTCAATCCATTCAGAACCAAATCCAGTTGTTGTAGCTTCGCAACGTTTCTCACTAGCGATAAACTCTTCTCTGAGAGCTTAGTGTTTTTGTTTAGGGCCATAATTGCATTTTCGAAAAGTTCTTTCCCTTGACTTTGTGGGAGATCGTTAAACGCGACTTTTTGAAATGCTTTGAACCTCTTGTTCTTCCCACGAATGACAATTTCTATTATATTTTTGTCGTTCCGGAATTGCTTTAATGGCTCTAAACTGTCTATGACCAACGTGTTACTCATGATAGTATTCTCCCTGTACTTTATCGGCAAGTAATTTGTAGAGCACAATCAACGCTATTATAAAAGTGCATGTATCCGAGCAGTAGAGATTCTTAATATCGAATTTCCTTTTTTTGTTTAATATTGGCACGTCTATGTCCGGTTCAATCTTCATAGAATTAATGATCACATCCGGATCTAAGCAAGTAATTGAATAATTCAGATTATCAATTTCTTTGTACTTGTTGTTAATTATTTCTGCATAGAGGCAAAACATAAATCTCGAATAATCCTTCAGTTGCCTCGGGGAAAGCGACCTCGTGTTCTTTATCGATAAGGCTTTATTATAATACTGTCTTGCACGAGGTGTCTCAATCGGTGTTGCGTCTTTCTTTGTGGGCTGAGGTGCTTTTGCGATTCTCCGGCCAACAATAGCATCTATATTGCTCATATAAAACTCAACGTGCTTTTCAAAGTTTTTCCCCGTTTTTAGTTCTAATTTCTCAAAGTAGTCACAAACCTTTTCAGCGAGAACGATCTTGGAAATTTCATTCTCCTGAATAACCGAAAACGATAAGAACTCTCCAACAATTGCTTTACTGAAAGCGTCAAAGGAACGAGCATCCAATTCCATTACGGTTGATCTCACTAGTTCTTGGTAATCCATTCATGCACTCCCTCTCCCTACATACTATAGCAGCTACTTAATTGTACCGTGTTTCGGGATAAGGTTAAACCATGGAAGGTGGCGAAAGGTAGATTGATATCAATCTACCTTTATGGCCTTCTGAGATGATACCGACGCGTATTAGAAGTGCCCGCCGATGTCAAGATATGAATTTGAGAACGATCCGAATACCCTCTCCGAAGCTTGAATATAGTAGGCCTATTAATTTTGCAAGGTATTTCGAAAACCGGTTGCACATTTTGAAGAAATATTGTACACTTTGTTTTACAATTTAATTGATGGGAGCTTGTATAACAGGCTGAGAGGAAGGTTTAACCTTCGACCGAGAACCTGATTTGGATAATGCCAACGTAGGGATGCCTAATGTGAGATGTTAGGAGAAACACAAGGATTTTACGGAAGCTGCCAACTCGGTGGCTTCCGTTTTTTATTGCGATTTTGGAGGTGCGAACAATGGTGAAAATCAATGGCAAGCTTTTGGATGTGGCGGGAAAAACAATCACTGAATACCTCTCCACTACAACCTATGACACAAAGCGTCTTGCAGTGGAACGAAATGGCGAGATTGTACCGAAAGCAGAGTACGCGGTCACCATTATTTGTGACGGTGACTGTCTGGAAGTTGTTGTCTTTGTTGGAGGTGGTTGATGTGATACCGACAAAAGAAGAATGGCAAACCGCATTGGAAGAAAGACACGGTATCGAGCTTCAAAGCAAAATCACGGGTGCGACAGTCGCAATTTGCGGGCTTGGTGGGCTTGGCTCCAATATTGCCTTATCTCTTGCAAGAGCCGGTATTGGAAAGATGATACTGATTGATTTTGACAAGGTGAATATAACAAACCTACACCGCCAGCAGTATACAGCTCGCCAGATTGGAATGTACAAAACAGATGCTCTCAAAGAGAACCTGTTGGAAATTGCTCCATATCTACATATTGAAACACAAATATTACGGATAATCGAATCCAATGCCGCGGAACTACTGAAAGATGCGGACATTGTCTGCGAAGCATTTGATATTGCGGAAACAAAAGCAATGCTTGCTGATGTAGTGCTTGAAAAAATGCCCCAAAAATACTTAGTGGCGGCGTCAGGAATGGCAGGACTTGGAGATGCCAATTTAATTAAAACTCGAAAAATTACAAGCCGTTTTTATGTGTGCGGAGATGAAGTCAGTGATGTTAGAGACGGAATGGAACTGATCTCAAGCCGTGTTATGCTCTGCGCGGCTCATCAGGCACATACTGTTTTGCGAATACTTGCTCAAAAATAATTGAAAGAAAGAAGGATTATATAGTGGATAACGATAAACTTGTTATTAGCGGACATGAGTTTAATTCACGGTTCATTCTTGGTTCGGGAAAATATTCTCTTAAGTTGATTGAAGCGGCTGTAAAGGATGCCAAAGCGGAAATTATCACCTTGGCAGTTCGCCGTGCAAACACCAAAGACCAAGAAAGCATCCTTGACTACATTCCACAAGGGACCACTCTTTTGCCCAATACAAGTGGCGCAAGAAATGCCGAAGAAGCAGTTCGTATCGCTCGTTTGGCAAGAGAGCTTGGATGCGGTAACTTTGTGAAAATAGAAATTATGCGTGACAGTAAATATCTTCTTCCTGACAACGAGGAGACAATCAAGGCAACGGAAACTTTGGCAAAAGAAGGCTTTGTTGTAATGCCTTATATGTATCCCGACCTCAATGTTGCCCGTGACCTCGTAAATGCCGGCGCGGCGTCTATTATGCCCCTGGCATCTCCTATCGGCTCTAATAGGGGACTTGCGACAAAAGAATTCATCCAGATTTTGATTGATGAAATCGACCTGCCTATCATTGTTGACGCAGGCATCGGCAGACCTTCTCAGGCTTGTGAGGCAATGGAAATGGGGGCGGCCGCGATTATGGCAAATACAGCGCTTGCAACCGCGAGAGATTTATCTACTATGGCATCTGCGTTTTGCCAGGCGATTGAAGCCGGTCGGAAAGCTTATCTCGCCGGCCTTGGCAGAGTTTTAACTCGAGGCGCTTCCGCGTCCGACCCTCTTACCGGGTTCTTGCATGATTGAGGAGAATAAGATGGAAAAGCATTTTTTCGTTGATTCCGAGTATTTATCACCCGAGGCGTTAGCTAAAAAACATAAGTTAGAATCCGACCCAAGCTCTCGTGCAAATCATATGGAATATATGCCTGGGATGGAAATCATTGAGTCCGACATTTGTAAAAATGTGATGGCGCAAATGAACTCTTACGACCCTTCCACATACACCGCGAAGGATGTGATATCTGCTTTTGAACGTGAGCACTGCTCTGTAGAAGATTTCAAAGCACTGCTCTCTCCTGCGGCAGAACCATTTTTAGAACAAATGGCGGAACGGGCAAGAACTGAAACAAGCAAGCATTTTGGAAATACCGTATATCTGTTCACACCTCTTTACATAGCAAATCACTGCGAAAATTATTGTGTATATTGTGGTTTCAACTGCTATAACCATATCAAGCGCATGAAACTGAATATAGAGCAGATTGAAAAAGAAATGAAAATCATCGCCGAAAGCGGTATGGAGGAGATCCTGCTTTTAACCGGCGAAAGCCGTGCGCAGAGTAATGTGAAATACATTGGAGAAGCCTGTAAATTGGCAAGAAAGTATTTCCGTATGGTAGGTCTTGAGATCTACCCTGTCAATACAGACGAGTATGCTTATCTGCACAAATGTGGTGCGGACTATATTACCGTTTTTCAAGAAACCTATGATATCGACAAATACGAAACACTCCATTTGCTTGGGCACAAGCGAGTATGGCCGTATCGTTTTGACGCACAAGAACGAGCACTCCGCGGTGGTATGAGAGGCGTGGCGTTTTCCGCGCTTTTTGGCCTTTCGGATTTTAGAAAAGATGCGTTGGCATCGGCTCTTCACGTTTACTATTTGCAGAGAAAATATCCGCAAGCGGAAATGTCCCTTTCTTGCCCGAGACTTCGCCCTATCGTTAACAATGGCAAAATCAACCCTCCGGATGTCAGCGAGAAAAAGATATGCCAAATTCTGTGTGCATATCGTATATTTCTGCCTTTCGTGGGAATTACAGTATCTTCTCGTGAAAGCGCGCAATTTAGAAACGGCATTGTAAAAATCGCGGCGACAAAGGTTTCAGCAGGAGTATCTACGGGCGTTGGCGATCACGAAAGCAAATACACAGGCAAGGAAGCTGACAATGTACAAGGCGATGAGCAGTTTGAAATTAACGATAATCGTAGTTTGAAATTCATGTATAAGGATATTGTCGATGAAGGGTTACAGCCTGTCCTCAACGACTATCTGTATGTTTAAGGAGTGCGTAAAATGAAGAGATTTGATTCCACATTATATTTTATTACCGATAGCACCGGTTGGACGGAAGAAGAATTTTTACGGCGTGCGGAAGAAGCTCTCAAGGGTGGTGCAACTCTCTTGCAGCTTCGTGAAAAGGAAAAAAGCACAAGAGAGTATATTGAACTTGCCGAAAAGGTTCATGCGATTTCTCGAAAGTACAACATACCACTCATCATCGACGACCGCGTTGATGTTGCTATGGCTGTTCATGCTGAGGGTGTTCATCTCGGACAAAGTGATATGCCTATTGACATAGCGCGAAGGATTTTGGGCAACGATGTCATCATCGGAGCCACAACGAAAACAGTCCCACAGGCACTTGAAGCCTATAGGCAGGGTGCAGATTATCTTGGTGTTGGTGCAATATATCCCACTACGACCAAAGTTAAAACCGTACTTACATCCACCAAAACTCTTGATTCCATTTGCAAGGCTGTTCCCATTCCCGTCAACGCCATTGGCGGACTTAATAAGACAAATATCAATGTTCTTGAAGGTATCGACATAGCAGGACTCTGTGTCGTTTCGGCTATTATGAAAGCCGATAACCCAAAAACAGAAACCGAAAACCTTTTGAATGTTGTCAAAGGATTGAAAGGAGAATTTTAAAGGGAGTGCAATATTCGCTAATCCCTTGCGCGACAGAATTCAAGTTTACAATAATCGGAGTGGGGGTACGGACAAATAGTTGGGTGAGGGAGCACTTTAGAACGTTGTATTTCGCTCTTTCATTTTATTTATTTGTTGTGTTTCTTCGTTTGACCCTATACCTAAAAATGATGCCCATGGCGATCACAATTAATATGAAAGCCCCGGTTATCAAACGGTGCAGATTTCTCAAAAAGATGAGTTTGTAGTGACGATCCAAAAGAGTTTGGTCTATGCCCTTTTCATCTTCAATTGAACCGGTTTGTTTTAGTGTTCTAATGGAAACTTGGATGCTGCCTGGTTGAACAATCATGGGTTTTTGAAGGTCGTCTTGAAACTCCAGCCAATAACCTTGACCGGCTTTACAATCCACAGCCACGCCTTCATTTGTATCGATCAGCGTTATGTCTGTGTATGGATGCCATTTTATGACATACCGTTGTTGCAGATTTTGTTGAATTCTGATAGTTAGGTGCCTACGAGTAAAAAATAAAAACAGTAACCCAATCACAATACCGGTGATGATTATCACGTATGAAATGATCTTTCGAGACTGTTTAGCCATTATATTCATCTCCTTCTTTTCTCCCTGCTTCCACCACAGCATTGATTCTCTGAATGAACGTTTCCTGTATCTGTTTTACTTCACGAAAGCTAACCTTGAAAAAACATACGAAAGAATGCCGGAACATTCCTTCTACCATGTTAAATAATCGCTTGGATTCACATGATTATCTATCGATGTTTCGTTATACGGTAACCGTCCCCAATAAATATTTCTTCCTCCGTGTGTGGAGGGCCAATCCATCACGTCATGCGTGCCATAAACAACTCCGGTGAGAAAACTTCTTTCGCCTGTGGGCGTTGGCAGCGTGGTTGTGCCCCCACCAATTGCCTGAATCACTTCCACCGATCCATTCGGGTTGGTACTAAGAATAATCGCAACATGAGTAATGGCCCGCTTGGCGCTTGATTGAGTGAACAATAGGTCGCCACGTCGGATTTGATTGATGTCAATTCCACCATTTTTCGCCTTTAATTCACAGTTATCAAATATGTTTTGCGCGAGCAGACGTGGTTTCATTGAACCGTCAAAGGTTTCAATCATGCGGTATTCCTGACCTTTTGCGTCAAATCCCGGTTGCGCGTATGAAATCGCATGATCCGGAATGGTAAAGGTATTTGTTTCCACACAATACGCATGGAGCACAAGTCCGGAGCAATCCACTTTGTACTGATATAAATTGTCACGGGTAAATTCCGCGCCTTTGGGTGGATCCGGGCTGTGATCCGTGTCATACGGCATATCCAACATACCTTCAGCCACCTGAATCGCGGCTTCCACACCACTTTGGCTGCCACTTTTGTTTCTGCCGGCCAGTATGCTTTGCGCCCATTCCAATGTATAGGTTTTCGAATCATCATATTTACCATAATCGTATTGATTATAAATTTTGCGATAATCGCCACCATACGCATGATCTGTCGAATACCCGATTTCATAGAGCACACCACCGATGTTGGGACCATTCGCCGGGGCATTTGAGACTTCACGCAAGGGTGCGTACCTGTCCATTTGCATCCACCAGCCATGAAACTGTATACAATTTTCCACCGTCTCATATTGGTTGAAATCAGCATAGCCCGACGTTTCATTTCCCGCCCCATCTTCTTCCCAAGTCAGATGAGATACCGGTTTTGGTGTGAAGGTTCCACCATATTGAGTTTGAAATCCCTCAAACATATCAGGATCATGCTGATGACCAAAAAAATTGTTACCCTCATAAGCCGGAGAGTTTTGTGAAGGTCTTGGCATGCCGTACTCAACCTTTGCCTGCACAAAAAATTGTGACGGCAAGATATTCGCCTTGTGTGCCTCAACAATTACCAACGGAAGGATGTACTCCTCCCATTTGGCATCGTCCCAGACTTGGGCTGCAATTTGCGCCACCGTTATACCGGCGCTATAACTTAACGCGCTTTGTTTTGCAGACAAATTATCATTCAGCGCGCTGCTTTCGTCAGCCATTCCCCGGACGGCAGGTGATAAAATGATGACCATCAGCATTAATAAAACAAGTATGAGCATGAGCCAACGTGCCGGCGAGATGCCGGAAAATCTATTTGTGTGTTTTTCACCAGCTGTTTTAGGCACTTTCGTCAACTTGCTTTCTTGATTGAAGTTTGGATCTTGTCCCACTTGACTCAACTGTCTCTCCTGTTGATGGATTACATTTACTTTGCAACTTTAGAAGAAAGAGTCATAGGACTTCGTTACAATGATTGTTAAGAACAAAACAAATCGATATAAAGAAAAAGTTCTATGAATCAGAACCAAGATATCACAAATCAGGAGACAACACTCCGATAATTTATGGGTAAGGACAATCCGACGCAGCGTGAAGTTGTTCCATTGGACGATTTTTCGCCGGTAAACGCGGCCCGGATCCACAAGTACCTGCTCGCCCAAATCGCTCGTCACAACCCGGCCGACAAACAATCGATGGGTGATTGGCAACCCCTTTTTGATATTTTTATCCGAACAGGTCTTTACCACTAGTCTTGTTTTAAGCTTCACTTCTTAAACAACCTTCTAAATCCACTTCTCGGTTTGCCCAACACCTCGTGAATATTTAATCTCTTGAAAGGAAGCGTAAGATCATACATATTCGGGTCGTATCCATATACGAGATTTTCACCGTATTCGCCGCTTTCAAACACCTCCGAGAGCATGATTTTATTGTCACAATACGCGCATTTGAAAACACTTTGTGTTGAAAATCCTGTGATTTTAGCGCCGCAATATGGACAGTCAAAGGATTTTTCTTCTCTTTTGTCCCACTTTTCAAACGTGCCCTTATCAAATCCATGAAGCAGATCGTCCAAGCCGCTTGTTCTCCGCTTCATCTCATCGGGGGAGCGCATGTCTTGCACGGTGGTCTCACCCACATCCACATGAGTGAGTTTTATCAGTTCGTCGATCACCGGAATCGGGCGGTTCCTGAAAATCATATTCAACGTATACCGATAGGCGGCAGATGCCCAAGGAGTAAAACTTCCACAGTAAGGGCAAATGAATCCCTCAGATTTCCGATGACAGGTCTAACTCTTTTAGTTATCGGTTGTGTCCTTTATCCGCAGATTACGCACACGACTTCCCAAGAAGCGCAGTAAAATCACGAAAAGCAGGACAAATACCGAAAGCAGCACAATGAATCCGCCCGGCGCCACATTTGCGTGATAGGACAACACCAGTCCCCCGACCATCTGTACCAGACTAAATCCAATCGCCAGCGCCAAGGTCTGCTTGAGGCCGGCGCGAAACTGCATGGATGTGGCGACAGGCAATGTGAGCAGAGAACTCACCACCATGACGCCGACGATGCGAATCATCATGGAAATGACCGCCGCGACCAAAAACATAAATATATAATTCACAAGTGCGACATTGATTCCCAAAACACGGGCCGATTCTTCATCAAATGTGATTAACGTCAGGCGATCAAAAAGGATGATCAAGGTCACAAACGAGATCAAAGTCAGCGCGATGACAAAGAATAGATCTTGCCTGCCAACCGTCAAAATACTGCCAAACAAAAACCCATCGGCGTTGGCCGACAACCTGCCGGAGCTGATCAGGGTGATCGCTATGCCGACACCCAGAGCCATGACAATATTGAGGATCAGCTCGGTATATCGTTTGAAAGAAGAACGCAGATATTCAATGGCCAGGCTGCTGATTCCGGTAAAAATAAAAGCCGAAATGATCGGCCGGACACCAAGCAACATACCCAGCGTCACCCCTCCCAGGGCGCTGTGCGAGAGGGCGTCGCCAATCATGGAGTGCCTCCTCAGGACTAGAAAAAGTCCGATACAAGGGCTAAGGCAGGCGATGAAAATTGAGGCGATGAGCGCGTTTTGCATGAAGGCATATTGAAACATAATCAGCCGATCCTTCCTTGTTTGATCTCTTCTGAAAACTGATCCGGTGTGCAAAGATGTCCCTGCCCTGATCTGAGATGATAGATCTTGGTTGAGTTTGTGATCGCGGCGTCAAGATTGTGTTCGACAGAGACAATCGTCGTGCCTTCCTCCTGATTCAAGCAGTTCAGCAAGGCGTAGATCTCTTTTTGGTTGGCGGCGTCAATCCCGGTTGACGGTTCATCGAGGATCAGCAGCTTTGGTGACGAAAGGAGCGCTTGCGCGATCGCGATGCGCTGCCATTGTCCGCCGGACAGGTCACCAACGCGTTGTTTCCGTTGTTCCTCCAACCGGGTCTGCCTCAGCACAACATCCACACGCGACGCCGCTAGTCTCTTGACCCTTCGCTGAGTGTTCAGCAGTTCTTCGACTGTGATCGGAAAGCCACGGTTCTCGAGCTCCGGGCGCTGGGGCACATATCCAATGGCGGATGTGCCCACGCGAATCGTTCCGGATACCGGTTTTAAAAATCCCAGAATCAAGCGTATTAACGTGCTTTTCCCACTTCCGTTTTCACCGATAATTGAAATGTACGATCCGTTTTTTATGGTTAGATTTAACTGTTCAAGCACCCATGGCGGGCCGCCATTCCAAGAATAGGTCAGTTGGTTGATCTCGATCATACCGTTCTCCTTGTTTTGCGAATCAAGCGCAATCAGCATTGACAATTCTTAATTAATCGTCAAGATTAAATATTATACTTGTAAATGAAAGGCAACCGCAACCGGCAGTTGAAATGATAATGATGAAAAACCGATATATTCTTCTTTTGTTAGCGGTCGCCGTAGCTATTTTGTTGGCCGCCTGCGGAGGCTCAGCTCCTTCGGATGAGACAACAACAGCTCCCACCTCAGCAGCTTCAAGTGAATCTTTGACTACAGATCAGGCCGATCGTGAAGACTCGGAGCCCATCAAAGTTGTCGCGTCTTTCCACGCGATGGCTGAGCTTGCGAAAGCCGTCGGCGGAGACCTGATCGAAGTCAGCACAGTCGTACCGTCCGGCGCGTCGGTTCATGGTTTCGAGCCTAGGGGGGCGGATCTGGCGGCGTTAAGCGAAGCCGATCTTTTTGTGTATAACGGGCAGGGCATGGAGCCCTGGCTTGAACCGGCACTAAATTCGATCGAGCGTGACGATCTGATTACAGTTGACACCTCCGAGGGTGTGGACCTGCTGCCGATCGCTGAGGACAGTGACGGACATGAGCACGATCACGGACCGAATGATCCGCATATTTGGCTGGGCATTTCATCTTGCATCCAGCAGACAAATCAAATCCGTGACGCGTTCACTCAATTTGATCCTGAGAACGGCGAGCGATACAAAAAGCAGGCCGAAGTTTTTACAGACACGCTTCAAGAATATCTTGACAACGCGCGTGAGAGACTTGAGGGGGTGACGACGCGTCACTTTGTGACCGGGCATAACGCATTTGGATACTTGGCACGAGATCTTGATCTGGAACAATCCGCCGTCCAGGGAATTTACGCTGAGGGGGAACCGACCGCCCAAGGGCTGGCTAAAATCGTCGAGGAGGTCCGCGGAAAAGGCGTGTCCGTGGTTTTCTTTGAAAACCAGGCAAGTCCAGCAGTCTCGACAGCGCTTGCCACCGAGCTCGGCGCGGACACAAGGCAAATCTACACAATGGAATCGGCGGAAAACGATCTGACTTTCTTGGAGCGCGTTGAGTATAACCTGAACGCCATCGTCGAATCGCTCACAGCTCAATGATCGCTGAGCTGAATCCGCGGATATGAGTGGATAGCCTACCCGGCTCCACTGAATATGGAATGGATCCAATGTCGGACGTTAATCTTATATGCCAATCTTTACAATCTATTCACTATAAGAATTAAAATTTGTATTATGCTTAAGCATCATGTAGCTATCAAATATTGAAAGGATATATCTATATGCCATATCCAGATAGACGCGGTGGCGGTCCCGGCGGTGGTAGAAGACCGGGCGGAATGGGTGGTCCCGGTGGAATGGGTCATAGACCTCCGCCACCACCAAGACATCACTACATCGGTGGAAGGTGGCGCAGACCGTACCGCCGTGGATGCTGCCGTGGATGCTTTGGATGTTTATTGCCCGTTCTCGGCATAGTGGCTATTGGCGTCATAGCTTTAGCGCTTCTGTTTTTCTAAGGTGGCCCGACCTTTCTTTTATCTGTTCGGTTTCGCTTTGGAACAGATATCTGTTCGGTTTCGCTTTGGAACAGATATCTGTTACGGCGACACTCGCGTTAACCCACCTCTCCGCCCGCCAACTAGCGCGCTGTCGGACTGACATCATTTCCAATTGAATCAACCAATGAATACCTCGGGTCGCCATCCTCCACACTCTCCAGATACCCGAAGTACAAGTCGCCTTCGCCGATCACAAGATCTTCATAGATCAGCACATCTGTTTTCTCACCGGTCTCCAGATCCACCTCGACCAACTCAAAAGTCATGCTGCCATTTTGTGTGCCTCGTATCGTCACCTTGTACTCCTCTTCGCCCGGCAACAAGATAATCTTCTCGTTTTCGCCGTCGGCCTTTTCCAGCACATAGCCACTTACCTCTTGACCGGGGATGTCGACGAACGAGTCATTGACCACCTTGGCGACCGGTCTGCCTTCGCGGTCGTGGATTTCAATGTCGACCGGACAGGCGAGCGACAGGCGCCTGTATGGAGCGTCAAGAAACCTCTCTTGCCCTTCGATCGCCAACATCCAGGATAGACACCATTCCGGATAATGGGCATTCTCCGCTTTAAAGAACAGTTCCAGACTATCTTGAATCAGTGCCGACGGAAACAAATAGGTTTTAAGTTCTAAAAATGATGAGACATCCTCCAGGTAAAGCGACTCATAAAGATCGCCCAGAATTTTCGGCAGAGGGCAGGGTGAATAGTCGACAGTCGGGTCATCCGGATTTTCTTGCGCCATTTCACCGCGATCTCCATGTATCAGATAGCCGACAATTTCAAAAATCCTGTCCAGGCGATCGACCTGCGCCTCGATCTGAGGAATTTCGGCGGTGCTATTTTTGGTCATATCGTTGAAATGGGCCAGCATAAGAGCCTCCGTATGCGCGTAAAAATCGCCCGGAGTCGTCTCTTTGCTCGGCAGCGCCAGCACCGTGCCGTATTTTTTAAAACCCCAACGGCCGCCCGAAGGCAGTTTGCTCACCGGATCGATCGGATTGATCACGTTGAAAATCTGGGCGTACTTGGGATCATCGGTCAATTCGCTACGCGTGCTATTAGCTGAGCCAAAGGTATAGGCATAGATATTTTTTGGACTGACCTCAATGTCCCCGCCGCTTTTGTTCAGCGCTCCATCGATCAGGTCGACGGCCGCCAGATTCACGACTGCCGCGCCGCGGCTGTATCCGGTAATCCAGATCTTCAGCTCACCTTTGAGGTCATGCGCCTCGATGTATGATTTGAGTTTGTCGATGACGAGATCGGCCGACTTTTGGAATCCGGAGTGATCGACGCTGTCTTCGGACATAATGAAATTTCCGACCCATTCTCTCTCGTAGCCACAGCCACGAAGCACGACGGCGATCAGCGTGGTGTCGTCCCAACCGGGCTTGGACGCAAAGGCGACGCCAACACCGCCCATCGATGGTTTTCCATCGTAGGAGCTGATGTCGATGGTCGCTTCATCAAACTCAACATCCAACAGCAATTGTTTGATGCTTCTGCCCGCGATCTCCGCGGAATATTTGTTGGACTCTTCTCCCGACTCCGGCACGGCGTTGAATCCCGCCATCGAGGCCGCCAACGAAAAAATGGCCAGCTCGTGATCGTATCTGTCGGCGGGGCGATTAAAATAGGCATCGTCATAATGGATCCCTTTGTCTTCGATCAAATTATTCTTTTTTAAAATTTGAGAATAATATGTGAAGCTGAGTTCCTTGCGCGTGTCGGTTAGCGAATGATCAACAAGGATGACCGCTTCGTCTTTTTGCAAGGTCGCCTCCGACCGCGTGGCTGTGAATAAAGGCGCGAACAACACGCCCAAAATCAACAGGTACAGCGTCGGCCAAAATAATCGTCGTCTCATGCTCCCCCCTGATATCTGAGTTATGAATGGTCAGAAGGTGGATTATAATTAGTACACTTATTATACCATTCATATTTTGCGTGATTTTGAATCACATGAACATCTTGTATAATAGACAGAAAGACATCAATGGAACGATAGGAGGAGGATAATCATGCCGGTCTTGACCATCACTCATCAGCGCGGCGCGCTGGGAGAAGAAATCGCCCGCCGTCTGGCCACCAAATTTGGCATTCCGATTTTTGACCGCAACGAGGCGATGCAACGATTCCTATCCGATGTGGCGACCCCTCACGACATCCATATGTTAAGTGAAAGTCCCAAATACTTTTTGCGGCCGAGCAGCGCCGGTCCGAGCTTTCGCGATCTGTTGGCCACCCGCCTGGCGGCGTACGCCGATGAGGAGAACGCCGTCATGCTCGGTTTTTCCGCCCATCTGCTGCTGCGCAACCATCCGAATGCGATCCATTTCAACATCACCGCCCCGGTCAGCGTCCGCGAACAGCGTTTTCAACGCGAGCGGGGACAAAGCATCGAGGATGTACGCACGAAGCTGACTCGTTCGGACAACAAGTCCAGACGCTACGCCATCGTGCTTTATGGCGAAGAACAGCAAGACCCCTTCCTCTATCACCTGACGGTCAACACAGCGAAGGTCTCGGTCGACGCGGCGGTCAACATGGCGGCGGGCGTCTACACCGATCATATGGCACGCTCGTTTTTGTTTAATTCCGCGGAAGAGGACAAGCGGGTGCGATACCGCAAGGAAGTGACCACAATCATGAAGGATCCGTCGGAGATTCCCTTCGCTCAGGTGCTCGACATGTACCACATACGTTGGATTTATGAACCCAAGACCTTCCCACTCGAATGGGATGAGTATGGTCATGTGACGTCGGGATTCTCACCGGATTTCTATCTGCCGGACTACGATCTCTATCTTGAGCTCACCGTCATGAATCAGCGCTACGCCTCGATCAAGAACAAAAAGGCCCGCCGGCTGCATGAGCTGTATCCCGGAACCAGGGTGGTGGTCGTCTTTCGCCGTGACTACGATCATTTGCTGCGCAGCCTGTCGACCGCCGGCGAGGTCATGAGCGATGGCGATCAGGAAAATACGAAAAAATAAAATGGCCAATAGGCGAAAGGAATATTGTCTGATTATAAAGGAGAGCAAGCAATGACTCGCATACCGACCGCCGAAGAATACGAAAAGCAAATTCGCTACACCAAGGAGGAACTTGATGAGCGCCTGACGTCAATGGGACGTGAAATCGACCGCCATCATCCTGACGGCGTGATCCTGCTCGTCTACCTGCGCGCCGCGGCCGTGTTCGGCGCGGATCTGCTGCGTAAGATCACAGTGCCGGCGGACATTGACTTTTTGAGCATCGGACGGTTTCAGATGGACGAAAAAGAGACCCCTCTTCTATTCTTGCGCCAGGACGCCTCGGTCAGCATCTATCGACGCAACGTTCTTTTGTGCACCGATATCGTGCGCAGCGGTTTCACCATGCATTTTTTGCTTCAGCAATTAAAGGCAAGAAATCCCAGCTCTCTCAAGATCTGCACACTGCTGCACAATCCCGAACAACAGCTGCTGCCGCTGCCGCTCGGCTATGTCGGCTTCAACACCTCGTACGCCTCGCTTTGCGGATACGGCATGCACTATAAGGGGGAAGGACGGCAATTTCCCGATATTGTCGAATTGATAAAAACAGACTGAAAATATGAAACCGCTCGTCAAATTGAGGCGAGCGGTTAATTTCTGTCTATTTTTTGACAAAAAAAATGGCTCCAGCGAACCCTTGATTTTCATTACCTATCATTTGCCTTCCGCTTCTCAACGACTTCTTTTTATTCTTGCACATTCCTTAGGTATAACTTGACTTCTTTTCCTACCGTTTCCGATTTGATTTGTTGTCTTGTTATTCTTTTTCAGTTTGTGTTTGAACTTCAATACTTTCCGTTTCTCCGCTTTGTCTTTCCTGGAAGCTTTTCTAATCTCTCAACTTCTTCAACTTCCCATACTCTCGTACCCTTGGAATGCAGATTACAGTAGTTACTGATAGTCGTTTCCGTGATTTTCATCTTACGGTGGTTGGCTTTCAAGGTAGCTTCAATGTTTGGTATTCCCTGGAGCTTATATTCATTATATGAGGTCCGTGAGTTTTTGTCAATATCAAATCAAAAATACCCTCGATTTTGTGCAATATATCCAACACGCTATTGTAATTTTTATGCAAAACATCTTAGACAACGTATTGTCTCAATCGCTGGCGGGCACTCGCTCAATCGCGGGACAAGACTTCAGCGTCGGTATATCCTCCAGCAGTTGATCGCCCGCCATTGACAGCGAGATCAGTCGCTGGTTTAGACTGCCGACAAACGGCAGCTCCAGGCAACGTTTCGCCAGTACAAACGGGCCATCGATCAGCAAGTCAGTCTTGTCCAACAAGTCCCTCACGCCACTTTCGGTTCGCGAACGCTCGCGAAGTGATTCCAAACGATAGCCCGTGTATGTGATCACGTCTCCTCCTCTTTGGTGAACCGCATCCGCGACCCGGGCGAACAGCCCGGCCTGCATGAACGGTTCGCCTCCCGAAAGGGTGACGCCCCGGCAGGCGGTCTGGCGATCATACGCCGCCAGCACCTGCTCCACCGTCACCGCCCGACCACCGACCGACAGATGGGTCTGTGGATTGTGACAGCCAACACAGCGGTGTGGACAGCCCTGAGCGAAAACCACAAATCTCATGCCCGGGCCGTCGACAATGGAGCCTTCGACCATGGACGCCAGACGCAGCGTCTCGGACTGAGGGTCAGGGCGGGCCATGGCCTCGGTATCCAAGTGAGGTTCCGAGTGGATCTCCGGATGACGCACCTCTTGATCGCGCGACATCCACAGCCTCGGCTCGACCCTCTCCTGTCTGGCGCGTATTTTTCGTTCCCAAAAATCAGCCATGCTTGACCCTTTCGCCGACCTCCGCCCGCTTGGCGTCATTGAAGCGATCCAAAGTGCCGACCAGATAGCCCGTGATTCTACGGATGCGCTCAAACGGCTCCTGCGCGGTCTCCACACGGCCACAGCGCGGGCAGACATCGCCAATAACGCCGGAAAATCCACATTTGGGATCGCGGTCCAACGGATGGTTGATCGAACCAAATCCAATCCCCGCGTCCTTCATATGTAAGATCAGCGATTCAAACACCGACAGATTGTAAGTCGGATCGCCATCCAGTTCGACATAGGTGATGTGTCCGGCGTTGGTCAACGCGTGATAGGGCGCTTCGAGATCGATTTTCTCAATCGCTCCAATTTCGTAGTAGACCGGGATATGAAATGAGTTGGTGTAAAACTCGCGGTCGGTGATCCCCGCCATCCGGCCATATCGCTCCCTGTCCATCTTGACAAACCGTCCCGAGAGGCCTTCCGCCGGGGTGGCGAGCAATGTGTAGTTCAACTGTTCTTCCTGCGAGCGCTCATCACATCTTTGCCTCATGTGTCCGACGATACGCAGGCCCAGCGCCTGACTCTCCTTTGACTCGCCATGATGCCTGCCGGTCAACGCCACCAGTGTCTCGGCCAGTCCAATGAAGCCCATCGACAAGGTGCCATGGCGCAGCACGCGCTCGATCTCTTCATCTGTTCCCAAGGTCTCCGATTCCAACCAAATGCCCTGACCCATCAAAAACGGATAGTTGCGTTTGAACTTGCGTTTTTGGATCTCGAAGCGATGGCGCAATTGGCGAAACACCAGGTCAATCTTTTTGTCCAGCAGCTCAAAGAAACGATCGAGCGAGCCGCGCGCCTCGATGCCCAGGCGAGGCAAATTGATGGACGTGAAGCTCAGGTTCCCACGCCCCTTGGAAACCTCATTGTTGGGGTCATAGACGTTGCCCAACACTCGGGTCCGACAGCCCATGTAGGCGACTTCGGTGTTGTCATCGCCTTCACGGTAATACTGCAGGTTGAAAGGCGCGTCAAGAAAGCTGAAATTCGGAAACAGCCGCTTGGCGGAGACGCGGATCGCCAGTTGAAAGATATCGTAGTTCGGATCGTTTGGAGCACTGTTGACGCCATCTTTCACCTTGAAGATCTGCACCGGAAAGATAGGCGTCTCGCCATTGCCCAGACCGTCCTCTGTCGCCTGTAACAGTTGTTCCATCACCAGGCGGGCAGCGTGAGAGGTTCCCGTCCCGTAGTTGATCGAGCTAAACGGAACCTGTGCGCCTGCTCTGGAATTCATGGTGTTCAGGTTGTGGATCAGCGCCTGCATCGCCTGGTAGGTCGAACGCTCAACCCTTGTCTTGACCAGCTCCAGCAGCATGCGCGCCTGTTCTCCGACAGCTTCCCCTCCCTTGTCATCCGCCGCGAGCGCGTCCACCAGATCGTCATAATCATAGTTCAACAGCCGGTCGACCTCGGTATCGGACAGCTCATCGTCTTTGACAAATACCCGATACTCGTTGACCAGGTTCGCCATATGCTTGCGGGTAGTCTTGTGGACGCCCCGCGCCATGACCCGCTCGAAATTGGGGATGGACTGTCCGCCATGCATCTCGTTTTGATTCGCCTGAATCGCGATACAGGCGAGCGCGGCATAACTTTCTATGCTCTGCGGTTCTCTAAGATAGCCATGGCCGGTCGAAAACCCACCTTCGAAAAGCCGGTCCAGATCAATCTGGCAGCAGGTCTCGGTCAACAGATAGAAATCTTTGTCGTGGATGTGAATGTCACCGACGCGGTGACCCTGCATCATGTCTTCGGGCAAAACAGAGTCGTCAATAAAGGATTTTGACGCTTCGGAGCCAAATTTGAGCATCATGCCCATCGCCGTGTCGCCATCGACATTGGCGTTTTCGCGTTTCATGTCGGCGTCCGAGGCGTCTGAGTAAGATAGTCTTTTGAAGGTCTCCATCAACGTGTTTTTTTGTTCACGGAGCTTGGCGCGCTCCGAACGATACAAAATATATGCCTTCGCTGTCAATGACACACCGTTTTCCATCAGTGTGATCTCGACAATGTCCTGAATCCGCTCGACATCCGGATTGGACTCAAGATCCAGCTCGGCGACGACCTGAGCGGTCAAGTCATCCAGTTCCTCGTCGGTCAAGGTTTCACTCGGCACATTGGCGTTGGCCTTCGCCATCGCCTGTCTGATTTTGAAATAATCAAACGGAACCAACGTTCCATCTCGTTTGACCACCTGTCGCGGGCTTTGCGCGATCGCTGTGAATGTTTTCATAAAAAAACTCCCTTTCTTGAACAAAAAGAGAGAACGTGAGAGATGTCTCACGAACCCGCTCCTTGTCATCTTCCGTGACACGGGTAACCTTCAGGCAAGTCTTCCGGCTCTGCTTCCGGCCTACCCTTCCCAAGTCTCCTCAGTGGATCTGTAGGCTTCGCTAAGCATTACGGCGGCGGGACCGCACAGGCGTTTAACCTGTTTCCTTTTTAAGACATGCGCCGGATTGGGTCCGACGCGTGTCGCCTGAAAGCACAATATGTTGTATGGTGATGATAAATTTATCATTGATATAGTGCCCTGTCAACGAGAATTTGTTTCATTATGATGAAAAATATTTTACATCAAGCGTCATTCTTTTAAAGAAAAAACCGCCAACCGGAAAATGATGTTTCCGATCGACGGTCGCTGATTGATGACAAAGGACGTCCTGTCAGGTTTTATTTGACGGCTTGCCGGCCCCACAGTCATTCGCGGAGGGACAGCCCGAACAGCTGCCACAGTAGTTTCCGGCCTTGATGTTTTTAATCTGCCGATAAATCAGATAGCCAACATAGACGGCGATTAACACGCCGATGATAATGGTGATCGCTTTCATATCCAACACCTCTTTTCAACTCACGGCCAACTTGGGCGGAGTTCTAAAGTCCGGTTCATTTTCACTTTCAGATAAACAAACTGCCGATCTGGAAGACCAGCACCGACGCCACCCACGCCAGTAAAATTTGAAAGAAGAAAATAAACACGGTCCATTTGATTGATTTTAACTCCTTGGCGGCGACGATCAACGCGGCCAGACAAGGCGTGTAAAACAGCACAAAGATCATCAACGAATAGGCGTTCAAGGGTCCAAAGCCCATCTCGACGAATGACTGCTGCATGGCGCTCAGCCCCGCGGCCGACTCCATGCCGGCGATGCCGAACAAGATGCCCAGGCTGGACGCCACGACTTCCTTGGCGGCCAAGCCGGCGATCAGCGCGACGCCGATCTGCCAAAAGCCCAGACCCGCCGGCTTCAGCAGCGGAGCGACAAGTCGTCCGAAACCCTCCGCCAAAGCTGAGCGACATGTCTTCGGTGAATCCGGTGACACCAAAGTTCAAAATGAACCACAACAACACCGACGCCAGGAAGATGGTCGTGCCCGCCTTCATCACATACGCCTTGGTGTTTTCCCAGACATAGATCGCGATGCTGTTCGCGTTGGGCGATTTATATTCCGGCAGCTCAATCAATAGATGGTAGCTCTCGTTGGTTTTCTTAAGCGCCGCCGATCGATCGACCCTGTTCTCGATCTTTGTCGCGATATATGCGGTAAACAGCCCGGCGAACAGCCCGATGATATACATCGACAGTGCGGCCAGCGACGCCCATCTGCCAAAAAACATGCCGGACAGCATCACATAGATCGGTATTTTCGCGCTGCAGGACATGAAGGGAGTGATCAGGATCGCTTTTCTTCTGTCACGCTGATTTTCCAGCGTGCGGGTGGCCATGATGGCCGGCACGGTGCAGCCAAAGCCCAGCAGCATCGGAATGAAGGCCCGACCCGACAGACCGATTTTATTCATAATGCCGTTCATGACATAGGCGACTCGCGCCATATATCCGCTGTCCTCCAAAAACGCCAGCGCCAGGAACAAAATCGCGATGTTCGGCAAGAATTCCAAGATGGTGCCCACACCGGGAATGATTCCGTCCACAATCAACGAACTGAGGATCGGATTCGCCTGGGCGCTCAGCAGCGCGCCTGCGCTCCAGTCACTGAACTGTTCCAGCCAGCCTTCGAGTATCTCTTTGAGCCCGTCGCCCAGCGTAAAGGTCAGGAAGAAAACAAGTGCCATGACACCCAAGAATATGGGCACGCCCCAGATTCTGTGGGTCAGCACGCTGTCGACTTTATCGGTGATTTCGACGCGTTTTTGTCTGCGAACCAGCACTTCCTCAATCACGTCCTCGATGAAATCATACTTTTGATTGATGAGTTCGGTCTCATAGCTGCGATCGACGATGTCCGAAACATCCACCGGACACTCTTCCATGATATCGGGATCGTTTTCCAAAAGTTTGATCGCGTAAAAACGCGGATTGTATAGATCCGGATCGTGCTCGATCAAACGCTTTTTGAGCGCCGCGATCTTCTCTTCAAGCAAGTCGCTGTAGATCACGACACGGTTGTCAACATCCACCTCACTATGGTGCGACGCCGCGTGCATCAAGATATCAAAACCGGTTTTTTTCTTGGCTGACACCGGGATGATCGGAATCTGAAGCAATTCCGGCAATCGGTGAAGGTCGATTTCCATACCGCGCTCTTCGACGATGTCCATCATGTTCAGCGCCATGACCACCGGTTTACCGGTCTCAATCAGCTGCAAGGTTAGGTATAGATTGCGCTCCAGATTGGACGCGTCGACCACGTCGATGATCACATCGACATTGTCACTCAAAATGTATTGTCGACTGATTTTTTCCTCAATTGAATAAGAAGTCAGGCTGTAGATACCCGGCAGGTCGACCAGTTTATAGATATGATTGTGGTACTTGAACGCACCTTCTTTCTTCTCCACAGTCACGCCCGGCCAGTTGGCCACCTTCAGGCGAGCTCCGGTGTACGCATTGAACAAAGTGGTCTTGCCACTGTTGGGATTACCGACAAACCCGATTTGCAGTTCCTCGGATCCGCGGGTCGAGCCCACGATCGTCTCGGTGGATTTTTTATAATTAGTCGGCAATTTTCCCACCTCTTTCCATCTTCGCGTCGTCGTTCACGGCGCCGACCGCGGCGTTGGATCCGCCGATATCATTCCCACGGCCCCTACCTCTGCCTTTGCCCCGCCCAAATCTCGGGCCTCTGCCGCGCCCTCTTCCTCTCTGCCTCAAATCTTCATCGGTCAGATTCCGAACCTCGATCATTTCCGCCAATTCGCTGCCAATGGCAAGCCGACTGCCCCGAATCATAAAAATAATAGATCCATCCAGGGCTTCGTTGATCTTAAAAACCATCGTCCCCTCAATCAGCCCCATCGCCTCCAACCTGCGTTTCGCCGGTTGTTTGAGCAGTGATTTTTCAACGATATACCGTTCTTTGTTTTTGGCTTCCCTCAAGGTCATCATGCTTCCCTCTCTTTTGGTGCTGAAATCGGACGGTGTCCATCAACAATCACATTAATATGTTAGCACTGACTAACACATTAGTAAAATAAAAGTCCCCATGTCATGACGG
The DNA here is from genome assembly GCA_040772065.1 of Oscillospiraceae bacterium. Taxonomy (GTDB): domain Bacteria; phylum Bacillota; class Clostridia; order Saccharofermentanales; family Fastidiosipilaceae; genus JAXGYX01. The sequence continues at coordinate 710,560 of JAXGYX010000001.1, read as the reverse complement.
ACCGCGGACTGTTTCGTCAGATCTCCTTCACATAACGCTCGATCGCCCGGACCATTTCCTCGGTTAGGATATGTTCCATGCGACAGGCGTTGATCGACGCTTCATTGGCCGAAAGGTTCAACGATTGCTGCAAAAACAAGGTGATCAGCTCATAACGGTGATAGATCGCCTCGGACACCTGTTGTCCCTTCGCAGTCAACGTGATGTGTCCATAGCTCTCCTTATCGATCAGCTCTTCATTCTTCAATCGGTCCATCGCCTTGGTCACACTGGGCTTCGCAAGATCGAGATACTCAGCTATATCGACAACATGAGCGTGTCCATGCTGTTTCTCCAGGATATAGATTGTCTTTAGATACATTTCAATTGATTTGCTGTATTTCATCCACTCCTTGTCCTATGTCGGATAGTTAACAACAGATGTTAGCCAAACTAACACCTGTACCCTATCAGCTATATTAATTGTTGTCAATTCGGTTTGTTCCATATTGCCGCGGTTTGCCAAAACAGGTCCGCGCTAGGAGTCGAACAGTGTCATTCTCACTTATTGGCGACGGGAAAACGAAATCGGAAAGTGCCCGATTTCGTTTTCCCGTCATTCGTATTTGGTCCGGGATTTCTCCCAAGAGAGCTTAATTCACAAGAGAGTTTGGTTACTCCAAGACGAGCAGCAAGGACATCTTAAACTGCTGATTTGCCGTGACACTGTGCAGGCCGTCGATGGCGAACCGGAAACTCTCGCCTTCCTTGAGAACGTGATCCTCACCTTCATAGCCGATGACTGCCTCACCTTCGAGCGCGGTGACCAGTGCGTTGCCGGGAGCGCGGTGCGGTGTCAAGCCGGTGCCTTCATCAAACGCCATCAACACATATTTCATGGTGTCGTTCTTGGCGATGTCCAGATTGACGATGCTGCCTTTCTCATACGAAATGAGATCCTTCAATTTCAGTTCCTGTCCGGGATTTACAACCTTGTTCATAGAAACCTCCTTGTTGATAATGATTTCGGTGTATACCGCGCCCTCGGCGCACTCGACTCCGCAAAGCGTCTCGCCGGGCACCATCAATAGATCGCCGGCGGTTAATTCCACACGTTCTGCGTCCTCTCCCAGTAAAAACTCAGCGGAACCCGCTGATCCCAAATATAGAGTGGTCGTGTCATAACTTTCTCTGCTGATCGAGGTGTCCTCGCCCAGAAAGAAATAGGTCACATTGTTCTCCGATCCCATTTTCGCGTTTTGCGAGATCGTGAATCCGTCTCGCGACGGCATGATATTCGCGATGGAAAATGCTTTTGACATGATATCATCTCCTTATATATTGCTAGCAAATCGCGACCGGTACAATACTTTTGATTTTCTTGTTTTCGTATCGAAATTCATTGACCGCGACACGGACATCGAAGGATCTGGAAATATTGCGTTCATTCAAAACCTGCTCGGCCGCTCCATAGTAGAAGTCGCCCTCCCGGTTCATCATCAAAGCCTCATCCGATATGCTCATGGCGTTGGTCGGGTAATGCGTGTTCATAATCGCGCTGATGCCTTCCTGATGGGCCAGTCTGTCGATCATATCCAACACAAGAATTTGATTGTGAAAATCAAGGCCGGTCTCCGGTTCATCCAAAATGATCAGCTTCGGTTCATTGATCAGGGCGCGCGCGATCAAAACCATCTGCAACTCACCTCCACTCATCTGATTGCAGTCTTTTTTTTGCAAATGCGCGACACCGATCCGCTCCATTGTGTTTTGCGCCAACTCAATCTCTCGCTGACCCGGTTGTTCGAACATGCCCAGGTGGGCGCTTCTTCCCAGCATCACCATTTCCAAACCGGTGTACGAGAAAGAAAAACCACGTGCCTGTGGAATGTAGGAAACCATACTCCAAAAGTCCTTTGATTTTATATCCCGGATGTCCCGATCGTCAAATAATGTTCGCCCACTTTTCCAGGGCAAAAGTCCAGTCATGCATTTCAACAAAGTTGTCTTGCCAATTCCGTTGGGACCCAGCACCGAAAGAATCCGCCCCATTTTTAATTCTATGTTAATGTCGCGCAAGATCGTCGCCTGCCCATGATAGGCGAAACAGCCATTTTGAACTTTGATAATCATTGTAACGTGCTCCTGTTTTTGTTTAATAGCGAGATGAACAGCGGGGCGCCGACGATCGCAGTCAGGATGGAAATCGGCAGTTCGATCACGCTGATGGTGCGCGAAAGTGTGTCGATCAAAATCATGAAGCCGGCGCCCAGGCTCAGTCCGATAGGGATGACATAGCGGTTGTTGCTGCCGACCAGCATACGGGCGATATGGGGGATCAGCAATCCGATCCAACCGACTTGCCCGCACATCGCGACCGCCGACGCCGTAATCGCCGTAGTCGCCAGAATGAAGAAGGTCCGCGTCAGTTTGAGGTTGACCCCACTCGCCTTCGCCTCATCCTCGCTGAGAGACAAAATGTTCAACCTCCAGCGCATCAGATAGATGAACACGATGCCCAACAAGATCAACGGCGAACCGATCAACAGCTTTTTGTACGTGGCTCCGGTGAAGCTGCCCAGCAGCCAGTAGGTAATTTGTGGCAACTTGTCCAGTGGATCCGCCGTGTACTTCAGCAGCGATCCGATGGCGTTGAACAGCGAGGAGGCGATGGTGCCGGCAAGTACCAGATACACCATCGAACGCCGGCTGTTTTTTCCGGCTATTTTCAGCGTGAACCAAACCGACGCCAGACCAAACACCAAGGCGATCAATTGAGTTTGTAAAATCCCGCGAGATAAGATGATCGCCAAGATGGCGCCCACACAGGTCCCGCTCGTCACACCCAAGATGTCCGGGGTCGCCAAGGGGTTGGAAAAAAGCGCTTGGAAGGTGCTGCCGGCACAGGTCAGTCCCGCGCCCACGACGACCGCCATTAAAATCCGAGGCAGTCTCAGGTTGATGACGATCGAGTAGGACTGAGGATCTCCTTGCTTGCCGGCGACGGCGCTCGTCAGCGCGTCGATCACAGTTTTGACGGACAGACTCATTCTGCCGACACAAAGACAGACCAGCGCGGTCACAACCGGTAAAATCAACAATATCAAGATCGCCGGTAGGGTGAACCGACCCTTTTTAATCCAAAAATTGTCGTTCATCAGTATTCCAGCATCTCCGCCAGTTCGGCGTCGTCCACCTCATATCCATACCATTGTTTATAGTAATCCCTGATGGTGTCTTCGAGCGGATAGTCCGCGAAGGCCTCAGGATATGTCTTGCAGGCGAGCCAGGCAAAGACGATCGGCACGTCGGGGTTTGGCGTGAACCAGTTCCACATGCCCAGGGTCGTGCCATACACCCGTTCATTTTGAACCGCAGTCATATTTGAAAAGTCCACACCTTCGACGGTGTTTTCGAGAACCTCAGAAACTCTCAACGGCAGCAGACCGGGGCCGTCCAAGAACAAAATGTCCGGATCCCATTCATAGATCTGCTCCATGCTCACCTGAGCGAATCCGCCGGTCCCGGCAGCGACATCGGTAACGCCCAGATGCTCGAGCCAATATTGTCCGAATGTTCCCTTGCCGGAGACCTGCGCCACACCGTCGCTGTATTTCCACAAGATCAAGACGTCGGGTCGTTTATCTTCGGAGACAGTCTCGATGCGCGACTTGACATCCTCTATGATTTGATCCCCTGCGGCGACAAACTCATCCATTTTCCCCTGTTCGCCGAAGACGTCTTCGAGTAGTCTAAGCCAGCCGGCATAGAGTTCCAGCGGATCGGCGCCGGTTTCCTCGCCGATCGTGGCAAATCCGACGCTGGGGATTCCGCTCGCTTCCAAAATCTGCTCATGATCGGCGTTGGCCGCATTAAAGAAAATAACATCCGGTTCCAGTTTGATGATCTCTTCAATGTTCAGATCACTTTGCGCGTACACCGTGTCCGCAGTTTCGAGCAACTCGGGCACGATGTCTTTCAAAACGGTTTCGGATATGGTGGTCTTGAACGATCCGGCGAAACCAACCAGATAAGGGGCGTCTCCACCAAAATAGGACATGTAGGTGGACAAGATGGGAATCTGATCGATCACCACGCGGCTAATCGTGTTTGGCACCTCAACGTTTTGTCCACGGTGATCGACAACGGTATGGCTGTCGGTCAACGCTTCCGTCAATGTCGTTTCTTCAGATTCTTGCCCGGTCAAAGTCTCGCTCTCGGAAACAGTCTCACTGTCGGACGATTCAAGACTTTCCGCCTCAGGGGCACCCGTCTTGTTCGCGCAGCCGGCCAACCCGCCAAGCAAAACGCAACCGATCAACAACAAGGATAGTATTCTTTTCATATTTATCGCTCCTTATGTGCTTTTGTCATAAGTTAGTCGAAACTAACTAAAAGCATAGTACATGGCTGGAACGATTTTGTCCGTTGCCGTGGCAACAGCTCAAGTTTTTATCCAAAAAGAAATGGTTTATCCAAAATTGTGACGGTTCTTCCCGCAAAGGTTAAAATTCCATCATCTCTCATGCGGCACAGTTCTCGGGATAGCGCGCTTCTGTCGGCGCAGAGATAATCCGCCATCTCCCTGCGATTAAAGGGCAATGTGATCACACCGTCCGCGGACAACTGCTGAGTTTGGAAAAAAATCTTCAGTTTGTCACGCAATTTTTTTTGACTTAAAATGCGAATTTTTGTGTTCAACTGTGCGATCTGTCGCGCATACTCCTCCATAAGATTGACCATCACCTGCATCCGGTAAGGACAATTCACCGATCGTTTGGAAAAAATCGTCGTGAAGTCCAACAGTAGCAGGTCGCTCTTTTGGGTCGCGCGCAAATAAATCGGACTGACAAGCTGATCGGCGCAGATGAATTCCGCGCCAAAGACAGCGCCACTTTCAAGGTGAGCCAGGATAATCTGATTGCCCTCTTCATCATAAAGAAACTCATCCAAGGCGCCGGTGAGCACAACTCCGGCTCGTTTGTCAGCCTGCCCCGGAGCGAACAGCAATTCGTCGCGCTGACAGACCATTTTTCGAACTTGTAGACAGGACAACACATTCACCTGTTTCTCAACAGGAATGTTGTTAAAAACATAAGATCGCCGCAGCGCGTCCGCATATTGTCCGGTTATCTCGTTCATAGTTTTCGTTGCCGTGGCAACCGCATCTCCTCAACAAATTAGTTATTATCGAATAGTTAGAGAAGGCTAACTAAGATTGTTATAGCGGATAATCCGCGGCGTGTCAATCATCGATCCACGCCACGTGTTTAGAAAGATGAAAAAAATGAAAGATATGTTGGGTTTGGATTTTGGCTCTTCCTCAGTCAAGATGGCGCTGTTACGAGACGGAGAAGTTTCCGCCACCTGGCAGGCCGCACACCATGGCGAGATCATTGATTGCCTGCGACGGGGGATCGGTGAGTTGTCCGGGCGGCTGCCCGAAACATTTCAGCTGGGTGTCACCGGCTGCGACGCGGTAATAGTTGACGCTATTTTTTCGGATGCCATGTTTTTGGAGGAAATTCCCGCGCTCTCCGAGGGGGTGAAACAGGTGGTGCCCGAGGCGGGCTCCGTGATCGAAATCGGCAGTCAGCATTCTCGTTACGTCACGGATTTGCAAAGTGTGCCACAGTTCGCGGGCAACCAACATTGCGCCGGAGGCACCGGCAGCTTTTTTGAAGATCAAATGTCACGGCTTGGGTTGCCGATTGAGGATTACTCCAAACTGGTCGACCGGGCCACGACCGTCCCTCGCATTTCGGGCAGATGTTCGGTGTTCGCCAAAACAGACATCGTGCACCGCCAACAGGAGGGCGCCACAACACCCGATATCCTATTGGGCCTGTGCTACGCCGTGATGCGCAACTATAAGGCGACAATCGTGCGCGGTCTGCCCCTGAATCCTCCGGTCGTGTTTTGCGGAGGCACGACAAAAAATAGTGGAATGGCGCGGGCGATCAAAGATGTGTTTGGTCTGCGAGACGAGGAACTGATCGTGCCTTCGCAGGCCTGCTTTGTCGCAGCGATCGGCGCCGCTATTCACGCCCGCGGAAGATTCAGCGTCAAGCTGATTATGGACGAACTCAATACCCTCACGCTGGTCAACGTCGAGTCGCTTCCACCTCTACGCCTGCCCCGCAACGCGTATCCGGAGGAGCCGATAGCCACCGGTGTGGTTCCGGCTAACGGCTGTGCTTTAGGCATCGACATCGGATCAACAAGCACCAACCTGGTCTTGGTGGGACCCGACGGCACGCTGGTGGATTATCAATATTTACGCACCGCCGGCGATTCCGTGGGCGCCGTGCGCAAAGGGTTGCGGAGCATTCTTCGGCGCTTTGGAGAGATTCCTTTCTTGGCGGTGGGGATCACCGGGTCGGGCCGCGAGCGCGTCGGTCGGATGATCGGCGCCGATGTCGTGCGGGATGAAATCACCGCTCAGGCGAAGGGTGCCCGCTGTCAGATTCCCGACGCCGACACGGTGTTTGAGATCGGTGGCCAGGACAGCAAATATATCAGCCTGAATCACGGCGAGGTAAAAGACTTTCGAATGAACAAGATTTGCGCGGCCGGCACCGGCAGTTTTGTCGAGGCTCAAGCTGCGCAGTTGAACGTCCCGCTCGACGAATTTGGTTGGCTGGCGCTGCGGGCAGATCATCCCGCCGACCTTGGAGAGCGCTGCACGGTTTTCATTGAGACCTCGATCGTGGCGGCGACCGCTCAGGGCAGATCACGGTCGGACATCGCCGCCGGACTTTGTTACTCCATTATCAAAAACTATCTGCACAAGGTGGTCGGCAATCAACCGGTCGGCGAGCGAATCGCCTTGCAAGGTGGCGTCTGTTACAACCCCGGCATCATTGCCGCCTTCCGCGCATTTTACGGGGAGCGCCTGCGGGTCAACCCACTCTTTCCCATCAGCGGCGCCTATGGGGTCGCTGTTCTCGCCGCACAAAGCGTCGGTGACGCGCCCAGCACCTTCGTCGGCTACGACTTTGACGAGCGCGATGCGCAAACCGATTCGCCGGGCGATCAGATCAAACGAAATATGGATTTTTATAACGAGGCGGATAGACTGTTGCTAGACGGATACACCGCTCAGATCGAGCCAAACAAAAAAACCGTCGGCGTGCCCTACGTGCTGATGATTCACAAGTTCTTCCCTCTCGCCCGGGCTTTTTTCAAAGCGCTGGGTTTCAATGTGGTGCTAACCCCACCGACAAACGAGGAGACGATTCGCCTGTCTCAAGAATGCGCTCTGGGTGAGACTTGTTATCCGGTCAAGTTGATTTACGGCCACATGAGGCAATTGATCGATCTGGCCGTCGACTATGTCTTTTTGCCGACCATCCATACAATGGCGCATGAAACCAGCCGACTCGAGCACAATTACGGCTGTGTGTATATGCAGACAGCGCCTGTTTCTATCGCCGGCGCGCTGCAATTCGATAGGCATGGCATCGAGCTGTTGAGCCCGGTGTTCGATTTGGACTTCGGCCAGGCGGCGATGGCGACGGCCATGATCGACATGGGAATGTCTTTGGGTTTTCCCAAGTCACGCTGCGTGAAGGCGCTGTTGTCAGGTGCGCTGGCCGTCCGCCGGCACACCGCAGCTGTCGAAAAACAGGGACGGGAACTGTTGGATCAGCTCGAACCGGATGACAAAGTGATGGTGTTGATCACCCGCACCTACGGAATCTGTGATCCTGTATTGAACATGGGGATCCCTGAGCTGTTGCTCAAGCGCGGGCACAAGGTGATTACCTTGTCTCATCTGCCGGCTCATGATCTCGACATTCATGAAGAGTATCCCAATCTGTACTGGCCATTCGGGCAGCACATTCTTTCGGCGGCGAAGATTGTCGCCAATCATCCCAATTTGTACGCGATCCATCTAACCAACCACGGGTGCGGTCCGGACAGTATGTTGACACATTTGGTTAGAAAAGAAATGGGCGATCGGCCGTATTTGCAGATTGAGGTGGATGAACACCACAGCCCCGTTGGCGTCATCACCCGTATTGAGGCTTTTTTAAACAGCCTTTCTCAGCGAACCGCCGTTTACGCTCCGCTCGATTTCGCCGTAAAGCCCACTTTTCCCGGCGCCGCTCAACCGGTCGGCATCCTTGCTCAACCCGACCCCTCGTTGCCTCTTTATCTGCCGGACATGGGCCACTACACTCCCTATCTCGTCGAATATTATCGGACGCACGGCGTCGACGCACGCGCCTTGCCGGCGTTTAACAGCCACGCCTTGAGGCTGGGACGGGCGCACACCGGAAGCAAGGAATATCTACCGTTCGTCGCGCTGTTGGGTTCGGTGTTGGCGCATCGGGAACAAACCGACAGTCCCGCGCAATATTTAATTCCTCAGACGATGGGCGCCGAGGCGGACGGACAATACGCCCGAGTGATTTATGAAATCACTCGATCCTTTGGCTCCGACGACGTCCGGATTGTCGCGCCTTTTTTGGAAAAACTGCCGGAGAGCGGCACGGATTTTCCATTATTGTGGCGGGCGCTGATGACCGGCGATCTGCTTTATGCCGCGCCGCTCGATTCACGCGCCCGGTTGGCGCCAAAAGATATTCCAAACGAAGCGGAGCTGGCGGTGTTGGCGGCTAAGATCGCCACCTTGCCAATATCTGAAAAAAGGATAGCCTGTGTTGGCACGCCAATGTGCCTGACCGGATTGGACGAAGGTGTGTTGGAAATCTTGGAACAGCAAGGGCTAACCATTTCGCGCAGCCCTCTGTCCGAATATCTATGGTTCTTATGGAAGGATAATGGTCAACCAATCGATCAGCTGACCGAGCTTGCGGAATGGATGCGAACGATCGGCTCACGATTGGACCGCCGCGACCCGTACGCGCCGGACCTGAACCGGCTGACGCGAAACGCCGACCGATTCCTACCCCGGTTCGCCGGAGGCAATGGCCGGTATCGCTATGCCAAGGCGCTGCAGATGGGCGAATCAACAGACGCGGTGCTGACGCTCGATCCGCGCTATGAGAACACCTCCATAATTTTGGAAATGCGGGAGTTGGCAAAGCATTGTCCCTCCCCTCTCTATTCTCTATCATTGGATCATGACTGGACGGCGGGCGACTGGTCCAAACTCCGATCGTTTTTGTATTATTGCCAAGTGCCAGGCAAAACATATCTTTGACGATAATTAGCGCCCTCAGCCTCTCCGTCTTCTTGTACTAAATCCCCCCTTGTTCAGTTACACATTCGGCGCGCCCCCCTCCGCCGCGCCGGTGACTTGAACGAGTTCAAAGCAAGATTTATAAACAATGGATCGAATGTGTATAATGGATAGTTGGGTAAAATAACCGCCATTATAATAATAATTCTAGGAGGGCATCAATCATGACTGCTTTCATGATAAGCATCGAAGATGAAAAACGTCTCAAAGGTCTGGGGTTTTTGCGCAACAGAGGAACCGATAGTTTCTCCGCCAGAGTCTTGACCACAAATGGGAAGATAACCGCCGCCCAAACCGCTTGTCTGGCGGAGGCGGCGCGGCGGTTCGGCAACGGTACCGTCACCTTCACATCGCGATTGACGGTGGAGATCCCGGGTATTCTCTATGAGCAAATCGAGGCGTTTTGCGCTTATATCGCCTCCGAGGGATTGGAAACCGGAGGTACCGGAGCCAAGGTCCGACCGGTGGTCAGCTGCAAAGGCACCGTCTGTAAATTTGGCCTGATCGACACCTTTGATTTGTCGGCGCAAATCCACAGTCGATTCTATGAAGGTTATAGAGCGATCACACTGCCCCACAAATTTAAAATCGCCGTCGGCGGTTGTCCCAACAGCTGTGTCAAGCCGAGTTTGAACGATTTGGGTGTCGTCGGACAAAGGCGACCGGTCTATGACAAAACAAAATGTAGAGGCTGCAAAGTCTGCGCGGTCGAAACAGTCTGTCCGGTCGGATCCGCTGTCGTGCGGCAAGGAAAGCTGAACATCGATCAGACATGCGTTAACTGTGGCCTATGTGTCGGCCGCTGTCCGTTCGGCGCGATCGGAAGCGGTGTCGACGGCTATCAAATATACGTCGGTGGCAGATGGGGCAAAAAAACAGCGGTGGGCAAACCGCTCGGTCCGATGCTGACTGATGTGGCCGCCGTGCTCGACACCATCGAATCGGTGATTATATTTTATAAAAACGAGGGTGAGAAAGGTGAACGGTTCGCGCAGACGATCGAGCGAATCGGATTTGACAATGTGGAACGGATGATCTTGACATAGATCTCTGATTTTTGTGACTGGCCTGCCTGAGCTCTCGTGTCGCCGTCCACTGAGTGCGACGGTTGAAAAACGGCAAACCGCCGAATTGTGTCGTAAATATGATAAAATACATCAAAGTCATTTTGATCATTGGTTAAATTAATCTTTGTTATTATGACCATCGCTTTGAGAAAGGAGAACAAGTTTGAACACTTTTGATCAAAGCGCGGCACTAAATCCGGCAGCCAAAGATCCTGCTTCCAAGAAGAATGCAAACAAGGACAACCCATTCTTGAACGAGGCGATCCCTTTTTCACCCACCGCCGGACAGCGCACCTATGCTTGTTTTAAGCGATTCGTAGATATCGTGATCAGTTTGCTTGCCTTGTTGATATTGCTTCTCCCCGCTTTGATTGTGATCATCGCGATCCGTGTCGAGTCCAAGGGTTCACCCATTTTCAAACAGATCAGATATGGTCGAAACGGTCGTCATTTCACCATCTACAAATTCCGCACCATGTATGAAAACGCGCCTCACGCAGTCGCGACCGAGGATTTCGAGGACGCCGGCGTCCACATCACCAAGATCGGGCACCTGTTGCGCAAGACCAGCATCGATGAGTTGCCTCAACTGGTCAATGTGTTGATCGGAGACATGAGTTTGATCGGACCCCGCCCGCTGATCGTCGAGGAAGAGCGAATTCACCTGTTTCGTTTAGCTAACCATATTTATGACCTAAGGCCCGGCATGACCGGCAACGCGCAGGTCAATGGCAGAGACGACATCACGTTTGAGGACAAGATGAGGCGAGACCTGGAATATCTGCACAACGTCTCGTTTCTGATGGACTTGAAAATCTTCTTTAAGACCCTAACAGTGGTCTTTCGGCGTGAAGGTGTGAAGTATTGACGTTTGACAGCTGATGTTGTTCATCCCCTCCGCTCTCTTTCTAATATTAATACAAACGACCCGGTTCGCCATTCGGCTAGCCGGGTCGTTTATTTGTTGCGATAGCACAAAATCTCTACTTTAAGGTAATGTGTCAGTCCGTGGACAGGCATCCTTCACATCAATTGATCTGATTTAGAATGACCATAATTCACGCATCAACGTTTCCAGACGTTCGCCGTAGCTGCTTGACGGAGCCCACTTGGCGCCCAACTCTTTGACTGTCTTGGCGGTCCCTTTTATCCATGAGAAATGTCTCGGGTCCGAAGTGTATCCGATGGCATACGTGATCACCGCGCTGTTGATACTCGAATGCTGGGTCTTTGGATAGCCCACTTGGCCGGCGTACAGCGCCAGATGATCGACCTGAGCCGTGATTCCGGTCCTCCAGCTGTCAAATTTCGCGTGCGCCTCTTTATCGTAGTCGCCGCCACCAACCTTTGTTTTGAGCCCACAGGTATTGTGGTGGTCGCTCGTCACAACGCCTGTGAAATTACCATAACCAGTCTCGAGCGCGGATTGCACGTAGGTGACGACCGGATCGACGCCGGCGGTTATGGAGACTGACCAGAAAGTGGGAATCTGTTCAATGAACCAGGCCGCGGCTCCCTTGGAGGTCGCCCAGGCCTGAGCCTGAGCCTGAGTCGCCGTTGGGCCGCCGAGTATGTTGATATTCGTGCCCAGGCCGGCCAGACCACCTGAACCCGAGCCGCTGCCGAGCCGCTGCAGATTCATGGTCTGCACAATTGATTTGGCGATTTGCTCGGCGATCTGATCCCGGCTGTTGACTATATAGGCCGCAGTCCGCGCGTTGTCATGGAAATTGACTTCGAGCAGCACCGAGGGAATGCCCAGCTCCATCGGCGACCGAACCTCTCCATAGCCTCTTCCGGCAAATGCGTCCATTCCGCTTCTGATCCCCCCGGCGGTGTTGCCATTCGGAGGATTGACGGCCATCAAGTTATTAAACAATGAATTCGCCATACTCTTCGACAGCGCGCTGCTGGGATGGTAGAGCGCCAGCGGTCCGGTCGAGTTGGTGTTGGTGCCGCTGCCGACTGCGTTGCTGTGGAGCGCCAGATAAAAGTCAGCGTTGATATTTTTCGCATCGGTCGGGCGCCCCGTTATTTTAATCGCCTCTTCGTTGTTGGGACCCGGCGTGCGCCAACCGCGCGCCGCCTCCAGATTATAATCCGGCAGCACAACAGTGATCTCATAGGCGGACAATTTTGTCTTGATCAGCGCGGCCAACAGTTCCATCTGCGCTCGCTCGGTGGTCGATATATTCTTGTAGTAGTTATTTGGCTGATTGCTGGGTGACAAGAACAACACCGGAATGACCTTCATAGGTCGCTCGGTGACGGTCACGTTGATCGCGCTGACCGCCTTGCGATCCTTCCAGTCGGTTAGTTCGACAACAAACTGGTAGTTGCCGACCGTGCCAAAGTTATACATCAACAAATCACTTTGATTGGTGGTCAGATAGTTCAATTTGCCGTCCGGAGTCCTCACATAGTACGAAAACTGTTGTTCTTTTCCGGAGGCGAAGTTTGAATGCGCCTTAAGATACATATTGCTGGCGTTTAACAGATTGTAGGATTGAAGGTTTGGCGTCAGTTGACTGATCACCGGCGGATCAGCGGCATATTGGATCTGAGTCAGACGCTCAGCGACGCGGCCATCCGCTCCCAAGGCGACACACTTCAAGGTGAGATTGCCGGTCACATTTGGTAAATAAATATAATTGCCGTGCAAGTTCTCATACATATAAATGGCCTGAAGGTTGGGTAGCATGCGATAAAAGAAATATTTAACGGATTGACTGGCCACCGCCTCTCCCTTTAGATAAAAAGATTGTGAGGCAGAGTCTTTTAAAGCCGTCGGAGCGGCGATGAAATAAGCCAGGCTGAACGGTGGCAGCGACAGCTGCAGGGATTGGGTCCGCCGTGCCACGTCACCATGCTCGTTTGTGATCTCCACTTCCAACACATAGCTGCCGACCGGGATATTAGCCAGCGAGACAAAAAGGTTGCCGTGGTCATTGGTCTCCAGATCAAACTGTTGAGCGCCTTTTTTTAAACGAAACGCGTAAGTCAGCGGATCGGTACCGCTCACACCGATTTTCGCGTAAAACATGTTTCCATCGTCTAAAATAAATTTTCCATCGCGCGGATCGGTCACAAAATATTCGACGTTGATCGGCTTTGTCGAAACCGTGATCGGCGAACTCAGCGCGGTCAGCGACTCGCCATCGCTGTCCACAGCCGTCACACGAATCTGATATTCACCGGCGGCGGACGGAGAGTAAAGCAAAGAGCCATGCGTGTTGGTGTCCAGCCAGCGCAGACCTCCCCGGCTCGAAACTTCATAAAATTGGTACTGCACCGCTCTGCCGGCCGCGGTCGCGACCGCCCTGACATAGACGGGCTGCGCGTCGGCCAGGTCCAGCGCGGTTCGGTCCACATAGACCGGAGCCAGATTAAGAGGGGTGCGATTCGGGTTCGCGACAACTCGGACTTGAGTCTGCCACTCATCCAAAATTTGAGAATTATAAACTAAACGGGCAACGACGGTATACGAACCCTTCGCTCCAAAGTTCCAGATCAGATTGCCATGGCTGTTGGCCGCCAACAATGTATAGGTATTTTTCGCAGCGTCACGCAGATAGAAGGCAAAGTATGCGCCCGGCTCGCTGTCCGCGGTTTTATCAGTTTTCAGATAGACGGTCTCTCCACTGAATTCTTTGACGGAGTTCGGAGAGGCGATAAAATAGGATAATTTGCCAACCGGAACCGGCTGCTCCACTGTGGTCGACATTATAGAAAAAACCGATGATCGATCACCTTCGTTCGATGATGCTGAAGCCGTCGGTTGATTCAAAAAGTCAGGATCGTCTGAAGAATCCAAATCTTCATCACCACCTGCGGTAATGACGTCATCGTCTTCCAGGTCGCCGGTGAGTTCATTATCCTCACTTGGTTCTTCGGTAGTTTCAGACTCCCCTAAATCTCCATCAGGCTGATCGATGGAGGGAAGGTCGGTGGATGGCTCGTCACCGTCCGGCAGCTCATCACTTTTGATCTCGCCGGCGGCCAAGTCTTCGGTCAGAACGTCGGACTCTTCCTCGAGTCCGGCAAACAATCGCGGCAGATCGGTGTCAACATCCTGAGGATTCTGGGATTCAGCCGTTGCCGAATCCGAATCTCTTGGATCGGTCGTCATGAATTCTTGCGGTAAAACAGCCACACGCTCATGCGCCGTCGGATCGCCCGCCTCACTTTCCAGAGCGTTGACACCCACCGCCGCAAATAAAACGGTCAGCATGATGGTCAGCGCACCCAGTATTCTTTTAAGTTTCAAGCTAGCCTCCTGAAATCGATTCCCGAACAATTCGTTTGAGGGATATCAAATTGCCTTTCGGCGATGGTCTTCGATGCGCGTACGATCAACGGTGACCTTATTATAAGTGGCGCGCGCGACTGCCGGTGTCGATTATGAATCCTTTTCTGATTCATTAAACATATATCAAAATGAATATATCTTGAAAAATATCATTGAGAGGGAACGGCGTCAAGCTTTATTCAAATTAAGCTTTGATTACCAAAAGATAACATCGCTTAACGCGACCGGCGGTCAATTTCGCTGAACAGTGAATAGATGACCGAATCGTCTTGCTATTCATAGAGGTAATTACATCATTATGTCCAGGCGGTTTGTCGAGAATCTGATTGTCCGCTTTATAACATCGCCGGGATATTTGACGATTCAATGCGCGTAATAGATGTCACACAATCCGGTCTTTTGGATCCGGACATACTCTCGCAGCTCGGCCGAATTGTTGAGTATTTGCTCCATTACAGAGTCTCCGTTCAGGCCTGCGAGCCAATTTTGATCTGTCGCGACAAACACAATCACACCGTCGCTGAAATCCTGGTCTGAATAAAGTCCGTTCCAGTTGTATAGTCCCTTCTCATCTGTCATATAGATGTGATCGTACGCCATCATTCTCAATAAATTTTCGGTTGGCGGGGCGGTCGCGTATCCAGATCCGTCCGGCAGGTTCGCGTTGACAAATAGGCAAAGATCGGTCTCATAGTCACAGATTCGACACCGATCTTTATCATATACATCTTGATACATATATTGAGAGATGGGGTTTCGCATGAATGAAATCACGCTGAACAGCACGGCGAAAATAAGGGTGAGCTCGAATATTTTCCTATCCAAGCTAATCTTTTGAATCAACAGCACGAACAGCATGATTACCAGCAACGACAAAATTGGCATGAGGCTGTAAAGATAGCGAAGGCTGCGGTAGTGGGCTGTTACATGCGAGACCACAACAAATGTCAAGGCGAAGGTAGTGAACAGTCGGACAAAGCGTTGCTGATCCCTCTTGACCTCGTTTAATTCCGGTTTCAGGCTCTCTTGATTCCCACGGGCGGAGCTCGCTTTCTTTTGGTCGATCCAACTCGAGATGACAAACAACAGACAGATCACGCCAAACCCCATCAAAACCGGCAGCGTGACCGAGCGGATGCGCACAGTATCATACAGGTCCTTCAGGTTGAGTCGGACCGTCTCACCGAGCTCATTTATGAGTCTTATATGATTCATGATTTCAGCGCCAATCGGGTTCGTCTCGCTACCTCGTAAGTGCATGAGGGCGGCGGGATAGATTAACAGCAACGATCCCACAGCTCCGAGCATCGTGGCGCCAAAGATCAGTGGCTCTTTAATCTGCCTGCGCCAAAATTTCGTCAGACAGACAGAGACGGTAATAAAAAAGGCGACAATTGCAAAAAGATACTGTGTCATTAGTCCGCCCAAAGTGACCACGTACAACATAACCAACTTCTTCGCGGTTTGGCCGCGCTCCAGGATGTCCAGCGCCAGCCATACCAGCAACGTGGTCCAGAAGGTCAACATCATATACATGCGCAAAAACAAGACGGTGTCCAGCGCGACCATCGAGCCGCCATATAGCAAAGGTGGCAGCAGCGCCAAGCGCGGTTTGCGCAGCAGCCGTTTGGACAATGCGTACAACACAAGCTGATTTAGCAAAAATAACAGAATGTTCAGACTGAGCCCAAACCATTTGGAGAAACGGTTGGCGAATAGCGAACAGACGCTGTGCAGCGCCCAATAATATAGGGGCGGATGAATATCCAGCACATTGTTGCGATAGACGGTGCCAAATGAGAATCGCTCCCCCTCCTGCACCGTCACGACTTCATTCAGTTCTCCCGGGCTGATCCAGCGTTCCCAGAGATCCGGCCGATTGGTAATTCGATCCGCACGGTGGCTGTTCGCCAACACATAAGAATAGACTTCGTCGAGATGATATTCTTTTTTCTCCACGCCCATCCTCACCATAAAGCCGACTTGCAAAAATAATATGATGACGAGAGTGATCACCTCGGCGCGTGCGCCACGGAAAAATGAGCGGGCATCATCAAATGTATTTTGGCCGGTCATTCTTGCCTCTCTTTCTCACTCCTCATGTTCATTTATACTCACGAGGTTTTATTGGTCCCACTCCTTCTCTTCATCTTGATGGCGTCCAGCATTCCTTTGACCAGTTTGAATCCTTCAAATTTAAACAATATCGAAGCGCCCAGATAGAAAGCCGCTCCGACAACCAACTGCAAGATGATGTGCAGCGACGTGGGGACGCGCAGGAACTGCACCGGAATGACCAGCAACGCCATCAGAATCGACAGCACAAATTGAGGCAGCAGGTCTTGCAGCTGTTCTTTATACGAGTACTGAATCAACACCTTGTTGGGATAGCTGTTGATGAATGTGCTGAGCAGCGCGCTGACCGCTCCCGACAGCGCGATCGCGATCGGGCTGTCGAAAGCGATGAGCGCGACGACCAGCAGACCGACTCCGAGCAGTTTCTTGACGAATTCCAGTTTCAAAAAGACATCGCTTCGACCCATGGCGTTGATCGCCTGTAGATTACATGTGTGAATTGGGAAAAAGGCCATGACAAAACAATATACCTGCATATAGGGCACGGCGGGCAGCCATTTGTCGGTTAGCAACAATTGGATGATCGGCCGCGCCATGCCGGCCAATATCCCCATCAGCGGAAAAATCAGATAGGAGCTGACGATAATGGAACGGCGCATGATGTCCCGGACAGCGCGCGGATTGTTCTGTTTCGCCGACATCGCCGGCAACATCACGCTTTGCACGGCTCCGTTGATCCCGTTGATCGCGAACTGCGGAAACTGCTTGCCCCGGTTGTAGTAACCAAGCGTCTCGGCCGTGTACTTTTTGCCGATAACCAGGCTGCGCAATTCCAAATATACCGTGTCCAACAAGGACGCCGCCATCAATTTCCAGCCAAACGAAAAAAGGATTCCGACACGCCGCATATCGCAAACAAGGCGAGGTCGAAAATCCACAGTGAAGACCATGACCAAGGCCGCGATCAAACCGTTCAGCAGAGTCTGCGCAACCAACGCCCAAAGGCCAAAACCTTTAAAGGCCAACACGATGCCGAGCCCGGCTGAAATCACGATGCCCCCGATATTGCTGTAAAAAACCTTGCGAAAGTCCATCTCTCTGCTAACCTTCGCCAGCTGAACCGAATTCAGTGCGCCGGGAAACAACATCAGGGCCAACACCCGAAATGGCACAATGATCTGAGGCATGTCGTAGTATGAGGCGATTCTCGGCGCGGAGAAAAACAAAATAATATACAAACCGGTCGCGATCGCCAGCGACACCCAAAAGACCGAGGAGTAATCATCCTCGGTGACGTCAGGATTTTGAATCAACGAGGTGTTGAATCCGCTTTGCACAAAAACGGTGGCGATGTTGATGAACACAATCATCAAGGCGAGCACACCATAGTTTTCGGGATCCAACAGACGGGCGAGCACCAGCTGTAAAATAAATTGTATGGTCTGCACACCAAATCGCTCCAACAGTTTCCAAACCATACCCGACACAATGCTTTTATTCGCACTCATATTTTCACACTTTCAGACCTGTCATAAACCTCTCGGCACTTACAAACATTCATTGTCTTTCTTCCATCACAAACGCCTGATAGCGGCGCGCGATGAGGCGACAGCGGGGCGAGGGCAATGGCTTCAATTCTTCATTCAAAAAATATAAAAGGTGGTTGGCGACCACATCCACACCGGCCATGCGGGTAAACTCAACACCGCCGCTCAGACGCGGATTGCATTCCAACAGATAGTACTCTCCATCATGGGAATTTTCAATAAACTCAAAGCAGACCGTGCCCACGGTACCTAACTCCTCCGCCAGGCGACAGCTTGTCGCCTCCAGCGCCGGCTCCCTGAAGATCTCAACCGTGGTGCCCGCTCCGTTCTTGGTGCGCAGGTGTTCTCGGCGCAGCACTGCCTCAAGCATGTTTTGTTGTGGAGCGTGGAACACATCCGCCACGACCACACAGCCGTCCAGGAATGGCTGCACAACAAAATGAGGTCGGCGAGCCTTTGCGATTCCCGCTACAGCGCCAACAAACTCATCCCGGCTGTGGACAATGAACAAGTCCTGACTGCTGCGACCATCAACCGGTTTGATCACTAACGGATAGTCAAATCCGGCGGTCTCTCCAAATATCTCCCAGTCCGAGAGGTTGACAGAAGGAATGGTGCGGCAAAGTCGGCGCTCTTTCGCGAACTGAGCCAGCTCGGCCTTGTCTCGGCAGATACGGATGGTTTCGGTCGACGACAGACAAAGCGCGGCCCGGCCCAACCCGGGATCGTCGCGGTGGTCATTCAACACATCCACCTCATCATCGGTCAAAGGGATCACTGCGGCGACTTTCTCGTCTTCACAGATCGCGCTGATGCGCTCGAGATAGGCCGGATCATTGGCGTACGGGACTTGGTAAAAAGCGTCCACATCGGCCGAGCTGGCTACCCAGCCGGCGGGATAGATATCGCATCCCACCACCCGGTAGCCCAATTCCTTTGCCACCCGAATCATCACTTCCGCCGCAAAGGAGCCGATCGCAGTCACCAGTATTGTTGTCATATTCGCCTACTTCCCATCCATTCACAATTATGATTATATAGTATATCATCTTTAATTCGTTTCTTTGATTCGTTTCAGCCGGGCCGAGGCCCGCTCCCTCTTCTTATCCCCTATACCAGCAAAAAAGCCAAAAAATGCAAAGGATAATAGAGATAGAAAAACCATTTTTCCACCGCTCTGCTCTCCTTTTCTTTTGCAATCCGCGAAAATGCCGGCACCGCCGCCACAGAGAATAAATAGACGATCGCGTCTTCGGGAATCAGCAAACCCGTATAAAGATTGTAGGCGATCCAGAGAAGATTGACACTTGTCATGCTGACCCAAAATCGTGTGGCCGAGTTGCCGGGTTGTGGTTTTCCCGCGGCGAGTTCCCGGTTTTCATATTGATCGATGACATGCAACACCAGATAAGTCAGCACGCCGTAATAACTGTAGGTCGGACTGATCGCCAAGGTCAACGCCCCGGACATGACCATCAAAGATGCGCCCAAGTACAGACTTTGCTTGCGGGACATCGTTAGTTCGTGAACTTTGATTGGCCGGTCACCTTCTTCTTTTTTTAATCCGGCCACACACAGATCCAAACCAACCGACATCATAATGCCCAGACAATATGTGATCAATATATTCGGAGACATTTCAAAACCGGTGATCGCCATGACCCGCTCAAGGATAATTTGGGTGACAGTGGCGACACCTGCCAAACGAAAAAAATAGGCGGCGAGCGAGCGTGTCTTTCTGCAGCTGACGACACTTTGGTAGGCGAACAGCGCAAAAGAGATCGGGCCGAACACCCGGCCGGTGGCGCTCAGCCAAAGTGGAGAAATCTCAGGTAAAAAATGCGTGATCTGGTACAAGGTGCCCATGATCAAGGCAATCCATTTCATTATGACGCGCTCCTTTCACAGTCGCTCCACTTCAAAAACCGCAAGATTCACTTTTTGTTGAGATAGACGTTCAGATCGTCCGCCAGCTGTCTGGTGCGTCGCTCAATCCCATCGGTATTGCAATCATAGATGGTGTCATACATGCACACCCGGGGGAAAACATAGTCCGCCGGTGAGGATATCGTTGTCACACCGGTGTCAAACGCGATACCCTCGCCAAATGCGATTTGTGAGGCCTCATCGCTGATGACCGCCTCATCCAAAATTGGCGGGAAGGAAATCAACAGATCAACCCCTTTCAACATGGCGCGCCGGGAGAATTTCTGAACGTAGTCAATCATCTTCTCATCGACCATATAGAGCGAAAAATCATAGACACCATATCGCTCAGGTTCAAACGGGTCGGCTATCACGCATTCTTGTGGGTGAACCTGTAGCTTTCCTTCAGCGAAGACTTCGGCGGAATAGTATCCTTCCACCATCTCCTCGCCATATTCGTTCTCCGACTCTGCGGATGGATGATATTGAATGTCCAGATATTGAGGCAAGTTGGACAACAGCTCCAAGCGTCTATTTGGAAACACCTTCCAAATACATTCGGGGTTTGCCTGAAACGCCGAAAGAACGTCGGCGTTTATTGTCGTGTCCCGCATCCACATCGAATAGTTGAAAGCCAAAATAAGAATGTCCCCTTCCTTTGCTTCGGTCAGCGCCACCTCCCAGGGCACCGATCCTAAGTTGGAGTAAACACCCATCATAGCGGTATTATATCCTGTTCTCAGCGCAAATAAATCCGGATCAAAACTATACGCCAAAGACGAATCTCCACAGACAATGACTTTGGCTTCGTGATCATCCAAGGATCGCAGGTACACATATTGTTGGCCAAACACGGCATTGAGCGTACGAGGATCGCGCTCGGGTAAGCAAACCATCAAATGATGGACCAAAGAATTCAACAGAAGAACGGAGCAGATCAGCACCGCAGCTCCTTTGAGTAATAAAAGGGTCAGGCCTCTACTTTTTTTCATGACACTCCTCAAAATCGAATCAACAAAAATGGGTAGCTTTCGCCAAACAAAGACCATTCCACCCAGTACGAAGCCATCAACCAAACAATCAATAAAACAGCTGGGACAAACGATCCCGTGCACTTATTTTCACGCAGCGTTCTCATGCGGTTTTTTCTCTTATAATGGACCCGAACTTGCGTGACGATCCAGACGGCAAGTCCGAGCAAGGCCGAGTATTTAAACAGTGCCGGGATGATTTCCAGATTTTGATAGGCGAAATAAAAAATATTGTTAAAATCGGAGATTACCTTCCGCAATCCTCCAAAAGCAAACATTTTTGCCAAGAAGTCCGAAACTTGGCGCCAATCTTTGAGCCAAAAAAAGGTTGCGGCCAGCGACAGGTAAAGCCGGACCGCGCCGGCGCGCAGACCGCGAAAAAGAGTCGCGCCAACTTCGCCACCACCTTGCCTGACCTTTGTCACAGACCGATCCGTTTTGGCACCGATGCGGCGCCCTATACCGCGGATGAGAGACGGCGCGCAGAATAAGGCGACGCCCACCAAAAACAGGTCGGACAATCCAAGCCACAGTGAAAACAGCAGGCAGGTCAGCAGCGCCTGTGGCGTGGAGGTTGTTTGGAGGGCAAACGGGACGAGCGGGACCGGGTTCTTGGTCCTACGATCCGGGACCTTGCGAAAGCCAAGCAGCAGCGCCATGCCGCCCGCGATATGCAGGTACGCCAGGATATCGATGTACAGCACAAAGGCGGTCAGCACAGATACACTGATCGCCTCATAGTGAATCAATTGATCTTCTTGAATTATAAACTGAGCAAGGTGGCCAAAGGTGTTCGCCAGAATGATTTTCTCAAACAATCCCCGCGCCATCTCACGCAGACCAATTCTGACACGCCTTTCGCTCGGTCGCGCGGCGCGTTTGATCTGCCGGATCATCTGTTCAGGGGAGTAAATCGGACCGGCGATTTGAAAGGGATACATGCCGACATAGCTGCCAACCACAAAAAAATTGGTCTCCATGTTTTGTGCCGAGCGATAGACTGACAATACATATAAAATCGATCGCAGCGCGTAAAATGATATTCCGACAGGCAACATAAAGTCCAGGATGTCGGATGTCTGGGGACCAAACGAGATGCGCACCGGCTCGATAAACAGACGATAAATCTTGAAAAAAAGCAGTCCGGACAGCTCGATCAAAATTAAAACGGTCAACATCAGGCGCCGTCCGTTCGGCGATTTGGCTGCGCCGACCGCACGCCCGAAGGCGAATGCCAGGGTCATTGAGATCAGCAGGAACAGGGCTCCATATAGATTAATCAAAGCCGCGAAAACGAGGCCGGACAAAAATAAAAAAGGGGTTCGCAGCGCGCGGGGCAGCACATAGTGTTGCACACTCGCGACGACGATAAACAATATAAAGATCGGAGAGACGATTGCCATAACGCGTATTGATATTCCTTGTAAACGGCACAATGAATCATCATTTATGCCAATAACAAGTCCATGAATCACCACTATCGTCGACTTCACCCGACTCGGGTCATTCATGGACTTGTTTCCATAAATCGTTATTCAGTTAAAACTCAGTCGTCACCACATTCTAGGTCTGCGGAAATAAGTCCAGTAAGTCGGACTGTTCAGCAGGACCCAGGTTCCGGGGGACGGCAGATGTGCCCACAGTCCATTGCCCAGGTAAATACCGACATGGTTGCTGTAGCTTCCGTATCCCTCTTTAAATCCAAGGTCGCCCGGCAGCAGTTGACTGGCGCTGATGGTCTTGGAGTTGGCCATCATCGGCGAGGTCCAGGACCAGTCTCCGGTGTCATAGCCTCCGTAGCCCGCCGTCCAGAACACCCACTCGACATAGCCGGAACAGTTTAGTCCTCTACGGGTCGCTCCCGCTTTGTCGGGACGCACGTATGAGCCAAAGTTGTTTGCCGCATAGCCGGGTCCGGACGCTTTGCCGCCAAGGTAATAAGGGATCTTGCCAATCGAGCCCATCGCGATATCGTAGACCGCTTTGCGTCCCGGATTGTTCAGCAAAAAGAGTTCCAGCTCGGTGAGCTTGCGGAACTGAACGCGGCTATAGGCCAGATCGTTCGTAAATTTATCCGCGACCGCCGTAGTCGAATAGTTGCCTCCGGTCGTGCTGTAGTACGGAATCACCTGATAATCGACAGACGACCCGTAAGCCGGTGATTTTGTGCTGAAGGTCCTTGTCGTTCCCTTGACATCGGCAACCAGCACGCCGTTGTTGAAAATCGCGAAACCGGTGGGGTTTTGCACGCTCTGCCAGTTCAACACCAAGGTCGAATCATTGTCGTCGTAGGTGACCTGACCGCTGTGTCCCGCCCAGGAACCCGGCAAGGTGAAGCGCGTCAACAAAGTGCCTTGTCTTCCCCAAAGATCGGTTACCACCACGCGGATGGCCGCGACGTCCGGATCATAGTCGATATAGGAGAAGTTTGATCCCACGTTGACGGCGACCAGGGTTTCTCCATATTTCCACGAATACGAGGTGTATTGATAGGAATACGCAGGTTTGCCGGTGCCGGCTTTGATACCCGTGTTAAGTCTCAAGGTCCGGTCGGCTCCGTAGGTGCTGGTATCGACCGTCAGTCTGCTGACGATCGGCAGGTTGGGTTTGACGGTGACCGCTTTCTTCGCGAGGTCGTATTGTCCCGACGCATTTTTCGCGACGACGACCATGTCATACTTTCCTTCCACGTAGAAGCGATGCATCAGCGCGGGGTAGGTTCCGCTATGGACCAGTTGAGGCGCCTCATTCTCACGAATCGCGTAGAAATCATATTCGGTCGCTCCGGTGGCGGAGATGTTCGCGTAAAAATCGGCGTCCAGATCTTCGGTGAAGGTTGTCTGATTGAGATACATACCGCTGACTTTGGGTCCGGCGGATGGTGCGCTGACCGTGAAGCTCGTCGAGCCAAAATACGGAGCGGTCAACTGATCCAGCACGACCGCGCTGTAATAATAGGTGCCTGTGGCGGTCGGTTTCCAGGTCAGGCGTGAAACGTTTGTTTGGTGGTACAGAAGATTCCATGACGCGTCGTAGATCTCCTGTCTGTATAAATTCGCGTTGCCACCGCCGACGAAAGATGCGCCGAAGATGGCGTCCTTGTTCGCAGTCAGGCTCGCGCCCGGCAAAATGTAAGGCGTGATGATGACCGGATTGCTGTTGACGGTGATGTTTTTAGAAAGTGTGACTTGATTGCCCAGACCATCCGACACCGTCGCCTTGATTTTGTATGCGCCCGTTTTCAAAAAGCTGTGTTTAATCGAACGGAGGCTGCCGCCACTCAACTTGGTGGACACTCCATTTTGATCAATCAAATTGATTGTGTAGTTCTTGTTGCCATATCCTCCGGTGGCGTCCACGTCAATCGTCAGTGTGTCAAACACCTTGACCACGTCACCCGGAGTCAGATCGATTGAATTCAGTTTAAGCTTATCAAAGACATCTACATTGATCGATTTTTCGGAAACGCGGCCGCGGAAGTCAATCGCTCTGACGGTCACCGTGTGCTGACCGACCTCGTTGAACGCGAACTGCAAAGCTCCGATGGTGTTGGACATTTCGGTGCGCACGGTTCCATCCGGCAGCAAAATATCGTATTCATAGGTCAGATTTTTGTTGACTTGATTCGTGTCGACTTTGAGATAGGCGTCGCTCGCCTGATCGATGACATAGCCGGCGCGGTCCAAATGCAGCGCCGTGATATTCGGCGGATCCGCGATATGGTTGACGCTGACTCTGCGCTTGGCGATCTCGCCGTCCTTATTGGCGGCCTGAACTTCGACGGTCAGCTGTCCGGTCAGGCTCGGCAGATAGATCAAGTTGCCATGGTTATTGGCGGAAATCTTTTGCAAGTTGGATCCCACGACCTGATAGAAGGTATATTCGATCGGTGAGGCTTGAGATGTGGCCTCGGCCTTGAGATAGAATCCCTCGGCGTTGGAATCGTATTGGCTCGCCGGTGAACCGATGAAATAATTCAGCGTGATCGGTCGGCCCACGATCTTCACATTCTTATTGAGTTGCAGGACACCGCCGGACTGATCGGCCACCTCCAGCCTCAGCTGATAGCTGCCGGCCAAAAATCCCGCTAAATTGGTGTAGAGATTGCCATGAGAGTTGCTTTCCAGCAAGGTGGACTGTCCGCCGGAATCGAGTCGGAAGGTATAGGTCAACGGCTCGGCGCTGACGCCCTCTGTTTTCGCATACAGATAATTGGACATCTGCACCACGCCGTCGGCCGGATCGGTCACAAAATATTTGACCTGCGGCGGAACCGCCTGATAGCTGATCCGCGGTGTGGTCGAGGTCACTCGTTCGCCATACTGATCGGTCGCCTCGATGCGGATGACGTAGTCACCCAATTGAGACGGCGCGAAGATGTAGTTACCGTGATTGTTGGTGTGCGCCAACACAAAGGCTCCGCCGTTGTATTGGGTATAAAAATTATATTTATAGGGTCCCTCGCCGCCGGCCAGGTCAACTTTGACATAGGCGGACGACTGAGTGGACGAACCTTTGACCAGCTGGGTGCGGTCGACATAGGTCCCCGCCACACGCAACGGCGCGCGCGCGGGATCGCGCTTGACCTCGGCGGTCACTCGGCGGGTCGCCAGCACGACGTCCCCATGTCTGAGCTCCACTTCGATGGTGTATTTGCCGATCGTCTTTTGATCCCAAACGAAATTGCCGTGGTTGTTGCTGTGCAGCAGCACGCGATCTTGTCCGTTTACTAAATAGAAATAGTAAAGAGAACCCGGAGTCGTGTCATCCGTCGGCTCCGTTTTGAAATAAAAAGTCTGCGTCTTGTTGGAGTCGTAAAGACTTCCGGGGTCGACGATAAAATACTTCAAGCCGCCCTGCGGAGTCGTCAGCGGACTCACTGTGCTGACTGTGAAAGAAAAATCTTCCTCGCTGTCCGAAGCGGAGGGCTCCCCGCTTTCCGCGTCCGCTACCGATCCTTCAGGAAGGCTCGGTTCCTCGGCCGGCAAGCTTTCACCGATCAACTCATCTTCGGATGATCCTTCACCCGCTTCACCCGCTTCATCCGCTTCATCCGCTTCATCCGCTCCCGTCGTCTGACTTGGCATCGAGACAGCGGTCGATGTGGGTTCCGCGGCACTTAAATCAGCTGATTCAAGCTGCCGATCCGCATCATCCAATTGCTCGATGAGCTCGTCATCCGCCACATCCTGCGCGGTCATTTGAGTGACCGAAGCGTTAGGCGCTTGACTTGCGCTAACCGCACCTTTGGAGCCCAGTAAAATGGCTATCGAGGCAGCGGTCGCGACCCATAACTTACCTTTCAAACTAAACACCCCTCTCGTTTTAGCATTCATCACCTTCAACTTTCCAATTAAAAATTCAGCCATTCCTTTTCATAAAAAATCAGCTTCTGTATAAAAAAATTGACTACACAAACTCAAGTCTAAACTTATCCGCTTTGTCCCATTCTGTCAATGTTCAGATGTTACAGGAATAACTCATTTCGTATACGTTATCATGCGAAATAATCATCACCACCACTTTGAACCCATGCGAAATGGCATCAATTTTAGTAATGACGTCATTATCTAGCAGGCGGTGTGAGGTCGAGAAACAAACGAATGATTAAAAACAAATGGATAGGATAATAGATGTAGAAAAAATATTTTCCAATGGCGTTGGATTTTTTAGCTTTGCTCAGCTTAGGGAATAAAAAAACAGCCAACGGTGAAACCAGCTGAATCAGCGCCGGTTGGAGATCGGTATCCAAAAATAGAATGCGGATCCAAAACCAGGCGATATTCAGCACAACGTATCCAAAAGTAAAATGAAAGATTTTTCTCCGTTCTGTAGTTTTATCCGAAATCGCGTAGAATGGTCGCTCGACCGAATCCAATATATGAAACAATAAAAAACCGGCGAGTCCAAAATAACTAAAGTCCGGATGAATCACAAAGGTAAGAACCAGGGCGAGCAGGATGGACACCATGCCGAACCAAAGCGCGCTCTCAGCCGGCAGCGTGATCGACTTGACCGTCACATACCATCTTTGTCGATAATCGACCGACCAGGTCTGTTCGCCTGACGAAGTGCCTGACGAGGTGCCGGGCAAGGGCGTGGGGCTCCCTTCTTTCGCTCCCTCCGCTCTCTTTCTTGTTTCGAAGAAGGCGCGGACGAGGTCATAGCCGAACAGCAGCATGATGCCGACACAAAATGTGAAGATGACATTACCAAAGACATAGTGCTCAAACGGAGATCCGGCCAAGGGCACAATCAGTTGTGAGAGCAGACCAAATAACAACAGACGGAAAAAATAGAGAGAGAGCGTGCGGGTGCGGCGGTAACTCATCACGGCCTGATAACAAAACAAGGGAAACACCAGACGGCCGAGCAGTCTCATCACCAACACAATCTCGGGGCGGATGACATTGACTCCAAAACTGGCGATATGATCAATGGTCATCAAGATCAACGCGATCCACTTCATCCATGTCCTCTTCCTAAGATTTAACAATCTGTACAGGTTGCTTTTTTCCACCTATAATTTAAGCGAGTCAATTCAATAAGTCAAAACGAGGTGAAGATATGAATTTCTTTCAGACTGTCCGAAAAAAGTTGAAAGACCGCAGGCTGACGAAGGCCGGTTGGTCGCTTCCGGAATATGAGGATTACCGGCGACAGCTGCGAACCGATTTGACGGAAAACCGGTCCACCGGAGACGAGGTCAAGCGCTGGGCGCATGAGCGTGGTTTCTCTTCCGACCGTGTCGCTTTGTACGGACTGACCGAGGAGAATTACCGTGACTATATCAGCGACCTGGAATTTTTTTGGGGATTTCCCTATAACAATCAGTATAGTAAATGGATCGATGACAAGCTGACCTTCTATTATGTGCTGGGTCCCTTCCGCGAATATCTTCCTGAGTATTATTATTTTTCGAATCAGGAGGGGCGGTTTTACGCCTTGCCCGACGCGCCGGTCGATGTCGAGCCGAACGCCACGGCGATTGTGCGGTTGTTAAAGGACAAGCGACATTTGGCGGTTAAAATGCTGATCGGTTCCGAAGGGGTCGGATTCTATCACCTGTCCTGGTCGGAGCGGTCGGGGATCGTGATCAACGGAGAATCTTACAGCGAGGCTGACACCCTCAACTTCATCGGCTCGTTGAAGAATTATTTGTTCTCCGAATACCTGACACCCTGTGAAGAACTCGCGAGGATCTATCCCAAAACCGCCAACTCGATGAGGGTGATCGCCATCATGAAGCCCGGAGAGGAAAATCCCGTCTGTCGCGGCTTGATCCGTTTTGGCAACTCAACCTCAAAGGAAGTGGACAACACCTCTCAAGGGAGTTTGTTTTCCATATTGGATGTGCGAACCGGAGAATTTGAAGGTGGCTTGCAGGACGTGGACTTTGTCCGCCAATACCCAACCCACCACCCCGACACAGGTGAGCTGATCAAGGGAACCGTCCCACATTGGGAGGAAATCCTCACCTTGATTAAAGATATCTGCCGTTATTACTCTATGTTGGACTATCTGGGTTTTGACATCGTGGTCTCGACAGCAGGTGTTAAGATCATCGAAATCAACTCGTTGCCGGAGATGCAAGACTATCAGATAGCCGGCCCATTGAAGAACGATCCATATTATGGTTACTTGTGGAAGGAGACCATCCGGCGCAAAGGTCAGCCGCCCGCACCATGACGGAAAATCGGGCGGTCCGAACGCGGACAGCCGGTTTCACCATACCTTCAAAGAGCTTGGCTCATTTTGAGCTCAGCTCTTTTTTAATCCGGAATATACCCGAATCAGTCGGAAACGTTCGTGCTCGATCAGATGGGCGATGATTCTTTGCTTGCGTGTGCGCTTAAATCGATACGGGTTTCGTTCGTCATGCGGAAACAGGCGCCGATAGTCGTCCAGGATGGTCCGGAACAATTCACGGCTGTCCGCCTTGGCGACGATATACAGCACGCCACACTTGATATGTGTATAGGCAAGATGTTCGATCAAATCCGCACAAATCAGGTAAAGATCTTTCACTTTATAGTACTCGATCGCTTTTTCAAAGACGCCGATGATCTCGTGATTGCGCGGCGAGGCGATGCTCTTGGTAATGGATTTGGCGCGTTGCCGGTAGAGGTAAAACGATTGTGGCAAATAGTAAATCTGTGGTCGACAAGCCACCATCTGCAGGCAGAAAAGCAGATCCTCAAACCACAGGTTCGGAGTGAATCGCAACTTATGTTCTTCAAGGAAGGCTCGGCTGTAGAGTTTGCACCAGGGTGACGCCTGGATCAACATGGTCACCTCGAAACGATCGTCAAGCATGCGATTTTGGAAGGTCGGCTCCTCCATCGACGAGTACACCAAACCTGGGTGTCCATCCTGTGCGATGTGCTGAAAATCAAACAGCACTACATCGGCCCCCGATTGCTCGATCGCCTGAACGGAAAGAGGGATGGTGTCCGGCACGATCATGTCATCGCTGTCCACGAACAAGACATACTTACCCGTGGACCGTTCGAATCCGGTATTGCGCGCGATGCTGTTGCCCTCGTTTTGTTTATGGATCACACGAATCCTGGCATCCTTGGCCGCGTATAAATCCAGAATCTGACCACTTTGGTCGGTCGAGCCGTCATTGACGGCGACAATCTCGAAGTCGGCGGCGTTCACCTTCAGGATGGAGTCAAGACAGTCACGAAGATACTCTTCCACATTGTAAACCGGTATGACAACACTTACCTTCGGCATGCATATTTCCTCACAGTCGTTTGAGATCTCGGCTTCGTTTCAGTCTGTGCAGCGCATTGAAACGCGAGGCGATTTGAAAGCGTAGGCGACGCTTGAACGGAAGCGTCCTATACAAACTCCTATATGGTTCGTCCGCGATGGATTTTCGGTCCCGGCTTAACATGATATTTTCAAACCGATAATTGATCTGTTTTTTACGTATCGCCGCTTGATACCGCCGGTCGGTAAACTCGTCAAACTCATCCAGCATGCGAATGATGCTTTCGTTTGTCCGGATATAAATATTAGGGTCTCGCACCCAGCTGCGTGTCCACGAGCCTTCGGCGTTGAAACGATAGGCTGAAAGATGGCGATTAAAAAAATACACACCGCCTTGGGTTGCCAGGTACAAAATCATCGGATAATCACCCACAGCGCAGCGGTTGTAAAACTCAGGAAACCCATTTTGCGCGTAGCGCTGACGATAAAAAAACGAATTGGTTGGCAGGGCGCCGCCGATCGCCAGGATGGTGTCCATATCGAGTGACGAGGTGTCCAGCGGGCGGACGTTGTCCGGCATGACAATATCGGTTGTCTGACCATCGCTCAAGACCTGTCGTGCGGCGTGGCAACAGACCGCGCATTCCGGATGCTCGATCATATAGTCGTATTGGATCTGCAGTTTGTTCGGATCGATCCAAAAATCGTCCCCTTCGTTCAGCGCGGTGAATTCGGTGGTCACCAGTGGAGACAGGATTTGACCTTGAATGCCGATGTTTTGAGAATATTGATTGACAGTCTGGTAGATTGCGCGAATCCGTTCGGGGTGAGCGGACTCATACTCTTTAATGATCCGCGCGGTCCGATCAGTGGACGCGTCATCGTGAATCAAAATCAAAAACTCAAAATCGGTTCGCTGAGCCAGAATGGAATCCAGCGCCTCACCGATGTATTTCTCTTGGTTATAGGCAGTCACACAGACGGTGACCGCGGGGCGGTCCGTCCGGCTGACATGATTTCGAGAGTCTATGTCTTCGCGTTCTTTGGTATCAGGGGAATCTTTGAGATCGCTCATACAGTCGTGTTCTCCACCACCGGTGGCTGTCCGTCGGTCGCCGCCGGCTGTCCCCCGACCGGTTGCTCGACTGCCGCCTCGGTTCCGACCAGCTGAACGGACTTAGAGTAACAAAGGGTGGCGCCCAGCATGAACCAAAAGATGAGCGACGAGGGCGACATCGTCAGGAACAGATCCTGCAACGCCATGCCGGAGGCCAGACAGACAAAAACCGGCAGCGCCATCATCCACGTCTTCAAATCAAATCGGGTTCGAATCAGCGCCCGCAGCCAGACGATAAAAATATAGATCAGCCAGGCGAGCACGATCAGCGTCGACACCAGTCCGCCGGCGACCAATAGAAGCGCAAAGGAATTATGCGGCACCTTGCCACGCGCCATCAGAGAGTCGGGCAGCAACTCCAGCGCGACCTGTTCGAGGTTG
This sequence comes from Oscillospiraceae bacterium, assembly GCA_040772065.1. Classification (GTDB taxonomy): domain Bacteria; phylum Bacillota; class Clostridia; order Saccharofermentanales; family Fastidiosipilaceae; genus JAXGYX01. The sequence continues at coordinate 679,195 of JAXGYX010000001.1, read as the reverse complement.
CGATCACCATGGCCAAACAGTTTCGCATGCCGCCACAATTCAAAAGATTCCTTAAGCAAGGCCATGCGTTCGTCGCTGCTGGCGGACGAGTCCTTGCGTTCCTGCTGCTCAAACAGTCGTAACGTCTCCTCGCGCGCTTTCTTCTTTTGTTCTTCTCTTTCGACCTCCGCTTGGGTCAGATCTTTGTCTTTTCCCTTCTTTTTTCCCTTGCCGCTGTCATCTTCGTCGACCTCTTCTCCATTGGTCTGCACGCTCTTGGTGGGTGTGAACGCGGTAGCGATGATGCTCGAAACCTGCATGGTGATCTCTTTCGTCCAGACAGGTTTCCATAGCAAGACCGCCAACAAAGCGACGGTCAGCGTCTGCGCGACGACACGGACAATCAACCGCGGCGCGTTCCTCTTGACCTTCGGGCGGCGCCTCGCCCGCACAAAATATGCGATGGCGATATAGATCGCGCTAAATGAGAACAGGATGAGACCGGTCCGGGAAAAGGAAAGGCCGATAAAGAGATATTGGACGATTAAATTGACCGCCGCGAAAATACTGAAAAGCACTTTCTTGCGCTTGCTAAAGAGATAATAAGCGAAGGAGGCCAGGATCGACAAGGTCGCGAACATGGCTCCAAAATTGGGATCAATGTAGACGCCAAACAGGCGTTGATTGAAGAAACCGACGAGGGCGATGGTGCCGTCCGGCAGCTTCATGAAATAATCCCATTCGGTGTAGTACGAAATCAGGGAGACCAGCGAGGCCAGAAAGGTCAAAATCACAAATGTGGTGACCAGGGCCTTGGTGTTGTGATACAGCTTTTCGCGAATCAGGGCGGAGCCATACACGATAATCGAAAACATGCCAATCCAAATCAGCGACCGGAGCTGGACCATGAGATGTCCATGGCGAAGATTCAGCGCCAAAGTAACCACATAGGCAAGCGCCAGACCGATACCAAATAAACTTGTCTTCAAAAATTTGGGACCATGGACCAGCAACTTGGCCAACATCAGCACCGCCGCCCAGACGACAATCACGTAGGACAGATAGTTCGAATAGACCGCGGGGGCCAGCCAGGCGTAAAAAGAGATGCACAAGAACGCAATCAAAAAAGGTGTCTCGTTGGATAAAGCCTTCAGCACCGGCGGCACCGTCTTCTTTTCCAGTTGCACAAAGGTAGAATTGGTTGTGTGTGAAGGCACGATTCAATTACCTGCTTTCTGTTGAATAGTTGGTATTATAGCACGCCCCCCGAGGCAACGTAAACGCTCGCCACCACCCTCGGCAATGAGCGGCCTCGGGCACAGGCGACTCAACCGTACATGGTTTGATAATAATCCCGATAAGTCCCGGAGATCACTTCTTCCATCCACTCGCTGTTCCGCCGGTACCATTCAATGGTCCGCTCGATCCCCTCCTCGAAGGTCAGCGCGGGACGCCAGCCAAGTTCGCTGGTGATCTTTTGATTGTCGATCGCGTAACGGCGGTCATGTCCCGGGCGGTCGGCGACATGCTTGATCAGCCGTTCGGACTTGCCCAACCGGTCGATGATCAGGCGGACAATATATAGGTTGGATTTTTCGTTGTTGCCTCCGATGTTGTAGATTTCACCGTCGACTCCGGTCTTGCGCACCACATTGATCGCCGCGCAATGATCGTCGACATACAGCCAGTCACGGATTTGCATGCCGTCGCCATAAACTGGCAGATCCCGATCGTTTTCACAGTTGTTGATCATCAGTGGGATCAACTTTTCCGGAAACTGGTAGGGTCCATAATTGTTGCTGCAACGGGTGATGTTGACCGGCAGGCCAAAGGTCTTATTCCAGGCGCGAACCAGCATGTCCGCGGCCGCTTTTGAAGCCGAGTAGGGACTGTTTGGGGCCAGATTGGTCGTCTCGGTGAACAGCCCGGTCTTGCCCAGCGCCCCGTAAACCTCATCTGTGGACACCTGGACAAACTTCACACCCGGTTTATAGGAGGTATCGTATTTATCCTCCGGTTTGAGTTTCCATGCCTGTTTAGCGGCATCCAGCAAGACCTCCACTCCCACAATGTTGCTGCGGATAAAAGCTTCCGGATGGGTGATGCTGCGATCCACATGAGACTCCGCCGCGAAATTGACAATCTGCTGAATGTTGTGTTCCTTCATAACCGCGTTGACCAGCTCACGATCGGCTATGTCGCCGTGCACAAAGGTATAGCCCGGATGACCTTCAATCTCTTTTAAATTGGCGAGATTGCCTGCGTAGGTCAACAAGTCCAGATTGACCAATTTGGCGTCCGGCTCGTTCTTCGCCATATAACGCAGGAACGCGCTGCCAATAAATCCGGCTCCTCCGGTTATTAAGATATTCATCGATGAATCGACCTCCATTGTCTTAGTGCCTTAACGCCTCACTAATCATGACGTCATTACCTCCGTGCCGTCATTCTTTCAAAGAAAGCAAATATTGACCATAATCCGTCATACTCAGTTCCTCACCCAGTTTACGCAGCTGCTTGAGTGAGATGAATCCCCTGCGCCAGGCGATTTCCTCGGGACAGGAAACATAAAACCCTTGGCGGGTCTGGACCGCCTCGATGAACTCGGCCGCCATCAACATCCCGTCCGGCGTGCCGGTATCCAGCCAGGCCATGCCTCTCGCCATCAATTCAACATCCAGTTTTCCTTGTTCCAAATATACCTGGTTGACCGCAGTGATTTCCAGCTCACCGCGCGCCGAGGGTTGGATGGTCCGGGCCACCCGCACCACGTCGTTGTTATAGAAATAAAGTCCCGGAATCGCATAGTTGGATTTGGGCTCGTCAGGCTTTTCCTCCAACGAAATGACTTTGTTTTGCGCGTCAAACTCGACCACTCCGAAGTCACGAGCGTCTTTGACCGGATAGCCGAAGATCACAGCTCCATTTAACTTATCCTGCGCCGCATTCATCATGCGGGTCAGGTTGGGTCCGTAAAAGACATTGTCCCCCAAGATCAGACAGACATCGCTGTCGCCGATGAACTCCTCACCCAGGATGAACGCCTCGGCCAATCCGCGTGGCTGTTCCTGCTCGACATAGGAAAAACGAACACCCCAGCGGCCGCCGTCCCCCAGCAGTTTTTGATAGAGGGGCAAGTCCTCGGGAGTCGAAATGATTAAGATGTCGGAGATGCCGCCCAGCAACAGCACCGACAGCGGGTAATAAATCAAGGGTTTGTCATAGATCGGAAGCAGTTGCTTGGAGACCGCCATCGTCATTGGATAGAGTCTGCTTCCCTTGCCTCCCGCCAAAATAATACCTTTCATATTCTCTTCCTCTCTTATAGCGCTACCGTTCTTATTTCACCGCCGCGGACCGCCACCACTGACTGACGCACGGATTGTTATCACGAACTGTTGTCACCGACTGTTGTCACCGACTGTCGTCACCGACTGTCGTCATCGACTGTTGTCATCGAGGCCGCTATGTCCGGGACCGCGCCATCGCCTGTCTCAAAACGGTGACCACCCGTTCGATTTCACTCGGTGTCAAATCGGGATACATGGGCAGGCAAAGCACGGTCGCCGCCGCCTTCTCCGCCACCGGTGTCCGCTCGGCGGTCACTTTTTCCCTGACACAGGCGAATTCAGCGGTCAGCGGATAAAAATATTTGCGGGTGATGATCCCTTCTTTCGCCATACTCTCATTGACCGCGTCGCGCATCTGCTGTCCGGCGTCAAAAAAAACCGGATAATAAGCGTGATTGGATATGACGTCTTGCTGATGTCTTAACACGGTCAGTCCCTCAATATCCGCCAACAGTTTATCGTAGCGCTCGGAGACCCGCTGTCTGGCGGTCAACGTCTCATCTATATGACGTAGGTTGCACAGACCCATCGCTGCCTGAAACTCATTCATCTTGGTGTTTCCTGAAATCAGTCGCGCCTCCTCGGCTCCTTCCAGTCCAAAATTTCTGCGGCTGAGCAGCGGTGGCTCGTAGGCGTCGGCGGCGTAGGTCAACGCGCCGCCCTCGACGGTGTGAAAGACTTTGGTCGCGTGCAGGCTAAACATCGACAAGTCACCCCAGCTACCCACTCCTTTTCCTTTATAAGTGACGCCAAACGCGTGGGCCGCGTCATAGATGACAGCTAATTCATGGGTTCGCGCGATGGTTCCGATTGACTCCACGTCACAGATCCGACCGTACACATGTACAGGCAAGATCGCCACCGTCCGCTCGGTGATGGCGGCTTCGATTAATTTTGGATCCAGGGTCAGTGTAAGTGGATCGATATCGCAAAAAACAGGCTTCAATCCTGCCTGCAATATACTCTGGGTGGTGGAAAGAAAGGTGAACGGCGTGGTGATGACCTCCCCCCCCTGCGGAAACTCAAATAATTCCAGCGCGGTCAGCAGCGCCTGGTGGCCGTTGCAAAACAGTGTGCAGTGATCGCTGTCCAGATAGCACGCCAACTCCATCTCCAGCCGCTGGTTTTTCGCGCCGGCGTTTGTCAGCCAGCGAGTGTCCCATAAAGATTCGATTTCAGCGCAATATTCTTCAAAAGTCGGCATCACCGAGCGTGTGACCGGTATTTGTTCTTTCACTGTAAGCACCTCCAACGTTATCGCGTTTTTGTCTCAGCCTCCAACCAGCGGTCGTAATGATCCGCCAGTTTGTCAGCCTGAATCGAAATATCAAATCCACTTTGCTTGGCCGGTTCAATCCGATCTTGGCGCGGCGAAGGGAGATGGGCAAGCTCAAGCGTCCGCTCCGCCCATCTGCGCGGTGACTCGCTCAGACTCAAAAACTCTGTTTCGGGAGAAAACGCCGAGATCGGATCGATGGTGTCCGCGAACAAAACCGGCAACCCTGAGGTCTGCGCCTCCACGGCAGCCAATGGCAAGCCCTCAAAAAGTGAGGGCATAACCATGATATCCGCGGCCTGCAACAGCTGGGGGATATCCGATCTCGCGCCCAGAAAGCGAACCTTATCCTCTATTTCCAGTTCCTTCGCGCGTTCGATCAGTTTGTCCGACAACTCCCCCTGACCCGCGATCAGCAACACGGCGCGCGGGTCTTTGCGGCGCAGCTCATCAAACAGCAGCAGCAGAAACTCATGATTTTTAGCGAATGACAGCCTGCCGACATTGATGATGGCCAACTCATCGGTCAAGCCCAGTTCGGCACGCGTCTTCGCTCTCGTCTCTTCGGAGAACTGAAACCGCTCCGTCTGGATGGCGTTCTTTAAAATATGACAGCGCTCGGAAGCTGTGATCCGCTCGCCAAACATGAATTGGGCGGCGAAATTCGTGCAGCCCAAAAAATAATTCGCGTTTGTCTTGATACCGCGCGCCGCCATTCTATAGATATGCCCTCTTAATCCTTTGGGGCGATCGGTTGTGTGGGCGTGCGCGACACGGACCGGCACACCGGCCTGCCTCGCCTTCTTCAATGACCATCCCGACATGCTGTCCTGGTGAGAATGCGCGATCTGATAGCGATTTTCCTCGATGATATCCAACAACCGCCTCTGCGAGGCGAAATAATTCTCGGTCATGGTGGGGATGTAAAAAATTCGGCCACCCATCTGCCTGACTTCCTCTTCAAACGGACTGACGGCTTCTCCATGAGCGATGAAATCAAACTGATAGCGCTCCCGATCGATATGGCGGTACAGTTCCATCACCAAATGATCGATCCCATTATGGCCAAGATTGACCACGATTTGTAAAACTCTTACCGCCACGAACACCTCCGATTGCCTAGACCTGTCGATCAGTTGAACTCAATGCGGACAGCAAGGCTTCACGAAACGCCTCACGCAGTTTTTCGGGAGCGTGATGCGATCTAAATCTACTATAACCAACGGTCGCGGTTTCTTCCAGAAGTTTTGGGCGAGCCGCGACGGCACGTAAAACACCGGCGATCGAGCGAACATTGTCTTGCGCCGTCAGGCTGTAGTCGCTTAGATAATGAATCGATGAAGATCGTTGATCGCCGATGCTCAGCACACAGCGATTGTAGGAAAGGTACTCGGGCACTTTAGTCGACAAAGACAGTCGGGTGGAACGGATCGCGGAGCGATTGGCAGATTCCACAAACAACAAAATATCCGCATCTTTGAGTTTGGCCTCCAATTCGTCCGGTCCAACGGGCCCGTGGAAGTGACTGAACTCGCTGTTCAAGCGCCGGAGACGGCGTTCGGAAAGAGTGCGCGGCGCGAAAATATCCAGCTCAAACAACGATTTTTCATGCTCCTGATTGACGATGGCAATCGCGTCGGCGGCTCGTCGCAAAACCAGATCGCGGTCATAGTGCAGGCCGCCCGCGTAGATCAGACGCAGCGGGCGCTCCCCCGATTGATGGGCGACTTTATAGGGCGTCTGGTGATCCGGACTCATGTTCACCAGACAGCGACTTGTCAATCCATATTCTCGCTCATAGGTATCCCGCATTTTCTGACCAATCGTGAAGACGGCATCGGCGGCCCGGCCGCAGGACAGCATCCGTTCGCGGATTTGACCGCGGCGCAGCACATAAAAAGGTGACAGACTGCGATAGGGCAAAATATAGTCATCGGTCACGTACATGATCAGCTTACAGTCCAGGCGCTCATGCAGGTCTTCGACCACGTCATAGGCGAACAATGAGTCGCCGGCGCAAAAAAAGATCAGATCCGGTCGCCAGTCTTCCATTTCCTTCAACCATGACTGATTTTTTTCCATAAAGGGATAGTGTTTCCAAACGCGCTCGCGCAGGATTCGTGTCAGCGACCAGGAACGCCAACTCGCTTTGTATATGCCACTCGTCGGCGTGTTCGGCGCCCGCGCGGTGAGCGAGGTTTGGTCGACATCCTGCGCGAAATCTGTTCCCCCGGGGGCGAACGATCTGCCGGCTCGTCCATGCAAGGCGTCCCCATCGGTCACTTGATAATAGCCGACCGCGACGTCGACGCCGTCCGCGCCCGTCCCATCCGGTTTTTCCGGACGGAAAAAAAGCTGGCTGACAGCGACATCCGACCAACCTTGAAAGAAAGATGCCAGGGTCTTCCCATTGTGTTCGGTGCGGGAAAAAGGATTGTTGCTGATGAGCAATATTTTAATCAATGTCGATCACTTGTCCCAAATTGTCTTGTTCACGATATGCGTATAGCTTTGAATCAGTTTCACGACCTTGATCGATACATTGCGATCAAAGTAATCCGCCGGCATCTCGACCGGCTCATTGTTTCGTTCCATCGCGACGGCCAGCTCGACCGCTCGTTCGACATCCTGACTTTTGACCCCACCGATCACAACTGTGCCCTTGTCCAGCACCTCGGGACGCTCGGTCGATGTGCGGATCAGCACGCCGTTGAAGCCCAGCATGGCACTCTCCTCGGAAAGTGTGCCGCTGTCCGACAGTACGCAGTAGCTGTTCATCTGCAAGTTGTTGTAGTCGAAAAAGCCAAATGGTTTCAGACTTCTGACCAGCGGATGAAATTTAAAATCACGCAGTTCGATGAATTTCTTGCTGCGCGGATGAGTCGAGTAGATGACCGGCATTTGATAGGTTTCGGCGATATGATTGATCGAGCTCATCAGATCCATGAATTTGGCTTCGTTGTCGATGTTCTCTTCCCGATGGGCGGAGACCAGAAAGTATCGTTTGCCCTCCAGTCCCAGGCGATCCAACACATCGCTGCGCTTGATATCCTCAAGATGGGCGTCCAACACCTCGCGCATCGGCGAGCCGGTCACAAAAACCGTTTTGCCATCGATCCCTTCCGACAGCAGGTAGCGGCGGGAATGCTCGGTGTACGGCAGATTGATGTCGCTGATGTGATCTACAATCTTGCGATTGATCATCTCGGACACATTCCAGTCCCAGCAGCGGTTGCCCGCTTCCATATGGAAAATCGGAACCTTCAATCGTTTCGCCGAAATCGCCGCCAGCGCGCTGTTGGTGTCGCCCAAAATCAGCAGCGCCTCCGGCTGTTCTTGTTGAATGACCTCATAAGATTTCGCGATGATGCCACCCATTGTCTGACCCAGGTTCTCGCCGACGCTGTCCAGATAATGGTCGGGAGCGCGCAGGCCAAGCTCTTCAAAAAACACCTGGTTCAAGGTGTAGTCATAGTTTTGTCCGGTATGGACGAGCACATGGTCGAAATAACGATCGCAGGCTTTGATACAGGCGGACAGGCGGATGATCTCCGGCCGCGTTCCAACAATGGTCATCACCTTCATCTTCTTCATATATTCCCCCTGGTTAAGATTTCATTCATTGAATTAAGCGCGCGAGGCGGCCTCACGGTGAATTGATCACCGGCGAGGAATAGGTGTCCGCGTGTTCAGGATCAAATGTCTCATTCGCCCAAATCACGGTGACCAAATCGGTGTCGCCGACATTTTCGATCGAGTGGGTGTAACCAACCGGAATGTCCACAGTCCGCAGTCTGTCTCCGCTGACGTGGTATTCGATCACCTCATCGGCGTCCAGTTTGCGGAAACGAAGCACAGCCTCTCCGCTCACCACCAGAAATTTTTCCACTTTTGTATGGTGCCAATGATCTCCTTTGATTATGCCGGGTTTGGACACGTTGATGGATACCTGACCACAATACGGCATCCGCAAAAACTCGGTGAACGAGCCACGCGCGTCGGTGTGTGTATTCAGATCATAGGCGAATTGATCCTCGGGCAGATAGCTCAAATATGTGCTGTACAGCGCCTTGACAAACGGATCGTTGAGCTTCGGAACAACCAGATTTGAGCGACTGTCGGCGAACATCTCCAAAAGCTCCGCCAATCTTCCCAGACTGACATCGTGGATCGGGGTGACCGAATAATAGTCACCGTTCGCCGGCTGCTGTCGATCCTCCAGCAGATCGACAAAAGTCCTCACCACATCGTCGATATAGACGAAAGAGACTATGGTGTCGGGGTCGCTGATCTGAATTGGGATGTCGCGGGAAATGTTGTAGCAAAACGTTGCCACCACGCTGTTGTAATTGGGGCGGCTCCACTTGCCGAACAGGTTCGCCAGGCGAAACACATATGTCCGGACCCCCTGTGACCTGCCATATGAGAATATCAGATCCTCGCCCGCTCTTTTGCTGATACCATATGGATTGCCCTGCTCCGCCTGAATCGACGAGGTGATCAGCACGGGCGCTTTGTTGTTGTTGCGGATGAGTGTTTCGAGCAAAGTCGAGGTGAAACCGAAGTTTCCATTCATAAAATCGTCCGGATTCTGCGAGCGATTGACGCCTGCGAGATGGAAGACAAATTCACAGTCCGAACACCACAGTTCCAAAAGGTCGGGATTCGTGTCAATGTCATATTCATAAATTTCCGTGAAACCACGAACTCTTAGCTCGGCGCAAAGGTTTTTTCCAACAAAACCATTGGCGCCCGTGACCAGAATCTTCATCGTCCTCTCTCCTATTCAATTCATTGTAGTTGATACTCTTGATTAGGCGTCCATGTTCGGGATGGGCAATCCCGCTTTTTTCAGCTGTCGCTGAATATAAGGAATGGTCAGCAATTTGTTTTTTAAATCATCCACAGTCAACCTTGTCGCATTGTCCGAGTTGAATTCGCTATAGGAAAGCGCCTCCTGATTGCCGTCCACAAAATATTTATCGTAATTGAGATCGCGATTGTCGGCGGGGATGCGGTAGAAATCGCCCATGTCGATCGCCTGCACATGCTCCTCTTTGGTCAGCAAGGTTTCATACATCTTCTCGCCATGTCGCATGCCGATGATTTTAATTTCGGTGTCGTTGGCGTGAAACAGCTCACGCACCGCTTGAGCGAGGTCTCCAATGGTCGCTGACGGAGCCTTCATGATCATGGTGTCACCGGAGTTGGCGTGTTCAAAACCATACAATACCAGGTCGACTGCTTCGGCCAGGGTCATCATGAAGCGTGTCATATCCGGTTCGGTGATGGTCATCGGCTTCCCCGCTTTGATCTGGTTGATAAACAGAGGGATGACCGAGCCGCGCGAACACATCACATTGCCATAACGAGTTCCGGAGATGGTCGTGCGCTCAGGAGCCACAGTGCGGGCCTTCGCGACATAAACCTTCTCCATCATGGCCTTGGACATGCCCATGGCGTTGATCGGATAGGCTGCTTTGTCGGTGGACAGACAGATGATGTTCTTGACCTTTGCGTCGATGCCGGCGGTCAGCACATTCTCCGTCCCAAGAATATTCGTTTTTACGGCCTCAATCGGAAAGAACTCGCAGCTCGGCACTTCTTTGAGCGCCGCCGCGTGAAATACATAATCGACACCGTACATCGCGTTCTTCAGGCTGTCCCGATCGCGCACATCACCGATATGATAGGTGATCTTGTTGCCGGACAACTCGTGGCGCATGCGATCTTGTTTTTCCTCATCACGTGAGAAGACACGTATTTCACCAATGTCCGTCTTCAAAAACCGGTTCAAAACCGCATGTCCGAAAGATCCGGTGCCGCCCGTGACCAACAAAGTTTTACCGTCGAAAATACTCATATTCGTCTCCTAATGTATGAAGATCTCATGAAATTCAAGATTCCAATATCTTCATTATTCTATCCATAAACACAGTCTTTGTAAAATTCTGATCAAAATAGTTTTTGCCGTTTTCCCCCATCAAACGGTAGTGTTCAAAGTGATCCGCGCAGTCATCCATCAAGGCGGCAAGCAGGTCGGGGCGCTCCGCCTCACAACCCTTGCCGGCGTCCGCCGTCTCCAACAAGCGTAGGATCTCCTCTCCGCCCGAGGCGAGGATAGGTTTGCCCGCGCTTAGATAGCCTTGAAGTTTGCCCGGAATTGTTTTGCCGATAGCGTTGTCCGCCGCAAGTGAGATCAGGAAACAGTCCGCCATTCGATAAAACGCCGGCATCTCGGAGAATACCCGTCTGCCGTGAAACACAACCTTGTCGGCCGCAGCGCCCCGCTCGGCGACCCGGCGGCAATCTTCCAGACGGGATCCATCACCGACAATATGCACCTTAAACGGTTGATCTGTCTTCATCAGCGAGACCGCCTCAATAATCGTCTCGACCGACTGGACCGCTCCGATATTTCCGGCAAACAAAAAATCGACACATTGATTGTCCTCATAGACACCCGCGACCGAGTCAAAGTCATCCTCGCCGTGTTGGGGCAAATAACTGACGCGTTCGGCCGGCACACCACAGACGTCCACCAAATAATCTATAAATCCGGGAGAGGACACGGGGATCGCATTACAGGACCGATAGATTTTACGACTGACAGCGGCCATGCGCCGGTAAAACCAACTCTCCTCCTCCACCTTCCAGGCTTTGAGTGACTCCGGCCATAGATCCAGGCAGTAAAGGACCAATTTCTTTTTGGTCCTTTTTTTGAGACGAATCGCCGGAATCGCCTGAAGCACCGGAGAGGTCTCGTAACAAAAAATGACGTCCACCTCTTTTTTGTTGGTAAAAGACATATAGAACCAACCTGACACCACAAAGCTGACATAATTCAAGGCCCGATGAAGCATGCCGCTGCGTCTGGCGAAGGTGGGCACACGGATCACCCGCGCTCCAAAAAACTCTTCTCTGCGTTTGCGAAACCAGCGATACTCTTTGGGAATCGACGGCAGTCCGTAGTCCGGCAGGCCGGTGACAACCTTGACTTCATGGCCGGCCGCTGTCAACGCTTGAACGATATCATTGACACGGAAGGGAACCGGGTGAAATATTTGGCTGACAACGACGATATTCATGCTCGCTCGCTCGCTTGCTCACTCCACTTTCTATTTGGACTGATCCTGAGTCTGTGTGTCGATCTGATAAGTCGGCACAAAAATCCGAATAGTCTCTTTGATTTCCCCATTGGATTTATCCAGACAAGAGCGCAGCTCCCGCAAAACCGAGTTCATCATCTCGGCGGACACAGGGTGAGGCTGCGCCACCATGATATCCGGATTGTCGGTCGGTAGCAGGTTTTCAGTCTCGTAGTTGAGCTCTTCATATAGTTTTTCCCCCGGGCGCAGCCCGGTGATGACGATTTTAATATCTTTGTGCGGTTCCAAACCCGAGAGCTTGATCAAATTTTCCGCCAACTCCATAATGCGGACCGGCTGCCCCATGTTCAGGATGTAGATCTCGCCTCCGGTGGCCATCGACGCCGCCTCGAGCACCAGCGCGGCCGCCTCAGGTATGGTCATGAAATACCGCACCACATTCTCATCGGTGACGGTCAACGGACCGCCGGCTGCCAATTGTTTGCGAAAAATCGGTATGACGCTGCCGCTGGAATTCAAAACATTGCCAAACCGCACACAGGCGAATTTTGTGTGAACGGCCTCCGCGGCGCAGGACTGCACAACTTTTTCCGCCAGGGTCTTGCTCGCGCCCATCGTGCTGGTGGGGTTGACGGCTTTGTCGGTGGAGATCATCACAAATCGGCCAACCTTGAATTCATCACAAAGGCGGGTTAGATTGTTGGTGCCGAACACGTTGTTTTTAAGCGCCTCACCGGGGTTTTGTTCCATCAGCGGAACATGTTTGTGAGCGGCCGCGTGAAAGATAAAATCCGGGCGGTATTCTCGAAACAGTTGTCTCAGGCGGGTCTCATCCTGAATGGATCCTATTTCCACCTGTACATCGATTGTGTCCGCGTATTTTTGAATCAAATAATTCTTATTTTCAAACACCAGGTTCTCATAGATGTCAAACAGGACGATCACCGCCGGATTGTATCTCGCAATCTGTCTGGCGATCTCGGAACCGATTGAACCGCCGCCACCGGTGATCAACACGGTCTTGCCGGCGATGTCGGCGTTGATTCGTTCTGTGTTGAGGTGCAGGGATTTGCGGCCGAGCAGGTCATCGACATCAAAGTCACGCAACACGATGGGATCGCTATCGACCCGCTCCTCGTCCCCACTCACCAACAGCTCCTCAAGGTTTTGTAATATTTTCAAGTCACAGCCGGCCATGACCGACGCGTCATAGATGTCTTTTAACGTCTCGGGCGACAAATCCGGTCTCGCGATCACGATTTCATCGACGCTGTATAGTGCGATGGCCCGATCGATCCGATCCAAGCCTCCGACGACCTTGATGCCGTGTATGCGGCGGCCGATCTTTCGCGCGTCGTCATCCAAAAAAACCACCGGCATGCCGAACTGCAGCGAGCCATCCTGCATTTTGGACGCCAGCATGGCGCCGTTGCTGTCGGCTCCGATCAACATGACGCGCCGGTTGGCCCTGCGTGAACGCACCGAGATCCAGTTTTTCAGAGAACGCATCAGTCGATAGGAAAGGCGGATGCCTCCACCGAACAACAACAAAATGATCCAAACAAAAATATACTGCACAAACCGCAGACGATTCTTAAAAATCAGTCCGAACAACAGGTCCACAGCGGTAGCCGCCAAGGTTGTGAAGGCGATCTGAATCAACTCTCGCCAGCCGGAGTATTCCCAAAGACTGGTGTACAGACCACCAATCAGGTAGATGATTATATTAAGCAGCGACAATGTGGCGATCGTGGGCAGATCCAGAGCGCTGATGCCGTCGGGGTAAACGGGCATGGCGAAAGAAACTAACCAAAATCCCAGCAACATGCTGACAAAGTCGGCCAACACCAAAAAAACACGGCGCAACAATAAATCACGAGGTTTGAATCTGCTAAATTTATCTAAAAAACTTGACTTGTCCAATTTCATTCAAAATCCGGCAATTCCGGAAACCTTTCCGCATCGGCGGTGAAGTCACCTTCTTTGGCGAAGATGTTCCACGGCCAGGCTCAACTGAAGTGTTTCACGCGCTGACAACCATTCTTTCACACGGCAATGACCGATATTATATCAAATTAAGCCAACGGCATGGTTACACTCTGTATACCTATCGATTAAATCTTGTTTCTTATCGATTAAATATTATTTCTTGATAATCTTATTTTTTGATCGCGTAACTGGTCAGCTCCTTGGTCGCCCTGCGCAGCGCGGCTTCCACAACCTGATCCATATTGAAATAGCGATACTCCGCCAGCCGTCCGCCAAAAATGACGTTGGTCTCGCGCTCGGCCAACACGGCATATTTTCTGTATAGTTCCTCATTTTGTTTGTCATTCACCGGGTAATATGGCTCGGTCCCCTCGGTCCATTCGGCGGGATACTCGTGCGTCACCACAGTTTTCGACTGTTCCCCGAAATTGAAATGTTTGTGTTCGATGATTCGGGTGTACGGCACATCGCGATCGGTGTAATTGACCACCGCGCTGCCTTGGTAATTTGGCTGATCCAACGTGCTGTGCTCAAAACGGATCGTCCGCCAGGCCAGCTCGCCATGGCAGTTGTCAAAGTAGCGGTCGATCGGGCCGGTGTAGACGATCTTCTCCGCCAGACCGGTCAGCTCTTCTTTGTGATCGAAAAAATCTGTCTCGAGCCGCAGATCGGCGTCCTCAAGCATGCGCTCGACCAAAAAATCATAACCTTTGACTGGAATTCCCTGGTAAGGGTCGTCAAAATAATTGTTGTCATATGTGAAGCGCACCGGCAGACGTTTGATGATGAAAGCCGGCAACTCAGAGCAGGGACGTCCCCACTGCTTTTCCGTATAGCCTTTGATCAACTTCTCATAGACATCCCGACCCACCAGATGAATCGCCTGCTCTTCAAGATTTTTCGGCTCGCCGGCGATCTCTTCGCGCTGCGTGCGGATCATGGCTTCCGCCTCTTGCGGCGTCACGACTCCCCACATCTTGTTGAAGGTATTCATATTGAACGGCAGGTTGAAGATTTCTCCTTTGTAGTTTGCGATTGGCGAGTTTGTGAACCGATTGAAATCCGCCAGGCGGTTGACATAATTCCAGACACCTCTGTTTTGGGTGTGGAAAATATGCGGCCCGTACATATGCACATCGATGTCTTCAATCAGCTCCGTGTGCGCGTTTCCCGCGATATGGGGGCGCCTGTCAATTACGAGGCAGCGCTTGTCATGAAGCGCGGCCTGATGGGCGAAGACGCTGCCATAAAGGCCCGCCCCAACTATCAAATAATCATATTGTTTCATGTGTCACTCCTTGTCCGGTCGCGAAACGTCGATATTCACCGCTGCGTCATCCGTCACGGCCGCTGTCGACATTACCTGCCATAACCGACGCAATGATATTCCACACCCGCCACCCTCATCTCCATCGGATCGAAGCAGTTGCGGCCGTCCAACACCAACGGACGCGACATCTGTCGTATGAAATCCGTGGCGGTCAGCGCTTTGATCTGTGGCCATTCAGTCAAAATGATACAGGCGTCCGCCCCGCTCAGCGCCGCTTCCGGCGTGTCATGGTATGTGACCTTATCTGCGTCCTGGACTTTTTGGCGCTCCATCAGAGTGGCGAACGCGCGGTTGCTGACCGGATCGTAGGCGCGAACCTCGGCTCCGTCCTCGAGCAAAATTGGCACATTCACCAACGAAGGCGCCTCGCGCAAATCATCGGTGCCGGCTTTGAACGTCAGTCCGAGCACCGCCACCTTGCGACCGCGCAGGTTGCCCATGACGCGGCGCAGTTGTTTCAACATACGTAGTTTTTGTTGTTCATTGACTTCGATCGCGGCCTTCACCGTCTTCAATTCATAATCATTCATGATCGCGAGCCAATGCAAGGCCTTGGTGTCTTTGGGGAAACAGCTGCCTCCATAACCGATGCCGGCGTTCAAAAAACGATCGCCAATTCGAGGATCGAGCCCCATCCCCCGACTGACTTGCCGCACATCGGCGCCCACGATTTCGCACAAATTTGCGATTTCGTTGATATAAGAGATTTTCAAAGCCAAAAAATCGTTGCTGGCGTATTTGATCATCTCCGCGCTGTTGCGGTCGCAAGTTAATAACGGTGCGTCAAAATCCTTGTACAGCTCACGCATAATTTCCAGCGGTTCGTCCTCATTCGCGCCCACCACAATTCTGGACGCGTGCAGGGAATCGCGCACGGCGGTGCCTTGAGCCAGGAATTCCGGATTGGAGACCAGGCTGACTTTGACGTCCGCCACCAAACGATCGTTCAAAAACTCCTCGATTCGATCGTTGGTGCCGATCGGCACCGTGGATTTGATCGCCACCACACAGTCGCGGCGCACCGTCTCGGCGATCTGCTCGACGGCCGCATAAACATATTGTAAATTGGCCGACCCGTCGCTTTTTTCGGGCGTGCCGACACCGATGAAAATGACCTCGGCGTCTTCATAGGCCGACGCGTAGTCCGTTGTGTAGGTCAGGCGGGACTGATTCTTGCTCATCAGCTCTTCCAGATCCACCTCATAAATCGGCGAGCGCCCCGCGCTCAAGGTCTTGATTTTGTTCTCATCCACATCGACGCAGGTCACCTCATGACCTTTGTCCGCCAAACAAACTCCGGTTACCAGACCGACATAACCGGTGCCGGCCACAGCTATTTTCATATACATCACCTCATCCGTTATTTTATCATATGCAGTCGCAGGTCACCCTCATCGTGGATCAAACCATCCTCGCCGACCACCAACTTGCCACTATAATCTCCCCAGCGAATAATGAATGCCACAAAGGGGAGAATCGACGGCATGGTCAACATGACCGAGGCCAGGCTGCCGATCGCCAACACAGGGATCAAAGACAGGTTATACAGATTGCGTCTGCGGAAGGCCTGAACATAGGTATAAAGGTAAAAATACAAATAAGCGGCCAGCGCTACGATGCCGCCGTGATGAGCCGCCATGATGACTTGACTGTCGCCCAAAAATTCTTGTTCAACTTGAACGGGGCCCACACCAAAGATCGAGTGCTGTTTGAAGTAGTCAAAAGCACCGGTCACAATTCCCTCTTCTTTGTTTGGCAAGTCATTGATAAAGGCGACCTGTGGCGCCTCGATGCCGGCGTAGCGGCTGTTCAATGCCGCCAGAGGATTGGTGAAATACTGATAGTAGTAATCTCTGATGTTCACCATGTCCTTTGGCAAGGCGAAATAGACACCCACATAGACAATCACAAAGACAATCAGCATCAACGCCCAGTTGGACAGTTTTTGCCGCCTGTTTTTAGCGAAGATCAAAAGATAGATCGCCCAGTAGATCATCATCAGCGGCACACCGAGCATAAAGAGTTTTGAAAAAGAGAGTATGCCGCCAACCGTCATAACCGCGATCAGCGTCACCGCCCCCCAGCGTATCTTGCGGCTGTTTTGGCGAATGATCCAGGCGGTCAGCAAGACCACGGCCATCAGCAAGGTCGCGCCAAACACAACCGGCGAAAAAAATGTTCCTGAAACGCGATCATATGAGCCACCTGAAATCATCACCAGCAGTGGTTTAAATCGGTTCTCACTGACGTAGAAGCGATCCATCATACGGTAGGCATAGACGATATCCAGCTTTTGCAACACCGACACCGCGGTGTTCACAATCACAAAAATCAGGATGGACCGAAACATGACTTTCATAACGTCTTGTTGCTCCACCCGAAACAGCAACATCGACAGCGAGATCACCAGCAAAATCACATTGACCTCACCGGCGTAGGCGATCGCGAATGTCTGGAGGCTCGTCGTTCCATTCAGGAAAAATCCGATAAAATAGGCGATCAGCACCACACCCATGCTGACTGCGAAAAGCCGCAAATAATAACTGCGCGGTCTCTTTTCCGGTCTTCTGAGCCAAGAGATAAAGGTTAGAACCACCAACAGCGCGGTCAGCGGGTAGGAATTATTAATTTCCTGCTCGCCAATCACCATCAATGGCGCGCAAGTCAGATAGACAAACGAGGCGGCGAACGCGCCGCCGAAGTTTTGACCGGCATAAAAAATCAAAATGATGATCAGCAAAATCACCAATATTAAGTTGTTTACCATAAAGCACCTCTTCCATATTCATGTAAAAGATTCAGCCCACATGTATGTCCTTAATTATAACAGTAGAAAAGCTCACAAGGTTGAACCCTTGTGAAAGATCATCCCCTGTTGAATTGGACAGGGTCAAAAGGATATCCCGTTATGAAGCGAGTCATATAAAGCGCGGTGCCGCTCGGCGCAAACCACAATGCTAAATTTGGAAGCTGTGACAGTCGCGGCCTGACCAAGCCGGGCGCGCAAATCCGGCTCGCTCATCAGCTTCCGGACGTGGTTGGCGAACGCATCGGCGTCACCTATGTCACTGACACAGGCACTTTCGCCGTCGCGCAGCAGGTCCTTGGCGCCGGACACGGCGGTCGTCACGATCGGCAAAGCCGATGCCATCGCCTCCAGCAATGAGATCGACATTCCCTCATAGTCCGAGCTCATCAAATAAATGTCGGCGTCCCTGAGCTCGCGCGCCATCCGATCGGTCGTGCCGGGCAGTCTGACAAAATCACGTAAACCGCGCTGATCAACGAATTCCTCCAGGTCGGCCCGCAACTCACCCTCGCCCCAAATAGTCAAAATAGGTGGCTCACGGCCGTCCCGCAAGCACCACTTCACAATCCGGCCAAACGCTTCCAACATCATGTGATGGTTTTTCGCCTCGGTCAACCGTCCGGCGGCCACCAGCGACCGCACTTCTCCGGAGTAGTCCCGATCCGCGACAGTGAATGCCTTCAGAGGGATGCCGTTGGCGATCAACACCAATTTGCGCTCGGGCACATATCGCGACGTTTGCTTTTTGATCGCCTCAGAGATGCAGACAAACCGCCGGCAGCGATAGCGAAAAAAGTGGCGCAACAGCGCAACGCGGCGAATGCGATCGCTGTGCATCGTCTGCACAATCGGGATTCGGGTGCCAACCAGGGCGGCGCAGGTATGAAAGGATATCTCCTCCAAATGCGTGTGCACAACAGCCGGCTTCGCCTGACGGGCAAAGACCCGGATCCGCTTCCAGGTACGTGAATAATCTTTGTTCACCCGCTTGTCGATGGCCCGCACGGTCACGCCGCCGGCTTCGAGCTCACTTGTGAAGATTTCTTCGGCGCACGCGGCCTTCTGATCGCCCGGATGGATTTCGGCGGCGCGGTAAAATCGCCACACCTCCACCTCTCTTCCCTGCGCGACAAGTTCGATGGCAAGATCGCGCATGACCGATTCGGCTCCCGCCGAAGCGAACTCTCCAATGACATGGACGATCGGTCCATTGGGATTATGATATTTGTGATTCAACCGTTCACGCCTCTTCATTTGTCACCCGCCCTTTGTCTGTCAAATCCGCGGCCATTTCTTCGGGCTCCACATTATTTTCTGACACAATCGTGTCCCCCGCTTCCGCACTCTCGAAGGGTACGTTCCGGAGGGAGGATTGTCCACTCAGCACCTCGGCGAATTGGCGATAGTTCCGCTCTGCCCGGCAAATTCGGTCCCAGCGCAGCCGCGCGGCGTGGCCCGGTTTCGCGCGCTCGTCGGCCGACAATTTTGCGAACAAGGACAGGTCGGCGGCGATCTGCCCGGCGGTCACCCCGCGATTCCAAAGTTTGCCAACTCCCTCGGTTCCGGTAATCTCCGCAGTGCCGCCTACATCGGTGGCGTAGATCGGCAACGAGGCCGACATCGCCTCCATGATCGAGACCGGCACGCCCTCACTGTAACTGGTATTGACAAACAGGTCAGGTCTCGCCTCTAGATAATAGGACAGGATGAACGAGCGCGAGCGTGTGCCCGGGAGGTTGACTTCCATAAAATCCAAATCGCCGGCGACCCTTTGTTCGAGCGCCTTGAAATCGGCGTCTTTCTCCGCGCCGCCAAAATGAGTCCAGCGCCATTTTTGAGCCGACCGACCGCGCAGTGCGGCCAACGCGTCGACCAGCAGGTCAACACGCTTCACCGGACGGATCCATGCACAGGTGACCAGCTCGATCACAGTTTCGTCCCGCTCGCGCGCGGCCAACAGCCGATCCAACTCTTGCCGCTCGTCAGGAGTTAGTTGGGCGATCAGTTTCTCCGGTGCCGGCATGCCCAGGCGCGCCAGCCATACCGGGGGCCGATCATTGTCTTGCGGTTCCTGTCTCCAGGTCTCTTCCAAATGGCGAACACCATCGGCGGAACAGGGGAAAATCCCGTCCAGCCGGCGCAAAAACAGCTGCCGATAAGGCAGATACCCTCGGTCATCGGCATCTTCATATAAATCGTATCCGTGAGCGCGGGAGAAAAGAGCAACCTCTTTGTCAGGGTATCGGGAGGCGGTCCGGTCGGCGACCCGCAGCATCGTCAGACAGGAGACATACAGCCAATAACTATAGAATGTCACCTTTTCATACGGACGCAGCAATGGTTCGAGCACCCGCCAAATATCATTTGACGCCTGCGCTGCCCGGCCTTCGAAATACTGCAAAAATATTTTGTTTTTAATGCCTTTGGCTTTTTTTTCTCGTTCCCGCAAAAAATAAGACGCGCGTTTAAATGTCGCGCCGGACAAATAGGCGATGTCTCGCAGCCGACCGCCAATCCGCCCTCTTTGATTGGTCAGGTAGGCGACACAGTTTTGGGGTAGTCGAGGGTCCGGACGAGACAGCGCGCCGACCGCGTTGACCGGAAAAATCAGCACATCATCAAATTGAGCCGCTGTGTAAGGCAGTTCCTCGTGGATGAAGCTGTCCATGGTCCCAGCCGGAAAGGTGGCTGTGAAAACGACGAGGCAATGACTCATCAAACGTTCCTTTCTTACCGCCTATGAAGCCGGCTTGATTTTGCGAAGGAAAACAAAAAGCACCGCTTTGATCTCTTTACGCAACACAGCCAGCGTGACGATCACGCTGACGACCAGCAGGGCGATCGACGGCCAGCGGGTGGGGAATTGATAGAACAATACTGTGTTCAGCGCGATGCCGCTCACACTGAAAAACAAAGTGCGCTTCGGCAGCACGACGCGGACCGATCGTTGAATCTGTTGGTAGCGATAAATAAAGGTCGCCAAAAAACCAAGGCAGAGCGCGATGTTGGCGGCCTGCAGACCAAGTCGGGGTAACAGCGCCATGATCGCGAGCACATTGACCACCGCGCCGATGACGGTGGAATAAAACAACTGATCGTTTTTCTTTTCAGCGCTATAGATATGTCCCATGAAATTCGACATGGCTGAAATCGCCACGGCGATGATCGACGCCGGAATCAACTGCAAAGCCACACCATAGGTTTGATTGTTGATCAAAAAGTTAAACAGCAGACGACTAAAAGGAATCAGCACATAGACACCGACGCCGAGCAGTTTGACATAGCCGCGCAGAGTGTCCGAAAAATAGACGCTGCGGTCTTCATCGGAGCTCATCGAGAAGGCCGTCTCCTGCCAGGCGAGCGAAAACACCGAGATGAAAATATTCACAATCATCGACATTTTGTTCGCAGCCGCGAGCAGGCCGAGCGCGCCGTTTCCATATTGACGTTGGATGTAAAACTCGTTGAATCGGGTCAGCGCGACATAGGCGGTCGCGTTGATTGAGAGTGGAAATGAAAAGCGCAGCAGCGTTTTGATAAAGGTAAAATCAATCTGAGATTTTCGCATCTTGCGCAGCTGCTTGGTATTAAGTTCATAAATCAGGATGGACACGGCTGACGCCAACGACGGTGACAGAATCATCGCGATCGGTCCCAGTTTGAGCACCGTCAAAAAAATAATCTGACTGATGCCCAGCACCAGAGAGGAGATCACACCGGTCACCGCGAAGAGTTTGTTGCGACCCATGCCCCGCACCGTAAACTGAAATAAGTAGTCCAGCAAATACAGCACACCCATGGCCGTCAATTCGGCGAAATATGCCGAGTTTTGACTGTAATTCAAGAAATAGGTCGCGCCGACAAACAAGGGCAGCAAAATCAGTGAGGCGAACAACGAGTTGGTAAACACCTTGTGCTTTTCCTGATCGTCCTCTCGATCATACATAAATCGCAGCGCACCCGACCAGATCTCAAAAAAACAAATTGAGACGAGTTGTGGCAAGGTGGAGGCGAGAAGATTGACCGGTCCAAAGACCTCAGGCAGCATGGCCCCGGTCTGCAGACGGGTCAAAAAGAAGGTGATCAGTTTGGAGGCGATGTTGCCCAAAAAATAGATGACCACCCGATAGACAAGCGCGCGATTTCTTTTGCGGTTGTTTTGTAGATCAACCGTGGGCTGTGGATTCGTCATAAATCGTCCCACCTTCACTTTCCTTGAATCGATCCCGTCCAACCGCCGGCAGATAACGCGCCAATTCAGCGGACCAATGATCCTCATCGATGGAAAACGCACGCAATCGATGGCCCACACGCGCGGACTTGGGAGGCAGACTCATGTAGTCGCCAAACAAGGCGCGCAGTTGCACATCTGTTTGAGCGGGCGCCATCACTTTATATCCGCAAAAATCGATCTGTCGCGCCGGCCTCATCTGGTCGCGTTCTAAAAAAGATGAATCGTAATCCGCCACCGCAGCCGGAAAGGCGATCAGCAATCGACTGGATGCGTCTTCACAAGAGGTCATGATCTCCCGCCGCTTGGTGAGCAAAGTCGGGATATCCCTCAGAGCGCGAACGGCCAGAGCGGCGTTTACAAACAAACGGTCGGAGCGATATCCTTCGACCTTGTAGCGATACGCCAAATTATGGCGAATGAATCGACTTTTCAGCCGTTTCGCCTCCTTTTCATCGTCAGGCGCGTTGTCCAACGGAAAAATATCGATGAACACTCCCTGGTTTTGTTGGGCGTCCGGCGCAGTCACCGCCTCTTCGAAAAGAGTACGCAGGCAACGAATTTTCGCATACGGAAATGCCGCTCCCGCGTCATTTTCCGCGGTCTGCACAACATAACGCCGCTGATCCAACTCGGTTTCCAACAGCGCCAACAGATTGTCATAATCTTCTCGGAAGACACCGATATCGATGTCATCGTCCCAGGGAATGAAACCGCCATGCCGCACCGCGCCCAACAGGGTGCCGAAAATTAGAAAATATTCCATATCATAGGCGCGGCAAACTCTGTCCACTTCCACCAACATGGATAATTGCAGTGCGTGAACCTGAGCCAGCGACTCACTGTCCGCTTCCAACATGAAATGATCGTCTCCCAAAATGGCGCCTCACTTTCCGGTTTTTTTGAAATCACTTGGCATTTGAAACACCGCTCCCCGCGGAGGATGCTGCTCAAGATGGTCCAGCCAGTCCCGCGCTCCGGCGATCAATTCATCACGTTCCACCCGCTCATGGACGGTCCGCAGCCGCTCCACCAATCCGGTTTCCAGCCAGCGCCGATCGATATCATCGGGAAAGGTCGGATAGATCACACCCACCTGACGGGGACCCGGCCTCGATTCAGCTTTTCTGACCTGCATGGCGGCGTTTCGCTCGTTGAGCAGCTGTACCGCCGATCCGGCGCTCCCGCTCTCGTCCATTGATCGCGACAGACCGTAGAATTCCAGTATTTTGCTTTGCGCAGTCTGATATTTATTGTACTGAACCTTGCGGGTGATCTTGCCGCTCGAGACGGCGTCAATCGCGTAAATATTGACATACAGACCCTGATGCATCTGAAGCGGCTCGGTTTCGAGAAATTCAAAGCGACTGCCATTCAGGCAGATCCGCGCATGTGGAAACGGCAGGTCCTGTTCGATCCACGGTATCTGAACATAATATAAAAAACGATCAATCTCATCCGTTAAAACGGCCAACAAGCGCTCAAAATCCGGACGCCACAAGGCCAGACCGAATTCATCACCCGCACTGGAACCTCGCAGGTCAGCGTAAAGATAGGGTAGCTCATTTTTGGCGCACACGGTCTCCAACACGCCCAGCATCTCCTCCCAGGCAGCGGCGAAAGTGGCTTGTTCCATCATAACATCACTCATATATTCATCCTTGTTGTATGCACATCCCTGAATCTCGAAAACAAGGTTTGCGGTTCAAATTTTTGGGTGTCGATCGATGTCTGTTCACGGACATCAATCATAGCATGCGACGCGTCAATCGCGTGGCGGCACCGGAAAGGTCAGTTGCGAGCTTGCGGATGACGGCTCGCTCGTGATCGGTTGTGGCAAGGTCGTCGGGGTTGTCGTCGATGGCGCCGCGGTCGTCAACGGCTGTGTGAAAACCGTGGAACCGGTGGCCGGCGAACCGGGCTCTATGGCGACGGTGGCGCCCCCCGCCGGCACCTGCGCCGTCGTGGTCAGTTGTTGAGGGGTTTGCGCGTTGAAATCCGATCCATAGGTGGTCGCCCCCATGCCTCCCTGTACAATCTGTCCGGTGCTCGGACCGGTTGGTTGGGTGGCGGTGGGCATCTGCGTGCTGTTCAACAGTGTTCCGCCCGCCAGACCCTGGGGTCCGGCGTGGGGAGTGCCGACATACCAGCCTTGGCGAATCGCCACCGGCATGTTTTCTTCCGTAGTATAAGTCAACGGTGTATAGGGCACCAGACGAACCGAGGTGAACTCCCCAAGTTCCTCTTCGTATATGAAGCGATGCAAGATCGGAATGATTTCATTGAAATTCGCGCGGATCACCCATTCATCGTAGTTGTCCATCCAAAAATAGCCATCCATCGGCACCGTGTTTTGTTGAATCTCATTCGACAGTTTGGGCAGCAAATTTAGGCCCATCTGTGTCAATTCCGTGTCGGTCAGATTGGTCTCGACATGGCTCAGGGCGACACGCAACAGGCTGAGCACTGTCCCCGCATTCGAGTTCTTTACCTTGTCATAGACCTTGGTCATGACCTCCTGCTGGCGCTCCATGCGGGCGAAGTCACTGTCCAATTCACGCATGCGCGAATAGGCGATCGCCTGCCTGCCATTTAAATGGACCGCTCCACCTTCCCAGATATTGTCCACCCAATTGGTCCGGTCATCCCATCCCTCATACACGGCGTTCTGCTCGGTGATCAATCGCCTCATGTATTCCAACACCTCCGGATCCTCCGACAAAACCACATCGACACCTCCGACGGCGTCGATGATGTCCTCGGCGCCACGGATGTCAAATTTAATATAGTCTTTAATGTCCAAATGGAAGGTGTTGTTTAGTGTTTCGATCAGGCGAAACGGTCCTGCCTGGGATGCCGAATTGAGTTTCACCGGAGTGTTTGTGCCCGGCAAATAGACCAGCATGTCGCGCTGAAAAGAGGTCAATTTGACGACATTTCGTTTTTGATCGATGGTCGCCAGCATCATTGTGTCCGAGCGACTGTTCACCTCACCAACCCCCTTCAAATCCATACCCATCAGCAGGATATTGATGATCTGGCCGTCGCGGACCTTGACCGGTTCGGTCGTCGCGGTGGACAGCGTCTCACCCACCTCGTTTGTAACAATCATGGTGGTGTCGGTCACTCCGGTTTTGGCCTCGCCGATGACGTATCTCCATACTGCGAAGACGGCTATTGAAATCAACAGCACGAAAATTAAAAAAGCGGACAGCGCGCGGATGATTTTATCCGCCACAGACAGTTTTGGTCTCCTGCGTCCGCGCGACCGAACGGGCTGGCCGTTCGCGACCCTTTGATCTGTCTCCGCGGAGCTTGATTGGCGTGGATGTTCGCCCTGTGGTTGACGTTTTGACGGTTGCCGGCGTAGACGCTCATCCCGTGTTCCGCGCGACATTTGGTCGGCGGACCGCGGATCGTGTCCGGCCATCGCCGAGTCGGCCGATGATCCGCCGCGCGATTTTAGTCGCGGCTGAGATCGATCGACCGGACCGCCCCGTGGCCGATC
The DNA here is from genome assembly GCA_040772065.1 of Oscillospiraceae bacterium. GTDB lineage: Bacteria > Bacillota > Clostridia > Saccharofermentanales > Fastidiosipilaceae > JAXGYX01. The sequence continues at coordinate 653,614 of JAXGYX010000001.1, read as the reverse complement.
GGTTTGATGCGGCTCCGCGCGCTCGGCCGAGTGGGAGCGGGCGGTCCGCCGCGGTTTAGGGCGCTGTTGTGGGCGCTGTTGTGGGCGCTGTTGGGCGCTTTTCTCGACAGCCAAATCGTCGTCCACGTACCGCTGCCCGCGGTGGGTCTCAAAATCATCGATCGGTGAAGCGTCTGCAAAATCGGAAAACAGCATCTCGACGCCCGGCTCATGAAGATGATGTCCCGATTTTTTATCTTTATTTGAATGATCTGAAGATCTTTTATTCATTATTGTCATCCTTTGTGTTGATCTTATTCACAGGGATAGTCTTCATGTCACGAACATTTTGTCTCATGATCGACGCGACGCTTTGGCTAATCACCTCTTATGTAAGCATTTCACTCATTAATCAATTTCATACTGTTTCAATAAATAGAATCGAGTATATCATATATTACTCCAACTCGACATTATGGAAGCGATCGTTGCGTCACTTTTAATCTGAACAGATTCGCTCGGCAACCTTCAGACCATCGATCGCGGCAGAAATGATGCCTCCGGCATATCCCGCTCCCTCTCCCGCCGGATAGATGCCCCACACATTGGACATCAACGTTCGCGGATCCCGCAGAATCCGCACCGGGGACGAGCTTCTTGATTCGACACCGGTCAAGATCGCATCGGGCGTCGCGAAGCCGGTCAACATCCGTTCAAACTGTACCAGACCTTCTTTCAATGATGTGGTGACAAACTCGGGGAACAGCGAACCTAACAGGTATGGACGCACTCCCGGACGATAGGTCGCGCCTTTCAACATTTCGGGGGCGCTGAGACGATCCAGCAAAAAGTCGCCTACGATCTGCGCCGGAGCGAAATAGTCGCCGCCCCCTGCGATGAAGGCCTTTTTTTCCAGTTTTTCCTGAAATTCCAATCCGGCGAGCACCTTTGTCCGTGCGCCAAAGTCCTCCGGATTCACCCCCACCAGCACGGCGCTGTTTGCCTTGCTCGACGAACGCGCCTGACGGCTCATTCCATTGGTCACGAGCTGTTCCGCCGACGAGGCGGCGGCCACCACAAAACCGCCGGGGCACATGCAAAATGTGTAAACACCTCTGCCGTTGGTCAACTGCGCGGATAATTTATATGCGGCCGGAGGCAGATGCCGTCGCACAAATGAGTCGTCGGTCCCTCGGTACTGAGCGCTGTTGATCAGCGTCTGTGGATGTTCAACTCTCAGGCCAACCGCGAACGGTTTGGGCACCATGTCCACCCCTCTATGACGCAGCATTCTGAATGTATCCCTCGCGCTGTGTCCGGTCGCCAGCACCAACCGCTCACAAGTCAAAGTCTCGGTCGATTGGTCCATCAGGTTTTGAACCACGACGCCGCACAATGCCGCGTCATCGACCACGATGTCATGCAGACGGGTGTGAAAACGCACCTCACCGCCCAGCCGTTCGATGGTTCGGCGAAAATTGGGCATGACCTCGCTCAACCTGTCAGTTCCAATGTGGGGAGCGGATCGATAGAGGATCTCCTTAGGCGCGCCACACAACACAAATTCTTCGAGTATTTCTTGCTTTCGCCCGCTTTTCACACCGGTTGTCAACTTCCCATCCGAGAAAGTACCCGCTCCACCTTCTCCAAACTGAACATTATTGTACCGATCCAAGCCACCGCCCCGCCAAAACTCATACACCTTTTTTTGCCGCTCGGCTACCGGAGAGCCTTGTTCGATGATCAATGGCCGCAATCCGGCCCGGGCCATCAGCAAGGCGGCGAAATAACCCGCCGGTCCCGAACCAACAACGATCACCCGGGCGCCTTTGAGCGCAGCGGATGTCGGCCGGCGAACCGTCACCCCCCTTAAAGGCGGAAATATCTCATCTTTTTCCGGAACCTGTAGTCGAATGTTCCAAAAGATATTTCCCCGCGATCTGGCGTCAAGTGACTCGCGTATGATCCGCCAACGCAGCGGACGCCGCGGCCTTGTCAGACGGTAAGCCCGTGTTGCGAGTTTGGCCTCGATCGCGTCGCGCAACTCCTCCCGCGTATATCCCGGAGCTAATTTCAATGATTCAATTTCTATCATGGTATCTGATTATCCCTTCGCTCGCGGCCAACGCGCTGGCCCACGCCCAGTGTAGATTGTATCCGCCACAGTCACCATCGATATCCAAAATCTCGCCGGCCGCGAACAAGCCCGGCATGTGAATGGATTCCAAAGTTCCCGGATCAAATTCCGACGTGTCCATTCCACCGGCGGTAACTTGGGCGAACGAGAACCCTTTTGTGTCCACCACTTCCATCGTCCGGGTTTTGGCGGCAATCGCCAGGCGGTGAAGATCTTTATCCGACAAGCGACGCAATGTGAGTGAGCGGCTCCGTTTTCCGCCAAGCACCTCATTTATAATTGTCTGGGAGACGGTAGCCGGCAAAAAACCGCCTCCCCAGTCGTCCACGGGCAATTCAGGCAGCTCGTCGCGGCGCCGGAATAAATAATCCATCAACTGATCGATTTCCATTTCAGGAAATAGATCAAGCTCGACAGGCACAGATTTTGATTCTTTCAGACATTGACCGACCAGCCCGGAGACGTTCAGCGCCGGAATTCCCGAAAGGCCATAGTCGGTAAACAAAATTTCTCCCAGAGAAGCCCGTTCACTCAACTGTGGCTGTCGTGCCGCAGGCCGAACAGTGATCTTGCCGCGGACTCTGGTGCCGGCCAGACGTTTACGAACCGGTCGGCAGATCAGTTGAACCAATGCGGGACGCGGCGTGATCAACGTGTGTCCGAAATTTTCAAAAAGCGCGTATCCACTTCCGTCCGAACCCAGCTTCGGCGTCGCCATGCCGCCCGCGCAGATCAAGATCAACTCACTCGCGCAGGTGGACCCGTCCGCCAAGGTCACAATGAATGATTGGCCCTCGGACAAGGCAAAGTCTCCCAACCTTAATCCGGCGCTCTTCGCGACACCGACAACCTTGGCGCCGGTGCGCACCTCGACAGAGGACAAAGTCACTCGCTTCACCAACGCGTCGCGAACCGACCGCGCCTGCATGCTGTAAGGATAGACCCGTCCGTCTTCGACTCGCAGAAAAAGTCCCATTTCACGAAAAATCGAAAGCACTTCGTCCACACCAAACCGTCGTAAAATCAAATCGGTAAACCAGACGTTTTGGCCATGAAAGTAGATCGCTTCCATTTCGCGGTTGCTCAGATTGCAGCGCCCATTTCCGGTCGCCGTCAATTTTTTGCCCAGCATGTCCTCTTTTTCCAACAACAGCACGCTCAGTTTTTTTTCGATCCGGCAGGCGGCCATCAGTCCCGCCGCGCCACCACCCACAATGATCAGATCATATTTCGGTATCGATATGTTCATCTTTGGCTTGTTCCTTCATTTTCACTTCATTTCCGTCAATTGGCGCTTTTGCCGTATGAGGTTGAATTATGTTGTCGGCAAAATCACTGTGATCCAGCGCTATACAGCGCCCCAGCTTGCTAATCGATTCGGGAACAACCTGAAATCGCTCAGATACCGCCCGGGTCAAGCGGTGAAGATCCGATTCGCCACCGGACATCAGCTCCAACTCGATCTCCATAAAAGGAAGCTCGCACGTCAAGTTGCGCAGCACTCCGCGATCCAGCGCGACCTCCACCACCGCGTCAGCGCACTCCAAAATTATGACACGTCGTTCAAAAGCGGCGGAGTAGCGACAGATCAACGGTTCACTCATTGACTGAAACACCGCTTCGGAGACGGTGTCGCGAAAATCCTTCCAAGTTTCGATAAATCGGGAGATTGGCGGCGGTTCGGTCCATTCGTCCAAAGTGATTTCAAACTCTCTACGTCGATGAAGACCATCGGCTCGCTCACAAGGCATATCCATCTTGAAGGTCAGCAGAACCCTATCATCTTCGCGGCGCTGGCGCAGCACCGCCCGCACGGCCGAAAGTGACGACGTCTCGGTATCGTAGTAAGCGCTCGCCATAGCCATGGGGTTTTTAAACCGGGGTTGAGCAAGCAGAGGCGAGCCCATCTCGTCTCTAAGATTGGTCAACAACTCCCACCAGTTTTCCACACGATTCAGCTCACGCCAGACGTCCTCCTCGAGAACGGCAAACTTATATTCAATCTCCACTGTCAGCACCAAAACCTTTCCACTCCGTTCGGCAATGGCGTTTAGTTTTCAATCAATCCGACACCCGAACGTGTGACATAAATAATATCTCCTGCGGAGTTCAGACTCATTTTCTGAACCGGCTCAGAGACGTCCAGCGTCCGAACTCGTTCAATATTATAACGATTCAACAAGTAGATCTGCGATCCGCTCGCGATCGCCAGATACTGATCGGAAACCATCGGAACCGTGCTGTCTCCTTGCAATGGCAGACCATTTTCCAGATCCGCCTGCTCGCCGGACAGCAGATACAACCGCACCCCTTCACGTTCCGGACAAACACCGACAACCGCCAGGTGATCCCCCCAGCCAATCAACGAATGAATCGAACTGAAGTTATAGCGCAAAACCGTCGTCTCATCGACCACGTCGTAGGTGAAAATCGCCTGCCCGTCGGTCATCCACAGCAAGCTGTCCGCCGTGTGGATCAGTTTGGGCAGGGCGGCCCGAATGTCCGGCTGCAGGCGCAGCAACTCATCCCCCGGCTGTTCGCCGGTCAGCGTCAGCCGCAAGATCACGGGGCGCGGATTGGAGCCATCGGTATTCATCAAGGAGATATCCACGAACTCACCTTCGAGGCTGAATGACGAACTCACCACATAACCGGAGTTTTCCGATTTTTTCGAAATCCATTCGAAGATCTGATTACCTTCAGGATCCAAGACTCTGAGCACGCCACGCGTGTTATATCGATCCAGAATCAAGCCCACATGTCCTGAATCTCCTCTCGACGCACCTTGGATCGAATCATCGGTCCGCCCCTCAAAAACAGGACCGGTGGCGGACAACAGACAGTAGTAGGTGCCGCCCAGATCATAGAGCAGAGCATGCCGATCGTCCGCGATCACGCGTGGCTGGTTCACCGTCACGCGGATAGCGTATTCAACCTGACCACTGATATTCAAAACCTGAACCTCGTTATCCAAGCATTGGATCACCAGGCCGAAACCAAAAGGGAGCAACTCCCCCGATTGGGACGGGTCGGTGGCGAAACCTTCATAGCCGCCGCCAAAGCGGTCATAAGTCAAACGATTCACGCTGACCGATTTGTCGAAATGCACAACGGCGGGCAACAAAATCAAGGACAACACAATCAGCGCCGCGCTCAGCGAGGCCATCAGCCCGAGCGACGCCCGACCGCCCTTCGGCTTTCTTTTTCGGTATTTGCCGGACGGCACGGGCTCACTTTGAATGCCGGGCACGCGCGACCTCGCCCGCCCGGTGTCCGGTTCGCGATTTTTCTTTCTTTCGCCTATCTTCTTGCTATTACTCAATCCGAATCATCGTCCTTCAGTCGTTCTTCGAGTTTCCATAACGATAAAAGAATACCATAATTTCCTGTTTCTTCGCTTACAAGCACGTCTCGAGAGCAATACAAACCGCTATACTGATCGTCCACAAAAATATAATAGGTATATTCGTCTCTTGTCATCAATGAGACCTTCCTTACGCTTGTCCGCCACTCTCCTTCGTCTCGATACACAATGGTGAACGAATGCTTGAATTGATCTCCCTTGGGCGGCTTCGTGTCCACACCGGAGGCCTCGATGCTGTTGATCGAGCGATAGAGTTGTTTGAAATAATGATAGCCGTTGTCATCTTGGATGTCGGCGTCTTGTCCATTGAAGAAATATTCCATCGCCCGGCTGCCAACCACGTTTTCATCGGTCACATCATTATTGCGCACCCGGCAATCGTATTGCCCGATCGGAAGGTCCAAAATGATTTCGCTGACCGAGGTCAGTGGAATCTGAAACGGTCTGCGTTCGATCAAATCGATCAAACGCGTGTCCATCATCTGCATGGCATCTTTTTTGCAGATAAAAACGGCGTTCATTCTGCTGCTCCAGGCGTAGATCGTATCGGCCGACGCGTCGTCGCCAAACAATACCTCTTCGGTAAACGGTTGTCCGTTGACATCGGCGCCGATCAGGGAGAAAGAATATGTCGGGTCCCCCAGCCCATAGAGATCCAGGGACTGAGGACCAACTTCGACGAAAGATTGAGCCTCGAGTGAAGTCAATTCAAGAATCAGGGCGTAAAGTGTGTAATTGTTCGCGCCAATTTGAATCGGGCGCACAATGCTCCAGGCGCTCGGTTTGTCGTCTGAGCCCAGCACCAGAAAACTGGGTTCGGGTGTGGTCGGCCCCGCAGTGATCAGCGATTCGGGCAAGGTGATGCCATACTTGGCGCTTGACGAGTTGTAAGCGTGCGGGCCGGAAAACGAGTCGTCTTTCGGGCTGATCGACTCACGTGTCCACTCCGGTGTCGGCTCGCCTGTTTCATCCGCCTCGGACAAGTCGGTTACGTTGTCCGCCTCCACCGCCGTTTCATCTTCATCAGCCGGATCCTCCTCATCTCCATCACCGATTCTCTTGGCCTCCAATGTCAGGCCATCAGATTGACGATAAAGTTGCAGATCCGTGATCGCGTATACTGGGGTCAATATGACCGAACGATCCAAGTGTTCCAGAGGGTCACGCCATAATTCCTTAAAAATATAATTAATTTTCCAGTAGTTCGACTCACCGCTGAAAACCGCGTAACAAGAGTCATCCGCCTCCTCGGCCTGACTCAGCGATAGTTCGCGCGTGGTGCCGTCGGTCAACCGCCAGGTCAGCGAAAAACGCGGATGCTCCAGAGCGGCCACCGCCATTTTGTACGCGTCGTCCTCCTGCCCGTCTCCCTCCTCTGATTGCTCAGGCGGCGTCCGCTCTGCCAAAGTTTGGGTCAGAGGCAGGGCGCGAATGGACAAAAATCGATTCGCCCAGGAGGAGACCGCCTTCGCGTCGACGCCACTAAGAGCCGGTTCGACCATCTGCCAAACAGCGGTGCCTTGGTGATCCGGCACAAAACGAATCACCTCGTCGCCATCGCGTAACGTCAGTTCTTCGACACCATCAACGCGGTAGTCCACAATTTGTTCATATTTTGAAGTGTCAACTTCCGGATGTTCAGTCGAGGTGTCAGATGGGGTGGGACGATTCACCGAATCAATACCAAACAATTGGTACATTGTCACAAGTGCGATAAGAGTTGCGACAACCACCGCCGCCGCCACCACCGATCGTGATTTCATATTGTCGATCACCTCCTTAAACGCCACACCGGAAAGTCGAGCGATTGGGGCTACATGAACTTGCGTCTGCGATGGGTCGCGACAGCGACCGCGAACAGCGCGAGCGGCAACAGCACAACACAAAAAAGAGTCGCGAGCGTGAGCGCCGTGTTGCTAAGCGTGTTGAGTCGGTAATCCGTCAACGGTTTCTCCCTGATCAGCAAGGTGCCCAGCGCGTCCTCCGCATCAGTCAGCCAACCCGCCGCGTTGTAAAGCAAACTATAGTTGTACCCACTGTCTCCCAAGACCTGCAAAACTGCGTCCGAAAAGGCCGAGGCGCTGCCGAACACGACCGCTTTCGCCGATGACATCCCCGAATGGGTGATGAATCCGCTATTTTCCGAAAGCATCGCCATGATCTGCACGTCCGGCTCGCTTTGCTGGTCCTTGTCTCCACCGGGTTCAAGCACACCTTGATCGTCCGTGGTCACAATCGGTTGGACTCCGATCCACTCTTCCGGGAAATCCGCCTCGCTGATCGCTCTGCTGTTCAACATCAGCGTGCTGTTGGAAAGATCCTCGGCGGTGATCCTGGACGCCGGGGCCTGAGCCAAAATGCTGTAAGGATCGTTGTTGAAGATCAGACGATCATTGACTTCGGCGATCCGATCCTTGTCAACTCGCAGATTAAACAATGCCAGCACTTTGTTTAAGTTGTCAAAATCTCCGGCGCCATAATCCAGTGCGACAAATAAACTGCCGCCATTTTTTATATAGTGGGAATAAATGTCCACCTCGGCTTCGGTCAGGTCTTTAGTCGGGGCCAGTATGAACACAGCCCGGGCGTCTTCGGGAATCTCGGCGCCGCCGGGCGCGCCAAGTTGATCCACATGATAACGGTTGTTCAAAAACAACGCTTTGAGAGACTGATAATCGACATCCAGATCCGCTTCACCATGTCCAATCGAAAAATAAATAGTGGGCACCGCTTCCGCCGTCACGTATTGGATCGCGCCACTAAGCGTCGATTCAGCTTTGTAACCGGTCTGCACCAGCGTGCCCGTTTGCTCGTCGCGTTTGGTCTGTAACAGGTCTGTCTGACTCAACACCCGCGCTCGTCCGGTTTTCAGTCCGCGCACCAGGATTTGTTGTTCTTGAAGCTGCAGATGGCCGTCCGGATCCAGTTCTTCGACGATATTTGGAAAATCCCGTGGGTCTTTGTACTCGATCGTCAGATTGCCTTTCGCATAGCGCTCATATTCTTCCAGCAACGGCTCCATAAATTGATTGTACGCTAAAAACTGAACCGGATCGTCGAGGATTATCAGCTCGACCTTAGAGTCTAAATTGTCCAGCAAGGTACGTGTCACATCGCCCGTGGTCATGATCTTTTCCTCGGTCAGATCGATCGTCAGACCACCGCCGACCACACCTTGCACGGCCAGATTGATCACGATCACAATTAAAAGGACGGCGGCGGTCAGCCAACCTGCCTTGCGCCGCAGACGCAAGATTTTCGGGTCAACTTCAACAACAGTCCGTTTCAAATGATTTCGCTTGCCTTTCACGCTCATGCCCCGCTCCTCACCTTTGTTTCCAACGCCTGCGCTCCAGCGACATGGCGATCAAAAACAAAAATAACACAGTCAAGCTGAGCAGATAAACAAACGATGAAACAGACAAAATACCCTCAGAAATCGGTCCAATTTTTGTCGCGGGGTTGAGCCGGTCAATCAACCCTGTAACCACCGCTCCGACGCCGGACTGGGCTCCGGTTCTCATCCAATTGAACACGTCCAGCCAGCCGACCAAGCGGCCAACAAAAACACCAATCGTTCCGGAAACACTTTGTAACAGGTTAAATGATAAAAACACCAACATTGAGACCAAAGCGGCTATGGTCTGATCGCTAACCAAAGAAGAGATCAGCTGTCCAATCGCCAGATAGACAAATCCGGTCAGCAAAAACGCGATATAGCTCGCCAGCGTGATTTGATCGACTTTGCCATCCAAAGCGAGAATTATAATCAGATGTGGCAAGATCGTGCCGGTCAGCGCGAAAAAGGTAAGGCAGGAGGATAGATATTTCCCGAGCACAATGTCCGACGCCTTCACCGGCGCGGTCAAAAGCAGCCGATCGGTTCCTCTTTGTTTTTCTTCGGCATAGGATCCCATGGTCAAAAGAGGTATAAAGACGAACAACAGACTGTTTAAAAAGGAAATCTCCAATGATAAGACAGCCGTCCGCATGGCAAGATCAACCGCGAAATAAAAACCGCTGATCAGAGCGAAAAGTCCACCCACCGCCCAATAGCGTGGCGTGCGAAACGCAGACGAGCGTTCCTTGAGAAAAATTGTTTTAAATCCACTCATTTCTCACCTGTCTTCTCAGTCGCGGACAAAATCGCCATGAATCGGTCTTCCAACGCGCTGATCGCCGGACGAAACTCAAGCAAAGGCCAGGAGTTTGACGACATGGCGAAAAACACACGGCGGCGGATGTCTTGAGAGCCATCGGTGACCAACTCAAAAGCGCCGTCCTCACCCGATCGGCTGATAACATCCCGCACGCCGGACAGTCGACGCAAGGTGCGCCGCACCTCTTTTTCCGGTCCATCGGTCACAATCAGGTAGCGTGTTGGAAACGACACGGTCATTCCATCAAGTTGCTCAGAAGAGCCGCCGTCACTGACAACGGATTTGAGTCGTCCATCGGCGATGATCGCGACGCGATCACAGATTGATTCCACCTCGCTAAGAATATGTGAGCTGAAAATGATTGTGTGCCGTTTTTTCAGCCCGCGAATGATCTCATGCAGTTCGCGGATCTGTATTGGATCCATACCCAGCGTCGGCTCATCTAAAATGAGCAGTTCAGGCTCTCCGACCAACGCCTGCGCGACCCCCAGTCGCTGTCGATAACCTCGTGAAAGGTTGGCGATCAACCGCTTGGACACTCCGGTCAAATCCAGTCCGCGCATTATTTCTGCTACGCGATCCGAGCGAACGTCTTTTGGCAGTTTTTTCAGATCGGCGACAAAAAGCAGATACTCCAGCACTGTCATCTCATCATACAGCGGTGGTGTCTCCGGAAGATAGCCAATTTTCGCCCTGCACTTCAGTGGTTCATCAAGCAAATCAAAACCACCGACTTTGACTGTGCCGGCGGTCGGTGACACATATCCGGCGACAATATTCATCAACGTCGTCTTACCCGCCCCATTTGGTCCCAGCAGGCCCAAAATCTCGTTTTTTTCCACGGTCAAAGTGATCCGATCCAAAGCTTTGTGAGAGCCATAATATTTCGTTAGATCGCGAATTTGAAGCATATGATCTCCTTCTAAGTAAAGAAAATTATAGCCCACCCGATCAGACCGGTAAACGAAACGACCCGATTGTTTCAAAATTGTTTGAATTCTAAATCTTTTTGTTTTCTTTTGTTCGACTTTGAGATAACGATGATTTTCAAACAGCCGGAACTTGACTGGCTGAAAGTAAGAACGGGCGCAAGGGCGTGGCCGTCGAAATCATTGAAAGTGCGCATAGCAACGGAACATGGTGTGCCCGTTCGCGTTGACACCCTCGATCGCGAAACTCAGCTTGCCCGCCACCGGAACGAAATCCTTGTTTGACGCGTCAATCACCGCGCGTTCAACCGGTTTCACATACAGCTCTACATTGTCGCCGTATTTGGCCTCCGCGATGAAGCTGATATCGATGCCGCTTGGCGATTGATCCGGCGCAAGTCCGTATTCATGCACAGCGTCCACGCTCCAAAGGATATAGCGCGTGTTGTTCACATGGCCGTTACGGTCCAGATCGCTGTAGGCGACCGTTCTGCGAATCTGCGGTTTCATTCCCGAAGTCACTTCAAGAACAGGCTTGCGAATCCTCAGCGCGTTGACTCCGAAAACGGGTTCATTGACTCCCGCGTAGGAAGCGTCTTCTTTGCCGAGTACGTTCGGACGCAGTGGGGCGTGACTGTCGCTGTCCGCCAGAAACCAGGTCGATGTACATAATCCAAATCGATCGCCATGATGATCGTACAGGCCAAATTCACGGTGAAAAAATAGCTTGTCGATCGGGCGTACCCATGTTTTACAGGTCAATCGATCCTGCCATCTTAAAACTTTGTTGAGCCGCAAAGTGTACGCGTTGAGCAACCAGCACACATTTTTCTCATCTGTGAATTGAGCGGCCAGACCCGCAAGGTTCACATGGCTGTACGCGGTCTCCTGCATCATCGAGAAAAGAACGTCAGGCTGGACCCGATCATTCACATCCGCTTCGGTGCTGCGGATCTGAAAATGCTGATACACCTCGTTATTTAGCCGGTTCACACCGGATTCGGGCGGTATGAAGCGCGCTTTATCCCGCTTGATGTCAACAAAATCAAAATCGTTGGTTTTCATAATTCCTCCGGTCTATTCAAAAACGTCTCATATTCACATACCATTCTTTAGTATATCAGTTTGAGAAATAATGCGGCCACTCATGACAGTGGTAAGAAAAACTGACCACCCGTTGGAGTGGTCAGAAAAACTGACCACCGTTGGAGGCATTAAAAAACTGACCACCCGTTGGAGTGGTCAGTTTTGGAGATCAAACAGTCATTGATTTTGGATTAATACATTCCCTGTTGCGGGGGCATCATGGGCTCTTCCTTTGGAATGTCAGCCACAACCGCTTCGGTGGTCAGCAAAATCGCGCTGATTGAGGCCGCGTTTTGCAGCGCCGAACGGGTAACCTTCGCCGGATCGACAATGCCCGCCTCAACCATGTTTTCATATTGTTCAGTCATGACATTGTAGCCAACGCCCTTGTCCTGATTTTTCACACCTTCGCAGATGACCGACGCGTCCAGACCCGCGTTCTCGGAGATCTGACGAATCGGCTCCTCGAGCGCTCTAACGACAATCGAAACACCGGTTCTCACATCACCTTCGGTCTCCTCCAGCAGAGGTTTGATGCTCTCGAGGATGTTGAGGTATGTAGTGCCGCCGCCCGCGACCATACCCTCTTCGATACCGGCTCTGGTCGCCGCCAACGCGTCCTCAATCCGGAGTTTCTTCTCTTTCATCTCAACTTCGGTGGCCGCGCCAACCTTGATCACCGCCACACCGCCGGCCAGTTTCGCCAGGCGCTCCTGCAGTTTCTCACGATCAAAATCGGAGGTGGTGTTCTCGATCTGCGCGCGGATCTGCCCGACACGTGCCTTGATTTCCTCAGACTTGCCGCCGCCGTCAACAATGATTGTGTTTTCTTTTGTGACCTTGACCTGACGGGCGCGTCCCAGCTGATCCATCGTCGTCTCTTTCAGTTCCAGTCCGACTTCCTCGGAGATCACGGTACCGCCGGTCAAAGTGGCGATATCCTGCAGCATCTCTTTACGTCTGTCACCGAATCCCGGCGCTTTCGCGGCCACACAGGTAAACGTGCCACGAAGTTTGTTCAGAATAATCGTGGACAGCGCTTCGCCTTCCATATCCTCAGCGATGATGAACAGTTTTTGTCCGGCTTGGACAACCTGCTCCAGCAAGGGCAGAATTTCCTGCACATTGGTGATCTTTTTATCAGTGATCAAAATATAGGGATCATCCAGAACGGCTTCCATTTTCTCCGTATTGGTGGCCATGTAGGCGGAAATATAGCCACGATCAAACTGCATGCCCTCGACAACCTCGAGCTCAGTGATCATGGTGTTCGACTCTTCGACAGTGATGACACCGTCAGCGGAGACTTTCTCGAGCGCATCCGCGACCTGCTCACCAATCATATCGTCGTTCGCGGAGACCGCGGCCACACGCTTGATGTCCTGCTTGGTCGAGACAGGAACGGAAATCTTGGCGATTTCATCGACAGCCTTGTCAACCGCCAGGCTGATGCCTTTTCGCAGCACCATCGGATTGGCGCCGGCCGCGATGTTCTTCAAACCTTCGCGGATGATCGCCTGAGCCAGCACGGTGGCCGTGGTGGTTCCGTCACCGGCGACATCATTAGTTTTAGTGGCCACTTCTTTGACCAATTGAGCACCCATGTTCTCGAAGCGATCTTCCAATTCGATCTCTTTGGCGATGGTCACACCGTCATTGGTAACCATCGGAGCGCCGTACTGTTTGTCCAGCACAACGTTTCTACCCTTGGGTCCCAAGGTAATCTTCACGGTGTCAGCCAGCTTATTGACGCCGGTCTCCAAAGCCTTGCGCGCTTCGATGTTATATATCAGATCTTTTGCCATACTCTATCTCCTTATTAATCCAAAATGTCATTTGCCGATTCATTCCGCAAATTCAAGTCAATCCTCAACCTTGGCCAAGATGTCACTTTGACGCAAAATCGTGTATTCCACGTCCTCTATCTTGATCTGTGTGCCGGCATATTTGCTGCTCAGCACTTTGTCACCGACAACGAGTTCCATTTTTACCTCATTGCCATCAATCACGCCGCCCGGACCAACCGCGACCACTTCGGCCACTTCCGGTTTCTCCTGCGCGCTACCCGGCAAAACGATGCCGCTTCTCGTTGTTTCTTCCGCCTCGACGGATTTCAAAACCACGCGATCACCCAAAGGTTTAATAATCATAACTGATGCCTCCTATATAAAATAATTTTTTCCAAAAATTAGCACTCAATCAGCTTGAGTGCCAACAATTGATAGGATATGACATTTATCAATGAAAGTCAATAATGATTTTAGGCTGATTTTTCAACCTTTTCGTAAATAATTTGTAAACGTGTCTTTCAAAGAAACAACACCAACAAGACAATGATCGCGACGACGCAAAGCGCCATACCGGCCAAAATAATGCCGGTGCGTCGGTCGAGAGGGACAAAAAGTGGCTCGTTTTGCTCAGCGTCCTCGTCAACGGGCAGCAACACCGACGCCGGTCTCGTTTCAATCGGAATCTTCGCGGAAGTCGGCTCCATTTTTTTTGCGGTCTCGGTTTCCTTCCGTATTTGTCGATCTGCTTTATCGAGTTCGGGTTTTGTCCGCTTCGCCATCTCCTCCCCGGTATCCACACTGTCAACTTCGGGCGCTATCACGGAATCGACCGCGCCTGAGGTTTCGTGTTTTTCGGGCCGGGACACTTCGGGTTCGAAGACAACCGTTCGAATGGCGGCGGGTGCTTGAGGGGCGGGCTCGGACGATGGTGGGTCCATTTGCGCGGAGACTGCCCGGGTTTCCTTTTTGGATTTCGTATCGGCGCGCTCTTCGGATTCCGGCTCAATGGTCGCTCTAGGCTTCGGTGCGACCGTCGTTTTGGATTCCGGTGCGACCGATTCTTTAGATTCAGGCGTGACCGACTCTTTGGGCTCAAACGCGAGCGGCGCTTTGGGCTCCGGTGCGACCGGCGCTTTGGATTCAGGCATGACCGTTGCTTCGGATTCCAGCGTGGTCGGCGCTTCGGGTTCCGGCTCAGTGGTCGCTTTGGACTTCGATGCGACCGCCACTTTGGACTTCGACGCGACCGTCGCCTTGGACTCCGGCGCGACCGTCGTTTTGGGCTCCGGTGCGAGCGGTGGGACAAAACTTTCCGCTTCAGGATGTCTCATCACCACGGTCGTCTCGTCCAAATCAGCACGCTGTCCCGCCGAGGCCGACGCGACAGATGTTTCGCCAGGCGACATGTCCATCTGTTCGTCCGCCGTGCCGGCCTCAGAACTTTGACCGACTCGTCTCAAAATCGCGAGCGCCTCTTCCATGGGCACGGACTCAAACTTCCCGCTACCTAACTTACCGTCGGTGTCCAACCAGTCTTCAAAGGGCCGGTCGCGCTGATCGTCATCGACCAAGCGCAGTCCGGACGACTTTTCTTTTTCTTTTTTCCGCCGTGGACGCACATGAACCTCGGGCGAGGGTGAGAATGTGTCTTCTCTCCATGGCTCGGGACGCTTCGAGTCGACGCTCGGAGTCGGATCGCCACGAAACCGCTCGAAACCGACGGAGGCCGGAGCATCCAGATCAATCGAAGGTGCCCAAATGTCCTGTCTTCGCGGCCGATCCGGACGAGAATCCGTGCGGTGACCCGGGGCGATCGAGCTCGTCGCGGTGGGTCGATGCGCGGTTGAGGGACGTCTCGGCATCATGGTCGGCGCACTTTCATGCGCGACCGGAGCAGGGTCCGCGGCTTCATTCGCTTTCTGTTGTTGACGTTTACGCAATGCCATATACTCGTCATAGCCCATATAACCCGGGCGCGGTGTAACATTCTTTTCCAAACGCGGTGCCTCGCTCTCTATAAATTTTAAAAACATTTGCCATTTTCTTACAAATAGCAAGCTCAGGATGATTAGATCAAGTCAATCCGTCGATTTGTAGCCACCCGGATTGCTACGTTGCCAATTCCACGAATCGCGGCACATATCCTCCAATGTCCGTTTCGCTTCCCAACCAAACAGCTCTTTGGCCTTTGACGGATCGGCGTAGCAGGAAGGGATGTCCCCCGGTCGCCGAGGATCGATCTGATAAGGGATGGATACTTGATTCACTGTCTCAAACGCCTGCCTCAGCTCCAGCACACTGTATCCAATTCCGGTCCCAAGGTTCACCGCCTGCACTCCCTTATTCAATTTGGAATACTTCAAAGCGCTGACATGGCCTTCGGCCAAATCCATGACATGGATGTAATCCCGCACACCGGTTCCGTCCGGTGTGGGGTAATCGTCGCCGAACACATGTAATTTGTCCAAACGTCCAATCGCGACCTGTGAAATATAAGGCATCAAATTGTTTGGAACACCGTCCGGATCCTCACCGATGCGGCCGGAAGGGTGAGCGCCGATCGGATTGAAATAGCGCAGCAACACGATTGATAGCTCGGGTCTCGCGTGAGCCAGGTCGGTCAAGATGTATTCATTCATTAATTTGGACCAACCGTAGGGATTTGTGCCGGAACGCGGGAAGTCCTCACGAATCGGCACGGTTTCCGGATCTCCGTAAACGGTCGCCGAGGAACTGAAAACCAGTCGCCCGCAGCCGTGTTGTTGCATGGACTCACATAAGGAAATCGTGCTGATCAGATTGTTATGATAATATTCGATCGGTTTTTGGACTGATTCGCCAACCGCCTTCAGTCCGGCAAAATGAATGACCGCATCAATTTGATACGCCGAAAAAATCATATCCAACTGATCTTTGTCACATACATCGACATCGTGGACTGTGATCTTCGAGCTACCTGTCAGTTCTTCGACCCTCGCCATGACGGCCGGGCTGCTGTTGCGAAAATCATCTGCCACGATGACATCATAGCCGGCGTTCATTAAGGCGATCAGCGTGTGCGATCCGATAAAGCCGGCCCCACCCGTCACCAAAACTCGCTCCATTTTTTCCTCCGAAATAAGTCGTTTGGATCACAATGATCCAAATTGTGTCACTTGTTATGACTCAGCGAATTCGATTTCGTCCTCAGACGTCTCCCATAATCATCTTATGCGCCGCTTCCAGCGTGGGGATGGACGGAATGCCGCCACGCACACGGGTGCTGAGCGCAGAGGCCGCGTTCGCCAATTGAACCAAATCTTTAATCGTGACCAGAGCGGTGTCCGCCAGATGTGGCAATTTCGCCAGATTAGCCAGAAAGGTGCCAATAAAAACCGCGCCGGCTCCGGTACGGTCCACAGCCTTCTCGACATCAAACGAGGTCACAATTGTCTCACCTTCTTTGTTGCGGATAAAGGTGCCGTCAGCCCCCATGCGAACGATGATAAGCTTGACTCCTTTTCGGCACAGGCGTTCACAGCCCTCGGACGGAGATTGCTCGCCGGTCAGGATCTGCATTTCGTCCAAATCCATGATCAAAACATTGACTTTGTTAATCGCGTTCAAGGTGCGGGCTTTAAATTCGTCCACCGATGACCAGATATCCGCCCGATAGTTTGGATCGAGACAGATCAAAGCGCCACCCTCACGCGCGACATCCACCGCGACCGCCGCCGCGCCGCGCATTGGCTCATTGGTCAGCGCCAGCCCGCTCACGTGCAAGATACGGGTCTCTTCCAACAACGAAAGAGGCAGTTCACCGATTTCCAGCTTGGTGTCCGCTCCCGGTTTACGCACAAATGAATAGGAAGGCTTGCCCCATTCATCCAACTCAACAAAGCACATGGTAGTGAACACATCCGGGTCAAAGACCAAGCCTTGTGTGTTAACATCGAGCTTACGCAAGGTGTTTTCCAAAAAATCGCCAAAATTATCAGCGCCGATTTTACCGATCAGGGCGGTTTTCGCTCCCATTTTTTTTGCCGTGGCTGCGACAATGGAGGCGGCTCCACCCGCGTTCACCTCGTATAGCTTCTGGGCATTGTCTGAATCTCCCGCACTGATAAAGTCAACAATCGTCTCTCCCAAAGCGATTAAATCCATCATAATAGCCTCCTCAATCGTCGCGGATCCCTCTCCAACAAACGGATCCGGTCGCGACATATATATTTTTCATATTGTTACTGTGACATTGAATGCGGAGCGGTCAAGCCTCAAGCCGCCGGGCAAGTGGATCAACCGGGCGGATGTCAGACTCTTCCAGCAAAAGATTGATCTCGTACAGCAGCTGTTCTTGTTCTTGCGCGAACACTCCGTAATCTGTGTTTTCAATATAGTATTGTACCAATATTATCTGCGCGGTGCCCGAAACTCCATGCAATGCGACCAAAATACCGTCCGCCATCGCCCGTTCACGTGATCTGACCAGCAATCCGAGCCGATCCACGAATTGTTTCACTGTGTCGGCAGGCGTGTCACGGCGGATCATCAACTCGATCCGCACTCTGCGCTTGTTCATCCTCGTGATATTGACCAAGCTGTCGTTGACCACCAGGCTGTTGGGGATGACCACCAAAAAACCATCCAAGGTACGCATTTTTGTGGAGCGAAAACCGATCTCCTCAATTGTACCTTCATTGGTGCCAATACGCACGAAATCACCAATTTCGAATGGATGATCGGCCATGATGGTGACGCCGCCGATCAGGTTCGACAAGGTGTCCTGAGCCGCCAGTGAGATCGCCAGACCACCGATGCCCAGACCGGTCAGTATACCTGACACGTTGACTCCCCATACAGAAAAGACAGCCACCGCGGCGAATGCGATGATCAACACTTTGATCAACAAGATCGAGTAGTGCGTCAAGGTGTCACTGCGTTTAGGGTCGCCAATCAAGCTTCGGCCACGCCGAGATCCATATTTAACAAACAGCGGAATCAATGTGTATGCGAAAATCGATATGGATAAAATATACGCGGTACGGATCAAGGCGGTCAGCGACGATTCGATCGAGTCACTGGTATGGAGTAATGTTTTCAGTATATGAAACGCGATTGAAAACATCAAAAATGAAAATGAGATCCGTAGCGGTTGATCAAATTCTTTCAGATCATTGTCTGTATGTCGATAGAATCGTTTAATGGCGCGTCGAAACAGGACGGGCAGCAGCCGGGAAATAACAAACGCGCTAACCAGCACAATGGCGGCGATCGTCCAGATCAAAAGTGAGTTATTCAAAACTGTCCTGTCTTTTAAACGCTCAAAAAGAGTTATGGCGAAAATTAAATGGTGCCCCAAAGATGTCATCATTGTCCTCCTGCCGGACAGTGGATTCGGAACAGGACCATCCTGACCTCTGCCACCGACACGCTTATGACCGACCCTGTGTCGACCAAACCGCGATGACCTGCGATGACGTTATTATAACGGTCACCAACCTTTGTGCCAACTGATCCAATCGTGCGACAATCGGTGGAAGTGGCGCATCCCGGCGCGCTTTTGTGCTGTTTTGCGGATTCAGGTAAAATCGATCTATACAAATCGATTGATTTTGGGAGGTGTTTTATGAAGATTGTTTATTTAATGATGGCGGATGGGACCGAGGAATGTGAGGCGTTGATCGCCGTGGATCTGCTGCGCAGAGCCGGCGTGGATGTCCGGACCGTCTCCATCAACAAGAGCGCCGAAATCGTCTCCTCTCACAACATCCGCATCCATACCGACTTGACATTCGACCAGGTCGATTTTGAGGACGGCGAGATGTTGGTGTTGCCGGGTGGCATGCCGGGGACCAAATATCTGGACGAGCACACCGGCCTTTCCGCCGTGATCGATCGCTACGCGTCTCAAGACAAATGGTTGGCGGCTATTTGCGCGGCGCCGTCTATTTTGGGCAAAAAAGGTTTGTTGAGCGGGATGGTCGCCACGTCCTTCCCAAGCTTCGCCGACCAATTGGAGGGCGCCAGCTATTCGGGCAAGCCGGTCGAACTTGATTCGGATAAAAAGATCATCACCGGCAAAGGTTTGGGCGCGTCCATTCCATTTTCATTGAAATTGATTGAGGTTCTACTGGATCGGGAAACTGCGGAAGCAGTCGGTGACGCGATTCACTACGATTGCGACTATTAAACGGAGGCTTCCCCGGAATGGCCAACAGGACGGTTCTTCGAAGCGGTCAGTCGACCGCTTTGAAGGCCAGTTTTTTTTGCATGCCATCGACACCGATCACAGTTCCGGCAAAGATCTCTTGGACTTGATCGAGATACTCTTCGGGCGCGGGATTAGCCGGACTAAAATGTGTCAGCCACAATTCTTTGACATTGGCCCGCGCCGCGATCGCTGCCGCGTCCTGCATCATCATATGATATTTCTCGTGGACCTCTTGACTCTTATTCTCATCTCCATACATACCTTCACAGACAAGCAGATCCGCTCCGCTTGACGCCGCGACGATGGCGTCGACCGGCCTCGTGTCCGTCGCGTAAACAATCGTGATCCCTTTGCGAGGAGGTCCCAGAACTTCCTGCGGTTCGATTCTCCGACTCCCAACCTCGACGGGTTGTCCAAACTGAAGTATTTTCCACTGCTCGATCGGCACACCCAATCGCCGGGCGGCCGACGGATCGAAAGCCGGTCTGCGCGGCAGATGGATTCGATAGCCCAAACAGGGAATATGATGTTCGACAGAAAAAGGAAACACGTCCATCTTCCCGCAACTCAAGTGTGGCTCGTCCTCATCAGGCGGAAGGGGATCGGGAAGCGGCATCAGGCGCACGTCGTAAGGTAGGTTGGGGACGATTACGCAAATACCACGCACAACATCAAGCAATGGCCGCGGCCCCGCTATTACGAGAGGTTCACGGCGCTCTGTGCCGGCGATGCTAAGTAGCACGCCGGGCAGGCCGGCGACATGATCCCCGTGCATATGAGTCAATAAAATCAAGCCGATGTCATAAGGACTGACACCGTTTTTGCGCATCGAGACCTGTGTGCCTTCTCCACAGTCCACCAGAATCGACACTCCGTCGCAACTCACCAGCAGGGACGCCAGGTGTCGATCCGGAAGTGGCATCAAACCGCCGGTACCCAATAAACAGACATCCAGCATTTTGTCCTCCAATCAGTAAATGGTCCCTATGGTTTCATTCTAACGGTCCTTATAGTTTCATTCTATACCAATGATCGTCTGTTCAAAAGATTGGATCTGATGCTCGGTTCGCCGAAAACGGCTTAAAAATGGACAACGCCGTCGCCTGGGATGAGGTTTGAAACTCATACAATAAGAAAAGCGCCGAGATCATTTCGATCCCGGCGCTTACCGTTGGAGCCACAGGTGGGAATTGAACCCACGACCTATTCATTACGAGTGAATTGCTCTACCCCTGAGCCACTGTGGCAAAACAGGCATTAATAAAACACCAGTGGTGAATAATCAACATAATATTCATTCCACGCGCAACTGTCAAGCAAATCGCGCCCCGCTGTCGCCGGCGGTGAGTTGTAATCCGAATCCCCTGTTTGTAATTGTAATCCCCTAACAAACAAAATTCTCACTTTGCCATCCACCTACAAATCGCACTGCACTCATCCGTGGCGGCGGTGTCACGCGAACACAAGTAAACAGGGAAAAAGCGTTCGCGCGGTGCGAACGCTTTTTGTAAAATCCATGAAAGGATCCAGAATTAATTAATAATTCTCCGCTCTCAAAGAGAAGTACGCCTGTGGATGGCTGCAAACCGGACAGATTTTCGGAGGATTCTTACCCACGACAATATGACCGCACTCAAAGCAAACCCATGTAGAGTCTTCTTCTCTTGAGAAAACAACATCGTCAGCGATGTTCTTGCTCAATTTGCGATAGCGCTCTTCGTGAACTTTTTCAATCGCGCCAACCGCCGCGAATTTCGCCGCAATCTGAGTGAATCCTTCTTCGATGGCTTCGGCTTCCATCCTCTTGTACATGTCGGTCCACTCGTAATTCTCGCCCGCCGCCGCGTCTTCGAGGTTTACGGTCGTTGTCGGGACGTCGCCGTTATGCAGAAATTTGAACCATTGTTTGGCGTGCATGTTTTCGTTGCGCGCCGTCTCGAGAAAGATCTCGCTAATCTGGTTGTAACCATCTTTTTTAGCCTGTGAAGCATAGTATGTGTATTTAGTGTTGGCCTGCGACTCACCCGCGAACGCCTCCATCAAGTTTGCTTCTGTCTTTGTTCCTTTGAGTTCTTTAATGTCTCTTGCCATGGATATCCTCTCTTTTCTTTAAATACCAACAAATACGAACGATTTTCGATAGTCAGATAATATACAATTAATTGAATGATCCGACTATCCACGTCAAAAAGTTTATCATTTACACAAATCTATATCAAGCATCTATGTGAATTAATTGTTGTTTGCACAATTTTTCTGATTGAATTATCACAGATTTATCTCATTCGCCGCGCCGCATGGAGCGCCTCAGCCATCACTTTCTCCTCATCAATGGTTAAAAATGTATTTTTATGCATCAAACAACGGCCATCACAATACACACTTTCGACATTCTCAGGTCCCGCGCTGTAAACAAGGGCGGAGAGCACACACTCCGGCTCGTCCTCGTATATCGTCGGCTGGATATTGGCGTCTGTCAGGTTGATCACTTGCAAGTCCGCCCGCATTCCCGGAGCCACGCGGCCCGCTTGCGAGAAACCCAAGCCTTCGTAGCCATTCTTGGTGGCAATGCGCAGCACATTGGGGGCCGTCATCCTCACCGGGTCCAAAAACACGCCTTTTGGCAACAGAGACGCCAGACGCATCTCCTGAAACATATCCAAGCGATTGTTGCTTGCCGCGCCATCTGTGCCCAACGCCACCTTCAATCCGGAATCAAGCATTGATTGAACATCCGCGATTCCGCTTCCCAGTTTTAAATTGCTGACCGGATTATGCACGCAGGTCACATTATGAAGTTTCAAGATTTCCCGATCTTGACGGTCCAGCCAAACACAATGAGCGGCCACAGTCGGCACATCGAACACTCCTTCTGCGGCCAGTTTCTCAGGTGGTCTCATACCGTAGGCACGCAGACAATCCTGAACTTCTTTTTTTGTCTCGGATACATGAACTTGAATGCCGATACCCAATCGCTTCGCCAAACCGGACAGTTTGCGGTACATGTTCTCTTCATAAAGATAGATGGAGTGGACCAATAGCGACACTTTCAACAAACCTTCGCCGGCTCCGTCATATTGTTCAACAAACTCTTTCGCCTCGCCGGTCTTAAGCACCGCTTCACCCGCGCTGTTTTCGCCTTTTCCCTCGCAGCACAAATTCAGGCGAAACCCGGCTTCCAACGCCGCCCGGGCGACCGCTTCGGAGTAGTAGTACATATCCGCCGCGCAGGTCGTGCCTCCACGAACCATCTCAAGCATCGCGAGATTCGCTCCCGCGTACACTTCTTTTTCCGTTAATTTGCTTTCGCGCGGAAAGATATTGTTGAACAGCCAGTCGTGCAAGGGCAGGTCATCCGCGGTGTTGCGCATCAACGTCATCGGCAAATGTCCGTGCGCGTTGGCGAACGAAGACATCAGCACACGATTTTCCCCAGCGTAGGTTTGAAATTCGTCGCCCAAAGCGGAACAGGCTGTTTTGCGATCGGCGGAAACCGCCTTGATCGCTCCCTTGGAAATCGCCACATATTGATGGGTCAGAACATCCATTCCCAAGTCCGAATCGGGCGTGACAACCATGATGTCCTCAAACAAGAGGTCTATCTGAGCGGTAAGATGATTCATGATATTTCCCGCTCCCCGCGCTCGGTCTCCTCACCCAAATATTTCTTTTGAGCCAACGTCAGGCTGTCAATACGCAACCCACGAGCCTTTAGCATCAGCTCGGCGACCTTGCGGTCCAAGTGATCCGGCACATGGTATAAATTCGGTTTCAATGTGTCCCCTTCTTCGGCCAGATAACGCGCGCTCTGTGCCTGCAAGGCGAAGCTCATGTCCATGATCTCAACCGGATGTCCGTCACCTCCGGCAAGGTTGACCAGTCGACCCTCCGCCAAAAGGTTAAGCCTGTTTCCATTTTTCATGGTGAAACCCATCACATTGGGGCGCGCTTCTATTTTTTCCACAGCGCATCGGCGCAGATCATCCAGATTGATTTCCACATCGAAATGACCCGCGTTTGACAGCAGCACGCCGTCTTTCATTTTTGCGAAATGAGCGCCCGTGATGACATCTTCGGTGCCGGTCACCGTGACAAACACGTCACCCAGCGGCGCCGCTTGTTCCATCGTCATGACCTGATATCCTTCCATCAGGGCTTCGCAGGCGGCCACGGGATCCACTTCGGTGACAATAACCTGAGCGCCCAGCCCTTTCGCTCTAAGCGCCACACCTTTGCCACACATGCCAAAACCGGCCACAACCACCGTCTTGCCGGCCACAACCAGATTTGTCAGTGACATAATCGCGGTCCAGACCGATTGTCCCGTGCCGAACCGATTGTCAAACAGGTATTTGCAGCGCGCCTCATTCACCGCAACCGCCGGATAAAGCAACTGTCCCGTTTTCGCCCAATTGCGCAAACGGTGCACCCCGGTGGTCGTCTCCTCGCAGATGCCAAGCAGTTCGGCGCCTTTATCCTTGCATTCATGGTGCAGCAGATCTGCCAAATCACCGCCATCATCAATCACGATATGAGGCGAAAACTCCAATGTTTTCTTAAGATGGCTCACATATTCTTCCGCCGACGCGTCATGAAGGGTGAATACCGTCAAGCCTCGCTCCACCAGCGCGGCCGCCACATCATCTTGTGTGGACAGCGGATTGCATCCGGTGATCGCCACTTCCGCTCCTCCACGCGCCAGCACAGTTGCGAACACCGCAGTTTTCGCCTCAACATGGACGCTGACCGCGACACGCAGCCCCTCAAGTGGCCGCGTCTCTTCAAATTCTTCCGCGATTTGCGCGAGCACCGGCATATTGCGCTCCGCCCAGGTCATTTTCTGATGTCCGGAAGGGGCCAGGGCAATATCGCGAATTATAGAATTATATTTCATTTTAGCCTCACGTTCGCTCGTCAACCGTTTTTACCGTGACAGTTTTTGTATTTCTTGCCGCTGCCGCAGGGGCAGGGTTCATTTCGACCGACCTTGCCGACATCTCGCTTGGCCGGTGTCTGGGTCTCCTGTGCCTCATCGCCGGCTCTTCCTTGAGAGGTGGCCCGCTTCGTAGGCGCCGCCTGACCAAATTGACCGCCGCTCTCCTCGCGACTTTCCTGAATGTCTTTAGCCTGCGACTCACGTTTGGGCGGTCCGTTCGTGGTGAAGGTCCCACGCATAATCAATTTAATCGATTCTTCCTGAATCAACTGGCTCATCTCATCGAACATCTGTGTGCCTTCTTTTTGGTACTCGATGACCGGGTCGTGTTGCCCAATGCCGCGCAGACCGATCGAATTTCTAAGTTCATCCATGGTGTCGATGTGATCCATCCAATATTGATCCACCGATTTAAGCAAAACCACACGCTCGACTTCCCGCATCAGATCGGCGGAACCCAATTCAGATTCACGACTGTGATAGCGTTCCAGAGCGCCCTCTTTCAGCCGTTCAATAAATGATTCGGGTTCAAACGACTGAGTGTTCAACTCCTTCAGTTCTTTGATAACCGGAAGCAAGCCGAACAGGTCGCAAAGACGGGTGACCATCTCCTGCAGATTTCGATCCTCTGGTTTGGTATATGGATCACAGTATGTGGCGACAATATCTTCAGCCAGTTCGGATATGTTTCTTTCGTAAAACTCACGCAGATCCGCGCCATCCAGCACCTGCCTGCGCTGAGCGTAAATCATCTCCCGCTGTTGGTTCATCACATTGTCATAGTCGAGAACATTCTTACGAATGCCGAAGTTTCTTCCTTCAACTTTGCGTTGAGCGGACTCTATCGACGAGCTTAAGAGCTTGGCCTCGATCTGCATATCCTCATCGACGCCGAGCGTCTCAAATAGATTGTTCAGGCGCTCACCGCCGAAAAGGCGCATCAGATCGTCATCCAGACTGAGATAAAACTTGCTTTTGCCCGGATCGCCCTGACGGCCGGAGCGGCCGCGCAGCTGATTATCGATCCGCCGCGATTCATGTCGTTCAGTGCCGATGATATAAAGGCCACCGGCGTCGACCACGCGTTCGTGCTCCGCCTTCGTTGTCTCACTGTATTCTTTTTCGAGTTCACGGAATTTACGGCGAATATCCAACACCGCCTCGTCGTCGGTCTCGTTGTGAGCTGTGGACTGTTCGATCAGCTCATCGTCATAACCCATTTTTCGCAGTTGTTGTCGGGCCATGAACTCCGGGTTTCCACCTAATAGAATGTCAGTGCCTCGACCGGCCATGTTTGTCGCGATCGTAACCGATCCGAAACGGCCGGCCTGAGCGACGATCTCCGCCTCGCGGTCATGCTTCTTCGCGTTCAGGACATTGTGTCTGATGTTGTAGCGATTGAACATCGAAGACAAAAACTCCGACCGCTCAACCGAAACCGTACCGATCAGGATCGGTTGTCCCTTCTCGTGGGCGGCCATGACCTCTTTCATCAGCGCTCGATACTTGCCGTTGCCGGTCTTATAGACCGCGTCAGGCAGATCCACACGTTGATTCGGCATGTTCGTAGGTATTTCAATGACATCCAAACCGTAGATCGAGCGAAACTCATCCTCTTCGGTCAACGCGGTTCCTGTCATGCCGGACAGTTTTCTATACATACGAAAATAATTCTGGAAGGTTATGGTCGCCAGCGTCTTGCTCTCGTGCTGAACGTCGACACCCTCTTTCGCCTCGATCGCCTGGTGTAGCCCATCGCTGTAGCGGCGACCGAACATCAGGCGACCTGTGAAATCATCCACGATGACGATCTTTCCGTCTTTTAAAACATATTGGTCATCGCGGTGCATGGTGCCATTGGCTTTCAGCGCGTTGTTTAAATAATGCTGCAAATCAAAATTGGCCTCATCCGCATAATTATCCAGTTTAAAAAACTTCTCCGCCTTGACCACTCCCCGAGCGGTCAAAGTGGCGGATTTGGCTTTTTCATCGACAACATAGTCGTACCCCTCCTGTTGCGCCTCCAGGTCTTCTTTTGTATCAATTTCCGTGACCACAAGTTTACGCAACCGTTTGACAAATTGATCCGCCTTGACATACATGTCAGTCGAAGCATCTCCCTTGCCGGAAATGATCAAAGGCGTTCTCGCCTCGTCAATCAGGATCGAGTCCACCTCGTCGACAATCGCGAAGTTCAACTCTCGCTGGACCATGTCCTCCTTGTAGATAACCATGTTGTCGCGCAGGTAATCAAAACCAAACTCATTGTTGGTGCCATACGTGATGTCACAAGAATAAGCTTCGCGCCGCTCCTCCTTGCTGATTCCGTGCACGATCAGTCCGACGGACAGTCCCAAATAACGATAGACCTTGCCCATCCACTCCGAGTCACGTCGTGCGAGGTAGTCGTTGACCGTCACGACATGCACGCCCTCACCCGACAAAGCGTTCAAATACACCGGCAAAGTCGCGACCAGCGTCTTTCCCTCACCGGTTTTCATCTCCGCGATGCGGCCCTGGTGCAACACGATGCCGCCCTGAACCTGGACAGGATAGTGCTTCATGTCCAACACACGCCAGGCCGACTCGCGCACCGCCGCGAACGCTTCCGGCAAAATGTTGTCCAGCGTCTCACCGGCGGCCAGCCGATCTTTAAACTCCGCTGTTTTCGCCTTCAATTGAGCCTCGCCGAGCTTCTCATATTCAGATTCAAGAGCGAGCGTCGCCTTCAGCAAACCATCATTGCGCTTTAACTCTTTCTCACTGTATGTCCCAAAAATTTTCGTCCATAAACTCATATGTGTCCCTAACCTGCGGATTCTCCGAATAACGATTCATCTCATTCCGCATCATTCATCTTTTTTCTTCTGTTCATCTTCCAGTCTTCGCAGCACAATTTTGTAACCATCGGAGCCATATTCCAGACAACGATTCACACGGCTGATCGTGGCCGTGCTGACTCCGGTTTTCTCGGTTATTTCAATATAGGTTTTTCCATCTCTGAGCATATCGGCCACTTGCAATCGTTGCGCCATTGATTTGATTTCCGAGACTGTGCAAAGATCCGAAAAAAATTGATAGCATTCCGCTGTCGTTTTCAACGATAAGATTCCCGCGAACAAGCGGTTGGTATATTCGTCTTTTAGCTTCTCATTCATCATTTGAGCTCCAATTCTATCGAGGATTATGATGAAAAATAAACGTAATAATCATACCGCAAGCCCTCTTTCATAGCAAGCGCAGCGCCATTCCGGACACTTGTGACGAGACCAACCGCGGCCAACACTCTGATATTTCAAAGGCTGATTTTACTTGTAGCGACTGCTCTCTCCGATCCGGCGCACCTCCAATCGCACACCTTCGCGGGCGGCTTGGTTCGTTAGGTCATTTAACACTCGCAACGCGGTCGCCGAACTGTTTGTCGGAACCACAACGATCAGTTTTCTACTTTGTATGTCGGATGATTGAATGTGTAGACCGGCGTTTCCCCAGGGTCGTTCTGTTCCGTCAAAAGTAGACAGCTCATTGACGAAACCCATCACCTTGCCTTCCAAAACGCGGTGATTGAAATAATAAGGCGAGGTTAGATCGATGCTTTTGGTGGCGACCGCCGTTCCGTCCACCAGTGAGGAAATCACAGGATAACTGTCCGGCAAAGATCCACCCAGCTGTTCACGAAAATATCTGCCTCGTACAAAATTACCTTTTGACCAGATTGAGTCGTCGTCGTCTCCCACCTCGTCCGCGCTCCCGTTCCCCGACTCATCCGAATACAATGAAGTCGACCAAAGTGGAATCACTTCCACCTGCCCACGGGTCAGCAAGCCAAAATATGTCGGGATCTCAAATGTGTAATCAATATGTATATGATAGCGTTCTTCATTGATTTGCAAATAAACGCCCGGATTGATGATGAATTTGCGTAACCAGGGTCGATGCTCGGTGTTTTTGATAAACCAATGGTTGGTTCGATCCAGCAACACACCACCGGTCAAATGCGTCAACGTCAGATCTTGAATAGGCGTTGAACGCGGCTCCGACTCAATCATCGCGCCAAAATTCAGCTCAGGTGTTTGCGCCAAAATCAAGGCGAATTCCTCACAACTCTTTTGACTCGCCCCTCGCCAGACCACCTCTGCCTCGGCGCCGATCACCACCATCAGCAAAGAAACCACCAGCACTATGAATAGTGGGCAGGCTATCGCCGCCTCAAGCGCGACACCGCCTTGCCTATTTCTCAACAGATGGGTCGGCGACGATCTCCTTCTCCGGCGACGACCTGTCGTACTCCGCGCGGATGACAACATCGCGCCATAAGCTTCCATTGGGACCTCCTTTCCAATCAATGCGCACCACCACACCCATGCACAAACTCAGCCCGCTGTTCGCCTCCAACAAGTCAGCGATTCTCAGGATGATTTGATCTTGCGGCACGAATAAGGAAAACAGCAACATGTAGTCTTGATAGTACAAAGATAGGTCGCCGGACTCGCGGTACGGCCAAAGATCCACCGGCATTCCGAGGCACAACGACTTAAATTCCTTGTACGCGGCCAAGGCACATTCGACAATCCAGATTAAATCGGTCAGCACCGTCGGACTGATCATCACATTTCCCACGCTGAGCACAGCGATCAATGTGGAAAGAACCGCGGCCATCGATCGCGCCTGCGCCATTTTCGCCTCGTCCGCACGGTAGTCCACAAGCTGAATCAACAACCGAGCGCCAAACAAAAGTGAGCTGGCCGTCATTTGATTCTCAGCGTCCCGCTCTTTTCCGAATAAAATATATTCGATTTCAAAGTTTCGCTCGGTCGGCAGTTCAGCGAGTCTGACATGGCGCAAATTTGTCGCGTAGAGTTCATTTCGCGAAGCCTCACAATGGGTCGGCTGACACTTGAACATCCTCTGGGCGTAGACATTGAGACTCAGATCATCGTAAATCGGAAGGTTCCCAAAATCTAATAATCGTTCCGCCTCGTTGACACACTCCGCCAACGCGGTCAGGTCAAGTAATGTGACGTCATCGGTGTCCAGTGGATTTTCACCTTTAAACGACAGCTTGGTCTTGCCGGCCTCAAGTAGTGCGTCCCAACCTTGCAAGGCCAGCGTATGATCATCATCCGACCAATTTGCGGAATTTTGTTCCAAATCACCGCCGTCCGAACTTGAGACATCACCAGCGGTGACAGGATCGACATCCACTGATGATCGTGGTCCGGTTTTTTCCGCGTCTCCCTCCAATAGTCCGGAAATTTGACGCAAAGAAGCTCCCAGTGTGGAATCCGTCAAATACTCTCCCACACTGAAACCGCCAATCTCCCCGTAGGCATCTCGACACCATCCGACTCGTTCCACAATGGCCTCTCCGGTCCTGACCTTCATGAAATCCACAATTTGATTTCTTAATGCTTGGCCTTCTTTTATATCTTCAGCCGAGCTCATTTCAAGGTGCGCCGTCCCCGGAAGTTTGTACATCGGAACCACCGCGCCGATTTGATCCGGAACCTGCGCGCCAAAAGCCATGACGCCATATGAGTCAAACAACCTTCTGTCATACGCGGACAATATCGTATCGGCCTGCAAAGTCGCGGCCTGCGCGATTTGATGCTCGGTTTGACGTAGTCCGGCAAGACTGACCACAGTGGAGCCAAGCACACAGACCATCACAATCACCGCCGCCATGAAAACACTGATCGACCCTCGCACGTCATGTAAAAGGTGATTCATCACACCCTCGCCCGCCCTCGATCGATCACGGGTAATTGGTCTCTCCATCACCCACCCCTCCCTTCACACCGCGGTCGAACTGCTTGTCACCCCATGACACCAGGTCTTCCATTTGTTGTTGAAAACGCAACATGCGAGGAGGATGAGTGATGACCCAATGTAGTGAGGCCGTTGACTTCAATTCATACAGCATTTCGGTACGCAGCATGGAAACGCAGGCTTTGGTTTCTTGTGCCGCCCGCTCGCTCACGTTGCGATACAATCCGGGCAGTTCGCCGAGAAAGCTCACAGTCAGCAAGATCACCAACGGCACGGTCAGTATTGTTTCGAATGTGTGCATTCCTTCCTCCTTTTCACTGATATGGCCGTTTCACGCGCTTCGCAGGCACCACATCGCGCTTTGCGGGCGCCACATTCAGTATGGACGGGCGAAAAAAAGACGGTTAATTCTTTTATAGAAAAAACCGTCAAAATTGAGACAATTCAAATGATCAGCCAACATCCAAGTTGATCATTTATGCAAAATCTTGGACAAAAACTCGATTGTGCGCGGATGTTGGGGGCGATTGAAAATATCTTCCGGCGTCCCTTCTTCCGCAATGATTCCGTCATCCATGAAAAACATCCTGTTGCCGACCTCCCGCGCGAAGCCCATCTCATGGGTCACCAGCACCATGGTCATGCCATCGTCCGCCAACTCTTTCATAACCTGCAACACCTCTCCGATCATTTCGGGATCCAGAGCCGATGTGGGTTCGTCAAACAACATGATGGCCGGATCCATGGCCAGCGCGCGCGTAATCGCCACACGCTGTTTTTGGCCACCGGACAACATGTTGGGATACTCATCAATTTTGTCAAGCAGACCCACTCTGCGCAACAACACTTTCGCCTTCTCATCCGCCTCGTCTTGCGTCATCCGCTTGAGTTGGACAGGGGCCAGAGTGATGTTTTGACGCACCGACAAATGCGGAAAGAGGTTAAAGTGCTGAAACACCATGCCCATACGTTGCCGCACACTGTTAATGTCCGAGGAGGGGGCCAGAATTTCGGTTCCCATCACATTGATGCTGCCCGAAGTCGGTTTTTCGAGCAGGTTCAAGCAGCGCAGGAAGGTACTTTTGCCCGATCCCGAAGGACCGACGATCACGATCTTGTCACCTCGGTTGATATGAGTGGAGATGCCTTTCAGCACCTGTATTTCACCAAAATCTTTATATAGATCTTTAATGTCGATCACTACGCGCGAGCCTCCTCTCCAATTTGTTCATCAACGCCGTCATTCCCAGGACCAGGACGAGGTAGATCAAAGCGACCATCAGCAGTGGCTGGGAACTGTCCAAAGTGATGCTTTGGATGTTTTGTCCCCCCCGCGTGAGGTCATCAATGCCGATATAGCCGGCGATCGAAGTTTCCTTGACCAGCGTGATCAATTCATTGAACAAGGTTGGCAGCGAATGTTTCGTCGCCTGCGGCAACACGATTTTCTGCATCGTCGTGCGATAGGACAGACCGAGCGAGCGGCCCGCCTCCATCTGACCCGGATCGAGCGACTCGATGCCGGCGCGAAAGATCTCCGCGACATAGGCGCCTGAGTTCAAACCAAAGGCCAGCGCGGCGATCAACATCGTGTTGGCATTTCTCGCACTGCCAAAAATGGTGAAATTCCAAATCAGGATCTGCACCATCACCGGGGTGCCGCGGATCACCGTGATGTAGAGATTCGCGATCAGATTCAGGATGCCGATCCGCGCGCCGCCCCGATAGGCGACGCGGATCAGGCTCAGCAGCAGACCAATAATGATTCCGATCACTCCGGCGATCAAGGTCATCTGGATCGTCGCCCACAGACCTTTGACCAGCATCATGTATCGTTTTTCCTGAATGAAATTCGCCAAAAACTTATCGCCGACCGTCTGCCAATATTCCGCCGTGAAAACACCGCCTCGATACAGCAAAAAGAGAATCAGCACGATGAAAACCATAATGCCCGCCGTGCCGCGGTCGATCCGCGGAGTTTTGTCTTCCACAAGGCGCTGTCTCGAGCGCTTGTCCTCCATCACCGCACCTCCAAACTGATGCAGACACCGCGCCTGGGCGCCGGTCTTGTGTTTTTATATCCGTCACCGACTGTTCGGGTCGGTTCCGGCCTCATTTGTCAGAAGCGGCGTAATCATCGCTCATCACAAGAGCGACCTGGCGCGCGTCTTCGACATACGCCACACTAAACGTCATGTTTTCCTCACGTTCGGGTGTCACAGTCAAGCCGGCGACAATCATGTCGACCTTCCCGCTGTTGACGGCGGACGGCAGTGAGTCAAAATTCATGTTCTCGATGACCAGTTCCATATCCATTTTTTTGGCGATCGCCGCCGCCATTTCCACGTCTATGCCGATATAGCCATCGCCAACCTTTAGCTCATAAGGAGCAAAGCCGGCCTCTGTGCCCATGATCAGCGTTCCACCCGCGGCGCCGGTGTTCAAATCGATGTCCTCAGGTTTGACCTCCACGTCACTGTTGTATTTATCGATAATGGACTGCAGCGAGCCATCGGCTTTCATCTCGTCCAGCGCGGCGTCGATCCGCGCCTTCAATTCATCGTTTCCTTTTTTCAAGGCGATGGCGTAGCTTTCATTGGAGAGAGGCTCTTCCATGATGATCATGTTTCCTTTCTCTTCAACAAACCGTTTGGCCGGACGCTCGTCCATAATGACCGCGCGCACCTTGCCTTGCTCCAGCGAAGTCACGGCGTCCACATATTTTTCATAGGTCGTGACATTGTCGACATTCTCCTCGCCGACCAACTCTTCCGCGAGGATATGCCCAATGGTACCGCGTTGAGCCGCCAGTTTTTCAGTTTCCAGATCGGCGATCGCCGTCAGTTTTTCTTTTGCCGGTTCGTTCTTTCCGCCACAGCCCGCCAGTGAAAGCAGCAGGGTCACAGCCAGAAACGCACTGAGTAATTTAGTGGATAATTTCATGTTCTCTCCTTCGTCTTCGTCAAATTGCGCCGGGCGATGCCGGCAATCGAATCTTCCTCTCAACAAGTCACTCGCAAAGTCACTCGCGGACTCTTAAATAACGCGTTAAATTATATCATTCTTTTGGGTCGATTTTGCGTCGATAACGAGTTGGGAGCGCTTCCTTAAAAAAATCAGCGCAAACTCGCGTTATATTTCTTCTGCAGGTTGTCAAGAATCATGCCGATAACCGGGTTGACCTCCTCATCTTGCAGCGTCGCGTCTTCCTTGCGAAACACCAGATTAAAGGCAACTGATTTTTTCCCCTCGCCAACCTGACCGCCGCTATAGACATCAAAAATCTCACATGACTCAATGAGCGGGTCACCTGTCTTCAAAACGTCCTCACGCAGCTCACCCGCCATCACCTCGACGTCGACGACGACCGCCAGATCGCGCGTGATCGGGGGATATTTGGGCAGCGGGCGCTGGGTGCGCACCTCGGTCGAACGAGTGTAGATCTCATCTTTGGTGAGGATCAAAACCACAAGGTTTTCGCTCGTTTCATAATTGTCTGCGACGGTTGGATGAATGTAACCCATAAATCCGAAAACCTCGCCGTCGATCCGCAGTTCCGCGGCGCGGTAGGGGTGAAGGAACGGATATTCGGTCGGATCGGCGAGTGGTCGCCAGTCCGGTTCGTTCAACCCCAGCGCTCGTATCAGCTCTGAAGCCAGACCTTTCATGTGATAGAAAGTCGACGCCGAGCGGCGCTCTTCGCTGTCATCATAGGCCAGCGCGGCGAATTGACGAATCTCCTTGGGCAAGGTGTTCGGATCATCCGATTCCGGCTGATAGACAGACGCGATCTCAAATATTCTGCCGCTCGTGGCTCCTTTGCGACGGTTGCCCGAGGCCACCTGTAAAATGGAAGGCAGCATGCAGGTGCGCATGTAGCCATCCTCCTCACCCACTCCGCGCAACTTCACCATTTTGCGTTCTGGCGCGTCATTCGGCAAAAGCAGCATGTCGTTTTGGGTCGGACTCGCGAAGGTGTAGGTGCAGATTTCATAAAACCCCGCGCCAATCGCCACATCTTTGAGTGTCTCCACCGCGCGTTGAATGCGAGTGCGTCCGCCTTTGGTCGCCTCTTTACCCGGTGAGAAGGTGGACGGAATGCGGTTGTATCCATAAAATCTCGCAACTTCCTCAGCCAGATCCGCCTCACATTGCAGATCCGGACGGTAGGAAGGCATCTGATAAAGGCCGTTGTCATCCAACCGGAGGCAGCCCAGCTTAATCAACAAATCCTCCATCCACGGTGCGCCGATATCCGTTCCAAGGAAACGATTGACGCGGTCGGGACGCAGCCGAATTTGGCGTTCCGGTTGAGGATTGCCTTCTCGATAGATCGGATCCGAAGTGACTTTGCCGCAGCCCAGCTGTTCCACCAGTTCACAGGCTCGTTTTAGCGCGCGCGTCGCGTTGTTCACGTCCAGCCCTTTTTCATAGCGGGTGGACGCCTCTGTGCGCAGTCCCATTTTCATCGCGGAACGACGGACATTCACCGGTTCAAACACCGCAGACTCAAACAATATGGTCTGTGTGTCGGATTCAATCTCCGAGTTTTTTCCACCCATGACCCCGGCGACACCAATAGGCCGCTGTCCATCCGCTATCACCAAAACACTCTCGTCCAACTCATGGTCATTGTCATCCAAAGTGGTCAGCGTCTCGCCCTTTTTCGCGCGGCGCACGATCAGTTTGCCATCGGCCAACGTGCGGTGGTCAAACGCATGCATCGGCTGGCCGATTTCAAGCATGACGTAATTGGTGATATCGACAATATTGTTAATTGGTTTGACACCGCAATCCCGCAGTCGCTGTTGCATCCAGGCCGGCGAGGCGCCAATCACAACATCGGTGACCACACAGCCGTGGTAGGCGAAGCACAAATCGGGATCCGCGATGGAGATATCGATCATATCCTGTGTTTTTTTATTTGATTTGCCGACCACCACAGATTCGATCGGCTGAAACGGCTGATTCAAGGTGATCGCGGCCTCTCGTCCCAGACCTTCGACCGAGAAACAGTCCGGACGGTTCGAGGTGATCTCGAAATCAATGACGACATGTCCGAGCCCCATGACCTCTTGAACGGGCACTCCAATCGGCGTGTCCGGAGGCAGGATGAAAATACCGTCCTCCGGGGCGCCCGGATATTCGTCCGGCGTGTAACCCAACTCCTGAATGGAGCAAAGCATGCCATTTGACTCAACCCCTCTCAATTTCCCTTTGGTGATGCGCACACCACCAGGCAGTTGAGAGTTATGAAGCGCCACAGGAACAATATCGTTGAGTTTTACATTGGGCGCGCCGGTCACGATTTGCAAAGGCGAGTCAGCGTCGACGTCGATGTCGCATACAACCAACTTGTCGGCGTCAGGATGCTTGACGAGCGAGATGATCCGACCGGTCACCACATTTATGATCTCGCCGCCGGTTATCTCATACGATTCCACCTTTGAGCCCGACATCGTCATCGCGTCACAAAAGGCCTTTGGGTCGGACGGCAACGTGGTAAAATCACTTAAAAATTGCATGGATGTTTTCATTAAATCCAATGCCTCTCTTTCTCATTTAAACTGTTCGAGAAAACGCAAATTGTTGTCATATAAATTGCGAATGTCGTCGATATTGAAACGTGCCATCGCGGTGCGCTCAACACCGATGCCGAACGCGAATCCACTGTAGATCTCTGAGTCAATTCCACAGTTTTCCAGCACGCCGGGATGTACCATGCCCGCTCCCAAAATCTCCACAAACCCTTCATTCTTACAGGTCGCGCAGCCCGATCCTCCACAATTCCAGCAGGTGACGTCCACCTCACAGCTGGGCTCGGTGAACGGGAAGTGATGAGGACGAAGACGAATCTCCGTCGTCTCGCCAAACAATTCTTTGGCGAATAATTTCAACGATCCAACAAGATCGCTCATCGAGACATCCTTGTCGACCATCAGCCCTTCGATTTGGTGGAAAATCGGAGAATGAGTCGCGTCGGGCGTGTCCGGACGATAGACCTTGCCCGGACAAATGATCTTGATCGGTGGCTTTGACTCATTCATGACGCGGATTTGAACCGGAGATGTCTGAGTCCGCAAACAAATATCATCGGTTATGTAAAAAGTGTCCCTGCTGTCGCGGGAAGGATGTCCTTCATAAATTCTCAGCTGATCAAAATTATTGTGCACCCACTCGACTTCCGGACCCTCAGCGATCGTATAGCCCAAGCCCATGAAGATTTGACTGATCGTCTCGATCGTCAGGCTGATCGGATGTCTCGCGCCACGTTCGGGCAAAGTGCCCGGCAAGCTGATGTCGATCCATTCGGCCCTCAAGCGACGATTCACCTCAGCGGCTTCCACTTTCAATTTGAATGTCGCCAACAAATCCGTGATCTCCTCGCGGACCTCGTTCGCCAGTTGGCCGATCACCGGCCGCTCTTCCTTGCTGAGCTTGCCCATGCCGCGCAACACCTTGGTCAGATATCCCTTTTTCCCTAAATAAGCGACGCGTAACTGCTCGATCGTCTGCGAATTGTCGGCTTGTTCCAACACCTTTTTGAACTCTTCATTAATGTTTTTCAACTCTTGACGAATGTCATTCATTTTCCCCTCCATAACATAAAAAAACCGCCCCGGAGACGGGACGGAAAATTACCGCGGTACCACCCGAATTCCGGCGGCAAGCCGTCGGCACTCAAATCTTTTCAAATGCTCACTTCGGAGCGAACTTCACCGATCCTCAGGCAAAACCTCCCAGCGCCGGTTTCTCTCTGGAGCCTTCCGATCCGCTACTTTCTCCATCGTCGCGATCAAAAGTTATGTTATCACCCATTATTTCGTCTGTAAAGCGCAATTCGCCCACAAAATATAACGCGCGGATTGTATCGCACCCGAATTGGCCACGAAAACCGCGGGTTACGAAGTGGAATCAAGCATAATCGTGACCGGCCCATCGTTGATCAGTCCCACACGCATGGATGCGCCAAATTTACCCGTCTCCAAATGAATGCCGGACGCGCTCAATTGATCCACACAATATTCATAAAGCGGTCGGGCGAGATCCGGTGGAGCCGCCTTGGCGAAACTCGGCCGATTGCCTTTGTTGGTCCGCGCCTCCAATGTGAATTGTGAGATCAACAGGATGGATCCACCCACATCGGTCACCGAACAATTCATCTTTCCCGCATCGTCATCGAAGATTCTCAGGTTGAGCAGTTTGCGAATCAAATAGTCGGCGGCGGCGGTGGTGTCTCCCAGACCAATCCCTAAAAAAACCAACAGGCCTTGGGCAATCGTGCTTTCAAGGATCTCATCGATGACAACCTCAGCGCACGCCACCCGTTGCACCAGCATTTTCATGGACGAACCAACTCACGCCAATCAAGGTCGCCCCGGTCTATCGCCAAAACCAACAGTTCGGCAGACGCCAGATTGCTCGCATAGGGGATGTTGTTCAAGTCACATGCCTCCAGCAAAGTGTTCGGGCGACCGTAGTCATGAGCACTCGGGTCTTGAATGTAAATCACCGCGTCGACCTCATTATACCGGGCACGAGAGGCCAACTGGTCCAAACTGCTGTCTATGTCCGTTGAGATGCCGGTAATCACAAGGCCGGTCGAGCTTTCAAGCAGCTTAGCCGTATGAAACAAGGAATACAATTCATGTGATTCCAGAATATGACTGTAAGCGACACAAAAGTTGGAAAGCAATTCATTCTTGCGGTTGTCAGCTAAAATAACAATTTTCACACCCTACCTCCACACATCACACATTGGGTTACTGTGAATCTTGAACAATATTTTATTCACAGCTTATCCACTTATTGTGAAAAGAGCAAGAGAATAGCGCCAAATTGACAAAAAAAGTACAACCGGCCTGCTTTTCCACACCGATCATTCCGTATCGGGATCTGTTGTCGTCCCCGAATCCGTTCGCTAACCTCCATAATAAGCCTTGATCATCTCCGACGCCACACTGCTGACACCGGCGCCTCTGGCGCCACTCTCCGCGGCGACAGCGATGGCGATCTCCGGATCATCATAGGGTGCGAAACAAATAAACAAGCCATTGGTTAGGATCTGTCCATCACCGTAATTGGTTTCCGCCGTACCCGTTTTTCCCGCGACAGCCACCGGACTTTCACCAAATTCCGAATAGGAGGTTGAGCCCGGATTGGTGACAACCTCGCGCATGCCTTGACGAACACTGTCCAGCGCATATTCGCTAAAGGACAGCGGGATGTCCTCGGCTTCGGATTTGAAGACAATTGATCCGTCCTGGGCGGTCACCTGTCGAATGATATGCGGATTGGTCAGGTAACCGGTAGCGATACCTCCAGTCGCGCGTGCGAGTTGGAGCACCGTGTACGAATTAAGACCTTGACCGATGGAGATCTGAGCGGTATCCGCGGGAAACCACTGTTGGTCTCCGGGGTCGGCATAAAGACTCGCCTTCATCTCACGAGAGGGACGTAGTCCCGACGCCTCTCCGGACAGCTCGATACCTGTCTTTTCACCCAATTTGAACTCTTTGAGCGCCGCGGTCAGCTTGTCAATACCGGCCGTCATACCCGCGTGGTAGAAATATATATTACAAGAATAGGCAAGCGCGTCTTTGAGCGCGATCTCGCCATGCCTGCCGGTGCAACGAAACTCCTGACCGTCGACATCCATGTAGCGCTGACAGTTGTAGGTGGTCGACGCGTTCACAACCCCCTCATCCGCGGCGGCGACGCCGACAAATGTTTTAAACGTGGATCCGGGCGCGTACACCTGAGAGATCGCCCGATTCAGCATTGGTTTGAGATTTGTGTCCTGCAAGTAGGTTTGGACCCGCGCGGCCGCCTCCTCGTCGATCGCCATATCGATGAAGTCTTGCGGATCATAACTTGGATAGTTTGCCATCGCGACGATCGATCCTCCATCTTTGAGATTGATCATGACTGCAGTTCCGGCCGCGCCGGCCGAATCCACATCGTCCTCGGTCGCCGCCACTGAGTCCACATATTCTTTTAGAGCCTCCATCGCGACCTTTTGAACATCCATGCGCACGGTCAGCTGAACGTCATATCCGGAAAATGGAGTCTTGCCACCACTCTCGGTTACCTGACTTTGTGAAGCCTCATCGGGTGTCCAGATGTTGTAGGGTTTGACGCCACCGGTGCCATGCAAATACTGTTCGGCAATCGACTCAATGCCGGCCTTGCCTATTTTTTCCTGATTTGAATATCCTCGCGAAGTGTATTCGTCAATTTCCTCCGCGGAGATGCTTCCAACATAACCGAGCACCTGCGCGATGTCCGCGGCGTTTTCGGCATAGTTTCGCTGGGGAGACTCTCCATCCAGCACGCCGATATAGCGATAGTTTTGCTCGCTGACGATCGCGGCCAGCTCGGCCGGCACGTCGGTGGCGACCGGAATGGGCTCACCTTGTATGAAAAACCAGTTATTCAGATAAAGTTGAAAACGAAAACGAAAGATCTTGAATTGGTCCTCCAAGGGAATGTCTTGAGGGATTTTGAATTTGGTCTGACTCATAAAATCAAAAAACACGCGCGGAGTCTCTTTGACAAACTGAGTGTCCTTTGACGACTCGGTCTCTCCTTCAGGCAATGCCTTCAAACCTAAATAATTGGTGTTTTTTTGCCATTCGATCATCTTTTCCTTTTCCATGGCGAAGGTCATGGTCTCAAGATCAAGATATTGATCAACCGCCTCACCATAAGGCACTCCAAACTCATCGAATAACGCCGCCAAATCCAACAAAACCGCGTTCAGCTCGCTGTCTTTCAATCCCGCGTAGGCGATGTAGATATTGTTCACATATTTGTTGTAGGCCAGAGGCACGCCATTCACATCGAGGATATCTCCGCGCGGCGCCTCCACTTTCATCTGTCGGGAAACACCTTTTGTTTCCTGGCCCATCACTTTTTGCGCGTCGGTCAGCTGCAATTTCGCCAATGAATGGAGCAGCAGCGCCCCGATCAACACGGTGATGATGCCGAGCACCGCAAATCGGCTGCGCAAAAAGTCAAGAGCGCGTCTCTTGCGGTTTCCGGAACGAAAGCCTGTTTGAGCGAACGCTCCCTTTCGCTGTGGTTGATTTTGGTCACGAGTCAAAGCAGCTCCTCCCCTCTCACACCCTGAGTCAAACGATCGCGCTGGACACGTTTGGGATAGGGTCCGAAATTCTTAAAGATCGGCAACATCAGCAATCCGCTGAGAAGATTGAACAATTCTAGAGGCAACAGACGTTTGCCGGCGTAGGCCTGCACAGAAAACGCCCACATCCGCATGTCCGCGGACCGGACCATCGAATACTGAATCACAAAGATAGCCACATCCAGCAGCAGCGTGATGGTGATGATGGACAGTAAAACCGTGATGGCGGTTCGATTCATGTTTCTTTGAAACAGGGAAGCCGCGAGCACGCCGGCCAGGAACAACATCAACATTCCCGAACCAAACACCCTGGAGCCCAGGCAATCGCGGACAAAGCCCGAAACCAGTCCAACGACCGCGCCGTCGACGAAACCGTATAAATATCCGGCCAGAACCACCAGCACCAACATGAAGTCCGGTTTCACACCCCAGGCACCCCAGCTATCGGGCCATTGAAACTGGACAATTCCGGTAATCAGAATATATATGGCATATACGAAAATTTGTCTAAATCGATCACGGCGCCTCATGATTCTCCTCCGCGGATAAAGTTTCGCGTCCCACGAGCACAAAAACGTCGGTCAGTTCATCGATACGCGCGTAAGGTTGCAGCGTTGCGAGCTGTTCTCCGCTCTCACCGGTCTTCACTTCGACGATGGTTCCCACAGGTAACCCCGGTGGAAACAATCCACCCGCCCCGTCGCTGACCACCTCGTCACCCGGCTGTAAAACAGCGGATTTCGGTATCCCGTCCACCAGGCACAACCCATTTGAGATCAGTGACAGGTCTCCGTGAACGCGCAGGACCGCGCCGCCTGTGCGGTTGATCTTTCCGGTCACGGTAAAGCCCTCACTAAGCAGCGGGATCACTTTCGCGCCGCTATGATCGATGTTGCTGACTCGTCCAACCAGATGCATGTCCGCGTCCACCACGGCGTAGCCGGCCCGAAAGTCTTGGGACAATCCGTCCGAGGCGCCCAGGTTGATCGTGAAAGAATCAAAGAGATTTCCATAGCCGCGGCTCATGACCGAGGCGTGTTTCACTTCATAAGCGTCAAATTTATCTTTGATCTCAAGGGCCTGCTTCAGTTCCTGATACTTAACATTTTCAGCTTCCAAATCT
This sequence comes from Oscillospiraceae bacterium, assembly GCA_040772065.1. Lineage (GTDB taxonomy): Bacteria > Bacillota > Clostridia > Saccharofermentanales > Fastidiosipilaceae > JAXGYX01. Next base: position 612,004 of record JAXGYX010000001.1, on the reverse strand, counting down.
TTGACCTGTTGTCTCAGCACGGCGTTTTCCTCTTCCAACTGCTGGTTATGCCTGCGAATCTCCATGCCGTCCGCGACAGATTGGAGAAACCCGCTGACACCGTTCGAAGCGTGATCCACACCCGACTTGAGCGGTTGGTAGGTGGCTGTGAACGGCGTGGTCACATGGTTCAGCCAGCTGCCGGGCACAAGCGCCCAGGCGATGATCGCCAGCAACAACACAACCACAATCAGCACAATGGTCAGACGATTGAATTTTTTCTTATTCATGAAAACTACCTATTTCATACCGTATCCATAATCATTTTATACTAGCCGAACACGGCACGGCGCGCAATCAATCAAATTCATTTGTTCGGCGTTCGATACAAAAATTATAATTATTTCTCTACGTTCGCCCGAACACAAAAGTTTTGAAGTAGACGTCATCGCTCCTCAATCATTCCAAATTGAGGTCTGCGCGCGCATGCTGTAGTACCCATCCTTCGCGATAATCACATGATCATGCAGGCGAATGCCCATCAGCTCGCCCGCCTGTTTGATCACCCGGGTCGACTCGTGGTCGGCTCCGCTGGCCTCGCAACAGCCACTTGGGTGATTGTGCACCAGCACAATGGCCGCGGCGTTGGCGCGGACGGCCTCGCGGAAAATGTCGCGCGGTCGGATCACAGCGGCGGAGAGTCCTCCTTGAGACACAATCACTTTACGGATCAAGCGATTGCGTACATCCAACAATAAAACCTGGACCTGTTCAACAGGCAGGAATCTCAGTTCGGCGCTCAACAATTCGTTAACTGTTTCCGGCGAGCTATAAGAGGCGCTTTTATTCGGGACCGGGGTATGCAGTCGTTTGCCGAGCTCCACACAGGCTTTGATCTGCCTGGCTTTCACCGGACCGACACCTCCCCAAGTTTGAAGTTCTTCCAACGAAAGATCGCGCAACCTGCTCAAACCACCCACAGTATCTTGCGGGAACAGCAGATCGCGCGCCAGGTCCAGAACGTTTTTACCTTTTTTTCCGCTGCGCAATAAGATCGCAAGCAACTCAACATCGGACAGGTTGTTTTCACCGATGCGCTCCATCTTTTCGTAGGGGCGCAGATCTTCCGGTAGATGCTCAATTTTCCTATAGTCCGCAGAGGCCGGTGCCGGGTTCGCGTCACATATCAATTGACATGCGTCTGTTTTATTCAATGGGTACGATTTGATGCGGTCGTCGAGCGGCATGGTCATCCTCCTTCGCCACGGTGGGAAGCGACTGAGGTCCCGCGTCACCGATACCGAGTCAAAACATGGCCGAGCCGGTCGTGCGCGGGAACGGCAGTACGTCCCGAATGTTTGTCACGCCGGTAAGGTACATGATCATCCGTTCAAATCCCAGACCAAATCCGGCATGTTTTGTCGTCCCGTATCTGCGCAGATCGAGATACCACTCATAGTTTTCGATTGGCAGTCCGAGCTCCGTCATCCGTTGTCGCAGATTCTCAAGTCTTTCCTCTCTTTGGCTGCCTCCGATGATCTCGCCCACGCCCGGCACAAGACAATCCATTGCGGCCACAGTCTTGCCATCGTCGTTCAGGCGCATGTAAAAAGCCTTGATCGCGGCCGGATAATCCGTTACAAAAACCGGACGATTGAAGATGTGCTCGGTCAAATATCGCTCGTGCTCGGTCTGCAGATCACATCCCCAGCTCACTTTGAAGTCGAATCGATCGTTCACCTTTTCCAGCTCACGCACCGCGTCGGTATATGAGACGGTCGCAAAATCAGATGACACCACATGTTCCAGACGTTTAAGCAGATCCTTGTCCACAAATCGATTGAAAAACTCCAGCTCCGCCGGGCATTCTCGCATAATGTCGCGAATGACATATTTCAGCATGTCCTCGGCCAATCTCATATTGTCATTTAAGTCGGCGAAGGCGATCTCCGGCTCAATCATCCAGAACTCGGCAGCGTGCCTTGCGGTGTTGGAGTGCTCGGCGCGGAAGGTTGGACCGAAGGTGTATATTTTCCCAAACGCCTGCGCGAACGCCTCGCCGTTCAATTGACCGCTAACCGTCAAACTGGTCTTCTTACCAAAAAAATCCTTGCGGTAATCAATTGTCGCGTCCGGATTCCGCGGTATGTTGTCCAAGTCCAAGTTTGTGACATGGAACATCTCGCCGGCGCCTTCAGCGTCATTCGCAGTGATGATCGGTGTGTGCACATAGACAAAATCTCGTTCATTAAAAAATTTATGGATGGAGAACGACGCCTTGGAACGCACTTTGAAAACGGCGTTGTAAAGATTCGCCCGCGGACGCAGATGCGCAATCGAGCGCATGAACTCAGGGGTGTGGCGCTTGGGCTGCAGGGGATAATCCGGGGGACTGTCTCCCTCGATCCGCACCGACACGGCCTGGATTTCCAGCGGTTGCTTCGCGCCCGGTGTCAAGACCATCTTGCCTTCCACAATGACCGAGGCGCCGGTGCCACAGCGCGCGGTGTCCTCATAGTTGGCCAATGTTTCCGTAGCGTAGACCACCTGTACCGGAGTGAAGTGACTGCCGTCAGAAATCGTCATGAAGCCGAATCGTTTCTGATCTCGGTTTGTTCTGACCCAGCCCGCTATCCTGACCATCTGATCCGCGTAAGAATCCGCTTTGAGATACAAGTCATTGATTGTCACTAACTCACTCATTTTTCCATGCCTTTCGCGCCACAGCATTTTTTATACTTTTTTCCACTTCCGCACGGACAAGGATCGTTGCGCCCTATTTTTTCACTGACCGCGATATGATCCGTGCGATACTGTTTTGCTATCTGCTCACGGCGATCTTTAGGCAGCACATTGTCCCACTCTTCCAGGTTAAACAGCCAATTCGCTTTGGCGTCATGCATGTTATACAACAGGGTCTCGAAGTCGATATCCAAAGTGACCCGGGTGTCATCGGTGACACTGTCCAAATCCAGTTTATTCTTTAGACTATTATTGACACCGTCCAAAAAACCGAGAAAGATCAACATGTTTCCATTGAAACCAAGCTCATCGGCCAATTCTTTCGCGGATCCCGCCCAGGTCGCGTCCGGATATTCTGACAGTATTTTCTCGTACGCGGTTGTCTCCAGCAAATAATACTCCTGCACGAAAGCATTGTAACGGCCCTGATCAGTCGAATCCTCGACTTTGGCATTCCAATCTGAAAAATAACTCATGATTCATCCACCTTAAATTAAGTCCCAACCACAGACCGCCAATTCAAAAGCGGCAATCCGGGCTTTGTTCGTCATTACCAATTTGTCCTTTTATCTTGTCATTAATTTATCTCGTTGACACGATCCATATCGATCAATTCAACGATCTTCTTCAAAAAATCTTCTGTGCTCAGCGCATGTTTTTCTTTCAAAGTGCAAAGCGAAATCAAGTCCCCCGTCATGTGGCCGGCCTCGATCGCGGCCATTGAGGCGCGCTCCAGCTCCTTGGCGAACGCCTTTAACTTTGGCAGGCCGTCCAGCTCCGCCCGTTTGCCCAGCGCCCCGGTCCAGGCGAACAAGGTCGCCATTGGGTTGGTCGACGTTGTCTCACCCTTCAAATAACGATAATAATGCCTGGTCACCGTTCCGTGAGCGGCCTCATATTCATAGGCGCCGGTCGGAGAAACCAAAACCGAGGTCATCATCGCAAGACTGCCGTTCGCCGCGGCCACCATGTCCGACATCACATCGCCATCATAATTTTTCGTCGCCCAGATGAATCCACCTTCGGAACGCATCACACGCGCGACGGCGTCGTCTATCAATGTGTAAAAATACTCGATACCCGCCGCGTCAAACTGCGCTTTATATTCGGCCTCAAAAATCTCCTCAAAGATATCCTTGAAGCGATGATCATAGGTCTTGGAAATCGTGTCTTTGGTGGCGAACCAGACATCCATCCCGGTTTCCAAGCCATAATTGAAACAGGCTCTGGCAAAACTCGAGATGGACTCGTCGGTGTTATGCATACCCTGAACGACACCGCCCCCCTTAAATTCATGAATTGTTTGACGGCGTTCCGATCCATCCTCAAGGCGTACAACCAATTCAGCCGTCGCGCCCGCCGGAACAGCCAGCTCAACATTGCGATACACATCTCCATAAGCGTGACGGGCCAGGGTGATCGGCCGCTGCCACGATGTGACATAGGGCGCTATGCAGTCGGCCATGATCGGGGTCCGAAACACCGTTCCGTCCAAAATCGCCCGAATCGTGCCATTGGGACTTTTCCACATCTGCTTCAAGGTGTATTCTTCCATCCGCTCGGCGTTTGGGGTGATGGTGGCGCATTTGACGGCGACACCCAGCTCGGCGGTGCGGTTTGCCGCGTCCACAGTGATTTGGTCATCTGTCGCATCGCGGTTTTCCAGACCCAAGTCAAAATATTCTGTCTTTAAATCAATAAATGGGGACAAGAGCAAATCTTTGATCTGTCGCCAGACCACCTTGGTCATTTCGTCTCCGTCCATTTCCACCAGCGGTGTCTTCATTTGAATCTTAGCCATGTATTTCCTCCAAAATTTATTCTCAAATTATCCTGCGCCGCGCATTCAGCCAAATTTCGATTCGATCCTGATCTCGGCGTTCATATTATAGAAGGCGTTTGATGAATTCGCAACGAACCGCGCCGACAGCGCCGGGTATCAGCGCACCGTCGCCGCCCGTCCCGCCTGGGCAAGCAAAATCTCCAACCCGGTCCGCTCATCGATCAGCCCGGTTTTCAAAGCGACATCGGTTTCAAAACAAGCTTTATAGATCGCTTCCAGTTTGGGCCACGAAAATCGACGGACCTGCTGTCTTAGTCGCTTGGCCACAAACGGATGAACCCGCGCCGTCTCTCTTAGATCATCATCAGAGCGACTCTCCAGCGCCAACATCAATTGTTTAAAATGTCGGGCCAGCATAAATAAAATCAACTGCGCCGGTTCCTTTCGAGCGAACAACACATGCAGGTAGCGGATCGCAAGTTCAACATTTCCGATGGACACCGCGTCGGTGATGTTGAAAACAGTGCCGCGCATGTCGGGAATGCAGACTTCGTCCAAAACGGTCACATCGACCGCTTTGACACCGGTGGCCTCACAATACAGTTTGATCTTTTTTAATTCCTGACTAAGTTGACGCATATCAGATTCACAGCGATCGATCAGATTCTCGGCCGCCTCGGCATGAATGCCCACCTCAATCTCAGACAAAACCGCGCGAATCCAGTCAGTCAACACTTGCGCGGATTCATGTTTGATCTCCCCAAACACCCCATGGGTCTCAACCGCTTTAATCAGTTTTCTCTGTCTTCGATCAACCTTATCTTCGATGAATATCAAACACACACTTTGGGGCAGAGACTGCAGGATGTCCAGAAAACGCTTCATGTCCTGTTCATTTAGCGAGTTTGGCCGAAAGGCCGCCGAACGGCGAATCGTCACCAGGCGGCGGGATGACAAAAAAGGCGGCGTGCTCACGTCCTGACGCAGGCGATCCAAATCCAGCCTGGTCGTCTTGTCCTCGCAATCAATGGTGACCGCGTCCAGATCCTCCATGTCCGGCAGCAAAACCGCCTTTCGCAGCCGCGAGACAAGGTCATCGATCAGATAGCCATCCTCGCCGGTCAGCAGATAGAGGCTTTGAGGGCCTCGCTCCCTTAGTTCCCGCAATATTTTCATATACGCGCTTGTTTGTTGTTTTCTCACCGTCGACTTGCCTCCTGAAGGACTATTTTATAACAATACGACACATTACGGCCAATTCTTTTATTTTTAACTATTTGAAAACCGCAATCTTTTGTTTTGGGTATAAATATGAACCCAGATCGAATCGTCCGTCGATCGCTCTGAGCCACACCGCGCCACATTCGTCGGTGCGAAAAATCTCGCAATTTGAATCCTCCAGTCTGCGCAGCACTTCCTCGGCGGGGTGCCCATATGAATTGTAACGTCCAACCTGGATCACAGACAGTTCAGGTTGTGTGAGATCGAGCAGCCTCCCGCCTGTCGAATGCTTCGACCCATGGTGGGCGACTTGAAGAACATCCAGGTCCTTTAACATACCCAAATCAAGCAGCTGTTCCTCTTCCGCCACTCCGATATCGCCGGTCAATAAGATTTTCACTTCATGCCAGGTCAACACGGACACCACGCTGTCCTCATTTGCCGCGTTTTTGTGTTCAAATGGCCAGATGACCTCAAGTATCATCTCATCGCCAACATTGATTTTATCTCCGGCTACAAGTTCCAGCCAATCACAACCATGATTCAAGCTTGCCTGATAAAGTTCAGGCTGCGTACGTCGCACGATCCGGTCCGAACAACCACCGATTTGTCCCACCATGCCCGCCTCAATCAACGAGATCATGCCACCCACGTGATCCTCATCCAGATGTGTGCAGATGGCCAAATCGACACGACGCACGCCCAGCGCCCGCAGCGCGGGCAAGACGATCTTCTCGCCCGCCCGGGAAGTGCCCGCGTCGATCAGTATTGATTTTTTTCCGGATTGAATGAAAACCGCGTCACCCTGACCAACATCAAAAAACCATACCGTGTCCCGATTGGCGAGGCCTCCGCGCCAAGGAAGCAGCAGTCCGCCAATCAAAAGAAGCACAGACAGCTTCGCGAAAAACTTTCGATTCACCGATTGTCTAAAATGAAGCAAATATAAAGTCAACGCGAAAGTGACAGAGTAGATAATCGCGGCCAATTTTCCGGACCACAGACCATAGCCGGCGCTGTCATTTCCCAGGGCGGCGAGACCATTCAGCAAAAATAAGGAACCTCGTATGGAAAGCGCCACAATCTGAGGGAGAACCGGTATCGCGCTGATCATACCCAGCAACAAGCCGGCGGTCGTCACGAACGCGGCCAGCGGTGTGGCCGCCACATTCAACAATGGAGACAATGGTGACAAGCGCGCACCCAACCACATCGTGAATGGCAGGCTGCCCAAAGTTGCCGCGACGGTCAAACTTACAGTCGAGTTCAAAGTTTTTAAAAAAGCGGTTTCAGCCAACAGCGATCGTTCAGAAAAAAAGTCGAACAGCCTTGGCTGCAGTGTCAAGATTGAACCGGTCACGGCGACAGACATCCAAAAACCGACGCGCAGAGCGAAAGGCGGAAACGCCAAAGTCATCAAGGCGACAGCCGAAAGCAGATGATTGAAGCGGTCGACCCGCCTCTTGCGCAGCGCGCTGATCAGGCCCAACGACTGCGTGACAACTGCGCGTGTGACCGAGGCTTCCCATCCGGTCACAAAAGCAAACAGCGACAGCACAGCCAGCCCTCCAATGATCCGCTTTTTTCTTCGTCCATCGCCCCATATTAACAGCGGTGTAAAAAAAGTGGTGACGGCGCTCACATTCGAACCCGACACCGCCATCAGATGAGACAGACCGGCAGCCTGATAGGCTGATTTCAAATCCCGATCAATCCCCGCGACATCGCCGTAGAGCATGGCGGCGGTCAAAGCGCCGTCTTGTTCTCCCAGCCAGCGAGAAAGCCCCGATCTCAAATAGGCGCGCAGTTGTCCGATCCGCTCATCAATGAAATAACCTCGACTTCGCCCGGTCACTTTGAGCGTTCCGGGGTCGGACACATGGGCTTTCAAATACACACCGTCGGCGGCCAACCAGCGGTCCTCGGCAAATCCTCCGGGATTTCTCGCGGCCTCGGGCAGCTGAACAAGGGCGTTCAGCTCAATCTCATCTCCGACGCGCAATTCGTGCGCCATACCTTTGAATGGCAAACTTAGCTGAACCTTCCGCCTATCGCTGTCACGCATAATCACGCGCGCCACCGATGGCCGCGTCTCACTATTATCAGAAATCGAGGTCAGCGTGCCGCGCAAGGTCACCCAATCGCCTATACAGGCGGCGCTTCGGGCATCCGATATCTTGTGATTGAACACCAAGGTGACCAGCAAAAAACAGGCCGCGCCTGCCAAGACCGCCGATTCCTCAAGTAAAAACCTGAGCAAGACTGAAAATAACAGGACACAAAACGACACGATCAACAACAAAGGGCGACGGTCACGAAGTCCCCAGGCAAGCAACGATCCGGCCGCCCCGCCACAGGCCGGAAACAGCATCGGGCGTCGCACGATCGCACGGCGCAAATCACTCCAGTGTCCGACCTGTGGGTTTTTGCTCTCCATCATAAACCTCCATCTCTATGATGGAGTACAGCGTAGCCTCAGTCGCCAAGCAAATCTCGACATTTCCCGACAAAACTCAATCGTCTTGACAAGCGCTCTCCAACAACCGCGTTATGACCGTTCTCACTTCACCCACACCACTTCGCTTGCTGCTTGAAATCATGGCGAACTCAGTCGTCTCCGGCAGCCCAAGCTCCGTTTTGATCAACCGCGCCTGTCGACTGCGCGCCGCCGCACTCAGTTTGTCAGATTTGGTCAGCACAACTGCGAAAGGAATACCGCGATGATTCAACCATTCCTGCATCGCCCGATCACCCTCCGACGGTTTATGGCGAACATCCATCAGATGCAACACCGCGCAGATCGGACGGTCGCCTGTCAGATAGTCATCTACCAGCGAGGAGTACTTCTTAATGTTCTCTTGTGAGGTCTTGGCGTAGCCGTAACCCGGAAGATCGGTGATGTAAAACTGATCGTCCACCTTAAAATATTGCACAGCCTGAGTTTTGCCGGGTGTCGAACTGATCCGGGCGATCGCTTTTCGATTGCTGATGGCGTTGACCAGGCTGGATTTCCCAACGTTGGATCGCCCGGCCAACACGATCTCCGGCAGCCCATCTTGCGGACACTGTTTCAAGTTGACCGCCATGCCCCGGTATTCCACATTTTCAAAATTAATTTCATTCATCTGACCTTCCTCATAGGCACTTTCGCCTTTATGTCTTTTACTTTTTCTATTTTTATATATAATAAATATGAAGATAATCGTCTGCAAATTCAATACAGCACGATTTTCCCATTTAATGGGGGAGGTTCGAGATGACAAATGATCCCAATCCGGGGGAAGACGCCTTTTCTCAGCAATCAGTCGACACAATAGCCGATTTGACCATTGATACCACAAACAATAGCAATTATTATATTTACGACCAATACGGTGATAATTTATTGGACCCTGTCGGACCCATTGGCATCATCGCGTTGCCCGGCTGTGGACCGTTCACCGCCCGGGTTAATAATTATCTCTATAAGAGACGATTAAAATATTTGAACAAGACACCGGATTTTATCAACACGAGACCCGGTTTTTTACGCAAAAACTATCTCATCGATGTCGAGTTTCATCGCCAGCCGACCGGTGAGGGAAAAACGTTGATCCGCTCCTCGGTCAGAGGTCACGATCTCTTTATCATCGCCGATGTCCTGGGACGCAACACCACCTACACTCTGTTCGGAAACGAAAAACACATGTCACCTGACGAGTTGTATCAGGACTTAAAGCGAATCATTCTTGCCTGTAGCGGCAAAGCTCGGCGCATCAATGTGATCATGCCTTTTTTATATGAAAGTCGCCAGCACAAACGTAACGCCAGAGAGTCTTTGGATTGCGCCTACATGCTCCAGGAGCTGGATTCCCTGGGCGTGGCCAACATCATCACCTTCGACGCACACGATCCGCGTGTCTCCAACGCCGTGCCGACATCTGGATTTGAAGACATTCCGGCCACCTACCAGATCATCAAGTCACTCAAAGACACTTTGCCTGATTTGACGCAGTCCAATGAGGACTTAATGGTGATCAGTCCGGACGAAGGCGCGATCACCCGGGCGATGTACTACGCGACCTTGTTGGGATCTCCCATCGGCACCTTCTACAAACGCCGTGACTACACCACTTTGGTAAATGGGCACAATCCGATTGTCGCTCATGAGTTTTTGGGCAACTCGCCCGCCGACATGAATGTTTTGATTGTCGATGACATGATCTCCAGCGGCGGATCCATGTTGGAAATCGCCAAAGAGATGAAAGAGCGCCGGGCGAAAAAAGTGTACTGCACCGTTACCTTCGCGCTGTTCACCAACGGTTTGGAAGATTTCGACAAAGCGTATGAGGATGGGATCATCGATCTGGTCTTCGGCACGAATTTAATGTACCGCACTCCTGAGCTTTTGGAGCGACCATGGTATAAGGATGTCGACGTGACAAAGTTCGTCGCGCTAATTGTGGACGCCGTCAATCACGACGCTTCCCTGTCCCGTTTGGTGGATTCCATTCAAAAAATCAAGAGCGTGTTGACTTGAACGACCAAATCGCGGTCAATACTTTTCCACGGAGGGAATATGGTTTCCGATACTTTTAAACATATAGACTATATCAGCCAAAACTATTCCGTTTATGACCAGGAGGGCACCAACCCGATGGGGACCTACGGACCGGTCGCGCTGATCGCCACGCCGGGAAGTCAAAAGCTGGTCGAACAGATCAATCGCCATCTTTATAACCGCAGGCTGCGTTATTTGGAGGACGATCCGGAATGGCTGACCAAGTTCCCCGGATTCATGCGCAATTCATTTATAATAGAAGCCAATTGTGTGCGCTTCGCTTCCGGCGAAGGCAAGGCGACCTTGGCCAGCACCGTGCGCGGCCATGATATCTATGTGATCACCGACTTTCTCAATTTTTCAATTCAATACAATCAGTATGGCAATATGGAGCCGATGAGCGCCGACGACCACTTTCAAGATTTGATCCGCATCATCCTCGCCGCCAGCGGAAAAGGGCGGCGGTTGAATGTGATCATGCCTTATTTGTACGAAAGCCGTCAGAGCATCCGCAAGGCCCGTGAATCCCTGGACTGTGCCTACATGCTAAAAGAATTGGACGCCCTGGGTGTCGAGAACATCATCACATTCGATCCGCACGATCCCCGAATTGAAAACGCGCTGCCGCGCAAAAGCGTCGAAGGACTGCCGGTCACCTACCAAATGATCAAGACTCTGCTGGCCAAATATCCGGATATCATCTTGTCCGGGCGCCCAAACAGCGCAATGGCGGTCAGCACCGACGAGCGCGGCATGAAACGGGCGATCTTTTACTCTTCGATATTGGAGATTCCGCTGGCCACATTTTACCGCCAACGTGATTTCTCCTTGCAAGTCAAAGGACAAAACCCAATTCTCGACTACCACTTTCTCGGCGATTCGCCACAAGACCGTGACCTGCTTGTGATTGACGACATGATCATCACCGGCAGCACCTTTCTTGAAACTGCGCGCAAGCTGAAAAAACAAAAGAGTTCACGCATATTCGGTATCGTCACCTTCGGCTTGTTTGTCAACGGCATCGCTGAGTTCAACAAGGCGTATGAGGAGGGAATTTTCGACCAGATCTTTTGCACAAACTTAAATTATCACACACCTGAATTAGACAGCGCTCCCTGGTTCACCAGTGTTGACATGACAAAATACACCGCTCTGTTGATCGACGCCATGAACCATGACACCTCGATCGCGGGACTGATCAATCAAAGTGGCAAGATCCGCTCGCTGTTACATAAGCACATGCACAACTTAGATTTTATGAGTCTTGAAGACCGGACAAAAGCCCGATCAGCGCCGATCGACTGATCAGCGCCGGCCGGGCCTTCCGGTATCAGATAATCGAGCGCTTCACCCTATTTGATTCGAAACAGCTTCAAAGCGCCCCAATAGACAACATGAAACACCGAACGGGGTATCGATAGCCGTTCGATCTCGCGATATAGTTTCCAGTGATATTTCACCAGACTGAGCTTGTTGCGTGAAAGTGACTCGCCACGGATGCGATATCGCATGAGCGTCTCGTTCAATCCGTGGATATACTCCTCTTTTTTTAAGATCTGCAACCATAGCGCATCGTCATTGCGCTTGCGAATGTTCGGCACCTCGAATTTCCCCAAAGCGTCAACATCGTATATGACACTGGAGTTGCCAACCGGACAACTCAGCAACACCCGATTATAATTCGCCTTGGCTTTACAGCGAATCACTTTGCCGGTGGATTTGCCCTGTTCGTCAATCTGCTCATAATCGGTGCAGGAAAAATGATAGCCATTCGACTCCATGAAGTGAATCTGCTTGCTCAGTTTTTCAGGCGACCAGAGATCATCGCTGTCCAAAAAGGCGATGTATCCGCCGGTCGCGATGCGCATGGCCTCGGTGCGAGCCACCGCGGCGCCCGAGTTTTGCGCGAGCGTGTGATACTTCACACGGGGATCTTGCGCGGCGATCCGCTCGACGCGCTCCTTGGTGTCATCAGTCGAGCAATCGTCCATCACAATCAATTCCCAATTTTTCCGGGTCTGATCCCGGCAGCTGCGAATGCTCTCTTCGATGAATTGTCCACAGTTATAAGTCGGCATGATAATCGATACTAATTTTTCCATTTATTCCTCAACCAAACGATCTTTCTCAAACAATGATCAAATAACATAAATCAGCAATTCACCACCGCCGGCGGTGGGCGAATCCTCAGCGCAAAACGTGAGCGACGGTCTTGAATAAAACCACGGTATCCCGCCACAATGAAAAGTTCTTAAGCGAGCTCAGGTTGATCACCATTTTTTGTGGCAACACCTCATTGATATAGCAAACGTCCACATCCTCCGCTTTTTCGAGCAACTCCGCCTCGTCCTTGTATAGGATGCTGGTGTCGGAAGTCACGCCCGCCGGCAACAACAAAGTCGCATACATCTCCGGAGTATAGGCTTCGACATAGCGGCGAACCTCCGGTCTGGTGCCGACAAACGTCATGCTGCCCGCCAAGATATTGAACAGTTGCGGCAGTTCATCCAACCGCACGCGCCGGATCACCTTGCCAACCCGACTGATCCTTGGATCGTTCACCGTTGTCACCAAACTCCCCATTTGATCCGCGTTCTTCACCATGGTGCGAAATTTAAAGATGCGAAAAGACTGATTGTAGCGTGTCACTCGTTCCTGGCGATAAAAGATCGGGCCGGGGTCATCGATAAAGACCGCGATCGCCGTCAACAAGAGCAACGGAGACAACAACATGATAAGCAGGAGTGCGAGCACAATATCCAACACGCGCTTGACCACCAGGGAAGCTGTTCGGGCACGCAAAATTTCATAATACGGGCGAACCGCGTCCACACGCATTTCATCCGGTAAGTCCGACCAACGCCTCATCGATTCATCTCCTCCAGCACCTTGCGGACAGAGGAGATCACATACTCGACCTGTTCGTCGGTCAGCAGCGTGTGCAGCGGCAAAGTCACCTCATTCTTATAAAGCTGAAACGCGTTGGGATAATCCGCCATATCGAATCCCATGTTTTTATATGCGCTGAACATGGGCAGCGGCTTATAATGGACGTTGCAGGCGACTCCAAGCTCACCCATTTTTATTATGAATTCATTGCGCGCCGTTTCGTCGAGGCCTTGTAAATGAATCATGTACAAATGGCGGCTGCCTGAATAGTCAGCGGTCTGATGCGGCCTTGAATACAGTGGCAAATCGGCGAAACCCTCATCGTATCGCCTGACGATCTCCGCTCGACGGTCCAACAATTCGGGGTATCGCTCAAGCTGAGCCAATCCGATGGCCGCCATTATATCCGTCATGTTCCCTTTATATCCCGGAATCACGATGTCGTATTCCCAATCACCCATCTTAGTTTTCGCGAGCGCGTCCTTTGACTGCCCGTGCAATGAGTACAACATATATTTTTTATAAAGTTCGTCATCGTCTATATTCGGGTTTTCTTTCCAGGCGACGCAACCACCCTCGGCCGTGGTCAGGTTTTTCACCGCGTGAAAAGAAAAATTGCTGAAATCCGCGATCGCCCCGGCCTGAAGATCGCCACGCGAGGCACCCAGTGCGTGCGCCGTGTCGGCAACGATCATCACTCGCCCAAACGCTCGCTGCAGCGAATTGCCGGGTTGAAACAAGGATCGTTTGGACTCGACAATGTCAAACATCCGGTCATAATCGCACACCACTCCACCAAGGTCGACCGGTATGATCGCCTTGGTTCGAGGTGTGATCGCCGCCTCCAAAAGGTCATAATCCATCTCGTATGTATCTTTTTGCGAGTCCACCATGATGATCCTGGCGCCGACATGCTTGATGATGCTGGCGGAAGCGGTATAGGTGTAGGCGGGAACAATGACCTCATCGCCCGGCCCGATGCCCAGCACCCGCAGCGTCATCTCCGCGCAGATGGTCTGCGAGTTTAGGCAGACCGTCCGAGGCACACCAAAATAGCCGGCCAACCTTATTTCCAGTTCTTTTGTTCTGGGGCCGGTTGTGATCCAACCGGATCGCATGGCATCCGCGACGGCCTCGATCTCGAGTTCGGTGATATCCGGAGGTGAAAATGAAATATTCATTGTGTGATCAAGCTCTCTTTCCTTAAAAATCGCATGATATCATCAGAAATATTTTCCGATATTGAGCAAAATCCAACCGATTAAAAATCCAATGGCGACGAATATGATAAAAAAGATCAAATTGCGCCAGAAGCCGCCCATTTTCCGTCTTTTCCGTCTACCGCGCTCATCGGTAAGTGGCTCGGGCGCGCTCCTTCTGGCCACGATCGGCGCTTCTCTTCCCACATTGTGCTGCAGTTGACGTCTCGCCAAATCCTCTTTTGAAGTCGGTCGCGCATCCGGACGCCGTGGATCATAATGTTGAATTCGATCGGCGCCACTTGTCACACCAGCTCCGCGCACGGATGAGTTTTGGGACACTGGACGATTCGGATCTTGCCGATCCGGCCTCTGACCCTCAGTCGAAACACGCTTCTTGCGCTCGGCGCGTGTCGGCTGCGCGGCGCGACGGCGAGTCTGTCCGGCACTTTTATCGGATGCACGCCGTTTGTCATGTCCGGCAGTTTTTTTTCGCACGGCTGACATCTGCCGCGTCTGCGCCGGATCGCCATTGAGCATCGGCCTTTCATCCGGCGATTGCGCGTACGAAGGCGCTCTGTTGGCGTGGCCGGGGAGCACAGGGGCGTCCATATAACGGGCCTCTCCCGCCTCCTGTTCCACCTGGCGCAGTCTGGCGGCCTCCCTCGCCTGCTGAAACCGCTCGAGATCTTCGGGTGTCAATCCGTTTTTATCAGTCTTTATCGGACGTCGCACATCTGATCGTTGGATCGGGCGCTGTGGTTCCTGCATGAATGGTGTCGGCCCTTCATTTGTTTTTTTCATTTCGCTTACCTCGTTCTCGTCCGCCAGGCGGTCGGTTTTTTTGCCAAACATCTTCGGCTGATCAGCTTTTCTCACCATGTCCCGCGCTTTATGAAGGGTCGCGGTATTCACAACCGTTGTTCGTTCCCGGATAATCGCCTCGTTGCGCAGTGTCACCCTTTTAATTGAATATGCCGGCTGTCGATCCTTTGTTTCGGGCTCACCGGCTTTTGTCTCTTCTCCCGCCGGATCGGGCGGGGGTCCGGGCTCATCCGAATCAAGTTGAGCCGGCGACCTTGCCGAGTCCGCTGAGCGCGGAGTCACGTGGTCGGTGTGACGCACGATAACCGGTGGCTCGCTTTGCCGTTTGATCCGCACTGCGATACTTTTGTCAGCTTCCGGAGTGCCTTCGGTCAAGTCGATCATGTCTTCCGAAAATAAGCCCGGAACTATTTGATTTATGTCCGGACCGCTTTCGTTCGCTTGCGAATCTCCCGTTCGCCATTCATCGACGGACGAAGTCTCAGCATCCGCTTCGCGCGGCCTCATCCGTCCCGTTTCAATTTTCTGATTTGTACGTGCCTCCTCCACATCGGCTGAAGTTTGCGCAAGATTCCGGTCTCGTCCGTCTTTTTTCAGGTTGGAAGAATAGATATAATGCGGAAGCACCGGAATTGGTTTGGTATCGTCAGTCATCTCAGGGTTCAAAGGTGATTGTGGAGGCGTGATGACAATTTTTGAGGTCTCTCTGATTCCTCTGGTGTCGCGTGGGCTAACCTCATCGATTCGAATCAAAATGAGTGTGGCGTTATCTTTTCCTCCGCTTTCCAAAGCCGCGTCCATGATGACTTTCGCCTGCCTGCGCAGGGACAAGTCCAAATCGATCAGTTTGGTCAGCAAGTCTGCTTCCACCATATCGGTGATGCCGTCACTTGTCAGCAATAGAATATCATCTTTTTGCAGCCAGAATTGTGAAGAATAAGAAGGCGTCAGGTGACGTTCTTCCGGAAAGAGCCCCAGATGCTGAATCAGCCGATGGCGTTCAGGGTGGGTCGCGCCCTCTTCTTGAGTGATGATACCCAAATCGATCAGTCTTTGGGCGTGTGTGTGATCTCTGGTCAGTTGATACAGCCGACCCGAGCGGACGAGATAGATCCGGCTGTCACCGAGGTTCACGGTCTGCGCGGTGTCCTCGCGCAACAGCAAGGCGGAAAAAGTCGTCCCCATTCGCAAACCATCGTTCAGCCGCATTTGCTGGCATAGGATGTCGTTCGTGTGTATCAAATATGGGTTGGCCATTTCACTCAAACGGACCTGCGGGCGCTCCCTGAGTATTCGCTCGATTTCCGGCAATCCGGACACAGCGACGTAGGCGGCCTGGTCACCAAACGACTCTCCACCCATTCCGTCACAGATCGCGAACAAAGCCGCGTCGGTTTTTTCATTCATGGTCGCGGTGTAATCACTGAGATCCTCATCTACATCGTGGAATTTTCCATTGAAATAGAAATTATCCTCATTGCTCCTTCGGACACGGCCAAGATTCGTCATGACAACCGAACGATATCTCATAAAAAGACCAATAATCTCCTTTGCACCTTATTTTTCGGGCGCCTCTTCAAAAATAAAACGATGCAAATCCGCGTTTTGCGCTTCCCAGTTCAATATGATGTTCCAATTACTTGTATTGGTCGTATACATGGATTCGTCCTTGGGAACATTATATTCCATTGTATTGTTCATCGGACCAAGTGCGCTAAAGCCCATTCCCATGATGTCAAGTTGAGTCATATTGGTTTCCATATCTTCCAAAATGGTGGTCACCGTCGATAATTTTTTGGGTAGACTGAGGTAGGAAAACTTCTCGAACATCGCAGTCACGACCTGTCGTTGGCGACCGGTGCGGACATGATCCGAGTCGATCGAGCGGATACGGGCCCAGGCAACGGCCTGGGTGCCATCCAACGTCTGTTCACCGGCGGAGGTCAGCATCCCCGATCCCGTGGGATGATCCAGCAAGATATTCATTTCTCCCAGAATATTGTTGGTTGCCCCAACCTCGGCTTCGGAGACATTGATTGTGATGCCGCCCATGTCGTCGACGATTTTTGTCGAGCTCCAGAAGTCGACCATCATGAATCGTTGGATGTCCAGGTTGAAATTCTCGTTGATCGTGTTGATCAACAGCCCGATCCCACCCCATGAATAAGCGGCGTTCAACTTGTCCTGAGCGCCTTCACGTCCGGGCAGATCCACCTCTATGTCGCGCATCAGCGATGTCAGCTTAATCGCGCCGTGTCTTTTATCCACACTCATCACCATCATGGTGTCGGTGCGCGCGGTCTGTTCACCACGTGAGTCCACGCCTATGATCAAAAAGTTATCGACGCGGTTGTCGATCTTCGCGACTCTTTTAATCGGAAAATTGTCATTGACGTAGACCGGAATGCGTCCCCCCGAGCTCATTTGATTGATATCGGAATATTCCGAACTGACCGACATGCCAGACAATTGATCCACAATGCTGACATTGGAATAATTCGTTTTGCTGAGCCAGGCGAACGCATAGGCGAACAGCCCCACAGCCAGACCCAAGACCGCCAGGAACAACCTTAGAAAAAACTTGCTCACCCTCGACTCGGATACATAATCATATGAAGCCATGGTCACCTCCTCGCGTCGGTGCCGAACGGCACACCGCGCTGCTCCAAAATCCTGTGATAATCTTCAATATAATCCACTTCCGCCCAAAACAGGCCTTTGATATCCTTCACATGGACATCCTTTTCGCCAATGTACGAATATAACACATTCTCCCACCAGACGTCGTGTTGTTGTGTGTCGATCATCTCGGACATCCGCCGGGTGAACGCGGGCAAAAATTCTTGTTTGAGTCTGGCTATGCCGACATATTCACCGGTGATATCCGGCGGTGTCAGGTCCTTGCCATGTTTTTCCAGCAATCCATCTTTATACTTAAAAAGATAGTCGCCCTCTTCCTGCCGGGACGAGTCGGCCAGCATCAGCGGATCACGCGGGTCGTCAAGCAATACCCGCAGGATCGTTTGATCCCAATAGACATCGGCGTTGCCCAAAATGATATCCGATCCATTCAGTTCTTCTTGCGCGAACCACAGCGAGGCGATCGAATTCGTCACATCATAAAACGGATTGACATGGTACTTGACCGGCAATCCGTCCAGCACCCGTTGAATCACCCGGTACCGATAACCAACCACCATGATGACTTCTATCTGATTCTCGAGAAGCATCTCGACGGTATTGCGGATCAGTGGCACACCACCGATATCCAATGTGCATTTCGGATTCTCACCAATATAGCGGCTGATTCTGCTTCCTCTGCCGGCAGCCATTAAAATCGCTTTCATTTTTCACCTGAATACTTTCCAAATCATTTACGAGAAGACAAATCATCGACTAAACGATGACATGGCCTATACATTCAATAAGTCGGTCATAGTCTTCCGTCTTTAAATAACCCATATGTCCGACTCGGGTCAGACTGTTTGCCAATTCCCCGCCACACGGTGTGATCACCTGTCCAAATCTCTCCATCAAATCAAGAAACAGGCGATGAGCGTCGAGCGGTCCGGTCAGCAACGGAGTCAAGCCGTTGGACAGGCGATAGGTTGGAATGCGAAACGGCGTCACGCGCTCCACCCGCTTGCGAAAATAAGCGGCATTTTTCCCACAAAGTGCCAGTTCGGACGTCACCCCTCCCGCCGCAAGGATACGCTTCAGTCTATCATCTAACTGGAGAATGATCGAAAGAGCGGGTGTGAACGGGGTTTGGCCACGTTCCGCGTTGACGAAGGCATCATGCAGATCCAAATACAGCTGGCCGCGGACGCGCTCCGGAGCGTACAGGCGGTCGACCAACACACGCTCGGAACAGCTGACGATTGAAAGTCCCGGAGGCAGCGCGAGCGCCTTTTGAGAGGCAGTAAAAAAGACATCGACGTTCATTTTCCTCATTGAAAACTCGTCGGTCAAAAATGAGCTCACACAATCGGCGACCAGCAGCAAGCCTTGACGTTCGCACCAGTCACCGACCATTTTCAGATCATACTGCTTGCCTATGGAAGTCTCATGTCCTTGAATCAGCAGACCGGTATAACCGGACGCGGCAAATGGTTCAAGATCGCTCAGAATCAGATCGCGCTCGAAAGGAACGTGGATCTCCGTGTATGGAATCCGGTGGATCGCACAGATGTCGGCGAATCGTCGCCCAAATGTGCCACCATTGATTATCAGTAATTTATCATTTCTATTAAAAACCGAGACGACGGCGGATTCCATCGCTCCGGACCCGGATGCCGTCAACAACACGGCCCGCGCGTTGGAGGGCGCGTCGATCAGCTCCAGTATATTTCGTTCCAACTCAAACATCAATTTTGAAAAATCAGGCGTTCGAAAGTATGGCAGAGCGATATTCCCTAGCTCTCTGGTTCGCGGATCCATCTCAACCGGACCGACTGTGAATAACTTCATGTCCGCCTCCTTTAAATACAACTCGTAATATTATATCAGTGAACGGAACCGCCATACAAGGACGTTGGAATTTGGTTCGAACTGATCTATTATATGAACAACAATCCCTTCAGGCAACTTCAAGCATGATCAATCTCAAACACGAGGAGTCAAAATGGAAGACAAAACACTCACCTCTTTGTCGGATATCCCCACCGGCTCATTGCTCTATTTCGTTGGTGTCGGCGGCATCAGCATGTGTGGACTGGCGCAATTCGCATGGCATATGGGCTTTCAGGTAGCCGGTTCCGACCGCCAGGCATCCGAGCACACCGAATTATTGAGCGATATGGGGATTCAGGTCTTCATCGGGCACGACTCCGCACGCGTCGACGCGCTCAAACCATTCGCGCTGATCCACACAGCGGCGGTCCACAGGGACAACCCTGAATGGCGAAGGGCCATCGAACTGGGCATTCCGGTTATGGAACGTTCGGTCTTCCTGGGACTCATCACCCGGGACTTCAAACGAGTCATCAATATCGCGGGCACACATGGCAAGACCACCACGACCGCGATGTGTTCCACAATATTATTGGCGTCGGGCGCCGACCCGACCATCCATCTTGGAGCGGCGCTGAAATCTCTCGATTCCAACACGGTGCGCATGGGCGCGCCACGCGAACTGTTGGTTTCAGAAGCTTGCGAATACAGCAACAGCTATCATGAATTCACCTCCACCACAGCGACCATCCTGAATATTGATATCGACCACATGGATTTTTTCCGCGACCTGGACGATCTGCTGGACTCGTTCGCGCGCTTCACCGACAAGATCGTCGAAGGCGGAACGCTTGTGTTGCCACACTGGGGGCGATACATGCCTGATCTCCTTTCAAGAATCATCAAGCGCCGCGCGGCCATGTCTCGAGACCTGGTCAACGTTGTCACATTTGGCGCTCACCGCGCCCCCCTTCCACAGGATCACACCTGCGAAATCGAAGCGGACCCGCACCCCGGAGTCGCCGACTATCTGGCCCGGCCTCCTATATATAATTATCGAAATTTACAATATGCGAACGGGCTGCCCGGTTTTGATTTTTATAAGGATGATTCATTCCTCGCACATATCGACTTGCCGATTCCGGGAGAGCACAATGTCGAAAACGCCGTCGCCGCGATGGTCTGCGCGCTTGGAAATGGCGCCGATGTCTCCGCCTGTCAAACCGCTCTGAGCGAATTCACGGGGGCGGAAGGGCGCTTTACCATTAAAGGGACATTCAACGGCGCGCTGGTGGTTGGCGATTACGCCCACCATCCCTCCTCCACCGTCGCGACCTTAAAGGCGGCCCGCGAACTTCCCCACAATCACATTTGGATCGTCTATCAACCGCTGACCTACGCAAGGGTCAAACAATTCTTTGACGCCTACATAGACGCGCTGCTGCCTTGTGAACACACGATCTTCTATGAAATCTATAGTGATCGGGAAGATGACGATCTCGGCATGAGCTCAAAACTATTGTGCGATGTCATCAATGAGAAAGGCGGTAGCGCGGAGTTCGCGATCACCTATGACGATATCGTGCTCGCCCTGCGCGAAATCACAGGTCCGGATGACATCATTTTGTTTTTGGGACCCGAGCAAGTTCGTTCGTTCGCCGACAAGCTGGTACGGGAGGAGGGCGGCGAGCTCAGCGAATGACGCCGCGGACTCACCCGCAGAGTATGCCGGTCTGCCGCAACGCCTGCTCTATCTGATCCAAGACCTCTTCTGTCTCCGCCTCCACGGTATGCATATGGATGCCTCCGGTGGCGGCGGACAACATCCCGGAGGCCTCTCCCGAAAGCTTCTCCATGACCCGGTGCACCTCATCCTCATTCGAAATATGAAGCATTCCGGTGATCTCACCGTATAGAGGGTGCTCAATGATGATGTCGAGGATTCGCCCGTTTAGCCGAACAATCTCCAACATTTCCATCAAGGCCGTCTCCGGCGTGTTGTGCCGACAGACAAACACGCGGTATGGCATGCTGCGAACCGTTGTCCGAATCATCAGATATCCACTTGGTGTCGCCACGATCTGCTCACCTTCGGCGCGTAAAATCGCCATGTCCTGCACGATGACCTGCCGTGTCACAGCGAAACGTTCGGCCAGCTCACCACCGGTCAATGGCCCGGTCGCCAAGGTCAACAACCGGCGAATTTCCCGTCGTCGTTCATTCATTGGTTTTAACATGTCAAAGCCACTCCCTTTCAAAGGTTTTGTTTCGTTCCGGTCTTACTCTCAAATCAGGTTTTCCCTTCAAATCGCCGCGATCAGCTCAACCAGCCAAACTGTCGCCGAGCCGACGATCGCGACGGCGATCATCGGTCGATCAAACCAAGCCATCAGCAGAGCCGCCACTGTGCCCGCGACCGCTGAGCCGACAAAGGCGGTGCTGGTGAAAATCGCCGGGATTGTCATGGCGGTCAGCACAGCGTATGGCAGGTAATACAAAAACGAGCGAATCCAACGATTATTGAACGGCTTCTTAAATAATAGCAAAGGAAGCAGCTTGGGCAGATAGGTCATCGCCGTCATGATTAAAATCGAAATTAATAGGTAATCCATATCATTCATCTTTCCGTTCCACGGAGGTCGCCCGCGTGGCTGTCATTTGGTTGATATCATCGGAATCGGCCGGGCGCTCAAGACCGGGCAAAGGAGCGAGTGACGCGCCAAAACCTGAGGCGATCACAGTGCAGATAATGATTTTCCAACCAAGCTGCATGGTTTTCAAGACCGGCACGTAGGCGAATATCAAACTCAAGACAGCGGCCAGGGCACTTACGGCCGCCACCGCTCGATCGCGCCGAACCACCGGAAGGACAATCGCGATGAACATGGTGTACAACGCAATACCCAGCGCCGAGGAAATTGAGGGTGGAAGAATCTCACCCAAATACGCCCCGACCAAAGTTCCCGTTGTCCAGCCGACAATCGGTAACACCATCAATGTGAGGTAAAATTTAAAGTTGACTGTTTGACGCGTCAGCCCGACCGCAAAAATCTCATCGGTGACTCCTTGGGCGATGAGCAGACGTTTCCAGACCGGAAGATTGGGCTCCAATTTTTGTGAAAGAGACATGGACATCAAAAAATAACGCAGATTGATCAACAACACAGTCAGGGCAAGTTCCAAATAGGATGCGCCGCGCAGCATCAGATTGACCCCGGCGAACTGACCGGTGGACGACAGGTTTGTAAAAGAGATCAATCCGGCCACAAGTGGTGAAATACCATTTTCGGTGGTGAAAATCCCAAACGCGAAAGCGACCGCGAAATACCCCAGTCCGATCGCCAATCCTTCTTTGAGGCCGTTCGATTTACGCAAATTCATCTCCATCTAAATATCTTCACTGCTGATTTGAGCGTCTGATCAGTATACAACCATCAAAGAAAGATTCAACAGTGTCCCCGGCGCGCAGCGAAGCTGCCACCTAAACCGCCGCGCGGTCAAAGTCTGCGATCGGTCAGTTGTCCAATATCCCGGCCATTCGGAGAAGATAGCGCGCGTTGGTGGTCTTGCAGCGTCCTTCTCTCATCAGGTAATCGAACCGGATTTGGTCGTCCAAATAGTGTTCACTAAAATGGAAGTTTTGGGCTTTAACCTCCGGATCGTCTTCGAGCGCACACAGTTCAAAGTCATGAGTCGAAACCAACGCCATCGACCATGGGCGGTTCAAATGCCTCAAGGTCGCCTCTGCTCCGACAATACGGTCGGCAGAGTTGGTACCCTTGAAAATCTCGTCAATCAGCGCCAACATCGGACGCCGTCCACGTGAATATTCGATCATTTCCCGAATGCGTTTCAGCTCGGCGTAAAAGGTCGACTCCCCCGCTCCGATGTCGTCGCTCACGCGCATCGAAGTGAAAATTCGCATCACCGAAAGTTCACACCGATCCGCGGCGACAGGCGCGCCCGCGAACGCCAACGCCGCGTTGATTCCCACCGTGCGCAGCAAGGTCGTTTTGCCGGACATGTTGGAGCCTGTGACAATGATGATTCCATCACGAAAGCGGAGGGAATTACCGACCGCCTCTTTTTCTTTGATCAACGGGTGTTGGAGATTTACCGCATTGAACAAAGGCGTGGGAGCGTCGGAAATGGTCGGCCAACAGGTGGTTTCCCTGACTTGGTCAATTGTGGCCAGACTAATCCTGACCTCCATCTCCCCCACACTTCTCAGCCACAGGCGCACAGAGGGTCCGTAAGTCAGCTTCCATTTTTCGAACATTCGGGCGACATGGAAATCCCACATGCAAAATCCGTTTAGAATCAGTGACAACACTTCGTTGCGGCGCAGCGAAATGGCAAAACCGATCTTTCGCATCCTTTGCCCGGCGACAATCGGAGAGTTTTCCCCCTGCAAGTCATTGGACAACTTACGGTTGAGTGGCTCGCGCCAGACTTTGCCGGTCACAAGCTCGACGACTTCGTCCAGAGAGCTGAGTTTGTTGCCCAAATGCCAGACGGTTTCGAGGGCATTTTGATTCAAACGGCGAAAGATAATATTGAATCCGATTTGAATGGCGAAACCACATGACAAGACCACGATGGGCACCGCTCCGCCCAAACCCGCGATCAGCAGGATCAGCGCTCCCAGTGTCACAAACGGCAACAAGAAACTCAAAGCGATCAGCCAAGGAGCGGCGGTGACTCGCGGCTCCTCAACCAAAGTGATAAACTCTCTGTCGGTTGGCAGATTGTCTTTTTTTTCGAGTGAAAGCGCCGCGGCTTGAAATTCGACACAGAACTCTCGTTCCCGCGCGACTTCGCACACGGCCGCCTGCTCTTCTCTAAGCTCCAGAGGGTCGACGCGGTCAGCCGGCACTTTGAAACGTTCCGCCAACAATGTCCGCCCGGTGTCCGAGCCGGCCGCGCATAAGAATTGAAACAAGGAACCTTTGCCAAACAGATCCAGATCCGAGGCGACAGTATCATCCTTATCCACAAACCAGTCATTGCTTGCCGTGGGCCCGGCGCCGTCTGCGGCAAGTTTTTCAATCTCCCCCTCGGCTCTTATAAGATATCGCTTCAAAACCGCCGCTTTGCGTCGCGCACGGTTGATTTTACGTTTCAGCGCATTATGGCGCACGACGCAATAGCTGAAAACCAGAGCCATCAATAACGAGACTATGTAGAGCGGGCGAAAATCCGAACGCCAACCCGCCACCGCGATCAACATCGCCGCGGCCGCGCTCATCGTCCTGCGCCGAGTCCAGTTCGAACTCTCCTTGCCCATGGTTAGCTCGTCCGCCTCGGCCTGTTCAAGCAGGTTTGCGTAGTATTGTGATTTCAAGATCAATCCACCTTTCAATCCGCGCCCCGTCTTTCGATTATAGGGGGCCGGCTTGCAGAAATACCATGATAATATTACTATAAGAATGCTACAAGTATATCAGTGTATTTTATGCATCATGGACAGCGAATCAGGAAAAGGGAGGAAACGGAATTGTATATTGATAAGGAACTAAAACGTGGCTATAACGAATACACAAACGTCGATGTCCGCGACGGTGAAGGAATGCTGATGGATATCGGTGTTTTAATCATGGAAAAAGGCGACACCTATACCTTTAATGATCCAAAAAAAGAAATCTCATGGATACTGACATATGGTAAGGCGAAGGCTGAGTTCAACGGCCAGACCGCGGAGATGGACCGCCCCAATCCCTTTGACCACGACCCCTGGTGTCTGCTGATGACCGCGGGCGACACCTGCACATTGACCGCCTTGGCGGACTGCGAGTTTTATGTTCAAGCGGCCTATAATGACACCAAATATGAAACCCACCTTTTCACCCCGGAGGAGAACGCCACCAGAACCTGGCGGCGCGGCGCGGACGGCGAGCTCAACAACCTGATGAAGCGCGATGTGCGCACCTGCTATGACTACGAGATCGCCCCTTATTCCAAAATGGTGCTCGGCGAAGTGGTCAACCTGCCCGGTCGCTGGTCCAGCTATCCGCCGCATGGTCATCCCCAACCTGAAGTTTATCTTTATCATTTTGAAAAAGAGCAAGGCTTTGGAGCCGGCTGGGTAAATGGTGAGGTGGTCGAACTGCATCACCACGGAGCCGCCCTGATCACCAAAGGCACACATGCCCAAGTCATGGCGCCCGGATATGCCTGCTGCTAT
This sequence comes from Oscillospiraceae bacterium, assembly GCA_040772065.1. Lineage (GTDB taxonomy): Bacteria > Bacillota > Clostridia > Saccharofermentanales > Fastidiosipilaceae > JAXGYX01. The sequence continues at coordinate 586,190 of JAXGYX010000001.1, read as the reverse complement.
ATCTGGGGCATCCGTCATTTGCCCGGCGATCCCTGGGAGAAGACCCGCATCGACGATCCCACTCACGAATGGCTGCTGGACGATCCTCAATATTGGGGAAAAGATGACGATTGATTGAATCGTCGTACGCGCTCTCGCGGTCGCGTTGTGGTCACATTCACATCCTCAAGTTTTGAATGGACCGGCCAATAACAAAAACGAGTTCGGTGTTTCACCGGACTCGTTTTCAATTTCGACTGTGTCCACTGTTGATTGGATCAGTTAGTGCCGCCCTCTCTGGTGACCTGCGCTGTTTTTCAGTAAAATAGAATTTAACACCAAACAATTTACAAGATTAACCGGATATTCATCGAGGTTTCAATGAAAAATCAAGTCAGTCAGCGAAAAAATCTGGACGCCCGCTCAGCCCAACCATCGTCTTCTAAGCGACGAGCCGACGACGTTCGAAACGTTGAGCGCCGTGAATCGCCGCGTGCGGGCAAAAGAAAAATCAGGGCAAAGCGAGCTTTTAAAGTATCCATCGCGCTCTTCTGTTTGCTTTTATTATATTTTGTCTACGGATTGATTGCCCCCTATATGGGAAACAAAACGGTGAACAAAGCGTACCGGGAAAGATTTTCAACCGCGGGGTTTTACGCGGTTGAAAACGCGCTGTCGCCGGACCGTGTCAAGTTGCTGACCGATCGAACGTCCAGCGAAACGGCAAAGCTGAACATCATCGATCACGCGACCGAATCGATTTGGCTGACGGTCGACGACATGGGCAGCGATAATTTTTCTTCCCTGACAGCCGGCGCGCTGTTGGACGCCGCCGACCGCGGTGTGAACATCCGCGTTCTAATTGACGGTTCCAATCTCTACCACAAGTCTCCTATGTATCGGGCACTGGCAAGCCACGCCAACATCGAAATGCGACAATATCGGCCGATCCACATTTTGCTCCCCTGGACTTACAACAGCCGCATGAACGACCGGTTCCTGCTGGTCGATGATGAGCTGGCCTGGTTTGCCGAATCCGGCGGTTCGCAGCGATCGGGCGGCCAAGGTGGCGACATCCGCGGATCGGATTGGGATCTGCTGATCTATAACGAAGCCGCCAACACCCGCGACACTGCGGCCAGCGTGCTCAGCGAGCTGCGCAACTACTACACCGCGCTATGGAACAGCAGAGATTCCGTACCCGCTTTTTCCAAGAATCAACAATTGACCGAGCAAGCCGCTCAGCCCTTCGTCGATGATTCAATAAAAAAATGGAAAGAAGCCAGAAACGCGAATCCGGACTACCGCGCCCACTCCACTGATTACCACGCCATAACGATTGAAACCAGCCAGATCACCCTGGTGAAAAATCCGTTGGGCGAGGCGAACAAAGAACCGTATATCTGGTTTCAGCTGCAAAAATTGATGTCGGAGGCAAATGAACGGGTATTCATTCAGACCCCCATCATCTCGATGTCTTCGGATATGTATAAAAATATGGAGACCATCCGGGCGAATGTAACAGATGTCAAACTGCTGACCAATTCGGCCGCTTGCGAAGGCAACTTCAAAGAGCTGTCCGACTACCGTGTCAACCGAAACGATCTGATCAACACCGGAGTCCAACTGATGGAATATCAGGGCACCCAGGCCTTCGTGCCCAAAGTGCTGTTGATCGACCGGGACCTCACCGTGCTCGGCAGTTACCGCTACAATCAGTCCGGCACCTATCTGAACACCGCAAGCGTGCTGGTCATCCAAAGTGAGGTGTTGAACAGACAGGTGACCAACCTGACCGAGGAACTCGCGAAAGAGACGTTAATCGTCAAACCGGACGGTACATACAACGAAGTCGCTCAGGTGAACGTGCGCTCGATGGACAGCGGCAAGAAATTCATACAGTATATGGCAGGTTTGGGCTTGCAGCTGTTTCGCTCATTGCTTTGACAAAACCAAGGTTGCCGATTTTTTGTTCAATCATGTAAGACCTTCAACTCACTTCCGAGCGGCGATTTAATCACATCGACCGCCAAAGGGATGGAATCTTTCAGGTCTTGGACATGGGAAATGATACCGATCAGGCGGCCCTCGCGACGCTCGCGGATCAGCATGTCCAGCGCCTCCGCCACACTGCTCGAGTCCAATGAGCCAAAGCCCTCGTCGATGAACATCGCCTGAATCTGAACACCGCCGGTCTGCAGTTGGACGACCGAGGACAGACCAAGGGACAGTGCGAGTGAGACCAGGAACTTCTCTCCTCCGGACAATGTGGACACCGAGCGTTGCTGATCCGAGTAGGCGTCCCACACAGTGAAGTGCAGACCGACCTTATGCTCCCGCCCATCGCTCTCCCGACTGCGGTGTAGCTGATAACGCCCGTTATGCACATATTTGAGCAATGAATTAGCCTCCAGCAACACACTATTTAGCATGATGCTGATCACATACCGGCGCAGACTGACCCCTTTTTCACCTTTCAGCAAGACGGCGAAATCCATCAAACGCTCCACTCGATCCACCTCTCTGCCGATCTTTCGCGATCTGTGCTGATAATCGTTCAATTCTTGCGAAAGTCGCTCATACTCTTGTGAAACACGGTGGTAGTTCGCGGTTTCATCTTCGAATGACTTCTCCAACTCAGCGACATCGGCCCGCAGCTGATCCAAGTCCGGCTGTTGTTTGCCGTCCAACTCTTCATTTAATTCCAAAAGACGTTTCTCGTTGGAGCGCACCCGCACTCGCCATTCTTCCAGTTGTTCCTGACGATCTTTCAACTCGAGATCCGGCAGCACCGCTGCTTTTGCCGCCGCCAAATCCACAAACGAACCGGCCGCGAGCAGCCGCTCCAAATTCCGCTGATCGCGCTCAAGACGAAGGAACGCCTGATTTTCTTCCGACCGGGCTTTCTTGTGCGCATTCCTAAATGTTGAGTGACGCAGCTGTGTCTGTTGCTTGTTATCCGCGATGCTTGCCCTTTCACCTTTCAGCTTGTCTAATTCACGGCCGACCAATTCCAGCAATTCTTCTGCATTCAAGCTCGACTGTTGAAAATACTTGACGCTGCCCTCATATTTGTTTGTCGCGCCTTGTCGCTCGGCGATGGCGATTTCAAGGGCGGACAGCTCTTCTTTGTCTTTCATACTCTCTTGTTCGGATTTTGTTTCACGATTGGTGAGCTCACCCAATTCCCTCTCTGCCTCGCTCACTTGCTCTAATTCGGCGTTGAGCTCCGATTCCAAACGGGCGTACTCATGGTCGATTCGCTTCATCCATTCGCGCAAGACATCCAGCCGTTCCATCAACAGCTGTTTTTTCGTTGATGAGAAATCACCTTCAAAACCGACCGTTGACTCAACAGACATGTCCATGATTTGGATGCTTTCAACCATCGTTTCCGTCTGTTCTTGTAGCTTAGACCAGTTTGAGCGCACCCTTTCTTCGGCGATCGCGGCCTTTTGTTCGGCGGTGGCCTTCCTTTGACCGGCCTGCGCCAACTCTGACTCCAAGCGTTTTAATCGGTCGGAATCATGAGAGCTGACCGGCTCAGGGATGGCGGGTTGTCCATCTTCTTTTTCGCTATCGATCAAGGCCGAATCCGATGGAGAAGCGGATATCCGATGGTGCGGCACACCACAGACCGGACACGGTTCCCCTTCACGTAAACCACCATGAAGAACATCGGCCCAATATTTCTTTTCGTCCGCCATGGTGGCGTGATGTTCGGCGTCTAACTTGCTTAATTGGTTAGTCGCCCGCTCCACCTCAATCAGGCAAAGTCGCGAATTTTCTGTCGCCTGCGCCAATGCTTTCGTAGTCTGTGACACCGATCGATCCATGTTTGCCAGTTGCGTCAGTTGTTCCCGGCTTATTTTTAGTTCTGCGCGTCGAGATATCAGATTCTCGCGTTCCAAAATCTTTGCTGAGAGACGCTTCTTGTCGGTCTGCAGGGCGGCGTGGGTCTCCTCCCGCGCATTGATCCGAGTCAATAAATCCTCCCGCCTCGCGCGCTCAGCTCCCAATTGTTGCCTAAGCTTCAAATATGTCTCATATTCTTTTTGCATCCGCCTGATTTCCGCGATTTCCAGTTCTTTTTTTGAAATAGCGGAATCCAGTTCGGGCAACCGGACAGCGATTTCGGCGGCCGACCGCGCCTCATGGGTCGCCCGGATCAGCCCCGATCTGAGTTCTTTGACGTCTTCCACCCTCTTCTTAAACTCGGTGGTGGCTTCATCCATTCTCTCCCACTCAGCTCGCAACGGATTGGCTTCCAGGGCTCTTTTCACAGTTTCGGTAATTTTCAACATCTCGTCTCGTCGCTCTTCAATGTCAAGAGCGGTCCGCTGCTCCGCCGCCCGATCATTGAATTTCGTCACCAATATCCCGCCGGTCGCCAATCGCTCCCGTGCCTGATTCATCAAGACTTGAACCTTATCCAAATCATTTTTACTATTTGTCCGCTCATTTTTTAAGGCAGCCACATTTTCTTCAAACTCTTCTCTCGTCTCCACCTCGGCCCGGCGCAATATCCTCTCCATTTCCTGACGATCTCGCTCCAGCCTACCTCTTTCATGATTCGCTTTTTCTTTTAATAACGAGGCGGCATCCTCGTATTGATCCGCGGCGAAAATTGAGCTTAGAATTTGTTCTTTGTCCTCTGATTTAGCAGTTAGAAAGCGTTCAAACTGTCCTTGAGGCAAGATCACAACTTGACAAAACTGATCATAGGTCAAGCCGGTGATTCGCTCCGCCTCTTTCAACGCCAATGTTTTGGTCAAGTTGGCGTGCAGCGGTTCGTATACCTCCAGTTCCGAATTGAAGCGTTCAATCGACTGTTCGCTTTTCAAGTCAAAGGATCCATCCCGTTTTTTGACCGGCCGCAGTGAACGCTCAAAACGGTAAAGTGTGTCTGACGCTTTCATCTCCAGTCGTACAGTTGTGGGTTCGGTCGGTTTGGCATGCTGACAGCGCATGGCTTCCAGATCACCTTTTTTTCCACCGCTGCTTTTACCATACAAAGCGATTGTCATGGCGTCCAGCACACTCGTTTTTCCCGATCCTGTCTCTCCACGCAGCAACAACAGACCGTCTTGATAGTAGGGCTCCAGGTCCAGCCGGGTTGTTTTATGAAAAGGGCCAAATCCTTCCATCGAGATTAAAATCGGTTTCATTCGCTCGGCCTCCGTTCCGTCTCCTGCCAGGAATCCTCAAACCATTTTGCCTGTTCATCCGGCAGATTCTGACTCAACTCATCCAAATAAAACGAGCGAACAATCTCGAGCGGTTTCAAGGTCTGCAGATCCTCTGCGGAAAGATCGGTGTCCGATCCGGTTTGAGTTGTCGTGACGCCACTTAGCGAGATCACACCGGGAAATCGTTCCCGCAGCCGGTCCAGCCGACCAACCGTCTGAGGCAGGTCGGTCATGACCATGCGCGCAAATTTATCCTCACCGGTCAAACCATCGGCGATCGAGCAGAGGCGTTCAAACGTGTCCTCAAACTCCAGCAAATCAAAATTCATGTTCAACGAGACGTGTTCGGTGTTTCCGGTGCATGTGTCATGAATCAGCACACCTTTGTTTTGTCGAACTTCGGCGAACGAATACTTAATCGGGCTGCCCGAATAATTGCAATTATATTTAAGGCTCTGCAAACCGTGCAGATGGCCCAGCGCGACATAGTCAAAGCCATCAAACGCGGCCGCTTCCACCATCGTTGATCCACCGACCGCGGCGGACGCCATTCGATCGCTGCCTGAGGGAACCGCGTTCAAGACAAAACAATGAGCCAATGCGATTTGCTTTTTTTCGGGAGCCGGTGATCTTTCCAATGAGTCTTGAACCAGCGCGCGCATTGCCCGGTCTGTGGTTTGAATGCTTTGTTCGGGAAACAACAGCCGCGCCTCGGCGACATTGTGAAAGGGAAAGAAATGAAAGCACGCGTCTTCCAACACTACGGTTTTGCGCTCGTGGATCCTGCCGGATATGTATAGTCCACTTTGTTCCAGCAATCCGGCGCATTGCGCCAACCTTGCCGGGCCATCGTGATTTCCGGCAATCATCAAGACAGGTAGACCCAGTTTTAGGCAAAGCCGCTCCATCGCCTCGGTGTACAGGCGGATCGCGTCTTGTGAGGATATCGATTGGTCAAAAACATCGCCGGCGATGATCACCGCGTCCACCGCCCGGTCGACACAGACATCCGCGATTTTTTTTATCATTTCAGCTTGCGCGTCCAACAAAGACACCTGTCCTAGTGAGATGCCCAGATGCCAGTCGGACGTATGTAAAAATCTCACACTCCTCCTCCTATCCTCAAGTTGTCGGTTTATTCAAAAGAGATGTCTAAAACTGACTCTTATTGGCAAATGATTATTTCATACGACGCTCCTACAGCGGATGGTCATTCAGGAAGACCATCAGTTCGGCGTATGTCTTATCTTCCAACTTCAGTTGGTCAAACAGGTCGGGACGCTTCAGCAGTGTTTCGCGCAGCCCATCCATCTTTCGCCAGTGCTCAATCTGCCCATGATGTCCACTCAACAGGACATCCGGCACCGGCCGTCCTTTCCAGCTTCGTGGTTTTGTATATTGGCGACACTCCAATCGACCGTCATAATGAGATTCCAAACGAAACGCCTCCTCATCGGGTAAAACTCCGGGCAACTGCCGAATGATCGCATCCATCATCACCGCCGCCGCCAATTCCCCGCCGGTCAGCACGTAGTCACCAAGCGAAACCTCCTCGGCCTCAATCTCGTCGAGCACCCTTTGATCCACACCTTCATAATGGCCGCACAAAACAATCAGATGTTCCGATTCTTTAAGCTCAGTCACCATCGCTTGATCGAACAATCGCCCTTTGGGTGATAAGAACAAGGTGCGAATGGGCGCGCCCACCCTGTCTCCATTTAGATCAGACGTGGATGGACCGTTGGGCGATCTTGTTTTAAGCGGTGTTTGGACCGCGGCTCGCCAAGCGTCATGAATCGGCTGGCATAGCATGAGCATACCGGTTCCTCCACCGCTCAGTGTGTCATCAACCTTGCGATATTCACCAATTCCATAGTCCCGAATATTGATTGCTTGAAATTGAAACAGGCCGGCATCCAATGCGCGGCCCGTTATGCTTGTTCGGATCGTCTGCTCAATCAATTCAGGGAAGAGAGTCAGTACCGAAAATAACATGGATCCTCCCTACCAACATGATCCCGCCTGTTCTCCAACTCCGGATCAGTCATAAATATCCATCAATCCGTCCGGCAAAGCCACGAGTATTCGTCCGTTTTCCGGTTCGATGGCGGTCAGGAATTGTGGCACTCCGGGAAAGAGAAAATCATTTCGCCCCTCCCTGCTCACCACATACACATCCTGCACACTGTCCTTCAGTATGTCCTTTAGTTGACCAACCTTGCCCAGCTTTTCGTCAATGATTGTCAAGCCAATCAAATCTCGTACAAAAAAGCGTCCTTTTGGAAGTGGCTCGGCCTGGTTTCTGCTGATCGAAAGGTAGCAACCGCGCAGTTTTTCTGCCTCCTCGCGAGAATCCACCCCTTCAATCGATACCAGCCAACCGTTGGTTCCCTTCCGTGCGCTCAGTTGGATTATACGCTCGACTGTTCGGTCGACACTGATCAAATACGCTTGTTTGAGACGCTTCATTCGATCAGGAATATCCGACAGTTCTTTGATTCGAACCTCTCCCCTGACGCCATGAGGCGCACCAATCAAGGCGACGTCAAAGCGTTCCGTGGATTGCTCCACATAATCTGCCCGCGCTGTGTTCATCAATCTGAAATGTCGACAACCACACGGCGACGCAAACTGTTCGCGTACGATTTCATCACCTGTCGGATGGCCTGCGCGCGAACTCCTTTTTTGCCAATCACCTTACCCATGTCGCTGGGCGCTACACGAACCTCGACAACGATGGTGTTGCCTTGCTCAACGGGCGTGACGCGGATGTCCTCCGGATAGTTGACCAGCGGAGTGATCAACGTGACAAGCAACTCTTTCATTTGAGTGGCATCATTATTCATTGTATGTCTCCATTGGCTTTGAGCAGTCTTTTAACTGTGTCGGTCGGCTGGGCTCCATTCGACAGCCACTTCTTAGCCGCTTCACTGTCAATGGTGATCGCCGGCGGATCCGAAAGTGGAGCATAAGTTCCAATCTCCTCTATGAACCGTCCATCACGCGGTGATCTGGAATCAGCCACCACGATACGATAGTAAGGTGTCTTTTTGGCGCCGATGCGTTTTAATCTGATTTTCACTGCCATTTTTAATTATTCCTCCAAAATTAAAATCTATTTGCCAAGGGTTAAAATTTGAAATCACGTAGATTCGGCATCATACCCGCGCCAAACCGCTTTTTCTTCCCCTTTGTGCCGGAAAATTGTTTGATCATTTTTGACATGTCCTCATACTGACGGACAAGCTTGTTCACATCCTGCACGGTCGTACCTGATCCTTTGGCGATTCGCTTTCTGCGACTTGCGTTCAGAATCGACGCGTTCTCCCGCTCCTTTTCAGTCATGGACTGAATGATGGCCGTCATTCTGTCGATTTGCTTGTCATCGACGTTGACGCTATCCAGCTGCTTGCCTTTTATCCCGGGAATCATGCCCAACAAATCCTTGATGCTGCCCATGTTTTGGATCTGCCGGAACTGCTCAAGCATGTCGTTCATGGTAAATCGGTTCTGCCGCAAGTTTTCCACCATACGGTCGGCGGCTTCCTGATCCAGGTTCGCGGATACCTTGTCAATCAGTGACAAGACGTCACCCATTCCGAGAATTCGAGAGGCCATGCGGTCGGGATGGTACTCCTCCAGCGCGTCAACTTTCTCGCCGACACCGATGAATTTGATCGGTTTGCCGGTCATATGTTTGATGGAGAGCGCCGCGCCACCTCGCGCGTCACCGTCCAGTTTGGTCATGATATAGCCATCCAGGCCAATTTGTCGATCAAATTCCAAGGCGATGTTGACCGCCTCCTGACCGATCATCGCGTCCACGATTAACAGTTTTTCGGTCGGATTGACGATTGACGCGACTTCCTTCAACTCAGACATTAGTTCCTCGTCAATGGTCATTCGGCCCGCCGTGTCCACGATCAGCGTGTCACACAGCATATATCTCGCATGTTCGACAGCCGCTTTCGCGATCTTCGCAGCGTCCTTTTCCTCCGGCTGAATGAATACAGGAACGTTGATGGATTTTCCCAATACCTCCAATTGTTTGGCCGCCGCCGGGCGATGCACGTCAACCGACGTCATCATGACTTTTTTGCCCTTTTTGCGCAACAGCAAGCCTAGCTTGGCCGCAGTCGTCGTCTTACCCGAGCCTTGGAGACCATACAACATGACAACCGTGAAACCACTCGGATCGACCGTCAGTTTTTGATTTTCAGATCCCAGGATATCCGTCAGCGACTCATTGACAATCTTAACGACCTGCTGACCGGGTGTGAGGCTCTGCATCACTTCGACGCCTTTGCTCTTTTCGCCAATCTCGTTGACAAGCTCCTTGACAACTTTATAGTTCACATCCGCTTCCAGCAAAGCCATCCGGATTTCCTTCATCATGGCCTTGATATCCGCGTCGGTGACACGGGATTTACCTCTAAATTTCGCCGTGATCGCCTGCAACCGGCCGGATAAACTTTCAAACATCTACAATCTCCTAAATTTATAGCATTTCACGTCCGCGCGCATCACAGCACGGCGTGGTCAAATCAGCATAGTTGATCCAGTTGCTCCACTAAAATCGCTATCTTGTCTCCGTGGCCCATCGAAACTGCTTCTTTTAATCCATTGAGCAAGTCAGTGATCAATGTATGGCGCTCGACCAGTCCCAGTTTGTCCTCATACTCGGCCAGGCTCGCGCAGCCTCGTCTGACTGTGTCATGGATGTTTTGCCGACTGGTGCCCAGTGAATCTGCGATTTCCGACAGCGTCAGGTCCTCCTCATAAAACAGGTGCAGGACATGAGCGGTTTTCTCTGTCAGCAACACACCATAGGAATCCAAAAGCAAGGGAATTTCCAAGGTCGCATAATCCAATATTTCAAAATGAGCATCGGTATTTCCAGTCATTTTGATATTTTAAGTGGAGTGCCGATTCTTGTCAAGTATTTATGCTTGACAATGCGAAACGCAAATAATATCTACCGCCGCTCCGGCGCTCACAACTCAGCCAATCAAATCATTTCCTACTCTTCGTCCCCACGCCGCGATTCGCGCGCATGTTTCTTCTTGATCCGGCCAATCATGACAATCAAGGTTGCCAGCAGCACAAACAGAGAGATCCATTGGGAAGTGGATAGGCCCAGTATAAATCCACGATATGAATCACCGCGGAAAAATTCGATCACAAAACGAAAAATCGAATAGGCAATCAAATAAACATATGCCAGCTTGTCCCGTATAACGCCACGGATGGCAAGCCACAGCAAAACACCGCCCACCAAAAAATTAAAACCGGCCTCAATCAACTGAGTTGGCAGCAAGGAGACGCCATTGGGAGCGATAGGTGAATCTTGAAACGTCACACCCGGTGTGTGTGGCACCCCATAGCAGCATCCGGCAAAAAAACAACCCACACGTCCAATACCATGGCCGATCGCCAACGGTGCGGCGATCGAGTTGAAGGCGGCGCTTTTATTGATTCCATAACGTCTCAGATAAAACATCATCATGCCGAAGCCACCCAAAAAACCGCCCCAATAGACAAATCCGCTCAAAAAAATAATCGCGATGAAATCCGGTTGTCCTCCGTGAGCCAGCTCGCGGATCGCCGCGGGCAACATCGCCACGATCGACAGCAGTTTGGCGCCGACCACTCCGCCGACAGCCGCGAAAAGCGCCAGATTCAACGCGTCCATTTTCGTTATATTGAATCGCGAACCAAGCGCGACATAAAGCAGTGTCGCCACGCTGAATCCAATCAACATCAGCAAGCCGTAAGTTGGGATTGTGAATCTGCCAAGTTCGATAAAAGGGTACATTTGTCACCACCGGTTAAATTGACGGGTCAGTTGAATCAGCCCATTATCCATATACATAACGGAGCTCAGCTTGCGCGCCTCGCCCGATCTCATAAAAAACGGGGAGAAACGATCCTCCCCGTGTCTGCTTGTCCTCAATAGCCAATTATTCAATTATTGTATCGATCAATAGAAGGATCCATACGAGTTCAGAGCGCATGCCCAACACGCGTAGCAGCTGACTCCGATCAACAGCGCGAGACCCGCACCTACAATGCCACAGATCAATCCGGCCAAAGCCAGATTTTTCCCTTGTTTAGGTGACGTGTCGGAAATCTCTTTGTTCGCCATGGCGCCCAACACGATGCCGGCCGCTCCCGCGAGAATCGCGATGATCAACAAAATGATGTTGACTGAAAAGATCCCCACCAGCGAAAGCAAAACAGAAAGAGCTCCGGTTACCAGGCTAATGACCGCCAAGGTGCTCATCGGACGGGTGTCCTGTACACCGGCGGGACGCCCACCTCCGGTCGGAGCGGAATATGGATATTGACCTTGTTGATTGTAGCCAATCGGCTGTTGATAGCCGCTTTGTGAATAATCCGGTTGCTGGTCGGGAGTCGCCGGTTGCTGATAAAGTGGTGCCTGCTGCGGCGCGTAGCCCGGTGCCGGTTGCTGTCCCGGTTGCTGATAGGGCGGTGTCTGCTGTGGCTCGTAGCCCGCCGCGGGTTGCTGATAGGGCGGTGCCTGCTGTGGCGCGTAGCCCGAATCCGGCTGTTGTTGTGCTGGATCCTGAGCCGGCTGTTGGAAGCCGGTCGGCTGCGCATAGTTTGTCGGCGGAGGATCGTCTGCGCCAAAAGGAGGAGTCCCAAACGGAGCGGAGCCGGAGGCGTCCTGACCGAATGGCCGGGCCGGCTGACTCGAATCAAATTGACCCTGATTCATCACGTCCGATCCACCCTGATTGGGTTCGAACATCGACCCACCTTGTTGTGGGAAGCCCATTGGGGCTTGATTATTATTATCAGTATTATTGTTCATTTTGTCTCCCTCATTGTTGGCTCTAACCATTTTTTAAAACCTATCACATTTAGTTAATATTGTACAGCTTAACCAATCAAATGGAGGATTAAATTTAGCCGACAAATCAATTAAAATCGGTAATCTCTTTTACCCGCGCGAATCTCCGCCAGCCACTCTTCCGCCTTGTTTCTCACCGTTTGCGAAGAGATGTTATTCAATTCCTCTTGAATCAGACGCGTCCCCGCTTTTTTTGTTTCGGGTGAGGCATAGTCTTGCAAATACTCTTCCAACGTCAACAGCGCGTTGGGCTGACAGCAATTACTGATTTGCCCGCTCTTTAACAAGGTCATAAAACGGTCGCCGGTGCGCCCTTCGCGGTAGCAGGCCGTGCAAAAACTCGGTATATAGCCAAGTTCAATCAACCACAGGACCACTTCGTCCAACGTGCGCCGATCCGAAACATCAAATTGCGCAGAGTTTTCCTCCTCGCTCTCTTCTTCCATATACCCGCCCACCGAGGTGCGCGATCCTCCGCTGAGCTGTGAGATACCCATCCGCAGCGCCTGTTCGCGAACAGACATTTTCTCCCGTGTGGAAATGATCATGCCGGTATAAGGAACCGCCACACGGATGCAGGCTATGATTTTCAGAAAAATATCATCCGAGATCGCGTTACTGAACTCATCCAGTGATATGTCATCCGCCGGACAGATCCTCGGGACGGAAATGGTGTGAGGGCCCACGCCCTTGGCCGCCTCCAAATGCTCGGCGTGCATCAACAGCCCGACAAAATCATAGCGGTACAAATTGAGTCCAAACAACACGCCCAGGCCGACATCGTCCACCCCTCCGTCCATCGCGCGATCCATCGCCTCGGTGTGATAGGCATAATCCGACTTCGGTCCGGATGGGTGAAGTTCCTCGTAGGCCACTTTGTTATAGGTTTCTTGAAATAAAATATAGGTGCCGATCCCCGCATCTTTCAACTGCGCGTAGTCTTCGACAGTGGTGGCGGCGATATTCATATTCACCCGGCGAATGTCACCGTTTTTGTGATGAATCGAATAAATCGTCTTAATACTCTCGAGATAATAATCCATTGTGTTGCGCGTCGGGTCTTCGCCCGCTTCCAGAGCCAGACGCTTGTGTCCCATGTCCTGCAAAGCGATCACTTCGGAGCGGATCTCTTCTTGAGTCAGCTGTTTGCGCCGGATCTGCTTGTTTTTAACATGGTATGGGCAGTAGACACAGCCGTTGACACAATAATTCGATAAATAAAGTGGCGCAAACATCACAATCCGGTTACCGTAAAATCGCTTCTTGATCCGATTCGCCAACTCCATAATCTCATTGTTTAAATCGGGTTCCTCGCAGGCTAAAAGGACCGCCGCCTCGCGGTGGGTCAAGCCCTTCATTTCTCCGGCTTTCTCTAAAATAGAAACAATCAACTCGCGGTTTCGAGCATGCTTCTCTGCATATGACAAGGTATCAAGGATCTCCTCATCGTTGATAAACTCAGTCGCGCGCGTTGACATCACATCGTACATCTCTATACTCCTTTATAAAGGTTTCATCTAACAGCTAATCGCTATCAAGCATTTTACTACTCTTGGGGACCTTTGTGAAACACAGATGTTACGTCTCTGTCCGTTACAAACAAGTTTAAGCTGTTTTAAGTTCTCCATTACATTCATCCTTCAATGGTTGAGTCGTTCAACAAGCCATCCACTCTTGCATGTTCAGTCACTTGTTATGCATAATTAAAACAGTGGACGTTTACTGCCACCATGTCAAACAACTCGTCAATCACCTTGGACGCGACGGAGGAATCATGTTCAAAAAACAAAGGCGGACGCTGGCCGAAGAAGACGATTTAAGAAACGAGCGAGAGTTTTATAAACAGATGCGTGCGGCGGGCAAAATGGACGCGAGCGAAGATGCCCGGTTTCCTTTCCGGACGACGCTGCGTCCGCTCAACCTTGCTTATATATTGTTGGCGGTTTTTGGTATATTGTTCATTGTGAATCGATTGCTGGGCGTCACCGGCTTAACCGGACTGACCGCCTATCTTATTAAACACATCTCTTCACTAATCGCCGCCATCGCCGCCGGCGTGATTGGTTTCTGGTTGACTCGTTCGATCATTCGGAAGCGAAAAGCGGATCCAAATGATCGCTTCAGCTGGGTTAAAACCGGACTGGCGCTGGTGCTCTCACTCTACTGTGTTTTTCATATCTACCACGACGTGACCGCGATCACCCGCTATTCGTCCGCCCGATCCAATGAACCCCAAAAAACGGAACTGACCAATGTCACGCTGATTAACGGCGCATCGCGCATTCAAATTCTGGGGCCGAGCAGAACCCATATTTGGGGTGTGGACAGCCAAAACAATCCGGTCATTCTGGAGATCAACAATGCGGATCGTCGCTGGCTTCGACAATATCTTTCGCTCACACCCTCGCGAACACTCACAGTTACTTATTGGCCACAAGTCAATATCTTGGCGGACTTCGAATTGTCGGCGAGGCAAGCATCAGATCTCAAGCTGCACTCGATAAAATAGTAATACTTAGTTATTTATAGAAAGAGAAGGCATATGAATAGTGAACCCTGCGCGGCGGCGCTCAAGAAGTGGCTGGACCAAACACCGACCGCTTTTCATTCAATCCGGGCTGCGCGAAACAGTCTGACCGAAGGCGGTTGGACCGAGTATAAAAGTATGAGACAAACCGATCATTTGACACCCGGCACAGACGGTTTTCTTATTAAAGATGACCTGGGCATGATCGCGTTCTCGGCCGGGGCGAAAGCGCTCGGTGACAACAAAGTGGCGAAATCCATCCCCGATCGATCCACGACTCAAGTGACAGGCCGGCACGCCGATCATCCTTATTTGTTTCCACGCATGATCGTTACCCACGCCGACTCCCCATCGCTTGTGCTCAAGCCCAACGCGCTTCAGCTCAATCAAGGCTACCTGCAGCTCGCGGTGGAAGTCTACGGCGGAGCCATCTTAAGCTCCTGGTTTGACCGGCCCTTGTATCCGGCGGGTCAAGTGATCTTCGAAGACTCGGACCGCAAACTGAATCGTGCGTTGGTGGAGCTTAAGGATTGGCGCGTCGTGCTTCCAAATGTCGCGATTCATCTTAATCCCAAGCAAAACGAGGGGCAATCTTTGTCCTCGCAGACTATCTTGACGCCGTTGCTCGGCGATGTCCCCGAGGACACGAGCGAAACATTTGATCCGCACACTTTTATCCGACTAAAAATCGCTCAGCATTTACGCGTCGAACCCGACCGGGTTTTGAATTACACATTGAGTCTACATCCATATTCGCCCGCCGTGCACGCCGGTCCAAATGACGAGTGGATTTTATCCGACCGTTTGGATAATCAAGGCATGGTGGAAGCGGCTGTCAGCGCGTTTTGCGCCGCGAACGCGGCCGAGCACAGCGGTCTGAACATTCTGATCATCGCAAATCATGAAGAAGTGGGGTCCTTGTCCTCCAGTGGCGCGAAAAGCATGTGGTTTCGCGACACATTGACATCGATCTACGAATTACTTGGCTTTGGCGCGGTGGACATTCGCAACGCCTTCCAACAAGGTTTCATCATCTCGGCCGATCAGGCTCACGCGCTTCATCCCAATTTTTCTGATTTGAGCGATGCGACAAATTTGCCACGCATCAACCGCGGTCCGGTAATAAAGACCGCGGCCGCGCAATCGTATGCCACATCGGCCCTCGCCGAGCTCGTGTTCCGCAATCTTTGCGCGGCGGTTGGAGCGCCTTGTCAAACGTTTACCAACAAGACAGGGGTGCGTGGCGGCTCGACTGTGGGGCCAATAATCAGCTCAATCTTCCCCTCTCCCTCAATCGATGTCGGCAACCCCATCCTGGCCATGCATTCATGTTGTGAGACAGGGGGGGTGCGGGATCAAATGTGGATGAAAGCAATCTTCCGCGAATTTTTCACAGTTGATGAGCTAATAAAACTCGCTTCATTTGACAGTGATGCGGAGTATGGTAGAATGTCATAGTTGATCGGGGTGTAGCTCAGGTGGCTAGAGTGCTTGCTTGGGGTGCAAGAGGTCGCACGTTCAAGTCGTGTCACTCCGACCATGCGAAACGCTGTAACTTTTGGGGTTACAGCGTTTTTTAAGCGGATGGTTCAAGAGTGGTTCAGCCACCATTCGTTGGCACCGGCTGACCACATTTCGCGCCTCGATAATAAAATAGACTTCTTCGTGATCAATCCGTTGAGGTGGACACAACCGGGGCGGTTTCGATTTTCTCTTCAACAATGGTGTATTGAATGCTCGCCACAACCTCATTTTCAATCAAGAACGAGAGCTTCGATCCATCTCTTTCATAAGAATAAAAACCATCCTCGTCCTCTACATAATCCTCTCCATAGGTCAATATAACGTCCGCGAAGGCGTCACCAATGGCGATTCCTTCCGCGGTCGGGATTCCCGACCCTTGGATCAAGGCGGCAACAATCACTCGTGAATCATCGAGCTGTCCCGCGCGCACTTCCATTCCTTCATATAAATAGACATCCTCTTCACCGTCCACAAACATACCTTCCGCTTTATAATACTCCAACGGTTTGCCCAATCCCTGGATAACAGTTGGCGCATAGGAGTTGACTCTGACAGTGGTGTCGTTATACCGAAAGACATACGGTTTCAAGATCACGATGTCTTGATCGACCACGCCGGTTGTCGAACTCGGCTCTCCGTTTGGAGAGCCTTGACCACAACCACTCAATACGATCAATGAAGTCATCACCAAAGTCAACAGTTTGATTGATAGTCGCCTCAGCTTCATGGTCATCCTCCATTATGACGTGAAAGCACTGAAATTGTTCATTTCAGTGCCTCCGGTTGAATGCATCCATAAAAATCACGCCAAGCCGTGATAAAGATGATTCTTAATTATCCTCAATGTCTCTAAAGTGTCCTCGTTCGGTGTCACGTTCGCGCCGATCGCCACTTCTGCCGCCACGATCATAACCGCTACGACCACCGCGGGAGCTGCGGCCTCCACGGTCGCCACCGCGACCGCCACGATCGGCGCCGCTGCTGCGACCACCGCGATCATTGCGTCCGCCTCTATCGCTGCGCTGAGGGCGCTCACGTTCGACATAGCCCTCGGGCTTCTCAGTGGTGTCACGCATCGAAAGATTCACTCTTCCCTGATCATCGATCTCGGTGACCAGCACGGTGACCACATCGCCGACATTGACCACATCCTCGACACGATTGACGTGTTCCCAGGCCATCTTGGAGATATGCACCAAGCCTTCTTTTCCGGGAAGATATTCAACAAACGCTCCGAAATTCATTAGGCGCGTCACTTGGCCCTCATACATTTGCCCCGGTTCCGGATCGGTCACAATGCCCTCGACAATCGCCAAGGCAAGTTCACCCTTTTCTATGTCTTCACAGAAAATATAAACCTGACCATCATCCTCAATGTCAATCTGGGCACCCGTGTCCTCGATGATCTTGTTGATGGTTTTACCACCTTTACCGATCACTTCACTGATTTTATCAACAGGAATCTTGATCTGGACAATTTTCGGCGCGTATTTGGACAGTTCAGCCCTCGGTTCCGGCATGCATGGCAAAATAACATCGTTGATGATCTGCAAGCGGCCTTTTTTGGTCATCTCAAACGCCTCACGGATGATTTCCATCGAAAGACCGTCAACTTTGATGTCGACCTGAATTGAGGTGATTCCCTCAGTCGTTCCGGCTACCTTGAAGTCCATATCACCAAAAAAATCTTCAATTCCTTGAATGTCCATAAAGACCAAGTGATCATTGATGTCACCGTCGTTGGTGATCAGGCCACAGGAAATTCCGGCGACCGGACGCTTGATAGGCACGCCCGCGTCCATCAAAGACAGTGTGCTGGCGCACACCGCGCCCTGAGAGGTCGATCCGTTGGACATCAAAATCTCTGACACTGTGCGGATCGAATATGGAAACTCTTCCAGTGAAGGCAGAACCGGAATCAAAGAGCGTTCAGCTAAAGCTCCGTGACCAATCTCGCGGCGCCCCGGAGAGCGGCTTGGTTTCGCCTCTCCTACCGAGAAGCCGGGGAAATTATAGTGATGCATATAGCGTTTCGCTGTATCATTGTCCAGGCCATCCAGTTTTTGCGCCATCGACATTGGTGCCAGCGTACATATGTTCATGACCTGGGTCTGCCCTCTTTGGAACAAAGAAGAACCATGGACGCGCGGCAAAATACCGGCTTGACTGCTCAATGGACGAATCTGATCCAGCGAACGGCCATCCACCCGTTTTTGCTCATGGAACAGGTAGTGACGCACAATTTTCTTTTGCAATTTATCAACAGCGTCTCCGACAAAAGGAACCCATTCGGCGTTCAATTCTTCGATATGCGCTTTTGTCTGCTCGACAACCGCATCAACCTGAGCATCACGTTGCGCCTTGTCGGCGGACAAGGTGGCGGATTTCATGAGTTCGGTGGCGAAGGTCTCCACCTCAGCCATCACCTCATCAGGCACCCCGGCCGAAACGTAGGTAAATTTTTCTTTGCCAATTTCCGCGATGATCTCATTGAAAAGCTCACAAAGCTCACGAATGACTTCATGGCCTTTTGCGATTGCCTCGAGCATCACTTCATCCGGAACTTCATTCGCGCCGGCTTCAATCATCACGATTTTATCGATCGATCCGGCCAACGTCAGTTCCAAGTCGCTGTTTTCACGTTCCTCTTCATTGGGATTCACAATAATCTCACCGTCAACCAACCCAACACGCACAGTGGCGGTCGGTCCGTTCCAGGGGATATCCGAGATCGCGGTTACAAGGGAAGCGCCGTTCATCGCTAAAATATCCGGAGAGCAATCCTGATCGACAGACATCACGATGCAATTGATGTTCACATCGTTACGTAGATCTGAGGGAAACAGCGGGCGCATCGGACGATCGATCGCGCGAGCCGTCAAAACAGCCTTCTCACTCGGGCGCGCCTCACGTTTGAGGAAACCACCCGGCAAACGGCCAACAGAATAAAACTTCTCTTCGTAATCGACGCTTAACGGGAAAAAATCAATTCCCGGGCGTGGTTCTTTGGACGCGGTAACCGAGCACATAATCACGGTCTCACCATATTGCATCCATGCGGATCCATTCGCGAATTGCGCAAGCTCACCTGTCTTGACGATCAGTTCGCGACCGCATATTGTTTTTTGATAAACTCTTTCCATTTTTTCTCCTTTACACACACAACATAACAGACACAAAAACTGTTTTCACAATCATCCAAACCAATCAGAGCCGGCGGTAGTTTGTAGATTCACGCCAGGAGAGATCTCCTATCGCCAATCTACCCTCTACTGCCCGCTTTTTTGATTATAGACAAATGTGAAAAAGGGTTGGCGCACGCGCACCAACCCCAGGTGTCCATTATTTTCTAATGTTCAATCTCGCGATAATTTCTCTATACCGTTCGACATCCACTTTAATCAGATAGTCCAACAAATTCCTGCGTCGACCGACCATGGAGAGCAGTCCACGTCGCGAGTGGTGGTCATGCTTATGAACTTTCAAGTGCTCTGTCAGTTCGTTGATTCGCTCAGTCAGCAGGGCGATTTGCACTTCCGGTGAACCGGTGTCGCCTTCCTTCAGACCGTATGCGCTTATGATCTCTTTTTTGCGTTCTTTGTCCATATATTCCTCCTCGTCCTGTAACAAAGAAAGGGTCGGACTCGTCCTCAATCCGTGTTACGGCATGCTTGAAAATGTTACCACAAGGTGAATTCAATAGCAAACCATTTGAGCGACGTGGCCACTCGGGGTTAATTGCAATCCGAAGTTCCCTTCGGAGAGGACTTTGTAATTCAAATTACTAAGAGGGAGTAAGTTGTTCAAATATAGGTATGATAGATTAAACATTCGTTCAGCTGAGCCGACTGGGAAAGGACGAATATCATGGCTCAATATGTACATCTACAATATGACGAACGTCTAACCATACAAAAGCTACTGTGTGAAGGAAATCTTTAGCTTCCATCGCACGCAGTCTGAAACGAGATCCAAAAACTATTATGTATGAGATCATCCAATCTGCTGCTTGGTAAAATTAGCAAAAATGTCAAGAGACCCCAGTGATCAACTAGAGTCTCTCAACTGCCAGAATGACTCACTTTTCTGACATGCAATAGTCGCTTTGCTGAACGGTACAACTTCATAATTTGCACAGGGGCTTCGTAATTCAAAAAATAAATCTAAAACGCAGCCTCTCTTTGCTATACCTTTTTCGACTATTTCTACTGAAGTTTACCACTTTTTTGACTGTTATTGGATGTTTTAGGAGTTTATTTTTCGTTCTTCTGTATTTTTAAGGAACTTAGTTCTTCAAAAGTGGACTTACCTTTGCAATCAACGCCGTGTTGTTAATCGAGGATTGCAATCCGAAGTTCCTTTCGGAGAGGGACTTTGTAATTCAAATTACTAAGAGGGAGTAAGTTGTTCAAATATAGGTATGATAGATTAAACATTCGTTCAGCTGAGCCGACTGGGAAAGGACGAATAACATGGCTCAATATGTACATCTACAATATGACGAACGTCTAACCATACAAAAGCTACTGGGTGAAGGGAAATCTTTAGCTTCCATCGCACGCAGTCTGAAACGAGATCCAAAAACTATTATGTATGAGATTAAGATGAACCGACAATCCATGTTCAAAGGTGGGTTTGGCTCGCCACGCAACGACTGCGGTAAAAGGATGGACTGCCGCCTGACTCACGTGTGTGGAAACTGCATAAAAATCCGTAAGCGCTGTTCAAACTGTGAGTTATGCAATGAGTTTTGCTCCGAATTTGTCGCTGCTACTTGTGAGCGCTTAAATCGGGCGCCTTACTGCTGTAACGGTTGCCAAAAGGACGGAAGATGTCCTCAAAGACGATATCTTTACAGAGCCGATTATGCTGACAAAACGGCTCAGGCACGACTGTCCGACTCGCGTAAAGGCATGCTCTTGTCAGTCGACGATCTTAAGGTCATTTCACAGCTGCTCAAACCCGTTCGAGAGAAAGGACAGTCGATTCATCACATTTACGTCAATCACGCAGATGAATTCCCTTGTTCTGAACGCAACATCTACAAGCTGATCGACGCCAACCTGATTGGCATCAGGCGCATTGATCTGCCCGAGGCCGTCAGGCGCAAACCCAAACGTAAAAAACCCATGCATAAGGTCGATAAACGTTGCTACGAGGGAAGAACCTATAATGATTTTCTCGCCTATATGGATCAGCACCCGGCTGTCCCTTATGTGGAGATGGACTCAGTGGAATCTGTTGCCGAAGATCGCGCCACCCTACTCACTCTTTGTTGGACTCAGTCCAAATTCGGCCTGGCTCTGGCCTGTCAGGCTCAGACCGCTCGTGAGGTCACCAAACGATTTCAGGAGCTGCACCGTGCATTGGGGGAGACAAACTTTAGACGGCTGTTTCCTGTCATACTGACCGACAGAGGTTCTGAGTTTTCCAACCCCAAAGAATTGGAAGCTCTGGGGACTCGAATCTTCTACTGCGACCCCATGCAATCATCTCAAAAACCACATGTTGAACGATGGAATCGAGAGGTCCGCTGTTTGATCCTAAAGGATATTCCTTTGAAGGATTGAGCATGGATGACGCACTGCTCCTCTCCTCACACATCAACAGCTATACAAGGAAAGATCTGGGGGATCGCACTCCCTACGAAGTCTTTTCCTTTTGCTTTGGAGATGAGATGCCTCAGTTGCTCGGGATCTACCCAATCCATCATGACCTCGTCATGCGATCACCCAATCTGCTGCTTGGTAAAATTAGCAAAAATGTTAAGAGACCCCAGTGATCAACTAGAGTCTCTCAACTGCCAGAATGGCTCACTTTTCTGACATGCAATAGTCGCTTTGCTGAACGGTACAACTTCATAATTTGCACAGGGGCTTCGTAATTCAAAAATAAATCTAAAACGCAGCCTCTCTTTGTTATGGCTTTTTCGACTATTTCTACTGAAGTTTACCACTTTTTTGACTGTTATTGGACGTTTTAGGAGTTCATTTCCCGTTTTTCTGCATTTCTAAGGAACTTAGTTCTTCAAAAGTGGACTTACTTTTGCAATCAACCCGTGGCCACTCGGTCCTTGAAAATTGAATTCTCAGTCAAACAAAAACTGTCTCAAAAGCTCGCCTGCGACGCTTTGAGACAGTTTTAACCTTCAGTTTAATTTGATTATTTGATTTCGACCTCGGCGCCAACATCTTTGAGTTTGGTGGCGACTTCCTCGGCTTCTTCTTTAGAGACGTTCTCCTTGATTTCCTTCGGAGCGTTGTCAACAAGATCTTTGGCGTCTTTGAGTCCCAGACCGGTCAGCTCGCGAACCGCTTTGATGACCTGAATTTTGGTCGGGCCCGCGCCTGTCAACACAACAGTGAATTCAGTCTGTTCTTCTTCCACAGCGCCGGCGTCCGCGCCGGCTGCGCCGGTTCCCGCGACAGCGACAGCCGCGGCCGCGCTCACGCCAAATTCCTCTTCAAGAGCGCCCACAAGCTCAGAGAGCTCAAGCACTGTAAGAGTTTTTACTTCTTCCATGATATTTGTGATTTTTTCACTAGCCATTTTAATCCTCCAAGTATTTGATCATCAATATGTTTTTAATACAAGTTATTCGGTAGCCGCGGCTTCATCCGCGACGGCGGCATCAGCCGACAACAGATCCGCGACATTCGTGATTTCCGCATCTTCGGCTTTTTCCCTGATTTGGCCCAGCACCATGGCGAGCGATTGAATTGGGAAATTCAATGAAAAAACCAATTGCGTGTGCAAAACCGGCAGATCGGGGATGCTGGCCAGTTTTTCAATCCGGGCGACATCGGCCGCCATACCTTCGGTCGCGCCACCTTTAATCTCGAACTCTTCAAATTTTTTCGCGAATTGTTTCGCCAATTTGGCCGGCGCGATTGGATCATCTGTGCTATAAGCGATGGCGGTCGGGCCCACAAAAAACTCTTCCATGCCTTCAATGCCGATTGCCTCGGCGGCGCGAATCGCCATTGTGTTCTTAACCACTTTATAAACCAGACCGGCTTTTCTCATGCTGTCACGCAATTCAGTGTCTTCCGCCACCGTCAGTCCACGCGAGCTGGCGACGACAATTGTCTGCGCGCTCTTAAACTCATCCGCAAGTCCGGCTACCAAAGTCTGCTTTTCCCGCAGTACTTTTTCACTTGGCATATGCTTTTCCTCCTTCTATAAAAAAATCCTCTCCGCCAAAGACAGAGAGGATAACAAAAACAAACAGTCTGTTTCGTTTAACCTCGGCGGGCTCGACATGATGGTCGAATTAAACCGTTTGGCGCCTGCTGTCTTTGGTAACGTTTGTCATGATAAACAATGATCGTACATAAAGTCAATAGCCCGGATCATTGTCAGCATGAAAGTTTAAATTTTTGTGGTGACCCGAATACCGGGGCCCATTGTGGAGCTGATCGATACGTTTTTCAGGTACTGTCCTTTCGCCGCCGCCGGTTTCGCCTTGATCACCGCATCCATCAAAGTGTTGTAGTTTTCGATGAGCTTCTCGCTGCCAAATGAAACTTTTCCGATCGGACAATGAATCATGTTGGCTTTATCCAAGCGATACTCAATTTTACCGGCTTTGATCTCGCCGATCGCCTTTTCGATATCCATTGTCACCGTACCGGCCTTGGGATTTGGCATCAGGCCTTTCGGACCCAATGTCTTACCCAACCGGCCGACCAGCGGCATCATATCGGGGGTGGCGACAACCACATCGAACTCAAACCAGTTTTCCTTGGTGATTTTCTCAACCAAATCTTCTGCGCCCACGAAGTCCGCGCCTGCGGCCGAGGCCTCATCCGCTTTGGCTCCTTTGGCGAAAACCAACACCCGTTGGCTCTTGCCGGTACCATTCGGCAGCACTACCGCTCCACGAACCTGTTGATCCGCGTGGCGGGAATCGACACCGAGACGAATATGCATCTCAACGGTCTCATCAAACTTTGCGGTACCTGTTTTAATCACAAGATCCATCGCCTCTTGCGGCTCATAATGAACCGTGCGGTCAACCAGTTTGGCAATTTCATGATATCTTTTTCCACGTCTCATTTCTAAATTACCTCCCTTAGCTGTCCATGTCGACGATAACACCCATGCTGCGCGCAGTGCCCGCAACCATGCGTGCCGCCGCCTCAACCGTCGCCGCGTTCATATCCTGCATTTTCATTTCACCGATCTTCAAACATTCCGACCAGGGAATGGTTGAGACCTTCTCACGATTCGGTGTTCCCGAACCAAGCTGGATGTTGCACGCCTTTTTGATCAGTACCGGAGCCGGAGGAGTCTTGGTGATGAATTCAAACGAACGATCCGCAAAAACTGTGAGCACGACAGGTATAATCAAGCCCTGATCCTTTGCGGTTTTTTCGTTGAACTCCTTAACGAACTGTGAAATGTTCACGCCGTGTTGTCCAAGAGCTGGTCCGACCGGTGGTGCCGGTGTAGCCTGACCGGCAGGAATTTGCAGTTTCACGTATCCGGCAATTTTTTTAGCCATGATAGCCACCTCCCATAATTTCTAGACATTCTTGTCACTTTTGTAATATATAATCGAACGATTTTCGGCTAGGAAATCGCCCATTTATATCAGATTCTAACAACTTGAGTGAATTCCAGTTCCACCGGTGTTTCCCGGCCAAACATGGAAACCATCACGCTCACTTTTTTCTTTTCATGGCTGATCGACTCGACGCGACCATTGAAATTCTCGAGTGGTCCATTGATGATCTTCACCGTGTCACCCACAACATAATCCACAACCGGCACCCAGTCCGAAACCATACCCATAATGGCAAGTTCTTCCTCGGTCAGTGGCACCGGACGCGAGTTGGGTCCGACAAATCCGGTCACTCCTCGAGTGTTGCGTACTATGTACCAGATCTCATCGGTCAACACCATTTTGATCATGACATAGCCCGGATAGATCTTTTTCATCGAGGTTTTACGCTTGCCGTCCTTAATCTCGATGACCTCTTCCATCGGAATATAAATTTCTTGAATATAGTCCTGAATTCCCCGATTCTCGACAATTTTGTCGAGTGTCACTTTGACTTTGTTCTCGTAACCGGAGTACGTGTGCACAACATACCAAAACGCCTCTTCCCCCTTATAACTGGGTTCGGAAACTTTTTCGGGATCGACGTCGGGCAGCGCGGACTCATCATACGTTGGGGTATCTGCCGCATTTTGTCCATCGGCCTCGCCCGTCGCTGTCAACACGATTCCGGTGTCTTCACTGTCTGAAGCGTCAGAAATCGTTGATTGATCAGAGTCTTCAAGCATTTCGCCTGAATCTGACGCTGATATCGGTTCAGATGTCTCGATCTGATCTGAATTCGTGTCCGTCCATTCAGACATGACATTTTCTGGCATTCTTCTCTCCTTAAGAATTGATCGGCGGATCAGTCTGTTTCGACGGCATCGTTCGCTTCGTCGACATCAGATATTTCCACCGTCGCGTCGGTCTCCTCAACCTGACGTGATTCTGAAGCCTGCGCCGCTCGCTCCGCGTCATAAAATCCGCCCGCGCTCAATCCCGCCGTTAAAATTGTGTCAGTCAAAAAAATGACCGCCACAAAAATAAAAATAATGGCGAAGGAAACAATGGCCGTCTTTCTCAGTTTCACCTTGTCCGGCCAGCTCACCTGTTTCAGCTCATTTTTCAAACCACTGAAAAATGACTTCAGACGGCTAAAAAAGCCCTTCTTTTTGACAGCTTTCGCACCTTTTTTCTTATTATCTGTTTGTCTTTTTTTACTGGCCATTTCCGCCCTCGCAAATCATCGGACTTAGTTAATCACTTTGTCTCTCTATGGATTGTATGTTTGTTACAAAACTTACAAAACTTTTTGATTTCCAAGCGATCGGGATCATTACGCTTATTCTTCTTCGTAATATAGTTGCGTTGTTTGCACTCGGTGCACGCCATCGTGATTCGATCACGCAAGCCTGTTTTTGTCGCCATGTCAACCCTCCATGTCTGATCTATAGTCCATGATTAAAATTGCCCTCGAAATTCCTTTCAGGGCATAGCTTGATGATACTACCAGTTTTTCCCGGCAATGTCAATATCTCCATCGCCGAAGTGCGATGGTCCGATGAAATTGACAATTTCCGGAAATCACCAATCAGGCGGGAGAATCATGTTCGCCGGCTCTTTAGCTCTTTATAGATATCATCCAGATTGACCCCCCGATCCACCATCAGGACCAGCGTGTGATACAGCAGATCACTGATTTCATAGACAATTTCGCCTTTGACATCATTTTTGGCCGCGATGACAACTTCGGTCGCCTCTTCACCCATTTTTTTACAAATTTTGTCCACACCCTTTTCAAATAGATAGGTGGTGTAGGCGCCTTCTCGTGGATTCGTCTTACGGTCTTCAATCAGCTCGAACAATTCATCCATTAATTCACCAATTTGGCTCATATGTCTTCCTTTCGTTTCTCCCATGTTCGGGATTTTATAAATAAGTCTATATATTTCTAGTACAGTTGAATACTACTTCACAGTCCCACGCCCATCGACTCAGATCAAAGCACTCAGTTCAGCTCGCTCAATTCACGATAAAAACAACTGCGATTTCCGGTGTGACAAGCGACGCCGATCTGGTACACCTCAAATAACAAAGTATCCATATCGCAATCAATTCTCGCACCGGTGACAACCTGAGTATGTCCCGATGTCTCACCTTTCAGCCAAAGCTGATCGCGACTGCGGCTATGATAGTGCATCAGTCCGGTGTTTAAGGTTGCCAGAAAAGCTTCTTCATCCATGTACGCCACCATCAGAACCTGACCCAACTGATGTTCCACCGTGACAACCGGAATTAGGCCATCCGGACCCTTGCGAAATCGGCTCCACAATTTCCTACCCTGATTTGGCTGAATTTTTCCGGCAAACGGTTTCATCCCACGAGCAAGACGTTCCGCCTCAAGATCATCCTCATCGTCCTCGACATATCCCATTCTGACCGGGACACCCATGCCTTTTAAATACATCTTGAGCGCCACGATCTCTATTTCCTGAAAATGAAACAAGCTGGCCGCCAGGGCCGCGTCGGCCTTGCCGATGGTGAACGCCTCATAGAAGTCTTCCATCGCGCCCGCGCCACCCGATGCGATCACCGGAATGGAGACCGCCTCGCGCACCCGTCTTGTCAGCTCTGTGTCGAAACCCGATTTCGTGCCGTCGCGATCCATGCTGGTCAACAAAATCTCACCCGCTCCGAGCTGCGCCACTCTGGCGGCCCACTCCACCGGATCCAAGCCGGTGTGTCTGGTGCCTCCGTCAATCACGACCTCCAGGCGCTCTTCCTCATTGGTCACCGCATCGATCGCGACCACAACGCGCTTGGAGCCAAACTCCGCCGCCGCCTGATGAATTAGATCCGGATTGCGCACGGCGATTGAATTAAGCGAGACCTTGTCCGCCCCGGCTTGAAGCACCTCACCTATGTCTTCAATCGTGGCGATCCCACCACCGACGGTAAATGGAATCGACAAATTCCCGGCGACCCGACTAACCAGCTCTGTGATCGTTTTGCGTCGGTCCAACGTCGCGGTTATATCCAGCAGAACCAACTCGTCCGCTCCTGCGTCATTATAGCGTTTCGCGATTTCGACCGGATCACCCGCATCACGGATATTTTCAAAGTTCACACCCTTGACGACCCGGCCATCTTTGATATCCAAACAAGGTATTATTCGTTTCGCATGCATAGCGCCAAATCCACCTTTCCCTCATACAAAGCCTTTCCCACGATCACACCGGCCGCGCCGATATTTCTGCAAGCGACAATATCAGCGTCCGAAGACACACCTCCCGATACAATCACGTCCAATCCCGTACGAAGCATCAGTTCCTTGCTGCTGGACAAGGAGGGACCAACCAGGCTCCCATCTCTTTCAATATCAGTATAAATCACTGTGCGAGCGCCCAGTTCCTTCATACGCAACGCCAAGGCAATGGTGTCCACGCCACTATCCTGCGTCCAACCGGACACGCGCACCATCCCATTGCGACTGTCAATGCCAACAGCCACACGGTCGCCATGCTTGGCCAAAGCCTCTTTCGCAAAATTTTCGTCGCGGACCGCCGCCGTGCCGATCACACACCTCGCCACACCACACTTGTACAGCTCTTCCATGGTTTCCAACGAGCGAATGCCGCCTCCTGTCTGTACCTTCATGCCCGTCTCCCGCACGATCGTTTGAATGATCCTGCGATTATGCGCGATTCCCGTCCGTGCGGCGTCCAAATCGACCACGTGAAGCCAGTCACACCCCGTCTGCGCGATGGATTTGGCGACGGCCACAGGGTCGTCCGAATATTCGGTCACTTTGTTATAATCACCCCGATACAGGCGGACACAGCGCCCGTTCAACAGATCAATGGCCGGATAGATAATCATTTCATGCTCCTCCACGCGTCTCATACGCGAGACAGCGCACACTCAAGTTTTCCATATCACACATTAAGCCTTATCAAACAACCGTTCAGCGGTCGGTCCAATCCACGCTGCCCGGTACACGATTTTTCCATTCTACAGCACTCCTTTTGTCGAGGGAATACCGGACTCCCGGCTGTCCAAAGACACCGCCTGGCGCAAGGCTCGGGCAAATCCTTTAAAAAGCGCCTCGATTTCATGGTGGGTGTTTCCACCTTTGGTCAGCAAAGATACATGCAGCGTCGCCTTGGCGGACATCGCGAACGCTCGGAAAAATTCTTCGGTCAACTGTGTGTCAAATCCGCCGCACATCGGCGCTTTGAATTCCGCGTCAAAAACTAGATAGGGACGACCGGACAAATCCACAACCGTGCGGGTCAGCGCCTCATCCATCGGCAAATACATCGTGCCGTAACGCCGGATGCCCACTTTGTCGCCCAGCGCTCGCTGGAACGCCTCGCCGAGCAAAAGACCGGTATCCTCCACCAAATGATGACCATCCGTCTCCAAATCCGAGCGGTCGACATTCACGGTCAAATCAAATTTCCCATGGGCGGACCACAACGTCAACATATGATCAAAAAAGCCGATTCCGGTGTTCACTTCCACACGTCCCGCGCCATCCAGATTGAGTTTCAATTCAATCCGCGTCTCTTCCGTATTGCGTTCCAACGTTGCCTGTCTCATGTCAACTCCCATCTTTAATCATACGTTCAATTTTTTCCATCAACACGACCATCTGCTCCGCGGTTCCTACCGTGATCCGCACATATTGGTCAATTTTTGGTGAAGCGAAATGCCTTACAAGTATACCTTCTTTTCGCAACGCATCATAGATTTGTCTTCCGTCAAAACCCGGCACCCTCAGCCATAAAAAATTGGCTTTCGATCGAGTCAAAACACAACCCAGATCGCTTAAAAAACGAGCGGTCGACTCTCTCGTGTCGATAATCTGGGCGCGTCTGCGCTCAAAGTATGTCTGATCCTTGATCGCCGCCGTCGCAACCGTTTGGGCAACGGTGCCAACGGTGTAGGAATTAAAACTGTCTCGCACGCGGCACAGCCCTTCTATCAATTCAGGATGGCCAAGCGCGAAGCCCACGCGCAGACCGGCAAGAGAATAGGATTTTGAAAACGTCCGTGTCACCAATAAATTTGGATAGCCGGATATTAGGGATATGGCCGATTGATCATCAAAGTCGGCATATGCCTCATCGACAATCACCACCCGGCTCATGTCAAAAGCCACAATGCGTTCTATTTCTCTGACTGATAGTGACAAGCCGGTGGGCGCATTGGGGTTGGCCAGCACGACACCGCCCGATTCGCGAAGATAATCCTCTGTCTTCAGCTCGAAATCCACACCAAGCGCGGGGGTCTCAAAGGGCACATCATACATCCTCGCGTAAACCGGATAAAATGAATACGTCACATCCGGAAATAAAATCGACGCGCCTCCCATCGATGTGTTTTCAAAAAAGGTCTGATAGGCGATCGCCAGCACCTCGTCCGACCCATTCCCCATAAAAACGGATTCAACCGACAAACCATATTCAGCGGCTATCGCCCGGCGGACCCCCCGGCAGGTGGGGTCCGGATATAGGCTCAAAGTCGCCGGATTGGTTGCACGCAATGCTTCTTCGACAGCCGGTGAGGGTGGGTAAGGGTTTTCATTGGTGTTCAGCTTGATGAAACTACGCTCACGTGGTTGCTCACCCGGCACATAGGGAACCAAAGACTGCGTATGTTGGTTCCAGTATCTTCTCGCCACGCCGGTGGTCTCGGTATTCACAAACATTTTTCCTCCGGTTTCGCAAAAAAGTCTTTGTCATCCTCAAAACGAATCATTATGGATTTCGCATGGCAGTCCAGCGATTCCAGATTGGCCAGACGCGCAATTGAATGAGCGCAGGCTCTTAGCGAGTCACGATCGTAGCGGATCACACTGATTTTTTTGAGAAAATCAGTGGTGTTGAGAGGCGAAAAGAACCGCGCGGTGCCACTTGTCGGCAACACATGGTTTGGTCCTGCGAAATAATCACCGAGAGGTTCGGGGCTAAAGTTTCCCATAAAGACAGCGCCAACATGTTTTAGCGACGGCAACAGGCGATCTTGTTCCCTCTCTTCAATACACAGCTCCAGATGTTCAGGCGCGATTCGGTTGGAAAACTCAACCGCTTGATCCAGATCGTCCACCTTGATCAACGCCGCGTAATCGCTCAAGGAACGTGACAAGATCTCTTTCCTTCCGGCGGTTTCAAACAGCCGTTCAATTTCCGCGGACACCTCTTTTATTAGCGAGGCCGAGGTTGAAATCAGCACCGCCGACGCCAAAGGGTCGTGCTCAGCCTGTGACAGCATGTCGGCGGCGACATACCGGGCATTCGCGCTGTCGTCCGCGATGATCAAAATCTCCGATGGACCCGCGAACATATCAATGTCGCACGTGCCATAGACCAAACGTTTCGCTGTGTTGACATAGATGTTGCCCGGTCCACAAATCTTATCCACTTTCGGAATTGTCTCGGTGCCGTACGCCAGCGCGGCTACGGCCTGCGCGCCACCCACTTTATAGATATCTTGGATACCCGCGATCTTCGCCGCCGCGATGATGACCGGCGCTATCGTTCCATCGGGTCGCGGAGGTGTGCACATCACCCGCTCACCGACTCCAACGACCGATGCGGGGATGGCGTTCATCAAAACAGAAGAGGGAAGGGGAGCGGTCCCACCCGGAACATAAAGCCCAACTCGCTCCAGAGGGCGGACCTCCATACCCACCTCTCCACCGTCCAACGTCCTCATACGAAAGGAAGACTGTCCCTTGCTCAGCTGTTCCTTATGGAAACTCTCGATACGGTCTGCGGCGGCGCGCAGGTCTTCCAGCACAACACGATCAAGCGAATCAAATGCCACTTCGACCTCATTGGGCGTGACCTTGCGGGTGGACGCATCGATACGCGCACGATCAAACCGCTCGGTATATTCCATAAGAGCCTGATCTCCCCGCAGACGAACCGCATCCACAATTTCGTTGACCGCCTTCAAAACCGGGACCAGGTCCATTTTGCCGCGCGTACCGATTGTCTCAAAAATTTCTTCAAACGACTCGACTGAGGCGTCAAACACACGTAAGTTATTGTTCATTTGAATCTGTTTTCAACTCCTCAACCACCTTGCGAACTTTTTGGATCAGCGGATTGATCTGCTCATTTTTCATTTTCATGCTGACCCGGTTCACTACCAAGCGCGCGCTGATCGGCGCGATTGTCTCAAATACTTCCATGTCATTTTCACGCAAAGTGGCTCCGCTTTCAACAATATCGACGATGACATCCGCCAAACCAATTAGCGGCGCAAGTTCGATGGAGCCGTTCAGTTTGATGATCTCAACCGACTCATGTCTTTTCTGAGCGAAATACTCCCGAGTCGTCATCGGATATTTGGTCGCGACGCGTTTGTCCGGTATCGTCGACCAGCAACCGACCTCGTTTTTGGGGCCACAGACCGCCAGACGGCATCGCCCGTAATTCAAATCCAGTACTTCATACAGGTTTTCGTGCGCTTCCAACAGAGTGTCTTTGCCCACCACACCCACATCAGCCGCTCCATAAGCGACGTACGTCGGTACATCCACCGGTTTGGACATAATGAAACGCAGGCCCGCCCGCTCATCCTCAAGAATCAGTTTTCTGGTCTTTTTTTTAACCACACCACAGTCATATCCCGCTTTTTCCAAAAGCTCAATGGCCTGATCGCCCAGACGCCCTTTCGCCAAGGCGATGGTCAACATATTTGGTTTCATTCTGACTCCTCCGTCCCCAACAGCGGAATTTCCTGAAGTTCACCCGCTGAATCGATATAATCAAGCCATTCCGCCTGTCGCTCCGCGGCCCAGGCGATGGCCTCTTCTTTGTCTTTAGTTGAATAGCAGATTTCCACAGCTCGCCCCTCGTTTCGCAGTAACGTCGCATGTGCCAACGCGGATTTACGTTGATCCTGCGCGTACGCTACCACCACGAACTGTTCCGAGTCCACAGGAAGGCAGCCTTGTCTGCTCAAAGCGGTCAATGCGAAATCAATGCCGATTGAAAAGCCGGTCGCCGGCAGATCGCGTCCAAATGCCGACACAACACGATCATATCTTCCTCCGCTGAAAAGAGGATAGCCCATCGCATATGTGAAACCCTTAAAAATCATACCCGTGTAATAATCCAGGCTTTGCAGCAGGCCCAGATCCAATGAAATAAAAGAAAGGAGGTCCAGATCATCCAAATACGAAAGGACCTGGCGCAGATTGTCCAGCGCCGCCAGTGATCTTGGGTTATCGACTAATTTCGCATAATCATCGATTTGGCTGATTTGTCCACTGCCTTGCAGCATTAAAGACAGTACCTGCCTCGCCTTCCCGGAAAAACTCTCTTCTTCGCAAAATTGTTCAATCGCCACCAGTTCTTTGGCGTCAATCATACGAATCAGGCGCTGCTCCTGTTCCTCATTCAAGCCCCATTCCTCAGACACACCACGGAAAAAATCGACCTGTCCGATGGTCACCTGGATCTGAGATATACCGGCTGTCAGCGCGGCGCGAATCGCCAGC
This sequence comes from Oscillospiraceae bacterium, assembly GCA_040772065.1. GTDB lineage: Bacteria > Bacillota > Clostridia > Saccharofermentanales > Fastidiosipilaceae > JAXGYX01. Next base: position 553,037 of record JAXGYX010000001.1, on the reverse strand, counting down.
GCGACAACCTCTCCATCCGCAGTCGGAGCGACTGATCCCAACAGTTCAACTCCCGCTTGAGTGAAGCCTTTTTGTCTGCCACCGCCTGACTCATCAAATCTAAACATATTTTCAATATAAGAAAGCCGCAAAGGCAATGGTTGATCAGCGAATTTAGTGGCCACCATCCGCGCGACCGGTATCGTCCCGTCAAAACGCGACGCCAAAACACGCCCCCGATGGTCAAAGGTTTTAAACAACTGCTCCGGTACCGCAAATCCATCGCCACAGGTATAGACATCCAAAAACTCCATGCCCGGAGTCTCGATTTCACGATAATGAAAAGAACCAAACAGTTCCCTTAATTTTTGCTCCATCCGCCGCTTCGAAGCGCATGGGGAAGGCATGATATCGATGAATCCTTCCGGTGTGTGAAAGTGCCATTTTGTCATATTTCAACTCCCAAACTATTATCTAATGCAATCACATTTCAACGCATATTATAAAGTATAGCATTTTTCCGGTTTCACTTTATCACGGTAGAGCGATAAAGCAGTAAAGCAATGGTATACAAAAAAAAGTGACATGTCAAGCGCGTCACCGACTATTTATGGTACGGTTCATTGTGTGAGATTTTGAACGATCGAAACAGTTGCTCCAACAATATGACACGAACCAGCTGATGGGGAAAAGTCAGGTTGGACAGACGAATCCGAGTATCCATCTTCGCCAACAAATTAGGCGCAAATCCGTTGGAACCACCGATGACGATGGTTACCTCGCTTCCACCTTGAACAAACCAGTCATTTAGATCAGCTGCCAGCTTCAGCGAGTCCGGCGCCTCTCCCGCAAGGTCCAGCGCCACTTTATAGCCCGTTGAAGGAAGTTTGCGCAGAATGCGTTCGGCCTCAATGTGTCTCGCCTCCACCGCCGAGCGATTGTCCGGGGCATCTGCGACCTCGATCAGGTTGAATTTAGCAAACCGCGACAATCGTTTGGAATACTCCTCGCAGCCCTCTTTCAACCATTTTTCCTTAATTTTACCTACCGCCAACACCGTCAATTTCATTTAAACAAACGCCTCTTGAAAGATGATCAGATATCAACCATCCTTTGTTGTATTCACCGCGCCCCGAACCGGTGCAACTGACTCGGCGTGTGGCGTGGTGCCACCTGCAAGAGCAAGTCGTGGTCCGGCTTGACGCCCTCTTCTTTCAAAGCCTGCGCGACTGTCAGCTCCGCCAACGCGGGGAAATTATTCTCTTCACTGAGATGAGAAAGCACGATATTCTCCGTTCCGGAACTAACAAGTTGACAGGCTGCCTCTCCCGAAGAAACATTGGAAAGATGTCCCTGTCGGCCGCGAATTCTCTGCTTCAGAACCCATGGGTAGGTTCCGGAAAGAAGCATGTTTTCGTCATAGTTTGATTCCAAAAAGACAAGATCACTGCCGGACATGACCTGAAGTATGGTGTCGGTCATCTCGCCAAGATCTGTGCAGACAGACACGCTATAGCGCTCGGTATCCAGACGGAATCCCACCGCTTCCGCCGCGTCGTGGGAAATACGAAAGGGTGAGATCAAAAAATCACCAAGCGAGAAAGGAGTCGCACTGTCAAATTGCTCCATGCGGGTCTTCGACAGATTGCCAATCAGCGGTGTGAGCGCCTGAGCGGTCCGCGCATTTGTGTAAATCGGTATTTGGTGACGGCGCGCCAACGGTCCGGCACCGCGAATATGATCCGTATGTTCATGTGTCAGCAAAATCGCGTCCAACTCAGAGGCGTGTCGTCCGATTTTGGCAAGCGCCGCCTCAATTTTTTTAGCGGCGACTCCGGCGTCGATCAACAGCCTGGTCCTGCCTGCCGAAACATAGATTGCGTTGCCGCTGCTGCCGCTGACCAGCGTGCACGCGTCCCAGCGCGGTTCATCCAAAAAAGATACTGTCTTCATTAGAATGCTTTCAATCCTTCGTGGTGATGTCCACACCAATCCCGCGCAGCTTTTCGACTATGTTCTCGTAACCGCGCTCAATCATATGGACATCGTAGATCTCACTGACTCCGTCCACAATGGTCGCGGCGATCACCATCGCCGCTCCCGCGCGCAAGTCTAGCGCCTTGACCCGCGCGGATGTCATCTGTTGAGGTCCCATAACCAAGGCGACACTGCCGGCTATGCTGATATCCACATTCATCCGTTTCAATTCATCAATGTATTGAAACCTGTTTTCCCAGACATTTTCATGCATCTGGCTGTTGCCGGTCGCAGTGCAGAGTAAAATAGTAACCTGCGGCTGAAGATCCGTTGGGAATCCGGGATATGGCCTGGTTTTAAAAGTGGTTGGGTTCAGTTCCTTTTCCGGTTTTGCCAACACACGAATCCAGTCTCCACCTTCCTCCATTGTAACTCCCATCTCCCGCATCTTCTGAGTCAGAGGTTCCATATGCTTCGGTATTAAATTTCGCACGACCACGTCACCTCGCGCCGCGGCCGCGGCCACCATGAATGTGCCCGCCTCGATCTGATCCGGAATAATTGAATAGGTTTTATATCCGGGCAACTTGGGAACGCCGGTGATGCGGATGGTGTCCGTCCCCGCGCCTTTAATATTCGCGCCCATGATATTCAAAAAATTCGCCACGTCGACAATATGCGGTTCACGCGCCGCGTTCTCGATGACTGTGCTTCCATTGGCTTTGGTGGCAGCGATCATGACGTTGATCGTCGCTCCGACACTGGCCTGGTTCATATATAGATGACCACCGGTCAATTTATCCGCTTTTAAATGAATCACGCCATCCACCAGTTCATGGGAGGCCCCCATGGAGTGAAAGCCTTTCAGATGAAGATCGATCGGGCGCGTGCCAAAGTTGCAGCCACCCGGCATATTTAATTTAACCTCGTTGAATCGGGCAAGCAATGCTCCCAGCAAATAATAAGACGCTCGAATGTGTCTGGTCTTTTCGGTTGTGGCCTCTTTGCTCACCACCGTTGTGGGGTCAATACGGATCGTATGCTCATCTATTTCATCAACCGTCGCGCCCAGCACCCTGCAAATATCGAGCAAAACTCCAACGTCCATGATATGTGGAACATTATCGATCACGCATGGACCATCTAAAACCATTGAAGCGGCAATAATGCCCAAAGCGGCGTTTTTAGAACCGCTAACTGTCACTTCACCATATAATGGGTGTCCGCCTTTTATAATATAACTTGACAAATCCAACAACCTCCAAGGTTTATAATTGTTAATCCATCTCAAAAGATGACGTGAATATGATTTCCTCGTCATCTGCCAAACTATCGTTTATCATCAGCTTAATTTTTTCCAGCTGTGCCTCATCCAACTCTTTCCAATCATCGAAGATCACACCACCTTCGTTGGCGAGACGTTTTAAATCATTCGCGACCGAGATGGCCAAAGGTGTCTTGATAGGGACTTGGTTTTCAACCGAGTCAATTGTCTTATTATACAATGTTCTCGCAAGTGGAAACATGATCGTAAATAATGACCCTGTCGCGATTCCGCTCTGCACAACGATTTGGCCGCCATGCATGTCCACCAGTTCTTTGACGATGGACAACCCCAATCCGGTTCCACCAAACGCTCTGGACCCCGTCCCATCCACTCGATAAAACCGATCAAAAATCTTGTCCAAATGTTTCTGATCCATGCCAAATCCATTGTCATTGACTTTCACATAGGCCTCATCGTGAACCACACCAATATAGACCTTGACCTCACTGCCACGGCCTGAATATTTTATGGAGTTGGAAACCAAATTAGAGATGATACGATCGATCGAGGCGCGGTCACCAAATATCGGGGGGACAATCGACACACTTGTACAACTCAAGGTGATGTCTTTTTCCTCAGCTTGGATTTGCAATCGTTCCACCGCCTGCTTCATCACATAACTAAGGTCCAGCTGCTCCATTCGGACACGAAGGGCATTGCTGTCGATGCTGGAAAGCAACAAGAGGTCGGTGACCAGTCCTTGCATGCGCAACGCGTCATCGTGCATCCGCTTGACGTCATTTCGGATCCCCTCAGGCGTCTTCTCGGCCAAACCCCAGTCAATCAAAGACTCCGTATAGGTGATAATCGTCGTCAGCGGGGTCTTGAGCTCATGCGAAACATTAGCGACAAATTCCTTGCGCTTTTCTTCCTGCAACTCTTGATGAGTGATATCCTGCAGGATAAAAATGGTGGCGACCTTACGCTTATTTTCGAGTCTGGATTCTTTCGCTGTGATTCTCACAACCCGTTTACCCTGTTTTAGCACCCCTGAAGCCTCTGACTTACCTAGTAACAAGCGAGCCATCACACCATTTTCTTCACAATAAGAGGTCATAAAACTATTGAGATCGGTCGGAAGTGAGGAGACACCCAATATTTCCTCCATCGCCTTGTTAGATAACAAATAGCGACCGTCATTTCCATAAGCGACAATGCCAATATCTAGATTCGCCAAAACGGCGTCAGTTTTCACCTGATCGCTGACTTTGTCATTTTTCAACGACTGAACCGGTCTCACATGTCCAAGTCGGTTCAATCGGCTCAATTTATAAATCGAGTACACAATCAAAGCTGTGGACAGCGCAATGATCGAGATTGCGACAGCCAAGATGGATGTCGCAGAAGCAGGAAAGAAAATATTCAAACAGATTCCTCACATATTATTCTGAAATTTAATGTTCGCCGCCACTTTTACACACGGGCGCAAAAACTCATTCAAGCGGTCAAATCATCAATGTTAAATTATGATCATACCCTTCGACATAACTCAATCGTTTTTTTGATCACAATGCTTGTCAAAATAATAACCAACTCCGCGTTTTGTCAAAATATAGCGGTAGTTCGATTGATCCGGCTCCAGCTTTTCACGAGTTCTACGAACTGTGACATCCACAGTCCGAACATCACCGTAATATCCATAGCCCCAAACTTTTTCGAGCAAAACCTCACGCGAAAAAACCTGACCGGCGTTTTGCGCCAAAAAGCTGACCAGCTCAAACTCCCGTAAGGTCAAATTAATATTTTTACCGGCCCTGCGCACCTCATAGGCTACCGTGTCAATCTCGAGATCACCGAAGCGATAGATCCTTTGTTCCATTTCAGAGTCACTTCCGGACAGATTAACCCGCCTCAACTGCGCCTTCACTCTGGCCAAAACCTCGCGCACACTGAATGGTTTCGTGATGTAGTCATCCGCTCCAAGCTCAAGTCCCAAAACTTTATCAATTTCCTCACTTTTAGCAGTCAACATCAAAATTGGAATATTCAATTTAGAACGAATCTTACGACAGACATCAAAGCCATCCATTCGTGGAAGCATGCAGTCGAGTAAAATCAAATCAGGCTGATGAGTAAAAGCCTGATCCACAGCCTGAACGCCATCATAGGCAACCAATGTCTGGTAACCTTCGCGTTCCATATTTTCCTTCAAAACATCAACTATGTTTTGTTCATCGTCAACAATTAATATTTTAGCAGCCATTAGAATCTCCGCTTAATTAAAACAATAACTAATAAAAGTTACTACAAGTATTTGTCATGATCCGTAACAATTGTAACATAAGAACAGCATTCACTAACAGATGGGAGAATAACGAACAAACCATGGAAGTTTAAGAGTATTTTGTTTAATTGGAAGAAATCGTTGCTTATTGTAGAAGGAATAGTCATAAAAAAGCAAAAGCCCTCCTCACCGTTTGGTGCGGAGGGCGAAAAAGGGCATAAAAAATCCGGCAGAACCTATCTTCCCGGCCCGTCTCCAGGCAAGTATTGTCGGCACAAGAGAGCTTAACTTCTGTGTTCGGTATGGGAACAGGTGTGGCCTCTCCGTAATCTCCACCGGAATGGTTGAGGGGGTTATGAATCGCACCCTCAAGACCGCATAGATGAAAGGGTTGAAAACTGTGGTTAGACCATACGAGTATCCAGACAATTGACATTTCCTTGATACCGCTTGTGGTCAAGTTCTCGACCGATTAGTATCAGTCCGCTTCACACATTACTGCGCTTCCACTTCTGACCTATCAACCTGGTCGTCTACCAGGGGTCTTATCCCATAAAGGGAGGGAAATCTCATCTTGAGGAGGGCTTCACGCTTAGATGCTTTCAGCGTTTATCCCGTCCAAACATAGCTACCCAGCCGTGCCACTGGCGTGACAACTGGTACACCATAGGTGCGTCCATCCCGGTCCTCTCGTACTAGGGACAGCTCCTCTCAAATTTCCTACGCCCACGACAGATAGGGACCGAACTGTCTCACGACGTTCTGAACCCAGCTCGCGTACCGCTTTAATCGGCGAACAGCCGAACCCTTGGGACCTTCTTCAGCCCCAGGATGTGATGAGCCGACATCGAGGTGCCAAACCTCCCCGTCGATGTGAACTCTTGGGGGAGATCAGCCTGTTATCCCCAGGGTAACTTTTATCCGTTGAGCGACGGCAATTCCACTTTCTACCGCCGGATCACTAAGTCCTACTTTCGTACCTGCTCGACCTGTATGTCTCGCAGTCAGGCTACCTTATGCCTTTGCGCTCGTTGCACGATTTCCAACCGTGCTGAGGTAACCTTTGAACGCCTCCGTTACTCTTTTAGGAGGCGACCGCCCCAGTCAAACTGCCCGACTGCCATTGTCCCCATTGCCGGATCACGGCAACTGGTTAGAAATTCAACGCTACTAGAGTGGTATCCCACCGCTGACTCCACGACAACTGACGCCATCGCTTCTTAGTCTCCCACCTATCCTGTACAATAACATCGAAATCCCAATAACAATCTACAGTGAAGCTCCATGGGGTCTTTCCGTCTTGTCGCGGGTAACTTGCATCTTCACAAGTACTACAATTTCACCGGGTACGTTGTTGAGACAGTGCCCAAATCGTTACGCCATTCGTGCGGGTCAGAACTTACCTGACAAGGAATTTCGCTACCTTAGGACCGTTATAGTTACGGCCGCCGTTTACTGGGGCTTAAGTTCAGTGCTTCGATTGCTCTAACACGTTCCCTTGACCTTCCAGCACCGGGCAGGCGTCAGCCCCCTATACTTCATCTTTCGATTTAGCGGAGACCTGTGTTTTTGCTAAACAGTCGCTTGGGCCTATTCTCTGCGGCCTCTTCTCAGAGGCACCCCTTCTTCCGAACTTACGGGGTTATTTTGCCGAGTTCCTTAACAACGCTTCTCCCGCTCGTCTTAGGATTCTCTCCTCATCCACCTGTGTCGGTTTGCGGTACGGGTACCCTCCATCTCGATAGCAGCTTTTCTCGCCAGTGCGGAATCGTCAAATTCGGTACTTAATTTCCCTATCTTTCGAACCTTCGGATTGTTTTGCGTACTTGACTACAAAACTCCTACTGTCCTTCGACGGATGCTTCCTGCAATCCGCTCGACTATCCCCCTGTGTCACTGCCTCTCTCAAGCAATGGTTGGTAGTACAGGAATGTCTACCTGTTCTCCATCGACTACGCCTTTCGGCCTCGCCTTAGGTCCCGACTGACCCTGGGCGGACGAACCTTCCCAGGAAACCTTGGATTTTCGACGGCTTAGATTCTCACTTCGCTCTCGTTACTCATTCCGACATTCTCACTACTGATATCTCCACATGTGCTCTCGCTCATGCTTCCACGACTTACACAACGCTCCCCTACCAACATTCCTGTTCCGCAGCTTCGGTATATCGTTTAGCCCCGTTTATTTTCGGCGCGGGCTCACTCGACCAGTGAGCTGTTACGCACTCTTTAAATGAGTGGCTGCTTCTAAGCCAACATCCTAGCTGTCTTAGCAAACCCACATCCTTTTCCACTTAACGATAATTTTGGGACCTTAGCTGGCGGTCTGGGCTGTTTCCCTCTCGACCATGGCACTTATCTGTCATCGTCTGACTCCCATGTATATTTATGCGGCATTCGGAGTTTGATAAGGTTCGGTAACCTGGTAAGGCCCCTAGCCCATTCAGTGCTCTACCTCCGCTAAACTTTCCATGAGGCTAGCCCTAAAGCTATTTCGGGGAGAACCAGCTATCTCCGAGTTCGATTGGAAT